>NZ_JBITWB010000002.1:102724-1160902 GCF_044543405.1 Qipengyuania sp. NPDC077410 | reverse complement strand
TGCTCTTCTGAAAACCTCGTTCTCTTCATCTCGTCCGTCCTTCTGTCAGGGCCGGACTCTAATCGAGACTGGAGGAAAATCAGGGGGTCACGTCACGATCAAACGACTGCGGCGCTTGCGAACCTTTCACAACTACTAGCTAAGTTTGACGCATGCGAAGCTTCGCCGCGTTTTAGTTCAGACGTCGCTTCTCAAAGTTGCGCGGAAACCGCGAGCGGTGTGATACATACCGGGGATGGTGTGCGGAAACGCTCCTAATCAATCACAGCTTTAACAATGCCATGCAGACTTGAAGGATTACGAGGCAATCGTCGTGTCAAAGGTTCGTCGCTGGCAGTTCTGCCAGGTTTCTGGCTCGAAATTTCGGGGAAGGCAATGTTGAGCCGTCGCAGACATTGGAAAAGGGGGGCCCCGCCGCCAAGGGAAGCTTGAAACGGCAGGGCT
Source organism: Qipengyuania sp. NPDC077410 (assembly GCF_044543405.1). Classification (NCBI taxonomy): domain Bacteria; kingdom Pseudomonadati; phylum Pseudomonadota; class Alphaproteobacteria; order Sphingomonadales; family Erythrobacteraceae; genus Qipengyuania; species Qipengyuania sp. NPDC077410. The sequence goes on along the minus strand of NZ_JBITWB010000002.1, from coordinate 1,160,458 downwards.
ACACCAACATTTCGAATCGAAGAAATGAAGGTGCAGGGCCAGTCTTATACTAGCCCGAGGCGCTGGTATCATTCGCACATGCTCGGTTGCAGCATCGCTTTCGAGCGCTCTTTGACTATTTCGATAGCAGAGGTGCCCTGTCGCTTAGAACCGAATCTACAACGACAGGGCTACACCATCTGCACGTTCGCATGGGGGCGTAAGGACGATGGTGCAGCAGATGAACTCGCAATCATAAATCTCGTTCCTGAGCGTCTCGCGTGAAGTGCTGGTGCCCTGCCGCAATAAGGAGGCAGACACAACAGGGCGCACCATCGGACGGGTCGCATCGTAAAATGGTGCAAGGCGGTTGTGACAGCCCCATCAGCAGAACTCGTAACAGCAGTTAATCTAGTTCGTTTCTGAGCGGTCCTGCTGAGGGTGCTCAATGGCTGCAAATGGGCCGTTTGCGGTCAGTCTGCTTTTAAGCGAGAACTGCATCAATGCCGACATTGGTCCGGTGGGTCGAAGCATATCTGACCGCTGGCTCGACCCTTTGAAAGCGGTAGCCTTGAGACTGCTGCTAAATGTCCGGCAAACTTTGTACCGCGAACCCCCATCCAGCGAGCGATTTCGATGCACTGCGGCCAATCAGTTTGTTGGCATCAGCTATGCCGAAAGGCTTGGCATTCTCCGTTGCTTTGAGCTCGTTCCAAGTGATCGGTACGGCGACTGGTGCTCCGCTATCCGCAAATAAAAACGTGCTATCCTCGTCGTGAATTCACGTCATGATGCGGCTATGACGGGGATCTCAATTATCCGATCCTGCCGTTAGTTCAAGGTTTTGTATCAAGCGAATGCACTCACTTCGAACCTTGCAAAAGGTTTCGACGAATATCCTCCGGTCGCCCGTTATCGGTGACAGCGATAAAATTTGAATCGGAAATCGCTCTTCGGATTGCGTCGGGTGCGCAATGTCCGAACCAATGCGTGGAGGGTCCAGCGATCTAAGCGCGTATTCAGGTACTGCAGATGGGTATGTGAGGGTGAACATCTCACAATTCTGTTCATTCGAACACGATACCGATCCCGATTCCTGTCCTGCTGTCATCCTCAAAATATAGGAGTTACCAGCGATCTGATAGCCGCTCCCACCGTGGCCGACAATCTTTGTGACGACCGCTCCCTCAGGATATCGAAAGCTAAAGTCAAACGAACTGTCTTTTGAGGCTAAAGTAACGAAACCAACGTCCCGTCGTACTTCTAGGTTCGGTTGAGAGCTTTGTCGCGGAGACATGCTCGGCGCAGTAGCGCACGAGGCCAACATACAACACAATGTTAACAATGAGCCCACTCTATTAATCATACAACCACCTAAGGCTACGTTTGTCGGCTTCAGACAGAGTGCTCGGCCATGCGCCGTTGTATGCATAGCCATACATGATGTCTCTGGTTGTCTGGGTAGTGAGTTTATGCCCCAAACCTTGGGTATGGCCTAACTCGTGCGCCGTTAACCCTCGAATATCCTTCATATTGCTAGGTGTGGTACTGGTGCCGCAATAGCCAGCGCTAAAGGTTGCTGGGCTGATAACCACATCGCCATCCAGTCTGAAAAACCGCTTTCGTTCGCCAACACCTGTTTCATTCCAGGCTCCCCAATCGAATGAAGTTTCTGCAGCGGCGTCTACCGACCCTGCCATGCTTCCCATCGCGACTTCGGCTGTGTCCGTGCGGTTCGCAGACGTTGCTACTTGGCGACCATTCGAAGGTGTTCGAGATGGCGAATACTGGGATGTGTAGCCCGACCAGGTGAAGGTGTACGCCATACATCACGCTGATTGCCTCGAACGACTTCAACAGGGCTTGATCAATCGTGCCGAGGCGATTGTTGCATTCGGCGCAGGTGGTGTCGCGAAGTTCCAGATCGGGCGGACAGCCGAGCGCCTCGGGAATCCCGTGCTCAAGCGAAAGCTTCGGAAAATCGTTGAGGCACCAGATGCAAATCACTCGCTCAGTTATATGCTCTTTTCCCGGCGAGCAAGATAGAGGGGGATTTCGCTCAATGCCCGAAAGCGACCGGGCCGGTTTTTATCAGCCCTGCGCCGAATTGGGTCTGACCGAATGACAACTTTCAGGCACGATCTGCGTCAATCCGAGTGTCCGAGATGAGGGCGCTTTGCCGACTGACAGAAATTGGGCCGTGAGGGGACTGTCGGCTTTCAATTCCCAAATTGCAGAAAGCCGTCATTCTGGAAGCGATCCCAACTACCGATGTAGATGCCGTCGTAACTCTAATCCGAAACCAGACCCTGGAAGCGCAGCACTTCGGCGCTTCTGGTTTTCGGCGAGGTCAATGGGAAGCACTTACAGGTGAGCGGATCACCTAATGTCTGTTGTGAGTTCGATTGCTACGAGGTGCCAGCTGAGCCAATCCCGCTCGAAGCGATAGCTGTTGCCCCTTGCTTCGCTGCGGCCCGAAGGCGTCGCCACGATTGTATTCAGCCCGGACCAGTCGAACGACCAGCTATCGGTGGTTTCCATTATGCGGGGCATGGGGCCGGCGGGCTCTTCCTCGGGAAAATCTGCGGGCAGTCCGGCGGCGGCTGCGAACTGCCATTCGCCATAAGGTTCGTTGACGAACATCCGCACTGCACGCGGGTCCGACATCGCATCCAGAATGACGTCCTTAGTGTAGGGCGGCTCATAGGTATCGACCTGAGGCAACATCTGATTCTCGAAGGCTGCTCGCACGCGCGCCCGGTCGAATAGAGCGAGCAACACTTCGGGCGCAGTTTCCCAATCGCTGAGTGCTGCAATCGCCAGCCTGGGCGAAAAAGCATACCAGCTTCCCCCGGCCACAATTACGATTGCGGCAATAGTTGTAACCAGCCAGATGAAGCGAGAGCTCTTCATGATCGAAAACATAGCAGTCCAAGGAGGCTACACTCAACGGATTATCCCGGATCCGGAAATTCCAACATAAGCGGAAGCTTTTGCTTTCAAGAAAACGTTTCGTTTCAGTGCCGTTCAGCGAGAACGCTCCATGATACATCATCACACTGGGAGATGGTGTATTGATTCGACTTGCTGTTGCCCTGTGCGCCATTCTGGCGGCTTGCTCTGCACAGAATTCGGGCGCGGATCGTGACGGCTATGCCACGATAGTAGAGGCGCCGCCTTACACGCCGATCGAAACGCTTGGCCCTGCGGCCTACACGCCGACCGTGGAAGACCGGCGAATGCGCTTTGCCGACCAGCTGGAGCAGCAACATCTGCCGATGCTGCGCCGCCTCAAGAAGGGCGAACTCGGCAATTTCGGTGGGATCGAGTGGCGCTGGAGCGATGGACCGGAAAACGATGGCCTCGGGACCGTGCAAGGCATTGCCTGGTTCCTGCGCGAGCCGGCGGCCTCACTGGCGCGTTACACATCAGATCCGCTGTTCCGCGCCGAACAAGCTGGTTTTTCGTGTTCGGATCAGGACCGGATCGTTCGCGAATGGGCGGAACGCATCGGTCCCGAGCGGGCCTATCCCGGTTTCGGGAACATGAGTGTGCCGTGGCTTTCCATCGTCATGCCGCGTACTGAATTCGACGCGCTGCGAAAGAAGAAGGGCTGGAAAATTCCGGCCAACCTGCCGCTGCGTTTCGAACCACGGGCAAATCCCGATTTACCGCCGATCGCGTCCGATGTAGCAGGGCAGATCCGCTATTTTGCGCAGACAGAGTTATCTTCTGTTCCGCCTCCGGCTTTGGCGAGCTTCGATGCCATCGTCCTGCGCGATGGTTGCTTCTTTATAGATGAATATGGGGATGACGATCCGCTTGTCCTGTTTCCGTTCGAGGCTGGTGTCTGGCGTGATGAGCAGGGGCACGTCGCCTTTCGTCCCCGCGTTTCAACCGATACCCGCCGGTTCGGGCGTGTCGGGACGCGCCTGCAATTGGGCAGCAGAGGTGAAATCAGCGATCCGCCGGCAGAGCTGATTTCGGCCTGCGGCAACCATCGCGTTGTTGCCGTGACTTCGCTCGATCAGGCGGCGGGGTATGGCAATGACTGGTTCGCCGTGCGCGAATATCGCGACCGCGAAGGGATCAGCAGCGCTGAGGCCATGCGCCGCGCGAACGAATGCATGCTGGCGCAGGAGCAGACCATGGCGGACAATCGCCTGCGCGGCGGGCGCGAACATCCGACACAATGCGCCAAACTGTTCGGCATCTGGGGTAACCCCGTAAACCCGCCTCCGCCGTCGCCGCCGCCCCTGCTGCCCGGAATGCAGACGCAATCCGCCACCGAACCGCTTTTCCCTCCATCGCCTCCCAAGAAGCTGGTGCCGACCCGTAACGGCGTGTGCCGGTTCGAGGAACGCAACCCTGCCGAACGACCCGGAGAACTGATCGCGACCAACCGCGATTCCAATATGATCTTCTGGGCCGATGAAGGCGCGGCGCTGTGGGATCACCCCAACGGCTTCATCGACGAAGGCATGGTGATCCCCGGCAAGCGCATCGTCGCGGCGCGCGAAGGGATGAAGGATCTGTGGATCTTCCCCAATCGCGACGGCCCGATCTACCTCCATTCCGGCCCGGAGATATTCGCATGCAGCCAGCCCGAAGACTGGTGAGGATTGCAGCGCTCGCCCTGGTCATACCGCTGACCGCTTGCCAAGGCGCGCCATCATCGCCGCACCTGATTACCATCGCGAAGCCTGCACGTGCGGGAGAGGCGCTGATCCGGGGCGAACTGGCGGTGGTGCGCGGCTGCGTCGTGATGAAAGGTCCCCGCCGCAATTCGACGGTCCTGTTCGATCCGGGCGTCACCTTGCTGCCATCTGTTGAAGGGCTCCACGATCCACATTCCGGCAACGACATTCCTTTCGGCCAACGCATTAGCGGCGGAGGGGGCTTTTTGCGCGAGAATGCAAAGGGATGGCCGATTTCGGATATCGAGCGTTTCTATGGAGTTACGATCCCTGCGGCCTGCCCGAAAGACGACATCATGCGGCTGCGAAACATGGAAGTTCTGGAAGGATGACTGAGCGAAAGATCTTCTCCCCCGCGTTGTCCGGCTTGCTGGCCGCCAGCCTTGCCGGTTGCGCTTCGCAAGATGCTGCATCGCCGCCATTGTCCGATGGCTTACCGTTTCACGCGGAAATCGGGACGAGCGGTTTCGCCACGATCCTGTCTGCGCCGCCTGCATCATTTGATCCGGTCGAACCCCCGGTGCCCGCACCCCGTACGGCAGAACAGGATGCGGCGGACGCGGATTTCATGCGGGTCGCGGACTACCAAAACAGCGTGATGGACGAAGTGCAGGCGCTGGCTGAACGACTGCGCCGGGAAGAGCGCGGAAACTTCCAGACCTTGCATTATGACAATGAGGGCGAACTCGGCGTCGTCTTCGAATTTCTGCGCGATGGCCCGGCCACGCTGCGCAAGTATAGCAAAAACCCGACCTTTCGCGGGGAAACCGTGCGCTGGTCACAGGAGGAACTGAGGGCTGCCGCTGATTTCATGTGGGAAACGTTCCGCGAAGATCGCGTGATCCAGTCAACCGGTGTTGGCACGCAGGTCGCCACTGTCGAGATCAGCGTCTCGGAAGAAGAATTCCGGGCGCTGGTGAAGCGCAAGGGAGTGACCATTCCCGAGCCGGTTGAGCTGGTCTTTCACGCAACGCCGATGGTGCCCCTGGTCAACCCGCCACGCCCGGCTACGCAGGATCAGGCGGTTCCGGACGAAGTCGCGCCCTATCTGCGTATCTTCCCCCGACACGATCGCCTTGCAGGCGCGTTGCACGCAATAAACAGCCGCGTGACCGTGGTTCTGAAGGACGGCTGCTTCCGCGCCGCCGACAGGAACGATGCGCTGGTGCTGTTCCCGTTCGGCGCAAAGCTGTTCGTCGATAGCAACAATTACCTCGCTTTCGGCAGTGGCGAGCGTCCCGGATACGCGCGCGTGGGCGAAGCGGTCGAGTTCATGGGCTCTGTCAATGAGGTAACGACGCCAGAGCTGGTCGATCCGATCCACGCCGCTTGCGGACCGGGCAAGGTCATCAAGGTGGAGGGAATGGAAAGCGCCGCCGCAGGCGATGCGCAGAGGAAAGTGACCGACCGTGCCATTGCCATCCGCAGCCTGGGGGACCGATACGGCCTGGATGCGCGGCAGGCCGGACGTGCGCTTGACTGGCTCGATGCAAGGGGTGAGGCCAATCGCCAAACCAGCCCGGAAGGCATCGCGCTGCCGCCAATCACGGGTACGATGATGGTCGAAATGCCGCCGCGCCCAGTGATGGATCCGTCCGAATGCCCGCCCGGCAGCAGCCTCAACGCCGGTCTTTGCCGAACCCCTGAAGGCCATCTGCGACCACTGCCGGATTGGCTGGTCGAATTTCTGGAGCAGGATTGATGAAGCGCGCCGACAAATCACAGGCGCGACTATGGCTTGCCCCGATGGGGGCTGCACTTTTGAGCGGTTGCGGCGAGCAACAGCAAAACCGCGACGCCCAGTCGCTGCCATTCGACACAAGGCCTGCCGCACCGAACGAGGTGCCTTATGCAGAAGGCGTCGGCGGCACACTCGGATACAGGGACGGTTGCCTGTTCGTTACGTCGCCGGGTGGCGGGGAAACCGGTCTGGTGATGCCCGACAGTTTCGAACTGAACAAAGACATCCTGTCGAACGGGCAAGTTTCCTTCAAGATCGGCGAGCACGTGAGCTTCAGCGCCGGGTTCCGTTCGCGCGAGCAGGCTGCCGATGTGAACTGCAAAACACCTCTCGTTGCCACGGTAGTCAACAGCTTCCCCACCGAACCGCCGCCCGATCCTTATTCTGGAAAGGAGCAAGATCGATGAAACGCCTTATTCTTTCGCTCGCCCCGCTGACCCTTGCGGCCGGCTGCGCGACGGTACCAGCGCAGACCGGGACAACGGCATTTTCCGAGGCTATCCCGCATGACATCACGGCAGGACAGGCCCGGCTTGCCGTGCAGCTTTATCCGAAACTCGCCGAGGCGGCGGAGCCAAACGACAATCTGTTCATCTCGCCGCTCTCGCTGAGCGAGGGACTGGGTCTGGCGCTCCCCGGTGCGCGGGGGCAGACCGAGGCAGAAATGCGGGATTTACTGGGCTGGGATGCGGCAAGCCGGCCCGAACTGCTGGTGAAGGATTACGACCGTTTTCTGACAAGCACCGGGGATGACAAGGTGGCGCTGTCGGTCGCCAATGCTCTTTGGCTTTCGAACAGGCTGGACTTCACGCCGGATTATCTGCGCGCGGCGAAGAACGGGTTCGGAGCCAACGCGCGGAAGGTCGATTTCGGCGGCAATCCGGCAGGCTCGGCCAACACGATCAATGGCTGGGTCAGCGAACAGACCCGCGAGCGGATCACGAAGATTGTCGATGCGAGCGGGTTCAACGATCTGACCGCTGCCGTGCTGACCAATGCGGTGTGGTTCAAGGCCGACTGGTCGGTGCCGTTCGAGGATGGCTCCACGGGCGAATTCACGCGCGGCGATGGCACTAAAATGCCGATCTACATGATGGAGCGGATCGCGCCGATGGCCTATCGCGAGACGCGCGAAGGGCAGGCCGTGCAATTGCCCTATGGCAAGGACGGGCGCTTCGTCATGGAAGTGTTCCTGCCGCGTGATATGGCAACCCTGCGCCGGTGGGAGCGGGATCTGAATGCCGGATCGTTTGATCTTTCGATGCAGGGCAGCGATGCGAAGTTCGATCTGGGCGCTGCGGAAGAACGCGAAATCCTGCTGCGCCTGCCGCGTTTCGAGGCGCGTTTCGACGATAGCGTCAAAGCCGCGCTGATCGCAGCCGGGATGCCCTGCGCCTTTTCGCCGACCTGTGCCGATTTCGGGGCAATGGCCGACACACCGCTCGCGATTGACGATGTCGCCCACGCCACTTTCCTGCGGGTCGATGAGAAAGGCACAGAAGCAGCCGCTGTTACCGCGGTAAAGATCATCGTTACGGGCTCCCGCCGACTGCCGGATGATCTGCCGCGCATGATTGTCGACCGGTCGTTCCTCCTCACCATCCGCGACCGTGCGAGCGGCGCGCTGATCTTCTTCGGTCGCATTGCCGACCCGACCCCCGTGGAGCAAGCCGAATGATCCGCTATCTCTTCGGCGCGAGCGCGATGGCGCTTGCCATGCCATCACCTGTATTCGCGCAGGATCAAAAACCGCTCTCCGAAACCTGCCCGAACCTGACGGCGGAAGAGATCGAGGCTATCGAGAATTACAAGGGGCAGTATGCGGAAAACGCCTGGTACGCGCGCGCCTATTGCGTAAGCGTGGAGGAGGCGGAGCGGCGGATGGAAATCCAGAACCGCGGTGCCATCGGCCCGCGCACTGAACCGGGGCCGCCACCTCCGCCGCCAGCGCCCGACGATTCCCTCGGTCTGCTGGCGCAGACTCTTCAAGAAAAGGAAGGCGAGACCTTTGCAGGGCTCTGGATCCAGCATCGCCCGACCTATGGCGTGATGGTCGCCTTCACCCGCGATGCGGCGTCGACACTGGCGAAATACACCAGCGATCCGCTTTATGTCCCGGTCGATCGCCCCGGCCCAAGCCTCACCGAGCTGCGCGCGGCACAGGAGCGACTGATGCGCGATCTTCAAGCGCTCGGCGTGAACTGGTTCGGCATGGGCGGGAACGAGGCGACCGGGAAGATCGAGGTCAGACTCGGCCAGAGTGCCGACCCGATCCGGCAGGCGGCGGCACGCGGCGAGTTCGATCTGCCCGACTTCGTGGTGTTCGAGGAGCCCGATCCGTTTCCGATCGCTGCGCCGCCGGTCCCATCCGGCGATGCGCGGATCAGGGGTTTTCCGCAGTTTGCGTATCGCACCGATGGTATGCCGAGTACCCTTGTCCGCGTTCCGGACGTGCCTGCCCGCCTCGAACTGCGCGACGGGTGCTTGTGGCTGGCACCGGAAGGCGAAGAACCGAAAATCGCCGTCTGGGAACAGAGTATGGCGCTCGACCTGACCAACCCTGACCGGGTGGCGGTGATGAACCGCTTTTCCGGCGCAATGGTCTATGCAGGCAGCGATGTGGTGCTGATGGGCCTGCAACCGGACGAGGTCGCGCCACCAGATAATGTCGTCGGTGCAGAGGGCTGCCCCGGGCCCTATCGCGTCGTGCGCGGCATCGTCCCGCACGATGTGTGGGACAAGCAGCAGCGCGAGGAAGGCATTGCGAGCAGGCAGGTGGAACTGGGCAGCAAGGCAGCGGCACAGGCGGATTACGAGGCCGATATGGCGCGACTTGCCGATCTGCAGGTGTGGCGATTCGACTTGCTGGCGGAGCGCGGCGATGTGGTCGCGGCGATCTGGATCGATGAGGGTCAGGGCACTGCACACATCTTCCACACCGATGCCGTGACGAAAGAGGCACTGGTGCCTGCGAAGCTGCGCGATTTCGTAACGTCGCAAGTCGTGCCGCAGGGTGCCGATGCGCTGGAAGAGGCGCGCGCCGACATCGCCGCGCAGCTTGAGGCCGCCGGGGTCGAAGCGCAAGTCGCTGTCGAGCCGCTTGGCGGAACGGTCGAGGTGCGTGCGGCGGATATCGCTGCAGTGTCGCAGGCGGCAGTCGAGGACAAGCTGCGTTTCCCCGCGCTGGTCCGCATCGCGATGGAGAACCAGAGCGCGATCTACCGTCAGGATATCCCGATCCGCAGCGATCCGGAGGCGATCTGGTATCCGCTGGAGGCGCATCCCGATTTTACCGCGATCCGCGCGCTGGTTGAGGAAACGCCGCTCCCCTATTTCGAACCACCAGCTCCCGGGCAGACTGTATCGCGGCAGGAAATGCGCAAGCCGTCGAAGGCCGGATCGCTCCAGCAGACGCATTTCCTGATCGCTTACGGTCTCACGCTCGACAGCATTCGCAAGCTGCGCGCTGCAGGCTTCGACCCTGTCGAGGCGCTGGAAGCGATGAACGGTCGCCAGACGATCGAGAAGCGCGCCATGACCGCAACCGATATCGTCGTTGCCGAGCCGGCGGGGATCGACATCGCGGACGAGGGGCCGGACGGCTTTTCCTCCAGCGTGCGCTGGCGCGTGGTCGAGGTGATGAAAGGTGGCGCGCAACCGGGCGACGAACTGCGGCAGCGGCTCGCCTCCGGCATGCGGACCGATGACGCGGGCGAAACTCGCTATGGGCAGGGAATGGATGATCCGGTGCTGCTGCCTGGCCTGCCGAATTCGCTGGCGCCGGGGTCTCGCTGGGTCCTGCATCTCAGTGACGCGCTCTATCGCCATTCCGCTTATGTGCAGGGCGGCGAAGGTGCGGCGCGTACCGAAGGCAAGTGGTACGTCAACGTGCCGTGGATGACGCCGTCGCTGGTGGGCGAGGACGGGATGGCTCGCCCCGTTTCCAGCTACCCCGAACCCGTCGCTCTGGATGAACTGCGGGAGAGGATCGCTCCGATCCAGCGCGCATTGGGTCTGGAACAGGCAGGAGACACGCAATGATGCGCCGGATCCTGGCAATCGTCGCGCTCGCCGCGCTGGCCCTGCCGCAAGCGGCGCAAGCCTGCCTATATACCCAGCGCCCCGAACAGGTCGGCCACGCCAGTGGCCGGTATTTTGCCAAGGAGATGCTGGCCGCCGCGACCTATGCCGATCTGGTGCTGGTGGAGGATGACGGAACGCGGGCAATGGATGCGCGGCCCACCGGCATCATTACCCTGCGCACGATCGCCCGCTTCAAGGGCAACAGCGCCGACCGCTTCACCGTGTTCGGAAGCCCGCTGACTTTCTCGCCCGACAAGGAGCGGATTTTCAACGCCCCCTTGCAGCATTTCACCAGCGAGACCGGGCAGGTCACGCCCTTCAGCTACACAGAGGAACGGCCTGCTTTACTCTTTCCGCAGGCGACCGCTCCCGGTAGCCCCCCGCCACCGCCGCTGCCTATGACCAGTTGCAGCCCGCCTGCGCTCATGGCCGAGACAGGGCGCTTCTACGTCGTCCTGCGCGATGCGGAGGGCCGGGTTCTCAACAGGCTGACGATGAGCGATGGCAAGACAGCCTCGCCCAACCATCCCGCCTTCGGCTTTGTGCCGGTGGCCTTGTCGGACGAGGATTTCTGGCTCTGGTCGGTGCGTATGGCCGCCGCCACGCCACAAGCGGCGCAGGCGCAGGATGTACTCTACCTTACACCGGGGAGCGATCCCGTACGTGTCGAACGCGATCTGCGCGCCGCGGGGGCGACGATCCGCGCGGCCTATTATGCGCGCGGCGATTTCATCGAGGAGGTGCGTCCGTCGCCGTATGAGCAGGCCTCGCTATGGCTCGCAAAAGCAGCGGATTACCTCGCCCAGAGCCAGCGAGGCCGCATCGGCGATCCGCATCACGGCGCGGCGGAGTTCCTGCGCGGGAGACTTTCTCCGATGGAGCGCTACGGCACCGGGCTCGGCTATGAAGTCGCGCAGGCCTTTACCCGCTCTGTGCGCTATGTGCAGCGGGCTACAGGCACGCCGCGCCTCATTGCGGTGGAGTTGGCTGGCGATCCCGGTGTTCTCGCTGGCCATCCCTTCGTCTCGCGCGTCGCCCCGCTCGACCGGCAACTCGACCGTCTGCCACAAGTGAGCGGCGCGGATGAGGCAGACACATTCGCCACCATGCAGCGGATCGACCGGGATATTTGGCTGCTCAATGGTGGTGCGGGTAACAGGCAAGGAACGCTGCCGTGAGACGAACAACGGCGGTCTCGGTCGTGTTGTGTGCCGTCCTGACCGCATGCGGCGAGCCGAGCGACATTACCGTTCCAGAGCCGGAAATCCCACCGTCCTCAGGCATTTCGCTCGGCGCAATGAGCTTCTTTTTCCCGGTCGGTCTGGAGTTCGAGGGCGACACGGAAAGCTGTCCTAATCGTGCCAGCGAATGCCCTCTCGGTGACGATAGCGTGCATGCGGTCTGGCGATCAGGCACCCTGCGCTTTGATTACGTCCTCGATCATTTCGGCAAGGCCATGTGGGACGACGAGTGGGGCGAGCCTATCACAATCAACGGCAGGCCCGCCTTTCGCAAGACGCTGGACGATGGCGGCAGGCGCTACCTCATTACCAACCATTATGACGGACCGGAGAGTGCGGCAGTGGCGATCTGGCGGGAAGAGGAAGAACCGATCTTCTGGGGCACCTGCTATGCCGACGAGGATTGCGTCGCGGTGTTGCAGACCCTCGCCAGTGTGACGATGCGCCAGGCAAGCCAGGAATGCGCGCTGATGTTTCCGCCGCCGCCGCCGGAATTTGTGCCGCCGCCCGGCTATCGCCCCGATAGCTCGATCATTCCGCCACCGCCCGCTCCGCTGCCTGGTCCGGAACAGTTGCGACCGGCGGCGCCACCCCCTCCACCGGCTCCCAGACCACCCGGGGCGGAGGAGCTCTGCAAGGAATATGTCGATTAGGTATAAGTTCGCCTTGTTCGCCCCGTTCATGCTGTCAGCGCCACTGTTGCTGACCGGTTGCACCACTTCCGGCCCGTCGCGCGAGCCTCCAGCCATGCCGCTGCCCCCTGCGCCGCAGTTGTCGGAGACAGGCACACTCGCGCCGATGACGGATGCGGTGAAGGCGCTCTATGGCGAATGGCGGCCGGTGTCCGGTCCGGGTGTCTCGCCGAAAGACCGGCTCACCATCTGGAGCCCGATGTTCTCCTTTGGCAGCGGCTGCGAACTGACACAGGGCCAGCTGCGCGATCTGGGCGATGGGCGGCCGGCAAACGCACAGATCCATCCAGCCCCAGTCCCATCTGCCAGTCACGGGTCCATCGACCCAATCTGGCTTTTCTTGCCCTCACTTCTAAATCTAGATGGGATGGCGACTTGCTTTGGGCGCATCGCAGGGTTTAACAAATGTAATAGAGCGCTGAGCGCCTCAACTGCTGCGCCAGCAGGCGGAGCAACGCACTGGTCTAAATGTTCAAAGGAGGACTGAAATGGCGATAGCTAAAACGATCGAAGTGATTGCAAGCTCAACTCAGGGGATAGAGGCTGCAGTCCGCGATGGCATCGCCAAGGTGGGCGAAACCGTCACCAATATCGAGGGCGCATGGGTAAAAGACACAAAGGCAGTCGTCCGCGACGGAAGCGTTGCCGAATGGCGAGTGACCATGGTGATCACATTTATCGTAAACTGATCTGAAGGAACGAGATATGGCACATAAGTTCGAGATACATAAAGATAAAAAGGGCGAGTTTCGCGTTCGGTTCAAATACAACTCGGAGGTCATGTTCGCGTCGGAAGGCTACACCAGCAAATCGTCTGCTATCTCCGCAATCGAATCGTTTAAAAAGAACGGACCGGGAGCCCAAGTAGAAGATAACAGCTAAGCGTCTCTGCAATTGCGCCCACCCAAGTTTGGCGATGGGTAAAACCGCTGAAAAAGGAACTCGGGAAGATGAACACTCGAACGATCGGAATCCTTGGCCTCTGCATTGCGCTCGCTGGGTGCAATTCCGAACCTGCCGAAGAAGCAGCGCCAACCGAGGTGCCGGCCGCGGAAACTCCCTCGACGACGATGACCGCGCCCGTTGTCATGGAGCCCGCTCCTGAAGGACTGCCGTCCCGCATTGCTCGTGAGGTGATCGCAGAGAGCGGACAGACCTGTACTGAAGTAGCGAACGCCGAGCGGGGCGCAAACGGAACAATCACCGCAAATTGCGCAGGTGGAGAAACTTACCAGATCTACACGCAGCCGGGACAGGGACCCGTCGCAGTCGAACAATAAAGACAAACGCTAATCGGCCTCGCATGCCGCGTGCTGCGAGGCCGATTGACTGAAAAGCGCGAATTCTAGTCAAGAAGCTCGGGCGGAACCTTTCCGCCGTTGGCTGCCAGTTCGCGCATCGTTGCCTTGTGAAGCCAGATATTCATTTCTGCGCTTCCATCGAGCTGGCCTGTATAGCCCAGTTCCCGAGCCAGTTCCTTACGGTTGTCCAAGCTGGAGTCGACACCGATCAGTTTCATGAGATCGACAATCGAAGTCCGCCAGTTCAAGTCTTTACCTTCGGCCATGGCCGCCAGATTGCGTTCGACGTCCACTTCGGAAACTTCCGTGGGAGCTGTCTGATGCGTCTTTGTGCCGGGACTGGCGGTCGGGACGACATTCCCGGCACCAGGCTTCGGGGATGCGGCCTTCGCCTCGCCAAAGATAGCGTCCTTGATTTTTCCGAAAATGCTCATGAAATTCTCCTCGTTAGCCCGAAGAGGATGCTCCGCGAGCCGTTCGTTGGCAAGGGGGTCACTCCGCGTTGCGTATTTGTCGAAATCCCGTAAGTTCGAAAAATCCCAAATACGGAGATAGCAATGGACCCCAACGAAATCCTTCGCTCGCAGGGCGGAATTAGCGCGATTGCCAATCAGCTGGGCATATCCGAAGCACAGGCGGAGCAAGGTGCTGCAGCGCTTTTGCCTTCAATCCTCGGTGGGTTTGGTCAGAGTGCTGGAGGTTCGGGAGGCAGTGGTCTTGGCGGGTTAGGGACCATCCTGGAGACGCTTGGCGGAGCAGACCTCAGCCGTGATGTCGTCGGGCCGGGACCGACACACGTCGAAAAAGGCGACAATATCCTGGGCGAGATTTTCGGGACAAAGGATGTTAGTCGGCAAGTAGCTGGAGAAGCATCGCAAACAACAGGGCTGGACCCTGCACTGCTAAAGAAGATGCTGCCAATCGTGGCGATGCTCGTTGCTGGATACCTGTCGTCGCAAAAGAACAAGCCGGGTCAGCCCGGTGGTCTGAATGACGTGTTGGGACAGGTCATCGGCAGCATGGGCGGTACAGCCGGTGGTGGCCCGGGAGGCGGATTGGGCGGCGTACTCGGCTCCATTCTTGGCGGAAGACGCTGATGCTACGCTAGGATTTCATCTCTGATCAAAGCGGTGTGGACGACTAGCGGCTAACTTTCGCGCTCACCCTGTGAAAAAACGCATGATGCGGGGAACTGCCAGAGAATAACTCTTGGAAGACACCTCCACACAGCGCGGGCAATCTTGCTTCGACAGCATGCGCCTCTTCCAGTGTCTTCACGTCAATGTGAAGGCGGAGATTTTTCCGGAACGTGAAACTGATCTCAACAGCACTGGGAAACTCGGCATGGAGCGGCTCGATCAGCTTAGCTAATTCCCGCGATATTGGCTGTAGCCCCTCACTGGCTTTGATCGTCGCTACGTTTTCCGTGTTTCGATCCTGGTTCGATTGCACCAATAAGTTCCTTCCGATCTGAGGTCTCGTTCTCACACATCCGGTCGACCTTCGGCAAGAAGCTTTAAATATCGGCTGACGATAGAGTAGCAGTCGCGTTCCACCCCTAAGGCGCCAAAGGCTGACGCTGTACCGTCGGAGCAGCGGACGGTCCGCTTTTAAGAAGTTCAACTGTGGCCATCTATGTCCGGAATGAGGGCGCGAAGCCGCCATCGGCAAAGAGACTAGGACCGCTGCAAAAGAGCGATCACAAGTCTGGCCGCGAGAGCTTGCTCTGCTTTTTCACGTCGCTCCCGCACTTTCGAGACGAGCTGGCGTTTGGAGTGATCCGGCGTGCTGGACGATGGCAGCAAGCACGACAGCTTGCAGGAGGTCACGGTGCGCGGTCATCATACTGTGCTACTTGCCTGCTGTGCGTTCGGACTTCGCAGCCGTTCCACCAGCGATCGAAGGCTGGCTGTGATGACGAGAGTAGCGCTTCCCATTTTGATGACCTCGATCTCGCCTTTGCCGATAAGCACATAGAGCGTGCTGCGCCCGATCCCAAGATAGCGACAGGCGTCCGGGACACGCATGACGATCGGTTCGATAGCCGGGCTCCCACGCTGCTTTCGAAGATGCTCTGTCGTGCCTGCAGTTGGCATACCGGTCGATCCTTTCGTCTGTCGGGTGATGACGGACCGACCTGGGGAGCAGGGGAGGGGACAGGCCGGCCCGCCATCGACACCGAGTATCGATCGAACACGCCGTTCAGCGCCACATGACGTTCGTACGCTGTCGTTGCCGTTATTACGCTGCAGCGCCGAAGTCTGAGAGCGAGCTCACCATTCGCATGTACCAGAGTTCGAGCGAACGGCGAGGGACTTCCGAATTGAGGCGGTTTGTCCAGCAAACATACCATCCCAAGTTAAGTGCCGTCGCTAATATACCTGAGAACAAACGCCTTTTCCAGGAAAGCGCCGCGGAGCCAGCTCAAGTGCCGTCGCCTATTGCTCAACAAAACCAACCACCTGCAGCATGGACGACGGCGCTGCTTTTATCTCGCCATCAAAATCATCCAAAATATTAGACGCCTGCGGACACTTCCTGTTATCGCAGGCGAAGATTATGCCAGAAGCGCTGCCCCTGCAATTCGATTGCAAAAGTGCTGCAAATTAAACGGCATGAAGCGGCCCATGCGAGGGGCTATAACCTGCAACAAACTCGCACCGACATTGTCGCCCGGCGACATGGGTGACGCGGTGAAACCTTCGACGGTCCTCTTTCTCAACATCACCAAACTGCGCTTGCGCGGATGCCGAAATGGTTGAGGCGTGTCTTCTCGACCAGCAGCGGAGCAGTGTGTGAGCAACCAGAAGAAACGGTCACGATGCTTTCGCTTCGCGCGCGCTAAGATCTGAGCGACAGCAAACGAATTGTTATTGCGGTTGCTTTCGGAACCGTTCCAAAGTTGTTTGAACGTAGGGAATAGCCGGGTTAGGCTGCCGTTTGAAAGCGAGCCCTGAAGCGACAGCTTTGCGCCCTCCTTTCTGTCATTGGAGGGGGCTTCTCGATCGTCTGTAAGCTGACGGTCCGCTTTTCCGTCAATAGACCTCAGTTGACTGCGACTTTAGGTCCCAACTCGCAAGCTATTTTTCTCTGAGCGTATAGGCAGGAAAGGCAAGCTCTGCTTCCGTGACCCATCGCTCAGAATTGCAATTAGCTTAGCGTTCAAGCTGTATCCGTTGCTGTATTCCATCCTCACTAAGCCCACAGCCTTCTAGAACTCTCGCAGCAAGCTGGAGGCTTGCCTCAACAGTTTCTGGAACAGCTGCGGTGGCGCCTGCCTCGGTAAGTCGCGCGGCCTGCTCCTTATCGAGCGCTCTCACGAAAAGCGGAACGTGAGGCGCAGCTTCCCGCATCCGAATGGTGAGCAATTCAGTGGCCTTTGCATCCCCGATCGTAATCACTAGGGCACTGGCCTGGCTTACACGTGCAGCTTGCAGAACCTCTATGCGGGATGCGTCACCAAACCGCACTGGCAATCCTGCTGATCGAGCTTCCGATGCGATAGCTGAATCCCTGTCGATGGCGATGAATGGCAAATCCTCGCGATCAAGGATCGATGCGATCATTCGACCGACCCTTCCAAAACCTGCGATGACCACGTGCCCTTCGATCTCTTCCACCTGCTCAAAAGTTGTGGTCGCATCGTGGGCTTGGCTATCCTCGAGCCGCCTACCTAGCACACGCGCCAGCGTGGCCAGCGCTGGCGTCAACAGCATTGTAAGGCTCGCCACGATAAGCATGAACTGACCCGTGGGATTTGGCACCAAGCCCAGAGACATGGCCAGCCCCACTACGATGAAGGCAAATTCTCCGGCTTGGGCCAGCAGTAGACCCGCTTCTACCGCGCGATGCCGCGGCAATTTCCACAGCAGGAAAAGGCCGACGTTTAGTAGTGTCTTGAGAGCGATCAGTCCCAGCACCGAGGCCGCGATCCAGAACGGCGAATCTCCTAGAACACGCCAGTCGATGCCCATGCCGACGGACATAAAGAAAAGCCCAAGCATCAAGCCTTTGAACGGTTCGATATCGACTTCGACCTGGTGGCGATAACCGGTTTCGGCAATCAGCAGTCCAGCAAGAAACGCACCGAGCGCCATCGACAGTCCGACGACGCCAGTAATCGCAGCGGTGCCCAGCGCGACCAGAACGATCATTGCCATGAACGCTTCGCGACTGTTCGTCTGCGCGACCGCGCGGAATACCGGCCGGAGCAGCAGGCGGCCGACCGCATAGATGACGATTACCGTGACCGCAGCTTCGCCCATTGCCAAAGCAAGGCCCCCGAATATACCTTCGTTGGCTGCAACGGTTCCGAGCACTCCGACGACAAAAAGGATTGGAACCACTGCTAGATCTTGCATCAGCAGAACCGAAAAGACCGAGCGCCCCATCGGGGTGGTAAGCCTGCTCTTTTCGATCAGCAATTGCATGACGATCGCCGTGGACGAAAGCGCGAGACACGCACCTAAAACGAGCGCCGCTG
The DNA here is from genome assembly GCF_044543405.1 of Qipengyuania sp. NPDC077410. NCBI lineage: Bacteria > Pseudomonadati > Pseudomonadota > Alphaproteobacteria > Sphingomonadales > Erythrobacteraceae > Qipengyuania > Qipengyuania sp. NPDC077410. The sequence continues at coordinate 1,142,241 of NZ_JBITWB010000002.1, read as the reverse complement.
CAGGGGGATTACCCCACGCGTAAGCTATACCGCCTATCAGGGTCCCGGTGACGACAATCTGCGCACTCCCAAGGCCGAAAACCAGTCGCCGCATCGACCAGAGTCTGTCTAGCGAGAGCTCAAGCCCGATGGCGAACAAAAGAAACACAATCCCGATCTCGGCAAGTGCTCGAACGCCCTCAATATCTTCAATCACCAGAAACGACGCGAGTGGAATTTCGTCGGCGAAAAGTCCGAGCCCGTAGGGACCGATCATTCCGCCAATTAGGAGATATCCAAGAACCGGACTGAATTTTCTCTGCAGTAACGGCACTGCAAATCCAGCCACGACTAAAAAGACAATGACCTCACGCAGGTAGGGAATGTGTAGTTGCGATTCCATAGCTCCAACTCTCTGCAAACCCGCTGTGCTTGTCGATAGCAGAACCTCTGAAATTCTTGTCGAGTGGCATCCGTGATGGTAGTTTTTCGTGGGGAAGCAGGAGCAGAACCGAAAGGGCCGATTAGTCATGCCGGGCAAAATTGTTGTAGGAACTGATTTTCGCGCGGAAGCGGATCGCGCAATCGATCGCGCATTAGAATTGGCAAAAGAGTGGAACACCGAGGTTGTCCTCGTGCATGCTCTCGATCCCGCTCTCGGCGATCCGCGGACACGTGGCGAGCTCGACAAGCGGATGCGGTCCGTACTGCCGGATAGCGATATCAAGGTCACTTTCAGGTATCCGATTGAGCGCGCGGACTACGCGATCGCCAGCGTCGCCAAAGAAGAGAGTGCCAGCCTGATCGTGCTTGGAGCGGCGCGCTTCAACAGCATGAAGGACTTCCTGCTGGGGACGGCTGTCGATTACGTGATCCGCCACTCGCCGGTTCCAGTCCTTGTTGTGAAGACCAGGGCCACCGCGCGATATCGCCGCATCGCGTGCGCGACCGATTTCTATACTCCATCCCGAGTGGCGCTGGAGAAGACCGCAGAACTTTTTCCCAAGGCGGATTTCCAGCTGATCCATGCCTATCACGTGCCGTTCGAAGGGTGGCAGAAGGCCGAATATGTGAAGAAGGACGTCGAGAAAGCCGAGCGAAAAGTGTTTGACGAGTTTTTGGAAGATATTGATCCTGAAACTCGTAAGCGTGTCACGACGCATCTTGTTTATGGCAGCCCCGGCGGTGCGCTTCGAAAGGACATACGCGAGAGCGAAACCGACTTGCTAGTTCTCGGGACCCACGGAGAGTCCGCTCTAAGGCACGCGAGCATCGGGAGCACCGCTAACGAGCTACTGCGAAGCCTTCCGATCGATACTCTCGTCGTCACGAACTCTGCAGAGCATGCCTGAATAACACTTGGCGCTTCACAATTCTATAGGCGAAGCAGTGGCAGATCAGGAGGGTCGCCTCATATGCTTCTCCGATTGCATGGCCATGATATGGTCGACGATGGATTTGATGTCGGTTTGATCCAGATCCAGATCCATTTGCATGGGATAATTGTGCGCATCTGACAGGAAGGCCTCTAGGGTTTCGCGGGTCAGTCCTGGGGTGTTCGCGATGTCGCCAAATTCGGGTGCGTCAGCTATTGGAGACACTCCGTTCGCCGTAACAGCGTGACATTCCCCGCAGACTCCAACGATAAAGTCCGGGGCACCCTTTCTGGTGTTCGCGAGCTTCATCCTTTCGCTGGACTGGCAAGCTACTAAAAGCGAGCAAGACAAAATTAACGGAATGGCGTACTTCATTCGTCGCATCCTCTTTATTCATTCGCCGTTTGCCGGCATCTTATCGCCCCGATTGATTTCGCTAACGCCTTATCGCATGTCGATGATCAACCACCATGGTTACGCTAACGGCAATGGCGTTCGGGCTTACTGTGCAGGCATTCTACGGTAGATAGGTTCGTCGGTCCAATTGCCGCGCGGCGTCGCGAATCACAATGCTCAGTGCTTTTGCTATCAGCGTCATTTCATGGATGGTCTTGCTTTATCATTGTGGAAGGAACCGAGCGCTTTTCTCATATTCCTGAGTCAGGAACTGGCCAACTGATGATTTATAAGGTGCTGACCGCGTAACCTTTGTGACACGCTTTTCTCGCGTTACGCTTTTTAGCATTATTTGGATCGGAAAAAGCTGCACGTCGCTGGAATGCGGACATGCACCTGAGATCTCATCGTTCCGCCATTGGAAAAGGCTAGCGTGTCTGGTGTCAACCAGAAGCATGAGCTACGGGATTAATTACATCGGCCTGAATTTTTTTCCATCATTGATCCGGCATTAGAAAGAGCGGATCGATCATTAAGCGCAAGAATGTCGGCCCCATTTTCATGTGGAAGGGTTGGATGTTTATCACAGAAAGGAGCGTGCTCTTGTCAATGCCGCAACAGGAGAGGAATGCTTAAGTTAGAGAGCATGTCGTGCGTGACACCACCAAAAATGCGTTCAGTGATCCGCATGCGGCCATAAGCGCCCATTACGATTAGCCCACACCTTCGCGCGGCCGCGGCTATTTTCATAGTCTGCGCCACCGACATCTCTTCGTGCTGAAGTTCAACCATATCGCATTCGATGCCGTGCCGAGAAAGGTATTCGGCCCCGGCGATGGGGGGAAAGTCGAATTGCCCACCTTTCTTCTTTTTCACCGCGACGGTGGCCAAGAATACGTTCTTCGAACGCTTTAGCAGCGGGATGGCTGAACGCAGCGCGTGGGATGCTTCTGCCGACCCGTCCCAAGCGACAAGGGCTGGCTGGTCCAGTTCAAGCCGTTCGATGTTCTCCGGCAGGACAAGCACTGGACAATCGGCTGTCAGTGCGATCTCTCCCGCCGTGTATGACGGTAGCGATCCACCGACCCTGGGCTCTCGAGCACCTAGAACCATTATATCCGCCATGGCCGAACTCCGAAGCATGGCGTGCGAAACTGGGCCGGTATCCTCTATCCAGTCCCAAGGTACATTCTCGTTTGCCAGATCGACTTCGGACTTCTTGCGAAGGTTGCGTGCTTCCTCACGCCAAATTGGCACCATAGCTGCGAACGCCGCGCCATAGGGATCGGCTGAAACAGTCGTTTCAAACGGCATCGAGTTCAGAAGGGTGAGATGGCCATCAAGATACCGGGCCAGATCGAGAACCAGATCCAAACGCCGTGGGTAATCTTCGTCGCTATAGGCATTGAATAGGATCGTTTTCATCATTTGCCCTCCAACACGGACGGAGAGACCCATCCGAACTCCGTTAAGGATAGGACGAGTCGACAAGGGCGTAATTGATTTAGGACAATTTTGAACGAAGATGCACCAGCGAGATGGCAATCGGACGCGTCAACTAATCAGAGGCACGAACTGATTGCCGGAGAACATCTCGTTTGTGCGGCCGAAGAAGCCGTGGTGGCCATTAATTGCATGGGGCGCCACCCGCGATGAAGGGAAGTGAATACTCGTGCTCGTATTTTTATCGTAATTTATCAGACAGATAGAGTTTAATGAGGCGATCTCGTGTTCGCTTAAGGTTCTTATCCCTATGTTTATTAGCGTCTTGCGCCGAGCCAGATTGCACAGAACTGTGCGCGAGCGACTCAATTCTCACACAAGCTTAACACGCGCACGCACGACGCGCATGACTGGACCCGGATGGGCGGTTCACTGGTCGTCCGGTGACTGCCGAAAAGCACGCGGCACGCCTAAAAGACAAAAATCATCAATCTTTAGAAGTGCTCAAACCGCAGAACTGAATTTCCGTCCGTTCGGTTGTCGATAGGTGTCGAAAGCTACTGCAATACTTCGTGCGTAGGGCAGGCCCCCAGGAAGAATTTCGAGCCATTGTCGATCGATCAACGCGAGACCACGCTCTAAAAATGGACTAAGCCTTTCACGGGCTTCGTTCATCAGACATGCTCCGAGTTGCGCGCGCCCTTGGCAAAGCAGTTGTTCTATAACCGCCGCTCGATAGCGGTCGACGGCTGTGCGCTTGATGCCGCGATTGGCTGCGACGTGGTACTGCGAGGCGATCATCCGATAACGGCCGCTGTTCTTTTCGTTCTGCGCAAGCAGGTGCGGGAAACTGCTAATGGCCGATGTGCCGAGGCCAATGAGAATGTCGCTCGAGTCGTCGGTAAAGCCCTGAAAATTGCGGCGAAGCTTACCCTTGAATGCAGCACTTGCCAGCGGATCGCCTCCTGGCCGTGCAAAATGATCGAACCCGATCGATGCATAGCCGTGGGTGACAAAATAGGCGTAGCCCATCTCGGCCATGGCGAAGCGCCGGCGCTGGTCGGGTAAGTTGTTGTCGTCGATAACCTTTTGCCGTGGGACGATATGCGGAACATGAGCGTAGCCGAACAACGCTACACGGTCGGCGCCGAGCACGCGGGTGCGTTGGAGACTGTCCTCGAGGTCGTGCAAGGACTGGCCCGGAAGTCCGTACATGAGGTCGAAGTTAAGCGACGTAACGCCAGCGTCGCGCAGCCAATCGACAGTCTGGACGATGCAGTCTTCCGATTGAACGCGGCCGATGGCTTCCTGGCAATGGGTCGCGAAAGTCTGCACGCCGAGGCTGGCACGTTCAATGCCGACACGATTGATCGCCGCAGCCCATTCGCGCGTCATCGTGCGCGGGTCGAGTTCGATGGACATGGTCGGATTGGGCGAAGCAAAGTTGAAGAACAGCGCATCGACCAAACGCTGGAAATCATCCGGCTCGAGGGCATTCGGGCTCCCGCCGCCAAATGCGATGCGCCTGACGCGGGTCGATGGCGGAAGGAGTGATGCAACGTGGACGATTTCGCGATGGAGAGCATCCAAGTAGGATTCCAGCCGCTGTCGCCGCCCCGCGGCTGCCGTGTTGCAGCCGCAGTAAAAGCAAATTTTCTCGCAGAACGGGATATGGATGTAGAGCGAGATGTCGCCCTCTGCGTGCCGCAGGGCCTGCCGGTAATGGTCGGGATCGAGATCACCGAATTCCGCAGCAGTAGGGTAGCTCGTATAGCGGGGCACGGGCGTTGCGAGGAGGTCTGGGTAATAGGTCCACATAGCAGCCCTCATGGGCGCGCCATGAAGATCGGTCATTGAGCCAGATCAAATCTCTTGCGGCAAGATCCGGCATGGCACGCCTTTGCATGACAAGGCGGAGCAGGAGGCGATTTGTGCTTGATCGGGATTTCCGCAAATCCGCCGCCGCATAGCTTGGCCGTGATATTTGTCTCGGCAGTAGGCAGTGGTCCCAGCGCCAGCGGCAAGAGGGCGCACAGCGCGGAGAGCGATGCAATACTCATCGCTCGTCTTCATCGTCGTCGATCAGGATGCGCCGGGCCGCGCCATCCAGATCCTCGAACTGGCCCTTGCGCATTGCCCAGAAGAACGCTGCCAGACCCAGCACCCCGAGACCGAGTGCGATCGGAATGAGGAAGGCCAGCCCACTCATCGGGCGGCCTTGGCGAGGCGGAGCGAATTGCCCACTACCACAAGCGAGCTAAATGACATCGCGACAGCGGCAATAAGCGGGGTGACCATGCCTGCCAGCGCTAGAGGTACCGCAAAGACGTTGTAGATTATCGCGAATGCGAAGTTCTGGCGCACGATGACCATGGTCTTGCGGGCGACACGCACGGCCAGCGCGACCGGCATAAGCGCCCTGCCAAGAAAACTGCGTCGGCTGCCTGCTGGCTTGCATCGCTGGCTGTGCCTGGCGCGATCGAAGCAGGCGCAGCGGTTCATTGACCCAGATCAAATTAGGAAGAAGAAATCGCGCAGCTTCGCGTCGAATAACCGGCACGCTCTCGCAGCAGTTCGGGGCGACGCAAAATTACTTTCGAGCGACCGATGGTTTCGATCACCCCGTCGTCTCGGAGCTTGGTCAATTGTCTGCTGACGGTCTCGATCGTCAAACCAAGGCTTTCGGAGATATCGCGGCGCGACATTGGCAAGTCGAAAGCGCACAGGCCGTCCCGCTCGGTACCAATACGCTCTGCCATGTTGAGCAAGAAAACGGCAAGCCGCTCGGCAGCGGTCTTGCTTCCCAGGGCGATGACCTTTTCGCGACTGCGACGGAGTGAAAGTATGGTGTTGTCTAGCAGATGGCGAAGGATGCCTGGTTCCGTTGTCGCCTCCGTGAGGTAATCATCCGAAGGAAAGGTCACGAGCCGGGCTTCGCGTAATGCGATGACAGAATAAACGTAATTATCGGGTGCGGGCACGGTGAAAATGTCGCCAACAAAGTGAAAAGCGAGAACTTGGTCACGAGAGTCCGACATGTGAGCGACCAGTTTGGTTACGCCACATGCGACATAGATGATTTGGTGGTCGCCCTCGCTGACCTCGAACGAAGCGTTGCGCGTAAGCGAGCTTAACTTCGCGCGGTGCTGAAGACGCCGACGAGCAGCATCGCGAGAACCTGCCGGCACTACACAGCTCAAGAATTCTTCGAAAGCGTTCGCGCAACTGGTCACTTGTGGGCAATGGGTGAAAGCCGCTGGGAGATCATTGATCTAGATCAATGCGGCGGTCTTTCCCGCGACATAATTCGCGGCCGAACGCTGGAACTTATGGAAGCATGGTGCTTCCACTGCAGCGCAGAAGGATCACCATATGAACAAGTTGCTTATGGCTGTGCTGACTAGCGCGGCGATGTTCGCCACACCGGCGCAGGCGCAGGATGATGACAGGAACCTTCAGGTTAAACTGCTCGGCACCTACGTCGCCCCCGACGGCAAAATCACAGAGTTCAGGACAGACGTCGTTGGTCTTCCTGCCACCACTCAGACCAAAGCCAATGACAACATCGTGCCAACGCTTGCAGTCGAGTACTTCGTCAAACCGAAGTTCTCGGTCGAGACGATCTGCTGCCTGACTCAACATGATGTCGATGGCGTGACGGGTGTCCCTGGCGCCGAACTGGTTTCGAAGGCCAAGCTCATACCCGCCACGCTTACAGCGAAATATCACTTCGGTGCTGCAAATGTGAGGCCTTACCTCGGCTTAGGGATGACGTATTTCTGGTGGATCGATGTAGATCCTGGGGCAGATACTATTCCGCTCGGAGTGACGCGGACCACTCTTTCCGACGAGTTCGGCTTTGTCCTGCAGGCAGGCACCGACATCGCGATCGGAGATAGCGGTTTCGGCCTGACAATCGACGCAAAGCGCTACTTTGTCGATACCACAGCGCGATGGTATTCTGGCGATGCGTTGGCCATTGAAACCCGCCACCAACTTGACCCTTGGGTCCTTAGTGCAGGCGCGAGCTACCGCTTCTAAAAAGTCCAAGGAACCCGGAATAAATGCTCGGTACTAGACGGCGCGATTCTCGAGTGCACTTCGCTCGAGGATCGTGACCTCTCGACGCGAAGGTAGTCCAATCAGCCCCTCGCTTTTCAACTTCGTGAATTGGCGACTGACTGTCTCGATGGTTAGACCAAGCACGTCACCGATTTGTTGACGGGACAGGGGTAAAGCGAATACCGACGCGGCATTGACCGCGTTTAGGCACCCATGTGGCGCGAGCCTCTCCGACATTTCGAGTAGAAAAGTCGCCATCTTCTGTTCCGCATTCATGCGACTAAGCAGTAGCATCCAGCGGCGCGTCCGGTCTAACTCGGACAACGTACGTTCAAGCAGCTTGTGCTCTAAGCGTGGATGATCGCGCGCGAAGCGATCGAAGTCCGCTCGGCGAAACACGCAAACATTGGCGTCAGTCAGGGCTTCAACACCATAGGGAGTGGTGTCTCCAAAAGGTCGCCCAAGGAAATCCGACGGATATACGAGACCGAGAATCTGCTCCTTGCCGTCGGCCAACTGCGTCGACAACTTAAGCACGCCGTCAATCACGTTGGCGACAAGGACAGCTTCGTCGCCTTCCCATAAGAGTTGTTCGCCTTGTTCGAGACGTCGTCGGCGCCCAATCGAATTTAGAAGGTCGAGTTCATTGCTGTCGAGATCGCCGCAGATCGCCCGGTTGCGCACTGCACAGGCTTGGCAGAAATTTGCGGGAAGATCACTCGTCGACAGTTCCATTGGAACGCTTTCTAGCGAGTTCGCGGGATCTGGTCCAATATCCGTTTAAAGAAGGCTGGAAAGGCGTTTGATTGCGTGCGCCAAAAATCAAATGTTCGCTTCATCCAATTGTTTGCTAAAAGCGGACAGTCTGGAACCGGCCCATTTGCTGTCAGTAAAGGGTACGCTTTCTGTGGCACCTGTCTTCGATTGCTCACAGTCATCCGTGAAGCCTTTAGCAGAGAAACCTTCGAGCAGTTGTTGGGCTTTCTGGACCAACGCATTTGTATTGTCCTGCTCGCTTTTGGATCAGAAAGGCATCCATCGGGTCCTGGGATGTTTGAACAAGGTGCCACGATCGCATTTGCGCCCTCATCCCATTGCTGCAAATGACTCGCCATCCACCGTGGCGAGAGATTACGCGCTCGAAAAGATCGGCGCTGCTTATGAGGAACTGCATGCATCGTGCCTGAATATGGCGCTGTACGATGCTCACTCGGGTGAAACAGCTATTGCGCCCCACCGTAATGCGCGATGATCGCATCCGGACCGACCGCCTGATCCGATTTGGTGCCCAGGAAATAAACTCCGCTGGCACCGTCGATGGCATAGTCGGCAGGGATGATCGCGTCGAAATAGACTGCCCAGAAAAAGGCCAGCTTGGCTATCTTGCCGGCGGCGCGTGAGCGAAAAACGCTGCGCACGAAATAATCGACTGCCCACATCAACTGTCTTCCCGGTCCGCCGGATGCACCTGAATCGATCAGGGCAAATTGGCGGAACAGATAGCGGTGACCGCTCTCGGTAAATCTGGTGAAATCGTAAGCCCCTTCGTGGACCTGCTGCATGAAGGGGGTCTCGGCATAAACCAGGCCTCCGGGCTTCAGCACCCGCCGGATTTCGTCAACCACTCGCTGCGGCTCCAGAACGTGTTCGAGCACAGCCTGCACTACGACCCCGTCGAAATAGCAATCGATGATCGGAATATCGTGCGCATCGGCGACGAACTGCACCTGCGGCGTCGAATAGATGTCGAAAGCAAATATTTCCACATCGGGGTCGACATAGAGCGCCTTCATTCCTTGTCCCTCGCTCCCGCCACCGATCACGAGAACCCTGGGACGATCGGACCGGCGCTTGAGTTCGGAAATCAGCCGACAGACATTTCTGCGCGTCGATTTCTTTTCCGGCGACAGCAGGGATTTGATCAGCTTCGTGGCGAAGGAATATCGTGGCCGCTCGATCGCGCTTTCTGCCCCCGTTGTTTCAAGATCTTCGCGGCGGATTACCGAATTCGCAAAATCGATTAGCACGGGTTTTCCACGGGCTACTGGAAAGTCGCAGGGCTCGCTTCCGCCGACCGAGGTCCGACGGCTCACGCGTCCGTTTTCGAATTTAAGCGCCTCTCCAGTGATGGGACTTTGGAGCGCACCGTCGAGGTCTTGGATCGAAGCAAGCATGAGAATGATCTCCTCTGAAAGGCGATCACGCCGAAGCGCGCCCGCTATTGAGACGAGAGGCTACTCCTGTCTGTTATGTTCACGGCAGGCTGCGTTTCTTTAGCCAGTTCGTGGTAGACTAGCATCATCTGCTCGCTGGGCGGCGGAAACTCAATTTCTCATAGGTATATGCTCCACCTGGTTTTCCGCGACTGGTCAATGCGGATCGCGCCGTGCGCCGAGGGCGGTTATGGCTGCCCCATTCAATCACTGACCGCGCACGCAAGTTAGATGTGGAACAGAAGCTGCGGCGTGACCATATGCTAAGCGATGTTAAAGACTTTGCGTATCGCAGGCCGGGACCGCAAGCGCCTGGATGAAATTTTCAGCGTCACCTCCCGCTATGGCCTCGGCGTTCTGCTCGCCCGGATAGGACTGGACCGCTCGGGCAGCGATGATGCGGGCGATGGTGTGTCGCATAGCCTGCCTCGGCGCACTCGACTTGCCATGGAAGAGCTTGGGCCGACCTTCGTAAAGCTCGGCCAAATCCTGGCGACACGCGCCGATCTCCTGTCTCCGGAGTGGGTTGCAGAATTCGAGCAATTGCATAGCAAGGCACCAACGCTTCCGTTCGAGGAGTTGCGACCGATTGTCGAGGAGGCGCTTGGCGAGGCGCCCGAAAGCGCTTTTTCGGAATTCGATACAGAACCGCTGGCGGCGGCCTCCATAGCGCAGGTCCATCGCGCAACGCTGCACGATGGGCGTGCAGTAGTGATCAAAATCCGCCGGCCCGGCATTCGTTTGAGGGTCGAGGCGGATATCCGGCTCCTTGCGCATATTGCGGCCCTGGCGGAACGCGGCAGTGCCGAAGCGAGGCGCTTCGGGCCGAGCCGGATGATGCGACAGCTTGCGGACGCGATGATTGAGGAACTCGACTTCACGAACGAAGCGCGCAATGCTGATCGTCTGCGAACCGATTTTGCCGATCAGCCGAGCGTCGTCGTGCCCGAAATCCACTGGGAATGGACGTCTGAGACGCTGCTCGTCATGGAATACATTGATGGTGTGCCGCCGAGCAATGCGCAGGCTCTGGTGTCTGCGGGCCTTGATCCGGCCCGAATAGCAGCGCTGGGTGCCGACATGGTGCTGGACATGGTATTAGTGAACGGCCGGTTCCACGGTGATCCGCATCCGGGCAACCTTCTCTGCCTGCCGGGCAATCATATAGCTCTGCTGGACCTGGGCATGGTCGGCTATGTATCCCCGCGCAGGAGAGAAGAATTTGTCAGCTTCGTGCAGGCGCTTAGCACTGGCAGTCCGACGCAGCTCGCCGACGTGTTGACGCGGTGGTCGATCGGCGACGACGTTCCGGCGGACCGCGTGCTCTCTGCATCGGAACGGCTGATCGCGCGCCATGGCAGCGGTCGCCTTGTTCTGGGCGCCATGGTAACCGATTTTCTGGGGCTGATGCGCGACGAGCGCATGACGTTACCGCCCGACCTTCTCCTGATCTTCAAGGCGCTGATCACGATGGACGGGGTATTGGCGAAAATCGAACCGGACTTCGACCTGACGCAGGCCATGCGACGCTCTTCGTTTCGAATCGCGCAGGCGCGCTTGTCACCCGAGCACTGGAGTCCCATTCTGCAGGGCGTCGCTTGGGAACTGTTCAAGATCGGAGATGACGCGCCGCGCCTGATCCGGGCGGCGATCCGCCGGTTGGAACAAGATGGAATGCCGCCGTCTCCATCGCCTCCGGCTCGCGGCGGCTCGAGCGGCGATATTCACTGGCTTGCAGCTGCAATCGTGGCGGGCGCCGTGATCATAGCGATAGCGCCCTGGTTTTATTGAGGCGTGATCGGGGAGCATGGCGAATGTTTGGCTCGAGGTCATTAGCTGAACGACCGCGTTGAGCACTCACGCCGGCAACACTGGACAGTCAGGAGACGACCCAAAAGCGGTCGTCATGGCCGGACTGCTTTAGATAGCTAGAATGGGCGACGCACGAATTGCCAAAGCTTCTTGGGCAAAGACTATTGCTTGTCTGGTTTCGCGAGCGCTTCTGCCCTGAGCTTCTCTAGTCGTTCCGAACAAAGTTCGTGTACAACGCGACCAAGCTCCTCAACCTGTTCGCCAAGCCATTCAAGCTCTTCTTTACTGATGCGGTAGTGTTTCGAGTATCGCGCTTTGACGTAGGCTTCCCTGAGCTTCTCGAACCGCGCGCGATCCTTACGATTGTCGCGCGGCCAGACGAACGTCAGGCGATAATCGATCCGCTCAGCCTGCGTACGCAGGAAGCCCAGATTGTGCACGTGGGGCGTGTAGAAAGTGCAGACGAGAAGGACGCAGTGGTAGAGGGTCTCTGTCCCCTGATGCAAAAGAAAGGCAGCTTTCTTCCAGTCGCCTTCGGACATATAGAAGCGGTAGCCCTTTAGAAAGCTCGCCGCGCTCGGCATCCACTCGTCAAAATACTCCTGCGCCATGGTGAGCGCCTGCGTGGGCGTCTTGGGCTTGGGCGTATGCAGTTCGCTGTCGTCGAACTGGTAAAGCGCTACTCCGTCCTGCTTCACGTCCATGAAGAAGTAGCGACCATGGGCTAGACCGTCGTTCACTTCTTGCAATGTATGGACGATGAAGTTGACCGGCGTCTTGAGCGTACCGGTCACACCGTACTCGCGCATCAGCCGGTCATCGAGCTTGGCCCAGTATTTGACCCTGTCCGCCAACCTCTTGTCGTTGACGATGATGAGCAGATCGTAGTCTGACTGATAACCCTTGGCGGTGTGCGGCTCATCGACCCAGGTGCCGCGGGCATAGCTGCCGTAGAGGATAATCTTGAGTATCCGTCCGGCTTTCTTCCACTCGTGCTTGGCGAGCGCGAAGGCATCGTTGAACTCTTCGAAGATGAGCTGGACAACGCGTTCGATCTCGCGCTGCTTTTGAGGGGGAAGATGATCAAGGTCCGTCTTCATCGGTCAAACCCTAGCAAGCTGTTCGGCCGCTTGCACGTGCCGAGTGCAGCAGCGCGCGGCGACGGCGCCATCCATAGCGCTGAGGAGCCGCGCGCGGAGCGCTCCACGTTAGCAACAATCCGGTAAGGATTGTCGTTAGGATAGTTAAAGGACGCTGGAGCCCAGCAATCCTGCGGGTTTGCCGCCTGTTTCGGTTCCCGATAGTCCGAACTTTCGGTTCCTGATAGTCCGAACGCTGCGGTTCCTGATAGTCCGAACAGGTGACAGGTTTATCCACAGGGACCGGCGTGGCTATGCGGTAACGGGAGAGTGGAAAAGGCGGCCTGATCGAAGGCGACCTGGATGCCTCACGGTGCATGATTTTCTGCATTGGGCTACGTTTCATCGCTTTAGCTTCCCTTGCAGCAGTGGGCAGCCCAGTCTTCCATCAACAGTTTGCGCTTCTCCAGCAGATTACCGCGCCGGTAGGCCGCCTCGGTCTTGTCCTTCACCACATGCGCCAGCGCTGCTTCTGCGACATCGCTCTGGTGACTGGTCTCCTCGCTCGCCCAGTCGCGGAACGCCGAGCGGAAGCCGTGAACCGTGCAACTCTCTTTCATCTCGCGCAGCAGCTTGGTCAGCGTCATATCGGACATCGCCTTCCTCCCTCGCATGCCGGGAAAGATAAGTTCGCAATTGCGTATGCGCAGTTCCATGCAACGCTCGATGATCCGTATTGCCCGATCGCACAGCGGCACGACATGCTCGCGATTGGCCTTCATCCGCTCCTTCGGGATGGTCCATAGCTTCTCATCGAGATCGAACTCATCGAAGACAGCATGGCGCACTTCGCCCGAGCGGCCCCCCGTCAGGATCGCAAACTCCAGCGCCAGCCTGCTGTAGCTTTCACGCTCGCGTAGCCGCGGAATGAAGTCCGGCACCTTGGCATAGGCCATGGCCGCGTAGTGGCCTTCCTTCTTCGGCTGGCGCGGCAGGCCCTTGGTGATCGCGCGCATGGGTGCCTCGCTGTCGCGGTATCCCGAGGCATAGGCCCAGTCGAGCACGGTCCCGATCCGCTGACGCACCCGGCGCGCCGTCTCAGGCTTTGCCAGCCAGATCTCGGCCAGCACATTGCGGATCATCGGCCCCGTGATGTCGTTGACCTGCACGTTGCCAAGATGGGGGAAGGCATAGGCCTCCAGCGTCCTGATCCATTGCTTCTCGTGTTTCTCGTTGCGCCATGTCGCGCGATGCTGGGCGAGTACCTTGGCGGCAGCTTCCCGGAATGTGGGAATGCCTTCCGCTTTCCGGCGCTCGAACAGCGGGTCGAGGCCCAGTTCGACCCAGGTCCTGACCTCGCGTGCGCGCTCGCGCGCAATCGCCAGCGATATCTTCGATGCGCTGCCCAGACCGAAATCGCGGCGATTGCCGTTTTTCTGCACCCGGACCATCCAGCTCTTCGTGCCGGAGGGCTTCACCACGAGGTAAAGCCCGTCGCCATCGCCTAATTTGCCGGGTCTCGTGGCGGCCTTTACCGCTGTTGCTGAAAGCTTACCCATGGCTTCAAATTCTCCCACATTTATTCCCACAAATCCAATCGGACACCGATGGATGAGCAAGGACAGTGTGGGACCCGAATCACCTGATAAGCCGCGCAAATGCTTGGCTTTTTCAGGTCATCGGCGGAAAATGAGGGAAAGGGTGGTGCGTCCTTCTGTAGCAGAAAAACCTATCCGAACGGCGTTCTCGAATCGCAGTGAAGACGCTATTCGGTTTCAGGATGGGGGTTACCAATTTCAGAATGGGGCTGCTGCGCAAGTATGCAGCATGGTGCGGTGAGCGAATTCAGCTTCAGCGGAAGATCGCCGAGATCGAGGCTGAATACAAAACCTTATCCGAAAAACGTGATCGCGTTTCACGCCTCGAGGACCTGGTCGAGGCATCTATTACGATCATGGGCGAGCTTGATTCGGAGTGGAAGCCCAGCGACACACCACCGAAGTTGCCGAAAGCCCAGCGAATTCCATTCGAGCACGGTGCCACGACAGTCGCCGCATTCTCAATCATGCGCGAACTCGGCCGAGGCACGAACCCTGCCGAACTCGCGCCGTTGGTCATCGAGCGACTGAAGGGCGACGTGAACGATGAGGACCTTCGTGACGCCGTAAAGTCGGCGATAGATGCCAGCCTGCGGTCTGCGAAAGACGAGGTCCGCATCGTGAGCCGACGCCCCACTCGTTGGGAAATAATACCGCCCGAGGAGTGGACGGATCCCCACGCTTAGAACGGGATCCGGTTCTTGTATCGTTGCCAGTAGCCGGTCCAAGTCGATCGGCCGGCACGCATCAGACAGCTAATGATCATATCGACCTGTGAACCGTTGTCGACGAGACGGTTCTCCTCCTTCCAAGCGAGTTCAACCCCATACTGTTCGGCATACCGAGGCCACCAGTATCGATAGACGCCGCGTTCAGCTGCACGGACGCGCGAGAAAAAGCTCTCCGCCCAGTTGGTGCAAGCTCCATCCTGACTGTAAGACACCGAGTGATTGACGCGCTTGAGCTCGAAATGCATGTTCAATCGCATCCATTGCGATCCATAGTCCACGTGAACGATCGTGCCGGGCGTGAGGACGGATTTCACGAAGGCAACGGCAGCCGCCTCGCTTTCCCGATGGACAACCCTCAGACGACCAGGCTTCTTGCCGTCATCCGACGGACGCTCTCTCACGACGACAAGGGAGGTCTGCTTCTTGCGGTAAACTTCGTAGAACTTCTCGAGTTCGGCCTCGTTCGTAATGGGAAAAGGTGGCTTCACCTTCTTGCTGCCCACGAACAATCCGTCGACCTCGACGACACCACCGAGCTTCTGGTCGTAGTCCACCTTCAGCGCTTCCCGAATCTTGTGCTGAAAGACGAACGGCGTCTTGTAGGAATTGTTTTCCCTTCTTCTCAACCTGAGCGCCGCAGTGCCCAGCACTCCGTTCACGAACTCAGCAATGGCGACAAGGATATCGCAGAAGGACCGCTTACGGCTATGGAGCGGAGTCCGACTGGTAACCGTGTATTGCAGATAGCACTTGCGCTGCAGGCCAGTCCCTGCATCGGTGATCACTCCCTGACATTTCCACCTCCGGCCGCCTTTCAGCGTCCAAGATGACTTGCATCCGCAGTCCGGGCACGTGGGGACACCATCGGGCCACTTGATCGCCTTGAACCTCTCGTAGGCCTCATCCTCCGTCATGCGGTAAACTTCCCGCATGGTCAGCGTGCAAATCGCTGGAGAGAGGAGAGGATGCTGCGCCACGGTATATGATGTCCTGCATCATCATATATGGTGATGTCAGCGTCATGTCTAGCAATATCATCATCGTTTGTGATGATCCTAATCACGCAAAATGACTACAACCCACTTGGCATACCCGTCCGTTCAATCCTACAAGGTGGCGTGAACCTCAGAAGGATGTGACGCGATGCCAGTCGAAGAAAAGGTCTGGGAAGAGATGGTGAAGAACATTCTGCGCGCCGAAATGATGCGGCGCGGCGTGTCCTACGCTGGCCTCGCTGAACGGCTCCAAGTGCACGGCGTCGAGGACAATGAGCTCAACCTCCGCAACAAGGTCAGCCGCGGTCGATTCACCGCCGTCTTCTTCATGCAGTGCATGCAGGCCCTCGGCGTCGAGCTGTTGCAGATCCCTCAGGCTATCGAGGAAGCCGGCCGCAAGGGTGGTGCTCAGGCTTTGGCAAGAAGCAAGTCAGGGAAGGCTGATTGATGGCCGCCGCGCTCATCAAAACCCGCCAGAGAGTTGCCGACCACGGGGAAGTGTTCACCGCCGAGCGGGAAGTGAATGCGATGCTGGACCTGGTGAAACCCGAGACCGAGCGTATCGATAGTCGGTTCCTCGAGCCGGCCTGCGGGTCCGGAAATTTCCTGATCGAGGTGCTCCGGCGGAAGCTCGCCGTCGTGGAGGAGCGCTACGGTAAAGGGCAGCTTGAATTCGAGCGCTATGCCATCGTCGCGATCGGCTCCATCTACGGGGTCGATCTGCTGGAGGACAATGCCGCCGAATGCCGTGAGCGCCTGTTCGAACATTTCGAGGGGGTCTATACACGGCTCTTCGGGGAAGCTTGCCGCGCTGAGTGCCGAGTCTCCGCAAGGTATGTCCTCGACCGCAACATTATCTGTGGCGATGCGCTGACCATGAAGACCGTGGGGAGGAAGCCCGAGCCGATCGTCTTCTCTGAGTGGTCTCCCGTTAATGGTAGCCTTGTGAAGCGCCGCGATTACTCCTTGGCGCATCTGCTCGTCTATCAGCCGATGGAAGGACCGAGCTTGTTCTCCGATCTCGGAGAGGAGGCTTTTATCCCGAAGCCCGTCCGCGACTTCCCGCTGACCCACTACCTGAAGCTGGCCGAGGCTGAGCATGCTTGAGATCAATTACAATCCCGACGTCCTGAGCTGCTTGGCGAACCTGAGCAACGATGAGGTGTTCACGCCGCCGGAACTAGCGAACGAGATGCTCGACCAGCTGCCGGAGAACCTCTGGTCGGACAGCAGCGCCACGTTCCTCGATCCCGTCAGCAAGTCGGGCGTATTCCTCCGGGAGATAGCTAAGAGGCTGATCGAAGGCTTGAAGGACGAGTTCCCGGATGAGCAGGAGCGCATCAACCACATTTTCAAGAACCAGTTGTTCGGCATCGCGATCACGGAACTGACATCACTGCTGGCGCGCCGTTCAGTCTACTGCTCGAAGAACGCGAACGGTCCTTACTCGGTCTGCACCGAATTCGACGCCCCGGATGGGAACATAAAGTTCGAGAAAGTCGACCATTCCTGGGAAGATGGACGCTGCAAGTTCTGCGGCGCGAGCAAGGAAGCGTTCGATCGCGGAGCTGAATTCGAAACTCACGCCTACCAGTTAATACACACTGATCATCCGGAAGGGATTTTCAACATGAAGTTCGATGTCATCGTCGGCAATCCCCCGTATCAGCTCGCCGACTCTGGGTTCGGAACGAGTGCCGCGCCGATCTACCAGAAGTTCGTGGAGCAGGCGAAGAAGCTTAATCCGCGATACCTGTCCATGATTATTCCCGCGCGTTGGTTCGCGGGAGGAAAGGGGCTGGACGATTTCCGCGAAACGATGCTGTCGGATACCCGAATTCGGAAGATCGACGACTACCTGAGTGCATCCGATGTCTTTCCGGGCGTCGGTCTAAAAGGAGGCATCTGCATCTTCCTGTGGGATCGCGATAATCCGGGTGACTGCGAAGTTACGACCCATCTCAACGGGGTATCGGCAGAGCCTGTGAGAAGGAAACTGCTCGAGGATGGGGCAGACGTCTTCATCCGCTTCAATGACGGTCTTTCCATCCTCAAAAAGGTGGTTCAAATGGAAACGGGACAGGATACCCACCTGTCTATTCCTCAGGAAAAGCGCTTTGATGCGCTGGTAAGCTCACGAAAGCCCTTTGGCCTATCGACGACTTTCAAGGGTCGCGGCCGAAAGTCCCAAGAGGACGATCTAAAGATCTACCAGAATGGCGGATCGGGCTTCGTGAAAAGGAGCGAAGTGAGCTCGGGCAAGCAATACATCGATAAATGGAAAATCTATACAGGTAGAGCCGCACCTGGAACGGGGAACAAGGATACATACCCGCACCGGATCATCAGCACACCGTTTCTTGGTGAACCTGAATCGATATCATCGGAGACATATCTCGCCATCGGCCCCTTCGACACGAAGGAAGAAGCGAATAGTGCCCTGTCTTACCTTTCCTGTAAGCTGACCCGTCTCCTGATCCTCCTCCACAAGCCCTCACAGGACACAACGCGGAAAGTCTATACCTTTGTTCCAACGCAAAATTGGGACAAGGTGTGGACCGATGAGGAGCTCTACGACAAGTATGGCCTCGACGACGAAGAGATTGCATTCATCGAGTCAATGGTCCGGCCGCTGGAGGTGGACCTGATCGATGCCTGACACCTTCTTTCCTCCCAAGCCCGATATCGAACCCAAGATCTACGCGTATCGGGACAAGAACCCGTCATACGATGGCTTCCTCAAGGTCGGATTCACTGCCCGCGATGTCGAAGGACGAGTCGCGCAGCAATACCCGACGAAGCGACCAGGTGAACTGCCTTACGAGATCCTGCTCGAGGAAAGCGCCGTGTGGAGCGATGGTGGCTCGTTCACCGACCACGATATCCATCGTTACCTGCGAAAGAGGGGTTTCCGTAATCCGGCCGGTGAATGGTTCGAGTGCGAAGTCGATGATGTTCTCGCTGCCATCTTGGCCGTCCGCGAGGGCATCGACAATGACGACAACCGCACGCAAGATTTCAAGATGCGGCCGGAGCAGGCCGCCGCTGTCGAGAAGACGGCCAGATATTTCTCCAGCTTCAAGGACGAGGGGACGAACGAGACCCCTCACTTCCTCTGGAACGCCAAGATGCGCTTCGGGAAGACTTTCGCCTCCTATCAGCTCGCCAAGCGCATGGGATGGAAGAGGGTGCTCGTCCTGACCTTCAAGCCGGCCGTGCAGAATGCATGGGAGGACGACCTCAAAAGCCACATCGACTTCAAGGGGTGGCAGTTCGTATCTCGCGGCGGCCTGTCCGAGGATGATGTCGATATGTCGCGTCCGATCGTGTGCTTCGGCTCGTTCCAGGATTTTCTCGGTAAGAACTCGGCAGGAGGCATCAAGGCCAAGAACGAATGGGTGCACGCGACCAACTGGGACTGCGTGATTTTCGACGAATACCACTACGGCGCTTGGCGCGAGAACGCGAAGGAGCTGTTCGAGGCCGAAGGCCGAAAGGAGATGGAATTCGCCGAAGGCGAAGGTCTGGACTATTTCTCCGAGGAGAACATGCCGATCACCACAGGCGCCTACCTCTATCTTTCCGGAACCCCATTCCGTGCCATCGCGTCCGGCGAGTTCATCGAGGAGCAGATATACAACTGGACCTACTCCGACGAACAACGGGCCAAGGAACAGTGGGAGGGCGACGACAATCCCTACGCCTCGCTGCCCCGCATGGTCATGCTGACCTATCAATTGCCCGATGCCATCCGCGAGATCGCAATGCAGGGCGAATTCGACGAGTTCGACCTCAATGCCTTCTTCTCCGCCGATGGCGAAGGGGATGAGGCCCATTTCAAATACAAGAACGAGGTTCAGAGCTGGCTCGACCTGATCCGCGGATCCTACGAGGATACGGCGGTCGACGACCTCCGGTTGGGCAGGGAACGCCCACCGATGCCGTTCTCGGACGCCCGGCTGCTCAGCCTCCTGTCTCACACCTTTTGGTATCTCCCCTCGGTGGCAGCCTGCCATGCCATGAAGAACCTGATGTCCGAGCGCCAGAACCGTTTCTATCGCGACTACAATGTCATGGTCTGCGCTGGTAGCAAGGCTGGGATTGGCGTTGCAGCGCTTCAGCCGGTGCTGGACTGCATGGAGGATCCGCTCAAGTCGAAGTCGATCACGCTCTCCTGCGGAAAGCTGACAACGGGTGTCTCGGTGAAACCGTGGACCGGCATCCTGATGCTTCGCAACATCTCCAGCCCGGAGAGCTACTTCCAGGCCGCATTCCGCGTGCAGACGCCCTGGGTGGTCCAGAACCCGGATTCCGTCTCGCCCACCAAGCGCGAGATCATGAAGCAGGAATGCTACGTGTTCGACTTCGCACCCAACCGGGCGCTCAAGCAGGTGGCCGACTACAGTTGCCGGCTGAATGTCGATGAATCGAACCCCGAGCGGAAGGTCGAGGAGTTCATCCACTTCCTGCCGGTGCTCGCATACGATGGCAGCTCCATGCGCCAGATCGACGCGGCCGGCGTCCTCGATATGGCGATGAGCGGGACAACGGCGACCCTGCTAGCTCGGCGCTGGGAAAGCGCCCTGCTGGTCAACGTGGACAACAATACCCTGCAGCGCCTGATGAACAACGATGCTGCCATGCAGGCACTGATGAAGATCGAGGGTTTCCGTAATCTCAACCAGGAAATCGAGACGATCATCAACAAGTCGGAATCGGTTAAGAATACCAAGGCCGAAGCGAGCGAGCGCGATCTGACTGCGAAGGAAAAGAAGCAGCTGACGAAGGAGGAGAAGGAATACAAGAGCGCCCGCAAGGAGATCCAGGAGAAGCTGATCAAGTTCGCGACGCGGATCCCGATCTTCATGTATCTGACGGATCACCGCGAGCGGTCGCTCCGCGATGTTATCACCCAGTTGGAGCCCGGCCTCTTCAAGAAGGTCACGGGCCTGACGATCCGCGACTTCGAGCTCCTCGTGAGCCTTGGGGTATTCAACAGCGGGCTGATGAATGACGCGGTCTACAAGTTCAAACGCTACGAGGATTCTAGCCTCTCCTACACCGGTATCAATCGGCACAGAGGTTCGGACGTCGGGCTCTACGACACGGTGATCGCCGCGGAAGAGCTCGTATAATGTCTCCTGGCGTCGGACTTTTAGTGAATACGGGACTCGCTGTGCTCATTGCTGCAGCAGGGTTGGTTGTCGACTCAATATCGCTGACGATTCTCGGTGTGGTTCTGCTCGCTGTCGCACTGGTCTGGCATCTTCGACAGCCAAGGCAGTCGACAGTCACCGCACCTGCTGTTTCACCTATTGGCGAGCAATCTCCGTATAGTGAAGTATCGCCAGAGACGATCGATGTCCTAACGTTGCGGAAAGCTTTATTGAACGCTCGAAATGCCGCGAAAATCTTTTCAGGAATAGATAGGATCGCTGCATGGCACCCGACTTGAGGCAGCTTACGGCCCCGTCGCACGACGATACGACCTTCCTACGTTCACTATGGAGGCAATCTCCATGCGATCGATGTTGAGAGGCTTCGCCGATTACACGGATACTTTCTTCCTCTTTTAGAGGATGGTCATCCGAACGCCGCTCGGCAAGCAGCAAAGAACTATATTCATACAATGTCGGAATAAAAATTTGGGGGTAGAATTGAGATTTCTTAGTAATGCCTGCGCGCTTGCTGCTTTTTTTCTTGTATCGTGTGGATCGGGGTCAACAGAAGCATCGGCGGACGACATCGAAGCGGTTGACCAGCAACCGGCGGAATCGCCTCTTGAGCGAGCGCTTTTAGAACAAGTTAGTTGTGTCCGGCTTCCTCAGGCCTCTGTAGCAATGAATGCGTTGCTGCGGCGGCATGCGATCGCTGAGACGGACGGCGGAGGCGATGGCATCGCATTTTTCGTGCCGACGCGACCGATGTCCTTGCTTGGTTTCGATATTGTAAGGTTAGGAGGCTGGGAGTCGTCGCCCGACGGCGGTGCCATGGAGCCCTTCGGTCGTGGTCCTGGAACTGCTCCACCCACGTTCATTTCCATCGCAGTGCGAGGATCGGTGGACGAGGTGCGTTCTCGATTTCTTTCTGTCGGGATAAAGGAAGCCGAATATGTTCCGGATTACTCCATGAACGCTTTTACGGATAGCGACGGAAAGGTTTACCAGCCGCGGCGCCTTGTTCCGGGCGCACAGTTCGCAGAAGGTGACAATCCGGATAGCTACATCGAAAATCCCGTGCCAGGCACTACGACGATCACTTGTTCAGCGAGCGAAATGGATTTTCAGAAGGAGATCGAAGTCCAGTTCGCGGAATAGCAGGAAGAGTTGGTTTTTCTGCTACAGAAGGACGGGGTGGTGGCGGACAGGGTGGGATTCGAACCCACGAAGGGCTTGCACCCTTGCCGGTTTTCAAGACCGGTGCATTCAACCGCTCTGCCACCTGTCCGCGAGCCGAGGCTAGCTAGTCGTATCTTTTCGATTTGTCACGTCTTTGCGGGAACATCGATAGCGGGTTCTCCGTACACGACAGATGACACTTGCCGTTCAGCTTCACTCTGCGACAACCTCCTCATGATTTTTCAAAGATTTTTAGCCGCCCTCGGGGCGTTAGCACTCGCGCTCCCAGGCTTGCCGGCGAATGCTCAGGACAATCTGAGTTTCGATGCCTACCTGCAATTGCTCATCGCGCGCGCGCGGGCGGAAGGGGTCAGCGAGGCTACGTTGCAACGAATGACGTCGGGTCTCCAGCCAAGCAGTCGTGTGATCGAACTCGATCAGAGCCAGCCTGGCTCGTCGAGTGGCTCCGGCTATCCTCCGCTCGCGCCCTACATCGCCACGCATGTCGATTCGGCACGGATTAGTGGTGGGCGCAGTGCCCGCGCGACCTGGTCTGGCCCTTTACGGGCGATCGAACGGCAATATGGCGTTCCGGCCGAAATTCTCGTCGCCATCTGGGGGCATGAAACAGCCTACGGTGCCGTGAAGGGTGGTTTCGACTTGTCGCAATCGCTGGCTACCCTCGCTTGGGAAGGTCGCCGCCGCGATCTGTTTGCGAGCGAATGGGTTGCGCTCATGAAAGTGGCTGACAAGGGCTACTCGCGTAACGAACTGAAAGGCAGCTGGGCAGGTGCGTTCGGTAATCCGCAATTCCTGCCGTCGGTCTATCTGCGGCTCGCTACGGATGGCGATGGTGATGGCCGGGCAGATATCATGAATAACAGCGCTGATGCGCTGGCCTCTATCGCCAATTATTTCCGCGATGCCGGATGGCGCACCGGTCAACCCTGGGGTGTACGCGCCTCGGTTCCCTCTGGCTTCAATGTGAACGCCTACCGCAGCCCCATCGTTGCTCCCGTCTGCTCGCGCGTTCACGAGCGCCATAGCGTTTACAAGCCGGTCCGCGAATGGCGCAGCCTCGGCATCCAACCACAACGCGGGATTGGTGATGATACGCTCGCGACGCTGTTCCAGCCTGACGGGCCGGGCACGCCGGCGTGGCTGCTGACTTCGAACTATCGGGTTATCCTCGAGTATAATTGCTCGAACTATTACGCGATGAGTGTGGGGCTGCTCGCTGATGAAATCGCCAATTAAGACTACGCTTGCCGTAGTCACTGCATTGGCCGCGCTCGCGCCTGCCGGTGGCGTGAGCTATGCGAAGGTCCAGCCGGACGATACCTCCTCGTCTGTCAGGACCGGTCCGGCAGCGGATTACCCGGTGGTAATCGGCGAGCCTTATGTGATCGACGGCGTTACTTACACGCCGATCGACACGATGAATTACGATCAGGTCGGCTATGTGACCGAAGACGCCCCTGGCGCGTCGGGCATAACCGGAGCGCACCGCATCCTGCCGCTTCCCAGTTATGTCGAGGTGACATCGCTGGATAGCGGCCGAACAATCCTCGTTAGGCTTGAACGGCGCGGGCCGATGACCGGCGACGGCCTGGTGGCCCTGTCTGCACCCGCTTTGGCGCAGTTGGGCGTTGTCGCAGGAGCACCGATCCGCATGCGACGCGTAAATCCGCCCGAAGACCATCGGGCGGACCTTCGCGCCGGAAATGAAGCCCCCCTTCGCATGAACACGCCCGCTGGTCTGCTCGAGGTCCTGCGCCGACGCTTGCCGGAACAGGGCGCCGCGCCGCTTGGCGATCCGCGCCAGGCTATGGTCAGCGGCAAGGAACCAACCGAAAGCATCGTGACGGCAATCGACCCGACAAGCGAAGCCGTCATGACGTCAGAGCGGACTGAGTCGGAGGACGTCGAGCCTGCCGCAGTCGCCGCGCCCATGACGCCAGGTGTCGAATTGGCCGAAGAGGGTGAAGTCGCTGCTGAACCGGCCCAATCATCGAACCTGCCATCTGCGGAGGGTGGCTATGTCGTGCAGCTCGGTGCTTTTGCCATCCGCACCAATGCCGAGAAGCTTGCCCGTGAGGTCGATGGCAGCATCGCTACCAGCGGGCGGTTCTCCCTTGTCCGCGTCGGACCTTTCACAAGCCGTGGACAGGCCGAACAGGCGCTCGCCAAGCTGCGCGCGCGCGGTTATAGCGATGCTCTGATACATTCACTGGACTGACAGGCCGCGGCTCTCGCCCGGCACGGGAGCAAACTTGCGTAACCGCCTGATGTCGCTGGCTCTGCTGACGACGATTCTTATCGCAACACCTCTGGGTGCGCAGAACAAGGTGACTGCGCGGATTCCCGATGTGCAGGATGCGCCGATCGCCTATCTGCTCGATACGTCCAGCGGACAGGTGCTGTACGAGCGCGACATTGATCGCCGCTTCATGCCGGCGTCCATCACCAAAGTGATGACCACGTTCCTGGCGTTCGAATGGATGGAAGAGGGCCGTCTGTTCCCTCAACAAGTCTATGGTGTTCGACCGGACACGTTCCGCAAATGGAACCGCAAGGGTTCGACCATGTTTCTCCCCGCCGACGCTCGCGTGACGGTCGACGATCTCTTGCATGGCATCACCACCGTTTCAGCCAATGACGGAGCCGTCGTGCTGGCAGAAGGTGCGGCAGGATCGGTCGAGGACTGGGTCGCCGCGATGAATTCGAGGGCTCATGCGATCGGAATGTCGAATAGCCATTTCGGGACGCCCAATGGCTGGATGGACGGCGGAAAGACCTTTGTGACCGCCCGCGATCTCGGCACGCTGGCGCAAGCAATGGTCACGCGGCATCCCTCCAAATATCGGCATTTCGTGGGCGCGACGGGTTTGAAATACAACGGCATCGAACAGCGCAATCACGACCCCATCTCCGGCGTCGTCGAAGGGGCCGATGGTATCAAGACGGGCTTTACCAATCAGGCAGGCTACGGCTTTCTCGGCTCGGCGAAGCGGAATGGTCAGAGGCTTGTGATGGTCGTCGCAGCGAGTCCGACCGGCAGGGGCCGGAACAAGGCGGCGCGTGAATTCATCGAATGGGGTTTTCGCAATTTCGAAAGCCGCGTCCTGTTCGGAGAAGGGGAGCGCGTGGCCAGCGCGCAGGTACAGGACGGCGGAGTATCCGAAGTCAGGCTGATCGCCCCGCGCGGCGTGCGAATATCCATTCCCCGTGGCAGCAATCCGGACGTTTCCCTGTCCTTGCGATACGAAGGGCCATTACAGGCGCCTGTCGCCAAGGGGGAGGAGGTGGCCGAACTGGTCGTCTCCATCGCCGGCATGCCCCAGCACCGCGTGCCTTTGGTTGCAGGTGAAGAGGTCATCGAAGCGACTGCGCTCCAGCGTGTGTTCAATGCCTTCAAGGGTTGGGCAACGTGACCCGTGGCCGCTTCATCGCCTTCGAAGGCGGCGAGGGGATGGGCAAGTCGACCCAGGCCAGATTGCTCGCGGATTTGCTGCAGCGGGATGGAATCAAGGTTGAATTGACGCGCGAGCCCGGCGGCACTCTAGGCGCGGAAGCTATCCGCAATCTGCTTTTGTCACCTCCGGGGGAGGGGTGGACTCCCGAGGCCGAAGCGCTGCTGTTCGCTGCCGCCCGCGCCGATCACGTCGCGCGCAGGATCCGGCCGTCGCTCGAGGCGGGATCCTGGGTTGTGTGTGATCGCTTTATCGATTCGAGCCGTGCCTATCAGGCGATCGCGGGTGGATTGGGCGACGATAAAGTCAGCCAGCTTCACCGGATCGGTAGCGCCGGGCTGCTTCCCGATCTGACGCTCCTGATCGATGCGCCGAATGATGCGGTCGCCGCGCGGCTGGCAAAGCGTGATGGCGACACGAGCGACGCCATTGGCGGGCGAGCCGCAGATTACCACGCTGCGGTGAACGCGGCGTTTCGCGATTTTGCCCACGCCGAACCGGACCGGTTTGCTGTCATCGATGGTTCCGGATCGATCGAAGAGGTTCATCAGCAGGTTATCGCTGCCATTTCGCAGCGGTTCGAGGTTACGGCGTGACCCTGCTTGGCCATGATGCGGCTTGGCGCGAATGGCACAAGGCCATGGCCGGGGACAGAATGCATCATGCATGGCTGCTCGCCGGTCGGCGCGGCGTCGGCAAGGCCACATTCGCGCTTGCCGCTGCTCGCGAACTGGTCGGGGCCGATGGACAGGCAGACCAGCATCCCGATATTCACGTCCTCTCCTTCGCGCCGAAGGACGACAAGGAAGAGCGTAAACGCGCCGAAGGAAAGTCCTTCGAACTGGCTCGCTCAATTCGGATTTCCCAAGTCCGCGCCATGCAAAGCCGGCTGAGCACGCGGCCGACCATGGGCGAAAAGCGGGCGATCATTATCGACCCGGCGGACGATCTCGAGCGAAACGCAGCGAACGCTCTGCTGAAGAGCCTAGAGGAGCCGCCCGTCGGCACGTACTTCCTCCTGGTTGCGCATAGTCCTGCCCGGCTACTGCCCACGATCCGTTCGCGCTGCCGCGTCCTTCGCTTCCCGACCGTCAGCGATAACGAGATGGACCGGCTGCTGACCCAGTTGTCCCCAGGCGCTGACGATGCCACCCGGTCTGCAGCGATTGCCGCGGCAGCAGGGTCGCCCGGTGCCGCTCTCGAATTCGTCGATATGGAACTCGGCAAAGTCGCCCAGGAAATGCGCGCTATTCTGGATCGGGGTGACCCCGATTTTCGAATGCGCGGGACACTGGCTGGCCTGATCGGCGGACGCCCCGATCGCAACCGCATCCGCGCCGTGCTGGAACTTGCGCGATCGGTCGTGGGTCAGAGGCTTGAGAACAATCTGTCCGACCCGCGCCGGATAATCGACACGCACAGTGAACTGGTCCGCCTCACCGGCGAACAACCGACCTATAATTTCGACGCCGGATTGCTTGCAATGGAAATCGGTACCTTGCTCGCCAACGCTGCCACCGCTAGCGAGCGAGCCGATGGCTGAACCCTATTACCTTACCACCGCAATCCACTATCCCAATGGCAAGCCGCATATTGGCCATGCTTATGAGACGATTGCAGCAGATGTTGTCGCCCGTTTCCAGCGTTTGCGCGGGCGCGACGTCCGTTTTCAAACCGGAACAGACGAGCACGGTCTGAAAATGGCGCAGAAAGCTCGCGATCTGGGCCAGAGTCCGCGTGAGCTTGCTGATGAAATGTCCGGGTATTTCATGGAATTGTTCGATGTTCTGAACATATCCTATGATCGCTTCATTCGAACGACCGATGACGATCATCATCGCGCCAGCCAGGCAATCTGGCGGGCGATGGAAGCCAAAGGCGATCTTTACCTCGACCGCTACGAAGGTTGGTATTCCGTTCGTGACGAGGCTTACTACGACGAAAAGGAACTCGTCGAAGGGGAGGGGGGCGAAAAGCTATCCCCGCAGGGAACACCTGTCGAATGGACGGAGGAAGAGACATGGTTCTTCCGTTTGTCCAAATATGCCGAACCGCTTCTGGACGTGCTGAACGCGCCAGGCTTCATCGAGCCGGCGAGTCGCCGTAACGAAATGGTCGCTTTCGTCGAGCGCGGATTACAGGATTTGTCCGTCAGCCGAACCAGCTTCGATTGGGGTGTGAAGGTTCCCGATAATGACGGCCACGTGATGTACGTCTGGGTGGATGCTCTGACGAACTACATCACCGGCCTCGGTTATCCGGATGGTGGCGAATTATGGGACAAGTTCTGGCCTGCCGATCTGCACTTGATCGGCAAGGACATCGTTCGCTTCCACACGATCTACTGGCCGGCTTTCCTGATGAGCGCGGATCTGCCGCTGCCGAAGAAGGTGTTCGGCCATGGCTTCCTGCTCAACCGGGGTGTGAAGGAATCGAAGTCGCTCGGGAATGTCACCGACCCGATGGAACTCGCCGAAACATTCGGCGTCGATGCGCTGCGCTACTTCCTTCTGGCAGAAGTAACCTTCGGCCAGGACGGCAGCTATTCGGCAGAAGCTCTTGTAAACAAGGTGAATGCTGAACTCGCCAACAGCTTCGGCAATCTCGCACAGCGTACACTGTCGATGATCGCCAAGAATATGGATGGGAAGCTGGAGCAGTTCGAAACGCAGCCCGCCGATGATGAGCTTCTGGCAAAGGTCACTGACGCGTGCGCTACCGAACTGCCACGAGAGTTCGAGAAGCTGAACTTCTCGGTTGGGATCGAAGCCTGGCTCAGGGCCGTTTATGCCTGCAATGCCTATGTCGATGAACAGGCGCCCTGGGCGCTCAAGAAAGCAGACCCCGAGCGGATGAAGGCGGTACTGCAGACCTTGTTTATTGCTATCCGCGATCTCGCTATTGCGATCCAACCGGTCGTACCGGAAAAAGCAGTTGCGGTGCTTGATCAGCTCGGCATTTCAACCGATCGCCGTAGTTACGCCGATCTTTTGGACCAAAGCTGGTTTGGCGAATTGGTAGCCGCCGAGCACGCGATCGACAAACCTAACCCTATCTTTCCGCGCCTGGAACTTCCCACTGAAGAGGCTGCGTGATGCTGGTCGATAGCCATTGTCACCTGGAATATGAGGGGTTGGTCGACGAACAGGAAGCCGTGCTCGATCGTGCGCGCGGTGTAGGGGTTCAGGCCTTTCTCAATATTTCGACGAAACAAGCCGAATGGGCGCAGGTCGTCGGCACGGCGCAGAAAACGGCGGATGTTTACGCCAGTGTCGGCATTCACCCGCATCATGCGGATGAGCATTCAGAGCTCGAAAGGGCTGACCTCCTGGCAGCGGCGAAGGGTGGGAAGGTCATCGGTATCGGCGAAACCGGTCTCGACTATTACTATGATCATTCCGACCGCGAGGCGCAGAAGGGCCTGTTTCGACTTCACATCGATGTCGCGCGAGAGCTGCAACTTCCTGTAATCATTCACACGCGTGATGCAGAGGATGACACTCTTGCCATCCTTAAGGATGAAATGGGGAAGGGGGCTTTTCCGGCCCTCATTCACTGCTTCACTGCATCGGCCGACTTTGGTCGGCAGGTACTCGATCTTGGGCTGTCCATTTCCATATCGGGCATCGTTACGTTCAAGAATGCTCGCGATCTGCAGGAATTTGCCAAAGCCATTCCCCAAGACCGTCTACTGGTCGAAACCGACAGCCCGTTCCTTGCTCCGGTTCCTCACCGTGGCAAGACATGTGAACCCGGTTTCGTGCATGATACCGCAACATTCCTGGCGGACCTTCGCGGCGAAAGTCTCGACAGCCTGGCTGAATACACGACCCGGAATTTTTATGCGCTCTTCAGCAAGGCGGTACCGTGAAGCTCCTTATGCTCGGTTCGGGTACCTCCACCGGGGTGCCCCGCATCGGAAACGACTGGGGCGAATGCGATCCGAACGAACCGCGCAACCGCCGTACCCGCGTGTCGATCATCGTCGAGAATGATTCAGGACAGCGAATCCTCGTCGACACATCGACGGATCTGCGGGCCCAACTGCTGGCAAATGACATCGAAAAGGTCGACGCCGTCTTCTGGACACATGATCATGCCGATCACTGCCACGGGATCGATGATCTTCGCGTCATGCGTTACGATCGAAGCAATCCCTTACCAGGCTTTGCCAACACAGGAACGTGCGAGCGACTGCGTCGGCGGTTCGACTATATATTCGAGGGCCAGTTCGGATATCCCACACTGATTGGTCTGAAGAATGTCAAAGATGCTCAGCTGGTTGCGGGATTTTCCTTTCAGTTCGTGGAGATGCCGCACGGGCCGGTAACAAGCACCGGATTTCGCTTTGAAGCAGATGGCAAATCTCTCGTCTACGCGACGGATTTCAGCGAAATCACTCCGCAAATGATCAAATGCTTCAAGGGTCCTGATCTTCTGGTCGTAGACTGTCTGCGCCGCCGTCCTCATCCAACACATGCGCATCTCGATATGGCCATAGAGCTTGCGCGCAAGATTAAGGCTCGGAAGACCGTCCTCACTCATATGGACAACAGCATGGACTATCGAACGCTGTGCGATGAAGTCCCCAAAGACGTCGTGGTCGGCTTCGATGGACTGGGCCTCGAAGTATGAACGAGTATCAGATCGTGTCGCTGATTTCGTTGACCGGCTTTCTGATACTGGTCGCATCGGCATTTCGCTCGCACGACGTGAACTGGAAGAAAGGTCTTTATATGGCCGGTGCATGGGCGGGTATATTCGCCATCGTCATTTTATTCGTCGACATCGTACGCTAACTCGACCCGCACTCAATTTAACATAATATATATTATCAATTTTGGATTTCTGGCGGTCCGTCCAGGATCGGACACCCGTGCAAACACCCCAAGCGAAATTCTGACAAGCGATCGTCTGATTCAGTCTCCGCGGAACTGCGCTGGATCGATGCCGAGCTTGTTCGCCTTGTAATAAAACGTCTTGCGCGGAATGCCGAGGCGCTCGATCGTCTTGGCGACGCTGCCACCTGACGCGGCCAGCGTGGCGATGATCTGGTTGCGCTCGAAAGCCTCGAGCCGCTCCGGCAATGTTTGCGTTTGCTCTCCAACGCCAAAACTTGTTTCCAGCCCAAGGATCATGCGTTCGGCCAGATTTTCGAGCTCGCGGACGTTGCCGGGCCATCGATGGCCCGCCGCCCAATCCAACGTGGACCGATCGGGCTGGATCGGATCACGCCCATGTTTTTGGGCCGCCTCTCCCAGAAAATGGGTAAGCAGCAACGGAATGTCTTCTCGACGCTCGCGCAACGGCGGCAGCGTTATGCGCATGCTGGATACGCGATAGAGCAAGGCGGGATCGATCTTGGCGAGATCGTCACGGTGAGCCACCGTTGTGATTACCCGGCAGGCCACGCTGAGCGCCTGATCCCGATCGAGAGTGCCGAGCTGGCGCGTCTCCGCAAATTCCGCGAGGCGAGACTGTAGCAGCGGCCCTGCACGATGCAGGTCATCGATGAAGAGCGTGCCGCCTTGCGCATCGGCAATGGGGCCATCGGGCGCGAACAACCGATCCTGCGCCATTGCTTCCGTTATGCCTGCACAGGGCAGCACAACGAACCGCCGGGAATTTCGGGAATCATGGTGCAACACCCGTGCCGCAAGTTCCTTTCCCGTTCCGCTTTCCCCTTCGATCAGCAGATCGATCGGCGTCGGGGCTAGCGCCGCCAGCGTCTGGCGCACTTGTTCGATAGCGGCAGAATGCCCGATGATCGGGGATGTCTGCGCCCCCTTCCCCGCCACGGCCTTTAGCTGGCGGTTTTCCATGACCAGTCGCCGCTTGTCCGCCGCGCGCGATACGGCCCCTTCAAGCTCGTGCGGGTCGAAGGGTTTGGTCAGGAAATCCCAAGCCCCTGATTTCAGGGCGTCTACCGCCATCGCAACGTCGCCATGACCGGTAAGCAGGATCACCGGGAGTTCGGGATCCATGTCGCACACTGCCTCTAGCAGCTCGATCCCGTCCACTCCCGGCATGCGGATGTCACTGACGATTGGTCCGGCGAATTCGCGACTTAGCGCCCGCAACGCTTCGGCGCCGTCGCGCGCCTCGCTGACCTCATATCCGGCGAGTGTCAGCATCTGGCTTAATGATGCGCGCAGATCCGCATCATCGTCGACGACCATCACCGGTCCGCGAGACGTCACGGCACTTCTCCTGCCGGGCGCAAGGTAAGCTCGAACGCCGCACCCTTCCCGCCATTGGCGACGTGACGAAGATCTCCGCCCATATCTCGCGCGAGGTCACGGGCGATCACCAGGCCAAGCCCCAGCCCGCCCTCACGCTCGGTGGAAAACGGAGTGAACAGTCGCGCAATCATCGCTTTCGACAGACCGGGACCATTGTCGGCAACGTTCATGACAATCATTCCGTTTTCTTTTCGTACACTTATCGTGACCTTTGCATCCGGCACATCAACCAGCGCCTCGGCAGAATTCTGCAGTAGATTGACCAGGATTTGCTCCAGCTGAACCCGGCCGGCGCGAACCGTCAGTGTCTCCATTTCGGGTGCGAGATCGAGCTCGATCGGCCGCAACCGCTCTTTGAGAATGAGTTGCGCCCCTGCCATGGCGTCGCTCAATCGTACATCTTCAAGCTTGTCGGTCCGCTTTCGGGAGAAATTGCGAAGCTCTGCAGTGATCTTTCCGATCCTGTCTGCCAGGCGTGAAATGGCGACGAAGTTCTCGGACACACCCGCGCTGTCTCCCCTTTCGGACAGCGTGACGCCATTGGCGGCATAGGTCCGGATCGCGGCGACCGGCTGTGCGGTTTCATGGGCGACCCCGGCCGTAACCTGTCCCAGCGTGGCGAGGCGGTTTGCCTGACGCAGCCCCTCCCGCAGCGCGGCGGCACGTTCCTCGCTTGCTGCCCGTTCGTCCATTTCCAGCCGGAGAGCGCGAGTGCGGGCCTCCACTTCGGATTCGAGTTCCGCCGTGCGTGCTATCCGCGCGCGCTCCATGTCGACCCGTCGGCGGCGACGCGCGAGAACGATCCACGTCAGCGCAAGCACCGCCAGCGCCGCCAGCGCGCCGGCGAGGCGGGCGATCGGCACCACTCCGCCAAGCGCCACTGCGCGCGGTTCTGCATGGACGAGCTTCCAGCCTTCAACGGCGATCGGGACGGCAGCGGCGATTTGCGCGCCGCCCAGCAGCGCCGAGAGATCGCCCTCTTCACTGCCCGCGTCGCTGGAGCGGAAACGAAGGGCAGGATCGCTGGTGATCAAGACAGTCCCGTTCTGCCCCTCGACCATGGTGGCCCCTCCCCCACGAGCCAATTGGGCTTCCAACTCATCGAATTCGAGTTTGACGACGACCACGCCGCCGTTGGCAGTTCCCCGGGAGAGGAACAGTCCGGGCCTGCCGCTTACGGTTCCCCGGGCATAATCGATACCGGTGCCGCCGCGGCGCGCCTCGCGATAATATTCGCGAAAGGCGAAATTCTGGCCAAGAAAGCTCATCGAAGTGTTCGCGTTGCTGGCGCTGATCGTATCCCCATTGGGTGCCAGCAGGAAAATGGCCGCTGCCCCGGTTGCATCGGCGAGTTGGGCAAACTGTGCATCGAGCGTCTCGCGTGCGCCTGGCGCATCATCCACGGATCGCAACACGTCGACATCGTTCGCCAGCAGCGTCGGCAGAAGCCGGTATCGCGCAACTTCGCTTTCCAGCAGCGAGGCGCGCAGTTGTGCTTCGGTTGCCATGCGTGATGCGGCCGCATCCTGCGTGAATTGCGCGGCGGCCAATCCGGCAAGCCAACCCGCCGCAGCAACGCTTGCAACGACCGCAACTATCCAGCGCCAGGCATATCTGAGGGGCGAATCGCGTTCGAACACTACGTGCATATTTCTGCACATGCCGAGGGATGTATGTCTATAGTTCGGCACATAAAAACTGGAGGCCTAAAGCAACGTCCTGATATTCAGTCACTTTATCCAAGGTGGGATTCCTCTTCGCCACGCCACGAAATCGGTCATTCTCCTCCTTCAAGGTCGGCAGGGCGCACGAATGCTCCGCCGTTGGGGGATCCCGCAGAAAGCGGGATCTGCGAGAGAGAGGACATTATCATGGCACACGACTTGCCGATCATCGATCGATCCATCGCATCGCCGCTCGCGCAAGCGACGTGTGGGTCAACGCCCGCCAACCAGTTTTTCGCAGCTCGATAAGAAGCGCGGATCATGCAATCGATCATGCTCGCTCTGGCCTTTGCAGGAGCCGCCCAGCCCAACCTGCCCACGGCTAGCAGTGACGGTGAAAGCGCCCAGGTGCCCGTCGCCTCGCAGGCCGCTGACGATGTGGGACAAGGCCAGGACGAGGCACCCGCAACCGATCCCTATCCACGCGAAGCAATCGGCGAAGGTCAGGTCGTGGGGCGCCTCGCCTCGACCCGCTGGACCGAGGATTGGCGCGCCATGGCCGATCAGACAAAGCGCGACGATTTCCTGGATCGGCTTAAATTCCTGCCTCTTTCGGACGACGGCGAAGTCTATCTGACCCTCTCGGGCGAAATTCGCGTCCGCAGTGATTTTCTCACCAACACCGGCTTGGTCGAACGCCCTACTGAACGGCGTGACCGGCTCCGGGTGATCGGCGGCGCGGACCTGCATTTAGGGCCGAATGTCCGGCTCTTCGCCGAGATCGCCCATGGGGGGCTCGACGGTCGCAATCTCACGACCCAGCAGACCAACTTCAAGAACGACCTCGTCGTCCAGCAAGCCTTTGCGGAAGTCAGCGGTGATATTGCAGGGCTCGAGGCTGGTGCGCGCTACGGCCGCCAGGAATTCCTCGATGGGTCCGCGTTATTGATCGGGTCACGCGATTTCAACACTATCCGCTTCGTCGTCAACGGCCTGCGGACATGGGTTCGCGGCTCTCGCGTTCGCGCAGGACTGTTCGATTTCGAGTTCACCGAACTTGGCGCGGGTGGCACTAGTGACGATCGCAGCGACGACGATACCCGCTTCAGCGGTGTAAATCTCGGTTTTGTCTTGCCGACCGATATGTTCGGGGGATCGAAATTGTACTTCGATCCCTTCATCTGGCGGTTGAGGCAGAACGATCTCACGTGGGGGCCACAAATTGCCGATGATCGGCGCCTGTATACGGGCGCACGTCTTTGGGGCAGCGCTGGTCCGATCACGGTGGATTGGAACGCGAACTACCAGTCCGGATCATTCGGCGATCGCGACATTTCCGCCTGGCAGGTATTCCTGTCGCAAACCTATCGTCTGGGGGAAGATCGCACCGCGCCTTCGGTCGGTCTGCGCTTCGATTATGGCAGCGGGGGCAACGGCACCAGCGGTACGGGCACATTGCGCACGGCCACCACGCCCTATGGCATCAATGCGCCGTTCGGCTATCAGATCACCATGACGCCGACCAATTTGCTGGCGGTCACGCCCGGTTTCAATTTCCAGGCCTTCAAGAACTTTTCGGTCAATCTCGAATACCAGCTCAGCTATCGTCCGGAAGAAACCGACGCGGTCTATCGCCCCATCAACCGCCCTTACATAGGCACCGATCAGGTGTCCGGGCATAAGGTGGCCGACATGATCCGCATGCAGACCCGGTGGAATATCACGCCGCGCCTGTTCCTGGGTACACGCACCGAATACACCATAGCGCGAAACGTCCTGTCCCGCGCGGGCTATGCCGACAGCTTTTTTGCGACAGCGTGGCTGAGCTACCGCTTCTGATTTTGTTCCACCATAAGGGCCGCCAAGGTCACAGGGGAGAGACATGAATACTGAAACCGGCGTAACTGCGCAGACTGGCCCATCGGCCACCAGCTCCGAGGGACCCGATGCGCATTCCGCTCCGCCCACCCGCGGGCAGATGTGGCGCCATCTTGGGCCTGGCATCGTGGTCGCCGCGACCGGTGTCGGTGCAGGCGACCTGGTCGCCACCCTGATTGCCGGTTCCCGCTTTGGCTATGCCCTGCTGTGGGCGGCGGTCGTCGGTTGCATCGTCAAGATCGCCCTTTCCGAAGGGTCGGCGCGCTATCACCTTGCTACTGGGTCCACGATCCTGGCGGGCTGGCGCTCGCTGGGCAAATGGACGAGCTGGTATTTCGGTGTTTACGTCATCATCTGGGGCTTCATCTACGGGGCCACCGCCATGAGCGCGACCGCCCTTCCACTGACAGCCCTGTTCCCGGAACTGCCCCTGCGGGCCTGGGCGATCATCGCCGGTATCTTCGGCTTCGTCTTCGTGTGGTTCAACAGGTACGAAACCTTCGAAATCGTCATGAAGATACTGGTTGGCCTCATGTTCATCATCATGGTCGGCCTCGCTTTCCTGGTGGCGCCCAGCCTTCCCGACATGGCACGCGGGATGACGTTCGAACTTCCCGAAGGTTCGCTGTTCTATACGCTTGGCCTGATCGGCGGCGTGGGTGGGACCATCACCACCGCGGCCTATGGTTACTGGACGCAGGCCAAGGGCTGGCGCGGCATGCCATGGTTCCCGATGATGCGGGTGGATAATGCGCTGGCCTATATCGTCACCGGCATTTTCGTCATCGCCATGCTGATCGTGGGCGCGGAACTGCTTTATTCTGCAGGTATTGCGCTTGAAGACAGCGACAAGGGGCTGCTGGGTCTGTCCGGGGTGCTTGAAGAACGCTTCGGCGCGACCATCGCGACCTTGTTCCTGGTCGGCTTTGCGGCGACTTCCCTCTCATCGCTCTTGGGTGTCTGGCAGGGCATGAGCCTGTTCTTCTCTGACTGGTGGTACCAGTTGCGCGGCGCCAGCGAAGGCGGCCATGAAGGCAGCGGCGCCTACAAGTTCTATCTCGCCTGGCTGACATTCCCGCCCATGATCCTGCTGTTCGCAGACCGGCCGTTCCTGCTGGTCATCATCTACGGGGCGTTCGGCGCGCTGTTCATGCCGTTCCTGGCCGTTACGCTGCTGATGCTCAACAATTCCGAGCGGGTGCCAGCCCATGCCCGGAACGGTGTGGTCGCGAACTTGACGCTCGCGGGCTCTGCAATCCTGTTCGTGGTGCTTGCCGTCCAGCAGGTCGCGCGCCTGCTCAGTTAACAGGCTACGACAGATGCCCGGCGACGCTTCTGCGCAAGCGTAAAGCCTGTCGCCGGGTAACATTTTCCCGCAATTCTAAAGCGGATCGGTGTGAATGTGCAGTTCGCCTTCCAGGGTGCGGTGAACCGGGCACTTGTCCGCCATTTCCAGAATTCGCGCTTTCTGGTCGTCGTCCAGTTCATCGCCGTGGATCGAGATCCGGCGATTGAGCGCCTGGATCTTGGTTCCGTCTTCCATCGCCTTGGCATGCACGCATTCGTGATTGTTCTCATGCGTCACCTGCACAGTCACGCCGTCTAGCAGCCAGCCTTTCCGGTCCGCGTACATTTTCATCGTCATAGCCGTGCAGGTCCCCAGCGCCGCGGCCAAAAGATCGTAGGGCGTGGGACCGCTATCGTCACCGCCATAGTCGGCCGGCTCGTCGGCCACGAAGCGGTGGGTGGCCGTGTGTACTTCCGTTCCGAATTTGCCATGGCCCGTCTTAACGACCACGCCTTCCTCCGGCATCGGCCAATCGTTTCTTACAGGGATATAGCGGCTCGCCCATGCGGCGATGACATCGGCTGCGAACGCTGCGTCCTTGTCGTCCAGCAGGAGGTGATCGGCGTGATCCAGGCTGACGAAGCTCTTCGGATGCCTCGCCGCACTAAACAGCGCGGTGGCGTTCTCTATCCCCACCAGCTCGTCGGTGGGCGAATGGAGGAACAGCAGGGGCCGCTTCAACTTGCTGACTTGGGAAAGCAGATCGACATCCTCTACCCGCTCGATGAATTCGCGGCTGAGCGTGAAGGAATGCCCGCCGATTGTGACCGGGCCCTCCCCCTCCTTTCGTATGGCGTCGATATCGCCGTCGATGCGCTTAAGGACATGCGGCACGTCGCTGGGCGCGCTAATGGTGGCGATGGCAGCGATCCTGTCGAAACCGATATCATCCGCCGCCGCCAGAACCGCCGCGCCGCCCAGGCTGTGCCCCACAAGCAGGATCGGCTGTGCGAAGCGCTCGAGCAAATGCTCTGCCGCAGCAACCAGGTCTGCGATATCCGTGGCGAAACCGGCATGCCCGAAATCGCCCTCGCTGCCTCCAAGCCCGGTAAAGTCGAACCGCAGGCAGGCGATGCCCTGCTGCGCCAGGGCACGGGAAACATGTACCGCCGCCCTGCTCTGCCGGGTGCAGGTAAAACAATGCGCGAACAGCGCCGCACCACGCACCAGACCCGTCGGTAATTCGAGCGAACCCTCCAGATTATGGCCCGCGTTGGTCGCAATGGTGATGGTTTCGGTCGGCATGGGGTCTCCTCGCAGCCTGACGGATGATCTGATCTTCAATAGTAGGGACGAAGGCTCTGCAAAGATACCGCTGGGGTGTCGCCCTCTTTCGCCATCGTCACGCGACTGGACATTTTCCTACAACGGGAAATTCGTGCATGTCGGCACATCGACCGGTAGTCGGGTATGGTTTCTGCCGGCTAAAACTAAGGTGACAACGAAATTGATCATTTGCCCCATATCCATCTGTTTTTGCGGAGTAATAGAAGGATATGGAGTTTTTAATTCACCCCTGGTCGCTGTCACGCTTGGGTTCGAGATGCCCCTTGCCCTTCACTTCTGCGGCCCCTAACGCTTACGTAAAGTTGCAAGGGAAAACCGATGACCGAACCGAGCCGTTTCGAAGGTACGAAGTCCTATATCGCCACCGAAGATCTCAAGGTGGCGGTCAACGCCGCGGTGACGCTGCGCCGTCCGCTTCTGGTCAAGGGCGAACCGGGTACCGGCAAGACGGTCCTCGCGCATGAAATCGCCAAGGCCATCGATGCGCCCCTGATCGAATGGAACGTGAAATCGACCACCAAGGCGCAGCAGGGCCTGTATGAATATGACGCCGTTGCCCGTCTGCGGGATGGCCAGCTCGGTGACGAGCGCGTTCACGACATCGCCAACTACATCAAGAAGGGAAAGCTGTGGGAAGCCTTCACCTCACCGCAGTTGCCCGTCCTGCTGATCGACGAAATCGACAAGGCCGATATCGAATTTCCGAACGATCTTCTGCAGGAACTCGATCGCATGAGCTTCGACGTGTACGAAACGCACGAGCGGATCGAAGCGAAAGAACGCCCGATCGTGGTGATTACCTCGAACAATGAAAAGGAACTGCCCGACGCATTCCTGCGTCGTTGCTTCTTCCATTACATCAAGTTCCCCGATCACGACACGATGCGCGACATCATCGAAGTCCACTTCCCGGGCATCCAGAAATCTCTCGTCACCAAGGCGATGGAAATTTTCTACGAAATCCGTGACGTCCCCGGCCTTAAGAAGAAGCCCTCGACCAGCGAATTGATCGACTGGCTCAAGCTGCTCCTCAACGAAGATTTGCCGCTCGACGTGCTGCAGGATGCCAATCCCAACGCTGCGATCCCGCCGCTGCACGGCGCCCTGCTCAAGAACGAACAGGACGTTATGATGTTCGAACGCCTCGCCTTCATGGCCCGGCGCCAGCAATAATTCGGTGTGCGATGGGGCTGACGTGCAGTCCCGTCGCCTTTCCCGACCGACGGTTTTACCGGAAGCTGTAAGCCAGCTCAAAATCGCCCCAGCGTCGTCCGCCGATGTGAAGCGGCACGTAGACGTTGCGCACGACCATGTAGTTCTTGCCGTCGCCTTCCTGGCGGTAGACCGCCATCGTGTAGGGATCGGTGGTCGCCTTCGCGACGTGGTCGATCCCTTCAAGAATGATGCGGCCATTGCGGCAGTATTTCGTATCATGCGGCAGATCGCCCGTCGGCTGACGCGAATGCGCGGTGACGTGGGTCGGAAGGAATCCGCTCATGTCGGCCTGCGAACACATGATGACTGCCCCGCCTTCGCCGCTCACGCGATCGTTCAGTGGACGCCAATTGGCATCGGCCCATTCGCTCAGCGCCGTGCGGTAAAGGGGCGGATTGGTACCGGGAACCTGACGATAGTTCCGATCGAACAGCTGATCCATCGACAGCTCGCCCGCAGCGATGGCCTGCTCGGCTAGTGCGACGATCTCCTGCGCATGTCCCTGCGCCTTCTCGACCATGGAACTGTCCTGCGGCGACAGACCCGCTTTGACAAGTTTGTCGAACATGTCGCTGGCGATCAGTTCAAGCTCTTCCATGCGCCCATGCGCCGTGGCCAGCTTGCTTTCGTTTTCGCTGACGGCACCGTCGAAATCGCCGAGCACGTCCTGAACCCGGTGAACGTGATCGGAAATCGTGGCTGTGTTGCGGGCAATCTGGTCTTGCTGTCCGTCGACCTCGAGCAGCAGTTCGGTGACGCTGCGCATCGTGTCTTCGATCGCACCGACAGAGTTCTTGGCCTGCGTGCTGGCCGCGGCACCGCTCTGGATCTTTTCGATGACCTGTTCCGCCTCGCCGCCCAGCATATCGACGGTCCGGCTGATTTCCTCAGTCGCCTTGCGTGTTTCGCTGGCGAGCGCCTTTACCTCGTTCGCGACAACGGCGAAGGTGCGTCCCTGTTCACCGGCCCGCATGGCCTCGATGGTGGCATTAAGCGCGAGAATATTGGTCGTTTCGGCAATCTGGTCGATTTCCTGGCTGGATCGCCGCACCTGGTCCATTGCCGCAGCAAAGCCGGTAACGTGCTCCGTCAGTGTTTCGACTAGGCTCAGGAGATTGCCGATCTCGTTGAGCGAGCTGCTGATAAGCGTCGTGCCGTCGTTGAGGCGTTCGATGGCCCGTTCGGAAAGCAAACGCGCTTCGTCGCTCGCCTCCAGGACTTTACTCTGGTCTTCATCGAGGGCGCGTACGGTACCCTGCAACTCGACATATTCGCTACGCAGGTGGCCGAAGGAATCGATCACGCCCTGAACGATACCGGCGACATCGGAACAGCCCACGGTGACCTTCCCGCACGCCTCGGGTATCCTGTCGAGAGCCGATGCGCCCCGGGCATCGATCGCGCTAAGTTCCATGGCTGTTGTGACCCCTTTGTCCCTGTTTGCGAACCTCCTAACGAAGGGTGGTTAGCGGACGGTTAAATGGCCTCCGCGACGAGTGGCAAAGCAGGACTGGTGCGACGGATCGGCACGCGCTAGACATTACCGATGTTCTTAAATTTCGTCGACGAACTCCGCGCTGCGGGCATCCCCGCAAGCTTCAAGGAACACCTGACGCTCATCGAGGCGTTGGATCGCGATGTCATCGAACAATCGCCCGAGGCGTTTTATTACCTCTCCCGGGCCACCTTCGTGAAGGACGAAGGCCTGCTCGACCGGTTCGACCAGGTCTTCCAGCGGGTCTTCAAGGGCGTCCTCAGCGATTACGGTCAGAACCCTGTCGACATACCCGAAGATTGGCTCAAGGCTGTGGCCGAGAAATTTCTATCCGACGAGGAGATGGAAAAAATCAAGAGCCTGGGCGATTGGGACGAGATCATGGAGACGCTGAAGAAGCGGCTCGAAGAACAGGAAAAGCGCCACCAAGGCGGTAACAAGTGGATTGGCACGGGTGGCACCTCGCCCTTTGGCAATTCCGGTTACAACCCGGAAGGCGTGCGTATAGGCGGCGAAAGCAAGCATAAGCGCGCGCTCAAGGTGTGGGACAAGCGAGAATTCAAGAATCTCGACAACACCAAGGAACTCGGCACTCGCAACATCAAGATGGCCCTGCGCCGTCTACGCCGGTTTGCCCGTGAAGGCGCCGCCGACCAGCTGGATATCGACGCGACGATTGAAGGTACGGCAAAGCAGGGCTGGCTGGATATTCATATGCGACCCGAACGTCGCAATGCGGTGAAATTGCTCCTGTTTCTCGACGTCGGCGGATCTATGGACCCGTTCATCAAGATTACCGAAGAACTGTTCAGCGCTGCGACCAGCGAATTCAAGAATCTGGAATTCTTCTACTTCCACAATTGTCTCTACGAAGGCGTCTGGAAGGACAATCGTCGTCGCTGGCAGGAACGCACCAAGACCTGGGACCTGCTCCACAAATATGGGCATGACTACAAGGTCGTCTTCGTTGGAGACGCCGCGATGAGCCCTTATGAAATCACGCATCCCGGCGGCAGTGTGGAACATATGAACGAAGAAGCTGGTGCCACGTGGATGCAGCGCGTGGTAAACACCTACCCGGCAACCGTATGGTTGAACCCCGTGCCCGAAAAGCAATGGGGCTATTCGCAGTCGACCAAGGTGATGAAACACATCGTCAATGATCGTATGTACCCGCTAACGCTCGACGGGCTGGATGATGCGATGCGCGAACTGAGCCGCAAGCAGGGCTGACGCGGCCAAGTGAACCCCATCTTGTAACCCTTCCTAAATTTGCTTTACCGTGTGTGGAAAGGAGAATGTCGATGAGAGTTACATTCATGCTTTGCGCAGCCGGCCTATCGATAGCGGCGTCTCCACCTGAAGGCGAAGCCACGCACAGCGCGCCTCAATCGGCAATGCCGGTCTTGGGATCTCTGGATGTCGAGCGAGACGCGTGCGACGATCTGATTACGCAAGCGCGCCAGGATTCCGTTTTGCCCAAACTGGATCGCCAGCCTGCAACGGCTGACAAACCCTATTTCATTGCCGCAGTTGACCAGAAGATTGATGGTTGCAGCGTCATGGTGATGCACAACGACAAGGCGGATTTCCGCCCCCTGCCCTCTTCTCCGGATGGCCCAGCCCGTCTTGAACCGGCGCGCTGATCTGTCTTGATGACAGCGTTGCGAACGGACGAGTTCGATCACTCACGTTTCGCTCGAATTCGCCTCAGCCTCGAACGGTTCGATCCAGGTACCGGATGGCGCCTTGGGCTGTATGAATTTCTGTTGTTTGGCATAAAGCAGGCTTGGGCGTGCCTGTTCGGCGGCCTCATGCTCGCGCTTCTTCTGGCCACGCACTTCTTCTATCCGGAAGACGCGCCAGTTCACCGCTATGATTTCCTTACGATCGCCGCAGTCGCCATTCAGGGTGCCATGCTCGCCTTTCGACTGGAAACCTGGGCGGAAGCGAAGGTGATCCTGATCTTCC
Source organism: Qipengyuania sp. NPDC077410 (assembly GCF_044543405.1). Lineage (NCBI taxonomy): Bacteria > Pseudomonadati > Pseudomonadota > Alphaproteobacteria > Sphingomonadales > Erythrobacteraceae > Qipengyuania > Qipengyuania sp. NPDC077410. The sequence goes on along the minus strand of NZ_JBITWB010000002.1, from coordinate 1,099,646 downwards.
ACGTGGTCGGCACGGTCATGGAACTGTTCAAGACAGCCGCCGGCTCGTGGGTATATCCCGAAGCAAGCACCCTACACATCGGCTCGGTCCCGCTCTTCTCGGGGTTCATGTATGCGGCCGTCGGCAGCTATATCGCAAGGGTCTGGCGAATTTTCGATTTCCGCTACACTGGCTATCCAAAGCGTGGTTGGACGTGGTTGCTTGCCGCCGCGGTCTATGTGAATTTCTTCGCCCATCACTGGCTACCCGACATACGCCTCGCTCTCTTCGCGGCGACTATCCTCCTGTTTGCACGAACCAGGGTCTATTTCCGCAACTGGCGCGAACATCGCTGGATGCCGCTCTTGCTGGGGTTTCTGCTCGTTGCCCTGTTCATCTGGGGCGCGGAGAACATCGGCACATTCGCACGCGCTTGGACTTATCCCGGTCAGGAGAACGGTTGGCAGATGGTCAGCCTCGCCAAGCTGGGCAGCTGGTTTCTCCTGATGCTGATCAGTTTCGTCCTGGTTGAACTGGTGGCCCCGGTTCGTGCGCCCGATCAATCCTTACGGTCGAGCTCTTCGTCCAGTCGCAGCGAGCAGCGCCAGAAGAAAAATGCGGGAACGAGCCCGAGGAATGTGGCTCCGTAAAGCACATACCTGACGCTTTCTTCTCCATACGCAGGCTGAAGCATATCGGACAGCATACCGAAGAATAGAGGCCCAAGCCCGAGGCCGATCAGGTTCTGGAAAAAAAGCAATACTGCAGCTGCGATCGCTCGCGCCCGAAGCGGGACGAGACCCTGAACGCTCGAGTATGTGGGGCCGTAATATAGCGAGTTGCACAGCGTCGGTATGATCAGCAGGAACAGAGCCAGGAACCAGTTGTCGGTCATGAACGCCCACAGCGCGAATGGGATGGTGAGCACCATTCCCAGGGCCGGTGCGGTCAGAACATGCCTGCGGTTCTTCGCGCCGTACCGGTCGGCAATATATCCGCCCAGCATGGTGCCGGCGATACCCGCACCGCCATTGACGACGCCGAACCAGAAGCCCGTCTCTCCTGGTGTCAGGCCGTGCGTTCTCTGGAAGAAGATCGTGATCCAGGTGATTTTCCCATAGCCAAGAAACGCAGCCGCCGAACCGGCGATCACCAGAAGCACGAAAGCGCGGGAACTGAACATCGCCCTCAGCGCGTCCTTCAAGGGCATTTGTCCAGCCGATGCCTGGGCAGCTGTTTGCTTGACGAGCCCCGTCCGCCGCGGATCCTTCAGGGTGGTGAAGACGATTATCGCGAGGATCAATCCGGGCAGACCAACGATCAGGAACGCGTTTCTCCACCCCACCGCGTCTGCCAGCAACCCGCCTATGAACATCCCGAGGAGCGTGCCGACGGGAATTCCCAGGGCATAGAAGGCAAGCGCCGATGCCCGTTTGGAAGGTTCGACGAGATCGGCAATCAGGGAGTGCGCGGGGGGTGTACAACCTGCTTCACCAACGCCCACGCCGATCCGTGCCAGCAGAAGCTGGGCGAAATTCTGCGCCAGTCCGCACAGGGCCGTCATCGCAGACCAGATCGCCAGCGCCCCGCCGATGAGCCATGGTCTGTTGGTGGTCGAACGGTCCGAAAACCGTGCAATCGGCAATCCGAGCACGGTGTAGAACAGCGCGAATGCCAGCCCGGTCATCAATCCGATCTGCGTGTCGCTCAGGCCGAGTTCCATGCGGATCGGTTCGGCGAGAATATTGACGATCTGCCGATCGATGAAATTGAAGATATAGACGATCAGCAGGATCCACAGTGTAACCCTCACCGACCCACCGGTCTGCCGTTCTGCCGACGTCGCCATTAAAACCTCTCCAGAAGTACGGGTATGCCCGTTTTGTCTGACCAAGCTTTACTGATTACGACACTTCGTCAAGGCCGTTGATGGAAAATTGAACCGACGGTCGGGACGTTAAAGCTCTCACGGGGGAGGCCACGGGAGAACTAGCTGTAGATAAGATGCGGCGCGATGGTTTGGCGCCATGCGTGCTCATCGGCGCTCGCGAGGGCATTCAGATCGTCGGGCACGGATTCGCTATCGTCGACCCATTCGCGCAAGGCCGGTCCACCATTGATGACATCGATTGCCAGCCGATCGAATTCATACTCGTAAGGGAAGTCCCGCCAGATGGGGTAATCCGGATATAAGCGCCGTATCGCTTTGAAAGCCAGCGCCTGCAGTCGCCACGGCTGGAAAGCGTGGTGATCGTAGAACGGTCCCTCGGCATGTATCATCAGGCCATTGCACAGTTTGCCGGCATGCTTGTGAAACGTCGGTTCGAACCAGCATTCGCGTATTGCGCAGCCTCGCAGCCAGACCGGTGCCAGACGCTTCATTTCGGCCAGAACCGCCTTCGCATCGATGTCGGGCGCGCCGAACAGCACTTCCAGCGGGCGTGTGGTGCCCCTGCCCTCGCTAAGCGTGGTCCCTTCCAGCATCACCGTCCCGGCATAGGCTCTTGCCATGTTCAGATTGGCAGCATTGGGGCTCGGATTGATCCAGACCCGGTCTTTCGGCCAACCGTATCCCGAAGGATGCCCGGGCTTCCAGCCGATCATTTCGATCACTTTGAGGTCGACGTCGATCTTGAAGTGGTCGACGAACCATTTTGCCATTTCTCCCATCGTAAGACCATGGCGCATCACCATCGGTCCGGCGCCGACGAAACTTTCCTGTCCCGGAAGAAGAAGCGTGCCCTCGACCGGGCCGCCAGCAGGGTTTGGCCGGTCCAGCACCCAGACACTCTTGCCCGCTCGCCCCGCCTCCTCGAGCATGTAGAGCAATGTCGTGACAAAGGTGTAGATGCGGCAACCCAGGTCCTGCAGATCGAACAGGAAGATATCGGCGCTCGACATCATTTGTCCGGTCGGGCGGCGAACCTCTCCGTAGAGGCTGAATACGGGGATCCCGTACTGCGGATCGGTTTCGTCCGCGGTCTCGACCATGTTGTCCTGCTTGTCGCCCTTCAGACCGTGCTGCGGACCGAAGGCGGAGGTGACGTTCACCCCGCGATCGATCAACGCATCGAGCGAATGATCGAGGCTCGCCGTAACCGACGCCGGATGGGCAATGAGCGAAACCCTCTGGTTCTGGAGGGGCTTGCGAAGTTCATCTTCTGCAATGAGACGATCGATGCCGAATTTCATGTCGCGCTGGGTGGCGCAAGGCGGGCGGTGAAGCAAGCCGGATCGTGAAAATCAGGCTTCGTTTCATGATGAGCCAGCGCCCAATAGCTTTTATGCCCGTCCTCTTCTTCGATCACGCTCGTCAGCCCCATGGCACAGTGCGACTGCGGCAACGCCGCGCCGGGAATTGCGGCGTCGAAAATGGCGAAGCTGCTGCCCATGCGCATCGTGCAGACGGGCTCGCGCTGGACGGGTCGTTCCGCCATGCCCTCGCGTCGGGATTGGAAATCATAGGCGTTCCACCTTTCGGACGGGGAAAGGTTGAATTCGCAGTAGGGGTCACCGCCTTCGGGTTGCAGAAACACTTCAAAGCAGGTTGCCTGCCACAGGCCGTCCGCCCGGCCCTTGCCCGCGAATTTCGGCACGACGAGTCTGCCCGCCCCCTCGATGCGCCAGCGCAGCCTCAGCCAGTTCGGATCGCGACCGATGACGCGTGCTTCGATGCTTGTAATGGCAAGTGGTGGATGAGCCTGATGCGGCACCAATCGATACATTTCCATGCCGCCCCTTAGCTGCTAGCGGACGCATCGTCATGAGCAACTACACATCCGATCTCCTGCGCCTGCTGAACGAGCGCGGCTACATCCACCAGGTAACCGACGCCGTGGGGCTCGACGCCCTGGCTGCAAAACAGATCGTGCCCGGCTACATCGGTTTCGACGCCACTGCGCCTTCCCTGCACATCGGCAGCCTCGTGCAAATCATGATGCTGCGCCGTTTGCAGCAGACCGGACACAAGCCGATTGTCCTCATGGGCGGCGGCACGACACGGATCGGCGATCCGACCGGGCGCGATGAAAGCCGCAAAATGCTGACCGACGCCACGATCGACGAGAATATCGCCGGCATCAGGACCGTCTTCGAACGACTGCTGACCTTCGGCGATGGCCCGACCGATGCGGTCATGGTCAACAATCAGGACTGGCTCGGCGGTCTGGGCTACATCGAAATGCTGCAGAAGGTCGGCACGCATTTCACCGTCAACCGGATGCTGAGCTTCGATTCGGTTCGTCTGCGCCTCGAGCGCGAACAACCGATGACCTTCCTCGAATTCAACTACATGATCCTGCAGGGATACGACTTCCGTTACCTGTCGCAGGAAATGGGCGCCCGGCTGCAGATGGGCGGCAGCGATCAATGGGGCAACATCGTCAACGGTATGGAACTGGGCCGCCGCATGGACGGCAGCGAGCTGTTCGGCCTGACGACGCCGCTGCTGACCACGGCCGATGGCGCCAAGATGGGCAAGAGCGCTGCGGGCGCGGTGTGGCTCAACGAGGCACAGCTGCCGAGTTACGATTTCTGGCAGTACTGGCGCAATGTGGACGACCGGGATGTCGGCCGCTTCCTGCGTCTCTTCACCGATCTGGATCTTGGCGAGATCGCCCGGCTCGAATCGCTTGAAGGTTCGGAAATCAATCACGCGAAGACGGTACTCGGCAACGAGGTGACGCGGCTTGTTCGCGGGGACGAGGCTGCGACGCTGGCCGAACGCACCGCAGCGGAAACCTTCGCCGGCGGCGGGGCCGGTGCGGACCTGCCCACTCTGGAAGTGGGCGCAGACGGCATGCGCATCGGTGCCGTTCTGACTGCACTGGGCTTCACCGCTTCCAACGGCGAAGCAAAGCGCAAACTGACCGAAGGCGCAGTGAGGCTGGACGGAGAAGCGGTCGCCGATCCGGCCTATCTGGTAACCATAGCCGAAGGCGCGGAATCCAAGCTCAGCCTGGGCAAGAAAAAGCACGCCATAATCCGCCGTTAACCGGCACAACGCCCGATTACAGTGCTTCGGTTTACCAATTGCTAGCCTTTTACAGGCATAAAGACCCTCGATTGTTTCACGAATAAAGGGATCGTCAGCCATGAGTGCCGGAGCACAACTGAGCGTAACCGATCAGCGGCGCATGGCGCGCCATCCGGTCGACCACCCCGTCATTGCCGAACATTTCGGCAGGGGCGACGTGCGGCTGCACATTGCGAATATTTCGGCTAACGGCTTCATGGTCGACAACGCCGATGCGATCGCACGGGGCGAGCGCGTAATCGTGCGGCTTCCTGTCATCGGACGCATCGAGGCCTACTGCATCTGGACCCGCGATAACCGCGCTGGCTTTCAGTTCGAACGCATCATCCGCGTCGACGACTTTCTGGCCCTGATCGACACGCTTCAGCCAAATCCGCGCCTACGCAAGCTGCGCTGAGCCGCAACACCTTCTTCTAGAAGAACAAGCAGGCCCGCCTTCACAACCGAAGGCGGGCCTGTCATGCGTCCGGGGTGAACGAAACCGACACCCTTTCTCCCGAATCCTCGCCACTGCGCATCGCGAATTTCCGCGCCTATTTCGTCTCGCGACTGACGATGACACTGGCGCAGTATGCGATGATGCTGATCATCGGCTGGCAGACATACAACATTGCCCGTGACAGCGGTTTGGGCGTTGCGGAGGCATCCGGGCAGCTCGCGCTGATCGGCCTGCTGCAATTCGTGCCCCTGTTTCTGCTTACCCCGTTTTCGGGGTGGGCCGCCGATCATTTCGACCGGCGCAACGTCGCGCGGTTGACGATGCTTGCACAGCTCGGCTGCGCCGCAACCCTCACGTGGTTCACCTGGTCCGAAACGCTCACGATCACAGCGCTCTTCGGCGTGGCGATCGTGCTCGGCATAGTGCGGGCCTTCAACGGCCCGGCCCTATCCGCGCTGGCCCCCAATCTGGTGCCCAAGACGATCCTGCCCAATGCCATCGCGCTCTCCAGCATCGCGTGGCAGACGGGTATGATCGTCGGACCGGCGATCGGCGGCTACACGCACGCCATCTATCCGGCGCTTCCCTATGCGTTCGCATGCGTCCTGTTCGGGGTCGCCATTACCGCCCTGTCCTTCATCGGCAAGGTCCCCCAGCCCCCGCGTGAAGCGAACAAGCGGCCGATCCATCAAATGGTCGAAGGCCTTCGCTACGTGGTGCATAACAAGATGGTTCTGGGCGCGATAACGCTCGACCTTTTTGCCGTCTTTCTCGCCGGGGCCACGGCGCTCTTCCCGGTCTTCGCACGCGATATCCTCCAGGTTGGCGAGACCGGCCTTGCCCAGCTTGCCATGGCACCTGCAGTAGGCGCCGCGCTGACGGCGCTCTGGTTCAGTTTCCGGCCCCTAAAGACCAATGTCGGCCCTCGCATGCTGTGGGCCGTCGGCATTTTCGGCATGGCCACGATCATATTCGGCTTTTCCAAATGGATGCCGCTCAGTCTGGCCATGCTCTTTATCGTGGGTGCCGCAGACATGTTCAGCGTCTACATCCGTCAGTCGCTGATCCAGTTGCACACGCCCGATGACAAGCGCGGCCGCGTCTCGTCCGTCAGCCTCTTGACCATCAGCGCTTCCAACGAATTCGGCGATTTCTTTTCCGGCAGCCTGGCCTTTCTCATCGGGCCGGTCTTCGCTGTCGTGGGTGGCGGGGTCGGCGCCATCGTCACCGTCGCCATCTGGGCCAGAATATTTCCCGTTTTGCGCACCACGCGGACCTTTGACCCGCCTGAGGAATTGCTAGACTCTCCCCCTGAAGAAAAACTGCAGGAGCAGATGCCATGAAAGCCGACTCCGTCCTCGCCACCATTGGCGGAACCCCACACATTCGCCTGTCGCGCCTTTTTCCCGACCACGAAGTCTGGGTGAAAAGCGAACGCGCCAATCCCGGCGGCTCGATCAAGGATCGCATCGGTCTGGCAATGATCGAAGATGCGGAACAGGCGGGCAAGCTCAAACCCGGCGGCACAATTATCGAACCGACGAGCGGCAATACCGGCATTGGACTTGCCATGGCCGCCGCGGTCAAAGGCTACAAGCTGGTCCTTGTTATGCCGGAAAGCATGAGCGTCGAACGTCGCCGCCTTATGCTCGCCTACGGCGCCACCTTCGATCTCACGCCCAAGGAAGGCGGCATGAAGGGCGCTATTGAGCGTGCGCAGCAGCTTGTCGAACAGACCGATGGTGCCTGGATGCCCAGCCAGTTCGACAATGACAGCAACTGGAAGGTCCATGCACGCACGACTGCAAAGGAAATTCTCGACGATTTCAGCGACGCGCCGATCGGTGCGCTGATCACCGGTGTTGGCACGGGCGGCCATCTTACCGGCTGCGCAGAAGTGCTGAAGGACGCGTGGCCTGATATGAAGGCTTTCGCCGTCGAACCGACGCTCTCTCCCGTCATCAGCGGCGGCCAACCTGGTCCCCACCCCATTCAGGGTATCGGTGCCGGCTTCATCCCTGACAATCTGCACACGCAGGCTATCGACGGCACCATCCAGGTGGAACCGGAAGATGCGAAGGAAATGGCTCGTCAGTGTGCCGCAAAGGAAGGCTTGCTCGTCGGTATCTCCAGCGGCGCGACGCTGGCCGCCATCAAGCAGAAGCTGAACGATCTGCCCGCAGGCACCCGGGTCCTGGGGTTCAACTACGACACCGGTGAACGTTATCTCTCCGTGCCGGATTTCCTTCCCGAATGACGGAACTCAGGAAGGTCGGATATCGCGACGGTTCGGTTGATCTGACCGCACTGCATGCACACCCGCAAGATGCGATCCGCGCCGCTGTCGCGATCTATCCGACCTTCATGAACTCGACCCCGGCGGTCGAAATGAAGGCGCGGCAACTGGTCGATGCCGGCTACGCCGTTCTGATCGGCGATTTTTACGGGCCCGAAGCACCGGAAAATCCCGAAGAGGCCTTTGCCGCCATGCGGACCTTGCGCAGCGATCCGGCAGCCATGCGCCGACGGTTGGGGGCAACGCTCGACCTTCTTCGCACCTTGCACCCAGATTTACCCCATCTGGCGATAGGCTTCTGTCTGGGGGGAATGGCGGTACTGGAGATTGCGCGCGCCGGGCAGGATCTGGTTGCCGTGTCCAGCTTTCATGGGATGCTGGAAACCTCGCTTCCCGCGCACGATCCGATAAAACCGCGCATTCTGGTGTGTCATGGCGATGCGGACTCCTTGGTTCCGCGGCCACAGGTTCTGGCCTTCTGGGAAGAGATGGACGCAATCGGAGCCGACTGGCACTTCCACAGCTATGCCGGCGTCGAACATGGCTTCACCAACCCGCTTGCGCGCGACGGGACGCCAAATCCCGCATACGATCCCAGCGCCGATCGCCAAAGCTGGGCCGCAATGCACGCGCTCTTCGACGAAGTGCTGGAATTGCGCAGTTAGCGCAGCGGATTACGCGCAGTATTTGGTGCGGCTGTCCTGCACCCGGCCGTAATCGCGCCTGTCCTCTTCAGAACCGACCGCGCGCAGAATGGATGCCGCGGCGACCTTGTTGCGGCCTCCGGCTTTCGCTTCGTACAAGGCGACGTCTGATCTACGGCACAGGTCGGAAAGCTGATCGGTCATTTGCAACTCAGCCACTCCGAACGATGCCGTGACCGCTTTCTCATTGCCCAAGCGAAGGGGAAGCTTGCGCGAAATCAGCACCCTGATGTCTTCGGCTAAAGCTTGGGCCTGTGCTGCATTATGCCCCGGCAGAAGCATCGCAAATTCTTCACCGCCCAACCGCGCGACCAGATCGCTCTGGCCGGACGATGCACTCAACAATGCGGCTAGGTCCGCGATCACCATATCGCCCGCGGCATGGCCGAAGCTGTCATTGATCGCCTTGAACCGATCGAGGTCGATCGTGATCAGCGCCAATGGCTGACCGTTCTTTTTTGCGTGTTCGACATAAGGCTGTCCGCGCGCTTCGAAGCCGCGACGATTGAGTACGCCCGAAAGCGGGTCCGTTTCGGAGCGGACGACCATTTCCATGGTGGTGTCGCGCATGATCACCAGCAACAGGACCAATGCCAGGGCGACGAGGACAACCGCGCCCAGGGTTTGAGAAATCGCGGCGTATTCCGAACCGAGGTAACTTTGCGGATCGGGGGCATTGTTCACTCGCGCAACAATGGCGGATTTTGACAGATAGGTGAGCGCGCCCATCGCACTGACTGCCGCCAAGAGTCTGTCGAGCGCCATACGCCGCCCAGAACGGAGCACGAGCACAACGATCAGTACATGCAGCGACACATAAGGAAGCTGGTACAGTAGCGTGCGCAGGGTCGAGCCATATGGCAGGTAGAACAGGGCCGGGATCAGCCCCAGGGCGGCAACCCAGATCGTCGCCAGAGCTATCTTCGGTCGCTTCACATCGTAATGCGTTGCGACGCCCACGACCCCAAAGGTCAGTGCAGTCAGATAGACAAGATAGATCGCCACCACGCCGACCCCCGGATGGGCCAGCGAAGGCAGAAGGAACTCCAGCGCGACATCGATTACTCCGATGCCATAGGCAGCAGCGAGCCACCGCGCACCGCGAACGGTTGGATTGGTAGATGCGACCACCGCAAATGCCACCGCAAACAGCGCCGAAACGAACATGTTGATGCTGAGGATGAAAACGGCGGTCATGAGCGGAGCCAGTCGGTAACTTCCAAGTGCGAATGCTTGGTTAAACGCGCATTAGGGTTTGACGGGATTAACGACCATGCCCTTGGAAACAATTCGGTGGAATGATTGTCCGCTCTAAGCTTCGTTCGGAGCAAGTCAGGTCAATCTGTGCTCCGACGCTCCGGTGATGAATAAGATCGAACTTCTGATCTGCGTTTTCTTACCGATGCTTAGCGGATCATGTTGGACCCGTTACTCACGAGCGCAAAAGCATTTTCCTACACTGCTGCTGTTGGGTAGATGCTGGAAGCAGCTCTTTCACATCAATGAAGAAGTGACGGCGAGCCGCGCCTTTGAAATGCGTAAGTCGCATTTTCTCGCGATCGCGCTTTTAGATGTGTCGCCCATACTCGAGGAAAGGCGAAAGGTGACACACGCTTCGTCGAAAAGGTTTGTAATTCGATGATTGCAAACGGGAAATCGACCGGAGGCAGTTTTTAATTCACCCCCGGTCGGTGTCACCCGCCCTGCTGTCAGGCGGCAGTTGAGAAGGCTGCTTCGTCCAGCGCCATGAGGCTATCGGCACCGGCTTCCAGCTTGCGACGCAGCGCTCCCACGTCAGGCAGGAACCGGTCCATGTAATAGCGCGCAGTTGCCAGCTTCGCCTCATAGAACGCCTTGTCATCGGTGTCGGATGCGAGAGCTGTCTGTGCCACCTTGGCCATGCGCAGCCACATCCAGCCCAGGGTCACGATACCCATGATGTGCATGTAGTGGTGCGCGCCAGCGCCAAGATGGTTCGGGTTCTGCATGGCGTTCTGCATGAACCACATCGTCGCCGCCTGCTGTTGGCCAAGCGCTTTTTCCAGAGCTTCGGCCATTGCACCCAGATCGTCGTCGTCCTTGGCCGCTGCAATATCGTCGCCCACCGCTTTGAAATATGCCTGGATGGCTGCCCCGCCCTTCTGCGCGAGCTTCCGGCCGCACAGATCCATCGCCTGCACGCCGTTGGTGCCTTCGTAGATCTGGGCGATCCGGGCGTCGCGCACGAACTGGCTCATGCCCCATTCCTCGATATAGCCGTGGCCACCGAAGACCTGCTGCATGTTGGTCGCAACCTCATAGCCCTTGTCGGTGCCATATCCCTTGATGACCGGGGTCAGCAGACCGATCATCGCATCGGCTTCGGCGCGTTCCTCTTCGGTCTGCGCCTTGTGGGTCAGGTCGACGAGCAATGCCCCCCACAGCGACAGGGCGCGCATGCCTTCGGTAAAGGCCTTGGCATCCATCAGCATACGGCGAACGTCCGGGTGGACGAATATCGGGTCGGCCTGGGCTTCCGGCTCGGCGGGGCCGGTCAGTGCCCGGCCCTGACGCCGGTCGAGAGCGTAGGCGACAGCGTTCTGGTATGCGACTTCAGCCTGGCTGAGACCCTGCATGCCGACGCCGAGGCGCGCTGCGTTCATCATAATGAACATTGCAGCGAGGCCTTTGTTCTCTTCACCGACAAGCCATCCCGTGGCGCCGTCGTAGTTGAGGACGCAGGTGGAATTGGCGTGAATACCCATCTTGTGTTCGATCGAACCGCACATCACGCCATTGCGTTCGCCAACCGAACCGTCCTCGTTCACCAGGAACTTGGGCACCACGAACAGCGAGATACCCTTCGTGCTGTCTGGCGCCCCCGGGGTCTTCGCCAGAACCAGATGGATGATGTTGTCCGAAAGGTCATGCTCGCCGGCAGAAATGAAGATCTTGGTGCCGGTAATCGAGTAGCTGCCATCGCCCTTCGGCTCCGCCTTGGTGCGGATCATGCCGAGATCGGTGCCGCATTGCGGTTCGGTCAGGTTCATGGTGCCGGTCCATTCGCCGGACACCATCTTGGGCAGATACATTTCCTTCTGTTCCTGAGTGCCCTTGGCGATCAGTGCAGAAATGGCGCCATTGGTCAGGCCCGGATACATGCCGAATGCCTGGTTGGCGCTGGAAATGAATTCTTCCATCACGAAGCCGAGCACATGCGGCAAGCCCTGTCCGCCAAACTCCTCGGGCTGCGCCAGCGTCCCCCATCCCGCTTCGCGGAACTGGTTGAAGGCTTCCTTGAAACCTTTCGGAGTGGTGACGGAACCGTCCTCGTGACGCGTACAGCCTTCCTGATCGCCCGACTGGTTTATGGGTGCCAGTACCTCGGCACAGAACTTGCCGCCTTCGGTGATCACGGCATCGGTGACATCGGGGCTCGCCATTTCGAAGCCCGGCAGGTTGCCGTAGCTGGCAAGATCGAGCAGTTCATTGACAAGGAAGCGGGTGTCGCGGGTCGGCGCGGTATATGTGGGCATCTGCGTGTCCTTGGTTTGAGCCTGGCCGGCATGGCGCCGGTTGGTGAAATCAATCGCGGTCGAGTGTTTCGATATGTTCGATGAAGTCGGATAGTTCGCTGATCGCGCTGTCGATATCGTCGCGCTGTTCCTTCAGCTTGGCGACATGGGTCCGGCATTTCTCGATCGTGACGCGCCGCTGTTCGACGCGGCCGTCACCCAGATCGTAGAGGTCGATCATCTCGCGGATTTCGACCAATGAGAAGCCGACGTTCTTGGCCCGCATGATCCATGCGAGTCGCGCGCGGTCCCGTTTCGAATAGATGCGGGTCAGCCCGATACGCGACGGCGCGATAAGGCCCTCGTCCTCGTAGAAGCGGAGCGCCCGCGCCGTGCAACCGAATTCGCTGGTAAGATCGGATATGGAGTATTGTTCGCGACCCAGTTCGTCGGGTCGTTCGATATGGGCGCCGGCGTGGCGGCGATCGCCAGTCGCGGCGGTGACATCCTTGGGAAGCGGCTGGTTCATGCCCTTCCAATAATCCAACGTTTACGTAAGCGTCAAGTCTTGACGGGTTCGAGAGCGTCATCCTGCAATACGCGGTAGAAGCAGCTACGGGCTCCGGTATGGCAAGTCGGCCCCGCCGGTGTACAAGACAGAACAAGCGCATCCTGATCACAGTCCACCAATATCTCATGGACCTCGAGGATATTGCCGGAGCTTTCACCCTTCTTCCACAATTTGCCACGCGAGCGGGAATGGAAGTGGGCGGCCCCCGTCTCTCGCGTCGCCTTCAGTGCTTCGGCATCCATGAAGGCTACCATGAGCACGTCGCGAGTCTCGTGGTGAACCACCACAGCAGTGAGGAGGCCCTTGTCGTCGAACTTCGGCATAAAGGACCGTCCAGCTTCGCGCTCGGATCGATCTGACATGGTAGAACCTTTCAAATTGTACACCTGCGACATGCTTGTTGCACGATAACCACAAAGTCGACCCAAAATCACACACTCTTGCAGAAGTGTGTTTGAAGTCAGGCGTTTTTGAGGAACAAAAGGGTCAGCAGGCACGTGAGGCCTGCCCACCGGAGCAGCGGTGCCAGTAGAGCGCCAGGTTCAGGGGGTTAACGGATCCGCAGCCGCGATGAGGGTATGCGCGGCGCATCCGGAAACGATGAGGGATGGACCCAAGGTGCATGCTGGGGGGCTGCACCCGCGCCGCAAGGCAGGTCCGGTTATATTCGTCACGTGGCGCCCGGGATCGCAAGATCCCGGGCGTTTCCGTTATGGGTCAGCTTCGTATGGCCTCGTCGAGAACGCGCGAAAAACACGCGATCATCACGCTCTTCGCGCCAGCAGCTTTCAAGGCCTTCACACAAGCCGCGCTCGTCGCACCGCTGGTCAATACATCGTCGACCAGCACGATGTCAGCATCATTCAAAACTCGTGCGCGCTTGGGATTGATTTTCACGGCCCCGGACAGAGCCTTTGCCCTGGCCTTTCTTCCGAGACCACCAAGGCTTGGCGTGGGTTTGGTTCGAATCAATCCATCTACGCACAGGGTTCCATGTCCCATGCGGCTAAGCTCCCGTCCGAGCAACGCCGCCTGATTATAGCCCCTTTGCCACAACCTTCCGCGGTGAAGCGGAACAGGAATGATAAGCCTGAGGCCGTCTGCTCGCGGAAGCCGGGCGGCGATCAGTTTTGCAAGCATCGGCGCTAGCGCGATCCGCCGCCCGTGCTTGAACGCGAGAACGAGCTTTCGCGACGTGTCGGTATAGAGCGTTCCCGCGGCGATCCCGTCGTGCTTCGGTGGATCGGCAAGGCAGGGCGCACAAATAGCGCCATCGGTCGGACCGTTTTCGCCGAATGGGCGCTGGCACGAAGTGCAACACGGCTCAGATGGGATGACAAGATCATCCCAGCAGGTCATGCACAAACCGCCCTGCTCGCCCACTCCCCCACCGCACGCCGGACAACGGGGAGGATAAACGAAGTTGAGCACGGGCGCGAAGCTGGTCGCGAGAAGGCGGCTTGTCGACACCTTCCCTTGCTGCCCGGCTTGCGCGCACCTGGCAAGCGCGGCAGGGATCGAGGCATGAATTCCTCCACGCCCCCCCGGATATTCTCTCGCGAGCGTCGTATTGCGGGCTTGCGCCGTGCCCGGGTGAGGCAGGCTCATCGCGATGCGGCGCGTTACATCATGGACGATATGGTCGAGGATATTCTCGACCGGCTCGAATTTATCCGCATGTCGCCTGAACGTGTCTTGGTAATCGGCGACTGGACTGGAACTCTGGCGCTGTCGCTGCGAGGCGCTGGTTCGAACGTCGTCGAGCATGACGTTGCCACTCTCGACGAAGAGCGACCGATCAAAGGCGAACCGTTCGATCTGATCGTCAGCCTTTCTTCGGTTGACCGCGTCAACGACCTTCCAGGCGCTCTTCTCCATATGCGCAACGCCTTGGCGGATGATGGCCTGATGATGGCCAGCTTCCTTGGGGCTGGAAGCCTTCCCAATCTGCGGCGCGCCATGATCGCGAGTGAACCGGACAGGCCCACGGCGCGGATGCATCCGCTGGTCGACAATCAGGCGGCATCCGCCCTCCTCCAGCGCGCTTTGTTCAAACGGCAGGTGGTCGACAGTCGGCGCCTGACCGTATCCTTCGCCTCGCTTGACCGGCTCGTGTCCGACCTTCGCGATCAGGGATTGGGCAGCACGCTAGCCAATGTGCCTCCACCGCTTGGAAAAAGGGCGAAGAAGAGAGCGGACAACGCGTTCATCACCGCTGCCAACGACAAGGGCCGTGTGCTCGAAACTTTCGAGATACTGACGCTTACCGGCTGGAAAGACTAACGAAGGCTGGCTTGCGCAGCGGCCAGACGCGCGATGGGTACGCGGTAAGGGGACGCGCTCACGTAATCCAGACCTGTACGATCGCAGAAGGCTATACTTGCCGGATCGCCGCCATGTTCGCCGCAAATACCCAGCTTCAGCCCTTCGCGCGTGGCCCTGCCCCGCTCTACCGCGAGTTCGACTAGTTGCCCGACGCCGTCGACATCGAGGCTGACGAACGGATCACGCGCAAAAATGCCTTTGTCGACGTAGGTTGTGAGGAATCGTCCGGCATCGTCGCGGCTGACCCCCAGCGTGGTCTGCGTGAGGTCATTGGTCCCGAAACTGAAGAATTCGCCGACTTCGGCTATCTCGCCCGCCATCAGTGCAGCGCGAGGGAGCTCGATCATCGTGCCGACGAGGTATTCGAGCGTCGTTCCGGTATCGGCAAACACTTCGGCCGCGACCCTATCGACGACAGCTTTGAGTAATTCGAGTTCGCGCCGCGTGGCGACTAGCGGGACCATGATTTCAGGGACAGGTGCATCCCCGCTGTCCCTGGCGACCTGACAGGCGGCTTCGAAGATTGCGCGTGCCTGCATCTCGTAGATTTCGGGATAGGTGATCCCCAGGCGGCAACCGCGGTGGCCGAGCATGGGGTTGAATTCGTGCAATTCGCCAGCGCGCCGGCGGAGCTTCTCGATCGGCACCCCAGTTGCTTCGGCCAGTTCCTCGAACTCGGTATCGCCGTGCGGCAGGAATTCGTGCAGCGGCGGGTCGAGCAGGCGGATAGTGCATGGCAGGCCTGCCATCACTTCAAAGATGGTCACGAAGTCGCTGCGCTGCTCCGGCAGCAGCTTGTCGAGCGCAGCACGGCGGCCCTTTTCGGTATCGGCCAGGATCATCTCGCGCACGGCGCTGATCCGGCCGGCATCGAAGAACATGTGCTCGGTCCGGCAAAGGCCGATGCCTTCGGCGCCGAACTGGCGCGCCATGCGGCATTCGGTTTCGGTTTCGGCATTCGTGCGCACGCGCATGCGGCGGTGCCTGTCGGCCCATTCCATCAAGGTACCGAAATCGCCAGCGAGTTCGGGTTCGATTGTGGCGACCTCGCCCGCCATGACCTGACCATTCGCGCCGTCGATGGTGATGATATCGCCTTCGGAAAGTTCGCGATCGCCGATGCTAAGCGTGCGCCCTTCCCGTGCGATCGAGACCTGCGAAGCGCCCGATACGCAAGGACGCCCCATTCCGCGTGCAACCACGGCCGCATGGCTGGTCATCCCACCGCGTGCCGTCAAAATCCCGGTTGCAGCGTGCATTCCGTGAATATCTTCCGGCGAGGTTTCAACACGAACCAGAATGACCTTCTCGCCGCGATTTGCCCACAGTTCGGCCGTATCCGCATCGAGAACGATCTTGCCGCTCGCGGCACCCGGCGATGCAGGAAGGCCGGTTGTCAAAACATCACGCGGAGCATCGGGATCGAGCGTGGGGTGCAGCAATTGGTCGAGCGCCATGGGATCGACACGCAGGATGGCGGTCTTCTCGTCGATCAGCCCTTCGTCCACCATGTCGACGGCCATCTTCAGAGCGGCCTTTGCCGTCCGTTTGCCGTTGCGCGTCTGCAGGAGCCAGAGCTTGCCCTGCTGCACGGTGAATTCGATATCCTGCATGTCGGTGTAATGCCGTTCCAGGAGATCGAACAGATGCGACAGTTCGGCAAACGCTTCGGGCATGGCTTCTTCCATGCTCGGCTTGTCTGCCCCGGCGGCTTCACGACGCGCCCTGGTGAGATATTGCGGTGTGCGGATGCCCGCGACCACATCTTCGCCCTGCGCATTGACCAGCCATTCGCCGTAGTAAGCCTTTTCACCGGTCGACGGATCGCGCGTGAACGCAACGCCGGTAGCGCTGGTATCGCCCATGTTGCCGAATACCATCGCCTGCACGTTCACCGCAGTGCCCATGTCATGCGGAATGTCGTTCAGGCGGCGATAGACCTTGGCGCGCTCGGTATCCCAGCTGTCGAAGACGGCGCTGATTGCGCCCCATAGCTGTTCGATAGGATCCTGAGGGAAAGGAGAGCCGAGTTCTTCTTCGACAATGGACTTGTACTGCGCGACGAGCGTCTTCCACTCGTCTGCGGAAAGCTCGGTATCCGCGTAATAACCGTTGTCTTCCTTGGCGATTTCCAGCGCTTCTTCGAACAGGCCGTGATCAACCCCGAGGACCACATCGCCGTACATCTGGATGAAGCGGCGGTAGCTGTCCCAAGCGAAACGTTCATCGCCGGACGTCCTGGCAAGGCCTTCGACCGTCTCGTCGTTCAGGCCGAGGTTGAGCACGGTGTCCATCATGCCCGGCATGGAAATGGCCGCGCCCGACCGGACCGACACGAGCAGCGGATCGGCAGCATTGCCAAAGCCCTTGCCCACCGTTTCTTCGACGTGGCGAAGTGCGTCGGCAACGTCCGCCCGCAACTTTTCGGAGAAGTCCGAACCGCCTGCGAGATATTCGAGGCATTCTTCGGTCGCGATGGTGAAGCCGGGGGGAACCGGCAGGCCGATGCTGGCCATCTCGGCCAGGTTCGCACCCTTGCCGCCCGTGACGGTCTTGTCCTTCTGTCGTGCATTCGAATGCGGAGCGTTGCCGCCGAAGGTGAAGACCGTATCGTTCATTCTAATCCCTGCTTATCCGAGACATGGACCGCCTGTTACACGGTCCAAGGGGGAAAAAGTCATCCCTCGATGCGAGAGAAATCTGCCACTTGGTGCACTGCAGCGCGAAAACGCGCAAGCAGGTCGAGCCGATGGGCGCGCTTGTTTTCTTCATCCGCGTTTACCGTCACTTCATCGAAGAAGCGATCGATCGGTGCGCGCAGAGAAGCAAGTGCAGCCATTGCGCCGGAGAAGTCTTCCGCATCAATGGCTCGTGTGGCTGCAGGTTCCGATGATTCCAGCGCGTCCATAAGAGCCTTTTCGGCCGGTTCCGGAGTGTAGGAAAGCTCTTTTGCGTGGCGCTCATTCATCTTGGCCTGGATCACGGCTTTCATGTCCGGATCGTCGACAAGCGCGAGAGGATCTTCTTCACCTGTGCGGGCGATCTCGCCCTCGCTGCCGTGCCAGTCTTCCTTCTTGAGGATGTTGGCGGCGCGCTTGTAACCGGCGAGCAAGTTGGCACCGTCTTCGGTACCGAGAAACGCGGTAAGCGCCCTCGCCCGGCTTTCGACGCGGTCGACACGCATGTCGGGCCGCCCCTGCCAGCTACGCGATGCCTGAATATAGTCATGCCGCACACCTTCATCACGAAGCTGCACCGCGAGACGCCCCAGGAGAAATTCGCCTAGTTTCTCTGGCAAACCTGCAACGCGCTGGCTTGCCCAGGCGTGGACCACCTGATCCAGCTCAAGCTTAAGTCCATTCGCCTGAACCAGCCTCAGATAGCCGAGCGCGGCCCGGCGCAGTGCAAAGGGATCCTTCGATCCGGTCGGCAGGATGCCGATGCGGAAAAAGCTGAGCAGATTGTCGAGCTTATCCGCGAGGCTTACTGCGACCGTTGTCGGCGCAGTCGGCACCTCGTCGCTCGCACCGACGGGCTTGTAATGATCGCGAATGGCCTCGGACACTTCTAGCGGGAGACCTTCGGCCTTGGCATAATAGCCACCCATCAGGCCCTGCAGCTCGGGGAACTCGCCGACCATTTCGGTCACGAGATCGGCCTTGCTCAATTCGGCTGCCTGTCGTGCGAGCTTATGATCGCCATTCGGGGCCTTGGCATCGAACACCAGCCAGTCGGCCAGCTTGGCCACCCGGTCGACCTTGTCGGCGACCGTGCCCAGCTTTTCGTGGAAGGTGATCCGCTCCAGACCCTTCGCGTGCTGGGCGAGGGTCTTCTTGCGGTCGACATCCCAGAAAAAACGCGCGTCCGACAGGCGGGCGGCGAGCACCTTGCGGTTGCCGTCGACCACGCGCGCGCCGCCGTCTTCCGCCTCGATATTGGCGGTGCAGATGAAGGCGTTGGCGAGCTCGCCCTTGCCGTCCTCGCAGACGAAATATTTCTGGTTCACGCGTGCGGTCAGCTGGATCGTCTCGGGCGGCACCTCGAGGAAATCTTCTTCGAACCGCCCGAGCAGCGGAACGGGCCATTCGGTGAGACCGGCGTTTTCGATCACCAGCCCCTCATCTTCGACCAGCTCGAGACCGGCTTCGGACGCGACCTTGGCAGCGCCCGAACGGATCAGGTCCTGCCGTTCCTCGTGATCGACGATCACATGCGCGGCGCGCAGTTTCACCGCATAATCTTCAGCATTGCCGATGGTGATGTCGCCGGAATGGTGGAAGCGGTGGCCGAGCGTGACCGCGCCCGAGGTGACGCCATGTACTTCGCAATCGACCACATCGTCGCCCAGCAGCGCAACGATACCCGATAGCGGACGGACCCAGCGCAGGCTTTCGGTGCTGATCGAGGCCGCGCCCCAGCGCATCGACTTGGACCAGCTGAAATCGCGAACGATCGCGGGGATTGCCTCGGCGAGCAGGTCCTTGGTCGCGCGGCCGGGGACGTTCTTGATAGCGAAATAGGTCTCGCGGCCCTTCAGCTCGCGAACCTCGAGGTCGGCCTTGTCGACCCCGGCCTTGCGGCAGAAGCCTTCGAGCGCCTGATCGGGCGCGCCGACCGGCGGGCCCTTCAGTTCTTCGCTCACCGCCTCGGTTGCCTCGGGAAGACCGCGGGCAATCAATGCGAGACGGCGCGGGGTCGACCACACAGTGATCTCACCGGCGGAAATGCCCGCCGCGTCCAGCTCGCGCCGGAACAGTTTTTCCAGCTCGGCGCGCGCGCCTGCCTGCATGCGCGCTGGGATCTCTTCGCTGCGCAGTTCGAGGAGAAAGTCGCTCATTTCGACCACTCCGGATATTTCTCTGCCCAGACGGGTGCTTCCTTCGCCATGTGCGCTTCGCAAGACCCGCGCGCCAGATCGCGGACGCGGCCCATGTAGCTGGCCCGTTCCTGCACGCTGATCACTCCGCGTGCCTGCAACAGGTTGAAGATGTGGCTCGCCTCGACGGCCTGTTCGTAAGCGGCGATCGGCACTTCACTCGCGAGCGCGTTTTTGCATTCCGCTTCGGCCTTGTTGAACAGGTCGAACAGAGCATCAGTCTCGGCGACCTCGAAGTTCCATTTCGACATCTGCTTCTCGTTCTCGAGAAACACGTCGCCATAAGAAACGAGTCTTTCGCGTCCTACCGCTTCGTTACTTGAGGACGTGCCCCCATTGAAGTTGAGATCATAGACGTTGTCGACGCCCTGGATGTACATGGCCAGCCGTTCGAGCCCGTAGGTCAGCTCGCCCGCCACCGGCTTGCAATCGAAGCCGCCCATCTGCTGGAAATAGGTGAACTGGGTAACTTCCATCCCGTCGCACCAGACCTCCCAGCCCAGCCCCCACGCGCCCAGCGTCGGGCTTTCCCAGTCGTCCTCGACGAAGCGGATGTCGTGTTTCAGCGGATCGATGCCGATCACTTCAAGGCTCTTGAGATAGAGATCCTGAATGTCGGGCGGGCTCGGCTTCAGGATCACCTGATACTGGTAGTAATGCTGCAGCCTGTTCGGATTCTCGCCATAGCGACCATCGGTCGGGCGGCGGCAGGGCTGCACGAAGGCGGCGTTCCACGGTTCGGGCCCCAGCGCGCGCAAGGTGGTCGCGGTGTGGAACGTCCCGGCGCCCATGCGCATGTCGTAGGGCTGGAGGATGAGGCACCCCTGTGCACTCCAGAAATCGTGGAGGGCGAGGATCATGTCCTGGAAGGAATTCTGCGGATTGCGGTCCATGGCGCGGGGCAATGGCGCAAGCGCGAAAATGCGTCAATGCCACAGCGTCGTGCCTTCGGTGCCTTTCGCGTGCGGGTTGCTTTGCAAGAGGCCGTGCCGCCCGCTATCCCTGTGTCAATCAACAGGGAATCACATAATATGAAACGCCTTACTTCGGGCCCGCTGTCGGGCTGCCTTCTGTCGCTTGCACTTCTGCTGCAGGGGTGTGCCGCCCATTCGCAGGAAAATGTTGCCACCGCGCCCGTGGCGGATGGGCGGACAGGCGATGGCCCGGGCCTGTGGAAGGTGGCGGATGAGGATACGACGATCTATCTGTTCGGCACGGTTCACGCCCTGCCCGATAGCGTCGACTGGTATCAGGGACCGATCGAAAGCGCGCTTGCGGAAACGCAGGAACTCGTAACCGAGATTCCGAGCTCCGAAACGCAGGACCCGGCATCGCAGCAGATGGTGATGTCCAAGGCGATCCTGCCGGCAGATCAGTCGCTGCGCGAAATGCTCAGCGATAGCGACCGCACCACATACGAAGCGGCGCTGACCAAGCTGGAGATGCCGCCCGCAGCGTTTGACCGTTTCGAACCGTGGTTTGCCGGAATGACGCTGTCGGTGCTGCCGTTGATAAAGGCGGGGTACAGTGCCGAAAGCGGCGTGGAAGCCAAGCTGGAGCAGCTCGCCCCAGCTTCGGCCGCCCGCGGAGCGCTGGAAACCATGGAATGGCAGATCGGCTTGTTCGATTCCCTGCCCAAGGAATCCCAGACCGCCTTCCTCATGGTGTCGGCAGAAAATATCGATCGCATCGTGCCCATGATGGACAGCATGGTCGCCGAATGGCTGGCCGGCGATGCGGACGGGCTGGCCGAGCTAATGAACGAAGGCCTGACCGATCCGGCGCTGGCGGATGCCCTGCTCTACAAACGCAACGAAAACTGGGCCGAGTGGATCAATACCCGCCTCGAGCGCCCTGGTACCGTGTTCATCGCAGTTGGCGCGGGGCATCTTGCAGGTCAGAAAAGCGTGCAGGATTTCCTGACACAGCGCGGTCTGACCGTTGAGCGCGTACAGTAACGTTCGAGCACAGCGGGTTTTTCGTGAAACGCGGCTTCCTCACGTCCATCTGCTTCGCGCTGTCCGTGCTGATCGCGGCATGCGGTTCGCAACCGGATATCGGCAAAGCGGAGGGGCCGCACCCGGCCCTGTGGGAAATCGTGAACGGCTCCGGCTCGGTGGAAGGCTGGATGTTCGGGACCATTCACGCCCTTCCCGACGGGACCAAATGGCGTTCGCCCAGACTGGCCGAGGTTATCGACAACGCCGATACGCTGGTGGTCGAGGTCGCCAATCTGGAAGACGGTGCGGAACTGTCCCGGCTGTTCGGCGAGATGGCGTTCGATCAGTCCACCGGCCCTTTGGAAAATCGCATCGACCCGCAATTTCGGGACGAGTTCGAAACGCTGCTGGCGAAGGCAAAAGTCCGGCGCAACCATTTCGATTCGATGGAAAGTTGGGCGGCCGCTCTGGCACTGTCTCAGGTGGCGCAGTCCAATAAGTCGCAGAATGGTGCCGATCGCGCGCTACTGACCGCCTTCGACGGGCGCGAAATCGTGGAATTGGAGGGGGCGCGAAAACAGCTGGCGATCTTCGACAGGCTTCCCGAATCCGAGCAGCGCGACCTGCTGAATGCCGTGCTGGAGGAATCGAAGGAGTATGGCGATGGCCGGGGTGCTCTCGCCGAAGCCTGGCTTGCCGGCGATCTAGACCAGCTGACGCAACTGACGCGACGCGGGGTTCTGGCCGATCCCGAACTCGAGAAAGCCCTGCTGCACGACCGTAATGCGAGTTGGGCGGCACAGATCGAGAATTTGCTGTCTGCCGAAGAAAAACCGCTGATCGCGGTTGGCGCCGGGCATCTTCTGGGCGAAGGCGGCCTGCCGGCACTATTGCAGGAACGCGGCTATACCGTCAGGCGAATCGAATAGCCGGACAGGCCGGTTAAGGCTTGCCTTTCCCCCGCTTCGTGCTATCGGCGCGCCCTTCGGCACCATGGTCATCCCTGGAGGTGTGGTGGACCGAGCAACCAATATGCATTCGAAAGGTATGTGACATGAGCGACGCTCTGACCCTGCCGGCCGAGGCGCGCGAACGGGCTGGCAAGGGAGCCTCCCGTCAACTGCGCCGCGATGGCCGCGTCCCCGCCGTGATTTACGGCGGCAAGGAAGAACCCACCCTGATCCATGTTGAAGCCAAGGAGCTGATCAAGCAGCTCGACAGCGGCCACTTCATGAATTCGATCGTCGAAATCGAACTGGGCGGCAAGAAATTCCGCACACTTCCCAAGGACGTAGCGCTTCACCCGGTCACAGACCGTCCGGAACATGCCGACTTCCTGCGCCTCTCGAAGGGTGCCAAGGTCGAAGTCCAGGTTCCGGTTGTCTTCACGCATGAAGAAGCCTCGCCGGGCCTCAAGAAGGGCGGCGTGCTCAACATCGTCCGCCACGAGCTTGAACTTGTCTGCGATGCCGACAAGATCCCGAGCGAAATCGAAATCGACGTCACCGGCAAGGAAGTCGGCGATTCGATCCACATCAGCGAAGTCGCACTGCCGGCAGGCAGCGAAAGCGCGATCACGGATCGCGATTTCACCATCGCTACGCTCGTTGCTCCTTCGGCTCTCAAGAAGTCCGAAGGCGATACGACCAGCGCCGACGCAGCCGATGTTCCTGCAACCGAGCAGGACGCTGGCGAAGGCGACGAAGAGAATACCGAGGAAGAAGGCGGCGAGGACTAATCCTTCCGCCCTTACCGGGGTTTTACGAAGCGCCGGTCCCGCAAGGGGCCGGCGTTTTGCTTTTGAGGTGAGCGAAGCTAGAGGAGCCGCATGCAGATCTGGACAGGCCTAGGAAATCCCGGACCGCAATATGCGATGAACCGGCACAATGTCGGCTTCATGGCGGTGGACGTGATCGCCGACATGTATGATTTCGGCCCCGTTCAGAAGAAATTTTCCGGGTGGGTACAGGAGGGGCGGATCGGGTCCGAGAAGATTTTGCTTCTGAAGCCCGCCACCTTCATGAACGAGAGCGGCCGTGCTGCGGGCGAGGCATTGCGGTTTTACAAGCTGGAGCCCGATGCACTCACAGTCTTTCACGATGAACTCGATCTGGCACCGTTCAAGGTAAAGGTCCGGGTCGGTGGCGGCCTGGCAGGCCATAATGGCCTCAAATCGATCAACCAGCACCTTGGACCCGACTTCCGCCGTGTACGAGTTGGCATCGGTCATCCCGGTACCAAAGAGCGCGTCCACGGCCACGTACTGGGCAATTACGCGAAAGCTGAAATGGATCCGCTAACCGACATGCTGGCCGGAATCGCCGCCGAAGCCAGGTGGCTCGCCGCAGGCGATGACGCACGCTTCATGAGCGATCTCGCCTTGCGGATCTGACTAACTTACGCTGCGCTGCGATAAACTGTCCCGGCAAGAGACAGCTTGAAGCCGGCAGTCGATTTTCGTCCTCCGAACGCTAGTCCCCAATCAAGATTGTTCAGGGATTTCATCATGCGCTTAGTTCAGACGGCTCTCCTTTCCGCTACCTTGCTTGCCTCGGCCACCTCGGCAGCAGCCATGACCCGTCCGCCTAGCGATACGGGTGGCAGCAGCGGTGGGACGTCCGTGCCAGAACCCGGTGCGCTCGCCAT
Source organism: Qipengyuania sp. NPDC077410 (assembly GCF_044543405.1). Taxonomy (NCBI): domain Bacteria; kingdom Pseudomonadati; phylum Pseudomonadota; class Alphaproteobacteria; order Sphingomonadales; family Erythrobacteraceae; genus Qipengyuania; species Qipengyuania sp. NPDC077410. The sequence continues at coordinate 1,075,341 of NZ_JBITWB010000002.1, read as the reverse complement.
GATGGGAACCGGCGTTGCAGGCTATGGCGCGGCCGTCGCGCTCTACCGCCGCAAGAAGCGCAACGAAAAGCGCTGAGACATTTGGCGGTTCCGCTATGGGACCGCAAAGGCAGCGAATATCTGGCCGGTCGGCTCAGACTTTTTCACGATCCTGATGACGCGCTGGCCAATTGGGCTGTGCCGCGGCATCATGGATGTGAAGGAGACCAGCCATGACCGATCTTACTCGCCGGACCTTGCTCGCAGGCGCCGCGGCAACGGGCGCGCTCGCCGCTACGGCCTCGTTCGCTCAGGACGATAAGCTAGACACCCCTCCTGATCTGACCGGGCAGGCAATCCTGATTACCGGGACCTCGTCCGGCTTTGGCCGGCGGGCGAGCGAACTGTTTGCCCGGGCTGGCGCCACGGTCTTCGCTACCATGCGCAATACGCCGCGGCCCGAAGCGGATGAATTGCAGCAATTGGCGCGCGACGAAGGTCTGGATATCCGGGTATTGCGGCTCGACGTTCTGCTCGACGATGAGGTCGCAGAAGCGGTTGCGACAGCAGAGCGAGAAATTGGACGCGGGATCGACGTTCTGGTCAATAATGCCGGTGTCGGCATTTCGGGCCCTGTCGAGGTTCAGGACATGGAGGCAACCAAGCTCGCTTTCGATACCAATGTGCTTGGTTATCACCGGCTTGTCCGCGCTGTCCTCCCCGGAATGCGTGCGCGCAAACAGGGCCATATCTTTGCTGTTTCAAGCCAGCTCGGCCGGGTAATGGTCCCCTATTCCGGCCACTATTCCGCAACGAAGTTCGCGGTCGAAGCCATGTTCGAGCAGCTAGCCTACGAACTGGTACCGCATGATATCGGCGTCACGATAATCGAGCCGGGCGGCTATCCGACAAAGGTTTGGGTCAACCGAAATCGATATTCGCAGGACCTCAAGAATCGCGCGTCTCAAATTCATCTCGATGGCTACCCGCAAATCGTCGCGACCATGGGAACTGAGGACGGATCGGGACGCCAAGCAGATCCAATGGACGTCCCACGCGCCATGGCCAGGGTGCTTGCAATGGTGCCGGGCACTCGCCCCGTGCGCCTGCCAGTCAGTGCGGGAAGCATTCCGCAAGTCGCGATCAACAAGGTTTCCGCCGAGACCCAGGTCGGGTGGTTGGGGGAAAGCGGCTATGGCCCGCTTATCAAGGCCGTCCATAACGTCTGACGCTATGGCAATTCGTGTGGGGTGCGGCTAAGGCGCGCGCCACACACTATATCCGGAGTTTCTGATGGGTTTCCGCTGCGGGATCGTCGGCCTGCCGAATGTCGGCAAGTCCACCCTGTTCAATGCATTGACCGAGACGCAGGCTGCGCAAGCTGCGAATTATCCGTTTTGCACGATCGAACCAAATGTTGGCCAGGTGTCTGTCCCTGATGAGCGGCTCGAGAAAATTGCCGGGATAGCCAAATCGGCCAAGACTATTCCAACCCAGTTGGCCTTCGTCGACATCGCCGGTCTGGTGAAAGGCGCGAGCAAGGGTGAAGGTCTGGGCAACCAGTTCCTCGGCAACATCCGTGAAGTAGATGCGATCGTTCACGTGCTGCGCTGCTTCGAGGATGACGACATCCAGCATGTAGCCAACAAGGTGGACCCCCTCGCAGATGCCGAGGTGGTCGAGACTGAATTGCTGCTCGCTGATCTGGAGAGCTTGGAGAAGCGCGTGCCGGCAGCGGCCAAGCGTGCCACTGGCGGCGACAAGGAAGCCAAGCTGATGGCCAGTGTGCTGGGTCAAGCGCTGGAACTGCTGAAAGATGGCAAACCAGCCCGCCTCACTGAACCGAAGGATGAGGAGGAGGCGCGGGTATTCCGTCAAGCCCAATTGTTGACTGCCAAGCCCGTCCTCTACGTGTGCAACGTCGCGGAAGAAGATGCGGCGAAAGGAAACGCGCTTTCGGAACAGGTGTTCGCCAAAGCCGCTGCCGAAGGCGCTGAAGCCGTCGTGGTATCAGCAGCCATCGAAAGCGAACTGGTCGGCATGCCGGAAGAGGACCGCGCAGAATATCTCGCCGAACTCGGACTCGTGGAATCGGGTCTCAGCCGCGTGATCAAGGCAGGGTACAAGCTGCTGGGCCTGCAGACCTTCTTTACAGCCGGCCCCAAGGAATCACGCGCGTGGACATTCCCGGCCGGCGCCAAGGCTCCGCAGGCGGCCGGTGAAATCCATACCGATTTCGAACGCGGCTTTATTCGTGCTGAAACAATTGCGTACGATGACTATGTCGCTCTCGGTGGCGAAAGCGGTGCGCGCGAAGCGGGCAAGCTGCGGCAGGAGGGCAAGGAATACCTCGTGCAGGACGGCGACGTCATGCTTTTCAAATTCAACGTCTGAGAACACCAATGAACCGGATCGCTGCCGCCCTCGCCCTTGGTCTTGCCGCAATTACGAGCGGTTGCGCTACATATTCCGGTGAGCCCGTTGCAAGCGCGGCTATCGAACAGCGTGATCCGGTCACCATTCTCATCGCGATAGATGGATTTCATCCCAGCTATCTGGATCGCGGTTTGACACCCACCCTTTCCCGCCTGGCCGCGGATGGCGTCACTGCGCCGATGCGACCGTCTTTTCCCAGCAAGACATTTCCCAACCACTGGACGCTGGTAACGGGTCTCGTCCCCGACCATCATGGCATTATCGCCAACAATATGGAGGATAAGAGCAGGCCTGGTGAAACCTTTACGATGGCGACGGTCGATCCTTACTGGTGGAGCGAGGCCAAGCCGATCTGGGTGGAAGCGGAAGAGGCAGGGATCCGCAGTGCTGCCATGTTCTGGCCCGGCTCGGCGGTCCCCTGGGGCGGCACCGCGGTTCGCTACGGCCCCGTCACGGACGGCGAGATGGCAAGCGACTGGCAGGCTTTCAGCATGCAGGTTTCGAATACCCAACGGGTCAATGCGGTGCTCGACTGGTTGCGGCGTCCTGCCGACATTCGTCCCGAATTCGTGACCCTCTATTTCGACACCGTCGATAGTGCGGGTCATGATGGCGGTCCCGAAAGCGAAGAGGTGAACCGCGCACTCGCAGACGTGGACCAGCACATCGCAAATTTAGTTTCGGGCCTTCAAACCCTGAGGCAACCAGCCAATCTGGTCATCGTGTCCGATCACGGCATGGCCGCAACAGGATCGGACAAAGTGGTCGTGCTGGCCGAAATCGTCGATCCGTCGCTCTATCGCCTGGTAGAAGGCGGCGCCTATGCCACGTTCGAGCCGACTGAAGGCAACACGGCTGCGCTGGAAGCTGCACTCTTGCGTGAGCACGAGCATATGGAATGCTGGCGCAAGGGGGATATGCCCGCCCGCTTCCAGTATGGCACCCACCGACGTATCCCACCTTATTTCTGTTTGCCGGATACAGGTTGGACCATCACTCCGACGGCGCCGGAAGGTAGCTGGCACGGCGGCAATCACGGTTTCGATCCCAATTCGCCGGAGATGACGTCGCTATTCATCGTCAATGGTCCAGCCTTTCAGCACGGTACCACGCTCCCTGCTTTTCAGAATACGGCTGTGACGCCGTTGCTTCGCCAGCTACTGGGCCTTCCTCAAGCAGCCAAAACTGACGGCGAACTGTCCGATGTGTCCGGGGCGCTGCTACCCTAATTTAAGCACCATCCGGAACGAGCGTCCCATGTCCCCGTTGCCATGCAAAGGTAGTGGGGATGAAACGTGGGTAGCAAGTCTTCTAAATTCAGCACATTGGTGCGCGTCGGCTACTTCAGTCGTGCCATCCTCTATTGCGTTCTCGGCCTGATCGCCCTGACCAGTGCCGGTCGGATCAGTCAGGGTACGAATGGCATCTTCGACGCTATCGAAGAGTTTCCGTTGGGGCATGCCATCCTTTGGCTCATGGTGGTCGGCCTGTTGGCCTATGCCCTGTTTCGCTTCGCCTCGACCTTCTTCGATATCGAAAACCAAGGCAGTGACACCACGGGATGGGCGCATCGTATCGGCCATGCCGGTAGTGCCATCGGTCACCTTGCCTTGGCCTTCTCCGCATATCAATTCGCGACTACCGGAAGCGACAATGGTGGCGGGGCGCAGGATGCAGCTTCGGGCATACTTTCCATGCAATTCGGCGGGGCAGCGCTCGGCTTACTAGGCATAGCATTTTTCGCGACTGCTTTTTTTCAGGCGAAGAAGGCGGTGACCGGCAGTTTTATGAACCGGATCAGTCCTGCTGCTCCTTCGCAAACACGTTTGCTCGGGGGCATCGGATACATCGCGCGGGCGGTTGTATTCCTCGTCATCGGGTGGTCGTTGTTCAAAGCCGGGTTCATGTCAGCCGGAGCAGGTCAGATTAAAACGCTGGGCGACGCAGTCGCAGCCCTTGCCGGCGAAGGCATCGCCTTCACGCTTGTCGCGATCGGTGTCTTGGCGTTCGGGATATTCAGTCTGGTGCTCGCGAGGTATCGGACCATTCCCGAGATGAATTTGAACGGGCGCGTTCCCAAGTTCCGTTCGTGAGTTGAATAATACCCCCTAGGGGTATACATTCCGATTATGTCGAGAACCGCGACCCTGTATCGGATGGTAATGGACAAGCATGTCTGTCCATTCGGTGTGAAATCGAAGTGGCTCCTTGAACGGGAAGGTTTTTCGGTCGATGATCGTTACCTGACGACCCGTGAGGAAACGGAAGCCTTCAAAGCAAAACACGGGGTAGAAACCACCCCGCAGACCTTTATCGATGGCAAGCGGATTGGGGGCTACACCGAGCTCCGCGAGCACTTCGGTCACGATAGCGGAGATGCGAAGGGGACAAGCTATCGGCCTGTCATTGCAGTATTCGCAGTCGGCGCTGCATTGGCGATTGCACTGAGCCTGTTCGTTTTTCAGCTGCCCTTCACCATTCGCACGGCCGAATGGTTTGTCGCCTTTTCGATGGCGATGCTCGCCATGCTGAAACTGCAGGATGTCGAGCAATTTTCCACCATGTTCGTCGGTTATGATCTTCTGGGGCGAAGATGGGTGCCCTACGCCTATGCCTACCCCTACCTGGAAGCGACCGCAGCCATCCTGATGGCAGGCCGTCTTTTGCCTTGGCTATCCATACCCGTTGCCTTGTTCATCGGGACGGTAGGCGCGATCAGCGTTTTCTATGCGGTATACATCCAGAAGCGCAGCATCAAATGTGCCTGTGTCGGCGGCAGTGCGAATGTGCCGCTGGGTTTCGTTTCCCTGAGCGAAAATCTCGCCATGATCGGCATGGCGATTTGGATGTTGCTTCGTCCGACTTTGTGATCCATTGCAATATGCAATGCAGTTTTACGAAGATCTAGCCGTCGGGCAGAAGCAGGCTTTCGGGCGCTACGAAGTAACGCGTGAAGAAGTGATCGAATTCGCTTCGAAATACGATCCGCAACCTTTCCATCTGGACGACGAGGCTGCTGCTGCGACGCATTTCGGTAGATTGTCTGCCAGTGGCTGGCATACCTGTGCAATGACGATGGCCATGCTGGTCGAGAACCTGAAAGCCAACCGCCAGGCAGGACTCGGCTCGCCCGGCATAGATCAACTGCGCTGGAAGAAACCCGTTTTTCCCGGTGACACGTTGCGCTGTGAAAGTGTCGTCATAGAAAAGCGCCGCAGTGGATCGCGCCCGGAGATGGGAATCTTCAAAAGCTCGCTGACCGTGTTCAATCAGAACGACGAGCCGGTTCTGGAAATGGTGTCCAATGGTTTGATCAGCACGCGCGACCCGGAAGGGAACGACTAGGCTACGCGCCGCATTGGGCAATTCCGCTCTTGCGGTACACGACCTGTTCGCTTGCATCCCGGATCGTCAGGGTGGCCGGATAGTCGCTTGTCTCTTCGCCGGATTGTTCGCCCTCGGCCTCATCGAGATCCAGGGTCATCGAATAAGCCGCCCCGTCATATTTGCGACGCGCGAGATAGGGCAATTCTGGACTGCCCTTGTCGGCTGCAAGCGTAATCAGTTTATCGCCGCGCAGAAAATGACCGGTTTCGGCCATCGCCAGGGCAACCGCAGACATGCCCCCACCGTCCGGTGCAAAGCTACAGCCTGTTCCGTATAATTCGTTCTTCTCGATCTCGCGGTAGCGGATTGGTTCGAGCTGGAGCTCCTCCGGTGGAGGGATGCGGTTAGCCTCCACCTCAGCAACCGCGGCAGCGCGTTCTTGTTCGTTCGGTTCATTCGAACACGCCACCAGCGTCAGGGCGAGTAGGATAATTGAAACGCGCATCAGTGCCTTCCGAACAGTTTTTCGACGTCTTCCATCGAGAGTTTGACCCAGGTCGGACGGCCATGATTGCACTGCCCGGACCGCGGTGTCCGCTCCATCTCGCGCAGTAGCGAGTTCATCTCATCGACACGCAGGACGCGGCCCGCCCTTACCGACCCATGGCACGCCATGGTGGCAAGCACGAGGTCAAGCTTTTCGCCCAGAAGCAATGCCTCCCCATTCAACGCGAGATCATCATCGATATCACGCAAGAGCTTTTCCGGATCGGTCCGTGCAATGGCATGCGGCAGACTGCGGACAAGCATCGCGGAAGGGCCGAACCTCTCGATAGCCAGACCATGTTCCGCCAGCTTCGGCGCTGCATCCTCCAGCCTGTCGCAACTCGTTTCGTCCAGTTCGACCACTTCGGGAATAAGCAAGGCCTGGCTGCGTGCCACGGCCTCTTCAGCCCCCGCCTCGCGCAGCCGCTCAAGCACCAGACGCTCGTGCGCCGCGTGCTGATCCACCAGTACGAGACCGTCCTTCGCTTCTGCTACGATGTAGGTATTCGCCACTTGTCCGCGCGCTATGCCGAGCGGATATTCATCCGTCGCTTGCGTTACCGGTGCAGCTTCTTCGGCGCGCCCCTGCGGCTGCGCCATGACATCGGCCTCGACACCGCGCCGTGCGGCGCTGGCTTCCGCCACGCGCTGCCGCGGAGCGGACCAGTCCCGACCGCTGAACATGGACCGCAATGCCGCAGCCGGTTCTTCACGTACCGGTTCCTGCTGCCAGCGCGCCATCGCTCCGGCATCCGGCGATTGTGCACTGCGCTTGTCGCCCGTTGCCAGTGCCTGCCGCAGTCCGGAAACGATAAATCCGCGGACCCCCTGGGCATCACGGAAGCGCACTTCCGATTTGGCCGGGTGGACATTCACATCGACGTCTTCACACGGCAGTTCGAGGAACAGCGCCAGCACAGCGTGGCGATCCCGGGCGAGCATGTCGGCATAAGCCCCCCGAACTGCGCCGGTCAGAAGGCGGTCCTTTACCGGTCGGCCATTGACGAACAGATACTGATGATCCGCAATGCCGCGGTTATACGTCGGCAGGCCGGCAATTCCGGTCAGACGCATCGCCCCACGTTCGAGATCGATGGCAACGCCGTTATCCTTGAGTTCGCGTGCTACGAGTTGTGCCACGCGGTTCGCCAGCCCTTCCCCGGCCTGCAAACCGAAAATGCGGCGATCGCCGTGGTCGAGCGTGATCGCAATATCGGGTCGCGCCATGGCAAGTCGCTGCACCACATCCTTGCATGCGGCGTATTCGCTGCGCGGGGTGCGTAGAAATTTTCGCCGCGCGGGAATTTTCCCGAACAGGTTTTCGATTCGCACGCGCGTCCCCGGTGGCAATGCAGCCGGTCCCTCGTCGCGAATTTCGCCGTGGTCCACGACCCGTTTCCAGCCTTGCTCGGCCCCGTGCGGCCGGCTTTCCAGCGTAAAGCGCGCCACACTGGCGATGCTCGGCAGCGCTTCTCCGCGAAAGCCGAGCGTTGCAACCTGTTCGATTGCTTCGTTCGGCAGTTTAGACGTGGCATGACGTTCTAAGGCCAGCGCCATTTCCTCGGGCGACATGCCGCACCCGTCGTCGGTCACTTCGAGACTCGTCAACCCACCGTCGACCAGCTTTATCGCTATCCGGTTTGCGCCAGCATCGATGGCGTTTTCGACCACCTCCTTGAGCGCGGAAGACGGACGCTCCACCACCTCACCGGCGGCAATTCGGTTGACCAGATTCTCGGGCAGGCGGCGTATTTCGGGCATTGATGGGCAATCCTAACGATGAAGCGCCACGATTCCGAGACAGTGCGTTTCGCTATCCCCCATGAGATGCACGGAAATTTTTGGCATTCCCTGCTTAATCTCGCTAAGGCACGGCCACCATATCCCCCCGGAGAGGTGCGAGTGGGCCGCATCCCCCTCGCCTGACCACGCGACAACACGGAAAATCGAGTTAAAATGGGCTTCTGGAACAACATCTTCAAATTCGGCGTGCAGAACATGGCGATCGACCTGGGGACCGCCAATACCCTCGTCTATGTACAGGATCAGGGCATCGTTCTTAACGAGCCGAGCGTCGTCGCCCTCGAGACGATCAACGGTATGAAGCGCGTCAAGGCCGTAGGCGATGATGCGAAGATGATGATGGGCAAGACGCCGGACAGCATCGAAGCCATCCGCCCCCTGCGTGACGGGGTGATCGCCGACCTCGACGTGGCCGAAGAGATGATCAAGCACTTCATCCGCAAGGTGAATGGTCGCAAGAGCCTGATGCGCTATCCGGAAATCACGATCTGCGTTCCGTCGGGTTCCACCTCGGTCGAACGTCGCGCAATCCGCGATGCGGCATCGAATGCTGGCGCATCGCAGGTTTATCTTATTCTCGAACCGATGGCCGCTGCGATCGGCGCCGACATGCCGGTTACGGAACCGGTCGGCAGCATGGTCGTCGACATCGGTGGCGGCACGACCGAAGTCGCCGTTCTTTCCCTGCGTGGCCTTGCCTACACCACGTCGGTTCGTACTGGCGGCGACAAGATGGACGAAGCGATCGTTTCCTATGTCCGCCGACACCACAACCTGCTGATCGGTGACAGCACAGCCGAACGCATCAAGAAAGACTACGCCGTGGCGCGCCCACCGGAAGATGGTGTTGGCGAAAGCATCACCATCAAGGGCCGCGACCTCGTGAACGGTGTGCCCAAGGAAATCACGATCAATCAGGGCCACCTTGCCGAAGCGCTCAATGAACCGATCGGCGCTATCGTCGAAGGCGTGCGTATTGCGCTCGAAAATACTGCACCTGAACTGGCTGCCGATATTGTCGATCAGGGCATCGTGCTGACCGGCGGCGGCGCATTGATCGGCGGGCTCGACGATTACCTGCGCGAAGAAACCGGCCTGCCGGTCACCATAGCCGAAGATCCGCTTTCCTGCGTCGCACTCGGCACCGGTCGTGCGATGGAGGACCCGATCTATCGCGGCGTCCTGATGACGGCGTAGAAAGGCAAAACGGATGGCGCCGATAAGTTCACGGCGCTCGGGGTATTCTCGCAGGGCGCAGTACAATCTTTTTACCGGTTACGTGATCGCGGGCATCGGCGCGCTGATCGGCGCGATCCTGCTCGCCCTGTCGTTTTTTCAACCCCATCTGTTTGGCGGACTCCGCGGGGTCGCGCAGGATGGTGTTTCGCCCGCCACGGAAGCTGCCTCTACTGTTCGAACGGGAAGCAAGGGGTTCTGGGACACGATCAGCGGCTACTACCGGGCCGGGTCCAAGAATGCTGACCTCAAACGCGAAATGGAAATCGCGCGGATCCGCCTTGCTGAAGCGGAGGCAGTGAAGCGCGAAAATCTTCACCTCAAGGGCTTGCTGAAACTTCAGGACGCCGAGCGTGAGCCCGTTGCGGTGGCCCGCCTGGTGAGCTCTTCGGCCTCGAGCACGAGACGCTTCGCTTATTTGGGCGCTGGCTCGTCCGAGGGTGTCGCGATCGGCATGCCGGTACGGTCGCCGCGCGGCATCGTTGGCCGGATTCTTGAGGTCGGCAGCGACAGTTCGCGCGTTCTTCTCCTTACGGACACCGAGAGCATCCTCCCGGTCCGCCGCGCCAATGACGAGGTTGTCGCCTTCGCCGAGGGGCGCGGAGATGGGCTGATACGGATCAGGCTTATCAATTTGGGTATCAACCCGCTCAAGCCTGGCGATGTTTTCGTGACCAGCGGCGCTGGCGGATACTACCCTCCCGGTATCGCAGTCGCCATCCTGACGGAAACGACCGATGACGGCGGGGTGGCGCGCATCATCAGCGATCCCGCGGCGACCGACTATGTAAGTGTAGAACCGATCTACGAACCCGAAGCAGTGCTCGGCGCGGAGACGCCGATCGAGCGCGAACTGACCGACTGATGGAACGCAACGACCCGCGTTCTCGCAGCGATGCCTATGGCAGCCGGATCAACCGTTCGCATTCCAGCTTGCTGGCAAATGTTGTTCCCTGGGTCAGCATCATGGTCGCTTCGATCCTGCCCATCTTTCCGATCGCTTCGGCTCTCCCGATCATTCCACCCCTTGGATTGCTGATGCTTCTCGCCTGGCGACTGGTTCGCCCGGGCCTGATGCCGATCTGGGCAGGGATGCCACTTGGTCTGCTCGACGATCTATATAACGGCCAACCCTTCGGATTTGCGATTTTCACATGGTCTCTGATCATGATCGTAATCGAACTTATTGAAACCCGGCTGCCGTGGCGCACATTTTGGCAGGACTGGTTCACCGCCTGTATATTGATCTTCGGTTATCTATTGGCAGGCTGGCTGCTTTCAGGTGGCCAACCTACGTTCCATTCTCTTATCGCCCTGATACCGCAGCTAGTGCTTACCATCCTTCTCTTCCCGATCGCCGCTCGTCTGGTCGCCATGCTCGACCGCTTCCGCCTGACCAGGTGGAAGGCGCTGTGATGCGTCTGCGTAAGCGTGCAAAGCCGAAAGAGGTCGTAACGCAATCGACGCTTGACAATGCGTTCGACAGGCGGACCTTCGTCATCGGCACCGCCATGGGCGGCCTTGGCGTGCTGCTGGCAGCGCGGATGGGTTACATCGCGATTGCCGAGAACGAAAAATACGAACTGGAATCGGAAAGCAATCGGGTCAACCTTTCGCTCATCCCGCCTCGGCGCGGCTGGATTCTGGACCGTAATGGCGCCCCCCTCGCCTCCAATAGAGCGGATTTTCGCGTCGATATCATTCCCGATCGCACTCCCGACACGGAAGCGACGATCGCGGCCCTTACAAAGATCCTGAACCTCGATGAAAATCAGGCCGCGGATATTCGCAAGCAGGTTTCCGATGGTCCTGGTTATCAGCCGGTCGAGATTGCTTCTGGCATAACTTACGACGAATTCGCCGCGGTCAGCGTGAGGCTGCCCGATCTGCCCGGTGTTGTTCCTCAGCGCGGTTTCTCGCGGTTTTATCCGACAGGGCCCAGCGTAGGCCATCTTATCGGCTACGTCGGGACGGCGAATGCCGAAGAATATGCCGAACAGGATCGGAATCCTCTGCTCGTCACACCGGGTTACAAGATCGGCAAGGACGGATTGGAAAAGCAGTACGAGCAGGAACTTCGCGGTGTACCTGGCGCCCGGCGGGTCGAGGTGACGGCATCTGGCCGGATCGTACGGGAACTGGAAACTCGCGAGGATATTCAGGGCGATCCGATCCGGCTTACCATCGATGGGCCCCTGCAGGATTATGCCGCACGGCGCATCGGCCTGGAAAGCGGCTCTGTCGTCGTGATGGACTGCGAAACCGGCGACCTCCTGTGTATGGCATCGATGCCTAGCTTCGATCCGAACAGCTTTTCGCAAGGGATCGGGCGCGTCGAATATTCCATGCTGCGCGACGACGAACGCGTGCCGCTGCGAAACAAGGTTCTGAAGGGTCTGTATCCGCCTGGATCGACGGTCAAACCCATGGTCTCCATGGCGTTCATGCGTGAAGGTCTGGACCCGGACGAAACCGTGTTCTGCGGCGGTGGCTTACGGGTGGGCAATCGCGTATTCCGCTGCTGGAAACGCGGCGGCCACGGCACGGTCAACATGGCCAAGGGCATCTACCAGTCCTGCGACGTCTATTACTATCACTTCGCTCAGCGTATCGGCATGGATCCCATTGCTGCCATGGCGCAACGCTGCGGAATGGGGCAGGAATTCCCCCTTCCCGTCGCCAGCCAATTCTATGGCACCGTGCCGTATCCCGCCTGGAAGGAAGAGAAATACGGGCGCCCCTGGCAGGCATTCGACACCGTCAATGCGACCATCGGGCAAGGCTACATGCTGGCCAATCCGCTTCAACTGGCAGTGATGTCGGCGCGCCTCGCGACGGGGCGGCACGTTCAGCCCCGGTTGGTAACCTCCACACCGGTCAAAGGTTTCGACGAAGTCGATTTTGCCCCCGAGCACGTGGCTTATGTTCGCCAGGCGATGAGCGATGTCGTCAACGGCCCCGGAACCGCCGGTCGTGCCCGTCTGCCCTTCGACGACATCAAGATGGCGGGCAAGACAGGAACGGCACAGGTCGTGGGCCTGAATTTGTCGGACGGTAAATCGGGGCCATGGAAATACCGCGACCACGGACTTTTCATCTTCTTCGCGCCCTTTGACAAACCGAAATATGCGGGGGCCGTCGTGATCGAGCATGGCGGTGGCTCCGGTTCCGCTTATCCGATCGCGCGCGATGTGATGACCTTTTTGTTCGATCCCGAGAAGGGCATGGAAATGCTTCGCGGCTTCGAGGAACAATGGGGCGGCACCGCGCAGCAACGGCTCGATGCGAAATACCGCGCCTATGCGGCAGCAGCCGGAGAGGACGTCAAACCCGTTCCGGCCCGCGACGAAGAGATATTCGATCAGGTCGAGGCCGAAGCCCGTCTCGCCGTGCGCCGGCAGGAAAGCCTCGCCGACGAAAAGGTTGATCCGCGTCTCGACACCTCCCTTTCATCCGGACAGGCCAGCGAATGAGCGGGATCGTTCCGGCGCCCATCGCGCGCCAGCCATGGCGAATGCTTTTCCCGCTTTTCGTCCTGATCGGGTTCGGCGCGCTGGTGCTTTTCTCCGCCGCAGCCGGAAGCTGGCAACCCTATGCCGCCTCGCACATCCTGCGATTTGGTATTTTTCTCGTGATGGCCTTCATTCTGGCCCGCTTCACTCGAGAATGGGCCATGTTTCTGGCATTTCCCATATACGGCATCATTCTGCTGATGCTGGTTGCGGTGGAAGCGATCGGCTTCGTCGGCGGAGGTAGCCAACGCTGGCTGGACCTCGGGTTCATGCAGTTGCAGCCATCGGAATTGATGAAGCCGGCCATCGTCCTGGTGCTTGCGCGGTTCTACTCGTCGCTCCCTGTGGGTATGATCCCGACCTGGCGTGCGCTGATCCCGGCGGGCGGCTTGATCCTTACCCCCGTCGCGCTCGTTCTGTTGCAACCCGATCTGGGGACGTCGCTCGCCATCGTCTTCGGCGGAGCCCTCGTCATGTTCTCCGCAGGCCTCCCCATTCGCTGGTTCATGGGCGCTGGATTGGCTGCGGCAGTTCTTGCACCGATAGCCTTTTTTGTCGGTTTGCAACCTTACCAGCAGAAGCGCGTCTTCACGTTCCTAGATCCCGAAAGCGATCCGCTGGGTGACGGCTATCACATCACCCAGTCCAAGATCGCCATCGGGTCTGGTGGGTTCTCCGGTAAAGGCTTCAACGAAGGGTCGCAGAGCCACCTGCACTACCTGCCGGAACCGCATACCGACTTCATTTTCGCTACCATGGCCGAAGAATGGGGTTTCCTTGGCGGACTTGTGGTCATCGGGGCCTTCGCGCTGATTTTCAGCTGGGGCCTGTCCGTCGCGCGCGCGAGTAACGACCGTTTCGGTAAGCTGATCGCCCTGGGAATGACGGCAACCGTCTTCTTCTATGTCGCGATCAATCTCATGATGGTCATGGGCCTTGCTCCCGTTGTGGGCATCCCCCTGCCCTTCATGAGTCATGGCGGTAGTTCGATGCTCACCAACATGATTTGTCTTGGATCGATCATGATGGTCGACCGGTGGAACCGGAAAGCACCCCGCGCCGGAATCATGCGATAGCCGCACGCCTGCCTGGGCGCGCATGGCTAGATTTTGGTGTCGACAGGCTTGCCAAATGAAGGGTTCACCTGACCGAATAGCAGGTTTTTCGCATGCGCCAGCAGAGATTGCCTTTAGGGGCTTTTCTTCCCGCAAAACCCCGCTATACGGGCGCCTCCCGAGTCGGGAACGCCTCACTCCACGAGGCAGCGGTACGCCGCAGTGTGGACGCATAGCTCAGTTGGTAGAGCAGCTGACTCTTAATCAGCGGGTCCTAGGTTCGAGCCCTAGTGCGTCCACCAAACTTCTCAAAGACTTACGCGAGATTATACGCCCCTCTAACGGGGGTGTCGAGCCTCGTTTAATCACCACGTAATCAAACAGGGTCGTGCTGTGGCGGGAAACCTACGGCTACGTTTGGGTAGCTTTCCTCAAACTGGAGCAGGTTTGTCAGGAACTCTTGGCCGAACTCATACACGCGAACATTCCATCGTTCCTGTTCGTTATTTTCTGACCGTTATGTCCGCTTGTCCAACGCAGATCGCCAACAGGGCTAGCGAAGGCGTTCGAAGGCCCATCCCTAGTTCTTGGTATAGACGCGGCCCACAGATGCTGACTCAATCACGAACCTGAATACGGAATCCAAATGATTGGGGATGTGGGCGTGCAACCATCCGAGCAACTTGCTAGACCTTAATCGATGAAGACCGACCTCGATCATCTCCCACCGCAAAAGCAGCGCGAGATCGAACGCGTGGTGCAGCTCATCTTCGAAGAGTTTGACGATGCCTTTGCTCTCGCCAAGCACGAATGGAAAAAGGCTGGCCGGATACTCAAGGTCATCCTCTACGGCAGCTATGCGCGCGGCACTTGGGTCGACGAGCCGCATACCGCGAAGGGCTATCAGTCGGACTACGATCTGCTCATCATCGTCAACGACAAGAGGCTGGCGGACAGGGTCAAATACTGGTCCAGGCTCGATGACCGGCTCATGCGCGAGTACGGTGTAACCGGAACGCTCAAGACACCGGTCAACTTCATCGTCCACACACTGCAGGAAGTGAACGATGGGCTGGCCCATGGCCGCTACTTCTTCATGGATGTGAAGGACGATGGCGTAGCGCTCTACCAGTTCGACGACACCGAACTGCATACGCCCAAGCCGAAGACGCCCACTCAAGCGCTCGCTATGGCGCAGGAGTATTTTGACGAGTGGTTTCCTGCATCAATGCGGAAGTTCAAGCTGGCGAACGACGCAATCGAGCAGGAGTTCTACAAGGAAGCTGCCTTCCTGATGCATCAATCGACCGAGAGTCTGTACCACTCGGTCTTGCTGGTCTGCACCTTCTACACCCCTCACGTGCACAATCTGGGCTTCCTGCGCACGCAGGCTGAGCGGATCGATTATCGCCTGACGTTCGTCTGGCCACGTGACAACCGCAAGGATCGCGCGCGGTTCGAGAAGCTCAGGGAAGCTTACGTCAAAGCGCGCTACTCGAAACACTACCGCATCACCAAGGAAGAGCTCGAATGGCTTGGCGAGCAGGTTGAGGAGCTTGGTTGCGTCGTGCACGAAGTGTGTTCGCAGCGGCTCGAGAAGCTGAGGGCGGAAGCGCGCGCGAGACCAGACAAGCAGTAGCGCCGCAAATTCAGCGGCGGGCATGCTTAAAGCATCCTGCTGTGAACCCATTTCACCCCTTCGAAGCAGCCCTAACCTACCGGCAGTTTTGGGGCCGCTTCCGGACTGTCCGCTTATGAATAACGATCCGCACTAAGCCGCCGTTCGGCAAACGACCCCATTGCTGACAGTTGGTTGTCATGCCACACAGGTTCTATGGACAGACGAGAAGCGAGGTTTCGGACCGGGCTTGTATCCACTCTTGCCTTTTTGTTGGTTGCCGCAACAGTCGGATTCTATGTTCTACCCGCTTCCCCCTACGGAAGAATGAGCCGAGCGGTTCGGACAGAAGACGGGTTCACGATTTTAGGCGTCATGGTTTTCTCGATATTTTGTGTGGGCAGTCTGATCGTATTGCTTTCAGCGATCCGCGCTTGGCTCGGTTGGCCTGCTATCAGCTACGACGGTAGAGTTCTAAAGGAGTATGTAGTTCCATTTAGGCGCATACCGATCTCAGAAGTCGAGCGGATTGAGGTCCGGTCCAAAGACGTTTTGCTGCACCTCAAAAATGGCGCCAGACGCACCATAAATGCACGTTTGGTGAAAGACCACGAGACGTTCTTCAATCGCGTCATTCCCGACTGAAGCCTGCTGGACCGGGTAATTTCCGCTTCCCACCCCTTTGCAGACCTTCACGGCTTTCGACATTGCGCCCGAATGCCGACCGTCCGATAATCGGGCACGCATAATAAAAGCGGTCGGGCTGCTAACCAGCCCATTGCGAACGTTACCTTCGCTTGTTCTTCGCATAATACAGATACAGCCACGGCCCTGTGGCGATTAAGAGCATGATCGCAGAATACAGGGGTGAATGAAAACTCAGGACTGCGATAACGGCGTGCCAGCCCATCATCAATACTGCGGAACCCCAAATCAGGATCGCACCTAAGGCAAAACACAGAAAGGTGACTCTCATTATTGAGGTGTTATCATCAAGAATTCTTTTTGTCAGCTTCCAACCTAATTGCAGACCCTCCCGCGTGTTACGGGAGCGCCTGAAAGTCACCGTCCGCTAATCGTAGACGCACGATAAAAGCGGGCCGATTGCTAACGACCCCATTGCGGATATTCCTTCGTCGCTAGTGCATGATCGAATGCAGGTAACGCCGGAGTCGATGAAGATGCATTCCCCAGTGGGTTTGATAGCCGAAGCGAAACTCCCAATAGGCATCGTTGGCAGCGCCACGGTCGATGTGCCAAAGAACGCCTGATAGGTTTCTCGCAATATCGGCAAGGTCATCAACCGCGCCTCCAAGTGTGACCTCTTGTTCCAAGCCGTCTTGCGGCTCGACATCAGCATAATATCCAAGTTCTGGAAAAGACGCGGCGGCTCGCTCGGCCAATGACTCGTAAGGAACTGACGGCGATAAATCATTGGTGTCAGGTTCGACATCTGGCGCACGATGATATTCGATTACGAGACAATCGAGCGCCTCGCACAGTTTGGCGAGCCTCGTCTATTCATCGTCAGGCTGACTTTTGAGCAACGCAAGGTAGCCATTGATCGCGTTGACCATCGATGCTGTTGGAGGCGATGTCATAGACAGCCTTTTCGAGTACCGGCGCGCCGGACGCAATGTCCGCTTTCCAGCCCTTTCGTAACGCGCTGACCGACCTAGCGATCTGCTGGCAGCGGACCAGCCGGTAACGACCCCATTGCCGTCACTAGGCGCGTAGCTCGGCAACATATCTGCTCAGAGCGTCAGCGACTTCACATGCTCTTTGGTGAGCACCCGCTGCCTCGCCCAGGCCCATGTATTCGCTCTCGATACTGACCAAGTAGTCCGCTACTTCTTCCTCGGTTGCACCGTTCCAAAGGCGCCCGGCAGCTTGAATTAGATAGCTGTCATATTCATCGTCAGGTTGGCTATCGGTCCCATGCAATCCTATAGGGTCCCACTTCGCCCAGCCGATTTCGCGAAGCCTCGAAAGCTTGAACTTGGGACGAGCCGACATACGCTGAACTTACACCTCCAATGTCCGCTTACCACCCCATAATCAGACATTCGAGGTGCTCAAAACCGGAGCAAAGCTGCCGTTCCGCTTTCAAGCATCCGCTGGAAACGCCTGAACGTCCAGAATGAGGGCGCAAAGCTGTCGCTTCATGTGCGGTTTCAACCGGCAGCTCAATCCCGCCATTTGCGACATTCGAGCAGCCTTGGTGCACTCCCGAAAGCAATCGAGATAGCCTTTCGTTTGCTGTCGCTCAGATCTTGGCGCGTGCGAAGCATCAGCATCGCCTCCGTCTGGTGCGCTGCTCACGCACTGCTCCGCTGCTGTGCAATCAAATTGCAGGGTTAGCGCATCTGGTATATTCTTCTTATGCTCTAGCAAGAGTTGTCCATAGTCGTCTGACATGCTTAGTGAGTTAGCGTCCGGTTCTTGCACGTCAGGTTCTGGGCTGATGAGTGAGCGTCCAGTTCCACGGCAGGAGTTCGTCGAGTCGGCTGGCAGGATGACCGTCGGCCATGCGGGTCAGGACATCGCTGAGCCAGGCATGGGGCTCGACCTTGTTGAGCTTTGCGGTCTCGATCAGCGAGCAGATGATGGCCCAGCGATGCCCGCCGCCATCGGAGCCTGCGAACAGGTGGTTCTTGCGTCCGAGCGCGACCGGACGGATCGCGCGCTCGACCGGATTGGTGTCGAGCTCGATGCAACCATCGTCGAGGAACCGGGTGAGGCCCGCCCAGCGCGCCAGCGCATAGCGGACCGCATCGGCAAGGGTGCTGCTGCGCGCGAGCTGCGCCAGTTGCGCTTCGAGCCAGGGCTTGAACACTGCCAGATGCGGCGCGCTGAGCGAGCGGCGCCATGCGAGGCGGTCGTCGGGCGAGCGTCCGCGCGCCTTCGCTTCGATCGCGTAGAGATCGGCGATACGCCGCAGCGCTTCTTCGGCCACCGGCGAGCCGGTCTGCTGGTGAACGTCGTAAAACTTGCGCCGGGTATGTGCCCAGCACGCGGCAAGCACGATGTCTCCGCGCGCGGTCAGACGCTCGAACCCGGCATAGCCGTCGACGTGCAGCACACCCTTGTATCCGCGCAGATGCGTCATCGGTCGCTCCGCCTTGCGGTCGGGCGCGAACAGGTAAACCGCCGCGGGCGGTGCAGGCCCGCCCCATCCGCGCTGCTCGCGCGCATAGACCCACAAGCGCCCGGTCTTGGTCCGCCCGCGTCCCGGATCGAGCACCGGAACCGGCGTGTCGTCGGCGAACAGATGGTCGGAAGCGAACACATCGGCGCAGAGGCGCTCATGCAGAGCTTCGAGCCACCAGCATGCACCACCGACCCATCCGCCCAGCGTCGAACGCGAGAGCTCCATCCCGTGCCGGGCGAAGATGCGCGACTGGCGGTAGAGCGGGGTATGGTCGCAGTACTTGCTCACCAGCACCTGAGTGAGCAGCGCCGGTGTCGCCAGCCCGCCCGCGATCACGCGCTCGGGAGCCGGAGCCTGAACCAGGCTGCCGCATGTACGGCAGGCATATTTGGGACGCGTCGTGCGGATCACGCGCAGCTTTGCCGGCACCCAGTCGAGCATTTCGGAGACGCTCTCGCCCATACTATGAAGCGCACCGCCGCAGCACGGACAGGCCTCGTGCTGCGCGTCGATCACCACCTCTTCGCGCTCCAGATGATCGGGCAGCGGCGCGCGGTGTGGACGCCGTCCGACCGCATCGGCATCGCCAGCGATGACCGGACCGTTCTCCTCGATGCGCGCGATATCGGCATCGAGGTCTTCCAGACCGAGCGCCAACTGGTCGGGATCGAGCCGCTCGGAGCGGCGCCCGAACTGCATCCTTTGGAGCTTGGTGATGATCGCCTGAAGGCGTTCGATCTCGTCATTGCGGGTCTCGACCAGCGACGCCATGTCGCGCACCAACTGGTGCAGAAGACCGACATCGGACGGCAGATTGTCGAGCTCGAGCCGCATGGATTCTGCTACCATAAGAGCAGCATTTTCTCAAGCTTTTCTGCCGGTTTCGCGCCGGTTTCAGGCAGTTTTTCAGCCCGCCTTTCGCGGCCTCCACTGCTGCTCGGGACGCCGCCAGTCGATCCCCTCGATCAGCATCGCCAGCTGCGCATGGGAGAGCGTCACGCTCTCGCCCACCTGGTGCACGCTCGGCCAAACGAAGCCGCCATGCTCCATCCTTTTGGTGAACAGGCACAGCCCGCTGCCGTCCCAGTAGAGGATCTTGATGATCCGCGCATTGCGCCCTCGGAACGCGAACAGGTGACCCGAGAAGCTGTCTTGCCTCAGCACCTCCTGGACCATGGTCGCAAGACCATCGATCCCCTTGCGCATGTCGGTATGGCCCAGCGCCAGATGCACCTTCGTACCTGCCGGAAGCAGCATCATCGCACGTTCTCCTCAACCCGCACCGTCACCAGACGCACCTGCTCGCCTGCGCCAAGCCCCAGCTGCGCGCGCCAGCGGAACAGCAGCGAGGTCGCGATCCCGTGCCGCCGCGCGACCTGCGAGACGGTCACATGAGGCTCGAGCGTCTGCATCGCGATCGCGCGCTTCTCGTTCTCACTGAAGCTGCGCCGCTGCACCCGGTCTGCCTGTTCGGACCCACGCAAAGCGCCTTCGGTCAACCCCGGAACTGCATCTGCATGCAGATTATTAGGACTAAGCTCGCCCTTAGTCCTAGGACTAGCAGCGCTGCCTATTTGCGGCCTGGCGCTCGGATGCAGCCGCGCGCGCCAGTCGACCGGCACCTCCTGATCGGCCAGCAGATCGCGCCATCTGCGCAGGCTGTGCTGCGAGATCGACAACGCGGCGGCATACTCGCGCACCGTCATCCCGCTCCATTCGAGCGCCTCGACATGCATCGCCCAGTACGCCTGCGCTGCCTGATTGCGGCGGTCTCTCGTCAGCTTGCCGCCCTTGCGGCTGCGCTTCGCCCGCCGCTCGGCAGCTGCGCGTTCGACACGGATTCTAGCCGTTTTTGCGTCGGTCAGCACATCGATCCAGCGCGCGAAAGTCGTCTCGGTCAGCTTGTGAGCCCGGCAGTATTTGCGCCGCGACAGTCCGCTGCGCTGCCACGCCTCGACATGCACCGACCACCACTCACGCCGCGCCGGATTATCAAAATGGGAACGAGCAGCCATGCAACCTCCAGCCACCACGAGAACACCCGCTGGACGAAAATTGCACCCCGGAAATCAGGTGCCGATACCGGACGCTTACCTTAGTGATTTTGGATGGCGAGATAAAAGCAGCGCCGTCGGCCATGCTGCAGGTGGTTGGTTTCGTTGAGCAATATGCGACGGCACTCGAACTGGCACCGCGGCGCTTTGTTCGAAAAGGCGTTTGTTCTCAGACATATTAGCGACGGCCCTTAATTCGGGGTGTTATGTTTGCTGGACAATCCGCCTAAATTCGGAAGTCCCTCGCCGTTCGCTCGAACTGTAGTGCATGCGAATGGCGAGCTCGCTCTCAGACTTCGGCGCTGAAGCGTAAGAAAGGCAACGACAGCGTAGGAACGTCATGTGGCGCTGGACAGCCCGTTCAGTCGATACTCGGTGTCGATGGCGGGCCGGTCTGTCCCCTCCCCTGCTCCCCAGGTCGGTCCGTCATCACCCGACAGATGAAAGGATCGACCGGTATGCCAACTGCAGGCACGACAGAGCATCTTCGCGAGCAGCGTGGGAGCCCGGCTATCGAACCGATCGTCATGCGTGTACCAGACGCCTGTCACTATCTCGGGATCGGGCGCAGCACACTCTATGTGCTTATCGGCAAAGGCGAGATCGAAGTTATCAAAATGGGAGCCGCCACTCTCGTCCTCACATCCAGCCTACGTTCGCTGGTGGAACGGCTGCGAAGTCCCGAAGCACAGCAGGTAAGTGGTGCATTATGATGACCGCGCACCCTGACCTCCTGAGAGCGGTCGTGCTTGCTGCCATCGTCAGCACGCCGGATCACTCCAAACGCCAGCTCGTCTCGAAAATGCAGGGGCGGCGTGAGAAGGCGGAGAATGCTTTAGCTGCCAAAATCGTGATCGCACTTTCGCAGCGCTCTTAGTTTCTTCGCGGACGGCGGCTTCGCGCCCTAATATCGGACATTCCGGC
Source organism: Qipengyuania sp. NPDC077410 (assembly GCF_044543405.1). Classification (NCBI taxonomy): domain Bacteria; kingdom Pseudomonadati; phylum Pseudomonadota; class Alphaproteobacteria; order Sphingomonadales; family Erythrobacteraceae; genus Qipengyuania; species Qipengyuania sp. NPDC077410. The sequence continues at coordinate 1,053,700 of NZ_JBITWB010000002.1, read as the reverse complement.
AATCGGTTGAAAATTCCAAAAGTCGAGATTGGTTAGGTGAGGTGCTTGTTTCGGCAGGGTCTGCGCGAACCTGGCCAGGCCTGTGGTGCCGACAGGATCGAACTCTTACGCGCGCAGAGTTCACTGCTGCATTCGCGAAAAGCAAACGGGGGCCGTAGCCCCCGCCTTATTTGGTGCAGTCAAGCTGCTTGTTCACAACCAGACCTGCGATTTCTGAAGAAAAACCTATAGACCATCGTTCAGCTGGATGCAATTCTTTCTCGAGCACGTTGATTTGAGGGAAGTATTGGATGGCCACACGTCTTGGTCTGGATATCGGCACTAATTCGATCGGATGGTGCCTGTATGATGGCGATACGATCCGCGATATCGGCGTGCGCATCTTCTCCGATGGCCGTGATCCCAAGTCCGGGGCCAGCCTGGCTGTGGACCGGCGCGATGCGCGGGCCATGCGGCGGCGGCGTGACCGATATCTGGGACGGCGCTCGGCACTGGTCGATGTCCTGATCAAGCATGGACTGCTTCCTGCGGAGAAGCGGGCGGGCAATGCGTTGCACAGCGAGGATCCCTATGCGCTGCGTGTCGGCGCGCTCGATGAAAAGCTGGCCCCGCACCAGATCGGGCGGGCGCTGTTCCACCTCAACCAGCGGCGCGGGTTCAAATCGAACCGCAAGGCGGATCGTGTTTTGAAGGACAATGAGGATGGTAAGATCGCCAGTGGTACCAAGGCGCTGGATCAGACCATCGCAGAATCCGGTGCGCGCTCGCTGGGCGAGTACCTACATCGGCAGGATGTGAAACGCGTGAGGATGCGCCCCGAGGCCGATGGTTATTACTTCTACCCCGACCGCAGGCACTACGAATATGAGTTTGAGCAAATCTGGGCTGCGCAGGCACCACATCACCCTTCGCTGCTGACTAACGAGGCGAAAGACGGGATCCACCGCGTGATCTTCTTCCAGCGTCCGCTGAAGGCGCAAGTGGTGGGCAAATGCAGCTTTGCCGGATGGTATGGCATTCCCGAAGACGAAAGGCGCTTGCCTAAGGCGCATCCGCTGTTCCAGCAGCGCCGCCTCTATGAAGAGGTCAATCAGCTAGAGGTGGTCTCCGCCGGTGCGCCTTCGCGCAAGCTGACCCTGGACGAGCGCGACAAGCTGATCCTGAAATTGCAGGACAAGAAGAAGGTCACCTTCAAAACTCTGAGCGGGATCATGAAGCTGCAGGAAGGGGAGCGGTTCAACAAGGAGAGCGAAAACCGCAAGGATCTGATCGGCGACGAGGTCCGCGCCGAGTTGATGCACAAGGAACGCTTCGGCCCGGACTGGATGACATTTTCTACCGAAAAACAGTGGGCGATCATCGAGCGTTTGCTGAACGAAGAAGATACCAGAAAACTGCTCGCCTGGCTGCAATCGGAACACAGCGTCGACCGGGAAACGGCGGAGAATATCGCCAATGCCCGCCTGCCCGAGGGGCATGGCCGGTTCGGTATTACTGCCACCACGGCGCTTCTCGAACAGCTTAAGGCTGATGTCGTTACCTATGCGCAGGCGGCGGAAAACGCAGGTTATCACCACAGCGATCATCGCACAGGCGAGGCGCATGAAATGCTGCCCTATTACGGGGAGATCCTCGCCCGCGAAATTGCGCCTGGCAAGGAGGATTATGCCGACGAACTCGAACGCCAATGGGGCAAGATCACCAACCCCACCGTCCATATCGGGCTGAACCAGCTGCGCAAACTGGTAAACGCGATTGTTCGGCGATACGGACGTCCGGACTATATCTATGTCGAGCTGGCGCGTGAATTGAAGCTCAACGAAGAACAGAAGGCCGTGCATAACCGGCGCATTAAGCAGACCACCGATGCAGCGGCTGAGCGCAGCAAGAAGCTCGCGGAAATTGGACAGCGCGATACAGGCGGCAACCGGATGTTGCTGCGGATCTGGGAACAATTGAACCCTGCCAATCCGCTCGACCGCAGATGCCCCTATTGCGGCGAGATGATCTCCATCGAGATGCTGATGAACGGGTCAGCTGACATTGACCACATCATCCCCTATTCGCGCTGTCTTGACGATAGCGTGGCCAACAAGGTTGCTTCACACGGCCATTGCAACAAGCAGAAGGGGAACAAGACCCCGTGGGAACGGTGGGGCGAAACCGACCGCTGGCCGATCATTCAGGATCAGGTCGCACGTCTGCACAAATCGAAGCAGTGGCGTTTTGGCCCCGACGCGATGGAACGCGTGGAACGTGATGGCGGTTTTATCGCCCGGCAACTGACCGATACGCAATATCTCTCACGCATTGCTGGGAAGTATCTCGCCAGCCTCTATACGCCGGACGAAGGGCGCCGGGTCTACGCCGTCACCGGGCGGATGACCGCCATGCTGCGTCGCTTGTGGAGCCTCAACGATATTCTGCCGGACCATAACTGGGTGGAGAATGAGCATTCCAATGCGCCCAAGAACCGGCTCGATCATCGTCACCATGCGATTGACGCGGCGGTTGTGGGGGCGACCGATGCGGGCATGATCCAGAGGATTGCCAATGCTGCAGGGCGCGCGGAGGACCAACATCTGGACCGTCAGTTTGTCGATTTGCCAAAGCCGTGGGAGGGGTTCCGCGAGGATCTGCGCGAAAAACTCTGCGCCACCACCGTCAGTTTCAAACCCGATCACGGGCGCAAAGGTAAACCCGATAAGGATCGCGACATCACCTCGGGCCGGTTGCACAATGACACCGCCTATGGCCTGACCGGGCGCACCAATGCCAAGGGCGTGCCGATCGTCGTCACGCGCAAACCGCTCCTGAGCCTCAAGCCCGCCGACCTGACCGACCCGGAGCGGATGCCCGATCACGATTTGCAGGGAGCCCTGTTCAAGGCAACGCGCGGCACCAGCGGCAAGCAATTCGAGAGGGCTTTGCGCGAATTCGCCAAGCTCGATGGCTCCTTCAAAGGCATTCGTCGCGTCCGCCTGACCGAACCGCTCAACGTCATCCCGATCCGTGACAAGGATGGGCGCGCCTACAAGGCAGTGAAGGGCGATGCTAATGCCCGCTTTGATGTCTGGCGCCTGCCGGATGGCAAATGGGTGACAAGGTGGAAGGATCGCGAAGGCAACGAACAATCCAGCATCATTTCGATGTTCGATGCGCACCAGCGGGATTTTGCCGAGGCGCGCCCGCATCCGGCGGCGAAGAAGGTGCTCAGTCTGCGGCAAAATGATTTGATTGCCGTGGAGCGCGATGGCGGTGCGCGGGAGATCATGCGGGTGGTGAAGTTTGCCTCGCGAGGAGAGATTACCTTCGCCGCCCATAATGAAGCAGGGGCATTGAAGGCGCGCCATGAAGTTGGTGATGACCCGTTCCGTTATTTCACCTCATCAGCATCTGGCCTGAAGTCAGCAAGCGCACGGCAAGTCCGTATCGACGAACTCGGTCATATTCATGATCCCGGTCCGCGTGATTGATGGGGCGATAGAGTTAACCTCGCCCCTACCTTGACCGGTTAGACGTTTCCTGAAGGAAAAACAGGGGCTTACATCGCTGACGGACCGGATCGTCGACAATTCAACCGACAATGTGCATTTGTCTGCTCATCGCGGCTTGCTGCTCGTCACTCTGGATGATGGCGAGACGGGACGCGTGGGACTAGACGATATCGCCGCCGTCATCGTCCATGGCCACGGCGTAACCTGGACCGCCAATCTGGTCGTCAAGCTGGCGGAGCGCTGCACAATAATGGTGCTGTGCGCCGCCAATCACGCACCAGTCGCCATGATGGTTCCGGTCGAGGGACACCACGCTCAGAATGCCCATTTCGTGCGCAATGGGATGCAGGCCTTCCATTTCGCAAACGAGCCTGGCAAGCTGTCGTGCAGACGAAGATCCGCAATCAGGGAAGACTGCTCGCCGCACTTGGCCGGGAGGAAGGACAGGCACTCCTCTTGATGGCCGAACGGGTAAAGTCGGGGGACACCGCCAATGCGGAGGCTCGGGCTGCACGTCGACCGGCAATATGAGAACATCATCCGCTTTAACGGCCAGTCACGCCGCCGCCAACGCAAAAATCCCGGCCAGCTTGCGCTGTTCTGACGTTCCGGCAGGAGAGTTTTGCTATACCCGATGCCTCTCAAATGCGTTTTTGTTCAACGGTTTGAGAGTACATCGAGGATAGCAGTTCAGAAATCGCGGTCCAGCTGCAACGACAGATCTGCGGGATGCAGTCCTTCGTCCAGGATAGCAGTTCAGAAATCGCGGTCCAGCTGCAACGCAACGCATCGGCTTGCGGTGCTAGTGTGAAGGATAGCAGTTCAGAAATCGCGGTCCAGTTGCAACATCGAACAGAGCGGGTTGGCTGGTGAGAGCAGGATAGCAGTTCAGAAATCGCGGTCCAGCTGCAACTCGGCGCGTTCGATCTTGGAGGGGGCCATTAGGATAGCAGTTCAGAAATCGCGGTCCAGCTGCAACTTTCGGCTGTGTGGTCGGGGGTGGCGGGGCAGGATAGCAGTTCAGAAATCGCGGTCCAGCCGCAACTCATCCAGTGTTGCTTTTGCGGGTCCGTGCAGGATAGCAGTTCAGAAGTCGCGGTCCAGCTGCAACGGCCATACTGTTGCGTCAACGCATCGGCTGGAGACATCTGCGAGCCACAGCATGAATGCCGGCTATGCATACGTATTGGCTAGGACGAGACAGTCAGCTTTCGCCCCAGTTTTTGTCATTCGGAACGGCGCTAATCGCTTGTTTGATGTTGGCTGCCCTTGACGGCGACCTGCTCTATCAATTGTGCGGACCGGGCCTGTAGTCCCGGCCCATTCATTTGAGGATTGGGAGCAGTTGGAAGTTGAGCGGGAATTTATGGAGGACGCGATCTCTCCCGCGCTTCGCGCTCCTAAGGGCGCGGCGTCTTTGAGCTAACCCGCAGGCACTCTTGCCTCTCTCTTTACCGAAAGCTCGCTGGCGCGCTGGTCGCGCGCGCAGCGCATCCGGCTACTTCGCGCCGTCGCAAGGGTGCCGTTGTTTGTGCGGATCGCTGGCGCGATCCTTGCGCGGGAACACCAACGGCTTCGCCCTCTCGTTCCCGAAACCGCAAATAAACGCCCCCGGGTGGCGGGCTGACGCCCGCTGGCCCGCGCCAGGGCATCGATTTGCGGTGTTCCCTCCCCCTCCCATCCTCGCCGGAAGGCAGGCGGCATGGCTTAGCCATGCACGCCAGCTGGATACCTTTGTCAGCGACAGTCCACCTTCTGCGATGCCAAAGGGCTATGTCTCTAGATCATCGCCTCGATCTTTGCGCACCAGGCATCAAGTGCAGCCCGTTTTTCATTGTCGTATTTGTAGCGGTTGTAGATGCCTGCAACCCCTGCCCTCGTCCCACTTATGTGGTTGAGGACAGATTCAGTGACCTCGACAGGAATCCCGAGCGACTGGAGATTGGTCGCACCAGTCCTGCGGATGTCATGCAGTCGCCAGTTAGGCAGGTTTACGTTCTCGGGATCGCCACCCAACTCAATCTGACAGGCTTGAAGATACTCAAGCATGTCTTCTGTGAGCGCTTTTTTGCCTTTGAAGAAACCTGAGACGGGAGTTGTCCCAGTCGTCGTAAACACCAGCCCACTGGGTTTTGGTGAGAGCCGGTTGAGTTCCTTCATGGCGAGCTTGGAAAGAGGAATGATGTGCTCTTCGTCATTCTTAGCTCGAGCCGCAGGCAGAACCCACCGGCACGCGTCTATATCGATCTCAGACCAATCCATTTCAGCAACTTCCTGACGACGCTGCATCGTGAGGATCAGCATCCTGACGAATGCACCCCATGGCCAACCGGCCTTTTCGCTGGCTTTCCATAGAGCCACCATTTCCTTGTCATCAAGAACCCGGCGACGAGCCGGAACAGCCTTGGGCGCCTTCATTCCGGCAAGCGGGGACACTTCGATATCCTCGCGATCAGTTGCCCAATTAAACAGCTTGCGCAGAACCGAGTGAATATCCTTTCGCCGAGCGGGTCTATCGGAATACTCATCCATGACCTTCACAATGTCGGCACGCGATATTTCGTTAACCGCCATGTTGGCCCAGCGAGGGATTGCTACGTTCTGCAAGGTTTGTTGCGCAGCCTTCCACGTCCCCTTCCAATTCTCTTTAAGGTAAAGCTCTACGAACTTCTCGCTGTACGCTTTGAAATTGAGCGCTTCCTTTTTTCGCTTGGCTTCGCGTTTCGCTTCAACTGGATCGATACCCTGATAGACCTGGATGAGAAGACGCTTCACCTCTTCTCTTGCCGTGGCTGGTGTCCAGGGGCTGCCGACTGGGCCGATAGTTTTGCGCCGTGCCGGTCCTCCGTCGACTCGATACTGGAATACGAAGGATTGAGCACCACTCGGTGTAGTGCGTAGCCCGAACCCCTTTAATATCGTATCCCAGATATAAATGTCGCCTTTGGGGTTCGGCTTTACGGATCGCACGGAGCGGACCGTGATAGACTGATTCGCCATTGTGAGACGCTCTCCCACGTAATCGCCACGTAATCAGATGTAATAAAGTCGTGGCGTAGGTTAGACTAATCCGCGATTTAAATTCCTCAATCGTTTCAAGACTTTGAGCGTAGTTTGGCGAGCAAACAGAAAGAAACGAAAAGGGTACAAGACGCCGCTCTTAATCAGCGGGTCCTAGGTTCGAGCCCTAGTGCGTCCACCACCCCCCCTTCAGTGCATTTCTCATCGCCCGAGAGTATTGTCGCATCACATTCAATGTGACCGAGGTGCTGGACATCACATCGAAATGTGATACCAGTCATCGCATGAACACGATCGAAAAAGTTCGTACGCTGGTGTCGCAGGGCCTGATGACCCGCGCTGGTCTCGCCCGAGCCGCCGGCCTCCACGCCAATACGCTACGCGATTGCGGCGACGATAGCTGGAACCCAACCACAGAAACGCTTGCCAAGCTCGAAGCCTTTCTGGAAGCCAACGACGAGACGCCGGTGATCGTCGGAGCCGAGGAAATCATCAACGAAGCCCGCAACGGCAGGATGTACATCCTCGTGGACGACGAGGATCGCGAGAATGAAGGCGATCTCATCATTCCGGCCCAGATGGCAACGCCCAGCGCCATCAATTTCATGGCCACCCACGGGCGCGGACTGATCTGTTTGTCGTTGGACCGCAAACGGGTGGAAGCGCTCGGCTTGCAGCCAATGAGCCGCGACAATCGTGAAAGCATGCAGACCGCTTTCACGACCTCGATCGAGGCAAAGGAAGGCGTCACCACCGGTATCAGCGCTGCCGACCGGGCACGCACGGTTACCGTTGCGATCGATTCCAGCAAGGGCCCGGACGATATCGTCACCCCGGGCCACGTATTTCCGCTCGCTGCCCGCGATGGCGGCGTGCTTGTCCGCGCAGGACACACCGAAGCCGCAGTGGACATCTCCCGCCTCGCCGGCCTCAATCCCTCGGGCGTGATCTGCGAGATCATGAACGAAGACGGGACCATGGCCCGCCTCGACGATTTGATCAGCTTCGCGCGCAAGCATGATATGAAGATCGGTACCATCCGCGATCTCATCGAATATCGGATGCGGTACGATCATCTCGTCGAGCGTATATCCGAGAGCCAGTTTCAATCCGACTATGGCGGCGACTGGAAACTGATGACCTATCGCAACACCATCGACGGAAGCGAGAGTTACGTGCTGCAGAAAGGCCAGGTCGTCGAAGGTGAGCCAACTTTGGCCCGCGTGCATCCCATTTCGATTTTCGATGATCTGCTGGGCAAGCCCGGGCCGCGCAAGCGCACTCTTCAGCGCGCAATGCAGGTTGTCGGCGATCATGGTTCTGGCGTCATCGTCCTGCTGACAGGCCGGCGCGCCGATTGGGGCGATCAGGGGCGCGACGAACAGCGCAATGTCGGCATCGGATCACAAATACTTGCGGATCTGGGTATCGAACAAATGATTCTGCTCAGCAACTCGCAACCGAACGTCGTGGCGATCGAGGGCTACGGCCTCGATATCGTCGATCACATGCCAATCCCGGAGTAACATTTATGGCCCGTTTCCTGATCGTCGAAGCCCGTTTCTACGACCACCTCAACGACATGCTCATTTCCGGCGCTCGGTCGGCTATCGAAGCCGCTGGACACGCGTGTGAAGTGCTGACCGTTCCCGGCGCGCTCGAAGTTCCGGGCGCAATCGCGCTAGCTTCGGAGAGCGGCCACTACGACGGCTATGTCGGGATTGGCGTGGTCATTCGCGGCGAAACCTATCATTTTGAAATCGTCGCAGGCGAAAGCGCGCGAGGGATCATGGCTTTGACGATGGACGGTATGGCCATCGGCAACGGGATCCTCACGGTCGAGAATGAGGAACAGGCGCTGGTCCGCGCCGATCCGCAACAAAAGGACAAGGGCGGCGAAGCTGCCAAGGCGGCCTTGGCGCTTTACGATCTGCAAGGAAGGTTCGCGGCCTAAGCGGCGCCGTCGAGCAATTGATCGAGGCCCAAAGGGGAAAAAGGCCCAATGATCAGCTGCTCGAACACCCCGATGCCCTCCGCCCCGTCACTGGCAACGACGTGGACGGGCAATTGGACATGCAGGTTCTCAGGCGCAAGAGGCTCGATATCGGAGAGATCGATACCCTCCCGCTCGACCTTCAGTTTGCCGTGATAGAGGCCGTGTCCCCATTCTGGATGGGTATAGCCAAGGCCGCGCATCTGAAAGCGCCCTAGCGGTTCGAACGTGACCTGTTCAGGCGCTCCGCGTAGTGCCAGGGATAGCGTCCCTCCGGATGGCCAGCGCGTTCCGGAGCGAAGGCGCGTTCGCATGCCGCCGTGCCCCTCCTCTATTTCGGCTACCGAAGCGCCCTCTCCTGCCCACGCAGCACGGGTGTTCCACGCATTGCCGTGCTGATCATTATTTACGTGAAAGAACAGGCTGCCATCTGGAAAGTTGATCGGCGTCCATTGCCAAAAAAACGCCGGGCCCGGTGATCCGGGAATCGGCTGCGCATCGCGCGCACCGATGGGCCTCACGCCCCAGCTGCGATCACGGGTGCCCATCGTGCCTGCGGCAAGGTCGCGCTTTGTCCCGTCCACTTCGATCCATCCGGTGTAACGACCGTTCTGGGTGAGACGCGTGTAATCCATGAAGGCGCGCGGACCGATACGGTGAGTGAACCGTGGCTCCTCAATGGGGAAGGCGCGGCCAGTAAAGGTAATGTCTGCGGAAATCCCATCGAAGGGCTCGAGCCGGATGCGAAGCATGTGCAGCGGCTCAATAATTTCGATGGAAATCGGGCCCGCCGCCATGACCATACGTTCCATGCTTAGCTCAGCGCTTGCGTGGACGCAGTGTTGTATTCCTTCGTGCACCACGTTGAAATGCGCATCGATCACATCGAGATGCGGATATACACCGAGCGCAACGGCAAAGAACCCGCTGCCATCCGGCGCGTAGCCGTTGAAAAAATACCGATCGTAAAAATTCCGGTCCGTGCCGGCGTAGGCGACGGGTTCGGGCGTCTGGTGGATGGGGTAATCGTCACCGCGGCTTAGAACCATTACAACGCCTCCTTCAACGCAGCCATACTTTCGCGGGCAAGTGCCAACGAACACGCGCCGCGCGCCATAGACAGAAAATTCGCGTCGCCGCGCGCGGTCCGTTCGACGAATGCTGCACTGAACACGGCTGTCGACACACCGTGCAGGATGCCGAGCCGGTAATCCATTTCCATGTCGTCGTGGCTAAACACCATTCCCCGCTGGTGCATTTCTGCGCGCCAGAGATCCAGCAAGTCCCACTCGTGTTCCTGCCAAACAGCCTGCCCCAGTCCGCACCCCAGGAGGTAACCCACGTCCGTCATCGGTCTGCCGGCAGTGACGGTCTGCCAGTCGAGGATAGCGATACGTTCCCGTCCACCCTTGATGTCGAAGAGCATGTTATCAAGACGGAAGTCGCCGTGAACCAGACATTGCGTTGGTGCCTCCCGCTCGAACCATTCCGTACTCGCATCTGCCAGATCGTCGCAGATTCTCATGTATTCGGGTTCTAGGGTTTCGGCGTAACGATCACGGAATACTGCCTGCGCCTGGGGATACATCACCTTCAACTTCGCACGGAGATCGGGTAGCGGCGCGACCCACGATGCCTCGAGCAGATCCTGTCGGCCCCAGCTAGACCCGTGAATTGCGGCTGCCTGGATCATGGCAGCGCGAGCATCAGCTATGCTGCAACTGCTGATCTGGTCGCCCTGCCTTGCCGGGCCGACGTCTTCAAATAACAGGAAGAAATCGCTGCCAGTCTCATCGACGTCGGCGAAGAATATCTGGGGGACACGGACTTCGAGTAGAGCTGCCGCAGATCGGTAGAATTCGACCTCCTTGCGATAAAGGCCCAGCATCGCAGCGGTATTTCTGCTGGCAGTGTCTGCAGCAGGAAACTTCCCCGCAAGGGTCCTCTCGGCCCCTTCACTCGCGAAATGAAAGCGGACGCTGTCACCCACCTGACCCGTGCCGATGGGTTCCCAGCGGACGGCATCCACCGGCACGCCCAGTACATTGCCGAGCCAATCGGCCGTCACCCCATCCGGATGCACCGGAAATCCTGCCACGCCCCTCTCCCACAACGAGCAATGGCGCAACGCTAGCGAGCGTTGAGCGTCCTGACAATTAATCAGAACATGCCCGTCTGCTCACGCGAATGGGAGTAGCTCTTCTGCCCTCAGATCCGGGTGGCCGCCAAAAGCTAGCTGCCAATACGGCCGAAACATCCACGCCCGGCGTAAAATGCGCTGTCGCCCAGTTCTTCCTCGATGCGGATCAACTGATTGTATTTCGCAAGCCGGTCAGAGCGTGCGAGCGAGCCGGTCTTGATCTGACCGCAGTTCGTCGCAACCGCCAGATCGGCGATCGTCGCATCTTCGGTTTCACCCGACCGGTGCGACATGACAGCTGTATAACCGGCACGGTTTGCAATGCTGACTGCATCGAGCGTTTCCGAGAGCGTGCCGATCTGGTTGACCTTCACCAGCAGAGAATTCGCAAGGCCCTGATCGATCCCTTCGCGAAGGCGCTGGGGGTTCGTGACGAACAGATCGTCGCCGACCAGTTGCACGGTGTTGCCGATCCGGTCGGTCAAGGCCTTCCAGCCCTCGAAATCGTCTTCCGCCATACCGTCTTCTATCGAACGGATGGGATAATCCCGGCACAGCTTGTCGAGATATTCGGCCAGCTCATGACCGTCGAGCGACAGGCTCTCGCCGGAAATTTCGTACTTGCCGTCCTTGAAGAATTCGGTCGACGCGCAGTCGAGCGCCAGTGCGATATCCTCGCCTGGTTTGAACCCGGCCTGCTCGATAGACGCCATGATGAAGTCGAGCGCATCGCGCGTGCTGGCCAGATCGGGGGCGAAACCACCTTCGTCGCCGACGGCTGTGGCCAAGCCCTTTTCATGCAGCTTCTTCTTCAGGGTGTGGAACACCTCGGCGCCCCAGCGCACGGCTTCGGTCAGGCTGTCCGCACCGATCGGCATTACCATGAATTCCTGGATATCGATCGGGTTGTCGGCGTGCTCGCCGCCATTGATGATGTTCATCATCGGCACGGGAAGAACATGTGCCGATACGCCGCCGATATAGCTATAGAGCGGAAGACCGCGGGCATTCGCTGCAGCCTTCGCCACGGCCATGCTCGTGCCGAGGATGGCGTTCGCTCCGATGCGGCCCTTGTTCGGCGTTCCATCAAGGGCGATCATGGACAGATCGATGTCGCGCTGGTCTTCGGCATCGAATGCACCGACCAGCAAATCCCTGAGTTCGGTGTTCACGGCGCCGACGGCCTGGGTCACGCCCTTGCCGAGATAGCGATCCTTGTCCCCGTCACGCAGTTCGACCGCTTCGTGGGCGCCGGTGGACGCTCCGCTGGGAACGGCGGCGCGGCCGAAACTGCCGTCGTCCAGCAGCACATCGACTTCGACGGTTGGATTGCCCCTCGAATCGAGAATTTCGCGGGCATGGATGTCGATAATCGCGGTCATGGGTCAAAGCGCTCCGGGCAAAGGTGTTGTAATGGGCTATAACACCCCCAGATGGGGAGTCGGCAGCGCTCTATTCGCCGGAACATTGGCGCGCAAGTTGCGTTGCACCATCGAAGGCGAATTCGCCGAACGAATACGAATTGAGGGCAAGGACGAGTACTATGGCTGAAACCACACCAGACGGCATACCAACCAAGCGCAAAGCCTCTGCCGCAAAGAAACCAGCATCAAGCAAAACAACAACCGCCAGCAAGCCGCGCAAGACCGTGGCGAAGAAAGGCGTAGCCAAGGAGACTGCTCCCGTGACCAATACCGCTACCAACACCACCGCCTTGAGCAACCGCGCCGAAGCCAAGTCGCGCTTCAACGCCGCGCTGGAAGAAGCCAAGGCCGGCGCCGCAGCGCTCAAGGCTGAGGGCAAGGACCGCGCAGCAGCCTATCGCGACCAGGCTCGCCACAAGGGCGATGACTGGGTGAGCGAAGCCAAGGCCTATGGTGAAGACGCTAAGGTCAAGGGCCGCGAACTCGCTACCGAAGGTAAGGTGAAGGCTGGCGAAGGCCTGCGTTCGCTCAGCAAGCTGGTCAACGAAAACGCGCATCAGGTCGATGAACGGCTCGGCGCCAAATACGGCGATTATGCCCGCAGCGCGTCCAAATCGATCGACGGTTACGCCAGCAAGCTCGACGAAAAGAGCGTCGACGACCTGGTAGAAGACGGTCGCGAATTCGTTCGCAAGAGCCCCGGCAAGGCGCTGGGAATTGCGGCGGTCGTCGGCTTCATGCTTTCGCGCCTCTTCCGCGGCTCGCGCTAAGCGAGTGGCGTCGGGGGCAGAAATGCGGGACGATGATAACGAGCGGGCCGAGGGTTATCCCGGCCCGCTCGATTTACCTGACGGACACAGCGCTCCTGATACGGATGAACCGGAGGCGCGCCAGTTCTCACTGACGGACGATGTGCTGGCACTGTTCGAAGACGGCAAGACCTATGCCGAAGCCGAATTGCGCTTTCAGAAAAGCCGCGCGGGGTTTGTGGGCAATCGCGTCAAGAGCGCGCTGATCTACATCTTTGCCGCATTCGGCATGTTTCATCTCGCCCTGATCGCGGCGACGGTTGGTCTCGTTCTGGCTCTCATACCCATTACCGGGCCGCTGGGTGCCACGCTGATCGTCACTATCAGCCTTGTCGTAATCGGCTTGATCATGCTGCGCCTTCTCAAAGGCCGGATCGACGATATCCGCGACGCTTTCGAAGGGGACGATGAATGACTTCTCGCCGAATGCGAATGCTGGAAGACAAGCATCTGCGCGATTCCGCGCGCGCGTTGATCGATGCCGATATCAAGACGCTCAAATCCAACTTTGCGCACAAAGGCTTGGGTGAACGCGCGCTCGACCGCGTGCGCGAAGGCGCGACGGACCTCTACGACGAAGCCCTCGATGTCGCCGAAGACAACAAGGGCGCGCTCGCCGCGCTGATCGCTGCGATAGTGGTCTGGTTCGCCCGTCACCCCATCCTGGAATTGTTCGGCATCGATACCGACGCCGATGATGAAGATGACGGATATTACCCCAGGTCGGAACATTAACCCTTCCAGGGCCGTTGGTCTGACGAACGCGAAATCCGGAGATTAATCATGGCCAAAGCAGCCAAGAACAATGTCACCCCCATCAGCGCCGACAGCAATCTGAGCGACGAACAGAAGCGTGAAGAGCTTCGTGCGCGCATCGATGCTGGCGAACAGCGCATCCAGGAACGCTCGCTTGCCGATCAGGCGCACGATGCTGCCGACAGTGCGCTTGAATTCACCAAGCGCCACCCGTTCGCCGTCGTTGGCGGTGTGCTTGTCGCAGGTCTTGCCATCGGTGCAATGACGCGGCGCGGCCGCAATCTCGGCCGCCGTGGCGGTATGTTTGCCGGCCTGGCTGCCGATGCAGTCATGGCCTACGGCGCCCGCATGATGGACAGCGTGGCCAGCGGCGCACAATATGCTGGCGATCGCTTCGAAGATTTCGGCGATAATGCAGCCACTGCGGCTCGCGGTCTTCGCCGTGACACCTCCTACAAGCTGGACGTTGCAGGCGATGCGCTGCGCAGTTCGCGCCGCAAGGCAGGCCGCAAGGGCAGCCGCGCCTATCGTTCGCTACGCACGCGTCTGAAATACTGAACAACAGCGATCTTGCATCGCAGGATAACTGAGCGGCGCGACAGACTTGCCTGTGGCGCCGCTTTCGCTATGTGGCGCAACCATCCTCCCTCCCCATCGAGAAAGTCAGAACATGGAAGAAAAAGAGAGCAAACAGGCGCTCTATCTGGTCATGGGCGGCCGGGTCACCGATCCCCGCAACGTAACCTTCAGCGATCCGGAAAGCATTCACGTTGCCGGCGTGTTCAGCAGCTATGAAAATGCCGTGGAAGCGTGGCGCTCGAATGCCCAGCGCACGGTCGATGATGCGGAAATGAAATACGTCATCGTCCACCTTCACAAACTGCTCGATCCGGAAGCCTGATTAGGCAGACGGGCCGTAAGAACCCAATCCCGCCCAGCTTGCGAGCGGGCGGGACGGTTACAGTCGAATATCGAGAGTTCGCCATCGCCCACCTGCATCGGGCTTCCCCGATTTGCAGTTGGGCGACGGAAAATCTCGTCAGATGAATTCGATCTTGTCGATCAGGTAGAACTTGTCGCCGGAAGGTACGGTCACTTCGACCTCTTCCTCGAGCTGCTTGCCGATCAGCGCACGGCCGATCGGTGAATTGTAACTGATCCGGCCCTTTGCGGCGTCGGCTTCTGTCTGGCCGACGATCTGGTACCGCACTGGCTTGTCGTTCTCGTCCAGCAGGGTAACGGTTGCCCCGAAGATAACCTTGTCGCCCGACAGCGTTGTCGGATCGATGATCTGCGCGCGGCTGATCTTGTCTTCCAGGTCGCCGATCATGGCCTCGACCTGGCCCTGGCGCTCCTTGGCAGCGTGGTATTCGGCGTTTTCCGACAGGTCGCCGTGCGCCCGAGCTTCCTCGATCGCATCGACGATCAGTGGTCGTTCCGCCCGCAGGGCTTTGAGATCTGCCGTGAGCTTTTCATAACCCTCGGCCAGCATCGGCACTTTTTCCATAGGACCCCTTGCCCTTCCTGTTCATGCTCACCCTCGGGACAATTCAAACCCGGTCCGCCGATTTGCGGAACCCAGGCGGTTCGAATGTATGGAGGAGCAGGCGTATTCTTCGTCAGCTATAATAGTCTTGCAATGAACGCACTTCAAGCTGGTCCGGCGAAACCTCTGCTATCGCCTGCGCAACGGCGAGCGAGGCAGCGGCCGTCGTATAGTATGGCAGCTTCTTTTCCAGCGCCGCCTCGCGGATGGATTTGCTGTCGAGCAACGACTGCCAGCCTTCGGTCGTGTTGAAGATCAACTGGACTTCGCCATCGATGATCGCATCCACGATGTGGGGGCGTCCCTCGGCCACCTTGTTGACCAGCTCGACCTTAAGCCCCTGGTCGGCGAGGTAGCGCTCGGTCCCGCCGGTTGCGATGACGCGGAAACCCTTGTCCAGCAAGGTCTGCACCGCCGGCACGATCAACGCTTTGTCGCTGTCCTTCACCGATACAAACAGCGTTCCCGACTGCGGCGGTTTCATTCCCGCGCCCAATTGGGATTTGAGGAAGGCGGCCGCGAAACTGCGGTCGATACCCATTACTTCGCCGGTCGACTTCATTTCCGGTGAAAGCACCGGATCGGCACCGGGGAAGCGAGCGAAGGGGAACACGGCTTCTTTAACAGCCATGTGATTGGGGTTGAGGTCGAACGGCTCGAAACTGGTCAGCGGCTGGCCTGCCATGACCAGTGCCGCCACTTTGGCGATTGGACGACCGATGGCCTTGGCCACGAATGGCACGGTACGGCTGGCGCGCGGGTTCACTTCGATCAGATAGACCTCGCCTTCCTTTACCGCGAACTGCACGTTCATCAGACCGCGGACTTGCAACGCCCTGGCTAGGTCGATCGCCTGGCGCTCCATCTCGGCGATGATGTCGCCGGAAAGGCTGTAGGGCGGCAGGGTGCAGGCGCTGTCGCCCGAATGCACGCCTGCTTCCTCGATATGCTGCATCACGCCCGCAATGCGGACCTCTTCGCCGTCCGACACCACGTCGACATCGCATTCGATGGCATCGCGCAGATACTGGTCGACCAGCACGGGGCTGTCGCCCGACACATTCACCGCGGTGTTGATGTAATCGTCGAGCTGGGCCTCGCTGTCGACGATTTCCATCGCCCTTCCCCCCAGCACGTAACTGGGGCGCAGCAGCACCGGATAGCCGATGCGCGCGGCCACGGCTGCCGCCTCGTCGCGGCTCTTGGCGATGCCGTTCATCGGCTGCTTCAGCTTCAGATTGTTGACCAGCTTGGCAAAGCGCTCGCGGTCTTCGGCAAGATCGATCGCGTCAGGCGACGTGCCCAGGATCGGGATGCCTTCGCGTTCCAGCGCAGCGGCTAGTTTCAGCGGGGTCTGACCGCCGAACTGGACGATCACGCCCACGACTTCACCCTTGGACATTTCGACGCGCATGATCTCCAGCACGTCTTCTTCGGTCAGCGGCTCGAAATAAAGCCGGTCGGACGTATCGTAATCGGTCGAAACCGTTTCCGGGTTGCAGTTGACCATGATCGTCTCGAACCCGGCTTCTGCCAGCGCGAAACACGCGTGGACGCAGCAGTAATCGAATTCGATACCCTGCCCGATGCGGTTCGGCCCGCCGCCCAGGATAACGATCTTCTTGCGGTCGCTCGGATCGGCCTCGTCCTCCGCCTCGCCAAAGCTCGGGGCTTCGTAGGTCGAATACATATAGGGCGTGATCGCCTCGAATTCGGCAGCACAGCTGTCGATCCGCTTGAACACGGGATAGACGCCCAGCTTGCGACGCAGCTTGCGGACTTCTTCCTCGCTCGTCGCGCCCGCCATGGCGCGCAGCGCGTCATGCAGCAGGCCGGAACGCTTCGCCTGTGTTTCGCCGAGCCCGCCTGCGACGCCCACCGACCGCACAGCCAGCGTGGCAAGCCGCTTGTCGGAAAAGCCCATCGCCTTCAGGCGGCGCATTTCGGCCGCATCATTGGGCAAGCCATTGTGGCCTATCATCTTCTCTTCATAGATGATTGCCTCGATCTGGCGCAGGAACCATGGATCGAAACCGGTGATCTTGGCGATCTCCTCGACCGTGAAGTCCTCACGGAAAGCCTGGGCGATCTTGAGAATGCGGTCCGGCGTGCGTTTGGAAAGCGATGCGATCACGATCTCGCGGCTCAGCCCTTCGAACTCGGTGATCCGGTTGAACCCGTCCAGCCCGGTTTCCAGACCACGCAGCGCCTTCTGCATGCTTTCGGCAAAGCACCGCCCGATCGCCATGACTTCGCCGACCGACTTCATCGCGGTCGACAGCTCGTTCTTCGAGCCCTTGAACTTTTCGAAGGCAAAGCGCGGAATCTTCGTCACGACGTAGTCGATGGTCGGTTCAAAGCTTGCCGGCGTTGCGCCGGTGATCTCGTTCTGGATCTCGTCCAGCGTGTAACCGACAGCCAGTTTCGCCGCGACGCGCGCGATCGGAAAGCCGGTGGCCTTCGAAGCCAGCGCTGAACTGCGCGATACGCGCGGGTTCATCTCGATCACGATCAGGCGGCCATCCTGCGGATTGACTGCGAACTGTACGTTCGAACCGCCTGTTTCCACACCGATTTCGCGCAGCACTTCGATGCTGGCGGTGCGCATGATCTGGTATTCCTTGTCGGTCAGCGTCAGCGCCGGTGCGACAGTGATGGAATCGCCCGTATGCACGCCCATCGGATCGACATTCTCGATCGAACAGATGATGATGCAATTGTCCTTGCGGTCGCGCACCACCTCCATTTCGTACTCTTTCCAGCCAAGGAGCGATTCCTCGATCAGGACTTCGGTGGTGGGCGACGCATCCAGACCTTCGCGAACGATACGGTCGAATTCCGCCTTGTTGTAGGCGATGCCGCCGCCCGTCCCGCCAAGTGTGAAGCTGGGGCGGATGATGGCGGGAAGACCGGTGGTTTCCAGCACCGCGAACGCCTCGTCGACCGTATTGGCGACGCCGCTGCGCGCGCTTTCCAGACCGATCTTGTCCATCGCCTCGCGGAAGCGCTGGCGGTTCTCGGCCTTGTCGATGGCATCGGCATTGGCGCCGATCATGGTAACGCCGAATTTCTCAAGAACGCCCTGGTTCGCAAGGTCGAGCGCACAATTGAGCGCCGTCTGCCCACCCATCGTCGGCAGCACCGCGTCGGGCCGCTCCTTCTCGATGATCTTCGCGACGATTTCCGGCGTGATCGGCTCGACATAGGTCGCGTCGGCCATTTCCGGATCGGTCATGATCGTCGCGGGATTGGAGTTCACCAGGATGACCCGGTAGCCCTCTTCCTTAAGCGCCTTGATCGCCTGCGTGCCCGAATAGTCGAACTCGCACGCCTGGCCGATAATAATGGGACCTGCGCCAATGACGAGGATCGAGGAGATGTCAGTGCGTTTGGGCATTAGATTTTGGCCATATCGTAAAAGGAGACATGCGCAGTGATTGCTCCTGCTGTTTCAGGAGCAGATCCGGGGATGACGAATTCGTATCGGCGCCTCATCCCAACATTCCCACGAACTTCTCGAAGAGATAGAAACTGTCCTGCGGGCCGGGGCTGGCCTCGGGATGGTACTGGACACCGAAGGCCTTCTTGCCCTTGATGCTGATCCCGCAATTGGTGCCATCGAACAGCGAGACATGGGTCTGCTCGACATTGTCCGGCAGGGTTTCACCGTCGATGGCGAAGCCGTGGTTCATGCTGGTGATCTCGACGAGGCCTTCGCTCTCGCCCCATTCGCTCCCGACCCGCTGGACGGGGTGGTTGGCGCCGCGATGGCCCTGGAACATCTTTGCCGTCTTCGCGCCAGCCGCAATGCCGAGCATCTGATGCCCCAAACAGATACCGAACAACGGTATATCGGCCTCGATCATACGTATGATTGACGGGACTGCGTACTGTCCGGTGGCCGCCGGATCGCCCGGCCCGTTCGACAGAAAAACGCCATCGGGTTCCAGCGCCATGATCTCGTCGAACGAGGTCTTTGCGGGCACGACGGTCACTTTGGCGCCCGCTTTCACGAGGTTTCTGAA
The DNA here is from genome assembly GCF_044543405.1 of Qipengyuania sp. NPDC077410. Lineage (NCBI taxonomy): Bacteria > Pseudomonadati > Pseudomonadota > Alphaproteobacteria > Sphingomonadales > Erythrobacteraceae > Qipengyuania > Qipengyuania sp. NPDC077410. The sequence continues at coordinate 1,034,489 of NZ_JBITWB010000002.1, read as the reverse complement.
GATGTTATCCTTGGCGCCGTAATCGATCGCGACCACGTGGGGCCTGTCGGCATTGCCTTCGCCATAGCCGAAACCAAGCTGCCAGTGCCCGCCGGTCCAGTTTTCCTGCCCTTCCCGCGTCACACCCGGAACAAGGTCGAGCCCCTCCAGCCCGCCCCACTCTTCCGCCTGCTTTTTCAAGGCTTTGAGGTCGAATTCTCCGTGCGGATTATGTGCGATAACCGCATTCGGCGCCCCGCTCATCCGGATCCGCCGCGTCAAAGCGCGCGTATCGACGCCGGAAAGTCCGATCTTTCCGTGGGTTACGCACCATTCCAAAAACTCGTTCTGCGCGCGGAAGCTCGAATGCGGCGTGATCTCCTGCCGCACCACCAGCCCCACCGCGCCCAGCCCACGGCTCTCGTGATCTTCCTCGTTCGCGCCGACATTGCCGATATGCGGGAAGGTGAACGTCACGATCTGGCTGTCGTAGGAAGGATCGGTCATCACTTCCTGATACCCGGTCATCGCGGTGTTGAAGCATACTTCGCCCACTGAGTGACCGCTGGCGCCGAAGCCCTTGCCCCAGATTACGGTGCCGTCGCCAAGGACGAGGACTCCGGTCGCGCCTTTGGGTTGCGCGTGCGAAGATGCGGACAGGGCCATGGGCGCTCCGGGTAAAAAGGTTTCCAGCGATGTGTGCTAAGTCCCAGCCGCTAGGGACCGGGACGATTCCCGTCAAGCGGAACACTTGGCATATCGGTGCACTGTTCTAAATGAGTGGCCAAAACCACCTCCAAACACCGGGAATTCCCATGCTGCGCGAAAATATCCAGGCCGAAACCGTCACCGCCATGAAGGCAAAGGACAAGGATCGCACCGCTGCGCTCCGCCTGATCGGGGCAAAGATCAAGGATCGCGATATCGAATTGCGTACGGCCGACAAGAAGCCCGAGGATGACGAACTCGTCACGGACGTCCTGCTGAAAATGGCCAAGCAGCGTCGCGAATCGATCGAGATGTATGAGGACGGAGGACGGCAGGAGCTCGCCGACAAGGAGAAAAGCGAACTCGCAGTGATCGAGGAGTTTCTCCCCAAGCAGATGAGCGAGGAAGAAACCCGCGCTGCTATCGCCGAGATCAAAACCGATCTTTCGGCCGAAGGCATGAAAGATATGGGCCGGGTTATGGCAGAACTCAAAAGCCGTCACGGCGCAACGCTGGATATGAGCAAGGCAAGCAGTCTGGTGAAGGAAGCACTTTCATGAAGAACGCCCTCGCCCTCCTATCGATTGGCATGCTGGCAGCCTGCGGGTCTTCTGAACCAGAGCCTGCGCCTACCCCCACACCAACCGTTGCCGCACCGCGCACCCTCGTCGGAGCCGATCTCGATCTGTCGACACTCGGAGCGAAAATCGTCGGCCCGCAAGGCCCTGAGGTTCGCACCGTGCTTAGCGCAGGTAATCGCGAGATCGGTCGCCTCGTCAGCTATGTTGCGTGCCCCGCCGATACGGCTGAATGCAAACCAGGCGAAATGCCTGAGGGGACAGTGTACACATACGTGCACAGCGTGACCCTTACCGATGCAGACGATGGGACGGAGATGGCCGAAACGGACGGTCCTGAGGTGATGGAAAGCGCTCCGACCTTGTTCCGCACGATCCGCAAAGTTTCAGGGTTCAACCAATCGGTCGGTTATTCCACTGCGGAAGCGGAAGCGACGCTTGGCGATCCTGACGCCATCTCGATTACCAACGATAGCGGCAGCCTGATCTGGCGAGTATCGCGCGGTTCAGGTTGGAAACCGGGCGGCACAATGACGTTCTGGTGGCAGTCCACTACGCCACCTCAAGGCCCCGCCGAAACGTATCTCCTTGAGGTCGATGGCAATCAGGCCATTGCTACCGGCCCCTTCCCGGCAGAAGAAAAGCCTGTGGAGGGCGCCCGCCCGCGCTAGCGGTCTCGGCAGGGCGCGGGTAAGGTCGGAGACCTCATGGCCCTGTCTCCCCAATGGCTTGACGAATTGCGCATGCGGACCACGCTGTCCGCAGTGATCGGTCGTACCCTTCGGCTGACCAAGGCTGGGCGTGAGTTCAAGGCGTGCTGCCCATTCCACAACGAGAAAACGCCCAGCTTCTACGTCAATGACGAGAAGGGCTTCTACCACTGCTTCGGCTGCGAGGCGCATGGCGATGCCATTCGCTGGATGACCGATCAGAGGGGCATGCCCTTCATGGACGCAGTGAAAGAGCTGGCGGCCGAAGCGGGCATGGAAGTCCCCGCCCCCGACCCCCGAGCAGCCCAGCAAGCGGAGAAGCGCGCCAGCCTCCACGATGTGACCGGCGCCGCTCAAGAATGGTTCGAAGACGAGTTGCGCGGTAGCGACGGGATGCAGGCGCGCAGCTATCTTGGACGCCGAGGATTTACAGATGCCATCATCCGGGAGTTCGGTTTCGGTTACGCTCCGGAAGATCGGCAGGCCCTAAAGCGTGCTCTCGCCCGGTTCGACGAGCCTATGCTCATAGAGGCCGGAATGCGGATCACCGTCGAGGGCAAGGAACCTTACGACCGGTTTCGCGGTCGTTTGATGCTGCCGATTCACGATACGCGTGGACGAGTGATTGCCTTCGGGGGACGCATTCTCGACAGCGAAGCCAATCCGAATGCTCCGAAATATCTGAACAGTCCCGACACGCCGCTCTTCGACAAGGGTCGCACGCTCTACAACCTTCACCGCGCAGCGCCTGCCGCACGCCAAAGCGGCCGCCTTATCGTAGTCGAGGGTTATATGGATGCGATTGCGTTAGCCAATGCAGGAATTCAGGAGGCGGTTGCCCCGCTGGGCACCGCACTGACCGAGAACCAGATCGAACTGCTCTGGCGACAGGTGGAGCAGCCGATCCTGTGTTTCGATGGGGATAATGCCGGACAACGCGCCGCCATGCGAGCAGTGGCACGGGCTCTTCCCATGCTTCGCCCCGCCCACTCCCTTTCCATCGTTCGCATGCCTGCCGGTTTGGATCCCGACGATCTGATACGGGAGAAAGGCGTCGCGGCGCTCGAGGAGCTTCTGGGTCAGCCTTCCAGTCTGCTCGATACCCTCTGGGACTTCGAAAAAGCCGCTTCGCCGCTCAATTCACCGGAAGACAAGGCGGGCTTCAAGGCGCGCCTCCTTGAGCACGTTGAGAACATCCAACACCCCGACATTCGTGCACTCTACAAGCGCGAACTGCTCGAACGCTTCTCTACATTTGCCTTCCCCCCTCGCCCGCAGCGCGAATTTCGTCCACGCAGCGACTGGAAGAAGGGGCAGTTCAAACAGCCCGCTCCAACGCTTTCGCCGAATGCCCGCGATCGCCTTACCCGAGCGATGACCGGAGGTGCCCGCGATGCCTTGACCCGGGCGGTGATTGCCGGCCTGGTGAAGTTCCCGGATCAGATACTGCGACACGAGGAAGCCTTGTCCGATCTGGCCAGACGTGATCAAAATGTCGGTCCCGCGCTCGATTCATTGGTAGAAGCCGCCGAAACGCTTGATTTGTCCGCACGATCGACCATATCGCTGGAACGAGGCCTTCCCGCCCCACCGGAAAAAACATCATTCGCCTTCCTTCATGAAGGCACCGACCCGGTTGATGCGCGCGAGGATCTGGCCGAGGCCGTGTCTTTGCTGGTCGAAAGACCTGCGCTTGAGGCTGCGCTTTCCGCAGCCACTGCGCGTTTCGAACGTGACCCGGAAGGCTCCATCGCCGAACAGGCCCGATTGCGTGAGCGATTACTGGCCCTTAACGAGCGGTTGAAGCGTTTCGGTCGCAAGAAGGCAGCTGCAGACGGCGAATCGGATTCATGATCCCCGCGGTTACGCGACCCGCGGGCAAGAGAAGACTGGACTGAATTACCTTATGGCCACCAAGTCGAAGACCAAGGACGATGGCGATGCTCCCCTGATCGACCTCAATGAGGCATCGGTGAAGAAGCTCATCGCGAAGGCGAAGAAGAAGGGCTACGTCACTTATGACGAGCTCAACGACGCTTTGCCGCAGGGTGAGATGAGCTCCGATCAGATCGAAGACATCCAGTCCGCTCTGTCAGACATGGGTGTGCAGATCGTCGAAAGCGACGAAGATGCCGAGGCTGCCGCTGAAGAAGCGGACGAGGTCGAGGAAATCACGACCGACACCAAAAAGGACAGCAAGGCTACGGCCAAGCCTGCTGCCAAAAAGACCGCAACCGGAGAACGCACGGACGATCCGGTGCGCATGTATCTGCGCGAAATGGGTGCGGTCGAACTGCTCAGCCGCGAAGGTGAAATCGCCATCGCCAAGCGGATCGAAGCCGGACGCGACATGATGATCATGGGCTTGTGCCAGTCTCCGATCACCTTCCACGCAATCATCCAATGGTCGGAAGCCCTGAATGCCGAGGAAATGCAGCTACGCGAGATTCTCGATCTCGATGCCATGCTGTCGAAGGAACCCCCGGCCGACAAGCTGAACGACGACGCCGAAGACGATGACGATGACGGTGAAATCTCCGAAGAGACCGCCGGTCCGACCATCCGTGATGATGACGAGGATGAGGACGACGATTCCAATTCCGACGACGAAGATGGCGAAGAAGGTTCGTCCAAGAGCGACGATGACGAGGAAGAGGACAACACCATGTCCCTTGCTCAGATGGAAGCCGCGCTCAAGCCGGACGCCATCGAGCGCTTTGCTCGGATCACCGATCTGTTCGGAAAGTTCGAGAAGCTCCAGAAGGAACGCGTCGACGTGATGGCCCGCGGCGAGGCGTTCACGCCTGCCAAGGAAAAAAAATACGAGGCGCTTTCCGAGCAGCTTACGGCTGAAGTCGAGAGCGTTCAGTTCCACGCGACCAAGATCGAATTTCTGGTCGATAATCTTTACGCCTTCAATCGCCGCCTGACCGCTTTGGGTGGGCAGATGCTTCGTCTTGCCGAACGCCACAAAGTGAAGCGTATCGATTTTCTCGATGCCTACATCGGCAATGAACTGGACGATAACTGGCTCACCGATCGCGCTAAGAAGGACAAGAAATGGGCGGCCTTCGCCGAGAAGGAAGCCGATGCGGTCGAGCGGATCCGGGCCGAGATTTCCGACATTGCGGGCCAGACTGGCATGGCACTCGAGGAATTCCGCCGGATCGTTAACATGGTCCAGAAAGGCGAGCGCGAGGCGCGTATCGCCAAGAAGGAAATGGTTGAGGCAAATCTTCGCCTCGTGATCTCCATTGCCAAGAAATACACCAATCGCGGTCTGCAATTCCTCGACCTTATCCAGGAAGGCAACATCGGCCTGATGAAGGCGGTCGACAAGTTCGAATACCGCCGTGGATACAAGTTCAGCACCTATGCTACCTGGTGGATTCGCCAGGCAATCACGCGTTCGATTGCCGATCAGGCGCGGACCATCCGTATCCCGGTCCACATGATCGAGACGATCAACAAGCTGGTCCGTTGCAGCCGTCAGTTCCTGCACGATCAGGGACGCGAGCCGACACCTGAAGAGATGGCCGAGAAGCTTTCCATGCCACTTGAAAAGGTGCGCAAGGTCATGAAGATCGCGAAAGAGCCGATCAGTCTCGAGACACCGATCGGTGACGAGGAAGATTCGCATCTCGGCGATTTCATCGAGGACAAAAACGCGATTATTCCGGTCGATGCGGCGATCCAGGCGAACCTCAAGGAAACGGTCACCCGCGTTCTTGCCAGCCTTACGCCGCGTGAAGAGCGCGTCCTGCGCATGCGCTTCGGGATCGGTATGAATACGGACCACACGCTCGAGGAAGTGGGCCAGCAATTCTCTGTCACGCGTGAACGTATTCGTCAGATCGAAGCCAAGGCGCTCCGCAAGCTCAAGCATCCCAGCCGGAGCAGAAAGATGCGGTCTTTCCTCGACCAGTAATACATATCCGCGTCAGGCAGCGGAGTGACCGAAATGTCACACGGCGAAATCCGCTGCCTGTCCCCCGGAACGGACTTTCTTTCCAAGCTTTTCCTTACTCAGTTGGATAGGTGAGCCAAATCCAGGTTCCCGATCCAGTTAGAAAAGCTGGTATTCCGGGGCACGCATGAATTTAGATTTCGAGAGTGTGCTTGCGCGCTCTCCCAACCCTTATGTTATTCTCGATGCATCTCTGGTCATTCAGTGGGCAAATGCAGCCTATCTGAGCGCCACGGAAAGCCGATGGGACGAGATCAAGCAGCGCGGAATTTTTGAAGCCTTCCCGAGCGAAGGTGAAAGTTATCGCCAGTTGAAGTCGTCTTTCGATCGAGTCCTCGAGACCGGCGAAGCTGACGAAATCGCTCGAATCCCTTATAATATTCCAAACGCCCAAGGCGGCTTTGACACCCATATATGGAGCGCCACTCACACGCCTTTTCTCGATGAGAATGGCGATGTCGAATATATTCTCCAGCATACGGTTCGCATCACGGGGTTGGAGCACTCGGGCTCGGAGCGCGACGCTGCCAGCGTCGCCCGGCGCGCCGAAGCGGTGGAGGAACGTTATCGGGGGGCCAGCAAGGAACTGGATCGATTCCGTTCCCTGCTCGAACAAGCACCCGGGTTCGTAGCGGTGCTGAGTGGGCGAGATCATCGATTTGTAATGGCGAATGCTGCGTATCGTCAGCTTGTCGGTCAGCGCAAGCTGGTTGGCAGAACGGTGCCGGAAGCATTGCCGGAAGTTGTCGATCAGGGGTTTATCCAGTTGCTCGACGACGTGCTCGACAAGAACGAGCCATACTTCGGCAAGAAAGAAAGGATCCTCCTGAATTCGGGCGAGGACGGAGAACTTGAGGCCCGTTTTCTCGAGTTCATCTACCAACCGATCCACGGTGGAGACGACTTCGAAGGCATTCTGGTTCAAGGCCATGATGTAACAGAAGAAGTGGCCTTTGAAGAACACCAGCGCATTTTGATCAATGAGCTCAACCACAGGGTCAAGAACACCCTTGCGGTCGTCCAAGGACTCGCAAAACAGTCCTTTCGCTCGGAGCCGGGTTCTACCGGAATAGAAGCATTTTCCAATCGTCTCGCAGCTTTGGCCAGTGCGCATAATCTTCTCACCGAGCGAAGTTGGGAAGCTGCCGATCTGGAATCGATCGTCACAGGATCGCTGGCAGCCACCGCAGGCTCAGATTCGTCGCGATACTCGCTCACAGGACCGAAAGTTGTTCTGGCTCCTCAAACTGCGGTTACGCTTTCGATGGTAGTGCACGAACTATGCACGAACGCCTTGAAATACGGAGCGTTAAGCGAGCCAACCGGCATCGTCGAGATCACTTGGCAAACGCAACCTGCCGAAACAGAAGGCACCTTGCTCATATTCGAATGGAGCGAACATGACGGACCGGTCGTAGTGGAGCCTCAAACCGGCGGTTTTGGATCACGACTGGTCAAGCGAGGTCTCGGAAGCCCGGACAGTCGCACGACCTTGGAATATCGAGCCAGCGGCCTCTATTGCCGGATTGAGGGCGAAGTATGAGCTTGAACGGCAAACATATCCTGGTGCTCGAAGACGAGCCGATCATCGCATTCGCTCTTGAAGACATGCTGATCGAGGAAGGCGCTACGGTTTCGGTTTTCAGTTCGATCGAGCAGGCGCGCGAGGGCCGAGCGAACGAAACGTTCGATTACGCAATCCTCGATGTGAACCTGCATGGCTCAAAAAGTTATCCGCTGGCTTACGAGCTTAAGGCTGACGACATTCCTTTCGCATTTGCGACGGGATACGGAGATGCAGAGCACCCAAAGGAGCTTGCGAATTCCGTGACGATCACAAAGCCATATTCGATCGTCCAAATAAGAGCGGCAATCGAAAGCCTGGAAAGCGCAAGCGAGCGGTAATTTTTCGGTTGCATGCCAAAGCCATCCCTACGCATCCGCTCGATCGATAATGGGATCAAGGGGGTCGCGCGAATCGAAGGCAGTGCCTATGTGCTCCCCATGCATATAGCCATTGCCTCCGATCACGCCGCAATCGACCTGAAGACAGAATTGCGCGAATGGTTGATCGAACAAGGTCACGAGGTGGCGGATCTCGGGCCAGACACCGGCGACAGCGTCGATTACCCCGATTTCGGCTACAAGCTTGCTAATGTGCTCGCTGACGGTACTGCGGAACGCGGCGTGGCGCTTTGCGGCTCCGGCATTGGTATTTCCATGAGCGTCAATCGCAATCCATCGGTTCGCTGTGCGCTTGTCTCGGAACCGCTCTCGGCTGCACTTTCGCGCGAACACAATGACGCAAACTGTATTGCGATGGGCGCCCGCCTGACCGGAAGCGACATGGCAAAGGCTTGCCTTACTGCATTTCTCGAAACCGAATTCGTCGGCGGTCGCCACCAGCGCCGCGTCGACAAGCTTTCCAAACCGGAGATCTGATTTGGCTACCAAGCCCGCCAATACCGACCGCGACCCTATGGATCGTTTCTGGCACGACACCCTTGCCGAGGCAGATCCAGAAATTCATGATGCAATCCGCAATGAACTGGCGCGTCAGCAGGACAAGATCGAGCTTATCGCGTCCGAAAACATTGCCTCGAGCGCCGTTCTCGAAGCAACTGGATCAGTATTCACGAACAAATATGCGGAAGGCTATCCCGGCAAGCGCTATTATGGCGGCTGCGATTATGCCGATGTAATCGAAACACTCGCTATCGAGCGCGCCAAGAAGCTGTTCGGCTGTGGTTTCGCCAATGTTCAGCCCAATTCAGGCAGTCAGATGAACCAGGCGGTATTCCTCGCACTGCTCCAGCCTGGCGATACGTTCATGGGGCTCGACCTCAATTCGGGCGGCCATCTGACCCATGGTTCTCCGGTCAACATGAGCGGCAAATGGTTCAATCCTGTCAGCTACGGTGTTCGGAAAGACGATGAACTGATCGACATGGATGAGGTTATGGCGATTGCCAAAGCCAACAAGCCGAAGCTCATCATTGCAGGCGGAACGGCCTATTCCCGCGTCTGGGACTGGAAGGCTTTCCGCAAGGTCGCGGACGAGGTCGGCGCCTATCTCATGGTAGATATGAGCCACATTTCCGGACTGGTCGCTGGCGGCGCGCATCCCTCCCCCTTCCCCCATGCCCACGTCGTCACGACAACCACTCACAAGAGTTTGCGTGGTCCGCGCTCCGGCGTGATCCTTTGGGACGACGAAGACCTCACCAAGCCATTCAACATGGCGGTCTTCCCCGGGATGCAAGGTGGGCCGCTAATGCATGTGGTTGCGGCGAAGGCCGTCGCGTTCGGCGAAGCTCTGCGCCCGGATTTCAAGGACTACGCCAAGCGCGTTGTGGAGAACGCCCGCGCCTTGGCCGAAGGGATCGAAGCCAACGGCCTGCGCGTCGTTTCCGGGGGTACGGACAATCACTCCATGCTTGTTGACCTCACGGCCATGGACGTGACCGGCAAATCCGCAGAAGCCGGCCTCGATCGAGCATGGTTGACCTGCAACAAGAACGGCATTCCATACGATACGCGCAGCCCTTTTGTTACGAGCGGCATCCGCCTCGGCACTCCGGCGGGCACGACGCGCGGATTTGGCCCCGACGAGTTCCGCCAGATTGGTGCTCTTATCTGTCAGGTAGTCGAAGGGCTCTCGCGCAATGGTCCGGAAGGCGACGGGCAGGTTGAAGAGCAGGTGCGTGGCAAGGTTGCCGAACTCTGCGCTGCCTTCCCCGTCTACCCCGGCCGCTAAGGAGACGAATGATGGATAACAAAGAACCGCAGCATCAAGACCACGATCTTGTTTCGGATGCCAGCGCAGAGATCAAGGGAATGGCGAAGCAGGGGCTGAACCATCCGTCGACCAAGCCAGTGCTGACCGGCGCGGCAGTCGGCGCGATCGCGGCCGGCATATTGCCGGTGGTGACCTGGCCCCTCGGTCTGGTCGCGGGCGCGGGCTTTATGCTCTACAAACGCCTCCGACCGTAAATGCGTTGTCCATTTTGTGCGCATGACGACAGCCAGGTAAAGGACAGTCGTCCGACCGAGGATTCGACCTCGATCCGGCGGCGTCGCCAGTGCTCCAGCTGCGGCGCGCGGTTTACCACTTTCGAACGCGTGCAATTACGCGAAGTGACGGTGGTCAAAAGCGGCGACCGTCGCCAGCCCTTCGACCGCAGCAAGCTAGAACAATCGATTTCGCTGGCCTGCCGCAAGCGCGATGTTCCGCAAGAACGGATCGACCAGCTCGTCAGCGGTATCCAGCGGCAGGTCGAAACTGCCGGCGAACCAGAAATCCCATCCAAACGTATTGGCGAGATGGTTATGGATGGACTGCGCGGACTGGACAGTGTCGCATATATCCGGTTCGCCTCGGTCTATCGCGATTTCAGCGAAGCCCGGGATTTTGAAGAATTCGCAAGTACCGTGCAGGAAGCGGCAGCCAATGAACGGGGCTGACGCCAGAAAGCCGATCATCGTCCTCGTGCGCCCGCAACTCGGCGAGAATATCGGCAAGGCCGCGCGTGCCATGCTCAACTTCGGCCTCACGGAAATGCGCTTGGTCGAGCCGCGCGATGGCTGGCCCAACCCGTCGGCTGGTCCGTCCGCGTCGGGCGCGGACATCGTGCTGGAAGGTGCAAGGGTCTTTGGATCGACTGCCGATGCGGTGGCGGATTGCGCGCATGTCTACGCCACCACCGTTCGCAAACGGGGCGTTACGAAACCTGTCGTCACGCCCGAGCAAGCCAGTCAGGAAATTGCCGTCGCGCAAGGCCGCAGTGCAATCCTGTTCGGACCAGAGCGGTCCGGGCTGGAAACCGAGGATGTAGCGCTCGCGCGTGCTATCTTGACGGTGCCGATCAATCCGGAGTTCGGGTCGCTCAACCTCGCGCAGGCGGTGATCCTGTGTGCCTACGAATGGTCCAAGCATGAAACCCTGGTACAGCCGACCCAGGAAGAACTGTTGCCCCCTGCCCCACAGGAAGAGCTTGATGGCCTGATCGCACATTTGGAAAGCATGCTGGAGCCAAAAGGGTATTTTCGTCCGGAAGCCCGCGCCGAAGCTACCCGGCGCACATTACGTGGCGTGTTGACGAAGCCTGCCTGGAACCACCTGGAAGTCCGTACCCTGAGAGGTGTACTGTCGTCGCTTCAACGCGAACCTAAGCCCTGATCCTGTCCCATTCCTCCATTTCGTAGGCAATGGAGGTTTCGACCAGATCGTCCCACATCCGCGCGAGCTCATCAGCCGGAAGCGCACGGTTTTCTGCATCAGCGCGGGCGTTCTCGATCACCTCGGCCTTACGCCCTTCGTCGCGAACGACATTGCGATCCGTCTTGATCCGAGCAGCAGCTCGCATGTAACCAAACCGGCGATCGAGCAGTTCCATCAGTTCGCGGTCAGTCGTGTCCACTCCAATTCGCACCTCGCCCATGTCGGTGCAATCTTCCGGCAGTTTGAAATCGTCCTTCATGGTGCTGCGCAGTGCCGCGCTTGAACCGAATTGTCGAGCGCCTATCTTGCTGCTTGACGCGCTGCACAATTTTGCTACGAGCGCGCCTTCACAAATTGGCTCTGCACCCCGGTGAAGCGGAAGCCGCGTCAACCTCGAGGTTGACGGTGTGATGCCGGGTTAAATGGCCGCCACTGGGGCGGTCCAGCAAATTGAAGGAACTATTTATGACGAAGCGCACAAGCGCCAAGTACAAACTCGACCGCCGGATGGGTGAAAACATCTGGGGTCGTCCGAATTCCCCGGTCAACAAGCGTTCGTACGGCCCCGGCCAGCATGGCCAGCGTCGCAAGAGCAAGATGAGCGACTTCGGTCTGCAGCTTCGCGCCAAGCAGAAGCTCAAGGGCTACTACGGCGACGTAACGGAAAAGCAGTTCAAGCGCACCTACAAGGAAGCGTCGGCCATGAAGGGTGACACCGGTCAGAACCTGATCGGCCTGCTCGAACAGCGCCTCGACATGGTCGTTTACCGCGCCAAGTTCGCACCGACCATCTTCGCCGCCCGCCAGATCGTTAGCCACGGCCACATCTACCTCAACGGCGTGAAGACCAACATCGCTTCGGCGCGTGTGAAGGTTGGCGACGTGGTCAGCCTCGGCAGCAAAGCCAAGGAAATGGCTTTGGTCATCGAAGCACAGAGCCTTCCCGAGCGTGAAATTCCCGATTATGTCGCGCCCGATGGTAACGACAAGGTGACTTTCACTCGCGTACCGAAGCTTGATGAAGTGCCCTATCCGGTGACCATGGAACCGAACCTGGTCGTCGAGTTCTACTCGCGCTGATCCTTTGGTACATCGATATATGGAAAGGGCGGCCTCAGGGCCGCCTTTTTTGTATCAATTCACCGCATTTTCAAAGCCTTGGCAGGAACGCGGAAGGTGATTGGCGGTTCAGTTTTTACTATGACTCAATACCGCTTCATCACGCCCAATCGTCGCGGCAAATGGTACGATAGCCTCAACGATGCGCAGGCGCGTGCGAATGTTATTGGTGCAGGCTTTCTGGACAGTGCCGGCACGTTCGTTCCATATCGCGGGACGATACTGGAAATGCGCGAAAAAGAGCGGGTGTAGCCCGCTACGTCCGGCCTGCAATTTGCAAGGACTTCCAGACCATTGCCGCAATTGCGATGGTGATAGCCCCGCCCCAGAACCAGTACGGAAGGAACAACGCTTCCGCGATGCGTCCCGTATCGGATAGGGCAACTTGTCCATGTACCGCGGCGCCTGGACTGAACGGATAATCGATGTCCTGGTAAACGCTGACCGCTCCTTGCACGCCAAGGAACTCGATAGCGATCCTCTGCCATTTCCTCGTCGCTCTGGATGCAATCGAGAATGCACCTGCTGCAAAGAGCGGCAGCACGATCCAGCCGGCAATAGATCGGACCCAAATCAGGGTGCTCGCGATCAACGCTATAGCGAGGCCGAACAACATCACCTTGGTTGCTCGGGGTGAGCGCGAAGCAATGATCAAGACGCTGCCCGCGATGGTGGGGCCGAGCAACCCGGAGGCAGCAACGATGGCCTGGCCGATACGCCCAAGGTCGCCAGAGCTTTCTGCAAATCCCGACCCGTTCGCAAAGATGACCAATCGCTCGAATTCAGCTCCAAGCGCAGCCGCCATGAGACCATGCGCCATCTCGTGCCACCAGGTAGATAGCAGCGTAAACGGCATGAGCGCCAACGTACCGACAGCCGTTTGCCACGCAACGATCGTCAAGACCGCAAAGGCGATGATATACGTCTGCTCGCGTTTAACGGCGGGACCACTCGCGCCATCCGCATACGGAAGCCCCCATTGAGCAGAGGTAGGGCGGGCTTGAGGAGGCTTGGCCATTTTTCCAAATTAGGCCAGTCCCGCTTCAGCGCAAGTAATCCCGGCGGAAATCCTTGGCAAAGGTAGCAAATCTCCTCTCCCCGATCGCATCGCGCATTGCCTGCATCAACTGCTGGTAGAAAGCGATATTATGCTCGGTCATCAGCATTGCACCGAGAATTTCCTGTGATTTCACGAGGTGGTGGAGATAGGCGCGCGAGTAGGTGCTGCACGTGTCGCAAGTGCAGCGATTATCCAAAGGATCGGTATCATCCGCGAACCGCGCATTGCGAAGGTTCATCGGGCCGTTCCAGGTAAACGCTTGTCCATTTCGTCCGGATCGGCTTGGCAACACGCAGTCGAACATGTCGACACCGCGTTCTACCGCACCCACCAGGTCGTCCGGCTTACCCACGCCCATGAGATAACGAGGGCGATCCTGTGGGAGCTGCGCGGGGGCAAAGTCCAGTGTGGCGAACATGGCCTCCTGTCCCTCGCCCACGGCCAGACCGCCGATCGCATATCCATCGAACCCGATATCGGCCAGCTTATCGGCACTGATCTTGCGCAGATCTTCGTCGAGCGCGCCTTGCTGAATACCGAACAAGGCAGACCGTTCCGCATGTTCGCCGCCGGCGTTGAAGCCCTCTCGACTCCGCTTCGCCCAACGCATGCTCATTTCCATGCTCGCGGCAATTTCGTCACGCGGACGGTCGGCGCGGGGGCATTCGTCAAAAGCCATCACGATGTCGCTGCCCAGAAGCCGCTGGATTTCCATGCTGCGTTCCGGTGTCAGCATATGCTTCGACCCGTCGATGTGGCTGCGGAATTCCACGCCCTTCTCAGTCAGCTTCCGTAGGTCCGACAGACTCATAACCTGATAACCGCCGCTGTCGGTGAGGATCGGCCGGTCCCAGTTCATGAATTTGTGAAGACCGCCGAGCTTTGCCACGCGCTCCGCTCCCGGGCGCAGCATCAGGTGGTAAGTATTGCCAAGGATTATGTCCGCGCCCGTCTTGCGCACCGTTTCAGGCTTCATGGCCTTTACGGTTGCCGCGGTGCCGACCGGCATGAAAGCCGGCGTACGGATCTGGCCGCGATTCATGGAAATCGCACCCGTCCGCGCAGCACCATCGACCGCCTCAACGGCAAACGAAAAACGATTAGTCAATGTCAAATCTCAGAAGTCGTAAACGATCGATGCACGGGTTACCGTGTCGGTCGAAACAGCGCCTACTGCAGGGTTGCTGTCATAATCAATCGCATAGCTCATCCTCGCCCGAAGTTTTTCGGTAGCCTTGAAATCGAGGCCGGTGACCAGATTGAGCGTAGTATTCGAACTGTCCACGATGACGACTGCCTGCCCGCCGGTCTCGGCGACAGCATTTGCATCCTGCGTCAGGGTCACCCTGTCGAGAATCCGCCAGTCGAAATCGAGGCCTGCGAGGCCGGCCACGCGGTTTTCGACGCGCCCATCGGTGTAATCGGTAACGCGGTAAGCTGGTCCTGCCTTTAACGACAGGCTGAGACTGTTGCCGTCGATCACCTGATATCCCAATCCACCGGAAACTGCATACCGGCCGTCGATTCCTTGAAAGGCATCGCGATCATACTGCGCCAGTCCATAAGCAAAGATGCCCTCATCGAATTCCCACCGAGGTTCATAGGACGCGAAGTATTTTTCACGACTGGTGACACCATTCTGGCGTTGGTAATCGAAACGCGCTCTCAAGTGGTGCGACCAGTCAATCCCCTGTCGCTTGAGATGAAGCGCAGCGGTAATGCCGGTCGTGTCGCTATTCCCTG
This sequence comes from Qipengyuania sp. NPDC077410, assembly GCF_044543405.1. Lineage (NCBI taxonomy): Bacteria > Pseudomonadati > Pseudomonadota > Alphaproteobacteria > Sphingomonadales > Erythrobacteraceae > Qipengyuania > Qipengyuania sp. NPDC077410. The sequence continues at coordinate 1,019,404 of NZ_JBITWB010000002.1, read as the reverse complement.
TGGAATGGAATCCGCCCAATTCACCTTGCCCTGTCCACCGGTCGAGCAGGCCAGCAGTCCGAATGGCCTCTTCTTTCTCCTTCGCGGCCAAAGCGGCTTTTTCGGCTTTAGTTTTCGCCCACGCGCCTTCGATCGCGGCGATTTCCTCCCCATCGTCGGGCCATGTCGTGCGGGCTAAGTCCAGTACGGTCGCGATTTTGGCGTTATCGCCACTAGCCAGCGCTGTGTCGATCATCTGACGGGCAGCTTCGGGGAGCTCGGCATGTGCCGGTGATGCAAATGCGGCTGTGCTAGCCGCAAACGTAAATAGGGCGGTTCTCACAAACATGCCAGAAGCCTAGCGTGGCTCTCCGGCGCTCGCCACCCTGGATCGACAAAGCGCGTTCGTATTCAGGCGCGTAGCCGCCAACCTGTCTTGAAAATGTAGGCAATCACCGAAACGCACAGGGCGAGAAAGCCCAAGGTGATACCGAAGCTGACCCAGATATTGACGTCGCTCGTCCCATAGAATGTCCAGCGCAATCCACTGACAAGATAAACGATCGGATTGGCTAGAGCGATGGTATCCCACGGCTTCGGCAGCATATCGATCGAATAGAACGTGCCTCCCAGAAACGTGAGCGGGGTAAGGAACAGCATCGGGATTATGCCGAGCTTTTCGAAGTTATCGGCCCAGATGCCGAGGATGAATCCGAAGAGACTGAAGGCGGCTGCGACCAGCATGATGTAGAACACCGCCAACACCGGATAAGTGATCGAATAATCGACGAACAGTCGGGCAGTAACCAATATGATCGTCGCGAGGATAAGGCTTTTTGTCATCGCCGCCCCTACGAACCCGATAAGCGTTTCGGTCACGCCGACAGGAGCGCTGAGCAATTCGTAGATCGTTCCGGTAAAGCGAGGCATATAAATGCCGAAGCTCGAATTGCTGGTGGTCTCTCCCAGCAGGGTGAGCATCAGCAGCCCCGGGATGATGAACGCACCATATTGCACCCCATCCAGATCGGGCATGCGCCCGCCGATCGCCGCTCCGAACACGATGAAATAGAGCGAGGTCGTGAGAACGGGTGCCAGCACCGACTGGAATGCCGTGCGAAGGAAGCGAATAAGCTCCCGGGTGTATATCGACCAGGTTGAGCGCCAGGAAATCATTGCGGTACCTCGCCGTCGCCAAGCAGGGATACGAAAATATCCTCGAGGCTGCTCTCACGGGTGTCAATGCCGACGTAATCGATCCCCGCGCCGATGAGCGCCTTGGTCAATTCGGCGACTTCGGCCTTACCCTTTCCTGTCCCATCGCCCCCGCGGTAGCGAAGCACCGTTCCACCCGCTTCCAATTCGACAGGGAACCGGCCTATTTCCGGAGGCAGTGTAGCGAGGGGTTGTGCAAGCGTAATATGTGCCTCGGTTCGGCCGAGACGGGCCATCATGGCGTCTTTCTCATCGACCATGAGCAGCTTGCCGCGATTGATGACACCGACGCGGTCGGCCATCATCTCGGCCTCTTCGATGTAATGCGTGGTCAGGATGATGGTGACGCCGCGCGCGCGCATCTTATCTATGATCGCCCACATGCCCTTGCGCAGTTCCACGTCGACGCCGGCGGTGGGTTCGTCGAGGAAGAGGAGGTCGGGTTCGTGTGCGAGAGCCTTGGCGATGAGTACGCGGCGCTTCATTCCGCCCGACAGGGCCATGATCCGCTCGCCGCGCTTTTCCCAGAGGCTGAGGCTGCGCAAGATCTCTTCGATCCGCTGCCTGTCGGGTGCGAGACCGAACAGGCCGCGTGAATAGCTGACGGCATGTTCGACCGGTTCGAACATGTCCGTGCTCAGTTCCTGCGGGACCAGCCCTATGCGGCTGCGCGCCTTGCGCCAGTCGGTTGCCAGATCGTGGCCGAAGGCGTGGATTGTACCAGAACTGGGGCGAACGAGGCCGCAGACCGCACCGATAAGCGTGGTCTTGCCCGCGCCGTTGGGCCCGAGCAGCGCGAATATCTCGCCCTTCCGTACGCTGAGATCGACATTGTCGAGCGCCTTCAGCCCGCCGCGGTAGACCTTGGACAGGCCATTGAGTTCGAGAATCGGATCCACAGATTCCTAGTTAGCTGCGATCCAATTCCCGTGGAAGCCCGGCGGGATAAGATGCGGGATGTGTACGGACGCAACGGTCTCGAGGCTGTGGGCATCGAGGATTTCCAGCGCGCTCGTCCCGCGATTTCGATCGATGACATATCCCATGACCCAACCGGCACCTTCGGGCGCGCCAGCATCGCGCGGCACGAACACGAATTCCCCCGGTATGCGGCCATCGCCGAAGTCGTGCTGGATACGCTCCCCGGTGACGAGGTCGTGGCGATAAAGCGGCATGGGCGCGACGAACTCGAGGTCGCCATCATCCGGCAGCCCCATGCTCCAGAGGTAGCGATAGTCGGTGGTGAAGAAACGCTCGTCCGGGCGGGGAAATTCCTGCGGCGACGAATCCAGGACATCGCGCTGGACCTGCCCGCCCTTGCCATCGACTGTCCAGCGTTCGAGACCGAGAGGCTTGCCATACGGTCCCGGCATGTCCCCATCGAAGATGGTTTCATACGCGCACAGGTCGATGACAACCTGGCCCCTATCGTCCTCGAAGCTGTTGCCGACGTGAAACGCGTAGCAAGGCTCAACTTCGTGCCACACGATCTGATCGCCCGTGCCGCCGCGCGGCAGGAGACCGACACGGGCCTTGTGAGCGCGGTTCCAGCGGTAGGGAAACCTGTGCCCTGAAATGAGCGCCGGCATCGAGAAGGTGACCGGCAGATCCAGCACGACCACGAAATTCTCCGTCAGCGCGCAGTCGTGGATCGACGGGCCATGGCGGACGGCAATCTCCGTTTCGCGCAAGACCGTTCCATTCCGCGCCAGAACGACGTGGCGGATGGTATCGACCGACATGCCATCGTAACAGATTGCGTGGAATTCGCCGGTTGCCGGGCATTCATGGGGATGCGCGGTGAACGATCCCGTCAGACCCCCACCGAAATCCGAGTAAGCGACGCTTTCGAGATCGTCATCGAGCTGGACGGGGAAGCTGCTGGCTTCGACAAGCGCCATGATCTTGTCGCCGATAGCCAGAACATTGGTGTTCACTGTATCCCCGAAACCGCGGCGCGGCCCATCGACAGCCCTGGGCCCGCCCTTCCCTTCGAGATCGCGCGATCGGATGAAGCGATTGCGATACCATATGGCTTCGCCGTTCTTCAGGCGCACCCCGTGAACCATGCCATCGCCCAGGAACCAGTGATGCCCCTTATCTCCCTTGCCATACGGATTGGGGCCAATCCGAACGTAACGACCGTCCAGCTCTGTGGGAATGCTGCCCGTGACGTGCAGATCGTCCAGCGTGAATTCTTCACGCAGCGGGGTGTGGACGCCGCTCAGGAACGGGTTGGTCCGGGCGTCTGGTAACCTGTTACGATTGACACCCGCCAGGGCCTGAATGGCGGGGATGACAGCTTTACGGATTGTTTTTTCTATGACGCTTGCCATGACCGACTCACATTGGTTAAAGTGAACGGTGTAAACATAGGGTCTATGGTAACAGTGTCAACTTCGAGTGAAGCCTATCATCACGGCAATCTGCGCGAGGCGCTTGTCCTCGAAGGTCTGCGGGCTCTCGAAGGCCCCGACGGGAAGGCGCCTTCGCTGCGCGAATTGTCTCGCAAGGTGGGGGTTTCGCCGACGGCCGTCTACCGGCATTTTCCCGACAAACAGGCTCTGGACCAGGCGCTTGCCCGGGAAGGGTTGAAAATGCTCGGCAGCGAACAGGCCGCCGCCGCCCAAAAGGCCGGCGGAGGTGCTGCCGGTTTTGCCGAAACGGGCCGGGCCTATGTCCGCTTCGCCCTCGCCCACCCCGTGCTTTTCAGGCTGATGTTCACGCAGGGCAAACCGGTCGACAAGGAGGAACCGGTAGACGAGGCACGTGCCTTGCTGATCGCCAATACACGGGCGCTCGCCAGCAACCCCGAGCGGGCCGAGACGCTTGCCTTACAGGCGTGGTCAATCGCTCACGGGATCGCCATGCTCATGCTGGACGGTCGAATTCCCGTCGACGACGCGCTTATCGACAGGCTGCTCGATACGAAAAGCCTGTTCCCCGATCAGGGCAGCAAGAGCGAGGAATCGCCGTAGCTGTAGAACCGATATTCGTTTTCGATCGCGTACCGATAGGCCGACAGCATCCGTTCGCGCCCCATCAGCGCACTGACGAGCATGACCAGGGTCGATTTTGGAAGATGGAAGTTGGTCATCAATCCATCGATTGCCCGGAACTGATAGCCGGGCGTGATGAAGATGTCGGTATCGCCCGAAAATTCACCGATCATTCCATCGTCGCCGGTTGCGCTTTCCAATAGCCGCAAGCTGGTGGTCCCGACCGCGATCAATCGCCCGCCTGCCTTTCGCGCGGCATTCAGGCGGTCTGCAACGTCGCGGTCCACCCTACCCCATTCGGAATGCATCGCGTGGTCGGCGGTATCATCGGCCTTGACCGGCAGGAACGTGCCTGCCCCGACGTGAAGAGTCAGCGTTTCGCGCCCGATGCCGGCTGCATCCAGAGCGGCAATCAGTTCCGACGTGAAATGAAGCGCCGCAGTCGGGGCAGCTACCGCGCCGTCCTCTGCCGCGAACATGGTCTGGTAATCCAGGCGATCCTGATCGTCCGTGTCGCGCTTTCCTGCGATATAGGGAGGCAGGGGCATCCGCCCGGCGCGTTCGAGCAGGACCTCGACCGGCTCTTCCCCTTCGAAGAACAGCACGAAGCTTCCATCGGCCAGACGCTCTTCAGCCACGGCGGTGACGCCGCCGCCAAATTCGGCAACATCGCCCGGCCTGAGCCGCTTGGCGTTCCGGACGAAGGCCTGCCAGCGACGAAGATCGATGCGCTTGTGCAGCGTGGCGCCGATTTTCGCATTGCCCCGCCGACCTTCGAGCTGTGCGGGAATAACGCGCGTATCGTTGAACACGAGAACATCGCCAGCCTGCAGCATCTGAGGCAGGTCCCGCACGCCGCGATCCTCGAACGGGCCGCTTTCGCGCACGATCAGCATGCGCGCAGCATCACGCGGCCGCGCCGGGCGCAGCGCGATGCGTTCTACCGGCAATTCGAAATCGAAGAGGTCAACTTTCATTGCGCCGCCCCTAGTGCGGGGTCAGCGCAATGAAAAGTCAGTTGCCGATCGGGGCGTTCAGATCGTCGATCGAAATATCCTGCTGCACCTGGGGCGCCGGCATCGCCGGAACCGGCTTGTTGTCGGCTGCGATCGACGCCTGAAGCACGCGGGTGGGATTGGCAGGCGGTTCGCCGCGCTGGATCGCATCCACCGCGGCCATGTTGGAAATGACCCGCCCGAAATTGGTGTAATTGTTGTCGAGGTTCAGGCGCGGATAAAAGACGATGAAGAACTGACTGTTCGCACTGTCCTCACTCGCCGCGCGAGCCATCGAAACCGTACCGCGCACATGCGGCATGCGGTTGAATTCCTCGGCGATGTCGGGAAGCTGCGAACCACCGGTACCCGTACCGGTCGGATCGCCCGTCTGTGCCATGAACCCATCGATAACCCGGTGGAAGATCACCCCGTCGTAGAAGCCCTGCCGGGTGAGGGTCTTGATACGCTCCACGTGGTGCGGTGCCCAGTCAGGCTTGAGGCGGATGGCAACCCGCTGGCCGTTCGACAGATCCAGCAGAAGAATGTTCTCGAGATCTTCATTGACGTCGAAGTTGACCGGCGAGAATGTCCGCGTGTCCTCAGCTTCGGTCGAGGCCGCAGCGTCCGCTGCATCACCGTCAGGAGTCGTAGCCGCAGGGGCAGTCGCTTCACTTTCGGTCGGAGCAGGATCTTCCGCCACCTGTGCGGCTAGAGGCGCGGCACCGATTGTCAGCGCGGCAGCAATGGCTAGCGAAGTCTTGAGCATCGTCATTCCGTAGCAATGTCATGGATTGCCGACCCACTAGCGCGAGGCGTCTGTCCGTTCAATGAATAGGTGGAAATCATCCGTCAGCCGCCGCGCGGCCCCATCTTCTGGACCCGCGCTTCCACATCGGCCCGCACCGCAGGGGTGACGAACTTTTCGATCGGGCCGCCGTAAAACGCGATTTCCTTCACCAGCCTGCTGGCAATCGGCTGCAGTTCGACATCGGCCATGAGAAAGACCGTTTCGATCCGGTCGTTGAGCTGGCGGTTCATGCCGGTGAGCTGATATTCGTATTCGAAGTCCGTCACCCCGCGAATTCCGCGAACGACGATCCCTGCATTCATCTGTTCGGCGAAGTCCATCAACAGCGAGTTGAACCCGACCACGCGAATGGTGTCGCAGGCGATTTCGGCAACTTCGCGTTCGACCATGGCGATACGCTCGTCGTCGTCGAACATGGGGGATTTAGCGATATTGGTCGTCACCCCGATGATCAGTTCGTCGACCAGCTTGGCGCCCCGTTCGATGATGTCCATGTGCCCCAGCGTGATGGGGTCGAATGTTCCGGGATAAATGCCGATACGTTTGGCCATCAATGATCTCTTTTCACGACGAAGTCGGCGAGTTCGACAAGAAGCCGGGCGTCTTCGCCGTAGCTTGAGAGGTGCCGACCCGCCTGTTCGACCAGCATCGTCGCCTGCGCGCGGGCCTGTTCAACACCCATCAGCGTCACGAAGGTCTGCTTGCCCTGCTCTTCATCCTTGCGCAGCGCCTTGCCGGCTTTCGCTTCGTCACCTTCCACGTCCAGCAGATCGTCCGCGATCTGGAAGGCAAGGCCGATATCGCGGGCATAGGCGCGAAGATGCGCGCGCCCTTCGGGCGGCACACGGCCAAGCACTGCGCCCATTTCGACGCTGGCTGCAAGCAATGCCCCTGTCTTGAGTTGTTGCAGCCTAGTGATCTGGCGCAGATCGTAATTCTCTTCCTGAGAGACGATATCCATCATTTGCCCGCCAGCCATGCCATCGTGGCCACTGGCCCGGGCCAGGGTAGCGACAAGTTCCGAGCGGACGAACGGATCCGCGCTGGTGTCGAGCTGCGTCAGGATGTCGAAGGCCAGCGCGTGCAGGCAATCGCCTGCCAGGACTGCCGTTGCATCGTCGAACGCCTTGTGCACCGAAGGTTTTCCGTGCCGCATGGCATCGTCGTCCATGCAGGGAAGATCGTCATGGATAAGCGAATAGGCGTGGATCGCCTCCACCGCGCACCCTGCGTTGATTGCAGCATTGCGGTTTACGCCGAAGAGTTCCGAAGTCGCCACCAGAAGCAGGGGTCGCATGCGCTTGCCCGCGCCGATCGCGGCATAGCGCATCGCTTCGACGAGACGGGCCCTGCTATCGTCGGGAACGGGAAGAAAGGCATCGAAGGCGCTGTCTATGTCGCTCTGTACCCGCTCGAACGCCTCGCCCAGACGAGGAGGCATGGTCGTCATCACACTCATGCACCGCCGTCCGCGTCGAAAGGCTCGGTCCCAGTGGGCTTCCCATCGGCACCGGCGACGATCTTTTCGATCCGCGCCTGCGCCGAATCGAGTCGCGATTGGCACGCCTTGCGCAATTGCTCGCCGCGTTCGTACAGGTCGATGCTCTCGTCGAGCGGCACGTCACCGCTCTCGAGCCGTCGCACGACGCTTTCGAGCTCGCGTAGAGCCTGCTCGAAATTCAAATCCGAAATCTGTAACTGTTCCTCTGCCATCGGCGGGAAGCATTGACGGCCCACCTGCGCGCGGTCAAGTAAGGCGAAAAGAGGGGGAGCGAATATGACGTGGATTGTCGCCGCCGTCACAGCTGCTTTGGTTTTCGGGATCCTCGATGCGGCGTGGCTGGGTTGGGCCGGCCCCAACTTCTACCGCCCCCAGCTTGGCGGTCTGCTGGCGGAAAGCTTCCGCATGGTCCCCGCGCTGCTTTTCTACTGTGCCTATATCTGCGCGATCGTGTGGTTTGCCGTCCGTCCGGGATTGGCGGGCGGCATAGGCGCAGCTGCCCTCAACGGCGCGCTGCTAGGCGCGATCTGTTATGCAACCTACGACCTGACGAACCAGACGACCATGCGCAACTGGTCGACGATCGTCACATTGGTCGACATCTGCTGGGGCGCATTTGCGACTGCCGTGGCGGCCGGTGCGGCTACTTTCGCCGCCGACAGGTTCGGCTGAGCCGATGTTCATCGGTCACTTCGCACCCGCCTTCCTCGCTCGCGGCATAACGGAAGAAGCGCCCAAGCTGGGCACGCTGTTCATCGCAGCGCAACTGGTCGACTGGGCGTTCTTCACCTTCGCGATCGTCGGGATCGAGAAACTGCGGATCGTGCCCGGAATGACAGCGATGAACCCGCTCGATCTCTATCACATGCCGTACACCCACAGCCTTTCCGGCACTGCGGCATGGGCGTTGGGCTTCGCAATCGTGATCTGGCTCGTCTCGCGAAACGCCATCGCCGCGACATGGGGAGCCATCGTGGTATTGAGCCACTGGCTGCTGGATCTGCTCGCGCACGGGCCGGATCTTACCCTTGCAGGCGGGGAAGAGAAATTCGGGCTGGGGCTGTGGAATTCGCCCTGGATCGAAATGCCGCTGGAGATCGGGATAACGCTGGCCGCCTTCTGCTTTTATATCAGGCGCACGAAAGGCCCAGTGGTCCCGCCGCTCATTCTGCTGGGAACGATGCTGGTATTCCAGGCGATCAACTGGTTCGGCCCGCAGCCGCAGGAAGCAGGCACAGGGATATATGTGACCGCCCTGCTATCCTTCGGCATTCTGACCGCCCTCGCCTTCTGGGTGCAGTCGACAAGATGGCATAAAAGTCTCGTGGGACTGGCAGTGTCGGGCGTGCGGCGCTAAGCGCGCGCGCATGGCAAACGTCGAATCCGCGATCACCCCCGAAGTCGTCGAACAGCACGGCCTCAGCTCCGAAGAATACGAACGCGTTCTGAACGCCCTGGGCCGGGAGCCCAATCTCGTGGAACTGGGCATCTTCTCGGTCATGTGGTCGGAACATTGTTCCTACAAGAGCAGCCGGCTGCATCTGAAGAAGCTGCCGACCGAGGCTCCTTGGGTTATCTGCGGCCCCGGCGAAAATGCCGGCGTGATCGATATCGGCGACGGGCAGGCCGCCATCTTCAAGATGGAAAGCCACAACCACCCTAGTTACATCGAACCCTATCAGGGCGCGGCGACCGGTGTCGGCGGCATCTTGCGCGACGTGTTCACCATGGGCGCTCGCCCGGTGGCGAATGCCAACGCATTGCGCTTCGGGCGTCCCGATCACCCCAAGATGAAGCACCTGGTCAAGGGCGTGGTCTCGGGGATCGGCGGCTATGGCAATTGCGTCGGTGTTCCGACCGTTGCCGGCGAAACCAACTTCCACCCGGCCTATGACGGCAATATCCTCGTCAATGCGATGACGGTGGGCGTCGCGGATGCGGACAAGATTTTCTACAGCGCAGCGACCGGCGTAGGCAATCCGATCGTCTATGTCGGCTCCAAGACCGGGCGCGACGGCATTCACGGCGCGACCATGGCTTCCGCCGATTTCGAAGAGGACGCGGAGGCCAAGCGCCCAACCGTCCAGGTCGGCGATCCCTTCACCGAGAAGCTGCTGATCGAAGCCTGTCTGGAGCTGATGGCCACCGACGCCATCGTCGCCATTCAGGACATGGGCGCCGCAGGTCTGACCTCGTCCAGCGTGGAGATGGCGACCAATGGCAAGGCCGGCATCCGGCTCGACATGGACAAGGTTCCTTGCCGCGAAGAGGGCATGACGCCCTATGAGATGATGCTGAGCGAAAGCCAGGAGCGCATGCTCATGGTGCTGAAGCCCGGCAAGGAAGAAATGGCTGCGGCCATCTTCAAGAAGTGGGAACTGGATTTCGCCGTCATCGGGGAAGTGACCGATACACGGCATATGGTGCTCGAATTCGGCGGCGAAGTCGTGTGCGACATCCCGCTTGGCCCCCTCGCCGCGGATGCGCCGGAATACGACCGCCCCTATATCTCGAAGGACGAATACACCGATTGGGCCGGCATCAAGCCGATGACCGAGCGGCCCGACACCGACGATGTCGGCGGCGATCTGATCAAGCTGCTCGCATCGCCCAACCTCTCGTCGCGCCGGTGGATTTCCGAACAGTACGACAGCCAGGTTGGCGCGGACACGCTGCAGACCGGCGGCGATGCGGGCGTGGTGCGGGTCCACGGCACGAAAAAGGCGCTGGCCATCAGCACCGACTGCACGCCGCGCTATGTCTTCGCCGATCCCTATGAAGGCGGTAAACAGGCGATTGCGGAAGCCTATCGCAACCTCTGCGCGGTCGGGGCACGTCCATTGGCGGTGACGAACTGCCTCAACTTCGGCAACCCGCAGCGCCCGGAAATCATGAGCCAGTTCGTCCATGCCCTCGAAGGTATGGGCCGCGCCTGCCGCGTACTCGATTTCCCGATCGTGTCCGGCAACGTCAGCCTGTATAACGAGAGCAAGGCAACCGGTGGCGGTAGCGCCATCCTGCCCACGCCCGCTATCGGCGGGGTCGGCCTGATCGACGACTACGACAAGATGATGACCATGCCCTTCAAGGCCGAAGGCGAAGCCATCTATCTCATCCGCGCAGAACATTGGGCAACGCCCGATCCGGAGCGTTCGCATCTGGGCAAGTCGCTCTGGCTCAGCGAAATCCACGGACGCGACGAAGGGCGCACACCGCCGACGGACCTCACGGTTGAAAAGAACGCCGGCAAGATCGTCCTTCAGTTGATCGCCGATGGCCTCGTCAGCGCGGTGCACGATATTTCCGACGGCGGCCTCGCCGTCGCTCTGGCGGAAATGGCCATGGCCGGCGGGATCGGTGCCGACGTCGAATGGCACCGCGATTATACGCAGGCGCAGTGGTGGTTCGGCGAAGATCAGGGCCGCTACATCGTTACCGTGCCGGATACGCAGGCGCTGAATGAAGCGCTCGCCAAGGGAACGGAGAACGAGGACACGGCCTCGATCGGGTTCAGGCGGATCGGGAAGACGGGCGGCGATACGCTGTTTGACAAGACGATCGCCGAACTGAAGGCGGCCCATGCCTCGTTCTTTACAGAGTGGATGGAAGGCTGACGGTCCGCATCGGCATAGGGGGCTGGACCTACGCGCCCTGGCGCGGCGTCTTCTATCCCGACGGCTTGGTCCAGCGGCGAGAGTTGGAATACGCCGCGCAGCATCTTACTGCGATCGAGATAAATGCCACCTTCTATGGCCGGCAGAAGCCGGCCAGCTGGCGCAAATGGGGCGAGGTCGTACCGGAAGGTTTCCAGTTCACCGTCAAAGCCTCGCGCTACTCGACCGCGCGCAAGGTTCTGGCAGAAGGTGCTGATTCGATTGAGAAGTTTCTCAATCAGGGGTTTACCGAACTGGGCGACAAGCTGGGGCCGATCCTGTGGCAGTTCGCGCCGACAAAGCAATTCGAGCGAGACGATTTCGCCCGGTTTCTGGACCTCATTCCCGATAGCCAAGACGGCGTTCCGCTGCGTCATGCCCTTGAAATCCGGCATGAAAGTTTCGAAGATTCAACATTCTTCGAGCTTGCGCGCACGCGGAACATGGCGGTGGTTTTTGCCGATAGCGATGAATATCCTTGCATCGACGAGGCGACGGCGGATTTTTCCTATGCCCGGCTGCAACGTACTGAAGAATCGGTGGAAACCGGTTATGATGACAAGGCTCTGGACGCGTGGGCCGACAGGGCGCGCGGGTGGTCCAGGGGCGGGCGCGATGCCTATGTGTTCTTCATCGCCGGCGCAAAAGTGCGCAATCCGACAGCGGCACGCATGCTGATCAAACGTATGATCTGAGGGCCGAACACCCGGCCATACAGAGTGATGCCCTGCCGATCAGGCAGAAACGAGCTCCGGTTCCTGTTTCTGGGCGAGCAGATCGTAGGGATCGATGCCTTCTTCGCGCCAGATGCGGTGGCATTCGCGATACCAATGCGGTTCCGGAATGCTGAGTTCGGCCCTAGCCTGCTCGAGATTCTTGACCAGCAGTTCCCGGATCGAAAGTTCGACGAGCGGCGGGCAGGCCTTGCCGGTGCGATGAGCCTGGCGAACGGCCTTCATTACCGGCGCCCGGCTCTTCACGAGTTTCTTGAGATGCAACGAGCCTGCATAGCCCAGCAGAAGATGGCCCTGGCTCGGGCTCTGGCCGTGGGTGAACAGCAGCACGCATTGTTCGCCGAGGGCATCGCGGCCGTAGCCGGTCAGAACGTGCATGAGATCGTGGGTGTCGCGCTGGCGGAAGCCGAACCACTGGACCAGATCGTCATAGACCGGCCGCCCTGCCTTTTCGAATTCCGCGACGAGACCGGCGGCCGAGAGACCTTCGCTTTCCATGAAATCGCAATAGGCGTGCGCGACCGAACCGGCCGGAGTTTTGCGCAGGGCGTCGTGATCGTCGAGGATGGGAGGCAGGAACGGTTCGCTGCGCCGTAGAGCATCGCCATGCGGGCTGAGCGTCAGCGCGCGCACACGCGGGACAAACTGCCTGGAAGGCAGCGCATCGTAAATCCTGAAGACTTCCGCCGTGTTTTCCTTGTCCTTCAGCAGCTCGCGAAAATGCCGCACTGCTGCCAGCGGGCGATAGCGGGACCGAGGGCGAGTCGGATGGCGCAAGGGCGTGCCGTCAAAGGCAGTTTCCAGATCGATTGCGGCGGGAGACGTTCCGGTCATGCCGCCGGTTATAGCCGATCGGTCCTTAAAAGAAACTAGCCCCTTTGCTGGGGGAAGGCGCGTACCGGCTAGCCGGCAGCGATATCCTCCACCCACTCGCTTTCCGGAATACCGAACAGCCGGAGTATAGCGGTGAGGTGTACACTGTTGATCCGTCCATTGGCCGCATCGCGGGCCCTGGGCTTGGCGCGATAGGCGATGCCGTAATCCGCAGCCTCGATCATGGGAATGTCGTTGGCGCCATCGCCCGTAGCCAGAACCCGCGCGCCTTCGCCCAATTGTGCGCGTTCTTCTTCCAGCGTTGCAAGTTTGGTCGACGCATCGCTGACGGGCCCTGCAAGCAGACCGGTCAGCTTGCCGCCCGCGACACCGAGACGATTGCCCACGACCCGTTCGAAACCGAGATCTTCGGCAATGGGATCGGCGAAATGATGGAAACCGCCGGTGACCAGAACGGTGCGGCATCCCTTGCTGCGTAGCGTGGCGACAAGCGTGCGCGCGCCATCGACCGGCCGGATGCGTTCGGCCAGACAGCGGTGGATCGCGCTTTCTTCCAGCCCTTCGAGCAAGCCGACGCGTTCCTTGAGAGCGCTGCCGAAATCGAGTTCGCCCTGCATCGCCCGTTCGGTGATTGCGGCCACCTTGTCCTTCAGCCCGGCGAAGTCTGCGAGTTCGTCGATACATTCCTGCCCAATCATGGTGGAATCCATGTCGGATACGAAGAGACGGGGCACTTCGATTTCGTGATCGGAGATGAGCAGATCGCAATCGCCGAAATATTCGGTCAGGATTTCCGCAAGCTGCCTGCCGTCGCCATGCGGGAGCGAAAGCTGGAGCACGTCGCTGCAGAAATCGAGCATGCCCGCCATGGCCACCGGCATGTCCGCCGCTGCGCAGGCTTTCATTGCCGCGTCGAGGCGTGTTTCCACGCCGTCCATGTCTGCTATCAGCCGGGCAATGAGCACCAATATTTCTCCCGATTTGAAACCGGTCGCGCTCATCGCAGGGCCGACCGCCAGCGGCAAGAGCGATCTCGCGGTGAAGCTGGCACAGCGTCTAGCCCGCGAGGGACGCCATGGCGTCATAATCAATGCCGACAGCCAGCAGGTCTATCGCGACCTGCATATTCTGTCGGCGCGGCCGACCGAAGACGAGATGGGCGGGGTCGAACATCGGCTGTTCGGAACATGGGACGGTGCCGAGCCCTGCTCTGCCGCCAACTGGGCCGAAGCCGCCAAAGCCGCGATAGAGGAAGCGCACGCCGCCGACAGTGTGCCGATCCTGTGCGGCGGGACCGGGCTGTACATGCGCACATTGCTGGATGGCATATCCCCGATCCCCGCGATCGATCCGCATGTGCGAGAGGCGGTGCGCGAGCTTTCGACCGAGGACCTGCGCGCTCGCCTGGTCGAGGAGGACCCGGAAGCCGCCGGACGCCTTGGCCCGCGCGACAGCCAGCGGATGGCCCGAGCCTTGGAGGTGGTGCGATCCACCGGCCATCCGATGATCTACTGGCAGGACCGCCAGTCTGGAGGCATCGCCGGAGAAATCGCGCTTCACCCGTTGGTATTGCTGCCGGAGCGCGAGTGGCTGAATGCCCGCTGCGACCTGCGTTTCGAACGCATGCTCGACAAGGGAGCGCTGGCGGAAGTGGAGGCGCTGCTGGCGCGCGATCTCGACCCCGCCCTGCCCGTCATGCGCGCCATCGGCGTTCCGGAGATCAAGGCATTGCTTGAAGGAGATCTATCGCGCGCTGAAGCTATCGCCGCTGGCCAGCTTGCCACGCGCCAGTATGCCAAGCGCCAATATACATGGTTCCGCAATCAGCTTCCCCCAGCGTGGCCGAGGGCGGATAACAAAACTATCGCTGACTACGATTTTTTTGTTTCTTTATTTCAATAAGGCGGTTGACCGTGAAATACGGCCCGCCTATCTGAGGCGTTGTCGGCCCGGCGCTTCAGACCCCAGCGTCGGGCCGATTTGTATCTTATGAAGACCCGAACGGGTCGGAGGTTGACGTGAGTATCGAGCGCAGCGGCGCAGCAATCCTGATCGAATGTCTCAAGCGGCAAGGTGTGGAATTCGTTTTCGGATACCCCGGCGGCGCGGTGCTGCCGATCTACGACGAGCTATTCGCGGACGACGGCATTCGGCATATTCTGGTACGTCACGAAGCGGGCGCCGCGCATGCTGCGGAAGGATATGCCCGTTCCACCGGCAAGCCCGGGGTCGTGCTGGTAACCAGCGGGCCGGGCGCGACCAATGCCGTAACCGGTATCGCCGACGCCTATATGGATTCGATCCCCATGGTGGTGATCACCGGACAGGTGCCCACGGCGCTGATCGGGACCGATGCCTTCCAGGAAGCGGACACGATCGGTCTGACGCGGCATTGCACCAAGCACAATTACCTCGTGAAAGACCCCGAGCGGCTGGGCGCGACCATCGAGGAAGCGTTCCGCATCGCCACATCCGGCCGCCCCGGCCCCGTGGTCGTCGATATTCCGAAGGACGTGCAGATCGCCTTGGCGAGCTGGGACGGTCAGGACGAAAGCCCCCTTCCCTCGCACCGCTATCAGCCCCGCATGGTGGGCGCGGCCGATGAAATCGCGGAAGCGGTCGAGATGCTGGCCGGGGCAGAACGCCCGGTATTCTATACCGGCGGCGGCGTGATCAATGCCGGCCCGCGGGCGACCCATTTGCTGCGCAAGCTGCAGGACATGACGGGCGCGCCGGTTACCAGCACGCTGATGGGACTGGGCGCGTTCCCCGCCGACCATCCGGACTGGCTGGGCATGCTGGGCATGCACGGAACATACGAAGCCAACATGACCATGAACCGGGCCGACCTGATCATTGCGATCGGGGCCCGCTTCGACGACCGCGTGACCGGCCGGCTGGATGCCTTCGCGCCCGAAGCGAAGAAGGTTCACATCGATATCGACCGCGCGAGCATCAACAAGATCGTCCCCGTCGATCTCGGCATCATCGGCGACTGCGCCCATGTGCTCGAACAGATCGTGGAAGCCTGGGGCAATCGCAAACCGCGGGACCTGTCCGAATGGAAGGCGCGCATCCTGGGCTGGAAAGCGCGCGATTGCCTGGCGTATCCGGAGCGCGGAAGCGACCAGATCATGCCGCAGAAGAGCATCGAGCGCCTGTTCGCGCTGACGAAGGACCGCGATCCGATCATCACCACCGAAGTGGGCCAGCACCAGATGTGGGCGGCACAGTATTTCCACTTCATGCAGCCGAACAGGTGGCTGACCAGCGGCGGTCTGGGCACGATGGGATATGGCCTGCCCGCAGCGATCGGAGCGCAACTGGGCAATCCCGACAGCCTGGTGATCGATATTGCCGGTGAAGCCAGCATCCAGATGAACATCCAGGAGCTGGGCACGGCCAGCCAGTATCGCCTGCCGGTGAAGATCTTCATCCTCAACAACGAATACATGGGCATGGTCCGCCAATGGCAGGAGCTCACCTACGAGAGCCGCTATTCCAACAGCTATTCCGACAGCCTGCCCGATTTCGTGAAACTGGCGGAAGCCTATGACTGGAAAGGCATCCGCATCGAGGATGAAAGCCAGCTGGATGCCGGCATCGAAGCCATGCTGGCGCATGATGGCCCGGTGATGGTCGATTGCCAGGTGGCCAAGGAAGCCAACTGTTTCCCGATGATCCCCAGCGGGGCGGCGCATACCGACATGCTGCTTTACGGAGACGAAGTGGGCGGCACCATGGATGATGAAGCGAAGGCGCTGGTCTGATGGGAATGCAGCAGAAAATACCGCCGCAGTTTGCGGATCGCGCAGAACGGCGCGTGTGGTTCACCCGTGACGATGCCGACCGGTTGCTGAACTGGATCGAGGATAACGGCCAGCGTTTCCTGGGCATGGAAGTTGCGGAAAAGCAGGACGACGAAGCCTGGGTCCTGCTGCCCGACACGCTCGACCTCAGCCGCCAGACGGATAATTTCGAAGCCGTGCGGCGCGGCCGCGATTTCCTGCGCGACTACGACGGCGAAGGGCGCATGTTCGAACCCCTGTGGCAGGATCGCGAACAATGAAGATCGCCATGCAGGCCGCCGAGCGGCACGTTCTCAATGTCATCGTCGACAACGAGCCGGGTATCCTGGCCAAGATCACGGGCATGTTCACCGCGCGCGGGTACAATATCGACAGCCTGACCGTGGCCGACATTTCGGAAGACCATGCGATCAGCCGGATCACCATCGTCACTAACGGTCCCGAGCCGGTGATCGACCAGATCCGCGCCCAGCTGGAACGGCTGGTGCCGGTGCACAAGGTGATCGACCTGACGGAAAGCGGCGCCCATGTGGAACGCGAACTGGCGCTGGTGAAGGTTGCGGGCAAAGGCGACAACCGTGTGGAAGCGCTGCGCATTGCCGAACTGTTCCGCGCCAATGTGGTGGATACCACGACCAGCAGCTTCGTCTTCGAACTCACGGGTTCGCCCGACAAGATCAACAGCTTCATCGCTCTCATGCGCGAACTCGGCCTCGTCGAGGTCGGCCGTTCAGGGATCGTGGGCATGATGCGCGGTCCCGCACAGGACTGACGCCAAAGTTTTCAAGAGGAATCCAATGCAAGTTTATTACGATACCGATTGCGACACGAACCTGATCAAGGACAAGAAGGTCGCCATTGTGGGCTATGGCAGCCAGGGGCATGCCCATGCGCAGAACCTGCGTGACAGCGGTGTCGGCGAAGTCGTCATCGCGCTGCGCGAAGGATCCGCGACGGCGAAAAAGGCGATGAGCGCAGGATTCACGGTGAAGACGGTATCCGAGGCTGCGGAATGGGCCGATGTGCTGATGATCCTTGCCCCGGACGAGCATCAGGCCGCAATCTACGCCAACGAGGTCGCAGGCAAGATGAAGCCGGGCAGCGCGCTGGCCTTCGCCCACGGGCTCAACATCCATTTCGGCCTGATCGATCCCCCGGCCGACGTAGACGTGATCATGATCGCGCCCAAGGGCCCGGGTCACACCGTGCGCGGCGAATACATCAAGGGCGGCGGCGTGCCCTGCCTGATCGCGGTGCATCAGGAAAGCGAACAGTCGGGCGGCCAGGGTTATGCCAAGCAGCTCGCCCTGTCCTATGCCAGTGCCGTGGGCGGCGGGCGTTCGGGCATCATCGAAACCGACTTCAAGGAAGAATGCGAGACCGACCTGTTCGGCGAACAGGCGGTACTATGCGGCGGGATCACGCACCTGATCCAGGCGGGTTTCGAAACGCTGGTGGAAGCGGGATATGCGCCCGAGATGGCCTATTTCGAATGCCTGCACGAAACCAAGCTGATCGTCGATCTGCTGTACGAAGGCGGCATCGCCAACATGCGCTATTCGATCAGCAACACGGCCGAATACGGCGACATCAAGACCGGTCCGCGTATCATCACGGACGAAACGAAGGCCGAGATGAAGCGGGTGCTGAAGGATATCCAGTCCGGCCGGTTCGTGAAGGATTTCGTGCTCGACAATCAGGCCGGGCAGCCCGAACTCAAGGCAAGCCGCAAGGCCGCCGAAGCGCATCCGATCGAGCAGACCGGGGCGCAGCTTCGCGCCATGATGCCGTGGATCGGGGCGAACAAGCTGGTCGACAAGGACAAGAACTGAGGGATCGGGCGCAAGCGGGGCGCTGCGGGGTTACCCCCGTGTGCCTTCTTGCGCCCTTCCCACGCGATGCGCACACTCCGGCCCGGATCTGCAACAGGAGACTGCATCAATGACTTTCCCCATCAAACTGCGCCACGCATTACCGCTTGCCGGCGGCCTTGCCCTCGTTCTGGCCGCACCGGGTTTTGCCGACGATGCCCCCGCCATCCCCGGCCAGGTCGATGTCTCGCGCGTCACGGCCGGCACCTATGCGACCGATCCCGGACACACGCTGGTAAGCTGGCGGCTCAACCACTTTGGCTTCAACGACTATTTCGGCCTGTTCGGCGACATCGAGGGGACGCTGCAGCTGGACCCGGCGAACCCTGAAGCCGCCAGCCTCGACGTGACCATCCCGATCGCGGACGTGACCGTCGCATCCGCGGGCCTCAAGGACCACCTGCTCAGAGCGGGCAAGGACGGCGGCGAACCCGATTTCTTCGGCCCCAACCCGGATGCCGCGCGCTTCGTTTCGACATCGGTCACACGCTCTGGCGAAACGGGCGCCAGCATCGTCGGCGACCTGACCATGAACGGCGTCACCCGGCCCGTCACGATCGCTGCCGAATTCACCGGCGCAGGCGCCAACCCCATGAGCAAGAAGGAAACGATCGGCTTCGAGGGCACCACGACGATCAACCGCAGCGAGTTCGGCCTGTCGACCTTCGTGCCGATGGTATCGGACGAGGTCGAACTGACGATCAGCGCCGCGTTCGAAAAACAATGAAAGACAGGCGCGTCCATGGCACCGGGTCATGGACGCGCCCGCTTGCCCGCCGCACTAGCCGAGCCGATCGATCGTCATGAAGCTTCGCGATTGTCATAATATCGGCGATTTCAGGGCGCTTGCCGAGCGGCGTCTGCCCTGGCCGGTGTTCGATTATATCGACGGTGCGGCCGACGATGAAATCACCAAGGCGCGCAACACCAGCGCCTTCGGCGATGTCGATCTGGTGCCCGATGTGCTGGCGGGCGTGGGCGAAATCGACACCTCCTGCACGATCATGGGGCGCAGGAGTACCCTTCCCCTCATGCTGAGCCCAACCGCGCTGCAGCGCGCGTTTCACCGCGATGGAGAACGCGCGGTCGCATTGGCGGCGGAGAAATTCGGCGTGTGGTTCGGGATATCCAGCCTTGCCACACACTCCATCGAAGAGATCGCAGCGCTGACGAGCGGGCCCAAGCTGTTCCAGCTCTACGTTCACAAGGACAAGGGGCTGAACGCCAGCATGATCGAGCGCTGCCAGGCGGCGAAGTTCGATGCGCTGGCGCTGACCGTAGATACCATCGTGTCCGGCAAACGCGAGCGGTGCCTGCGATCAGGCTTCACCACGCCGCCTCGTTTCACCCCGAGCGCGCTGTGGAGTTACGCCACGCGCCCGCGCTGGACGATGGATTACGTCTTCGGTCCGAAATTCCGCCTGCCCAATCTCGACGGCTATGTGCAGGAAGGTACAGGCAGGCCCGTAAGCATCCAGGATTATTTCAACACCATGCTCGATACGAACATGGACTGGGATACCGCCGCGCGCATCCGGCAGGATTGGGGCGGCCCCTTCGCGCTCAAGGGTATCATGAGCGTTGCCGACGCGCGGCGGGCGGTTGAAATCGGCGCCGATGCGATCATAATTTCCAATCATGGCGGTCGGCAGCTCGACGGCAGTCGCGCGCCGTTCGACCAGCTTCGCGAAATCGTCGACGCGGTCGGCGGCGAGATCGAGATCATTCTCGATGGCGGGGTCCGGCGCGGGACGCACGTTCTCAAAAGCGTGGCGGCTGGCGCAACCGCCGCATCTGGCGGGCGGCTTTATCTCTACGCACTGGCGGCCGCGGGTCAGGCTGGTGTGGAGCGTGCGGTGAACATCCTCAAGGAAGAGATCGAGCGGGGGATGCAGCTGATGGGCGTCACGTCGCTCTCGCAACTGACGCCGGACAGGCTGCGCTGGCGCTAACCTCCCGTCGCTTTCTTCGATGCTGCCACCACGCGGGTCATATCCGCCAGAAGGATCGTGCTGGTAGCCTTGGCCAACACGGTCCCATCCGCTTGCTTCAAATGCCCTTCGTAGAAACTTGTGCGCTTGCCGTGGCGCTCGACCCAGGCCTCGGCAATGACCAGGCCAGGCCGCGTCGGCGCGAAAAAGCTGACCTTGAGTTCGAGCGTCATCGGCACGAGCCCCGGCCCGTTCTTCGCGATGGCAGCATGCGCCATGGCCGCATCGATCCACCCGCTAATGAAGCCACCCTGCACTACACCGCCTGAATGGCATTGCTCCCGCTTCGCTTCGTATTCGAGAGTTGCCCGCCCTTCAGGATCGGTTTCGACGATGCGCACCAGCCCCATCGTTTCATATAGCGAATGCGCTTCGGCCATTGTCTTTCCTTGTGGATGGGAAATATAATTTCTCGGGATGCCCAAGACTGTTTTTCTTTACAACCCATACATCCTTTCGCATAGCGATGCGCATGAACGGCGCACTCGGCCTTATTCTGCGACTTACACGCCCTTGGGCGTGACAGCTTGCGTGCCTGCCCGGGTGCGCTGAGCGCCCAAGGGACGAAGTTTCACCCGCAAGTTTCCGCAAGATCCGAGATTTTCCAGATGTCCATGCTCCGCGACCCGAGCACCAAATATTCGCCCTTTCCGCAGGTCCCTCTGACCGACCGGCAATGGCCGACGCGCACCATAACGGCCCCACCCCGTTGGCTTTCGACCGATCTGCGCGACGGTAATCAGGCCATCGTCGACCCCATGGACGCGCACAAGAAAACCCGCTTTTTCGATCTGCTCGTCGACGTTGGCGTGAAGGAAATCGAAGTCGGGTTCCCCAGCGCAGGCGCGACCGAGTTCGATTTCATTTCCGGCCTCGTGAAGTCGGGCCGGATCCCCGACGACGTGATGGTTCAGGTACTGACGCAAAGCCGGGAAGACCTGATCCGAACCAGCTTTGCCAGCCTGTCCGGCGCGCGGGCGGCGATTGTCCACCTGTACAATGCCGTCAGCCCCGCTTGGCGCGAAGTGGTGTTCAACATGACCCGCGATCAGGTGCGGGACATCGCGGTTCAAGGCGCAAAGGTGATGCGCGATGAGGCAGGTCGTCAACCGAATACGGATTGGCATTTTCAGTACAGTCCGGAAACCTTCTCGACTGCCGAACTCGATTTCAGTCTCGAGGTTTGTGAAGCGGTTATGGATGTACTGGCCCCGACGCCGGACCATCCCATCATCCTCAACCTACCTGCAACAGTCGAAGCGGCCACCCCGAACATCTACGCCGACCAGGTCGAATATTTCATCCGCAACCTGCCCAATCGCGAAAGTGCGGTGATCTCTCTTCACACGCATAACGATCGCGGCACCGGCGTTGCGGCAGCCGAGCTGGCACTGATGGCAGGCGCAGACCGGGTCGAAGGATGCCTGTTCGGGAACGGAGAACGCACCGGCAATTGCTGCCTCGTGACAATGGCGCTGAACATGTACACGCAGGGCGTCGATCCCAAGCTCGACTTTTCAGACATCGACGGCGTTATCGAGACCGTCGAATATTGCAACGAACTGCCCGTTCATCAGCGCCATCCCTATGGCGGGGAACTGGTCTATACCGCCTTTTCCGGCAGTCATCAGGACGCCATCAAGAAAGGGTTCGCAGCGCTCGAAACGCAAAACGATCCGCATTGGCGCGTGCCATACCTGCCGATAGATCCCGCCGATCTGGGCCGCAGCTACGAAGCCGTAATCCGCGTAAATTCGCAATCCGGCAAAGGCGGGTTTGCCTGGGTCCTGGAACAGGATCAGGGTCTCAAGCTGCCCAAGAAGATGCAGGCCGATTTCAGCCCGCATGTGCAACGCATGGCGGACCGTCTGGGGCGCGAACTCAATGCCGCCGACATCTGGGAGGCCTTCAGGACGGCCTACCATGTCCAAACGCGCCCCAAGCATTTCCAGCTGGTCGAATACGAAGAGCGTCGGGCAAGCGATGGAACCCGCCTCTTCACAGGCACGATCGCTGTGGAAGGGCAGGAACAGACGGTGTCGGGCCGCGGCAACGGGCTTATTTCATCGGTGGTGAGCACGATCGAGGACGCTTTCGGACTGAGCCTGGAAGTCGTCGATTATACCGAACACGCGCTGACGACCGGACGCGACAGCCGTGCGGCGGCCTATCTGGAATGCCGTACTGCCGAGGGACGTACGATCTGGGGCTGCGGGATCGACGAGGACATCGCAACGGCCAGTGTCCGAGCCGTGCTCAGCGCGGCCAATTCGGCGGTTGTGCCGACCTAGCGGATAGCGCGCAAAGGCGATGCGGGCATGTCGTTCGTGCCCGCTGGCACGAAATGCCCCATGTGCTGGGCAAAGCGCAGACAATTGCGGCCGGCAGCCTTTGCCGAATAGAGCGGGCCGTCGGCCGCCTGCATGGCCATCGACGAACTGCACCGTTCTGATATCCGCGCGATACCTATGCTGGCAGTGACGTTGAAATGTCCGCCGTCATTGTCGGTCATCACGTTGCGCAGAATGGCAAGACGCAGGCGCTCGCAAATGATGGCCATGTTATCAACAGCCGAGCCGACGGCGACGAGCCCGAATTCTTCGCCGCCTATGCGAGCAAAGAGGCAATCGTCGCTCGCACTGTCACGCATGATTCCTGCGACCTGCTGCAGCACTTTGTCTCCCACCGCATGTCCATAGGAATCGTTGATCGCCTTGAAGTGATCGAGATCGATCAGGGCAAACCCGAACGGCCTTTCGTCGGCAAATTCGAGCTGCTCTTCCAGCACGCCGAGAAGGGCCCGGCGATTGGGCAGACCTGTCAGCACATCGGTTCGCGCTTCCCGAGATATCTGGATTTCAGCGAGCTTGCGCTCGGTGACGTCGCGAATCGTCACGACAAAGGTCGGCGCCTGCTTCCTTGCAGGTTCGATGGCCCGCAATTTCGCTTCGAGCCAGCGCGTCTGTCCACCCCGCTCGACCGAGCGTTCGATGATTTCGGTCTGGCCTGGACATCTGGCAGCCAAAGCGAGCGCATCGACGACAATTTTGCGGTCGAACGTACCGAAGAACGCCGCGAGATGCCGACCTTCGACCGCGTCGTGCCCGCTCAGACGTGTCGAGGCCGGCGATGCGAAACGGATCGTTCCGCTTTCATCCAGATGGAGAAGAGCATCGTCGGAATGATCGGCAATCAACCGTTGCATTGCTTCCCGGTTGACCAGTTCCTGCATGAACCGCTGTCGCTGCTTGAGCGCCACGGCCATGGGAAACGATATCAGCAGCAGTACGCTGAGGTAGAACTGAACGAACAGGACCTTCTGCCACAGTTCGAGGTGGAGTTCGGCAAAGACACCGACATCCAGCCCGAGCGTCACGGCCGAAAATGCCGTTATGATCAGGACGGTGATCGATGCACCGAAGCGGCCGAAATGGTAGCTTGCCAGTACCAGCGGTACGATCGGCAAAAACAGCGACGGCAATGTCGACTGGAGAAGCGCACAGGCTGAAATTGCCAGGGTTAGCAGGACGACGGCGAAGAAGGAGAACACCTTCCCGACTTCTCTGACTCGCATGACCAAAGGTTCGCGATATGACGTCAGCAGCAGGGCAAGTGGCATTACCAGCAGGGTGCCGAGGCCATGGCCCACCAGCCATGAGAAAGTGTGAAATTGCGCGCTTCCACCTACGATCTGCGTGACCAGCAGCCCACCGGGAATGGCCGCCGCAAACGGGCCCACCACACCTGCCAGCAGGCCGAGCCACACAATCCCGCGCTCGCTTTCGATATAGTCGCGTTCCGGCCGGATCCGCACGAGCAGCCAGGCAATGAACCAGGCTTCGAACACATTGATCAGCGCGAGGGGAAAAGCCCAGACAGGTCCGAACCCGAAGAGGCTGGTCGCGACTGTGCTCATCAAGGTGAGAAAGGCAGCGGCCCGGAAGTGTTGGGCGCGCGGCAGGGCCAGGAACAGCGCCGAAGCGATTGCCGTTCCCAGCCACACGAAGGCCAGGCCACCCGTGAAACGGGTCCAGAAAATCGTGCAGCAGGTAACGGCAAGAAAGAGCGTTCCGTAGGCCACGATACGCATCGCGGCGCGCATAGTTCGATCCGCAATCGCCATGAGCGTCTGGATACAGTCCGGCAGTTAATCGCGCGAAGGGAAGCATATTGGTGAGATCACGTAGTCGGCCGCGATCCTCACTGCGGCGTCGAACCAATGGGCGAACCAATTGGACGGACTCGCCAATTTCGCTTGTCAGGGCCGTGCCTCTTCAGGTTTACATCGCTGCAAAGAACAAAAGGGAAGAGGCTGACGATGACCGAAGACATTCTTGAACCCGATCTGCCGATCATCGATCCGCATCACCATTTATGGGATTTGCGGCCCCTGATCCCGGCCTTCCCCGAACCGCGACACGATTTCATCGATGCCATCGCCGGGGCAGCTTACTACACCTTCGACGAACTGCATTCGGACACGCATAGCGGCCATAACATCATCGGCACCGTGTTCATGGAATGCGGTGCCTTTTACGATGCAAGTCGCGGCGACGCGATGAAACCCGTGGGCGAAGTCGAATTCGTGAACGGCGTGGCGGCACAGGGCGCGAGCGGGCTGTACGGCGATTACCGGCCCTGTGCCGCGATCATCGGACATGCCGACCTTACACTGGGCGAAGCTGTCAATCCGGTGATCGAAGCGCTGGTTGCAGCCGGCAACGGGAGGTTCAAGGGGATCCGCCATGCAGGCGCCTGGGATGCCGATGCAGAGGTCCTCGGACCTCCGTTTCACGCTCCGGAAGGTCTTTACGGATCGGATGCCTTTCGCGCCGGCTTTGCCGCTTATGCCGAGCACGGACTGACTTTCGATGCCTGGCTGCTCGAGCCGCAGCTCGGCGATGTGCTGGAGCTGGCAAGAGCGTTTCCCGATCAGCAGATCGTTCTCGACCATTGCGGTACGCCGCTCAACATTGCCAGCTATCGCGGCAAGCTGGACGAACGCTTCGATACGTGGCGCGCATCGATCAACGCGATTGGCGAATGCCCGAATGTCGCGGTAAAGTTGGGCGGTCTTGCCATGGCGTTTTGCGGCATGCCCGAAGACGGACCTGCAGCAGGCGATGGGTCAGAAAAACTCGCCACCATGTGGCAGCCTTATATCGAGACATGCATCGACGCTTTCGGCACAGACCGGGCGATGTTCGAATCGAATTATCCCGTCGACCGGTGGGGCGCGAGTTATCCGGTATTGTGGAATGCATTCAAACGGCTTGCGCAAGGGTACAGCGCCGAGGAAAAGCGTGCGTTGTTTGCAGGCAATGCCGCGCGCATTTACGATATCGAGCACATTCTTCCCGCCGCTTGACGTTTACGTAACGTCACCCTCGACAACGGGACGAAGCCGCCATAACCCCTCCTCGATCACACGAGAGAGGACCTACCGCCATGACCCTGCCCGCCCCCTTCGACAAGCTGCGCCTGCCGGTCATCGGCTCGCCGCTCTTCATCGTATCGGGTCCGGAACTGGTCATCGCGCAGTGCAAGGCGGGGATCATCGGGTCTTTCCCCGCGCTCAATGCGCGCCCGCAAACCCAGGTCGACGAATGGCTGCATCAGATCACCGAAGAACTGGCCGCACATAATCGCGACAATCCCGATCGTCCGGCGGCGCCCTATGCCGTCAACCAGATCGTGCACAAGTCGAACGACCGGCTCGAAGCGGACATGGCGACTTGCGCGAAATGGCAGGTACCTTTGGTCATCACCTCGCTCGGCGCGCGCGAAGAGGTGTTCAGCGCCGTCAAAGGCTGGGGCGGCATTTCCATGCACGACGTCATCAACGACCGGTTTGCGCGCAAGGCTATCGAAAAGGGTGCCAGCGGCCTCATCCCCGTGGCAGCGGGCGCAGGCGGCCATGCAGGTGTCCTCAGCCCGTTCGCGCTGATGCAGGAAATCCGCGAATGGTTCGACGGGCTGGTGGCCCTGTCTGGCTCGATCGCGCATGGGCGCTCGATCCTAGCGGCCCAGGCGCTGGGCGCGAACTTCGCTTATATCGGATCGCCCTGGATTGCCGCCACCGAAGCCAATGCCGACGAACGCTACAAGCAGGCGATTGTCGAAGGTCGCGCCGACGGCATCGTTTATACGAACCTGTTTACCGGTGTGCATGGAAACTATCTGCGCTCGAGCATCGAAGGCGCCGGCCTCGATCCGGAAAATCTCCCGGTCAGCGATCCGAGCAAGATGAACTTCGGCAGCGGCGGCAATACCAAGGCCAAGGCCTGGAAAGACATATGGGGTTCGGGTCAGGGCATCGGAACGGTCACGAAAAGTGCGCCGGTCGAAGAAACCGTCTCCCGGCTTGAACGCGAGTATCAGGCGGCCAAGACGGAACTGGCGAAAACTATCGGCTAACGGGCGCGCGCCGCATTTGCCAGTTCGGCAGATTTGAGTGCTGGTCGGACGCCAATGGTTGCCGTCCGATCATCCGGTTCAAGTCGGATTAGGCAGCCATCCTCCAGCCAGCGGTCTTCCGCAACATCGGGGGCGCCGTAGCCTGCCAGATCGTGGGCGATGCTCGCTGCCATACGCATGGCAGCGGCTTCGTCATTGCAAAGATCTTTGTCGATGACGAGCTCCCTGCCGAACAGGAATGCCAGTCCGTCGGTTCTCCACGTACCGTCCGCATCGCTGTAAAGCCCGAACAGGCCGGGCGCTGGAATTTGCCCGCCGGCCAGCCAAGCATTGACCGCATCAATGAACGTCGATGCTGCAATCGCAGTTCTGGCGGGCGTCCAGCACACGGCGCGCACCCCGTCGATGCGTTCCGCAAGCTTTACGCCGAGACTCAGCATCGTGCGGATGACGGGCAAGGCATTTGCGCCGCCTGCCAGATGCGGCGCTGGATAAAGGCTCATCGCATCACAACCCGACAGATCTTCAACGCGACAATCGAATGCATAGTGGATGCGTGGAGGAGAAATCGGAGCATCCGATGCGAGGCCATGGATATCGAATGTCAGGCCATCGACGATGACTTCCACAATTCCCGAGGCATTCAATATGCGGGGAATGCTCACATCGGCACGCGGTATATCCGCTATCATTCTATGCAGGGCGTCACGATCGGGCCGACCGCCCGGATCGAGCAGCAGCAGGAGACCCGGCAGGGTCGATTGTCCCGCTTCGTCGTAAGACGCTTCTTTCACCGCTCGATCCCCGTTCGATAAATTGTCAGAAAATACCCTGGGCGAGGCCTTCCGCCATCGCTTCGCCCAATTGCCTCGCCTGCTGGATGTCGCTTTGGACAACAGTCTTTTCGGCCAGAATTTCCTCCGGTTCCTGCGCGTCGGTATTTACGATCCAGGCCTCGGTCGCACGTTTCAGCCGCCATCCGGTTGCGATACGGTCGATCTGGCGCTGCGCCCCTTCGCCATCCGACCCGGCGGCGATGATGGTTGCATAGGGTCGCCCTTCGATCTGCCCCAAAACGGGATAATAGCAGCGATCGAACATCTCTTTCATCATGCCGCTCATGCTGGCGAGATTTTCAGGACAACAAAACAGATATCCGCCGGCAGACAGCAGGTTTGCAGGGGCGCAATCTTCTGCGCGCAGCAGCACGCCCCCCTCGCCCGCACCGTCGGCAGCCGCTCTGGCCAGTTGTTCGCTGGTGCCGGTCCGGCTGTGCCAGACGATGAGGAGGGATCCGGTAGACATTCGCACAGCATCGCCAGCGCCTGTAGATTGTCAATGCATGCACCTTTCGCATCGTCGGCCGACAGAGTATTGCCGGGCCATGCCATCACAGGCCCTTTCCAACGTATTCGGTGTATCCACTTCCCTCACGGGGCGCGCCTGGTGCTGGCGAGGCGGCAATATGGAACTCGGCAACGCCCCTTCGCTCGGCGATAATATCGTGCGACAGCTCCTGTTGTCGCGCGGGGTCGCACCGCAGGATATCGACCGCCACCTGACCCCCACATTACGCAACTTCCTGCCCGACCCATCGCTTTTTCGCGATATGGACACCGCGGCGGACCGGATCGGACAGGCTGTCCTTTCCGGCGAAAAGATCACTATCTACGGCGATTACGATGTCGATGGCGCGACCAGTTCCGCGCTGCTGATCCGGCTGTTGCGCGATCTCGGCGTGGAGGCCGGCTATTATATTCCGGATCGACTGCTCGAAGGATACGGCCCATCGGGCGAGGCGCTGGTCAAACTGGGCGAGGAAGGTTCGAGCCTGATCGTCACAGTCGATTGCGGCGCGATGGCGCATGAGGCGCTGGGCATGGCGCATGATGCAGGCATCGATGTAATCGTCGTCGATCATCACAAATGCTCTCCCGACCTCCCCAAAACGGTTGCGCTGGTCAATCCGAACCGGCTCGATGAGGAAGACGAGGCTGCATCCCATGGCCATCTGGCCGCAGTCGGTGTCGCGTTCCTGCTCGCCATCGCCGTAGTGCGGACATTGCGGAACCGCAGCTACTTCGAAAATCGCAAGGAGCCAGACCTGCTGGCGCTCCTGGATGTGGTGGCGCTAGGCACTGTGGCTGACGTAGCGGCTCTGCACGGCCTCAATCGCGCGTTCGTGGCGCAAGGCCTGAAAGTCATGGCGAAGCGCGACAACATCGGCATGGCCGCGTTGATCGATGCCAGTCGGCTCAAGCGCGCCCCGGCCTGTTCCGATCTCGGCTTCGCACTTGGTCCCAGAATCAATGCTGGCGGACGGGTCGGCGAATCGACATTGGGCGTTCGGCTGCTGACGACGCGCGATCCCGACGAGGCGCGGGAAATTGCTGCTCAGCTTTCGGCCCTGAACGATGAACGCCGCGCGATCGAGGCGGCTGTTCAGGAAGCTGCCGAAGAACAGCTAGCCGCCCAGCACAATCGTGCCGTCCATCTTGTTGCGGGCGAAGGGTGGCATCCGGGCGTCATCGGTATCGTGGCTGGTCGCATCAAGGAAAAGACCGGCAAGCCAGCGCTTGTGATCGCTCTCGACGGGCAAACCGGCAAAGGGTCGGGACGCTCGATTACCGGAGTGGATCTGGGTGCAGCGATCATCCGCGCACGAAGCGAAGGGATGCTCGTTGCAGGCGGAGGGCATGCCATGGCGGCGGGCTTGACTGTCGATAGCGACCAGATCGAACGATTTGCAGACTGGCTCGATTCCACTCTGGAAGGACAGGTTGCGCGGGCCACGGCGAGCCGCGAAATGGCGCTCGATCTTTCGGTGGCGCCTGGCGGCCTGACACCGGAACTGGTCAATTCACTCGAAGAAGCCGGCCCTTACGGGGTGGGCTGGCCCGGACCGCGCATTGCCGTAGGCCCGGTGCGGCTGGTCAAATGCGATATTGTCGGCACCGATCACGTCCGGCTGATCGCTGCTGGCGACGATGGAAAGAGCTTCAAGGGAATCGCCTTCCGTGCCGCAGAGAGCGAAATGGGCCAGGCCCTGCTGCACGCATCGAAGGGGCGCAAACTGTGGCTCGCCGGGCGTGTGAAGATCGACGATTGGGGCAGCCGTCCCCAGGCGGAGCTTCACCTTGAAGACGCTGCTTGGGCGGATCGATAATATTGCGTGCATTCCAGGGTTGACGACCCGCACCCCCGCGCCTAATTGCCCCGCCACGCCACCGACCCGCCGAGCGGGCGTGGCCCGTTCGTCTAGCGGTTAGGACGCGGCCCTTTCACGGCTGAAACACGGGTTCGATTCCCGTACGGGTCACCACGGTGGTGGTATTGCTTCTGCAATCCGCGAAAAGCGCCACTCCTGTGGCCCGTTCGTCTAGCGGTTAGGACGCGGCCCTTTCACGGCTGAAACACGGGTTCGATTCCCGTACGGGTCACCACTTCCACAATCTTGGAAACAAAGCAGGTGGCGCACATCGTCGCGGCCCGCTAAGCCGCGACCGCGATGAGCGAGCCGAGCTTCCCCTGGTCAGGATTTGTGCTGGCGTTCGTCGCCTGCATCATTCTCGCGACTCTCGGCGTAGATCTGATCTACGTCGGGCTCGTCCTGCTGGTATGGGTTGGTTCTCTCTATCTCGTGGCTGCCCGCCCCCCCGAAGCAAAGGCTGCCCCTGCCGGCCCGGCCTTTACGCGCGACAACATGGCAGACCTCTTCGAACATTCCGAAACGCCGGTGGTCATCACCGAACGAGACCGGGTCATCATTGCAAACCTTTCGGCGCGCACCCTGCTCGGCAGCCATATCGTCGGGCAGGATGTACGAATGGCTCTGCGCCAGCCCGAAGCAATCCGATTGCTCGCGCGCGATAGCGAAGGCGGGGCAGTTGTCCGCGGTCTCAATCGCCGTACCGATATCTGGCGGATCAATCGCAAGACCCTGCCCGGTGGGCTGGCCGTTATCGAGTTCGTGAACAAGACGGCCGAAGCGGATATTTCGCGGGCGCACACGGATTTCGTCGCCAATGCCAGCCACGAGCTGCGGACGCCATTGGCTTCGATTATCGGTTACGTCGAAACATTGCGCGAAGACGTCGAAAGCCTTGAACCGAAAATGGCCGACAAGTTTCTCGGTACGATCCAGCGCGAGGCGAAGCGTCTGCAGGATCTCGTCAGCGACCTTATGTCCCTGTCGCGAATCGAGGCTGAGAAGCACGACCTGCCCAGCGATACGCTCGAACTATCGAAACTGGCGGAACGTGCGGCCAGCGATGCAGCCAATGGCGAACGATCGGGTCTGCTCGATTTCGAATCAACCGGAGCGTTCCCGGTCCGTGGCGACCGGCAACAACTCGAACAGCTTGTTCGCAATCTCGTCGATAATGGATTCAAATACGGCGCATCGGATCAACCTCTAGCCGTCCGCCTGCATCCACAGGGCGAAAATCGGGTCCGCTTGACGGTCACTGATCGCGGAGAAGGCATCGCTGCAGAACATATCCCTCACCTTACCCGGCGGTTCTATCGCACCGATCCCGGCCGCAGCCGCGCGTCCGGGGGAACAGGGCTTGGTCTCGCGATCGTGAAGCACATCGTCGAACGGCATCGCGGACGGCTGGATATCGACAGCACGCTTGGCGAAGGTACGCGGGTTACGGTAGTTCTGCCGCTTGAGAAAGATGACACGGCCGAGTGATCGATTGATCGCGCGTTTTCAGTGGACACTCATTTCGATTGGCATGTGTCACAGAAGTGTAATTTCCCGGTCATAGGGGCGTCGCTAGATCGTAATCTTCCGTCCGAAAAAGAGCTGCACCAATGGCTGTTCTCAACCGAGTGATATTGCCGGCTAGCTTGTTCGCCCTATTCCTGGCGAGCCCGGCTTACGCGCAGAACAATTCCGTTTCGACCGTCAAGGTCGCGGCTGCGCGTCCTCAACTTGCGATTACGAAGTCTCGGACCAAAATGCCGGTCGGCAAGATCAAGGTGACGCAGAACGCGGCGTATGAAACGCAGGGCGCACCGGCCCCTACCGGCAAGAGCAAGGATAACGGCTGGAGCTTCGAACCGCATGGACGGCTGATGCTCGATGGCGGTTTCATAGATGCCCCCGCATCGACTGGCGTGGACGACGGGTTCGCTCACGAGGTCCGTCGTGCACGTCTGGGTGCAGCGGGGGATATCCCCGGCGGGTTCGGCTATAAGGTGGAACTGGGCTTCGTGAACAAGATAGGCGAAGTCTTCGACGCCGACCTTTCTTACACGACCGGCCCGGTGGAAATTATCGTCGGTCAACACAACAGCTTCCAGTCTCTCGAAGAACTGACCAGCAGCCTGCACACGTCTTTTATCGAACGGGCCGCCTTCACCGACGCCTTCGATCTGCGGCGCAAACTTGGCGTTTCGGCCACCTATTCGAAGGATGCCCTGCTCATTCAAGGCGGGTTCTTCACCGACAACATCGAAGATACGGCCGACGATAACCGCGGCGTCGATATCCGCGCGGTCTACATGCCCAAGACAGGTGCGACCCAATGGCATATCGGCGGATCGTTTCATTACAACGATCTTGGCCAGCCCGACGCGACGGTCAGATATCGTCAGCGCCCACTTGTCCATTTTACGGAAAAGCGCTTCCTCGACACGCGCAGGATCGCTGCACAGAGCGAGACCAGTTTGGGTGTGGAGACAGCGGTGGTCCGGGGACGCTTTCACGCCGCCGCAGAGGGTTACTGGCAATTTGTCGATGTCACCAGCACTGCGAACGATCCCGGATTCTTCGGCGGTTCCGTCGAAGCGGGTGTGTTCCTGACGAAGGATTCGCGGACCTACAAAAAAGGCAAATTCGATCGCGTCAAACCCAATGCGCCGCTGGGCAAAGGCGGAATCGGCTCGGTCCAGTTCAACGTTCGCTACGACCACCTGGATCTGAACGATGCCGGCATACTCGGCGGCAAGCAGGCCGGATATTTCGCATCGCTGATCTGGAAGCCGACAGCCTATACCCTTTTGCTCGTGAACTACGGACGTCTCCACTACACCGATGCCGCTATTCCCGCTGTCGACGGTGACACCAATTACGATGTCGACGTCCTCGGCGTGCGTGCCCAGGTCGATTTCTGATCGCAGGGCACGGTCCAAGTCAAATATCTGTCGCAACCATGTAATATAGAAGCGCTTTGGCGCAGCTAGCTATCAATCCCCGAGGGCATCCCATGACCAAGACAAAATCTTTCATCTTCGCTGCCGTATCCGCCGTTGCTCTTGCTGCCTGTGGCGGCGCCGATGGCGGCTCGCGCGATTCCATTCGTGCAGTCGGTTCTTCGACGGTCTTCCCCTTCGCCAAGGCGGTATCGGAATCCTTCGTTCGTACGCACCCCGATTTCCGTTCGCCGATTATCGAAGCGACCGGGACTGGTGGTGGCATGAAGCTCTTCTGCGCAGGTCTGGGGGCCAGCACCCCGGACATGACACATGCTTCGCGCCGCATGAAAGCCAGCGAATTCGCAGGTTGTCAGGCCAATGGTGTGACCGACATCATCGAAGTTCAGGTGGGCCTCGACGGCATCGCCTTCGCTTCGGCGAAGAACGGCATCACCATGAACCTGACACCGAAAATCGTTTACGAAGCTCTGGCAGCGTCGCCCTATGGCAAACCGCAAACCGCCAAGACCTGGTCCGATGTGGATCCCTCGCTGCCGGACCTGCCGATCCTGGTGTACGGCCCGCCTTCCACCTCCGGCACACGCGACGCGCTGAAAGAACTGGTTTTGGAAGCAGGCTGTGAAACCGATCCGAACATGGAAGCGCTGAAGGAAACCGACAAGGATCGTTTCGGCCAGCTCTGCACCGAAGTCCGGTCGGACGGCGCATATGTCGATCAGGGCGAGCAGGACAACCTGATCGTCCAGAAGATCGAAGGCAATCCCAATGCCGTCGGGATCTTCGGCTACAGCTACCTCGAAGAAAATTCGAACAAGGTTCAGGGCCTCCACATGAACGGCGTAGCCCCGACGTACGAAAACATCTCGAGCTTCGAATATCCGGGCGCCCGCCCGCTGTATGTCTACGTCAAGAAAGCGCATCTCGATGCGATTCCTGGCCTGAAGCAATATCTCGCCGAGTGGACGAAGATGTGGGCAAAGGATGGCGATCTGGCCAAGATTGGTCTTGTCGCCTCGCCTGACGACGTTATGGCGGCCAACCAGAAAGCAGCCACAGAGTTCACCACGCTCGACGGCGCGCAGCTCAAGTAAGGTCTGAATACACTTATGTCGCCCGCCATTCTGCTTCTCCTGGCCCTCGGGCTCGGGCTTGCCGGATGGCTGGCGGCCCGTGCGCGTGCGTGGACCTTCCGCCGGTCCAGCGCCGATGGCCGCATTGCCAGCCTCCCGAACTATCATGCCTGGTATGTCGCCCTGTGGGTGGTTCTACCGGTTCTGGCATTCGTTGCCTTGTGGAGCGCGATCGCGCCCGGTCTGGTCAGCCAGTCCGTGCTCGCCAGCCCCGCAGCGGCGGAGCTTCCTTCCTTCGGGTTCCAGCGCCAGACGATCCTCAACGAAGCGCGGGCCGTGGCTACCGGTGCAGCACCCGGCGTGTTCAATCCGCAGGCCGCCGGTCTGGTCGAACCGTTTCGCGATGCCTTGTCCCACTATAATCTGATCGGCGTCGTCGTAACACTGCTGATCGCGTTCCTGGGGGGCGTCTGGGCATTCCTGCGCCTCAAGCCCGATTTTGCGGCCCGTTCGAAGGTCGAGAGAATCGTGATGGCGATCCTGTTGGGCGCTTCGTTGGTCGCGATCCTCACCACGCTCGGCATTCTCGCCAGCCTGATATTCGAAACCATCCGCTTCTTCGGGATGGTCTCGCCGATCGATTTTCTGTTCGGTACGCACTGGGGCCCAGACCCCATGGCCAATGCCGCCAACCCCGACAGCAGTCGCTACGGCGCGGTGCCCCTCTTCTGGGGGACGTTGTTCATCGGCGCGATCATCGCAATGATCGTGGCCATCCCCCTCGGCTTGATGAGCGCGATCTATCTGACGCAATATGCCGACCCGGCCCTGCGCAAATGGATCAAGCCTGCGCTTGAAATCCTCGCCGGTGTGCCGACCGTGGTTTACGGTTATTTCGCCGCGCTGACCATTGCTCCGGCCATCCGCAACATCGCCATCTCTCTAGGCGCGACGAACCCGTCCAGCGAAAGTGCGCTTGCCGCAGGCCTGGTGATGGGCGTGATGATCATTCCCTTCGTTTCGTCCATGGCTGACGACAGCATTGCCGCGGTGCCCCAATCCATGCGTGACGGAAGTCTCGCCATGGGGGCGACGACGAACGAAACCATCCGCCGCGTCCTCGTACCCGCGGCCCTGCCCGGCATCGTTGCCGGTATCATGCTCGCTGTCAGCCGTGCGATCGGTGAAACGATGATCGTGGTGATGGCCGCATCGACTGCCGCCAATCTCACTGCCAACCCACTCGAATCGATGACCACGGTCACTGTGCAGATCGTGGCCATGCTTACAGGCGAAGGAAGTTTCGATCATCCCGCCACTCTGAGCGCCTTTGCGCTAGGGTTTGTCCTGTTCATGGTCACCTTGGGCCTCAACTTTATCGCACTCCGCGTCGTCAAGAGGTACCGCGAAGCTTATGACTGAGCGTCTCGATCCCACGCGCCAGGCCGCTTTCGAAGCTCGCCTGAAGAAACGCTACGCTGCGGAACGTCGCTTCAAGGCATTTGGCCTTGGCGCGATCCTGTTCTCGGTCGCCGTGTTGCTGTTCCTGCTCGGGACGATGACGCTCAACGGCATCGGCGGTTTCCAGCGCGTCGAGCTCGAAGTTCCGATCGACTTCACACAGGCCGGCATCGCGGCAGATCCCGCAACCATGGATCAACCGGGCGCAATCCAAACCCTCGAAGCGCAAGGGCTGCGCGACGTCGTTCAGTATTTCGCGCAGGAAAATCTCGGCGAAGAAGCGGCTTCTCAGCTTGGCGGTCAGGCCTGGCGCGATGTTGCCGACGAAATCATCGGCAATCCTTCCGTCCTGCAGACCCAGGCAAGTTTCTGGCTACCGGCATCTGCGAGTCTCGCTTCTGGTTATCAGGGCGAAGGTTCGCCTGAAATGCGGGCGCTGGCCGCGCAGCTTTCCGAACGCGGGCAGATCGCAAAACGGTTCGATGCCGGGTTCCTGACCCGTTCGGACGCCACCAACCCACAGCAGGTGGGTATCTGGGGCGCGCTGAAGGGCTCGATCCTGACCATGCTCATCACCCTTGCGCTGGCCTTCCCGATCGGTGTCCTCGCTGCGCTCTACTTGGAAGAGTATGCACCCAAAAACCGGTGGACGGACGTGATCGAACTGTCGATCAACAATCTGGCGGCGGTTCCATCGATCATCTTCGGTCTGCTTGGCCTTGCCGTATTTCTGACCCTATTTCCGAACCTGCGATCCGCGCCGATCATCGGCGGCATGACGCTGGCGTTGATGACGATGCCCGTTATCGTCATCGCCGGACGCAACGCGATCAAGGCCGTACCGCCCAGCATTCGCGACGGTGCGCTGGCCGTCGGCGCATCGCCCGTACAGGTGGTCTTCCACCATGTCCTGCCGCTCGCCCTTCCCGGCATACTTACCGGTACCATTATCGGCATGGCCCGCGCTCTGGGCGAAACGGCACCACTGCTGATGATCGGCATGCGCGCTTTCGTCGCGACCCCGCCCGATGGATTTACATCGCCGGCAACCGTCTTGCCAATGCAGATTTTCCTCTGGTCGGACGAAATCGACCGCGGCTTCGTGGAACGCACGAGTGCGGCAATCATCGTATTATTGTTGTTCCTGCTCGTCATGAACGGGCTCGCCATCTACCTGCGTAACAAATTCGAGAAAACCTGGTGACCGTAGTCCACGACAACCTCGAGAAGACCGAAGCCAAGATGAGCGCCAAGGCGGTTTCCGTCTTCTATGGCGACAAGAAGGCTATCGACGAGGTCTCGATCGATATTCCGACCCAGTATGTGACGGCGTTCATCGGTCCATCCGGTTGCGGCAAGTCGACCTTCCTGCGCACGCTCAACCGTATGAACGACACGATCCCTTCGGCCCGCGTCGAAGGTGAGATCGAACTGGATGGCCGGGACATATACCGCTCCGGCATGGATGTGGTGCAATTGCGCGCACGGGTGGGCATGGTTTTCCAGAAACCCAATCCATTCCCCAAATCGATCTACGAAAACATCGCCTACGGCCCGAAGATCCACGGCCTGGCCGAGGGCAAGGACGAACTCGATGCCATCGTCGAAAAATCGCTCAGGCGCGCGGGCCTGTGGGAAGAAGTGAAGGATCGCCTTCAGGATAGCGGAACCGCCCTGTCAGGGGGGCAACAACAACGTCTTTGTATCGCCCGCGCTATCGCGGTTGATCCGGAAGTGATCCTGATGGACGAACCCTGCTCGGCCCTCGATCCGATCGCGACTGCCAAGATCGAGGAATTGATTGCCGAACTCAATGGCCGTTATGCCATCGTGATCGTTACCCATTCCATGCAGCAAGCCGCACGTGTCAGTCAGCGTACCGCCTTCTTCCACTTGGGAAAAATGGTGGAATATGGTCGTACTTCTGACATATTTACCAATCCGCACGAACAGCGCACCCAGGATTACATCACTGGACGCTACGGATAAGGCCATGAATTCGATGCAAGAACACACTGTAAAGGCCTTCGACGAAGATATTACGCGGCTGCGCGGCCTTATCGCCGAAATGGGCGGGCTCGCCGAAGCGGCTGTCGAGCGTTCGCTCGAGGCCTTGGTCAAGGGCGACGACGAACTTGCCGACCTGGTCATCAAGGGCGACAAGAAGATCGACGCGCTCGAAACCGAGATCGACAAGCTCGCGGTCCGTATCATCGCCCTCCGCGCGCCAATGGCCGACGATCTGCGCGAAGTGATCGCCGCTCTCAAGATTGCCGGCGTCGTCGAACGGATCGGCGATTATTCGAAGAACATCGCCAAGGCGAGCAAGCAGATCGGCCCCAACCGCAAGCAGTTCGAACCGCTCACGCTGCTCCCCGCGATGGCCGAAGTCGCCGCGGAAATGGTTCACGATGTGTTGACCGCCTATGCCGCACGCGATGCCGAACTTGCCCGCGAAGTCATCGCGACGGATGAGAAGGTCGACGCTTTCTACAACTCGATTTTCCGCAACCTCGTCAGTCACATGGTGGAAAACCCTTCCACGATCTCGAGCGCGGCGCAGATGCTCTTCATCGCGCGCAATCTCGAACGTGTGGGCGATCATGCTACGAATGTTGCTGAAATGGTGCATTTCGCCGCAACCGGAAACTATCCGCCCGACGAGGACAGTTGACACAAAACTGTAGTTCAAAGGTCATAAAGCCATGCCGACCGAGATAGAGAACTCCCGGAAAGGCAAGGATTTGCACGCGGCCAAACTATTGCTGGTAGAGGACGATCCGGCCCTCTCCGAACTGCTCGAATATCGCTTCACCAATGAAGGCTACAACGTACGCACGACGTCGGATGGCGATGAAGCCCTGCTTCTCGCATCGGAAGACGTGCCGGACCTGGTTATCCTGGACTGGATGATCGAAGGTACCAGCGGGATCGAAGTCTGCCGCCGCTTGCGGCGGGACAAGGATACCGCGCATGTTCCGATCATCATGCTTACCGCGCGCGAGGCAGAGGATGATCGTATCCGCGGTCTCGATACCGGCGCGGACGATTACCTCACCAAACCCTTTTCGCCACGCGAACTTCTCGCGCGGGTTGCCGCTGTCATGCGGCGCATCCGCCCTGCCCTGGCGGGGGAAAGCATCGAAGTCGGCGATATCCTGCTCGATCCCGTAGCGCACAAGGTCACCCGCCGTGGCCGCACGCTGCAACTCGGACCGACCGAATACCGGCTGCTGAAATTCTTCATGGAAAGCCCGGGTCGGGTCTTCAGCCGTGGGCAATTGCTCGACGGCGTGTGGGGTACCGAAAGCGAAATCGAACTGCGAACGGTCGACGTACATATTCGCCGTTTGCGCAAGGCGATCGAGATCGAAGGCGCAAAGGATCCGGTTCGTACCGTCCGCAGCGCAGGTTACTCGCTGGAAGCGTAGCGACCTATCGGCAGACGCTGCGCCAGCGAGGGCTCATGTCGAGATGGAAATGATCGGCATGGGCCGCGTTGTAATCGGGTGACAGGACAGTCGAAAAACTGTCGCAGGCATCATCGCGCACCCTTCGCAGGAATTGGGCTTTATCGCTTTCTCCCGACCAGTCGTTCAGCACGCTGATCCGCGTGCCATCCGCAAGGACGAACCCCGCAATATCTATCGCGTTGGCAGTCGCGTGTTCACTCCAAGGACCGGAATCACGCCCGTAGAGACGGCGGCAGGAATACGCTCCAAGATGCTCTATACGCTGAATTTCCGAACCGAAGATTTCTTCGGCTAGCGGTGCCACTGCCTCGCGTTCCCACAACAGCAGCGCAATCGATGCCGAACATGTCACAGGCGGACTATTCGGCGACAACGGGAGCCCGGTAAGGACGGTACGGTCTTCCCGCCTGCAAGCACCTTCGCCCGCCGGCTCGAGTATTTCATGGACCACATCGCTTCGGTCGAGAACGCCCCGGCATTCGGCCACATCCTCACGCAGAGATTGCAACTTGGCTTCCGTCGCCCACCCCACAGGATCGCGTAGGTCCAGTGGCGCCCAGGGGTCATGCTCGGGATGTTCGGCTAGCCACACGCGGCCAGCTATCAGCAGGCTGGCCAAGATCAGGAATACCAGAACCCGGCGGTCACCGGTGAACTTGCCGATGCGTTTGGAAAAATGCGCCTTTACCATCGATATTCCAACACGTCGCCCTTCCCGATGGTACTCGGCTGCTACCTATGTTTCTAAGTAGCTGTGGTCGCGGCAAATTGTTCCTCACCTAACGATGCTTGCACAGAACCGGCGTGGTGGATGCGGGTCACGCTCGCTGAGCGATTTCCTCGAGACGTTGTCGCACCGCCCGCAGGTCGTTGTCGAACAAGCGCACCTGTTCATCCCTGGCGGCCCCATCAAGACGCAGCAGATAGGATGGGTGCGCTGTCACCCACAACTCACTGCCGTCCTCTAGCTGGATCGGTGCGCCCCGAGCCTTGGAAATACTGACCGTTTTACCGAGCATGCCCCGTGCTGCACTGGCCCCCATCGCCAGCACCAGTTTCGGCTGAACGATCGCTCTTTCGCTTTCCATCCACCACCGACACGTATCGATTTCCTTTGCCGCCGGGCTCTGGTGAATGCGCCGTTTTCCGCGCTGAACATATTTGAAATGCTTTACGGCGTTGGTGACGTAAGCCGCGTTGCGATCGATCCCCGCCGTTTGCAGATGATCGTCGAGCAATTGTCCCGCTGGGCCGACGAAAGGTCGGCCTTTGATATCCTCCTGATCGCCCGGCTGTTCGCCCACAATCATCAAGGCAGCGTCCTGCGGCCCTTCGCCCATGACGGCGTGATTATCCAGCAATCCGATCGGGCATTTGCGACAGGCTGATATAGCCTTGTCGATCGCGGCTAAAGTCTCCGGCCGCTCGTCGAATTCCAGCGCTCCCTTCTCGACCATTTTCGCCTCACGGGATTGGGCCCCTGCGACGAGCTCGGGAATTAGCGCCGCTTCAGGCATGTTCTTCCAGTATTTCTTCGGCATTTCTTTCAGCATCGCGCCGATCTTGAGACGCGCCGGATTGAAGATGGACGCGTAATAAGTGCGCCATAAATCCTCCATGGGATCGCCTTGCGGAGCATCGGAGCGCTCTGCCGCCGGCCCCTCGGTCATGGTTTCGCCGTCCCAGTGAAGGCTTCCGCGAGGCGTAAGGATGGACCAGCGCATATTGGCAAACCTGCGCATGAAGAAACCCGCATTGGCGCGCAGAATATGATGGTCAGGCTCGAACCAGGCGACGTATCGATCACCGCCTTCTGCCTCACCCGCTTCGACTAGGCGAAACCGCACAAATGCATGCATCTTGTGACTGTCGCGCCGAACATTCTTGTCGAGCTCCTCGACCTTGCGGACATCGTCGTCAGCCTTGTCCTCCATCATCCCGGGATTTGCCTGCAACCGCCATAACAGCCGGTACATCAGCGCGAACCGCTCCGGATCGGAATGAAGCGCGGCATTTCTTGCCAGATTCACGAACCGACGGTTGGCGCGTACAGGCGGAGCACCTGAAGTCGGCGCAGGAACACCATGCTCACCTTGCGCGAAAAGGTCGCCGCTCCCTCCTGGTTCGATCCAGGAAATACGATCGGGCGGAACCCGAGCCTGGATCAGTGCTCGCGCACAATCGCGCCAGAAATCGAAATCATCCGCTGCCGGCAGATGCACCACATGGAAACTGTCTGCGTGCGCGGCCTGGAGCATGGTCATGCCGAAAACAGCTCCAGCTGTTCGGTCTTGGGCGCGAGCATCGTGCGCAGGTCTGCCCGGTCCGTCAGCATTAAAGGACGCCAATCCACGGTGCAGATGAACGGTCGAACCTTGGTGATGGACAGCGTGAGCCGCGCCACATCGTCGAGCCGCAATGTCCGGTGTCTGCGACTGGCAAGGATCTTGTGAACCGCTTTTACGCCCAGGCCAGGCACGCGCAGCAATTGCTCCTTCGTGGCGCGATTTACATCTACGGGGAACTGCTCCCGAAACTTGAGCGCCCAGGCAAGCTTGGGATCGATATCCAGCGGCAGGTTTCCGTCTGCTTCTGTCGCCTGCATCACCTCGGCCGGCTTGTAGCCGTAAAACCGCATCAACCAGTCCGATTGATATAGCCTGTGTTCGCGGATCAATGGCGGCCGCTTCAACGGGAGAACCGCGCTCGCATCGGGAATGGGAGAAAACGCACTGTAATATACGCGACGCAGTTTGAAACTGTCGTAGAGTCGGCTCGCCTTACCCACGATATCGCTGTCCGTCGCCGTGTCCGCGCCAACGATCATCTGCGTGGATTGCCCCGCGGGGGCAAAACGCGGCGCATGTTTGAATTTCTTGCGCGCATCTTTCAGCTCGGCGATGTCGCTGGTCACCTTGCCCATCGCCCCTTCGATCTGTCCGGAATTCTTGTCCGGCGCGAGGCGGGTCAAGCCGCTATCGGTCGGCAGTTCCACATTGATCGAGACGCGATCGGCATACAGCCCGGCCTGATGCACGATTTCCGCATCTGCTTCGGGGATGGTCTTGAGATGGATATAACCGCGAAAATCATGTTCTTCGCGAAGGATGCGCGCCACTTCGACCAGCTGCTCCATCGTATGATTGGAGCTTTTGACGATGCCTGACGAAAGAAACAGCCCCTCGATATAATTACGCCGATAGAACGCCAGTGTCAGATCCACCACTTCCTGCGGCGTGAACCGGGCGCGCGCGACGTTCGAACTCTTGCGATTGATACAGTAATGGCAATCGAACACGCAGTAATTGGTCAGCAGGATTTTCAGCAGACTGATGCAGCGGCCGTCCGGCGCGTAGGCGTGACAAATGCCCATCCCCTCCGTCGACCCGATCCCCTTCCCGCCGACCGAATTGCGTTTCGACGTTCCCGAAGATGCGCAGGATGCATCGTATTTCGCCGCATCCGCGAGAATTTCGAGCTTCTGAAGGGTGGAGGCAGAGGCCATTTGTTCTATATATGTTCAACACATCCCGTTGCAAATATCGTTTGATATAATTCGCCCCCCTCTCCGTTTTCGCTGCATTCACCCGCGGGACCGAACAGACGTGTCGATCATTGCATGAAGACAAATCTCACGAGGAGTCGATCAATGAAACACGCCGAAGGAAATCCGGAAGACCTCAAGAAGAAGTTCTGGAAGTCGCTGGCAGACAGCCCATTTCTGTTCCTCCAGCTCACGAACGACAGCTCCACTGCGGTGCCGATGAGCCCGCAGCTCGACAAGGATGCCAACAGTTCGATCTGGTTCTTCACCCACACCAAGAGCGACTTTGCGAAACTGGGTTCCGCCACCGCGACCTTCGAAGGAAAGGGCCACGACATGTTTGCCCGCTTCAACGGCACGCTGGTGAAGGAAACCAGTCAGGAGCGGTTCGACCAGTTCTGGAATAATTTCATCGAAGCCTGGTACGATGGCGGCAAGACCGATCCCGATATCCTGTTCCTGCGCATGGATCTGGGCGATGCCGAAATCTGGGACGGCGACATCGGCCTCCTGAATACCGCGAAGATGGCATTGGGCATGACGGTCCACGACGAAGCGGAAAAACGCCACGTCGACACGGTCGATATCTGATCCGACCGTCTCTCGAATCGAAAAGGGGCGCCTCATCGGGCGCCCCTTCCTGTATCAGTCGTTCTTCCTGCCAGGCTCGATCGGCACCATCGTCTCGTCTCCGGCAACATCGTCAACCACTTCGACGATGCCCTGCCCCAGATGGCTGCGCCTGCGCGAATAGAGCACATAGATCACCACGCCGATAATCCCCCACCCCGGCAGGAACAGCATGGCGGCACTCGGCAGGTTGAAGAACAGCAGCACGCAGCCGATGATCGTCAGCGGCGCGATGACCCACACCATGGGCACCTTGAAGTGCCGCTTGCGCCCCGGATCCCTCACGCGCAGCACCATCACGGCCACTGCCACCATCAGGAAGGCATAGAGCGTACCCGCGTTCGAGATATCCGCCAGCTGACCGACCGGGAAGAATGCCGCCCCGATGGCCACGGCAAGACCGGTGATGATGGTCACGACATGCGGCGTCTTGAACCGTGGGTGCACCCGGCTCAGCCGTTCGGGCAGCAGTCCGTCCCGGCTCATCACGAAGAAGATGCGCGTCTGCCCGAAAATCAGCACCAGGATGACCGAAGGCAGCGCCAGGAAGGCTGCCAGCCCGATCGCATTGCCGAAGCCGGAAAAGCCCAGCATCTTGAGCACATGGGCCAGCGGTTCGTTCGAACAGACCAGCGCATCGGCATATTGCGGCATCGCACACTGGCGCGCCAGTTCGGGCGATCCCGCTTCCAGCGGAATGCCCATCGCATCCATGATTGGCTGCCCGCCGATAGTCCCGATGGCACCTGCGGCGACGAGGATGTAGAAGATCGTGCAGAACAGCAGCGATCCGACCAGTCCGATGGGCACGTTGCGCTGCGGGTTCTTGGTTTCCTCCGCTGCGGTCGAAACCGCATCGAAACCGACATAGGCGAAGAACATGGTCGCCGCCGCACCGACTGCGCCCACCCCGGTGCCCCAACCGCCGAAGACTCCGGCCGGCAGGAACGGGTTGAAATGCGACGCTTCGAATTCCGAACTCGTCAGCGTTATCGCCACGAACGCGGTCAGCGCCGTAACCTTCACGATGACGAGGACGGCATTGACCTTGGCGCTTTCGCTCGTGCCGATGACCAGCAGGCCCGTCACCAGCAGCGCGATCACCAGCGCAGGAAGGTTGATGAACCCGCCTGCGGCCCCGCCCAGAGCCAGCGGCCCTGCGCTCAACCAGGCGGGCAGATGAATCCCCAGTCCGCCCAGCACGGTCCCCGAGAAATAGCCCGACCAGCCTACCGACACCGCCGATGCGGCGATGGCGTATTCCATGATCAGCGCCCAGCCCACCGTCCAGGCGAAGAATTCACCTATGGTGGCGTAACTGTAGGTATAGGCCGATCCGGCGACCGGTATCATCGCGGCAATTTCGGCATAGCAGAGCGCGGCGACGATGCAGACGCCGCCGGCTATGGCGAAGGCGATCATCAGGCCGGGCCCGGCCTTTTGTGCCCCGACGGCGGTCAGCACGAAAATGCCTGTGCCGATAACGCAACCGATGCCCATCAGGGTGAGCTGGAACCAGCCAAGCGACCGGCTCAGCGACTTCTTCTCCGCTGCGGCCAGAATGGCGTCGAGCGGTTTTACTCTGTCGAAAATCATGCGGCCTATGGCCCCCCACAGGCCCGCCGCAGGACTACCCTGCTCCGCCAGCCGGACTACGGCAATTAAATGCTAATTCCTCGCCCGAAAAGCCGAATTCGTATCAAGTACCCAGAATTGAGGGAAACAGGCCGGTTGCAAG
Organism: Qipengyuania sp. NPDC077410; assembly: GCF_044543405.1. Classification (NCBI taxonomy): domain Bacteria; kingdom Pseudomonadati; phylum Pseudomonadota; class Alphaproteobacteria; order Sphingomonadales; family Erythrobacteraceae; genus Qipengyuania; species Qipengyuania sp. NPDC077410. The sequence goes on along the minus strand of NZ_JBITWB010000002.1, from coordinate 974,514 downwards.
GATGATGGCGACCGCGAGCGGGCACAGCCACGCGATCAGGAAACGCCAAATGCCGAAGGCCAGCGGGGTCAGTCCCGTCGTGGTCAGCAGCAGGTTCTTGTCCGCTTTCCACCCGATGAAGATCGATGTCAGCAGCGCGCCGACCGGCAGCATCACCTTGCCGGTAAACCCATCGACCGTGTCCAGGATATCGGTATCCGCGAACAGGCTCCAGAAGCCCAGCGGGCGCACATCGGCCCACACATTGTAACCCAGCAGGCAGGCTATCCCCATCAGGAAGGCACCGCCGCCGAAGATTAGCGCCGATTTCGGGCGGCTCCAGCCACGCTCGCCGATGCCCCAGGCCGTCGGCACTTCCAGCAGCGAAATCGAACTGGTTACCGCCGCCACCAGGATGAGGACGAAAAACAGGAAACCGAACAGGGCGCCGCCCGGCATGGTCTGGAATGCGAAGGGCAAAGTCTGGAACACCAGCGTCGGCCCCGCTGCGGGATCGAGGCCCACAGCGAACACGATCGGGAAGATCATCAGGCCGGCCAGCAGAGCCACGCAGGTATCGGCAACCGCGATCAGGGCCGATGTCGGGCCAAGGCCACTGCCTTCCTTGATATAAGATCCGTAGGTTATCAGCCCGGCAACCCCCAGCGACAGCGAGAACAGGGCCTGCCCCAGGGCGGAATTCATGACCTGCGGGGTCAGCTTCGACCAGTCCGGCGTGAACAGGAATGCAGCGGCCTGGCCGATGTCGCCTTCGATGGCGCCATACAGCACCAGCCCGACCAGCAGGACGAAGAACATGGGCATCAGATAGGTCGCCGCCTTCTCGATACCCGAACTCACACCGCGCGCGACGATATAGAGCGTCAGTCCCATGAAGACGAAGTGGACGCCCAGCAGCAGACCGGGGCTGGCGAACATGTCGCTCAGCCGCTGCTGAATCTGATCCTGGCTTTCACCGGCCAGCGCGCCTCTGAAGGGGTCACCGGCCAGAATGGCCTGGACCAGATCGCCGCCCATGATGCCCGCGTAATAGAGCACCCAGCCCGCCACCACGGAATAAAACGAAACGATCAGGAACGCCGCCAGCGCGCCCACGCCGCCGAAAATCGCCCAGCTTGGCGATGCTTTGGACTGTGCGGCAACGCGCCGGATCGATCCCACGGCGTCCGTCTGTCCCGCCTTGCCGATGAAGACTTCGGACAGGACCAGCGGCAGACCCAGCAGGAACACGCAGGCGATATAGAAGATTACGAAGGCGCCGCCGCCACTTTCCCCGGCAAGTGTGGGGAAGCGCCAGATGTTCCCCAACCCCACTGCAGCCCCTACCGCAGCAAGGATGAATGCCGAACGCGAGGACCAGCCTTCGCTTGTCGAAGTGGTGGTTGCGACCATCGTTTTTACACCTCCCGGATCGCGACTATTGCTGCCGCGCGCATGAAATTTGCGCCCTTAGACACGGAATACCGTGGAATTCCAAGCTTCGCTTTGCCATCGTCCACGCGATTGCTACTGGAGCGACCATGTCTACAACCTTCCAGCTCGATACCAGCACCAGCCGTGCCAATCCCACACCGCAGCCGATGAAACGGCTTACCGTGCCCAAGATCCGGGCGCACAAGGCGGACGGGGAAACGCGTGAACCGCTGGTGATGCTCACGGCCTACACCGCGCGCCAGGCGCAACTGCTTGATGCGCATTGCGATATCCTGCTGGTGGGCGATTCTCTGGCGCAGGTCATCTACGGCCTGCCCACCACCATCCCCGTCACGCTCGACATGATGGCCAATCATGCCGCGGCCGTCGTGCGGGGCAGCTATCATTCGGTTGTCGTGGTCGACATGCCATTCGGCTCGTACGAACAGTCGCCCCAGCAGGCGTTCGAAAGCGCCACATTCCTGCTCAAGCAGTCCGGCGCAGCCGCGGTCAAGCTCGAAGGCGGCGAACAGATGGCCGAAACCGTGGCCTTCCTCAATCAGCGGGGAATTCCCGTCATGGGCCATGTCGGCCTCACCCCACAGGCGGTCAATGTGCTCGGTGGCTACGGCGCGCGCGGCCGCGACGATGCGGAAGCGACGAAGATCGTTGGCGATGCCCAGGCGCTCGACAAGGCAGGGGCCTTCGCCATCGTTCTGGAAGGCGTGCTCGAACCGATCGCGATAGAAGCGACGAAGACGGTCTCCTGCCCTACCATCGGCATCGGCGCTTCTGCCCAATGCGATGGGCAGGTCCTCGTGACCGAAGACATGCTGGGCATGTTCGATCGCGTCCCCCGCTTCGTGAAGAAGTATGAAGACATCGCCGGCGTCATCGAACGCACGGTGGTGAAATACGCCGAAGAAGTGCGTGCGCGCAGTTTCCCGACCTCCGATCAAACCTATCAGCCTAAAGGCTGACCAACCGAGCATCTCCCATGGAAACCATGCGCAAATACTACGCGTTCTCCTTCGCCTTTACCGCGGTCTGCTTTGCGCTGGCTGCATGGTATGGCTGGGCGAGCACCGGATCGATCACCGCCACCCTCGGCATTCTGTGGATCGTCCTTGTCCTCTCGATCCTCGAAGTTTCGCTCAGCTTCGATAATGCTGTCGTCAATGCCACCGTGCTGCGCGATATGGATCCGGTCTGGCAGCAGCGCTTCCTGACCATCGGGATCCTGATCGCGGTCTTCGGCATGCGCATCGTCTTTCCCATTGCGATCGTCGCCATCGCGGCAAAGGTCGGACCTCTCGAGGCGGTTTCCCTGTCCCTCAACAATCCCGCCGAATACGAACGCATCGTGTCCGATGCGCACATCGGCATTGCCGGTTTCGGCGGCGCCTTCCTGGCGATGGTGGGGATGACCTTCTTCTTCGACAACGACAAGGAAGTGCACTGGATCGCGGCGGTCGAAAAAACGATCAACAAATTCTCCAATGTTCCCGCGATCGAAATCGGGCTCGTGCTCGTGCTGGTCTACACGGTCTCGACCATGCTCGCGCCGGCCGATGCCATTACCTTCCTCACCGCTGCCATCCTCGGTCTCGTGACCTTCATTGCCGTGCACGCCATCGCGGCCCTGATCGAGGAACGCGAAGCGGCCAAGAAGGCCACGGGCGAAATCGTCAAATCAGGCCTCGGCGGTTTCCTCTATCTGGAAGTCCTCGACGCCAGCTTCAGCTTCGACGGCGTGATCGGCGCCTTCGCACTGTCGAACAACATGATCATCATCGCTCTGGGCCTGTCTGTCGGGGCAATGTTCGTCCGTTCGATGACGATCCATCTGGTGCGCACCGGCACGCTGGCCCAATATCGCTACCTTGAACACGGCGCGTTCTGGGCGATCATCGTGCTCGGGATCATCATGCTGCTGTCGGCCCGCTACCATATTCCGGAAACGATCACCGGACTGCTGGGCGCCGTTCTTATCGGGCTCAGCTTCGCGTGGTCGGTGCGGCACAATCGCCGCCATCCCGAAGATGCGATGACGCCGCCAGCCGACTAGCGATCGGCGCTGCCACCACCAGCTGGAACAGGTGATAGAGCAGCAGCGCCACCACGATGAATCCCGCCTGGTCGGCAGGGAACAGAATGGTGGCCAATGGCGCGCCCACTGCAGCGCTCTTCTGCGCGCCGGCAAACAGGAATGAAATGCTATCCGGGCGCGCAAGGCCAAGAGCTTTGCCCGTCAGCCATGCCCCGATGTTCGCGACGAACAGAAACGTTGCGACCAGCCCTGCGATACCCAGCCAGTCGAGCGCATCTACCCGCGTCCAGATACCCTGCTCTACCGCACCCGAAAACGCCACGTAGATCGCTGCCGAAATCACGAAGCGATCGACCCACACGATCTTTCCCTTGTGCCTGTTGGTGAACGCGACCGTCCGGCTTTGCAGTAACTGCCCGATGGCGAAGGGCAGCACCAGCAGCAGCATGATCTTGACGAAAGCGTCGATCCCCACATCCCCGCTGCCGCTCCCGCCCAGCGCGAGAAAGACAGGGACCGTCACGAACACACCAAGGATGTTGAGCAGCGCCGCGGCCACCACCGACAGCGCGACATTGCCCCCTGCCAGCGAGCTATAGGATGTCGCTGACTGGACGGTGGACGGCAGTACGCCCAGATACAGGAAACCCAGCGCCACGGATGGCGCGAGCCAGGCACTCGCTAGCGAAGACAGTGCCAGTCCGATCACCGCCATCGCGCCGAAGACCCACAAGATCAGGGGCAGCAGGAACCGCCAGTTGGCGACACCGGCCACGATGTCGCCGCGTGCTATCCGCATTCCGTTCAGCAGAAACAGGACGAAGATCGCGGCATTCGCCACCGCCTGGGCTACTCCCCGGGCGTCGCCTGTCGCAGGCAGCAGGGCGGCAAGCGCAATGGCGGTGACCAGCATGCGCAGCATGGGGTCCGACAGGACTGTTCTGAAACTCATGGACCGCCCTCTGCCGCGCCGTGGGGCGGGTGTCGAGAGGTTCAGATCGCTGTCACGGACCTCAACTTCGCTTCAAGTTCAATTCGCTTCGGGTCGTTCTCTGGCAGAACCGCGATGAGCGCGGAAATTGCATAGGGGTTCATCGGCTGCAATTCGTGCGCTGCCAGGGCGAAGGCCAGTGCCTCTTCCTGATCGCCCAGTTCCCGCGCCGCCACACTGCGCGCGGCCAGCACCCAGGGCACGCGCCCCATGCCGGATTGCATGGCATGATCCAGCAGCGGCACCGCCCTCGCCCATTTCCCTTCCGCTGCCAGGGCATCGGCCAGCATGGCGGCGGCCTCACCGTTCATCGGGTTACCCTGCACATATGTCTCGATCATACGCCGAGCATCTGCCGGGGTGTTCTGTACCCCGATCAAACGTATGATCAGCACCCATCCGCGTCTGATTTCGGCAGATCGCTCATAGGCCGTGCGCGCAGCCGCCCGATTACCCGATGCCAGTTCCGCGTCGCCCAGGATCGAAAACGCATCGGCCGAACCGGGAAACCGGCGCGCGAAATCCCGCGCCTTCGCCACACCCGCCGCCGGGTCTCCACGAGCAATCGCCGTCCGCACGAAATTGCGCGTCTCGACCCCGCCTCCCTCGTTCGAACTGTTTGTATTTACAGCAGGAAGTACCACCATGCCGCCTTGCGATACCGCCGCCAGATCAAGGAATTCGGCGGCCGTATCCCGGTCGCCCAGCGCTTCGTAGGCCCGCCCGATCAGCGTCCGCAGATACGCAGACCCGCCGTTCCCCGCAGCAGTCTCCGCAAACCGCGAAACCAGCTCCTGCTCCCCGCCACTGCGCGACAGCGCGTAAGCCAGCAAATCCCGAACCCTCCGGTTATCCGCCTGCCCCCCGCCATAAATTCGATCCAGAGCCCTCACCGCACTCGCATAGTTCTCCTCCTGCAAATCGATGATGGCCGATAGGATTTGCGCTGACGGGACCCTCCTTTCGACGAGGCTGGACCGTCCAAGAAGGTCGCGCGCCAATCGGAAATTTCCGCCCCGCGCCGCGATGACTGCCTGGATGAAAAGCCCCTGCGCTGTACCAACCGCGCTGCCGTCGCCCCCGCGCAGAACTCGAAGCGCCTCTGCCGCTTCCCCCACATCCCCAAGAGTAGCCGCAAGCTCGACGCGCAAAGTAACGTCGTCAGGCTGCCGCTCGACGGCATCGCGCAGGAAGCGAACGCCCGATCGCATACCTCGGGCATCGCGGATCAGCTGGCCACGAAATCGTAGCGCTCCGCCGTTCTCGGGATCCAGTTCCAATGCGCGCTCTACCGCCTGTGAAGCCTGCACCTGCTCGCCGCGACGATAGCGCAGCCGCCCGATTTCGACCCAAAGTTCAGCATTCGCCGGGTCTGCCTCGTAGGAACTGTCGAATGCTCGCGCTGCCGCGGCTAAATTGCCCTCGGCCATCTCGATGCGTCCCAGCAGCAAATGGCGCTCTGCGGCGGCCCCTGCGGGAAAATCCTCCCCTTCAAGCCAGTTTCGCGCGCCCGCGAAGTCTCCTTCCCCCAATGCAGCTTCCGCAAAGTCGAGCGAAACCTCTCGCCGGGGAACACCGGCAGCGAGCGCATGGTCGAGGTGAATTCTGGCGATGCCAGGGTTGCCGTTGGCCAATTCCACCCGCGCTTTATCGACCTCTGACTGGGTATCCTGCGGTTGCCCGCAAGCTCCCAGCTCAAGACAGGTCAACGCTAACAGCGAGAAAGCCCTGAGGCTAAGTCTGCAGGTCATACTGCTTGAGCAGGTCGTACAGCGTCGGGCGGCTGATACCGAGCAACTTTGCGGTGCTGGAAATATTCCCCTCGCTCCGCGCGAGCGCTTGCCGGATCAGCCGACGATCCGCCTGCTCGCGCGCGGCTTTGATATTGAGGGTGATGTCTGCGCCATCATTACCGGCCTGGTCCAGATCCAGATCCTCGACTGATACCAATTTGGCATCGGCCATGATCACCGCCCGCTTAACGCGGTTCTCGAGCTCGCGGACGTTTCCAGGCCAGCTCCAATTGTCGATTGCCGCAAGTGCATCCGGCGCAAAGCCCTTGACCTTGAGGTTCATCTCGTCGGCAAACCGGGCCAGGAAATATTTGGCCAGCAGGATGGCATCGCCCGTCCGCTCTGCAAGCGTGGGCACCTTGATCACCATCTCCGCAAGGCGGTAGAACAAGTCTTCTCGGAATGTTCCATCCGAAATCATGGTTTCAAGGTTCTGGTGGGTGGCACACACGATCCTCGTGTCGACGGGGATCGTTTTTCGACCACCAAGACGTTCGATGTTCCGCTCCTGCAGAAACCGTAACAACTTCACCTGAAGAGGCAGCGGGATATCGCCGACCTCGTCGAGGAACAGCGTGCCACCGTGAGCAAGCTCGATCTTGCCTTCAGTGGTCTTGACTGCCCCGGTGAACGCGCCCTTTTCATGGCCGAACAACTCGCTTTCCAAAAGGGTTTCCGGGATGGCGGCGCAATTGATTGCGACGAACGCGCCATGTCGGCGCTCGCTGCAATCATGCACGCCCCTCGCCAGAAGCTCTTTGCCCGTACCACTGGCGCCAAGGAGCATGACCGAAACATTGGTGGGTGCGACCCGCTCTATCGTCCGTGCGACTTTGGCCATCTCCGGGGCTGCAGTAACCATAGCCCCCAGTACCGTCCGGTCTTCGCCAACCTGTTGAGCCAGTCGCCGGTTCTCGGTCTCAAGCTGATACAAGCGGTATGCGCGCTGGACGATCAGCCCCAGCGTGTCGATGTCTACGGGCTTCTGATAGAAGTCATAAGCCCCTCGATCGACAGCGCGCAGAGCGCTTTCACGCGCCCCATGCCCCGACGCAACGATGACTTTAGTGTCCGGCTTCAACGCCATGATCGCCTCGAGGACGGCAAAGCCCTCGCTTGTGCCGTCTGCATCCGGCGGCAACCCGAGATCGAGAGTCACTACTGCTGGCTCTTCCGTCCTCAGCGCGTCGATCGCCGCTTCGCGCGTACCGACAATGACAACATCGAAATCTTCGTATGCCCATTTGAGTTGGGCCTGAAGTCCTTCATCGTCCTCGACGATCAGAAGTTTGGGCTTGGACTGCGCCATCATGCCACCTCGCGTTCGCGAACATCGGCGCGATCGAATAATTTCGCCGCAGAAAGAAGCGGCAGACTTATTGTAAAGCGCGTGCCTAGGCCCTCGCGGGATTCCACATCCAATCGGCCTCCCATGGCACGAACAAGTTCGCGTGCTTCGAAGGCACCAATTCCGAAGCCCCCGGCTTTTGACGAAACGAACGGCTTGAAAAGGCCGCTGCGGAGAAAATTTGGCGACATACCGTGACCGTTGTCTGCAATAAGGATCAAGCCCGCGATTCCATCGGAGTATGCAGCCAGCATGATCGGGGCATCGGTATCACTGGCCTCGATCGCATTCTGGATCAGGTGGTTGAGAGCCTGCTCCAGAGCCTTCGAATTACCTTCGACCCTAGCGGTTTCCGACCGAAGTACTGTTACGGGATGGATCTGCCCGAATTGATCGGCGAGCCGCTCTACAGTTTTGGAAAGTTCCAGAACCTCGCTCGCGCCGGTTTCGGGTCGGGTGTATTTCCCCAACCTGGCGAGCAACGCATTGAGTTTGTCCGCACTACTCCGCAAGGTGACGAGCATATCTTTTCGGAATTCAGGATTTTCGGCGTGTTTTTCGGCGTTTCGCAAAAGCAGCGCCATCTGGCTCGATAAATTCTTGATGTCGTGCATGACGAAAGCAATGCGTCGGTTGAATTCGTCGAACCTCCCCGCCTCCAGCAATGCAGCCTGACCGGATTGTTCGGCAAGATAGCTGGCAAGCTGCCGGCCCACGACCTTGAGCAGATCGAAATCCTCCCAGTCGAGCTTTCGCTCTACCAATGGTCGGGACAATATCGCGAGTCCAACGAGGCGATCGAAATGGAGCAGTGGGACGATTGCCCAAGCTTGCCTATCCTCGCGCAACCACTCCGGTATCAGAACCTGTTCGCCACAATGGTCGACATTTTCGCGCAGCTCATCCAGCGCGACAATCAGCTCATTTCGTTCGAGAAGTTCACCAAGCTCGGCAGGAGCAGCTTGTACCGGCAGCTTGATCTCGGACCATTGCCAGTTCGCGGCAAGTTGTAGTGTACCGTCATCATCCGGGGTGAGCAGAATGCCGGCTTGACTGTCGGTGATGTCTGCAAGAGCCTTGATCAAACGCTCTTGCAGTGTCGAATTATCGACGCCGGTCGCACCAATCGTATGCGTGAACCTGATCCACTCTGTGCGATAATCGTACCGATGCTTGAACAGATGCTTGACCGCGGTCACTCTCAACCATCCACGCAGCCGGGCAGACGGCAGCCAGATCAGTGCGAGTGCGCCGGCTGCTATAATGAGCCCCACTTGCGTCATACGGGCGAGATCGCCCGTAAAAATATCGAAAGATCGTGCAAGCGCGACCATCACGATCAGATAGGCAGCGATCACCATGAGAGAGAGAAACCGGAAGGTGACTGCCCGTGATGGTCGGAATTCCAAGCCGGATGCATTGCGATTGAACCCCATCGCAAAGGGAACTGCACAAATTGCAGCGGCCAATCCGCGGAGTGCATCCAGTTCGAGTGGCACAGCGCCCGTCACATAAGCGATCGTGAAATAGTTGAGATCGAAAACCCAAAACCACGCGAGTGACGCCACATTCCAGCGCAGGATTTGCCGAGAGGATATTGCGGCGCCAACATAGAGATTATGGAGCAATACCAACGCGCCAACGCAAACCAGAATGCGAAACAGGGACGCGGTGTCGAAGATCGCAACAAGGTCAGTGCCGGGCACATTCTGTCGAGCGATCAAGAGCAATGCTATTTGCAAAATTTCGACGAGTACGAGCGCGATTGCTGTCGGGCGCACCAATCGCAGCGTTTCATCGCGGCCATCATTGGCGAAAAGCCGGTATAACATGAACAGCCACGCCAGATTACGCGCGACCTCGCTCAATTCCACGATCGGCCGAGTTGGTCCAAAGCTTGCTGCTGCAAAGCACCAGTTGGCAGTCAACGCCAAGGCCACGACAGCGGGTGTGCGATCAGTTCGGCGTGCATCGCCCCTGCTGCCAATCCACAGCGCCGAGAGAGCGCAGCTTATCGCGCCCACCGTATATCCGACATAGGCCAGACTTGCGATCCAGGTGGTCATCTGGCGCCATCCGGCCACAGGATTACACGAGCTGTCTGCAAGAGGATGAGGAGATCGAGAAAAGGCGTGTAGTTCTTGGCGTAGTAGAGATCGTATTCAAGCTTATGCCGCGCATCTTCGATGCTTGCACCGTAAGGATAATTGATCTGCGCCCACCCGGTTATCCCAGGTTTTACAACATGTCGTTCGGCGTAATAGGGAAGCTCACGTTCCAGATCGCTTACGAATGCGGGCACTTCGGGCCGAGGCCCGACGAAGCTCATCTCCCCTTTGAGCACACTCCATACCTGCGGCAGTTCATCGATGCGAACCTTGCGGATGAGACGTCCGATGCGGGTTATGCGTGAATCATCCTTCTCGGCCCACTTCGCCCCTGCCGCTTCCGCATCGGTACGCATCGAACGCAATTTAACGAGTGTGAAATTCTGGCCGTAAAGACCGACACGGGTCTGGCGAAAAAACGCAGGCCCCTTCGTTTCAAGTTTTATCAGAACGGAAAAGATAGCGATCAAGGGAACGCCGATCGTAAGTATCATCAGGCTGACGACGATGTCGAAAAAGCGCTTCCCAATGCTGGAAAGCCTCTGGCCAGCGGAGAATCCATCCGAGAAAATCAGCCAACTTGGATTAAGCGTGTCCAGGTCGACGCGGCCCAGTTCTCGTTCGAGAAAGCTCGAGAAATCGTTTACGTAGACACCGTTGGTCTTGACCCGCAACAAGTCCTTGAGCGGCAGGGAATTGCGCCGCTCTTCCAGCGCGAGCACTACTTCGGTCGCACCGACCCGACGAATGAATTTTCCGAGATCGGATATGGATTCACGCGGGACCGCGGTTTCGATCGTGCTGGCGCTATCGCCCATTGCCACGAATGCACCAACAGCAAACCCGCTGTCCTGCCTCTGCGAGAGGCGCAGCAGCCGTTCCGCTCGCTTGCCCGAACCCAGCACGAGGATCGTTCGACGGAAAGCGTCGGCACCCAACATGCGGCCAGCCAATATGCGATTGGCAACAAGCAGCAGTATAGCGATGCCCATGGCATACAACAGGACCGAGCGCCAAAGTGCCGACCCTGGCAGAACGAAGTTCATCAACGCGATCGCGAGCACGCCAAGGCTGACGGCGACGAGCAAACGTGCAGTGGCAAAGCGTATGGAGCGTAGCGCTTCCGGGCCGTAGGTCCCGACCGCAATCATGGCCAGCCATACCACACCGGCAAAGCCTACCAGTTCCGGAATGCGCTCTGCGAGCAGCCCGGCATCGACAGATATCTGCGTTACGCGCAGCCGCCATGCACCTTCGCCTGCTATGAAGAGCAAAACCAGATCTATTACTGATAGCAACACAACATTGTATGAAATGTAGTGTTTGAACAGGCGGATCATCCGGGGCCGGCTCGCAATTGGCTAGTGTCGGAATTCCTGACTAGCAAACATAGAGTGAACCGTCGGTAAATTTTACACTGGCAATAAGCGTGGCGCTATCAAGCGCACTGAAATGGCTTCAGTTAGCCACCGCGTCCTCAACCGCATTTCCGGCATTTTGCGCAGCTTCCCCCACTTGCCCAGCGGCATTACCGACCTGATCGGCAGCACCGGCAATCGCATTGTCCTTTGCGACCTCGGCGTTATTCATTTGCGACAGGAAGAAAATGCCGACGATCGCCACGACTAGCACTAACAGGATAATGGCCCAATTCGTGCCACTGCTGCGATTGGCCCCGTCGGATACAACCGTATGCGTGGTATGGGTATTGCCGGCTGAATCGGTGGTTTCCGTAATGCGTTCTTCGGTCATAGCCATATTTCCCTCAGATCTATCTATGCACCGAAAACGCGCCCTCTCGGGCCTGAGTTCCGCCGAGGCGAACGATTATTGGTTAACGTCTTCTAGCTCGAATGGTGTGATACCTCGCCTCGATCTGTCGAAGATAAGCTTGCGCCCAACGGGAGGAAGCGAGCGCTGACTGCAGCGGATGCGATGGCATGCAGCGCAACCCGGGCCAATGGGCTGTGCATTATCGGACCGCAGCGAAACTCCGCGAGCTTGCGCCAGGTCTTCGGCCAGTACAGCCTCCACCCCGATCGCAACGACAAATTGTGCATCGCCGGGCGCTCCGCTTCCCTCAACCGTTCGGGCCATGGTCAGCCAGCCACCATCACGGTCACCGGTATTATCGGGGGCCACCAGCTGGACTTGCAATTCGCCCGCTCGATTGAAAGCCCGATGCGCATGCCACAGGGGGCAGCTTACGGCAGAATCGATGAAGCGCGCAGTACTGGCCCCCGCAAAGGTCTTGGAAAACTGCCCAGCACGGTCGAGCCGCACCATGAAGAAAGGCAGGCCACGTTGCCCAACCCGCTGAAGCGTGGTCAGCCGATGGGCGAGCTGCTCGAAGCTGACGCCAAAGCGCCTTTCAAGAAGAGTAAGGTCATATCCGGTCGCCTCGCAAGCGCGCAGGAACCGACTGTAGGGCATCAGCAAAGCTGCGGCGAAGTACCCGTTGAGATGGCGCGCGAACAACGCACGTGCGGTTTCCTCTTCAAACTTGGCACCCTTGGCAACGGAGTCGACCAAATCGGCAAATTCAAGATTGGCGATTTGCAGAGCGAGCTGAAAGTTTCGGGAAGGAATACTCAGCATTTCCGACAGCTGAACCTGCCGTGCGTGGAGATCGAGGCGGCGGAGGCTGTCGGGCATCACATCGCGGGGTAGGATCCTGACAGAAAGCTGATGGCGCTCGCGCAAACGTTCGGTGAGAGCCACACCGATATCCCCCCGCGACAAGCGCAGTTCATCCGCCAGCTCCTCTGCCGCCGTATCGAGGTCTGAAAAATGATTGCGCCACCGCTCCACCTCGCGTCGCGATGCTGCCAGAGGATCGTTCGCGACTGATCCGATCGGTCCTGCGCTGTCGTACAGGCGAGCGAAAGCGGCAGCGACTTGAGGGGCCGAGGCGAGGAATTCATGCGCCTCTTCCCGGTCTATTCCTAGATCGGCGAAACGTTCATCGGCAAGGCGGCGAGCCAGTCCTTCGATTCCGCCAATAGCTTCATCTTCGCGAAGTGACCTTGGGTCGAAGTCGAATTGCTCGACCAGTTGCACCATAACGCGCGCGCTGATCGGGCGCTGGTTGCGCTCGATCAAGTTCAGGTAGCTAGGGGAAATGCCCAGGCGTGCGGCGGCTGCGGCTTGGGTCAGGCTTTCCCGCTTGCGAAGCCTGCGAAGGGCGGGACCGGCGAAAAGAGCTGCTTCAACCATCTGTAACTTTCTTCACATATTTACATACAGACTAGCGATCCACGGCGCGATATGACAAGTTATTCTGTAAATTTCCCTATCGTTCACCGCTACGGCCAGCCAGAAGCATCGACAGGCGATCAAGCCTATAGCGACAAGGAGCACTCCCGTGACCTACTCGGCCCGGATCAATGAAATGAACGAAACCATCGCAGCAAACGGTGCGCCATGGGCTGCGATCGATGCTCAAAGCGCTGCGCGCATGGTCGTTCAAAACCGTTTCCGCACCGGGCTCGACATTGCGCGCTACACTGCGCGGATCATGCGCGAAGACATGGATGCGTATGATCAGGATCCTGCGAACTACACGCAGTCGCTCGGCACGTGGCACGGCTTCATCGCTCAGCAGAAGATGATTTCGATCAAGAAGCACTTCGGCAGCACTAAACGCCGTTACCTCTACCTGTCCGGGTGGATGGTCGCCGCGCTGCGTAGCGAATTCGGACCGCTTCCAGATCAATCGATGCACGAAAAGACCAGCGTCCCTGCGCTGATCGAAGAACTCTACACCTTCTTGAAACAGGCGGATGCACGCGAACTCGGCGGTCTGTTCCGCGAACTCGACGCGGCGAAGGAAGCAGGAGATGCGGTCAACACCCATCGCCTTCTGAAAGCGATCGACGAGCATCAGACGCATGTCGTCCCGATCATCGCCGATATCGACGCGGGGTTCGGCAATGCCGAGGCAACCTACCTTCTTGCGAAGAAGATGATCGAGGCCGGTGCCTGCGCTCTCCAGATCGAAAATCAGGTTTCGGATGAAAAACAGTGTGGCCACCAGGACGGCAAGGTGACTGTGCCGCACGAGGATTTCCTTCAGAAAATCCGCGCCATTCGCTACGCATTTCTGGAACTCGGCGTTCCCGATGGCATCATTGTCGCCCGTACGGACAGCCTCGGTGCCGGTCTGACCAAGCAAATCGCCTATTCGACCGAACCCGGCGACATTGGCGATCAGTACAACAGCTTTCTCGATTGCGACGAGGTCGATCCGGCAAGCATTACCAATGGCCAGGTCTTCATCAGCCGCGACGGCAAGCTATTGGCGCCCAAACGCCTGCCCTCGAACCTGTACCGATTCCTGTCGGGCACGGGTGAGGATCGCTGCGTGCTCGATTGCATCACGGCGCTTCAGAACGGGGCCGACCTGTTATGGATCGAAACGGAAAAGCCGCATGTCGAGCAGATTGCTGGTATGGTGGATCGTGTCCGCGAGGTCGTTCCTAACGCCAAGCTGGTTTATAACAATTCGCCCAGCTTCAATTGGACACTGAATTTCCGTCAGCAGGTCTACGATGCGTGGGCAGAAGCTGGAAAGGACGTTTCGGCGTTCGATCGCGCCAAACTGATGAGTGTAGATTACGACGGCACCGAGCTCGCGGCTGAAGCAGACGAGAAGATACGCACCTTCCAGGCAGATGCCGCGAAGCGTGCAGGTATTTTCCACCACCTCATCACACTGCCGACCTATCACACAGCGGCTCTCAGCACTGATAACCTCGCTCGCGAATACTTCGGTGAACAGGCGATGCTCGGTTACGTCAAGAACGTGCAACGTGAGGAAATCCGCCAGGGTATCGCTTGTGTGAAACACCAGAATATGGCCGGCTCCGACATCGGGGACGATCACAAGGAGTACTTTGCCGGTGAAGCAGCCCTCAAGGCTGGCGGCGAAGACAACACAATGAACCAGTTCGCTGCAGCGTAAGGAGAGAGAGGATGACGACCATGACAGACGACACTCCCAAGACCGAGCCCGGCCGCGCCCGCGCGCTGTTCTCCACCGCAGATTTTCGCCTCCTGCGTACTGCCCTGACGCATTACGCCCGCCAGACTGAAGACCGGGAAGAATTGGCGAAGATCAACGCCCTGCATCACCGGCTGGGGACCTATGTTCCTTCAGACGGCTAAAGACTGACACGCTTTCTCCTGGGGAGGAGAATACGGCCGTCGGAGCGCCCCAACGCTCCGGCGGCCACACTTTTGGGTAAATCAGGCGCCTGCGCGCGGCATCAGTTCGATCGCGGCGCTGGCCAAGGCCTCGGCCCCGGTTTCGATCACTTTCTCAGCGTCAGGGGCCCAGAATGGCGAATGTAAAGAAGGAAGCGGCTTTCCCTCGCTCTCCAGCGCATCGAGCATCGACTGGGTCGTTCCGCTAATCCAGAAGATCATCGAATCGACATCTTCCGGGGCAGCGCGCCGAAACTGGCTGAAATCTTCGCCTCCCATGACTGCGGGCCATTCCATGACGCGGTCTTCGCCGAACCTTTGTGTGAACTTGCTTGCCACTACGGCAGTGAACTCGGGATCATTGAAAGTGGAGGGGGTGTAGGGATCTTCCACGGTCACTTCCGGCATCAATTCCTCAGGCACACCGGCTGCAATGGCCTCCCCTCGCGCGACCCGGCGGATGCCATCCAGCAACAACTGACGGCTTTCATCGGAATAACTACGCACGGTCAGTTGCAATTTGGCTTCGTCACTTATGATGTTGTGCTTTGCGCCCGAATGAAAGCTTCCGACCGTGATCACGGCCGGGTCCAGCGGTGAAGAGTCACGGCTGACCACAGTCTGCAACTTCATGACAATCGCGCTGGCCAGCACAATCGGATCCTTCGTTGTATGCGGATAGGCGCCGTGCCCCCCCACGCCCTTCACGTCGATGTCGACACTATCCACATTGGCCAGGGCGTAACCGGGAGTATAACCGATCATGCCGGCAGGGGCAGGTGCTGCGGCGTCATGGAATGCCAGCGCATAATCAGGTTTCGGAAAGCGCGTGTACAGGCCGTCTTCGATCATCGCGAGCGCGCCAAGTCCGATCTCTTCTGCCGGCTGCAACACCATGACGAGAGTACCCTGCCACTCATCCTTATGCTTCACCAGCAGCTGCGCAGCGCCGATAAAACCCGCCATATGCGTGTCATGCCCACACGCATGCATGACCCCTGTGGTCACTCCGCTTGCTGGAGTTGCCGTTACTTTGGAAGCAAACGGCAGACCCGTCTGTTCGACCACGGGAAGACCATCCATGTCCGCGCGTAAGAGGACAGTCGGGCCTTCGCCGTTCTTCATTACCGATACGACACCCGTTTTCCCGACGTTCTCGGTAACCTCGAAACCCAGTGCGCGCATACGCTTGGCCAGCTTGGCCGCTGTTTCATGCTCTTCGAAACTCAGTTCCGGGTTGGCGTGAAGATCCCGGTAAAGCTCCATCAGTTCGGGCATGTCGCCTTCAAGATCTGCTCTCAGATCATTTGCGCTCACTGGCGAAGCGAGCATCACTGCAATTGCAGCAAGGCCGGTGGAAATTGATTTCGACATACCCTTTATTCTCCCCAATCGATTTGCTCGCGCGCGTTTCGCGGGCTGTAGTGCAATTGATCCGGTCCAGTGACGATTACCGAAGACCAACGGTCAGCGGGCGCTCTACAGGCCGTAGGTCACGACAAGCGCGAGCGACAATACGGTAACCATGATGAGGACTAGCGGCACCCCCGTGCGCACGTAATCTCTGAATTCATAAGATCCCTCGGCCATGATCAACATATTGGTCTGATACGCGATAGGCGTCGCATAACACAAATTGCACCCGAACAGCACAGCCAGCACCAAGGGTTCGGGCGGAAGATCCAGCTTGCTGGCGATAGCAAAAGCTATTGGAGTGCCCACGGTGGCCGCCGTGGCATTCGACGCAAAATTGGTCAGGAACGTCATTGCCAGCATGATGGCGGCCAGCGCCGCCCCCGGGGAAAGGTAATCGAGCCCCGCCGCCATGACCCCGCCGATCCAGTCGGCTGCACCACTCTCGAGAATGATCCTGCCCAACGCAATACTGGCCGCCACTAGAACGATTACGCTACCTGATAGCCCGCGCCCCACCCGATCAAACTTCACGCAGCCGGTAACGAACATGAGTATCGCGCCCGCCAGCGATGCAATGGCAATTGGAACAAGCCCGATCGACGCCAGCGTGATCGACCCACCCATTATCCCCGCGGCGAGCACTGCCTTCGAACGACGCGGCAGTTCTCGCATCCCCTCGAGCTGGAGCAGACTGTCCGACCGCGCGAAATGCTGCATGTCGTCGGCCAGCCCCATGACCAGCAGCACGTCCCCTTCGGCAAAACGAAGATCGCCGCCTTCTGAGAACTGCTCCTTTTCACCCACCAGACGATCAGGGCGATGAGTGCCGATGACCGCGACCCCATAGAGATCGGCAATACCCGAGCTCGGAAGCGTCCGACCGATGAGCCGCGAATCCGCCGTGACGATCATTTCGCCCACGGCGATGTCGGTCCCGGTTTCATCCGACCTGCGGCGGATACGATCGATCACCCAGCTTGGCGCAGCATCTCCGCGCAAGGTTGCCATCGCTTCTTCGATCGCTTCGTGCGTGCCGGTCATGCGGAGGCGGTGCTGGGGGCGAAGCAGGCCCACTGGAACGTCGTGGAACTCGATCCCCGCCGGCAAGCGAGTACTCAGTTCGGATAGCTCGCGGCCATTGAGCACGGAATTTTCAGTCACACGAAGTCTGGCTTCGAACAGGCGCTGGGCATGAACCGTCTCGATACGGTTGTCGCCCAGCATGCGCGGCATAACAATCCATATGAATGGCAGCGCAACCACAGCGGCGATCAGCACGATCGGGGTGAAATGGAAGACACCCATTTCCGGCATGCCGAGATCCACCGCGATCGATACGACCAGGATGTTGGTCGATGTACCGATCGTCGTCGCCATTCCGCCTATAAGCGATGCTGCATTGAGTGGGATGAGCGTTTTCGACGCAGCCATCGCACCCCGCATGGCGAGGTGAACAAAGATCGGCATCAGGAGCACAAGCACAGGAGTGTTATTGATGCCCATCGACAGCAGGAATGTGACGACGAGCGAGAACAGCAGGCCGAGTTGTAGATTGACCTTGAACAGCCGCTCCAGAAACCTGGCGGCAGGTTCGAGAGCGCCGGTAACAACCAACCCTCTCCCCATGATCATGAGCGCACAGATGGTAATCAGGGCGTAATGGCCGAAGCCGGAAAATGCCAAGCCGAGACCATCGATAGGTTGCGTGTCAGGTAGAGGAAAGAAATACAGTCCAACCGCGATTACCGCGATCGTGAGCAAAGAGATGATCTCGACCGACATCCGGCCACGCGCGAAAGCCACGAACATCGCGGTCGTCACGGCCAATGCAGCAATTGCGTGGTAGGAAGGAACCCCGATCATCCAATAACCTGCCTTCCAAACTATCCTCTGAGTAGCAAGGAATAGTTTGGTACCCCTGGCCGGACTCGAACCGGCACTTCAGAAGAAACTCGATTTTGAGTCGAGCGCGTCTACCAATTCCGCCACAGGGGCACTGGGTCGGGAGCGCGGCGGATAGCTTGCAGTTGCAGCCTGTTCAAGCGCCGCGTTACAATTGCTGATCAGAAATCCATACCGATGGCGATGTGGGCAAGTCGCGGGGCATCTTTGAACCTGGCTCCGATTGCCCCGACGGAAAGTACCGGCCCGCGGTCTGCCAGCTCAACTTGCACCGCTGGCGGATTGAAATCGCGTAGATCCACATTGCGAGGCAGAACGGGCTGCATCGGCGTGACTTTGACTTGATTCAGCGAGGCGGGTGATGCCAAGTCGGCCAGATTGAAATCGTGAGGATGCAACGCAGGCCCGCGTGGCATTCCCGAAGCGGCAGGTTGCGCCATTGCAGGTGCGGGACACACTGCAAAAACCATGGCAACACCCAACACTTTCAACATGTGCGACCTCTTGAGTTTCGTTACTCAAGAGACGTTGCCTAGCAGGGTTGGTTCCCCGCCTTGCTCGCCCTGTGATTCTAAGCCTTGAGAGCGTTTACGAGGAGCTTGTGCAGCTTGGAATGCAATGTGTCATTAGCGGCGAGAACCTGAGCCGCATGGATGGGCTCCGACCGGCCACGAAAATCGGAAACGAAGCCGCCTGCTTCACGAACGATAAGGCAACCAGCGGCAGTATCCCAGTCGTTGAGATCGCTTTCCCAGAAGCCGTCGAAGCGGCCGGCCGCGAGCCATGCGAGGTCAAGCGATGCCGCGCCGTAGCGCCGGATACCTGCAACCTGAGGACCGATCGCGCCGAAGATCTTGGTCCATTCGCCGAAGTTGCCATGACCTTGAAAGGGGATGCCGGTCGCGATCAGGGCTTCGGAAAGACTGCGACGCGCAGACACCCGTAACCGTCCATCATGCAGCCAGGCGCCGCGGCTCTTTTCGGCCCAGAAGGTTTCGTCGGTGACGGGGTTGTAGACGACTGCAGCCGTGACATCGCCCCAGCCTCCACCGCCGAGCTTCGGTTCCTGGACGGCGATGCTGATAGCGAAATGCGGAATGCCATGCAGGAAGTTGCTGGTGCCGTCGAGCGGATCGACAATCCACCGGGGCTTGTTCTCGTCCCCTTCGATCACACCGGCTTCTTCCAGCACGAATCCCCAATCCGGCCGTGCGGCGAGAAGTTCGTCGTAGATGGTGCGTTCGGCGATCCGATCCGCCTTCGATACGAAGTCTGCCGGCCCCTTATGGCTGACCTGAAGGTGCTCGACCTCTCCGAAGTCGCGACGCAGGCGGCCACCCGCCTTGCGCGCTGCCTTTTCCATTACGCGGATGACACCCGATAAAACGGCCATGGGAACTCTCTTATTCGGTCAGCACTTCGGTGGAACCGGCTACGAGATCGGTTTGCCCGATCTCAACTTCGGTCGAACTTTGTGCCGTCGGTATTCAGGGACTGGACGGCGAAATATTGCCTATCCGGCTTTGCCGACGTAGCTTTGTTCATAAACGTCGACGATGATCCGCGTTCCGCTTTCGATATGCGGCGGGACCATGATGCGTACACCATTATCCAACACGGCCGGCTTGTAGCTCGACGAAGCGGTTTGCCCCTTCACCACGGCGTCGGCCTCGACGATCTCGGCTTCGATCTGCGCCGGCAGCTCGACCGAGATGGGCTTTTCTTCCCACAGTTCGAGCTTCACCTGCATGCCGTCCTGCAGGAAGGGGCGCGCATCGCCCAACAGGTCGCTCGGCAGGTTGATCTGTTCGTAGCTTTCCTGATCCATGAAGACCAGCATGTCGCCATCTTCATAGAGGAACTGGTAGTCCTTGGTATCGAGGCGGACTTTTTCGACCGTGTCGGCGCTGCGGAAGCGCACATTGGTCTTGCGGCCATCCTGCAGGTTTTTCATTTCGACCTGCATGTAGGCGCCACCCTTGCCAGGCTGCGTGTGCTGGATCTTGGCGACTTTCCAGATGCCGCCTTCGTACTCGATGATATTGCCCGGACGAATGTCCACGCCGCTGATCTTCATGGGAAGCTACCTTCAACTTATAAAAGAGCATGTCCGCCCACAGGCGGGACTATGCCGCGCGCCTTAGCCGAGCAAACCCGTGCGGGCAAGCGAGTGGAAAAACGGGGCGAACATCGCTATATCGTTATTCGGATACCGGACATGAAACAGACCAACAGATTCATCCTGCTCGCCGCGCTTGCAACTGCAACGACTGCACCGGCTTCCGCGCAAGGCCGCTTGGCTCTGCTAGACCAAGGCGAATATATCTGCGCCTTGCCGGGCGATGCCGCCGGTTCGGCCTGGCTCGAACAGGATGCCCGCGACTTTACCATCATTGGCGGCTCAAGCTATCGCTCGGGCAACAGTGCCGGGACCTATCTCATGGAAGGTAAGCAAGTGACCTTCACTCGGGGCCCCATGCGCGGCATGAAATTCATGCGGCTAGGTTCCGGCATTCTTCAAGAGGTCGGAAGCGATGGCAAACTCGGGCGCCTGCGCTGCCATCGTTCGGGTCCGGTGAAAAACTGATCACCTGTTGCTTAGTAGCGGAAACGGATTGATCGCAGTCGCCGGTTCCCACCATTCTGCGTCTTTGGTCGTCTGTAGTATCGCGAAGTGCAGATGCGGCGCATCTTCCGAGGCGTTACCAGAACTTCCCACCGTTCCGATCCGCTGACCACGGCGGACCCGCTGACCTTCTTTCAGACCCTGCGCATAATCATCGAGATGCGCATAGTAATAGATCGTCTCGCCATCGACCGAGCGGACATAAATCGTCTTCCCGCCCGCATCGGACTGAAACAGCCGTTCGATTACGCCCGGCGTCGCTGATAGTACGCTGGTCCCCTTGGGGGCCATAATGTCGAGCGCCTCGTGAAGACGCGAACCGCCATCGCGCGAATCGCTATAGGTATCGCTAAGATCGCTCGGGCGGATGTTCTGCACCGGAATCAGCAACTGGTTTGGCTGTACGGTGACAGTCGATTCCGCCACCGGAGTATCCAGCGGTTCGGCGCCCGCGGTTTCACTCGGCGAAGGGCTAGGTGCAGCGGCCGCTGGCCGGGTCACCTTGATCTGGCTGGAACTGTTGGCATTTTCGATGAGGCTGCCACCCGCCACGATCCATACTGCGCTGGTCAGTGTGGCGGTGATCACAATGGTCAAAATCCGGTCGACGATCTTCATCAGACGAGACTAGCGGCTTACGCTTCGAAAATCACTTGAGTTGATTGCGAGACCATACCTGCAAGCCGCGCAGCGTCCCAATTGGTCAGGCGGACACAGCCACTGCTCTGCGCACGGCCGATAGTTTCGGGGTCGGGCGTTCCATGGATGCCATAGTGATCCTTGCTGAGATCGATCCACACCACGCCCACGGGTGAATTCGGGCCCGGCGCAAATTCGTGTGTACCATCGTCTGACCCGTTCTTGCCCAGCACCTCGGGGTCGTAACTATATGTCGGGTTGTAGGCTTCGCCGACGATGTCCCATTCTCCCAGCGGCAGCGGGTACTGGCTCGACCCGGAACTGACGGTGAACAAGGCGACCAGCTTGTCGCCTTGATAGGCCTTCAGCGTCTTTCCCGCCTTGCTCACTACGATGCGGCCCACTTCTGGCTGCTCTGACCCTACGCCCAGGGAGGCCAGCGTCTTTTGCCAATCGCTATTGTTTACCGATCCGGGCTTGATTCGATCTGCCCCGATGTTCGGCACACGGATTTCCTGTCCCGCAGTAAAATAGTCCTGGGACTGAGGCGTCTCTGGCGAGCCGGACGCGACCGAACGTGGTTGAGCCGCCCCTTGCGTGCGTGAGGTGCCGACCTTCGGGTTCAACTGCTTGAGAACATCCACAGTGGTATGGAACCGCTCGGCCAATCGCTCATCCAGCGATGTATATCCCAGCTTCTTCAGCTTCGCCAAATCGGCGGGATCGTCGGGAATTTCGGAATACTGCGCGCTCGACCAGTTGGAAGGAATGGTCACCACGCGTGTCGCGGGAATCTTTTCCCATTTCGAGAGGGCAGCCCTGGTCGGATCGTCGAGCTCGCCGGTGGTTTCGAGGTCATTGGCCTCCTGAAAACCACGCAAGGCATTCTCCGTGCTCATGCCCATCTTTCCGTCGATCACGCCAGGACCAAAGCCAACCCGATCGAGAACCACCTGAGCCTGCATGATGGGGCGTTCTTCTTCTGCAACGGCAACCGCGTTACGATCGGCATCGGAGCCGTTGAGATGCGCATCGTCGTTCGACGCCATCGTGTCGGCCAGATTGTCAGCGCCATAGGTGTCGTAACCTAGATCTGTGCTACCTTTCGCAGCAACAGCTGTGTCGGTTTCGCTGTCGTTGTCCTGCCCCTGCATGCCACACCCGGCCAGAGCGAGTGAGGACACAGCGACGAAAATCATTGAACGCACGGGGGAAGTCTCCTGAACCGGGACGTGGCCCGCCCCTTCAGGATAGCAAACTCATGCCGTCCCGATTTGCTCCGCAAAGGCTTTGATCGCCGCGACTTCGTCGCCGTTCCAGACCGAACCTGAGATAGCGAGGAAATCGGCCCCTGCGTCGATCAGCGGCTTGCAGTTTTCGGGCGTTATGCCACCAATGGCGACGCACGGGATTTCGAACAGCGTGCTCCACCATTCGAGAATTTCCAGATCAGGACGGTGCTCGCTCGCCTTCGTCGTGCTGTCGAAGAATGCACCGAACGCGACGTAATCCGCGCCGGCCTCACCGGCTTCCATCGCCAGATGCTTCGATGCGTGACAGGTAACCCCGATCTGGATGTCGCGGCCAAGTTCTTCCCTGGCCTCTTTCGGTTCTCCGTCGCCCTGCCCCAGATGCACGCCATCCGCGTTCAGCCGCTTTGCCAAAGCAACATCGTCGTTCACGATGAAGGCCACGTCACGTGCAGCGCAGATCGCCTGCAGGGGCTCCGCCAGCTTCGCGGCTTCGTGCTGGTCGATGCCCTTCACGCGAAACTGGAACGCGGTCGCAATCCCGGTTCCCGCATCGAGCGCTCGTTCCAGTCGCTGGGGGAAATCACCCGAAACATCGAGCGGCGAAATGAGGTAAAGCTGGCAATCTGTCATAGACCGCGTTCTGTAATGCGATCCTCTCATTTCGTCACGCGTTCAGAACTCCGAAAGCGTGACGATCGTTTATCGGGTCGTATGAAAGCCCTATTCGCTGCCGCCATCCTCGCGCCGCTATCTGCCTGCGCAATTATCCCGGACACACCCATGTCGAACGGAGATGCGGCCTCGCGAGGCACTGCAGTCGGGATCAATCAGCCTGTCTGGACCGGCGATACGATCCTGACGCCCCTGGCCGTCGCGGAAGACAGCCGCTGCCCTATGAATGCGCGCTGCGTTTGGGCCGGAAAGCTCACTGTGTCGACGCGGATCGCCGCCACGCACTGGAAGCAGACAGCCCCTCTGACCCTGGGCGAACCTTACGAGATACTCGGGCGGACGTACGTGCTTGTTTCGGCTACACCTGAAAAGACGACCGACCGGGAAATCCCGGTCGGCGAATATCGCTTCGTATTCGAGCAGCGCTGACGCCAGAGAATCAGGCGACGCTGGCAGCGTGGATCTGGTCGATGGCACTCGACAAGGCGCCGTCGAATTCCTCGTCGCTTTGCGAGGCTCGCAGGTCCTGCAAGAGGCCTCGGCTGAAACTTGCGATCATTCCCGGATTCTTTGCAAGTTCGCGGCAAGCGTCTTCTGTCGAATAACCACCCGAAAGTGCGACGACGCGCAACACCTTGGGGTGTTTTGCGAGCGTTGCATATAATCCGGCTTCCTTGGGGATCGAGAGTTTCAACATGACCTGCTGACCTGCGGGCAGTGCCTCAAGACCCTCCTCGATCGCCTCCAGCATGATTGTCTCACCCTCGGCGCGGTCGGCCGCAGTGATGTCATACTCCGGTTCCAGCATCGGGATCAGACCGCAGCTCAAGATCCTTGCGCCTTCGGCAAACTGCTGGCGAACGGCTGCCTTGATTCCGACCGGGTCCGCCGACTTGATGACGCTACGCATCTTGGTGCCGAATACCCCCAGTTCTCGCGCGCGGTTGCACATGTCTTCAAGGCCGGGGTTGGGCTTCATCAGTTGGGCGCCGTCGCGTTCGTCCTCGAGACCCTTGTCGACCTTGAGAAACGGCACGATGCCGCGCTCTTTCAGGCGTTCCGGAACGCTCTTGCCGGCGCTTTCGCCCTCCATGGTTTTTTCGAAAAGGATTGCGCCGATGACCTTGCCGTTGCCGAAGCAAGGGGCTTCGATAATGCGCTGACGCATTTCGTGGATCAGGCCGAACATCTCTTCTTCGCTCGTCCACGCACCGTCTTCGACGCCGTAACCCTTGAGTGCCTTGGGGGTCGACCCGCCGGACTGGTCAAGTGCTGCAATAAAGCCTCGGCCCTGTGCGATACGCGCCTTCATTTCATCGAAAGTCATCTCGGAACCCCGTCACTCGATTGTGTTCATGCATTCGTATGCGCCGCACATACAAAGGCGCTTTCGCACCTGCAACAGCCGATCGGTAACTTATCGCCAAGCCGATCGTATTTCGTATTGAGCGAAGGAGACGACATGCCGAACGACAAGAACGATCCGCATACCAGCAGCGATCAGACCGATTTCTCTGATCTGAAAGCGCTGACAATCAACTGTACCCTCAAGCTCAGCCCTGAAGGCTCGCACACCGACAAGCTACTCGGTATTGCCGAAGCCATTCTCGCGCGGAATGGCGTAGCGATCGAACAAGTTCGCTTGGTCGATCACAACATCGCCCCGGGCGTGTTCCCCGACATGACCGAACACGGCGCCGACCAAGATGATTGGCCGAATATCTGGGAGAAGGTAAAGGCCGCCGATATTCTCGTGGTCGGTACGCCCATCTGGCTTGGCGAGAAATCCAGCGTCTGCCAGCGCTTGATCGAGCGGCTCTACGCCCACTCGGGTCAGACCAACGAGAAGGGCCAGTACGTTTTCTATGGCAAGGTCGGTGGCTGCATCGTGACCGGCAATGAAGACGGCATCAAGCACGTGGGTATGGGCGTGCTCTACTCGCTACAGCATGTCGGTTACACCATTCCTCCACAAGCTGATGCCGGCTGGGTAGGCGAAGCCGGACCGGGGCCGAGCTATGGCGATGCCAGGGAAGATGGTGAGGGATATGTCGGCTTCGACAACGACTTCACCCGTCGCAACACCACGTTCATGACCTGGAACCTGATGCACATGGCACGCATGCTCAAGGATGCTGGGGGCATTCCTGCCCACGGGAATTCGGTCGGTCTGTGGAACGATGGGCGCCGGTTCGATGCGCCAAATCCCGAATATCGGTGATCAGTCGCCAATCCTGTCGGCTCGCTTGCCGGTTTTGCGGATAATGCCGGAAAAGCTGAGCAGCGGCGTTCCATCGCCCGTCACTATGCCGCGTACGAACACGGTTTTACCGCCGCCGCGCGTCACTTCCCCCCTGCCCTCGATGCGCTGTCCGGCCTTGCCCGCGGCCAGGAAATCGCCTGCAAGGTTCATCGTCACGCCGTAGCTGTCACGCATCTCGTTGCGGGCGATGGTGAACAGCGCAGCATCTGCAAAGGTCATCAGGCAACCGCCGTGCATGAAGCCTGCACCATTCATGTGACGTTGCTCGGCGACGAAGGCACAAATCCAGTCGCCGTTCGTGTCCTGCTTTTCGTAGAACGGTCCCGCCGTCTGCTCGAACGCGTCAGATTTCCAGGTGGACCACCCCGACCATTCGCCTTCGGTGATCGCGATTGGACCGTGGCTGGGCTCGACGATCTCGGTCATATCCGCGTGCTCCTAAGCCGACAGTGCGGCAACGCCGGGCAAGGGCTTGCCTTCCATCCACTCCAGGAAAGCCCCGCCGGCCGTGGAAACGAAAGTGAATTCGTCCTTCACACCGGCATGCGCCAGCGCTGCGACCGTATCGCCGCCGCCGGCAACCGATGTCAGCGAACCATCCTGCGTGAGCGCTGCAGCCGTCTTGGCAAGCGCAACCGTCGCCGCATCAAACGGCTGGGTTTCGAACGCGCCGAGCGGCCCGTTCCACACCAGCGTCCGGCATGTCTTGAGCACGTCGGCAAGCGCTTCGACCGCGAGCGGACCTACGTCGAGGATCATTTCGTCGGCGGCGACTTCATGCACATTGCAGGTCCGCATGCTCGGCGGATTCGCGGCGAATTCTTTTGCAACCACCACATCGTAAGGCAGATGCACAGTGCATCCTGCATGGTCCGCCTCGTCCATTATGCGGTTGGCAGTGTCGGTCAGATCGTGCTCGCACAGCGATTTGCCAACATCCACTCCCTTCGCCGCCAGGAAGGTGTTGGCCATGCCCCCGCCGATGATGAGGTGCTGGACCTTACCGACCAGATTGTGGAGCACGTCGAGCTTGGTCGAAACCTTTGCTCCCCCGACGACAGCCGCTACCGGCGCCTCGGGATTGCCTAGCGCCGCATCCAGCGCTTTTAGTTCGGCCTCCATGGCGCGGCCTGCATATGCCGGGAGAAGACGCGCCAACCCTTCGGTCGACGCATGCGCGCGATGCGCGGCAGAAAACGCATCGTTCACATAGAAATCGCCGTTCGCCGCGATACCCTTGGCGAACTCCGGATCGTTGGCTTCTTCGCCGGGCCAGAAGCGGACATTGTCGAGCAGCCCGATATCACCATCGCGCAGAATTCCGATCGACTGTTCGACGACCGGCCCCATGACTTCGGGAATGAACATGATTTCACGGTCGAGCACGCGCTCGATGTCGCCCTGAACCATGCTGGTGCTCATGGTCGAATGGCGCTGACCCTTCGGTCGGCCGAAATGGGCAAGCAACAAGACCTTGGCGCCTTTATCGGCCAGTTCGAGGATGGTCGGTTTGACAACCTCGACACGGGTGACGTCCGATGCCCGGCCTTCCTGCATCGGAAGATTGAGATCGACGCGCACCAGCGCAACCTTGCCGGTGATCTCGCCAAGGTCGTCCAGGGTCCTGAAGCTGCTCATGCCAATGTCCTTAGAGGAACTTCGCCATCACGCCGGCGGTGTCGATCATGCGGTTGGAGAAGCCCCATTCGTTGTCGTACCAGCTCACGACGCGGGCAAGCTTGCCCTCCATCACGCTGGTTTCGAGGCTGTCGATCGTCGAGCTGGCAGGATAGTGATTGAAGTCCGAAGAGACGAGTGGCTGGTCGGTGTAATCGAGCACACCCTTCATCTTGCCTTCCGCCGCGGCCTTCAATGCCGCGTTCAGTTCCTCGGCGCTGGTGTCGCGGCCGGGGGTGAAGACGAGATCGACAAGGCTGACATTCGGCGTCGGCACACGCACGCTCGACCCGTCGAGCTTACCTGCCAGTTCGGGCAGTACGAGGCCGACCGCGCGGGCAGCGCCGGTCGTTGTCGGGATCATGTTCTGCGCCCCGCCGCGTGCGCGGCGCATGTCGCCATGCATCTGATCGAGCATGCGCTGGTCGTTAGTGTAGCTGTGGATCGTGGTCATGAAACCACGCTCGATACCGACGGTTTCGTGCAGCACCTTGGCCATCGGCGAGAGGCAGTTAGTCGTGCAGCTGGCGTTGGAGACGATCACGTCTTCCGCTGTCAGGGTCTCGTCATTGACGCCGAAGACGATCGTCGCGGAAACACCCTTTGCCGGGGCTGAGATCAGCACACGCTTGGCACCTGCATCGAGATGCGGGCGGCACGCCTCGTCCGACTGGAAGAAACCGGTGCATTCCAGCACAATGTCCACGCCCTGCTCACCATGCGGCAGTTTGCCGGGCTCGCGCTCGCTGGTCACGGCGATCGACTTGCCGTTTACGATGATCGCGTTGTCGCCCACTTCGACAGTGCCGGGGAAGCGCCCGTGCGTCGAATCGTACTGAAACAGGATCGCGTTCGATTTCGTATCCGCCAGATCGTTGATGCTGACGAGATCCAGATCATGGTCGTCGCGCTCGAGAATGGCGCGCGCCACGAGGCGGCCGATACGTCCGAAACCGTTGATTGCAACCTTGGTCGCCATTGGAAAGAACTCCTGCTTAAGCGTTCAGTTTATTCATGATTTGCGGAACGATCGCGTCCGCAGTGAGGCCGAATTTTTCAAACAGATCTTCGGCTGGCGCGCTTGCCCCGAACCGATCGATCCCGATGCGCAAGCCATTGGTCATCGTATAGCGATCCCACCCGAAGGTGGTGCCCGCTTCGATGCTCACCCGCAAAACTTCGTCGGGCGAAACGTCGGGCAGAATGTCGGCGCGATAGGCATCGTCTTGCTCGTCGAAAAGCTGCGTGCACACCATCGATACGACATCGGCACCGATACCGTCCGCTTCCAGCTTTTCTGCGCATTCCATCGCCACATGCAGCTCTGATCCGGTCGCAATCAGGATGACACGCCGCGCAGCCTGCGCCGCCTTGAGCCGGTAACCACCGCGCCCGGTCATGTTTTCGGAAAGCTGGTGCGTCCGCATCTGCGGCAGGTTCTGGCGGCTCAGCGCGAGCACCGTCGGACGATCGGGCTGGCGCAGCGCGATGTCCCAGCATTCCGCGGTTTCGACTGCATCGGCGGGGCGCATGACCAGCAGATTGGGCATCATGCGCAGCGACTGGACATGCTCGATGGGCTGATGGGTCGGGCCGTCTTCCCCCAATCCGATGCTGTCATGCGTCATGACATAAACGACCCGCGCCTGCTGCAGGGCCGACAACCGGATGGCCGCGCGGCAATAATCGGTGAACACTAGGAACGTACCGCCATAAGGAATGACGCCGCCGTGCAGTGCCATGCCGTTCATCGCTGCGGCCATGCCGAATTCGCGAATACCGTAATAGACATAGCGGCCGCTGTAATCATCGGCCGTGAACGGGCCGATACCGCCCGCCTTGGTGTTGTTCGAACCGGTAAGGTCGGCGCTACCGCCGATCGTTTCGGGAAGGCCGGTGTTGATTTCCGCCAAGGCCATTTCGCTGGCCTTGCGCGTCGCAACCTTCTGAGGTTGATCGATCAACCCCTTGATATATTTGTCGAGACTGAAGTCCTTGGGCAGCTCGCCCGCCATCCGGCGCTGGAACTCCGCCTTCTGCGCATACCCGTCGAGGCGCATCTGCCATTCGCTGTGCGCCCGCGCGCCGTCGTCCGCCGTGCCGCGCCAGTCCGACAGCACTTCTTCGGGAATTTCGAACGGTGCCGCTTCCCAGCCCAGTACACCGCGCGCCGCGGTTATTTCGTCATCGCCCAGTGGTGCGCCGTGCGTTGCGCTGGTTCCCTGCTTGTTGGGCGCTCCCTTTCCGATCACCGTTTTGCAGGCGATGAGCGACGGGCGTTCGTCGGCAACCGCTTCGTCGATCGCCCGCCGGATATCGTCGAAATCGTGGCCGTCGCAGCTAACAACATGCCATCCGGTCGCTTCGTAACGCGCCTTGATGTTTTCGCTTGTCGAAAGGTCGGTCGTCCCGTCGATAGTGATGTTGTTGTCGTCCCAGAACACCGTCAGACGGCCCAGCTTGAGGTGTCCGGCAAGGCCGATCGCTTCGTGATTGATGCCTTCCATCAGGCAACCGTCACCGGCAATCACCCAAGTGCGATGATCGACGATCTCGTCACCAAACGTCGCATTGAGATGACGTTCGGCCATGGCCATTCCGACGGACATCGCCAGGCCCTGGCCCAGCGGACCGGTCGTGCTTTCCACGCCGTCGAGAAGGAAGTTTTCCGGATGCCCCGCGCAAGGGCTGCCGATCTGGCGGAAATTGCGGATGTCTTCCATCGTCGGACGTTCGTATCCCGACAGATGAAGAAGCGAATAAATCAGCATCGAACCGTGTCCGGCCGACAGCACGAAGCGGTCCCGATCGGCCCAGCCGGGGGCCTTGGGATCATGCTTGAGATACTCGCTCCACAACACGGTCGCCACATCGGCCATACCCATCGGCATTCCCGGATGCCCTGAGTTTGCAGCCTGTACCGCATCCATCGAAAGCGCCCTGATGGCGTTGGCCATCGGGACCATGCGAGATGTGGCGAGACTCATGGGAAATTTCTCCGGAAAAAGGGGCCGATTCGACGCGCGCGAAGCCTTCGCGGAGCGCGCGCGCAAGGTCAACCCGCGCAGGTGGGCATTCACAGCTACCGCCCCCTTCACTTCACTTATCAACAGGCGGCTGCAAACCTTTGCCTCGCCGCGGCAAAATCGGTATTCTGCACGCCTTATGAGTTCCGACCGCATCAAAAATGCCATGGACCGCATCGATCGCGCCCTTGCGCGGATCGAAACGCAGGCCGCCTTGGCCTCCCATTCGACTGCAGCGACAGATGCGGGCGATGCCGAACTGGCCGAACGCTATGAAACGCTGCGCAAACGGGTGTCGGGCAGCATTTCGCAACTCGACGATCTCATCGAAGGTCTGAAGCGATGAGCGACGTCACCCTTTCGATCGGTGGCCGCAACTATACCGTCTCTTGTGCCGATGGGCAGGAAGATCATGTTCGGCACCTTGCCGGCGTGATCGATGGCAAACTGAGTGCGATGGGCAATAATCTGTCCAGTAACGATGCCAAGAACCTGCTGTTCGCCGCGCTCATACTTGCCGACGAAGTGGAAGAAGCACGGGACAGGCCTTTACCGGCCACAGAACCTGGTTTCGACACGGATCGTCTGGGCAATCAGCTCGAACGCATGGCCATCGCGCTCGAGAATGCCGCTTCCACCCTTGAGGGTAGCGGCAGTACCTCCTAAATAGGGCATGGCGGGACTGCCCGGCACGAGCCGCATGAATATCCCTGAGGCTATAAGCAATCCATGGGAGCTGTCCCTGCCCTGGTCCACCGGTTCGGCCGTGGGATTGGGGCAAACGGTACCCACCTGACGTTTTCGCGTCAGAGGATTTCGCCGGAAACGACCCATGGTGGTTCCGCCACTCACCATCCCTCCCCATCGTTGATCCCTTGGACGCCGGAGTGATCTGCCGATAAGGACCTGTGTGTGACCAAGAACGATCTCAGAAAGCAGCTTCGCGCCAAACGGCGTGAACACGTGGCCGCCCTTCCCGATAGCATGCGCACGCTCGTGTTCATGCGCCCCCCTGCACCCCTCATGGAAATGATACCGAACGATGCGACCATCGGGCTTTATCACGCCGGCTCTTCCGAAGCGCCGACAGCGGCCTACGCGCGCTATTTTTTCGAACAGGGGCACGAAATCTCGTTGCCGCATTTTTCGGCCATGAATACGCGGATGCAATTCCGCCGCTTCGTGGATCCTCACGATGAAAGCGATCTTGAAACGGGGCCCTTCGGCATCAAGCAGCCGACGACTGCGACGGAAGAAATCGTCCCCGACGTCCTGTTCGTACCGTTGGTCGGCTTTACCGAAGCCGGCGGTCGCGTCGGTCAGGGTGGCGGCCACTATGATCGCTGGCTTGCTGCGCATCCCGGTACGACAACGATCGGGCTCGCCTGGGACTGTCAGCTCGTCGACACACTGCCCACGGAGCCGCACGACATACCCCTCGGGGCGGTCGTAACACCCACGCGCATGTACGGACCTTTCGCATGAGGAAAGAACCGACCTGGCGCATTCCCGTCGGCATTCTCGGCCTGCTGGTGGTGCTGGCGATCTACGGGATTGTCATCGCGCGTTATGCCCCCGGTGTGATCGGCGATTGGCCTACGCTGGTCCAGACGCTCATTTACATCATTCTGGGCCTGATTTGGCTGCTGCCGCTCAGGCGCTTTCTCATCTGGATGGAAACCGGCCGCTGGGGTTGATCCCCGGCGCATGTCGAGCGCCATGTAACGCCGTTCGGGAAGAGCGCGCGATAGGTCGTCGGCACACCTTCAAACAAGGCGCTTTGACGATAGTCGAATTGTAGAGAAAATTCCCAAGTGGCGCGAGTGACGGGACTCGAACCCGCGACCTTCGGCGTGACAGGCCGACACTCTAACCAACTGAGCTACACCCGCGCAGCCACTTGGGAGCCGCGCATCTACGGGCGGGTCCGATTCCTGTCAATGGCCGATGTGACGCTTTTTTGCTCTTTTTGTGCGGGCATTTTTCGACCTCCAGTTTTACCACAATTCGGCGCGTTGGATCGCGGCCTAATTCAGCCAATGTCCTATGCCGATATCATGCATCCCATCGTCGCGGACCGGAATTTATCGTTATTTCCGAAAGGGTTGCCCGACATAAATGGGGCTGCCGGGATTTTACAAACTATTTTGGACAAACGCAGGCGCCCGGTGCGGGGCTGCTAAATCGCAACCCACGCACCGGGCATATTTTATCAGACGGTTTGCGACTGTGCGCTCGCCAGCCTGTAAGGCCAGCGGATCGCGTCAGTCCACCAGGATCAGAGCAGGCTTTTCGAGCAAATTCTTCAGCTGCTGTATGAAGCTTGCCGCATCCCAACCATCGACAACGCGATGATCGCAACTGATCGAGATATTCATCAACTTGCGCTTTTCGATGCGCTCAACGCCATCCGTGCCAGTAACATACATCGGGCGTTCGATGATGCGGTTCGGACCGATGATGGCAACTTCCGGACGATTGATGACCGGTGTCGTCGCTACCCCGCCAAGCGGTCCGAGCGATGTCACCGTCAGTGTCCCGCCTTGCAGCTCTTCCGATTTGGCGGTGCCATTTCGGGCTGCCTCGGCCAGACGCGTAATTTCATTGGCCAACTGCCACAGGTTCTTGGCCTGAGCATTCTTGATGACGGGCACCATTAGACCGGCATCGGTCTGTGCGGCCATGCCAAGATGCACCGCGCCATACCGCGTCACCACGCCCGCTTCATCGTCGTACCGTGCGTTGATCATCGGGAAATCGGGCAATGTCTTGCAGATCGCGGTGATCAGCAGCGGAAGCAGCGTCAGCTTGGGCTTATCGCCGCGGTTGGAATTGAGCTGTCCACGCAGTTCTTCCAGCGCAGTCACATCGCATTCTTCCACGTAGGAAAAGTGCGGGATGTTGCGCTTCGACGCGGCCATGTTCTCGGCAATGCGGCGGCGCATGCCGATGACCTTCTTCTCCTCGTCCTCGCGGGTCTTGGCAGCAGCGCCATAACCCGACGTGTAAGACAGGAACTGGTCCAGATCGCCATGACGAACGCGGCCATCTTCGGCCGGCTTCACCTGTGCCAGATCGACACCGAGATCGCGTGCCCGCTTGCGCACGGCAGGCGTTGCCAGAACCGGTGTGTCGGCTTTCTGCGCCGGTGCAGGGGCAGGCGTCGGGGAGGGTGCTGGCGGCGGGCTCGGATCGGCAGCCATCGCATCGTCGGCATCAGATGGATCGGGATTTTCGACCTCGATCCGCTCTTCTACCTCGTCGTCCTTCGGCGCTGGCGCTGCATCGGCCGCGGCCTCGTTTTCCTCGATCACCTCGTCGGGCACTTCGCCTTCGACTTCGATTACAACGAGCATGGAGCCGATCGACACCATGTCGCCCTCGCCGCCCGCGATTTCGAGAATCTTGCCGGTCACCGGGCTTTCCATGGGCACGGTGGCCTTGTCGGTCATCATGTCGACGAATTCCTCGTCTTCAGTGATCGTATCGCCGACCTGCTTGTGCCACTGCACGATTTCGGCCTCGGCGATGCCTTCGCCGATATCGGGCATGTTGAAGGTGAATTTCGCCATGGGATCAGTCCTTGAGGATCTTGTCGATGGCCTCGCCGATGCGGACCGGGCCGGGAAAATAGGCCCATTCGAGGCTGTGGGGATAGGGTGTGTCGAAGCCGGTAACGCGTTCGACCGGGGCTTCGAGGTGATAGAAGCAGCGCTCCGTCACCAATGCGGAAAGTTCGGCGCCAAAGCCGCTCGTGCGGGTCGCCTCATGGACGATCAGGCACCGGCCGGTACGCTCGACCGATGCTTCGATCGCCTCGATGTCCAGCGGCACCAGCGTGCGCAGATCGAGGATGTCGGCTTCGACGCCCTTCTCCTTGCACACGGCTTCGACCACGTGGACCATGGTTCCGTAAGCCAGAACCGTGAGCTGCTCGCCTTCGGTAACCTGACGCGCCTTGCCCAGCGGGATCTTGTAGTAACCTTCGGGCACCACGCTCGCGTCGAACTTCTTCCAGGGCTGCACCGGCTTGTCGTAATAACCGGAAAACGGACCGTTGTAGATCCGCTTCGGCTCGAAGAAGATCACCGGATCGTTATCCTCGATGCAGGAAATCAGCAGCCCCTTGGCATCGTAAGGCGTCGCCGGAATAACCGTCTTCAGGCCCGACACGTGCGTAAAGATCGCCTCAGGGCTCTGGCTGTGCGTCTGTCCGCCAAAGATGCCGCCGCCGAACGGGCTGCGCACCGTCATCGGAGCGATATATTCCGCGGCCGAGCGATACCGTAGCCGGGCCGCTTCGCTGATCAGCTGGTCGAGACCGGGATAAATGTAATCGGCGAACTGGATCTCAGGCACCGGGCGCAGGCCATAGGCCCCCATCCCCACCGCTACCGCGATGATGCCGCATTCATTGATCGGCGTGTCGAAGACACGGGTCTTGCCGTATTTCTCCTGCAGACCCGCGGTGCAGCGAAACACCCCGCCGAAATAGCCGACGTCTTCGCCCATGACGACAACGTCGTCATCGCGTTGCATCGATACATCGAGCGCTTCATTGATCGCTTCGATCATGTTCAGCCGGCGTTCGGTGCCGGATGAAACGTTTGATTGACATGTGTTCGCGTCGGCGCTCACTGGTCGAGCCCTCCCGGAAACTTGATCTCGCGCTCGCGGATCGCCTGCTTGCTCTGCTCCTTGAGATGCCAGGGAAGCTCTTCGAACACGTCCTCGAACATGGTCCGGAACGGGTGGTGGAGACCATGCCCAAGGATGCCGTTTGCTTCGGCTTCCTTGGTGACCTTCTTGACGTGTTCCGCCGCCTCCAGATCCATCTTTTCCTGCCGATCCTCGTCCCATTCGCCAATCGCGATCAA
This sequence comes from Qipengyuania sp. NPDC077410, assembly GCF_044543405.1. NCBI lineage: Bacteria > Pseudomonadati > Pseudomonadota > Alphaproteobacteria > Sphingomonadales > Erythrobacteraceae > Qipengyuania > Qipengyuania sp. NPDC077410. Next base: position 939,255 of record NZ_JBITWB010000002.1, on the reverse strand, counting down.
ATGATCCTTGAGGCGTGTCACGGGGTCGCCCAGCGGCCATTCGGTGCGCTCCTGCGCACTGCGATAACCGGTCGGATCGTCCGAGGTGGAGTGCCCCTCCGCACGGTAGGTAAAGAACTCGATCAGCGTCGGCCCGGCGTTCGCCCGCGCCCGGTTGGCCGCCCACCTCTCCGCCGCGTAACACGCCAGCGCATCATTTCCGTCGACGCGCAAGCCGGCGAGGCCATAGCCGAGCGCACGGGCAGCAAAGGTGGTCCGTTCGGCACCAGCAAAACCGCTGAAGCTGGAGATGGCCCACTGGTTGTTGATAATGTTGAGGATAACCGGTGCATTATACACGGTCGCAAAGGTGCAGGCAGAATGGAAGTCGCCTTCTGCGGTACTGCCCTCACCCACCCAGGTGGCCGCAATCCGGCTGTCACCCTTCATTGCGCTTGCCATTGCCCAGCCTACCGCCTGCGGCGTCTGCGTGGCCAGATTGCCGCTGATAGTAAAGAAGCTGTGCTCGCGGCTCGAATACATGATCGGCAGCTGCCGGCCCTTCAGCTTGTCGCCCTTGTTCGAATAGATCTGGTTGATCATCTCGATCATCGGGTAGCCGCGCTGGATCAGGATTCCCTGCTGGCGATAGCTCGGAAAGACCATATCGTCCGCAGCCAAGGCCATGCTGGCCGAGACGCTCGTCGCCTCTTCACCCGTGCATTTCATGTAGAAGCTGGTTTTGCCCTGCCGCTGACCTCGGAACATGCGCTCGTCAAAAGCGCGCGTCATTGCCATGTGACCGAGCATCTTTCGCAGCGTATCAGGATCGAGTTTGGGGTTCCACGCCCCATGTGCCTGATTGTCTTCGCCGAGCACGCGCACCAGGCCAAACGCCATATCGCGCATCTCGCTCGGGTCGCAGGTCTCGTCGGGACGTGCCATGCTTCCCGCTTCGGGTACATTTATGTGCGAGAAGTCGACCGCATCTCCGGGCCGGAATTTAGGTTCGGGAACATGCAACGAAAGTTTCGGGCGATTATCACCCTCCGCTGCACTACCCTCGGGCCGTTCGGCCATAGAATCGTCTCCCAGACGCAATCTTACGCTTTCGCGTTATTTTATTTCACGAGCGGGATGCGGTCAAGTCAGCGCCGGATCACACCGCGACGGGCGCGTTGATGGGCCCGTGCGGCGTATAATCATGAACTGCGAAATCTTCGATGCTGTAATCGAATATCGTAGCCGGACGCCGCACTATCTCAAGCGTTGGGTTCCCTTGCGGTTCCCGTGACAATTGCTCTTCTATGAGATCGTTGTGATTGAGATAGAGATGCGTATCGCCGCCCATCCAAACCAGTTCCCCCGGATCGAGATCTACTTGCTGGCCCAGCATTCTGGTGAGCAAAGCAGCGGACCAGAGATTGAACGGCAGGCCAAGCGCAACATCGCAGCTACGCTGGTAAAGACAGCAGTTCAGCCGCCCACCCGCGACATGAAACTGATAGGTCTTGTGACAGGGCGGAAGTGCCATCTCGTCGATCTCGGCCACGTTCCAACCCTCAATGATATGGCGGCGACTGCCCGGGTTCGTCTTGAGCGAATCCACCAGGTCAGCAATCTGATTTATTCCCGGACCGGTCTCATAAAGCCCATCGTCGCGTTCGCGATAAGTCGGCCAATCGACCCACTGCTTCCCGTACACGGGACCGAGATCACCCCAGCGTTCCGCAAACGCCGCATCATCGGCGATGCACTCGACAAAATCGTCCAACGTGATGTTGTCGCCCGTTTCCTTCACATATCGGGCGTGGGGCCACTCGTTCCAGATCTTCACCCCTTGCCGTACGAGCGGACGAATATTGGTTTCGCCGGTGAGGAACCACAACATCTCACGCGTGGCCGTCTTCCAGTACATGCGCTTGGTAGTGATAAGCGGCATGGCATTTGCCGAGAGGTCGAACCTCAAAGTCGCGCCGAATATGGAACGTGTGCCAACACCAGTGCGATCCTCGCGCTCATCACCATCAGACCATATGCGGCGCATCAGGTCGAGATATTGTTGTTCGTAATGGATGTCCGACATTGTTCCGACTTCGTTTTGAGCAAGGCTTTAACGCTAGCGCGAGAATGTGCAAATTGCCCGCTTGCACGCATGGCAATCCACACCTATAGGCCCGCCTCTGCCTCGCGGGGTTCGCCCCGCAAGCATCCGGTCGGGGAGTAGCTCAGCCTGGTAGAGCACTGTCTTCGGGAGGCAGGGGCCGGAGGTTCGAATCCTCTCTCCCCGACCACTTTATCGCGAAAAGCCGCAGATTTCCGCCTTTTAGCATGCGCCTCCGCCCCGTGTTCGGCACATAACCGACACACATAACGGATGCACATGCGGGAAGGTCGTATCCATGTGCCGCATCCCTTTTACGATCCGCATCAAAGGCCGCTATGCGTTTCGCCGCCGGGTTCATTTCCGAAATATTATCTCCAAGCCCCTAAGCTGGGCATTGCAGACTGCCGACCCGGGCGCAGCGCGTCAGCGCGCAGCGATCCTGTCGGCGCGGTTCGTAATTGTGAAAGCGGATGTAAAAACCATGCTGGAAGGCCAGCGCAATCTGACCGGGCCCGAAATAGAGGCAATCTTCCGCAGGGAGCTCGAACAGCAGCTCGGCTCCTGGCTGTCGGATGCCTATGAGAATGCCCCCTGGTCGTCGAGCGTCAAAGAAGAGGCCAAGCGCCACGAAGACGCCTACCGTCAGCTACGCCTGCCTGATCCGCGCCATGATATGGACAAATTCGAGCTGGCCAAGCTCGACGCCGCCCATCGGGTGTCGACCGAAGATGACGCGACGCCGGAATGGGCGCAGCCGCTGGTCGATCAAATTCGTTCTGCACTTACCGACGAGTACGTAACCTCGGCGCTCGAAGCCACTGGCGCCGCGCCCAGCCAAGCCAACATCGCTGCTGCGCGAACACACCTGATCCGCGCTGGCGCCGCCGCATGTGCCCGGGCGCGTCGGGTGTTCGACGACGATGTCCTCGATGCCGCCGATCCCATGCAGGCGATGACGGCGGATCTTGGCGACATTTCTCCTGAAGTGAAGGCCCTGTTGGTCAAGGCCGACTGCGTCGATCTTCCGGGGGCACAAACAAACCCGCCCTCGCCTGCCTCGCAACAGGAATGCCCGTTCGCGATCTACGACAATCGCCGGTTCAGCGAGATCATCGAAGACGTCCTTGTTGAGCTCAAGCAGGACAGGATCTGGAAAGGCGACCTTAAACAGCAGCGCCGGATCATGCAGTCCTTCGCCTGGATTACCGGCGACCGCGAGCTCGGCTCCTATGATCATCGCGACGTCGCCCACTTCAAAAACGGGCTGAAGCGCCTTCCTGCCACATTTCGGTTCGGAAATCCGGTCAAGGGGGCCATGTCCAGGCCCTTCGCGGAAGTGATCGACGAAATCGATCCCATAACTCCGGCCACCGCAAGAAACCTGAAAACGGTCAATCGGGACCTCAGCACCATGAGCACGGTCGCCAAGCATCTGGCACTTACTTCGTGGAAGCCGCGTATCCATAACACCCTGATCATGGATTTCGCTGGTGCGACGGTCGCAATACAGGAAAACAATAATACCGAGTTACGCCCCCCATGGAAAAAGGAGGAGTTGGAATGCCTGTTTCGCTCTCCGCTCTATCAAGGGGGAGGAGCCGGCAAGAACCGGTTGAAGGCTGGCAGCGTCACTCCGCGAGTGTGGCACGATGCGGCTTACTGGGCTCCGCTGATCTGGTATTACACCCATGCGTGCCGGGAAGAGATTTGCGGTCTCGAAGTCGCCGACGTCTTTGTTGACCACCCCGTTCCCCACATCGTCATCCGCGAAAATTTCACGCGCGGGAGGGATGGCGAGAAGGCCGGCGAAAAACGGACCGCGCGTCGGCGCAAATTACCTCTTCACGGCGAGATCATTCGGCTCGGTTTCCTTGAATACGTGGCCGCAATCAAAGCTGAAGGCCACATCGCGCTCTTCCCCGAGCTTTACCTGTTCGACAGCAAACGCGGCGGCGCTCAATTCTATGATCGCGCCTGGCGGTATATGGTTCAGTGGATTACCGACCGGATGGACGTCGAGGTGAATGAAAAGGGGAAAGGGCCCGATATTCATTCCATTCGCGCCCTCGGCTCATCGTTCTATGAAGTCGACGGGGTCAACGAAATCATGCGCGCCGACATAATGGGACATGCGCGGTCGGGCACCAATGCGAAGCACTATTCAAAGAGGATCAAGACTGAGGGACTTGAGGTCGTGCTACGCGAGCGTCTGGAATTTATTGGAAGATATGTCCCGACGATCACATCGCATCTCGCCCCTTCCCCCATTCGCCTGCTTCCGATTGAAGAACGTTCGAGGGTCGGGTCAGGCCGTCATCGGCGCATTAGATCTGATTTTGGCATTCCGAAAAGCGCGAGCTGAGTTCATACCCGTCAAACCAGCGCACGAGCAGTTAAACACTCAGACGCGTCAACGATTTTAATTGCACAGTCAGGGCGTTCTCCGCTGTCCCAACTACTTGCTCGAATGTGTTTCAGGCAGGGTTTTAAGCAGACAATCGAAGCCCTTGTCCCCGCGTTGATTACCCCGTCGCAACATCCGACCCGGCTGTTCGCGCTAGTAGCCGCGAGGATCTCAGGCAGCTCGGTTGCTGAGCTAGAACTCTCAGCACGCTGCCCGAGCATCAAACCGTGCCGATCTTACGAAAGCGGCAAGCATAACACGTAGAAATGCGTAGCTTTTTCAGCTGCACGATAACGACAATGCATCCTTTGTCTCCGATAAGAGCAGACATGGGATCGTGTTCGAAAAACGCGGGGACTGATCAAATCGGCTCACCCGTCCGTAGCTTGAAGGATGACATGGTCACAAGCCGACGCTCCATTGGTGGGCGCATGATATTCGATCTTAATGCCGCAGCATGTTTTGCCGGGGAGAACCGTAAAGCGATCGATCACCTCGAGGAAATGGACCATCGAAAAACCCTGCGAGGCCAGACGGCATTTGGTGAAAAAATAATCTTAAATATCTAGAAATGGGGGAGCCATGGTTGAGGCACCAGCGACGGTGTCCGGACTATGAAAAAGTACAATGGTGAAATTTATAAAGGGTCTGCTTGCGCGCTTGAGGCGGAGCGAGGATGGAAATGTATTGCCATTATTGGCAGCGGCTCTCATTCCCATTTTGGTAGTTATCGGCGGCGGTGTTGATTATGCCAGGGCAAGTCTAGCCAAGGCAAAACTGCAGGAGGCTGTCGACAGTGCCGCGCTCGCCGGTCGCCGGGTGATGAGCCAGGACAACATTGAAACTGCCAGACCGCATGTCGAAGCATTCATGCGCTTCAATTATCCGGACCAGACTTACGGTACAGAAGATCTCAAGCTGATCTTGAGCAAGCCTGACGTCGGGGTCGTGCGGGTGCGTGCAGAAACAAAGATCAACACTACGCTGTTGGCTCTGGTCGGCCTTACCGATCTTCCTATCGTTGCAGAGGGCGAAGCGACACAAAACCTCGACAATGTCGATATCATGCTTGTCCTCGACACGACCGGCTCAATGGATGAAAACCTTGGCGGCCAGAGAAAAATTGAAGCCCTCCAACAAGCGGTCAAAGGTCTCTACAATGAGTTGAAGCCGGCACAGACGCAGTTGAAAGCTCAAAACCTGCGACTTCGCATCGGCGTTGTGCCCTACTCGAGCACGGTCAATGTTGGAAAGCAGCTCAATGCAGCCAACCCGCTTAGCATTCGCAAGGAAGACCCGGAATACTATCACTGGAATAATCGCCGGCAGAACAACCGCGACAACTGGTATTTTGAAAAGCGGACCTACAACCTAACAAACTACGTCAACAATGGCACTTTCGGCAGTCCCAATGGGCATAACACGAACTCCAACGTTCGCTGGAAAGGCTGTGTAGAAGAACGCTCAACCGTTTCGACCATCACAGCAAACGACTCTCGAAATGCTGCTCCGACTGGAGCAAACGATCTCGATATCGATATGCTTCCAAGCTGGGACAAGAAAACACAGTGGCAGCCCTATGTCTTTGATCCTCTTAATGGCAATCAGAACCTATATTGCCCAAGCGAGGTAACTCTCCTTGCAGAACTGAATAGCTCGGATATCGATCGGATTGTTGGTGCGCTCGATCCCCAGGGATCCACTTATCATGATGTCGGCATGATCTGGGGAACGCGCCTAATCTCTGGAGCTGGCGTATTCGGAGGAAACAATCCGACGACCTACAACGGTAGACCAGTCAATCGCCATATCATCTACATGACTGATGGCGAGATGAGCGCGCCCGTCGACAGCTGCGCAAGAAGAATCTGGATCTACTGCTCACCCTCTACTGAAGATCACTCCAGTGCTTACTCAGGCTACGGCATCGAATATTACGACAAACGAGTTGGCGGAAATGACCTTAATGATAACAATGGACGTCACACGAAACGCTTCTCGATGGCCTGCAATGCCGCGAAGGCAAAAAACATTTCTGTGTGGACGATTTCGTTCGGCACCGGAAAAGTTGATTCCCTGACCCGCTGCGCAAGCAACGAGGATCAAGCCTTCACCGCTGACAATTCAAGTGATCTGATCACAAAGTTTGCAGAGATTGGCCGAAATATCGGTGCACTGCGACTGTCGAGATAATCGGAGAATAGGAATGAAGGAACTCATTCGCGATAACCGCGGCATTGCGGCGGTCGAATTCGCGCTACTCTCCATCCCTTTGTTTGTCCTCATTATGGGATCGCTCGAAATCGGGCTCCAAGTCTATTTCAAAGCTTCAGCCGAAAGTGTTTTACGAGACGCTGCCCGTATGGCGGTAACGGGCGATAAAACTAGAACTGGCGAAAAAGGTGAGCTGATCGATGCGTTTGTCACAGAGCGATTGAGCTTCACCAAAAGCACGGACGTCGACATTACAAAAGTCTATTACGATCAGTTTAGCCAAGTTCGGCAACCAGAGAAACGCCTTAGCAACGCTACCGAGGCTCCTTATTGCTTTGTGGACATCAACGGTAATCAGCGCTGGGACAAAGACCCTTCCCGTATCGGTATTGGAAGCGGAGATGACATTATCGATTATAAAGTAGAAGTCACTTACAATTCGCTTTTTCCTTTGGTTACGAATGTCATCACTGGGAAGAAATCAATGAGTGTCACGGCGCAAACCACGCTTAGAAACGAACCCTTCACTGGGAATAACGACCAACAGCAGCAGACTTGCTGTGTTTCTGCTGCCCCCGGCAATCCTGTGACTTGCGAGGGCTGAGCACATGATCAGGAAAATGATCAGATGTCAGTCAGGCGTGGCCATGATCGAGTTTGCCCTAGCATTGCCGATATTCATATTCGCTGTCATGGGCGGAATGGAGCTGGCTTGGGAAGCTATAAGCCGGCAGCGCATTCAGAAGATCGCCGCCAGCACTGCTGATAACGCCGCCAGGGTTCGCGGCGCTATCGATGAAACCGATATCCACGAGATCATGACAGCTGCGCGCCTGAATGGCGCAAATCTTGAATTTGAAGACAGAGGACGTCTGATTATCTCTTCTTTCCAGAGAAATCCCACAAACAAGGGAGACTGGATCAGATGGCAACGCTGCATTGGACAGCAGCAATACAATTCAAACTACGGAAAGGAGGACACTGGTAAGAATGATTCCAGTTTGAAAGGCTTACGCAATGATCCCAACATGCGCCCCCCCCCAGGCACGGCGCTTATGGTCGCGGAAATAAGCTACAAACATAAGCCCCTAATCACCGATGCCTATTTCGGTGAACGGACGTTCCAATATGAAACCGCCTTTATTGTGCGTGACCGCAATGATCTTGACATTGGAAATGTGACCAAACTTCCTTCCAAATCGATATTGAAATGTTGATAGATAAGGGACGCATGGGGTCGACACGACAAAGTCTTTTGCAAAAAGTAATTAGTCGGGGTCAACGACCACTCTCAAAAAACAGGGGCGCCAAGGCCTTCATTGGCAATTATGCTCTGATTTTTGGCGCTCCTAAGAGCAGGGGCTGAGTTCGTGACAGCCAAATTCGAGCCTTGATGCGGGGCTTCACCCATATTTAATCTTAGCAAGTCGGGCCAAGCAATTGAATTGGCTTGTATGTCTCTGCGATTGGCGACGACGGAGCACCTCTCCTAAGCGATCCGACAGGTAGTGCACTGCTAGCCGATCACATCAGCCGGGAGATATTTTCGTTATTCACCTTCAGGCGGCAAGCGACGCGGGCGATGAAAGCATGACTACTATTTTTTCTGGGCTGGTCGGTCTTCCAATGTAATAGCCCTGAGCAAGATCGCAGCCCGCGTCCCGAAGAAAGGTGAGACAGCTTCGATCCTCCACTCCTTCTGCAACAACTCGCAGACCAAGCCGATGCGCAAGGTCGATGGTCGATTGCACAAGAAGCGCATCGTTTGCGTCCACATGGGCGTGCTGAACAAAGCTCCGGTCGATCTTAAGTTCGGACAAGGGCAGCTGCTTGAGATAAGTCAATGTCGACTGGCCTGTGCCATAATCATCCATCGAGATTGCGATGCCGAGATCGCGAAAGTGCTGAAGCGCGGCGACAGCGGTGCCGGGATCATCGATTGTTGCTGATTCAGTCACTTCGAAGATCAAACGATTCCGCGGAATTCCTGTCTCCGTTAGGATCCGCTTCGCCTTGTCGATGAATTCGTTTGAGTAGACCAGCTTTGCGGAAATATTGACAGCAGCGCTGACGACAAGACCATGTTGGCACCAAGTTGCCAGATCATCGATAGTTTTTTGCAGGACATACAAGGTAAGGTCGCATATGCGGTTCGCATCTTCGGCCATCGGAATGAACAGGTCGGGTCGTAACGGACCGCGTTGCGGATGATTCCAACGTACGAGCGCTTCGACGCTGGTGATACGATCACTCTTCAAATCAAGCTTCGGCTGATAGACAACCTCAAGCTCACCCAAATCGATTGCCACATCGAGCTCTCCCATGAGGGAGATCTGCCGTTCCACTTCGGTTTGCTCATCCGCCAGATGAATGTGCCAAGGTTCGGCATTTCTCAGAGCCGTTGCAGCGGACAACGCCGCCTCTGCTAGGGCTTGAGGTGCGGCAACGCCAAATGCGATCTGGACATCAACGCTTCGCCCTCCGACCTCGATGGGACGGCGCATCAGTACATGCAACGCCTTAAGCATTGCCTCCATCTCTCCGGCTTCAAGAGAAGAATGCCAGGCGAGCGTGCGTTCCTCTATTCGATAAACTGTGGTGCCGAAGTTCCCTACGAGGAGCCGCTCGGCAACGCGCTTGACCAGTTCTTTCGCATTGTGATCGCCCAAAACACTCGAGAGCGCTGCGAAATTACCAATGATTGCCGTAATGCATGCAGCCGACTCCGGATCAATCTCTCGTTCCATCGACAGTCGGTTCGGAAGCCCTGTGTCGGCATCATGGATGCGCTTATGCTCCAAATCCTTTTTAAGAATTGTCAGCAACTGTGCAGCGCCTGCAAACAATACCGCGACTGCGGCGGGTGCAGCTTCGAGCATCGTGTAAAATGCGAACCAAGAAACGCCGTAGGCACTCACAACTGTGCCCAGCGCTACTACGCTGCGCGTTGCGGCCTGGCGCATTGTTGTCGCCCGTAGCAACCAGGCGAAGCATGCGCAGGCTATTGCCATAAGGACAAACGGGCCTGCGCTGGCAGGCAAAGACGCAAAGAGAGTTTCAGTTGCAATCGCTTGAACAATGACGCCGGGAATTACGCCATGCTTAGGAACAGCGTACCTGTCGCCCATTTCTATTGCCGTGGCCCCGACCAGCACATCTTTTCCACGAAGATCGGCTTCGGCAAACCTACCGTGCTCGATATCAGAGAAGCTGTGGCGGGGTATGGTCAGAGGGTCGATCGACAGATCTAATGGAAAAGGCTGATCGACCGTCCCGGGTCGGCCCGCAATCTGCGCGGACAATGATGGGCGGGGAATGCCTTGCGTTAGAGTGCCCAATGGCATTCGCCGCACAAATCCGTCGCCGTCTGCTGCGATGGAGACCGATCCCAGGATCGCATGATCCCTCAAGGCCGGGATCGGCAGGGCGTCTAGCATCCTCGTGTCGTGCCGAGATGCTCTTTGCGCAAATGTCGGCAGGACGATCGTTGGCTTGGCCTCGGCCAGCGCCGCGGCGAAAGCGAGATCCTGCTCTGTATCAGATGGAGCGGAAAAATCGACGTCGAAGATAATGCTCCGCACCCCCGCATCCGACAGCCGATTGACAAGTGCACCATAGTGGCGCCGGTCCCAGGGCCACCGGTCTATCTCTGCCAGGCTTGCCGCATCCATCTCGACGACGTGAAGCTGGCCGCTGGCTTCCCGGGAATGGATGCCGAACAGGGAATTGCGCAAGGCATCTTCAGCACCCTGCAAAAACCCCGAGCCCCACAGTAACATCGCAGCTGCCAGCGATAGTACGCAGATCAGCAGTCGGCCGATAGTGGCGCTCATAACAATCGACCGCGCATTGCGAGATGTCGAAAGGCATCCAAGGCGTTAACGATTAGCACGACTAGTCACCCTTGCCGGGGCCGCCGTCCTTGCCCGGACCGCCAGGCTTGTCGTCCTTGCCAGGCTTGTCGTCCTTGCCGGGCTTGTCGTCCTTGCCGGGTTTGTCGTCCTTGCCAGGCTTGTCGTCCTTGCCAGGCTTGTCGTCCTTGCCAGGCTTGTCGTCCTTGCCAGGCTTGTCATCCTTGCCAGGTTTGTCGTCCTTGCCAGGCTTGTCGTCCTTGCCGGGTTTGTCGTCCTTGCCAGGCTTGTCGTCCTTACCAGGCTTGTCGTCCTTGCCAGGTTTGTCGTCCTTGCCAGGTTTGTCGTCCTTGCCGGGCTTGTCGTCCTTACCAGGCTTGTCGTCCTTGCCAGGTTTGTCGTCCTTGCCAGGTTTGTCGTCCTTGCCGGGCTTGTCGTCCTTGCCAGGTTTGTCGTCCTTGCCAGGTTTGTCGTCCTTGCCAGGTTTGTCGTCCTTGCCAGGCTTGTCGTCCTTACCAGGCTTGTCGTCCTTGCCTGGCTTGTCGTCCTTGCCGGGCTTGTCGTCCTTGCCAGGTTTGTCGTCCTTATCAGGCTTGTCGTCCTTGCCAGGCTTGTCATCCTTGCCTTTGTCGGGCCGATCATCCGTGCCGGGCAGACCAGGCTTGTTATCCTTCCCGGGATTTTCGCCGTGGCTCGGTTGATCCGGACCGTTCGCGCTCTTGTCGAGCGGAGCCTTGCCTACCGAAACGGACCGGGAGCTTGCAGCCACTTCCGCAACGAGTGCGACAGGGGCCGGACCAGATACTACTCCTGAAGTCGCCTTACCCATATCCGCAGGCTTACTTACAATCGCTGAAGCGATAAAAGGCAGCGCCGACCCCGTAGGACCGCCGCCGCTCTTCACAGGTGTGCTGGTTGAGCGAAGGTCTGCTTGATCCTGTTTTTCGACGTCGCGAGACGCTGGCGCCTGAATGGTGACGGGCTCTACCTCAACCTGCTCCTTCTCTTCGTTTTGAGCCGCAGGACGTGCAGGGGAATCGATCACGATTGACTGATCGCCCGAAATCGACAGGCGAAACTTATCGCCAGCTGAAATCATCGCGACGTCGCCGGGCCGAACAAGATCGCGCGCGCCGCCATCAAGCGTAGATACTTCGACGAGTCCTTCGGTGACTTGCAGCGAAGAGCCCTCTGCGCCCACCGTAACCGAAAAGGTTGTGCCCTTCACGACAGCAGCGAGGTAAGGCGTATCAACTTTGAAATGCGGGGTTCCCTTCTTTTCGACACGAAAAATAGCGTTCCCGATTTCTTGGAAGAATTGAGTTATCGAAGAGTTTTTGGACTCTTCCGGAATGCGAACCCGACTATTCGAAGCCACAGTCACAAAGTCATTCTGATGCACGAGGACCGCTCGGGCTCTTGCCCCAGTCGCAATCGTGTCGCCTACCTCCACGGCGGCACCGCGCCGTGCAGCGACACGCTTTCCATCCCGATCGACGAATACAGGCCCGCTGACCTCGCTCACCATCCAGCCAGAGGACTGCGCAATCGCTTGTGAGCTTGCGCAAATAAGCAGCGCAGCCGTTACACTTCGGGTGAGGGATTTGATCATGCGTGCGACTCCATTGAATTTGCCAGATATAACGGAGAGGCTTGGGGCAACGGTTGAGGAACAGGGTTTCTCAGGGATCAAATTTTATGATTTCTAAATCTTTAAGGTGCAGTGCCGCGAGAACTTAATCGGATATTTAGAGGATCTCGTGGGTCGCAATTACCTCGCCATCGCCTCGTTAACATTCAGTTTGCTTGCCGTGCCCTGCTATGGACAGGTCGCGCTCGACCGTGTCGATCCGGGTCGCGCAGAAGAACGCGTGACGAATGAACGTGAAGAAATTCCAACATCAAACGATCAACAAGTCTTAGAAACTTCGACTGCGTTTCAAACTCAGGATGACATATTCGTCGGCGCGATCGCTATTGATGGGCTGCAGGTCATGGCGCGCGGCGATTTCTCGGATATTGTCGAAAATTACATCGGCCGCACGCTGAGCGGATCCGAATTGACCGAACTAGTCGAGCGGCTCGCAAACCGGGTGAAAGCGAAATTCCCCTTGGCAAGCGTCTATGTCGAGCCACAAAAAATCACTGCCGGTGTGCTTCAGGTCACCATCGACGAAGGCGCAATCGACGAGATTAGGATCGAGGGGGCGCAAAACCGGTCGGTCGTCGCGGCGCTCTCAGAATTGGCATCGGGACAACCGGTTACGGCAGCGGATCTCGAGCGAAGCCTTCTCGTGGCCGGAGATATCGACGGGGTAACCCTGGGCAACGTCCGTGTCATGCGCGAAGAGAACAGAAATATCCTTTTGGTAAACGGCACCTATGAGCGTGTCGGTGGAAGCGTGACATTCGGCAATGACGGATCGAAGCCGCTCGGGCCGCTCGAACTCTACGGACACGTTAGATTTAATGGCCTCTTTGCCCAAGACGACACCTTGCAGCTATTTATTCTCGACACTGTGCTCGAGGTCGAAGAGCTTGTTTTTGGGCAGGTACGATACGGCAAACGGGTTAGTCGCGAAGGAACTGAAATCTCGGCTACCGGGTCTTTTTCGCGCAGTGCGCCCGGGGCATATCTCGAACCGTTCAATATTCGTGGAGAGAGTTGGACAGTATCGCTGGGGCTTTTGCATCCAGCGCTCCGGCGACAAAATTCGAGTATCTGGATACGCGCGGACGCTTCCCATCGCCAAATTGAGCAAAGTCGTGACGGAGCCCTCGCACGCCAGGATCGACTGACCACCGTATCAGCTGGCATCTACGGCTATTCACGTCTCGCGGGTGGATGGTTGCGCGCCAATGCGCAGATTAAGCAGGGCCTGGATCTTTTCGACGCAACGCGGCTCGGAGATCCATTATCCTCCCGCCAGGATGCCGATGGAACTTTCACGACAGCCACGTTCGATATCGGCTGGCGAAAGAATGTGGTCGCCGACTTGGGAATTAATGTCGCGGTTCGCTCGCAGTTGGCCTTGCAGCCGTTGCTCATCTCCGAAGAGACAGGACTTGGGGGTGCTAACTTCGTGCGCGGTTACGACTACAGTGAACGGACAGGCGATCAGGCCCTTCTGGCCTACGGGGAACTCAACTATTCCTGGGACAGTCTTCCGGGACCACTAGCTGAGCTGGAATTCTACGGGTTCGTGGATGGTGGTAAGGCATATAATCTTGATGAGGGCTTCGGCGGTGGAAGCCTCTTTTCTTCTGGGGGCGGCTTTAGAGCTGACGTCGGCAAAAGCCTCACGGGCGGATTGGAAGTTGCTGTGCCACTATCGGGCGAGCGCTACGATACGGGAGATAGCTCGGCGCGCATCCGCTTTCAGCTAACGAAAGCCTTCTAAACCGCGCATTACAGCGAGGCTATCATAAAACGGCGTAAGATGGACGCAGCTCCGTATCCGCAAGGTGCCCCTAGCCCGGGCACCCTTATACTCGTTGAGCCATTTCTAAGAAATGTAAATTTGAGCCCGAAAGCTGTGAAATACACCTGACGGCGCAGCAGTGAATTTTGACGGTATGGAAACCCCGTTCAGCCGAACTGAACAGGGTTCCTAATCTGAAGAGACTTAGAAGGTCAGCCTAGCGGTGGCTCGAGCGCCATGACTGCTCCGGTCGCTCGCGAGTGTTCCTGAGTATGCAGCGCCAATTGTGAGCCCGCCCGACGTATAGTTCAAGCCGGCTTCAAGCTCTGCAGAATCTCTGGGAATGCGTTGTCCTGTTACTGCAAAGCTCGGGCCCCCGGCATCGAAACGCGATAGGAGCTGGGTCGAGCGATCGCCGATTGCGCGGTTCCACGCAGCGGAGGCAAAGGGCTGGAGCCCATCGCCAGCCGCATTCAACACAGCCTTCGCACCCAGACTCAGATAGGTCGTTGTTCGATCAGCTCTGCCGATAATCAGCGCAGCGCTTCCACCGCGTTCGGCGACTGCATCACTTTCGGTATTCACGGTTGCCACACGCACGAAGGGAGCCACAGCAGTGGTTCCCGCCATCAGCTTGTAGCTAATGTTACCGAATATCTGCAGGGTGTTTGCGTCGCGCTGGGACACTAGCGTTTGCGCGAGCGGGGCTCCTGAGATTGAACGGGTCGTATCGATATCGTGCCACGCATAGCTGATACCAAGCGCACCCGTTAGGCCAGCATCGCCACCGAAGGTGGCATGAGCCGCCAAATATTTGCTATCGACGTCCGCGGTATCGTTGCGGTTTTTAAGGTCGAAGTCAGATCCACCGATTCCGAACGATACTGCGGCACTGAAATTCGAGCGTCCGAACCCAAGACCTGTGACGAAACCAGTGTGATCTGTAGTCATGCCGAAGTTGCTAGCTGTGCTATCGAATTTACCCCAGCCACCGAAAGTCGAACCCCAAACGAACAGGCCCGCATCACGAGGGGGCTTCATGCCGATCAATGCATTGCGCAGATGATGGCTGTCGTCGGTTAGGCCAGTGATTGTACTCGCAAGGATTTCGCCCGATAGGTCACCGAAGGTTGCCTGGGCAGCCGAAGCGTTTTGTACGAGCACCGCCTCGAACAGAGGGTTGTCGAAACCTAAAGCCTGCACGGCAGCCGCGACCCCCGCCTGGTTGGCGTTGCGGGCAACGTCGGCGAAATTGATATCGTTTCTGTAGAGCGAGAGTGTCACTGCGTTGGCATCGTACCGCAGCAGTGGATCCAGGAATGCCAAGTCAGTCGTGACCGACCCAAACTCGCCTGCCACACCGCCTTCCCCGGTTAGGATTACATAATCGGTGCGGGGGGCATAAATGCCATCTTCAGCAAGGACTGTGACGGTCGCCGTGCTGGAGATCGATACTGCTCCGGTCGCATCGACCCGGTCTGCTTCGCCCGCAGCATTTGCCTCGACTTCGTAGATCGCCCCGCCAGTGAAGATGAGATCGCCATTTACCGTCAGCCGGCCAATCGAGTTACCTGGAGCGAGTGTGCCGGCGCTTCCGACGTTGGTGGAGCCCACAGCTCCGTTGCCACCCAATCTTCCACCGGCATTGACTGATACGCTCGACACGATCGAACCGTTTACTGCGAGCGTGCCGCCATTGATCTGGGTTAGGCCGGTATACGTGCTGTTCCCTGACAGGTTTAGGATGCCAAAGCCGTCTTTTACGATCCCGCCAGTTCCCGTAATGGAGCCGGCAAACTCGGTGTTCTCGTCCTGCTCGATCGTCAGTGTTTGAGCGCCCAGTTCAACCTGAGAACCTTGTTCGCCCGAAAGCCCACCGATGGTCTGATCGGCACCAGTTATGTCGAGACTACCGCCTGCGCCCAGGCTGAAGTCAGTTTCCGGGTTGATAGCGCCGCCTATTCTGACGAGCCCGCCGAAGATGTTTGTGACCCCCTGGAAGCTGTAATCACCCATAAAGGTGAGCACTCCGGCGCCGTATTTGTCGAGCACTCCCACACCGGAAAAATCACCGCCGAAATCGTAATCGTCGGACCGATTGAACACGAAATGCCCATCGTTGACGAGATTGCCGCTGAAACTGCCTTCCGTTCCCCCCGAGCCAAGCTGGAAAAATCCATCGCCTTCGGTGATAACATCGCCAGCAAGTGTCCCCGTGAGCACCAGGCCACCGTTCGACACGGTGGTCCCTCCAGTGTAGGTGAGGGTATCGGTATCGACGGTAAACACCGCTTCTCCGATCAATTGAAGCCCGCCCGTGCCGTCGATTGTCAACCCATCGTCGAGCGCAGATACCACGTCGTCTTGGCTAAAGTTCAAGACGAGGAGGCCATTGGCGGTAACAGCTGTCGTTTCGATAGGCGATGAAAAGCCTTCACTTGCGCCGAGACTGATTTCGTTAACCTGCAAGGAGGCGCCTTCGTCGATTGTAACGGCTGTGAAATCGCCAACGACGCCCGTCGTATTCCAGTAACCGCGAGCGACGGTTAGACTTTCGAAGCCGTTGGCCTCGCCAATCACCTGAGCTTCGGTTAGTTCGAGGACGCTACCGTCGAGGGTCAGCGTATCGATACCTTCACCCGCCTCAATACTTCCGGTGATCGCGCTGCCGGTCAGGAGCGTGACAGTATCGTCCTGGTCACTGATAACGACCGCAATGCCGCTGCCACCCGTCAGAATGCCCGAATTGACAAGGACAGCCTGGGTGCCGAAGTTAACAGCGGTGCTACTCCCGCCGAGGATGCTTCCGCTGTTTGTCAGATTAGTTAAGCCGCGAATTCCCCCTGAAACACCCCCATCAATGCCTTGGATTATACCTGCATTCGTGATGATCGCGCCATCGAGAGTGCCCGCCAGTCCGAAAGCATAGCCATCTGTAGCCGTGATAGTTCCGGTATTGACCAGCGAGGCCATCTGGCCTTCTCCGTCTTCCTGGCTTTGGATGAGCGCCCCCAGCCCGCCAGTAAGCGCTCCGGCGTTCTCGATGGATCCGCCACCTGACAGAATCACGGCAAAGCGTTCGCCCAAGATACTGGCACCTTCTGAGTTCACGACACTGGCGGCGTATCCCACCATGTCCTGTCCATCACCGCGGAACATCGAAACACCGTCCGCGAAGGTGGACCCTGTGCCACTGATTGTGCCGTTGTTGACGACCGAGCCGCCGCCGATCAAGCGGACACCGTCATTCGCCTCGCCGCTGATGGCGCCGCTATTGGCGACCGCGGTACCGATTGCCAGAAGCTCGCGACGCTCAGGTTCGGTCACCTCGACCGATTGGCCGTTGACGATAACGAAAAAGGTTTGTTCCGGCGTGTAGGCGTAATTCGTCGTAATGCCGAAGCCTGCGCCGGAAATCGAGCCGCTGTTGGTCACGGTGGAATTGGCGGAGATGAGGTTGACCCCTGCCCCCGTAGGCGCATCGAAGAGGTCGTCGGTTCCTTCGCCGCGGATGACACCTGCATTTTCGAGCGTAACTGAGCTGGTTGCCGGATCGCCCGCATATGCGAGGAAGCCGATCGTCCCGCCCGTAATTGTGGCCTCTGCTTTGTTCCGGACCGCCATGACGCCAGGTGCTTCGACCACAATGCCTTGCGCTGTCAGACCGACCACGGAGCCGCTGTTAATGACCGTTCCGGAGCCGCGAACAGAAACGATAATACCGTTCAGAGCACCTTCAATGGAGCCGGAGTTCTCCACATCGACGCTGTCGAGATCCCCTGCGAAAACCACACCGTCACCCTGTTGCCCAAGGATCGAGCCACTGTTGGCAAGTGAGCCCGCCTGCCCTTCTGCTGGACCCTGGCTTTGGATCTGAACGCCGCCGAGGCCCCCGGTCAAAGATCCCGCATTTTCGATCACTCCGCCGCCGCTCAGGATTGCGCCAAAACGCTCGCCGGAGACCTCCCCGCCGGTCGCATTCATGACCAGGGCGGTGTAACCTTGAGCTTCCTGATTATCGAAGCGAAACATGGAAATGCCATCTGCGAATGTACTTCCGACACCGCTGATCGCCCCGCTATTGGTCACCGTGCCGCCCCCGATCAGCCGCACGCCGTCATTGCTTTCGCCGCTGATAATTCCGCTGTTAGTGACGACAGTGCCGATCGCGATACCGATCCGCTGGCCGGTAACCGGGTCGCTGCTCGCATAATTGGTGGTGATGCCGAAGCCTGCGCCTGAAATCGTTCCGCTATTGGTCACGCTGGAAGCGGCTGTGGCGATGTTAACTGCAGCACCGGACGGAGAATCGAGCGGATCTCCCACGCCGTCCCCTCTGATAGTACCAGCGTTCTCGATTGTAATAGTCCCTTCGGTAGCGCCGAAGATGCCTTGCGTCGCCCCCGTGATGAGAGCGCCCTCAAGATTGCGGATAGTCAGATCGGCCGACGACCCCTGATAGACGCCGATGCCGTAGACGCTGCGGATCGTCCCGCCGTTTTCCAGTGTTGCTATGCCCAGATCGCTGCCGAAACTCACGCCATACCCTGAAAACGGCCCCTCGTTTCCGCCGCCTTCGATCGTGCCAGAATTAACGATCATCCCGTTCAATCCTGCACGATCTTCGGCTTGATCGCTATTGAGCGCGATGCCCTGTATCAACACGCCTCCCACGCCGCCTGCGATTTCACCTGCGTTTTGAACCGTGCCGCCGCCGCTCAGGATCACGCCGAAGCGGTCGCCTTCGATCCAACCTTCGTCTTGGTTAAATACTTCAGCCGTATAGGCCTGGTTAGGCTGCACAGGGCCGGGAAACATGGATATCCCGTCGCTCTGGTTCCCGAGTGGGCTGCTCTGGCCGAACATGCCCTGGATTGTCCCTGAATTGACGACGCTGCCGCCACCTTCAAGTCTTATAGCGTCGTTGTTTCGGCCTTGAATCCTACCTGAATTATTGATCTGGACTCCAGCGGCCAGCGCTTCGGAAATTCCCGTCTCTGGATTGACCGTCAGACGAGAGTTGATGCCGTAAAATGTCCCATCGATGACCCCTGCATTGTTGACGATGGTGCCGGGCGTGTATGTTTCGATTGCAGTATTATTGCTTGTGATCGTCCCGCCCTCGGCGTTGTTGACGATCAGCGTGCCGAGCGACGATCGAACGCCACTAGTCAGCCCAGAAATCGTTCCCCCTTCCCGATTCTCAACTGTGACCCTCCCTCCGGTCGCCAAATTCCCAAAGATGCCAAACGCCGATCCTATCAAGCTGCCCGAATTCTCGATGTTGGCTTCCGAGAGATTGCCCGAGCCGACAACTCCAATGAACCCCGAAATACCGCCAGTGTTGTTGAGGGTTGCGATTCGACCATCCTCACCCTGATTGGCGTTAAGGATCACGCCGATCCCCGAGGGTCCACCCTGAGGCGTCAGCAGGGTGTCGATCGTTCCATCGTTCTCAATGCGCCCACCGCCATTCAGCACGATGCCATACGACTGGCCTTGGATCGTTCCACCAGCTTCATTAACGATGCTGCCGATCCCACCATCTACTGGAACCTGTCCTTCGAATCCGGCCATGAACACGCCTGCCGAGCCGGGTAAGATCGTGGCGCTTGATTGTAAGCCACTTCCCGCAATGATCCCGGCATTGGCGAGCGAGCCTCCGCCGACCATCACCACGCCGTGGCCGCGCGAGCCTTCAATGCGACCCGTCGTCAGATTGGTGACCTGGGTGTTGGTCGCCAGCGTTTGGGGCGGGAGGGCATTCCCAGCGTCATCTTCAGTGAAGAAGAGGCTAGTCGCCAAGCCATGCGCCGCTCCTGAGATGGTTCCGGCGTTCAAGACTGTGGAATTTGGCTGCGCGATCACGACACCCGCGTCGGGGCGCCGGTCGGTTCCGCCCGGATCGGTGCCGTTCCCCCGAACGGTGCCGCCTACCTCGACGCTCAGATCGACCGCGCCATTGTCGGCATAAATCCCGGTCACATCACCTTCGATGGTTTCGCCATCCCCCACAACAACGACCATCTTTTCCGGCGTGTCGATATGGATGCCAAAGACAGCCTGTGCCGACGCGGTCGAAGCCGTAGCGGTCGCGATGATTGCGGTAGAAACGAAAAGACCGGTCTTGACGGACAATTGCATGAAACCCCCTTGAGTTTACGCGACCGCGTGCGGCGGGCGCCCCTGTTTCTCTCCCGGCGTAGTGGAGGCGCCGCGCTGCCGAATATCCTAAATTATTTTGGGTAGTTTCAAAGACAGGCACGGCTTATCCGGGGTTCTAAACTGATGTTTAGAAATCCATAAATTGCGCATGTGCACAGAGTTCGAAAGTTTTGGTATCAGTATCGCATGGGGGAGAATGCACGGCAGAGTTTCCACGTTTGATGCCGATGCACCCACAAGTGAGCGCCATGACGAGAGGGTGCCCGCATTTAAAATGAGGTGATCCTCATTATCCAAAGCCGTTACTCGCCGATCAATCTATTCGCTTACGGGTTGGTTTAATTAGGACAGGTCACTGCAGGATTCTTAGAGAAGTGGTTAACTTCAAGCCGAGATCACCGCGTAGAACGGTGTAGGCCATTCGATATCGGCGACCGTTTGGCCAATGGATCATTTGCGCCATAACGACGATGCAAAAGGAAAGTAGCGCTACCCATCAAATTTGCGAAATCCGAAATCCGTAATCACAGAGCAACGGTCGGATGACGAAATCCTATCTCACGTAGTTTCGTGCGCGTTCGGCGGACGACTTTGCGTTTCTGTTTTTCTGATCCTCGAGAATCTACCGCAGTTTCGCCAACGATGCCAACAGGGCCTTCCCTTGTATCGCTGCTACTCGACGCTCATGAAGTAGACGATCTAGAGGATCTCGGTCTTGTGAGGTCGAGGACCAATAGTCTTCCGGCACATCAAAATAGCCGAATGCATTTCCGGTCGCGGGCCCGTTGAACCAACCATAACCCATGAACTCATCACCGCTTCCGATGCAACCACAGTAGAATGCAAGAGCAGGAAATGCTCGGACAAGACTTTCGAACAGTTCCTCGTGGAACTCGGCCATATCGAATTTAAATCCAAACGTACCCGAATGTTTTTGCGCTTCCTCCCTCAAATTCCAAGCCTCTCCGCAGAGCGTAATTGCGCTGGAACTTCGCTCATTGGGGGCGTACTCACGAGCTACCCGGACGATATCTAACACACCTTTGACGTTAGCCCCGTAGCGGGCAGGAGCTAGACATATCTTCCGGAAACGCTCGATTTCCGATTGAGGGCCATAGACGTCCAAGCCTATCCAAACTTCAGCCACCAATGCTTTGCCTGGACTTATGGGCGAGCTCAACGACCTTAAAAAATAACAATCTCAGACCTACTTTTTTTATAATCGGTTTTCTTATTTCATAAAAAACGAATACAGGGACGGATGAAGAAAAATTCTCGATTTAAGCGAATACACTCGGAAAGCGAAAAATAATTTTCAGCGCATTCAACTTCGAGCCATAGACATTCTCTTTCTGAAAACCGGCTAATGCAGTCTTTGGTTCGCTAGCGAGCAACATGCTATCTGCAGCTATGATTTGGAAACTTCGACAAACAGCCAAGCGGAAACCGCCGCGTTATAGCGCTATCTTCCGCTTGGCTCTTTGCCATTCGAGGCTTACCGTTCTAGGCTCACAAAGCCTGGCGTTGGCGCTGGAGCTCCATCGGGCTGCACTTCAATCCCAGCTAGAGTTTCAGTCTCTCCATTCCACTGAAAACGCAGCGCCTCGGCCAGCCTGCCTTCAACCACAGTACCTGGTTCAAGATATCCGCTTGTTCCGCGTATCAAAAAACCCAAACCTGAAACGAGCGCAATTGTAGCCACGGAGGCGGCGGTACCGCTTTTGCCCTCGTCATAGCCGGTTCCGCTCAGCCGAACGGGTCCACTAGGAGTTTGCATATAGCGAAGGCGTATCTCAACTTCACCCCTCTTTCCAAAATGGCCATTTCGCTGAACCCGAGAGACTTCTCCGACCACAGGAGCCCCTACCGGCACGATCACCTGACCTCGGAAGGTGATGGGCTCAGCAACCTCCAAATAGACGCGGTTCCCAGCTTTGTTGTCTTTCGTGTTTATCTGACTAGTAGTGCGCAGCCGTATAACGGTCCCCGATGGCATGTAATACTTTGCACCCGTGAAAGCTGATGGCGATGACCAACGCACATTATTTTGTGCGTGGACCGGCGAAGTCACCGCTGAAGCTAACACCACTCCCACCAATACGACCCTTTTAATCATAATTTACTCCCCATTTGAACTACGGATGCATTGATAGGGGCGGTCATTGAATTTAATCATTATCATCGATGTTAATTATGTATTACTATTTAAATGAGGTTCTATACTCTCTCCGCGAAGCCCTGGCATCGACGATGCGTAAAGGTTGGGAAAATGCCTGCAACGAACTTCATCTTATATATTTAGCGCGGCCCGTCATTAATTCCTGACCTGATAAATAATGCCAAGTTAGTTTGACATCACTGCCATTTTATAGTTTACGCACGTACAGGCTTGTTGATGGAATGCCTATTCACTTAGATATATTAATCTAACTGAAAATATCGATGCTAAATGAAAACACTAGAAATCTAGTGCCCCGCCAGATCTTAAACATAAAAATGCTGTTTATTGCGAGAATTTTAATGCAAAATAGTGATACGCAAACCAATGTCGAAGTGCCAATCCAAAGAGATTTGCTAATAACTCTAACGGCTGACATCGTTGCTGCGCATGTGAGTAATAACGACGTCGAGGTTGGATCAGTCGCAGAACTAATTTCCAATGTTTACTCATCATTATCTAATGCTAGCGACAAAATAAATTCTAAAGAGGAAATGCCTGAACCTGCCGTTTCGGTTAGGGCGTCTGTAAAGAAAGATCGAATTGCCTGCCTTGAATGTGGCAAACGCATGAAAATGCTCAAGCGCCATCTGACCACCGAGCATGATTTGACACCGGATGAGTATCGTGAACGTTGGAATTTGCCGTCCGATTATCCCATGGTAGCGTCAGAGTATGCGGAAACCCGGCGCGATCTAGCAAAAAAAATCGGTCTTGGGCGACAGCCACATATAAAACGCGGTCGCAAGAAAAAGGCGTAAATCAACGATTTCAGGTTTTGCACTGATCGCTTCGTTGGCCAAACACGGTGGCCATGATCCTCAGAGAAATAAAATCGTGCGCTCTTCACATCTTGCGTTGCATATAGTCAGCAGGAAGGGTGTCGCCAGATTTTGCAGGGTTTAACAGATCAAGTTGTGTAAACGCCTCACCTGACTGTTACATTTCACCGTCAGGCGGATCGCGTAGCGATCCGCCTAGTTTTTGTTGGTGTGGTCTCGCAGATCTCCCCCTGTTGAGGGTTATGTGAGCCCCCTCGCATTTAAATCGTCCAGCGAACAGGCTCTGAACCCCGCGCGCGTTGTCGCTGTGAGAACCTAGCGATGGATACTGAGTGCCACTCCGCTCGGCACATGCACCTGCAAAATGCTTTTTGGGTATTTTAATGGCAAGTCCCGGCCAATTTGCTTCGATGGCATCAGCCTAGTTCTACGGTCAGGAGCGATGCGATTCGATCAAATAACTGTGGCACTTGTAATTTCAGGTTCACTGCATCTAACAGTTACAGCCTAAATCTCTTGTAAATACGGAAGGGACAACAGCTTTGTCAGACGAGCCGCCATTGATGGCCTAGGGGCTCTCTATGCGAATTGTAGCTCGGACAGTCGTGATCCAAGCAGACCGCGCTGCCTTTCGCAGCTCAGCTTGGCGAACAATATGACGACCTTGGCGTTACGGGTAGCCTCAATTAATTAAGCGTCAGATGCCATGTACCAACCGCGCGCAGGTCGCGGCCTTGCACGTCGCCAGCTATACCAAACCGAAGAGCTGAACGTTCAGCGGTTTTCTCAAATCCGAAAGTTAGCTGCGGCGTCATCCGTCCGCGCAAATCGACAGTGCGATCCGCGAAGGTCAGACCCCGGATGCCGAGATCGTAACCATTGCCCACGGTGAAGGTTGCATTGCCCGAGAGCGCAACCAGACGCTGTGCGACCCCGAAGCTTACGAGGCCGCCGAGTGCCTCGCGGCTGGCCGTGAAACCAAAACGTCCGCTGGTGATGGTATCTACATCGGTCAGCAGCATGTCATCGGCCAGCTTCAGGCGCGTCGCACCAAGGCTTGCGTAGCCGTCGAATTGCCAGCGACCGAGATCGAAGCCGCTCGCGGCTTCGACGAAGAGCGTGTTCGAGCCGTCGCCGAAGCGCATCGCGCCCGCACCCACTGGAGTGCCGAAGACGGTGCCAGTCTCGTTGACCAGTCCGAGCTTCAGCGAGGACGGGCCCTGCTGCCACTGGACCGTCAGGCCGTTGGTAGCGGTGTCTTCTTGGCGTCCGACAAATGCCGAGACAGCGAGACGACCCTCGCCCAGCTTGTGGCTCACACCCATGCTGGTCTGCGCGAGTGGCGAGTAGGCGAACATCGCATCCGAACTGGGCGCGAGGCCCATTATGTCATCCATGACGTTGTCGCCGCTGTTGTAGCCCGCGGTCACGGTGGTGTCCTCGTTCATGCGGAATGCGAACGCTGCATTCGACAGGTGGTTCTGGAGGATCGGATCGCCGCTCGAGTCCCGGAACTGCGTCTCGAAGGCCGTGTAGCCGATCGAGGCCGAAGCCTTCGGACTCACGAAGCCAGTCGAGCCAGCGTTCGTCTGTGCCTGCATCCGTCGCTGCAACCAGTTGGCGTTCGCCTTGCCCGGGCGGATGACCAAGCCCGATATATCGCCGTCGTAGTCGCGTCCGTAGGCATCGAGCACGGTCACATCGCTGTAGATGGATTCGATCGAGGACGGACCGTATCCGCCACCGAAAGCACCGCCCACGACCATGACAGAATTGTCGATCGAGCTCGAGGTCTTGCCGTTGGAGAGCATTGGGTCGACGGGCGAAAGCGCAGCCTTGACGTCGATCAGGCCGTGTCCATAGATCTCATCAACGCCCGCGTCGCCGATGTCGCGAGCCGTGTTGAGAATTACGTTGCCCGCGTCAACGCCTGAGAGCTGGGGCCATTTCGACAGGATCATCGCGGCGAGCGCAGTCACCTGCGGTGCAGCCGAGCTGGTGCCGCCGAAGGCGATGGCTTCGCCGTTCACATCATGCGTGACATTGCTTCCGACCGCGGCGACGCAGCGATCCATGGCCTGACCGCAGTGATTGGAATACCCTGCGATCGTATATTCGGTCGGCGATGGTGACACAGCGACGACGAACAGCAGT
Source organism: Qipengyuania sp. NPDC077410 (assembly GCF_044543405.1). Lineage (NCBI taxonomy): Bacteria > Pseudomonadati > Pseudomonadota > Alphaproteobacteria > Sphingomonadales > Erythrobacteraceae > Qipengyuania > Qipengyuania sp. NPDC077410. Next base: position 913,959 of record NZ_JBITWB010000002.1, on the reverse strand, counting down.
GCTTCGGCGTTCGCCTCGGTCACGTCGAGATAGTTGCCGGGGTTACCCTGCACGTTGTTGCCGGCACTGTTGACCAGCAAGCCGCCGAACTCGCGATACTCGGTCAGCACATCCTGCATGATGGTCGATACCGTGGTCGGATCCAGGCGCGACAGCGACATGTTCAGCAGCTTGATGTCGTTCGCCATGGCGTATTCGATGGCCTCGTTCGACCGGAACCCGGTGATATGGTTTCCATTCACCGTGGCGTCCACGCGCAGCGAAACCAGTGTCACGTCAGGAGCGAGGCCCTGAATGCCAACGCCATTATTCCGTGCACCGATGATCGCGGCGACCGGTGTGCCGTGCGTCGAGTTGATGTCGCCGCTGTTCGAGCCGCCTTCGCGCGGCTGAAGTTGGCCGTTGACCACGGTTCCCCCAAAGTCGCGGCTCAGCGCACGATCGACTTGGCCTTCGAGTTCCGGAATCTCATGGATGCCGTCATCGATGACGCCGACGAGAACGCCCTTGCCTGTCCAGCCATTATCGAGCGCGTAGAGCGCGTTGATGTATTCGGCTGCGGTGTAATTTCGACGATACTCTGCGTCGTCCTGGACCGAGCGCTGCGGCTGCTGATCACTGGGCGTAATCACATAGCCTGCGGGCGGAGGGACCGGGGTGCAGTTCGGCTCGCATGACGGAGGTGTCGGCTTCGGTGTCGGAGTGGGCGCCGGTGTCGGAGTGGGAGCCGGAGTAGGCGTCGGTGTCGGAGTGGGAGCAGGCGTCGGTGTCGGAGTTGGAGCCGGAGCAGGCGTCGGTGTCGGAGTTGGAGCCGGAGTAGGCGTCGGGTTTGGCGATGGTGCTGGCGCTGGCGCTGGCGCAGGTGCCGGTGCTGGCGACGGCGACGGCGCTGGATCGGGCGCAGACAAGGGAGGAGGAGCCGAGGTGAGTGGTGACAATTGGCTACCTCCTCCTCCACAAGCCGCTAGCGCGGAAGTCGCTGCTCCCAACAAAAAAGCCTTTAACGGTATTCTGCGTGATGTGTACGACAAGCTTAACGACCCCCAGCGATATAAACTGGACGCTGCTTATCCTTGTAATTATTACGATAATATCAAAGGCGCACACGTGTTTCCGGTGCATCTCCACGAAAATCTTTTTTGATCGATGATCAGCGAGGCCCATGTCTTCAGTTCTGTCGCAGGGGAAGAGAGACGTTACAAATAGAACTTCATTGATCTTGGCCACTGTCATCAAAACTTGGCGTCAATGATGACATGCCACGCTGTTATCGGGTCTCACCGCGTCAAAGTTTGCGACTTTCGACGAGTCTCGGAGGCGAAATATGTTCAGTTGCAGCGCTGAGAGAAGCTCTGCGTCGCCAGGGGCAATCGACTTCCAGCATAGCAAATCCCGGGTTAGCTGCTGGCTTTGAACGGAATTTAGTGGAATGTAGCTAAACCAATGAACGGAATACGGAATCGGACACGCTCAACCGAGGCGGAGTTCGCTCAGGAGTCTTGACGCTAAACATGTTTTCGCATTGGTTCACGTGGCGGTCGTTGCTCCAATCGATTGTAATAATCTATGCCGGGCTGATCGGCCAGGACCTGTCCGCATCCCCTCCCGCCAATACATGTTTTGCCGTTTCGTCGTCCTTTGTCGCTCCCGATCAATTTGATCTACGCTGCGCTGGAAGGCCAACTGGTTACAGACGAACGGCACTATGGTTGCGAATGCCGATATCACCGGCGTTATCGCAAGGTGCATTGCTCGCCATCCAAACCACTCGCTTCGAGCGGCTCGACGTCTATTTTGAACATCCAAACGGTTTACAAAAGGCGGGCTCGGTTGCCCGAGGCTCCTTCGGCCGCAATTGGCGTGTTGGCGGCCAGATAGCATTCAGTACGTCGCTGGAGAGCCACGCCAGCGCGGTATGGCTAAGGATAGAGGGACTAAGCAGCTACGAGTTGCTTGAGCTGCGGCTAGTCTCGCAGCCGGCGGCACGACACCAGTTCGAGTTGACCGCGTTCGCTATCGGTGCCGCATTGGCTCTTCTTGGAGTTGCGGCCCTATTCAACTTCGGTCTTTCTATTGGGTTGCGGCAAAGTTTCTTTCTCTGGCATGGTGGCTGGGCTGCCACGATAATGGTTTGGGGCATAGTGTGGTCGCAGGTCGGACTCACGGTTTTTCCCGAGCTCGCAGGCACGACCTCGAACCGTCTAGCAACCGGTTTGGCTTGTCTCGCCATACTGTTAGCAACACTTGCCACGGCAGCTGCTCTGCGCCGTGCATCGCCGAGATGGGCACGCCAGCTGCTGATCGGACTTGGTATTCTTGTTTTCTTTTTGGGCATTTTGAGCTGCTTGCCCGGGGCCAACATTAGTCGGTTCGCCATCGTACTGGGCATTGGGACTCTGGCATGTTTGGCATGGGCGTCGGTTTGCATCGTTTCGGCATGGAGGAGCGGTCATCCCGAGGGCCGAGACCTAGCCATTAGCTGGACCATTCCCATGACAACGCTTGCCGTAACGCAAATCGTTGATCTTAGTGGGGTCTTATGGGGCGGCGGCGACAGGATCGTAATGCTATCCGCATCCGCCCTTCAGGTTGTGGGTCTGACAGCCTTGGCAGCAGCACGGTTAGGATATCTACGCATAGAACGCGACATCGCTATCGAAACCGGAGCAAAACTGGCCAAACTAGCCGAACGTGATCCTCTGACAGGGTTGCTAAACCGCCGTGGCTTCCTTGCTCGATGCTCAGAAGATTATGGCGAGCTAGTGAACGTCCCCTTTGGTTTGCTGCTGATTGATTTGGACAGGTTCAAGTTGGTCAATGATCGATTCGGACACCAGGCGGGCGATGACAGCCTGATTATATTGGCCCGCAAGTTGCTGACGCTCGAGCATCGATATCCCTGCCGCGTGGGTAGGCTGGGCGGCGAAGAGTTTGTCGTAGGGGTAAGTGGGCTTGCCGGCGCTGAACTGTATGGACTGGGAGAGGCGCTAAAAGTTGAACTGGCGGACTGCGACTTTAGCGCCATTGCGCCTGCCCTTCACATCACTGCCAGTATAGGGATCGCAGAGGGCGTCGCCGATGGCCCGTTCGAAAAACTATACCCACAAGCCGACAAGGCGCTTTATGCTGCCAAACATGCGGGCAGAAATAGCGTGGTCAGTTTTGACAGAGCATCTGCAGGACGACGCGATCCAACAGTGAGTTACGAGGCCGAGATTGAACGCTTGGGCGTCTAATCAGAAAATACGTTCTAATGACTTGTTTCGCTGCTTCACGTCAATGCAGTTCGATAAGCAGACCGCGCTCAGGCACACGATAGGATCGCGCGAAGCAAAGGCCACCAAATCGACATGGTTGCCTGTTGGATGTTTTGCTTTTGTCGTAACATTCTATCTACCTAAGCAGCTAGCGGCAGATCGTCCGCACTTCGCACCCAAGTCTATCAATTCGGGGCATCTTCTATAGATTTTCTCAGCTCGACATACCGGCGGGCCACTTCCATCCAGAGGCCCTTTCCTGCCGCGTTCCCCTTAGCTTCGAAGTGAAGCACCCGCTCTGCGATGAACCGCTCGCCATCGTCCCCGTGTTCGCGATCAACCCACAACGCCATTGCCCAAAGCTCCTGCTCTCTTGTCACAGCCATTACCAAAGCCATCGTAACATTAAGGCCAGCATTGCAATGTGAAGTAACAGCAGGAGCCCAAACTCGATATCGACGATGATCCTTCTGCGCTTCATCTTCGCAAACCTAGCACCACGGTTCGCGCCTGCTTGACCAGGTACAGGCGAGCCCTTCGGTGATAAGCTGGTCACCGACCGATCGCCCTGATCTGTGAAGAATTGCGAGCGTTCTGCCATAGCGATCTGTCCCCGAACGGTTGATTACATACGGCCCAGCATTCAGGATCCGAACTAAGCGGCTGCGAGCACGAAGCGCCAATGCCCGCTCCGATGCACATTTACCGTTCAATTCTGGCGTATCGATGTCGGCGAGGCGGATCTTCTCCCCTTCGATCCAGACCGTGTCGCCGTCGTGGACGCAGTGATCCCGAGGTCCGGATGCGCAAATAGCAAGGGCAGCAGCAAGGATCAGCATGGCAAAATCATAGCTCGTTCGAAATCATTTTCCTACACCGGAACAAATGTGGAACATGTCCGCACTTGATTCGGAGAGTGCTATGATCGTTTTAGACGCCCCCATCGTTGCTGCCGCTGCGATCTTCCTTACGGCCTGCTCGACCGTAATCTGGTCAGTGAGGCGCAAGCCGTGAGCAGCAAACGGTTAGATGACGTCGGAGATTTTCGGCGTCATGGTTACAATCTGCGGATTGACTGTCGTCAATGCGGCAGGGTCGCTGTGCTGGATCCAACCGAATTGGTCCTGCTCTGCAATCGTAAACAATGGTCGCGGCAAATCGCCTCCGTCGAAACGCGGCTGAGATGCTCTGAATGTGGCTCGAAGGACGTTCGATGCGGCCCCGGAGTATCATCCATAGCAGCCCGATAAGTTTGGACGTGTGCTGCCGCAGGTGCGGCAACGGTTCGTTGGTAACAGGACGGAGACAACCAACGCACTCCAAAGGAGGAGCTGAAATTTTTTAGGCAGATGGCCGCTGCCCATCGATGCGCCTGGTTCAAAGTGCCAATGACATCCAGCTCGCACAAAGACTGTCTGGCCAGTTCCCGTTTGCGCTGGACATACAAAGCTATCAGCTCGGTTTTCGCCAGGCTGCGCTGACCAGTGGTCCTCATGGCAGGCGTGCGTAGATCGAGCGACATGAGGATTTTGATGACCTTCGGACTGGCCCGAATGAAGAAGGTGGTCTGCGAACTTTTGTCAAAGTCCCAATGTAGGCAACCAGCTTTGCTCCCCACTCGCGAAATGGCGATATTGGCGTGGTCCCAGGTCGTGAAGTCTAAATCATCATGCGAAGTTGCAAGTTTAATCTTTTCACGAGGGACATCTTTTTTCACCCATATCTGAAAAACGGTCGGCACGTGTTTCGGCTTGCCATCGAAAATGAACGCGTTCTTCGGAAGGATTATTTCTTCGACGAGATGAAAATTTAGATCGAGCCTGTTTTGTACCGATACTTTTTGAAATGACAGCGGAAAAACCATAGCGATGACATCGCCAAAGAGGGCTGCATGATTAAAGAACTTTACTGCCAAACTGCCATTCCTCCCAAATGGCGGGTTGCCAATAATGGCAGTGGGTGTGCGCGCGAATAGCCGCAGCTTTAAAAAATCCGCTGGTATGATCCCTGGTCCCTTCGGCTCCAAGTCGTATGCCAAGGTGTGAGACGGCAGATGCGCTAGAAACGCTCCGGTACCGGCGCTAGGCTCGATTATTCGAAAGTGGTCCAAGCCCCAGGGATGGTGCTTGGGGCATTCTTGGCGAGCCAGTTCCACGAGCATTGCAGCGACGTCGTCGCGGGTATAAAACTGATCGCGTGTCCGAGCTTTGTGAAACGATTTGCTCGATTTGCCGCGCCGTGAAGATGATTTGGTAAGTCGGCGAACGCACACTCCGGACCGCTTGGAAGTTTTTTTGGTCCAATCGGTGTGATCGAGTTCGGGCGGGCATGTGTTTTTCTGTTGCATCCCCAGCTTATGGAAATCATAAATGGCAATATGCAACAACGTCACAAAACGACCGGGCGCACGCCGAGAAAACCTCTTCGCTACCGTTTACCGGAAGGAATTTCAGCGCTTCGCGAAGATCTGGGCGACTACCTTCGCACGGCGCGAAAGAATTCTTGCGAGTACGGTTCGATGCCGCCGAAGCAATTTGCAGGTGTACTTGTTGTCAGCCGAGAAACTTTGAGCCGGATCGATAACGACAGCAGTTGGCCTAGTCTTGGTACGCTCGAACGCTACCTCGATCTACTCGGCATGGAACTGAGTGATGTGGCCACAAAAAGTGGCAACTCAAAGCCACCCCTGCCTTATTACCCTGAGGTTTTTTACGAGCTTGGCAAGGCCCTCGAGGCGGGACGTAGGACAATGAAACTAACCCTGCGCGAGCTTTCCGATCACACCGGAATTTCCTATTCTCAACTTTCGCGCCTTACTCGTGGACACTTCAAGGGTGGACGCCATGTCGAAGTAAAACACTACGATGGTGTTCGAGATTTTGGCCAGCAAACATTGGCCTGGTTCACTCACCCGGTTCTGGATTACGTTGCGGAAATTGGCGGTTTCAAACGCGAGACCGGGAAGCAGGTGCTCTACATTCGACAGCACCCGAGCCCTCAGATCCGGCCCGGCTAACTCAGCAGAGGCGAATGTGGTGACAAATAAGGGGGCGCCTCCGGAGAGACGCCCCGATGTCAGTCGCTAGTGTCAGCCTCGTCTGCGAAGCGCAGACGGAGAAGATGCTCGCTAAGCGCTTGTGCGCCATAATGACGTGCGCGGTCCGACCAGTCTTCCCAGCGATCCATCCGATCGACCAGCCACCGGTAGAACCGATCGCGCTCATAATCATGGGGGAAGGACAGCGACCAAAGCGTGCGCGCCAACGGGATGTTGTTTCCACTCGGAGGTCCGGTAAGACTAATCGCCACCCTTCCCGCCACATCTTTGCGCACAAAGCGACATGGAAGAATGGCGGCAAAGGTATCGTACTGCTCCATGATCGCTTCGCGCAGGGCTGGATCTTCGTTTAAGTCGGGACCATTCAAGGCCTTGAACACCGGAAGGCCGATCGGAATTGGCGCTGCACCTCTCGACCGCGTGCTCGCGAGCATTTTAAGGACAGCCCTTCCCTCGCTTGTCAGGCCGCGTGCCAGCCCATCTTCGACGAGGCCCTGACCCTCCAACCACAGCCCGAAAAACTGGCGCGCCAGATGCCAGGAGTCCGCAAACAGGTCGATGACCTTTTCCTCGATGGAAATGACCTGGCGATCGAGAGCGACGAGAACGGACAGCAGCACTTCGAGCGCGCATTCCTGGTCGTGGGGCGATCCGCTGGCCATCCCCAGTCGATCGACCCAGAGATACTCGCGCACGCTGCTCCACCCGTTCCCATGCTCGTCCAGCAGTGGCGGCCGTTCTTCGTCGTTGACGGCAAGCCAGTATCCCCAGTGCAGCTCGGGATTGCGATTGTCGCCATAAGGTTCAGCCTTGAACATCGCCCACTCCTTCCTTCGCGACCGTAGAAGAAGGCACAGCAAGTCGACCGGCACAGAGTGCTCCTATGGACGAACTTTCCAGCGCATGGAGTTGCGCGGCAAGCCGTATAACCTCGCCGTACATGTAATCGATGTCGCGGTAGACGCCGCCCTCCTCGGGCTCGAGCGTGCGGACCCTGTTGGGAAGCAGATCGCCCAGTTGGTTTGCGGTGAAGCCGAGCCACCACATATCGGCATGCCGTTCATCGCAAAACGACGATCGGCGCGACGGACGCGTGGCTCTCAGCCGATCAGCCTCACTTGGTAGATGGCAAACGCTGATCTCGGGCCGTTCGTCGTTCTGGCAGTCTTGCGCGTAGTCGATGGCCCCGTGCACCCGCAGATTACACGCGGCGGGAATGGCATCGACGTGGAAGCCCCAAAGCGGGTGATCGGGATCGACGCCGACAAAGCCGGCCCACTCGCCAGCGATCTGGCGCAGGAGAATGCAGTGCTTGCCTGTCGGCGCGTCAATCCATGCAAGTTTGTCAGGCTCGTATTCCCACGGCCCAGGTCCGCCCGGATGACGGTGGGGGTTGGTGAAAAATTGCAGCGGGCGCACTTCTTTGCCGCCGATGGCGACACGTTCCGGCAAGACCGGCAGATTGGTGGTGCGTTCGACCGGCACGATCGCTCGGCCGGATGTTTTCGTACGAGGCATGTTCGAAATTCCTTCTGATATCAAAAAAGCCGCCATCCGGAGTGGACGAGCGGCTTGCAGAATGGTCTGCGCGTGACACGCAGCGTGATGGCACTAAGGATTGGGCGAGTAACGCGTGCCAGCGCCTACCCACCTGTGTCAGGGTCTGATCATCTTTTCCTCCTTCCTAATGTCTTCATCTTCCGTATGACGAAGACGCTCCTTCGCGCAGGCAAAGTTACACCAGCGCCCTTGCGCGCTCGATGGCGCGCCAGGCCTCCCAGCCAGAGGCCAGCCAGTTGCGCTCCTTCGGTCGGCACCGGGTCCAAAGAAAGTAGAGCCACAAGGCCTGCGCCTCGAGGCCGGCCTGGCTCCCTGGCGGCCTTATGCGGGCGCCCATTGGCGAGCCGATGTCGTAGGCGGCTGTGACATAGGCCATCTCGCGCGGTGAATAGGGCATCCAAAGCATCTCGATATCGGGCCGTGCGCGCTCGATGAGCGTCAGTTCGTTTGCGGCTGCTGGCGGGCTCGATCCGTCAACGCGGTGAACCGGGTAATCGGGGTGTAATTGGGCCGACGAAAGAACCGTCGCTCCCAGTGCCATGCGTTGCACGATCCCGTCGATAATCTGCGCGCGCGAATGAGTCTCATCGAAGGAGCGCGCTTCCAGCGAAAACCGCGCGCCCCAATCGCGGCATTTGACCACGCTGAAAACGGCCGCGCCTTCGATGAAAGAACCATGTCTCTGCGCTGCCAGATTTCGCCGGATTGCAATGACGCAAAGGCTTGTGGGATGGCGTATCGCTTCGCTCTTCATGATACGGTCTCCGCCATGCGGTAGATCGTCCCGCCCATACCTGCTGCACGCAGGCGATCCCGCGCCCAGATCGTGAAGTCGCGCTGGAGAAAAGGGCTTTGTGGAAAGGCGGCCAGCGCAGCGCTTGCAATCGCCATCTCGCTTGCCTCCACATTGCATTCTATTTCGCCTGTCGCTGCCAGCCAGCGGAGGGCTATAACCGCGCTCGTCAGAACGTCGGCCAGGACATGGTCGGCAACCGCCTCCCACTGGCCTTGTTCGACCAGCTTGCCGATCGAGCGCGGCGGCGATGGCTTTGCAGGAATACCGGCTCCTGCTGCATACTCATCGAGGTGAACGGCATCTGCCTGTACTGCAACGCTACGACACAGATCGATCCGCTCGCGCGCATGCGGGGAAGTGCTGCGCAACTGGAGCGGCAGACGTAGCCCCAACCGGCATGCCTGGTAGCGAAGGACGGCAAGGTCCCTCACCTCCCCGCCCCAGGTTACCAATTGCGCCGTACTCCCCGCGTCTTCAATCGCCTCGAAGAAGGCTTGAACGATCGGCGTCTCATCGCTTTCTTCAAGACTCCAGACCTGCGGTGCTTCGATCTCGGGAACATCGCTTCCGTTTGTGAACCGCAGGACGATCCAGGAAGCGGCGGCGATATCGTGAAACGGCCAGCGAAGTTTGGGCGGCTTGACGTTGCCGCGATCATCATATTCGGGCTCACGGCCATAGGCCCAGGCCTCGTGCGCCGAACGGCGAAAACGATACTCGAAATCGCACACGATAAATGTGCGGGCAGAAAGGCCTCTAGCTTGGTCATTGGTTCGGGCATCGATGATGGCCTGCGCCTGGCGTTCGAGCGAACGCTCAAGGGCCTGCAGATCACCTGCAGTCACAGTGGTGTTATCGGTCATTGGTTTTCTCATATGCTGAATGCGCCAAGGCCCGCTCGATGGCGGGCCTTGGCGGTGTTCGAAAAATGGTTGGACGTGTGCTGAGCTGCCGCTGCAATCAGCGGTGACGCTCGCAGGCGGTGATCGGTCTTACGCGTGGCGTTGGAAGCCCCTCGATCTGGAACCAGGTCTGCTCATGCTCGAGCGCGACCTGCTCGATCTCTTTCGCCCAGACTTTCTGCGGCGAAGGCTGCCAGCGATAGCCGCGGGCCCTCAGGCGATCTTTTGCAGAGAAGGGAGCACCCCGCGCTTCGATCATTGCAGTGGTCCGGTCGGCTGCTGTCAGCAGGCGCTGAAGATGGGTTTGCGGCGGACCTTTCAGCCATCCATTCCGGCTCTCGCGCAAAAGGACGAACAACGACCAGACATCGGCTGCCGCACGGTGTGCCGAAGAGAACCAGCCATGCTGGTTGAGTAGCGCCGTTTGCGCTTTGCCATCAAGGCCCAATTGCAGCCATGGCACATCACGCATCGAGCATGCCCAGGGCTTGCCAGCCAGCGCCGGATAGCGGCGTTCCAGCCAATCGATTTCGAAGGCGCAATTATGCGCGACGAGAAGGTCTGCGCGATCGAGCATTCCCATGACAGCAGCGTCATCGATTGTATGACCGGTCAGGTGATGATTACAGAGCCCTGTCAGCATGGTGATTTCCGGCTCCAAAGGAATGACCGGATCCTCCTTCCACGACAGCGGACCGAAGTGGCCCAACACGGCGCCGTCCTCGCTTACAAAAACCATCATCAATGCAAGCTCGATGATGGCATCGCGTTCGGGGTCCAGACCGGACGTTTCGAGGTCGATGATGCAAACGCAACTTCCATCAGGCGGAGCGCCATTGTTTGGCATGCTGCTGAACGGCTCTGGCACTGCGCGCAGCACGCGAAATTGCGGGTCGGTTTCGAGGCGCTGCGCGGCTTCCTCGAACTCGGGATTGATATGATATGTATTCATGTAATCTGCCTTTCGGTTCGTATTCGAACCGGCGAGGCGGGAGCCGAGCTTTCACACTCTTTTCCTCTCACCTTGCCGGTTCACCCGGCAGGTCTTCATCAAGGCTATTCATCGTTCAAATGACGCTGTGCAGGCGGTCATGTTTTCCTCCTGCGGCAACAAAAAAGGGCGGCCTCTCGGCCGCCCCAATGCCAGTCTTCCGCAAGAATGTGCTACTCCTCGTAGTCGTACCGCGACATGTCGATGGAGAATTCTTCGGCCTCATCGGATGTGTGCGCTGCCGTCATCACCTCGGTTTGAACGGACGCTAAGTTCAACCTGCCGAGCAGAACATCGTGCTGTTTCCGAATTTCGTCGAGCCGTGCCTCGGCGAGATCCGCACGCGCCTTTTCGGCTGCCGCCTCCCGCGCGAGTTCAGCAAAGTCCTGCGCTAACGCCTCGGCCTTTGCGTCCGCGATCACACGAGCCTCGCGTTCGCGGCGGAGCTCGCTTTCGAGGGAAGCGATCTTGTCGCACAGCGCAGTCTCGGTCTGATCGCTGCGCTGACGCTCCCGGTCGATAGTTTTTCCGGTGAGCCCGAGAGCGATCTGGACAATGTCTTCGACACCGGCTTGCAACCGCTTTTCAAGTTCTTCTCGCAAGCTGGCTGGCGCGTGCCTTACGTGCCGTAAGCCGTGCGCTTCCATGCGCTTCTTCCAATCGTCTACCTTTGCGTAAATCGATTGATTGCCTTTCGGCATACCAAGTGCTGTTGCCACGGCGTTGCCATGGACCTGGTCCAGATCGCCTCCGTTCTCTTTCAAAAAACGATTGGCGATCGCATCGACATCGGCCTGGGTCTTCCAGTCTTCTTTCTTTCGCATGATTTTGTATCTTTCCTGTCCGCTCCAGCGATGGCAGCGAATGTCGCTGGGTTCGCTGATTGATATCGTCGGTCAGCCGAGAACTCGCTCCGGCCAGCGCTTATCGGGAAAGATCGGCAGTTTCCTCACTCGTTTGAGAGCTGGTTTTGCAGCGAAAGCAGCGAATTGCGCACCGTCGATCATGTGGTGTCACGAGGATGGGTGCGAGCCTGTAGCAATAGGAAGCGAAGCGGGCACGCGCGATAATCGTGCGGACTCGATCGTAGTATTTTACGACAAGGTGGATTCCGAGGATGAGGAGAATGATCGCGGTCAACGTTCGAAACCATCCGGGTTTGGATGAGCAGGATATCGCAATCCTTCGGGGGTATTCCGATCCTTGCCGTCGGTCGGACAGGGGACCGAGGTTGCCGTCCCGGAATGCGTAACCGCTGGGTTTTTCGGAACGATATCATTCGACGGCGTGACATCTCGTGTATGTGGTGTTCGTTCTCTTTCAACGGCGATGGAATCTTCGCTCTCGTATTCGGCCATTTGCCGCACGATGAGCTTGGCGAGTCGATTGTCTTTCCGGGCGAGCGCCAGAGTGCGGCCCAGATGGCCAGGTCGCTCGTTCTCATCGTACACGAATCTATCCGGTCGGGCCCGCGCCACGGCGATGAGGCGCAGGAACGTCGGATCGGCCCGCTGTGCCTTCCAAAAACCTTGCGCCCAAGCGGCGTGCGGTCCGTCCATGCGAAGCTCTCCATCGCTTATCGAAGCGACACCGGCGACGATAGCTGCTGCGATGATGCGTCGCTTGTCCAACTGAATGGCCTCAATAGCCTGCAGCCTGTCTTGCAGTTCGCGGTCGACGAGGAGCTCCGGCGCCTTGCTGAACGCCTTTCTTAATGCGCCATCGTCCAGGAAGCGGAAAGGTAGCCCTTCGTAACGGAAGTGATAGCGCGATGACGCAAGGAACAAGCGGTCGTGCTCGATATCTTGGTCCAATCGTCGCCGTGCTTCGATGATCTCGGCATCGTCGGCATGAGCTAGCGTGCGCTGATTATCGTTCAGATATGCGGCGATCATCGCCTTCAGCGAACCATTGCCATTGCCGCGTGCGGCATTCCTTAAAAGGTCACGATCTTTCCCATCCTGTATGGCCGCCTTCCGTGCGCGCTTACGAACGTCGGTTGTTGTGTGGAACCGCTGAGACGCTTCGAGAATGCTGCCGGTCCTGCGCGCTGCAACGGCTGTTCGATGCTCCTGTCCGGTGTTGGCCTGGTCGTCCTCAAGCATCATGTCGAGCTCGGCGGCGATCTTTACGCTATCCGCTATCGCGCGCTGCGTGCCTGCGATCCGGATGCGTTCATACTTCTCGCTGGCAATCTCGAGCGCGTCGATATTAACGCGGCGCGCGGTATGCCTGACCGTAATGAGGTTTTCGGATTCGACGAAGGCGAGCGTGGCGTCGCCCGCAGGGCCGCGCAGCCAGTATTCGACACGGCCTTCCTCGGATCTAATGTCGTAGCGCTGATCGAGATCGGAACGCCGGTTGGCCGGAGCCTTTTTCCTGCGCTTCCGGAGTGCGCCCCAGATGATCAGGCTGATCGGTCGCCAACCGCCAATGCGCTGAGTCAGCTTCGGCTTGGTCGCCGCGGTCCTGCGTGATCGCCGCGCGCCTTTCGCGATTGCGAACTCACGTACGGTCTCCTCCTCCTGGCGTCGGAGGGTAGCCTCCTCGGCAATGGCCCGGTTATGGTCCTTTCCGAGCTTGGCTTGCTGTATCTCCTTGCGTCGACGTCTGCCCTGGTCGGCCAGATGCCGTCCAATGGCTTCGATCTCCGGCTTGAGTTGGACGGCCTCTTGCTTGGCCAGTTCTTTTTTCTCGGCACGCTCTTCCGACGTATCCTCTGGCCGGTTGAATACCGGCATGACAAGCGGACGCAGATCAAGCTCACCTTGTGGGGGCTCGAATTTCTTGGCTCCGAACCGCTTGCTCAGCCTATGCGGGGACGCGTTGGCGTAGGCGGCGCCTGCACCGACCCATCCCCCGCTCGGTTCCCCGTTCTCGCCGATGACAAGGAGGCGGCCCGTATTACCGACCATAACGTATCGTATTCCGAGCGGCGCGAGGTTGCGATGCACCTCCTGCCAATTGCGGGCGGCCTGGATCCGGGGAGCGATCACGATTTTCGCAAATCGTTCGAGAGGCCATTGGGCGCCAGGCTCGTAACCGTCCGGGGCCTCGTTCCCCTCGATCATCGTATCATGCTGCTGGCGGGCGCGCGCCATCAGTCCACCATCGGGAAGCGGCTCGCCTTCGCGGTCGACCTTTGCCGGATCACGTGCGCGCACGATCCGTCCGCTGCGGTCGGCTATCCGGATCCCTGTAAACAGCCCGAATACGCCTTCGCTGGTGGCGATGTAGCGTCGCATCGGTTCGGGGCGCAGACCATCGTCCCGTTCCACCACGGCGATAGCCAAATGCGCTGCCTCCCTGTACCAGGAATGCGCCAGCGGCTTGCCTTTGCCGCTTTGATCGACCGAGAGCAGATTGCCGTGGCCATGGATCTGAGGCTTTCCTCGACGCTCCTCGCGATGATACGCTTCCAAGGAAGGGCAACCGGACGCTTCAAGTACGTGACGAATGGTCCTGTTCTGCCTAGCCAGCTGGTGAGGTGCGAACATTTCGCCGTCACGGTGTGACCATGTGTAATGATAGAAATACTCCAGACCCGCCGATGCGGCAGCAACGGCCATCATCTGGATCTGTTCGACGATGCCTCCGTCGCCCAGCCCATAACCCTTGGTTCCCGTGACGTCATGATCGTCCTGGCGCACGATGTAATCACCCGCCCGTCGCGCATCTGACGAACCGTCCGTAACAATCAGGGCATTCTCGAACGCTTCCACGCACTCGGGTTCGATCTTTAATCCGGCAATGTAGCTTGCGCATCCAAAGGCGATGTCGAACGCGTTCTTTTGCGAGGTTCGGGGACGGGTCCCATTCTGCTGCCGGACCTTGTATCGCCAGATCTTGATGATCATGATGAGCGCGCTCGACGCTGCTGAATGGTTGCCTTTCGCTCCTGCCGCAGATCCCACTCGGCGCAGGCCTTCGTGTAGTCGGCGATCGCTCTGATCAGCTCATGGGACAGATGCACCCTTTGTTCGTGGCTCTCCAAAAGCTGAGAAATGACGAAGTTGTTGTTTTCGACAGCGTGTCGAATGCTAGCATCTCGAGTGGACACCGGTGAGCGCCCTAGTGCCTCCCGCAGACCGGTGGTCGCGCGCACTAGATCCCCAATCCGGTGCAGTTCGTCTGACAGTTCGTCGGCCACACGCATCACTCGCGCCGCGATGTCGTGGCGAGGGTCTGCATATCCGTCCTCATACAGAACGCGTTCGAGCACATATCGCGATGTGTTTCCGCCCGCCGCGCGCTCGATTCTCCGCTTTTGCTCCTCACTCTCGCAACACACGCTCAAGATGGCGCGTTCGCGCTTATCTTTCTTCTCCTTCTTGCTCATCCTACGCGCTCCGCGCTGGCCGCGCGCCCGAGGGCGGCGCCAAAAACCAACGTCACGAAGCGCAGCGACACGATGTTGGCCGGGGCGGTCATACCGCCCCCATCCTGCTTAACAGCTACACCCCTTTCGCTGGAGGTTCTCATGAAAGGGGTATCCCGAGCTTCGCCATCGTTTGAATGAAGAAGGTCTCGGCCTTTTCGCCGAGCCTTTCCATTTCGTTTCGGGCCTCCCGGTCCGATGAGAGTACAAAGCCGGCCTCTCGGATGGCGTCTATATCGTTGGATTTCCAATAAGCGCGCCAGAAGGTCTTCGCTTTCGCGGATTTGAGCTCCATAAATCTGAAAGGGGGCTCGCGAGGAATGGGCGGCAGATCGTCGATGGACGGCATCGTTAACTCGGGGGCCGGCGCCTTCTGCTTCTTTCCGCCATCTGGGACGATATCTAGGCTGTCGATTTCACCATAGACGTCGCGCTCCACATCGAGCGCGACGAGAAGGTCGATGCCAGGGCCATAGCTTCCGCCGGACCGTAGATTGGTCCTGAACTTACCGAGATAGTCGATCCACCCTTCAAGCCAGCTGACTTCGTCACCGTGCAGGTGGAGATCCGGGTAGGCAGCCCGCAGCTTCTTGACCACTAGCTTTGGATAGAACTGCGTGCCGTTGCGGGCCTTGCGCTGCAGGTCGGCGGCCAACCAGCCGAACGCTTCCGACCACAGTTCGTACTTGCCGCCTTTGCGGATCTTCTCACGCAGGCTGGTGGGCATGGGTTTCGCCATGTCCTTCAATTCCCTCGCTTCCGGCCCGTTCGGAAACTGGTTGGCGAGCCGCATTTTTTGGCGACGCTCGCGCTCGCCCTTGGGCAGCGCTTTGCGCGTCTTTTGACTTTTTTTGGGAGTTTTGAGCTTACCTTCAGCCCCCTCTGTCTCGTCTTCCTCCTGCTCAGCTTCTGCTAAGTAATCAGGGCCCTTATCTACTCTGTCCATTTCTCATGCCTCCGTTGATGATACGAAGGGTTTTAGGAATTTTTTCTCGTATAGCCAAATTGGTCTGCTTCGTGACAGGTATTCCAAGAAACGACGACTGGATTTCTCAAACTGTAATTGAATGTGATCGACTTTGTCGCTCTTGCGGCAAGATCATTCGTCGATTATGGCCTCATCGCAAATACAATGCCGTGACGGATATGGGCCGGCACCCTGACCGTCCGCCATATTGCCTCAACCAGACAAAAGCAGACGATCCGTCTTCAGTTCGCTTTCGTATCAAGACGGTCCTGGGCTAATATTGCGTTGATGTGCCGAAGCTTGTCGGGATTTCGTTCGATGTACAGAGCGGAGATCCTTCCATCTCAAAACTCTAGTGCGGTGGTTTTCAATACTGCGCCCCGGTCGCTGCTGACGAAGCCTGTAAAGCCATCAATCATCACGATGCGGAAGGGTTGGGACTGGTATGCCGCCTTGCGAGCCAAGCCCAGGAAAAGCGAAGGATCCAATCCAGTCCGCGGACGGCAATGCGAAAGGCAAAGACGTTGCCACTGAAGTCCTTCGTAAATTGTCCGCTGTTTTCGTCTGAAATGACGATCTTAAAGGAGAGTGGCCGACGCGAGGCCATCGTTCCCGAGATCGCCCAACCCCGCTTGTATCATTGCAGTTCCTAAGGGCAAAGTCGGGCTAAATAGTGGCCGTCATGGCGCATCAGTGACATGGACGGTTTCCGCGCAAAGCAGCAACTCTTTAATGCATAATCGAACAGGACACAAAAAAGGCCCGGCTAAACCGGGCCTTTTCGGAAACGTTTACAAAGCGAGAAGCTTAAGCGCTAACCGGGGAGTCGTCGTCGTCGCCGCCGGTAGCAGCCAGGATGCCGACCAGAAGAGCGCCAGCTCCGATAGCAGCAATGGCAAAAACCGAGGGACCAGCTTCTTCCGCACCAGTCTGCGCTCTAGCCGAATCGGCGTAACCTACGCCGCCGAGAACGAGCGAAAAGGCTGCTAGCAGCGAGAAAATTGACGATTTGCGCATTAAGAAACTCCTGTAATTTCCAAAGCTTCTAACAAAGCTTCCTAAAGGTATCAAGGGCCCATCTGGACTTTCGAACCAGATGTATAGGGTAAAATCGTGAAACAAGTATTGCTTAGCCAAGCGTATGACCTCGATAAGGGTTCCGCGTTCATCCTCGCCTTCCGCCCTGATGCGCCGCTAGCTTGTCTGCTGGCAAACAGCACTCTTAGCAGCTGCTGGAGCTCCCTCCGCGCCAGGTGACCGCAGGCGGTACGCCAACGGGGACTCATAATGGGTGTTATCGCGCGAGGCCATTTTCGAGCAAAACGATCAAAGCGCAAATCAACCCCATGCACAGTAGGTTTTCCCGGCAAGCCGGCCACGTGGGCAGCGAGATGGCGAGTCCTTCCTGGACATCGAAATGAATGCGGATGTTAGGGCCTCCCCGGCCTTGGATTCCCCTTCCCCTACAAAGGCTTAACCCAATAATTCGAAGTCGCCTGCTGCTCGTTTAGCTTCGTGCTCCCGAACCATTGGAAGGAGGGCACCATGGCTGACCAGGAAATCCTCTCGTACGACGATGCCTACGCGAGAACCGAGGCTATTTTTGATGAGCTTTCTCCTGCACTGCCCGACGGGTTCTCCCGAGAGGTCTTGCTCTTGATCGTCGCCGAGGCGGCGCTGTCGCGCCTCAACCGAAAAGCCCCGTCGGCGGCCAGCCTCGATCGCCAGATCAGGTTTGTGACAAGGCTGTTGATCGACGAAGCCGCTTGCTCGCCTCTCGACGCCAAGGTGGTTCTCCGGATGGCAGTCTTAGACGATGCGACCGATCAGCAGCTTTCGCGCGCCTTCGATGACGATCACTCGGAACGGCACCGGGAGTTCAGCCTTAACTTCGCGAATATGGCCACGTTGACCCTCTCCAAGGGAAGGGAGGCACGTGAGCGGGTCGCTGCGGTCCGTAAGAGTACGGTCCAATCTACAGAAAACTGGTCCCTCGCTAAAGCCATCGAAGAGGGCAATCGAAGAGTCGACGCCTAGCGCGGTCTCCAACGGCTCTTTCGCTGGTGAAGCGGACCCTCTCGCTATCGACAAGATGCAGGTGTCAGATGGAATTAGCTCTGCACCAAAGGAAGCGGACGAGTGACGGCCAGGTCAGGCCTTCACCAACGGAGGTTGGGACCGATGCTGACAAGCGCCCGTTGCGGAGCAAAGACTCGCGCCGGCGCACCATGCCGGTCTCCTGCGGTATCTGGAAAAATGCGGTGCCGGATGCATGGCGGTGCCAAGGGATCTGGCGCACCGAAGAGCAACCGAAATGCGATCAAGCATGGCTTCTTCACGCGTGAGGCAATCGATGAGCGCCGTGATCTTCGCAAGCTGCTGAGTGCGTGCCGGGAAACATTGGACGAATTTAAGTAAGCCCGCCAAGGCCGTCGCCTTATCCGGCCTTTGAATGTACCTCCACCTACCCCGGGCTGTCGCTCCACGGTGACGGCGCGAGCGACAGATGGTGTTATCGCGCATGGTCAGAAGCGCTTTTACCTCGGCGCACCAGATACGCGATCAATAGCGCGGCCGCAGTGCCCGCTACTCCAGCGAGGAAATCGATCCAGTCCGCCTCGCGGCCCAGAGCCAGAAGAAACTGGACCAGCTCTATCGCAGCAGCAAAGGCAGTCAGACCGAGCCAAAGCCGGCGGATCGGCACCTTTGGAAGCGCTCCAGCCGCGAATATCGCGAGTACGGCAAAGGCTGCAAAGTGCAGTAACTTGTCGTCGGGATTGCCTGGGGTGACGAAGACAGGGATATTGGCGAGAAGCAGCACAGCGAAGGCGGTCGCGCCAAGGGCGAAGAGAAAGAACCGGTTCATTTACAGTTCGATTGTCTTAGGAGGCTGGTCGGCGCTTAAGGCGGACGCCCGGCGATGCGACGGGATCCCCGAGGAATTCTATCGAAGCCTCCTCCAGGGCATTGCGCACACGATCAAGCGTGCCGCTTCGGCTGGCAGGAACTCCCTCTGCTTCTTCAAATCGGCGGATGGTAGCCCAACCCACACCGGACAGCGCAGATAGCTCCTGCGAGGTGATGCCTAAAAGCGCTCGAGCGGCTCGAATTTGCAAAGATGAGGGTTGATAGCCCCCTTCTTGTGAGCTATTATAGCTCATATGAACCGTCCTGTATCCGTATCCAGTGATCGCATCGAGAAACTACTCGTGCGTTGCGCTGGGGCATACTCACAAAACACATTGCGTGGCTACCGCAATGATCTGCTTCAATTTCAAAAGTGGTGCGCAGCCAATGAGAATGAGTGGTTTCCGGCCGAACCGGCCACAATCGCAGCATATGTCGATGATGAGGTGGAGACCAAGGCCATCGCGACGATTAAGCATCGGCTCGATGCCTTACGCTTCGCTCACGTGATGGCAGACCTACCCTGCCCCACTGATCACAGCGAGGTTCGGTTGGCGGTGCGCCGCGCTAGGCGCAAAAAGTCGGTCCGCCAGAAACAAGCCCTCGGTCTTACAAGCGATATCTTGGGAAAGATGTTAGATGCGTGTCCGGATACACTGTTAGGACGGCGTGATGCGGCCCTCCTCTGCGTCGGCTACGATACGCTTTGTCGTAGCAGCGAACTTGCCCTGTTGACCGTGGAGCACGTGAGCTCTTGCCGATCCTCGGTGTTGGTACCTCGGTCTAAGTCAGATCCGCACGGTGAAGGACGGATTGCCTATCTGTCAAAAGAAACGACCGCGCATTTGGAGCACTGGTTAGCTCAAGCGAAAATTGAAGAGGGACCGCTTTTTTGCGGATTACACACAGGCAAGATCAGTGAACGTGCTCTGACAACTCCGTCCATACGCAGGATTGTGAAACGAGCCGGCGTGAGGGCAGGTCTAAATGATGTTGAGGTAAAATCCCTCTCAGGTCATTCAATGCGGATCGGTGCAGCTCAGGACATGATGGTGGTGGGCATCGATACCCTCGGGATCATGCAGGCTGGCGGATGGAAGAGCAAAAACGTTCTAGCCCGGTACGTTGAGAATGCTGCTAGCTCGAGGCTTCATCAACGCAGATGGCAGCGGCTTTTAGAGATGTCAAAGTCGAGGCTGCCTATGCCGCATTCTTGCTAACGAAATTTGGATTACCGCATATAGCGACGACAATACGAGAATCGATCTCGGAGCGAAGGGTTTGGCCAAGCATTATGAGGCCGCAACCTCCGTTCACTAAGATTTCCGAGCCCGCCTCGATCTCCCCCGCGAGAGGAATGACCAACGTCGACTCCTCGACAGTCAGGACGTTTTGGTCGCTTAGAACATCTACCCGAAGCGCTTGGGCTTCGAGCAGTGGCTCGATCGCACATGGGTCAAAAACGTTTCGCGGAACTTCGGAGTAAGGCTCAAGCTTCGCAAACCGCATCGCCTATCGAGATGTAGTTCGCGCGGCCGGCCGTAGTCGTACAAACGGAACATAATATCAGTATTTTATTGAAGCTCAAGGAGCACCGATCCCGGACCAATGGCGTGAATCGTGCCCGCCGGCACGTAGAAGAAATCCTCTGCCTTGGCATCGGGCCAAACGAGCATCTCTTCGATAGAACCGTCGCCGGCTGCCTTCCGGACTGTTTCTTCGTCGTAGGTATCATCTAGCTCGAGAGCCACAGCCGCAGTCCGATGCTGGCGCGCCAACGCATGTTATCATGCCTGCTGACGTTCATAAGCTTGCGCATAGTTCGATCGGGCTTGGAGGTATTGGTAACTATCTGGCCTCTTAAACAAGTAACCTTGGCCACCAGCTGCGCCAATTCCAGTAGCGAGGCTAACTTCCTGAGTCTCCCAGGGCGGGGCCTCCGGTATTATGCTGCAGCCGCTCTTAAGGCTTCGAGCATTAGCGCGGCCTGTTTGTTCCGATCATATTTAGGAGCCGCCGTGAGGCATCTTTCTCTATACCGCGCTAGAGCTTTCTTGTCATTTGCCATGCGCAGTATGGCGTCGGCGAGCGCAGTTCCGTTCTCGGGTTCGAAAGTCTCTCCAACGCTTTCCCGCAAAACGATTTCCGCTGACTCGCCCGCGACACCGTGCAGCACGGGCAGGCCCATCGCCATACATTCGAATAACTTCGAGGGAATTACAGTCTGGAAGAGCGGATCCTTCTTCAGATGTATTATAGAGGCATCCAGCAGCGCCCAATAATCAGCTACCTGATCCTTTGATACGCTGTCGAGAAATACAACGTTGGACAGCCTCATCCCCTCCGCCCGCTCCATCAAGGCCGCCTTACGGGCACCATGTCCCAGCATCAATATACGGATCGAGGCGGCTTGCGGATCGCGGTCCAGAATCTGAGCCGCATCCAGGATTGTGTCGAGTCCATGTGCAAGGCCGTGAGTTCCGACATAACCTGCCAAGAAGAAACCGTTGAGACCGTGACGCTTCGCTAGCTCGGCCGGCCGATCGCGCGGCGAGAAGCGGGAAAGATCGGCGCCATTGGTCACGACGTCGATCTTCCCAGTATCAACACCACGCTCGACCAGCGTCCTTTTGAAAGAGTGAGTAACAGCGATAATTCGATTTGCTCGCTTGTAGAGAAAGGCCTCCAGAGCTTCGAGGCATTTGAGAACCAAGCCTTCCTTAATGGCCCCCACGCTCTTGATCGATTCCGGCCAGATGTCACGCAATTCAAAGATCCACGGACGCCGCTTAAGGAGACTGATACAAAAGCCGGCGCAGGCGGAGAAAAACTGCGGAGAGGTCGCGACTATGACATCAGGGCGCCTCATGCCCGCGGATGCGATCGTGGCGGCCACCGCAAAACTCAGGTAGTCGAGTGTGCGCTTGTAAAAGCCTTCATTGGCCGTGATGTAGGTCCAGACCCGCACGACGCGGATCCCGTTCATGACCTCGCTCTGGATCAGCTTGTTCCTGTAGCCAGAATAGACCTGGCCCTTAGGGAAATTAGGAGCGCAGGTAATCACTGTGACTTCACACCCGGTCTCTACCCACTGACGAGCGTGCTCATAAGTGCGGCTTGCCGGCGCGTTTACTTCCGGAGGGAAGTTATCTGTGATGAACAATATGTGCATTAAAGAAAACGCCCTATTTTGGAAATCTTCCGGACCAGGTCAGCTCGAAAATTGATGAGCCATTGAGTAGCCGAAGAACCAAGCAGGTACTGCGTAAACTTCTCCCGAATTCCGGATGCCAAGTACTTCTCTCTGATCGGAGCGGGCCACCTTCAGCACGCCAAGAAACGCGGCCGCCACCTGCAAGAATGAGCTCTCCTTCATAGAGGCCGCGTTGCTCGATGCAGACATCAGGATGGAAGTGAAATCTGGCTTCAGCCGAATGATCGCTTGGGCAGGCTGTATCAAATATCTTCAGCGCGCCGGGACGAAGCTCCCATCGGCGATGGTGTATCGGACGACCTGGAAGGGATCGATAACCGTCATGTGAACACTCTGCGATCAGAGTTTCGCCATCCACGCTGGAGCTCGGCCCGATAGGCCGCGCCCGTGCTCCGACCCGAAAGCCGCTCCAAACGTCTGACGAGTTTTGTCTAGCGATGGTAACCGTGCTATGAGCGGGCGTTCCACGCTGGCGCAGACGCTCTTCGCCGAGGCCATAAAGCGATGTTCCGGAGTTCACGATGACGCGCTCACTGAAGAGCGACCATTCAAAGCTCAGCGTATCGGCGTGCGCGTGGCCCGGCAGGTAATCTGGACCGATGCGAGCCATGTCCGCGATAACCACCGAAGTCTCGTTTTCGAGTCGAACATACCCACTCTGCTCGAGCCAAAGAATCGCATTTGAATTATGCGGCACTTCAAGGTCGAGGCGGCGAGCGTATTCAAACAACTCGTCGTTTTCGGGGGCGATTGCGAGAGCTGCGTCGTTGAAGAATGCGATCTCGCCATCTGGATGCGACATCGCTCTTAGCCAGGCAACCATTTGAGGCACGCGTCGACGCCAATGCGCTACTTGATCGCTTTGAGCAGGTTCAAGCGCCCCAGACATTGCGCAAGTCAGATTGATGAGGTCGAGCACGTCTTCCAGTCCGAGCGCATGATACATCGGGCTGAGTTCGAAATGTCCGCCGTCAGAAAGTATCTGCTCATCAAACTCGCGCTGCAAAATAGCGAGGCCAAGCTTAAGCCAGTGCGCAGATTCCGCGCCATCAAAGAACATGCCTGAAAAGATGAGCGCCTTGGCATTGGCGAAAAGATGATTGCCAAGCAGGTGATACTCAAGTCGTTTGCAAAGCCAGCGGGTTTGCAGGGCCAGGCTATCCAGCATGCCCCTCGGCGGGTTGCCGCCACCCAGAAGCCATTTTACCCAGTTCACGATGCGAAGCGATGTCGGATAAGGCTCGAAGCCCGAGCCGCTCCCCGCGGGATTGTCCGTAAGCCATGCCGCAATCAGAGTCGCGTGCCAATCTCGACGACTGGCTGCGCCGATAGCATTCAAATCGTCAAAATAGTGTTGATTGTAACGCCAGAGCTTCTCCCGCTTAGGATTGTCCCACCCATCGATTGCGAGAGATCCGTCTTCGTTCAGGAACGAAAAACTGTCTGGGCCTGTGAGCGACGCTCTTCGCCGCGCCGGCATCATCCATGAACCATATCGAGGGCGCACCGGCGGGGCGGAGCGGGCGTCAGGCGCGGGACGCCCGAGCCGAAACGCGATGCGACCATAGACCTGTTGCGGTCTTAGATGCCGCACGGTTTCCCAGTAGCGGCCTAGCACAGAAATACCTCGTGAGCTCATTGACGCGCTAGTTGCTCATGCGCGCTGATGATGCGGGGAGCGGTTTTGCCGTCCCACAACTGAGCGATGGAGCCGGTTTTCCCATATATTGCGACCAAGGGGTTAGCGGTTAAGGGCAAATGCAGTCGGTTCGACGCTCGTGAGTTAGTTGGCATTCGTTTTGTTAGTTCCTGGGCGTTCTATCGTTTCGCGTAGCAGTCGAAATTTCGCGTGGCCGGTGACCTTCTGCCACTTCAGATGGCGAACCCTCCGCCACAAGCGTCCGGTCTTCGGCGCGAACGATAGACTCAGGCACTTTGGGCTTAGACAGGGTCGCGATCATCAGGATTCGGAATCGCGCCAACAACTCGGTAGCGTTCACCAGCCGTTCGTAACCCCACCCGATAAGGTAGCTCGGCGCGCTGACGCGGAGATATTCGGGCCGACCCTCGATCAGCTCGAACCCTTCCACATCTAGTCCCACCTGGCCAGCAATAGCCCGGATATCCGCCGGAGAATTGCACTTATAGCGTGTAGGGAAAGTGTCAGTTTCGTCGCGGCCACGCTTTCTGTTTACCCATTGATGAAAACGATGAGGTGTCAGCCGCGCGATTAGGGGCATGTAGTGAGTTTTGTTCGGAGTCTTGAACAGCAGTTTCCCACCGGGCCGCAAAACCCTCGCAATTTCAGCAAAGACTTGGGAGGGCTCGTCGATGTGTTCCATTACGTTGTCAGCGAAGACGAGATCGAAGGTTTCATCGGGGTATGGAATCTTGCCTGCATCGGCGACGAGGCCTTCGTCGAGATAGGGGTTTTGGGCCACACGTGGGTCGAGATCGACGCCGCACACCCGCCCGGCCAGGCCGCGAAAATTCATCGCCTCGACGATGCCGGCACCTGCCCCCAGATCGAGCACCGTCGCTTTCGGATGAATGAAAGCAAGTAGCTTCTCGCGGAAGAGGACATCGTCCCAGTTCCGTTCGAACTGTGGGTAGAAGCGGCGGTCGATCGTCTGCACGAGCCCCATCAGCAACACTCCTCGGCAAGATCGATCGCCACCCGCGACACCTCAATAATCTCCTCCTTCGGGATCGGCTGGGCTGTGCCTTCGCGAATGCTTCGGATGAATCGCGCTACGATCGCATCGGCACCCTTGTCCTGCTTCAGCTGGTTCATCTTTGTGAAGCCCGGCCAGCCCCATGCCCTGAGCTTGAGGAAGTTGTCGAGCAGGAGCACGCGCCCCGCGACGAACACCTCAACACGTTCTTTCGGAAAAGCCTTGTGGCCGTTGGCGAGATAGAGGATCGTCGCCAACGAACCGTCGGCGAATTCTAACGTCAGCCTCACCTTATCGTCACGGATCGCGATGGCCGGATGGCGCCCTAACATCGTTGCGCCGTGGCCGATAATCGGATGGCCGGCCAGATGCCGTGCGAGATCGATGAAATGGCAGGCCTCGCCCACGATCCGCCGGCCGCCGACATCTCGATCCTGCGTCCAGTGGTCCGGCGGAATTTCCCCGGCATTGACGGTAATGAGGATGTGTTTCGGCTGGTTTACGCCATCGAGCAGTGCCTTCATCTTGATCACTTGGGGCGCGAAACGGCGGTTGAAGCCGACAAGCAGTCGCTGTTCGGGGCGTCCTGCGATCTCCTGCTGGATCTCGATCAGTTCTGCGTGGTTCAGGCAGAGTGGCTTCTCGCAGAAGACATGCTTTCCCGCCCGCAGCGAAGTTATCACCTGCTGGGCGTGGGCATTATGCCGCGTCGCGATCACCACTGTGTCGATCGCAGGGTCATCGTAGACCTCAATCGCGTCGCTGGCGGCCTGTTCGAACGCGAACTTCTTTCCGAAATGCACCGCGCTGACACCGCCGCTGCTCACCACGGTGTGCAGCTTCGCGCCCGATGCTGCGAAGGCCGGCATAAGCGCACGGCTGGCATAATTGCCCGCCCCGAGGAAACCCACGCTGACTGCTCCCAGTGCCGGGGCGGTCCTCCCCTCGACAGCGTCGAGGCGGACCTTCCTGATGGGCGCCTTGTCCGCCTGCGCCTGCGGGTAGTCGAGCAAGATACCGAGCGAGGGCTCGCCCGAAGTCAGCAGAGACATCGCGTCCGCGCCTCGCTCAACATCGAAACGGTGCGTGATGAGCGGCTTCACGTCAAGCGCGCCGGACGCCATCAGGTCTAGCACAGCCTCAAAATTGCGTTGTTCGGTCCACCGCACGAAGCCGATCGGGTAATCCTGCCCGCTATCCTCATATTCTGGATCGTAGCGGCCTGGACCGTAAGAGCAGCTGACCTGAAAGGTGAGTTCTTTTTCATAAAAATCATCGCGCATCAGGTTTAGACCAACCACGCCGACCAGCACGATGCGCCCGCGCTTGCGGCTCATTTGCGCCGCTTGATGCATAGGCTCATCGCTGTCGGTCGCGGCAGTGATGATCACCGCGTCAACGCCGTTTCCGCGCGAAAACGCGGCGGCCGAACACAGCACGTCGTCACCCGCGCCCGGATTGACTGTTTCCGCACCGAATTGTCGAGCGAGCGTCAGACGTTCTTCGTCAAAGTCGATCCCAAGCACCCGGCAACCTTGTGCGCGAAGCATTTGCACCGCCATCAATCCGATCACACCAAGCCCGGTCACAACGACACATTCACCAAGTGTTGGATTGGCGAGTCGGATACCTTGCAGACCGATCGCACCGAGGACGGTAAAGCTAGCCTCTTCCGCAGGAACTCCATCCGGGATTTTCGCGCAGAGATTTTTCGGGACATTAACATATTCCGCGTGCTTCCCGTTCGAAACAACGCGATCGCCGGGTGCGAAGCCATCTACTTCGTGGCCGATTTCGGCAACTCGGCCGACGTTGCAATATCCTAAAGCCAGCGGCTGATCGAGCTTGCTCTTTACCGCGTCATAAGTGGCCGCAATCCCGTCTGAGCGGGCCTTGTCGAGTACCATTTTGACCTTGTCGGGCTGTTGGCGCGCTTTGGAAATCCAATTTGACTTGCCGAACTTCACTAGCATCCGCTCGGTCCCGGCAGACACCAACGTGGTGTCAGTACGAATCAGTAGCTGCCCATTTGCGGCGCGCGGAATCGGCACCTCTTCAAGGTGCGTGGCGCCATCTTTAAGCGACTGAAGGAGTTGTTTCATATTCTGCTTCTAAGTCCTCAGACTTGGTGGGTCTTCAAATTGATGCTGCCGAATGCGATAAGAATTCGACAAATTGCGAGAAGAAGGCGAAGTAAGAGATGGTCCAGACTGCTACGTGTGGTTTATGGAAGATTTTGAAAGATTTTCGCCCCACTCGTTGGAAACTGCAGATCTAGTTTTAATTAACGCCTTCGCGGTAACGAATGAGCTTAGCGGGATTACCCCCAAAGATTGCAAAAGGCGGCACATCTTTGGTCACCACAGAGCCCGCGGCAATCACAGCACCTGTGCCTATAGAAACACCGTGCAATAAGATCGCACCGTAGCCTATCCAGGCTCCATCTCCGATCTCTATGACACGAAATTCGTCACGGCCGGTATCCATGAGAATTGGCCCTACGCCGTCAATCTTGTGGTCGCCACCAACCAAAGCCACACACGGTCCGAACATGACGCGTCTTCCTATTACTGCATGCGCAGCAAAATGACACTTCGGTCCGCAAAAAAAGTCTTCTCCAATAACAATTCGGCGTCCCTTACCAAATCTTGGGCTTGGGCCGATTTTAGCATTTCGTGGGAGAAGAAGTGCCGGGCGCCTAAACCGCATTGCAATACGCAACCACCCGAGGCGTAAGCTCCAAAATAAGGGCTTCAGCACTTGACGACCTCTCTCACGCAACGCTCCAACTCAAAGACATAGGATTCAATATTATATTTTTCCTCAATCACCTTAATGGAGTTTGCCCGCCATGTTCGTTGTTTGACAGGACTGCGGTGCAATCTTTTTAGCGCATCGAACAGTGTATTTTCCGTCAAGGGATCTAGAATTTCGCCATTCTCGGTAGTCACTAAATCAGCCTCAGAGCCATCACCTATGCCACAAATCACTGGGACGCCGTGACATAGCGCATCTGATACTGCCAATCCCCCAAGCCCCGGCAAAACCATTACTGTGGCATTAAGAAAATAGGGGGTGATTTCGTCCCCTAAATGACCGGTAAAACAAACTTTCTTGTCAATTCCTAATTCAGAAGCGATAGCCTCGAGATCAGCGCGTAAAATCCCATCTCCCACAATGGTCAAAAACGCGTCGTCAATCTCTTCAACAAGTCGAGCGAAGACTTTTAACAGTAACTCAACATTTTTGTTATAAGTTAAGGCTCCAACAAAAAGAATATTGAATTCTTCGGGCGGCTCGGACGGCCAAGGCATGCCGGATCCGAGAGCGCAGATCTTGGCTTTCGCCTGTCGACCGACAGTATCAACAGTATTAACGGCTGTATATATTCGGTGCGGCGAAATTCCTGCCTCTGAATAGTATTTGGCGCCCAATGAACTATATGCGATTGCAGCGTCGGAATTGCTCTCAATTTTCCTAAAAAAAGCCGCGTCTAATGCACGGCGCGCAATTGACGGTTTTCTACCCCTGAGCTTCCCCAAGCCCCATTGTACGATTTTTCGACCGTTTCTCCGAGCAAAGGCGAAGCAGATCAGATTGTTCAGGGCGTTTGAGGCGCCCTCTGTGATGATCACATCCGGATCAAACGCTTTGAGAGCGGACCAAAGCCCAAAATGAAATGGCAAATGAGCAGGTCCATTTAACGTACTGAAAGAAAACTTTAATGAGCGAAATTCCTTCGTCTTAAAATCCAAGGGGCCACTAAAGTTGACCACTTTGGACCCCTCAAAGTCTTCCCCATGAAATACACAGAGATCAATCCCATCGCATTTGGACAGTCTAGAGAACACAGGAACCCGCCAAGATTGCATCACGCGATAAGAAACGGCTACTTTTATCATTCACAGTTCACCAGTTTGAACTTGGACAAGTCACAGGGCTAAATTCCTAAGATTTTAGCAAATTATTGGGCATGTCCCGCAATCCGGGAGCGGGGCCTTCGCGCTCTTCCAGCGTATCTGGTCGGATCGGTGCAAGCTCGCGAGGGCCCAGCGAGGATATAGCCAACGATGATCCACAGCAGCGGCTCGTAGACATGAGCTTTCCATACAAAAAGCGGCAAGATCGCAAAAACAAAACCCCAGTTCCAGAGAGTTCCCAATCGCACTGCGATAACGGCTGCCAAGAACCCAGAAAAAGCGAAGCCCAAATAGAAACTACCAGTCAATGCGAGACCTGAATCTTGAGGTGAAATGCATGTTGGGCAAAAGCCAGGATCAATGGGCAAGCCCAATAAAAGTGCTTTGGTGTAATTTTCGCTCAAAAAATGCGCGGCTCGCAATTTGTCTAGTCCGCTTTGAGTTGAAAATGATGCCTTCAAACTCAAGAAATCTATCGCAGCTTGCCGAATTTCAGGGGAGATTAGATAACTTAATCCAATACCGATCAATGCGAATGATGCCACTATCAAGAGACGCCTCGATTTGCTTGAGAGGTCCCTCACGAGCACCGCTTCAACCAAAAACGCCAACGCAAATAATCCGGACGCTAATACGCCCCAAAGCGACAATGTCATTAGCACAGAGCCAATAACCACAGCATGCCATTGTGTAGAAAGTACGCCTCGGATCAAAGCAAGCAGGAGTAACGCGGCAAGGGTCCACTGGCTGTAAGTTCCTGGCTCAGTATGAAAGCCGGAAAGGCGCCCAATATCTCCAATTGCCATAGCCCTAGAGGCTTCAGGGAAAACTAATCCATGAATGTCTAAAACTGTCGACGTCGTATAGTATAATAAAGTCGCGAAAATGAGTGCAGCCACGTGAACCGCAATGAAGAGGAAAACGACAGAATAAAAATCCCTATCCCATTTTGTCCCTCGAACTTGGCCAAGCACAGCGCCGAACAGGATAAGCGGTAATGCTATCGCCACACGATCTGACCACGCCGTTAAATTAGTAACAAGAAAGAGTAAGAAGGCTATAGCAATTAAGGGACTAAATGTACTCGCTCTCGCATCCCTTATGAGAGTCGCATAAACGATGATCCCTCCTAGAGCGATCGCTTTTATTAGATAAACAAAGCCGCTCTGATTTAGCTCAAACGGAGTTGCGGCCAGGAAAAACAAGGCCGTTAACACCCAAACTGATGGTTTGAGCGATAGTCCACTAGCCTTAGCTGATAGCGTCCCCTCTTGTGAGTGGGCTCGCATCAATCTTTTGCTCTTAAGGCAAACGTGCGTTTTTTGCATGAGGCCTGAGTGGCTTCATTAAGGAGCCTCTCAACAAAAACTTTTGCCAATTGCTCGGCATTGTAAAGCTCTTCCCATGTTTGCCGCGGCGTCGAGGCGCCAAGAATACCACCCGCAGACAAATGCTCAAGAATCTCCTCTGAAACTTCAGCATGGCGCCCCTGGAGCGTCGGATCTAAAAGCAAGCCAGACCTTCCTTCAATTACCGCCTCGCATGTCCCTCCGACATTGGTGGCAACTATGGGTATGTCTGCGTTCATCGCTTCCATAATTGAAACTGGAACCCCTTCGTCACGGCTCAAGTTGACAAAAAAATCTATATCAGTCGTACGATAAAAGCGCTGCAACTTCTCGACCGGTACAATTCCATGGAATATAACTTTTGCGCCCTTTGTTCTTGCATTGTCCGCGGCTTCTTGGACGAGATCTGAATGTCCACCACCGAAGTGATGCCAAACAATCGGCCGCCTGTTGGCAAGTTCGCCTGCCAATGTTGCTATTTCCTCGACTCGCTTAACTGGAGCCAGCCAACTCGCACTTGCCATTACTACCGGCCTATCTGGATCCATGACGGCTCGTTGCCTTGCCGGGCCAAAATCACGGCATCCCAATCGGAACACTTCTGCGCGCGGATTCGACTGTCGCCCATAACGGCGCTTGAAGTATTCTAAGCCATGGTCAGAGATAAAGACCAAAAGATCAGCAGCCGAGTGAACTAGCTCTCGCCAAGGGTAAAAACCTCCCGTTTCTGGACGATGCAAATAGAGGTCTGCTGCATGGTAGCGCACGCATGTTGCCGAACCGCTCGCCTTGGCTATCGGTATGGATAACGCTGGAATGTGCCCCCAATAGGCGTAGACTATTTTCGGGTTTGGAGACGCCAAGAATTCAGACAGCCGAGGAAGCTTTTCGAACGCAGAACGATAACACGCAAATTTGAGGCATAGAATGAGACGTTTGAGGTTGAGTTTGGATTTGACGTGGCATTCTTTGGCTGAGCCCCAGAAGTGCCTCCAAGTTGAGGGCCTCATACATTCCCGCGCAAAGAACGCCTTTCGGTTAAGTCGCGCAATTGGATCCCAAAGCTCAACTCCTTCTGGCAGTTCGCGCCTGCCATCGAGCTCTTTAACAGGCAAAACGTGCACTTTGGAAAAGCTTCGCGAGAACTCTTCAAGCTCTGGAGCGATCCAATTTTCCTGGACAAGTCCAAATGGATAATGGCTAGTCACCAACAGTATTTCGGCATCAGTTCTATTGGTCAAGAAAACTGGCCCCTTGCGGCGCGTCTCGCTTGCAGCACAAGCCAACCGACATACGCCGCCATGATGAATGACATTGAAAGCGAAGTAGCAAAAAGGGCCGCAAGCACTCCCCAGCCCACCGCTCCGGCGAGAGCCATAACGCCTACGCCAACAGCTCCTTGAATGATCGCAGCGATGAACGCAGTTCTCTGAAGGCCGAGGAAGACAGGGACAAAAGCAAAAGTACTCGTGATCGGCTCCATCAAGATTACAGGTAAAATCGCAATTGCCATCTGTCCTGCCAAAGCCCACTCTGCCCCAGCGGCAAGCAGAAATAATTGTTCACCAACTAGTAATAAAGCCAAAGAACTTATTGCGGTTACGGTACCTATAACGATAAGAGCGCGCTTTGCGACCAAATACACTTCAGACCTTCCCACACTAGCTGCTTCCGAAATTGCGTGCTGATAAACTGCAGTTCCAAAAAGGGCCAATATTCCAAATACCAGTTTCCTCATCAAAAAGTACTGCCCCAAAATAGCCGCCCCGTAGAAAGCGCCGATGGTTGTGGTCATCAATAAAACGAGAGCCGAGTGAACCAAAAGGTGAGGGAGTGTTATGAGTGGGAACACGCGATGTCTCCGGGCGAGTATCCAGAGGTGCGTTAGTTGACGGCGGATGGGGCGTCGAAGAACCTGCAAAAGGGCTGCCGCACTCACCCCGTACGCAAGCAAAAGAGCTTGTAAAAGGCTTGCTCCGAGGTCGGCAACTAGAAGCCAAACCGCTCCGCCCCCAATGAGCATCGCAAGTGACAGTTGCCCGCCAACAAGGGCTATCGCCCGCATAACTCTGGCAATGGCCATTCCGTTGAGGTTGCCAAGTGCCAACGATGCTGATTGATAAATGCTCACCAGTGCCAGCGCTAGAGAAGTTAGGACTATAATCGGAAAGAGCTGGGCTTGAGCCGCGCTGAGGGAAAAAGGGGTGGATAGGAAATACAATGCAACAATGCCTGCGAGATAGAA
This sequence comes from Qipengyuania sp. NPDC077410, assembly GCF_044543405.1. Lineage (NCBI taxonomy): Bacteria > Pseudomonadati > Pseudomonadota > Alphaproteobacteria > Sphingomonadales > Erythrobacteraceae > Qipengyuania > Qipengyuania sp. NPDC077410. The sequence goes on along the minus strand of NZ_JBITWB010000002.1, from coordinate 881,740 downwards.
CAAAAGTGATGCCAAGAGCGCAAGCCATACAATGCCCAAAAGCATTTGAAGCATTGCCGTCTGGCATTTGCCAAGTAAGGGAAGCGCTTGCTCAAACCTCAAGGTAAGAACTGGATAGATGGCGACAGCAATTTGTGCCGCATACGAATAGGAGCCGAATGTCGCTGGATCGACAATTCTGCTTAACAGCAGTGTACCCACTGCGATTAATGCAGCTGCTACAGCGTTTGAGCTTAGAAGTACTGTAATCTTGCGCAATGCAACGCCTGCCTTGTGCTATTACGCCGACTTTAAGGGGTCAACAATCTTTATGCCTTTATTGCGCCGCATGCATCGACCAAATATGAATGCTTACTCTTCTCAAGATCTAGATTTCTATGCGCCACCAAGACTACGCCAATGTCGGCCACCCTATCTTTTTCTCTTTGATTGAGCAAAACGTCACTGCGCTCAAAGAGGCCGCTAATGCTATCGATATTGGGCTCGACAATCGAAATATTTCCGTAGTCTCCCTCAACCAGTTTGCGAGCAATTGTGAGAGCGGGGCTTTCGCGAAGATCGTCGATGTCGGGCTTAAACGTTAGACCATATATTGCTATCGACACGTCGCGCGCCGACTTGTTTGGGTTATCCAACAGGTATGATCCTATCGCCTCCCTAACTTTGGCGACGACCCAATCGGGTTTGCTGTCATTAACTTGGCGCGCCATATGAATTAGGCGAGCGTGCTGCGGAGCTGAGTTCACGATGAACCAAGGATCTACCGCGATGCAATGCCCACCGACTCCAGGGCCTGGCTGCAGTATATTTACGCGGGGGTGACGGTTGGCCAGCGAAATTAGCTCCCAAACATCCATTGCCAGCTCATCACAAATCAAAGAAAGCTCATTAGCGAAAGCAATGTTCACGTCTCGAAAGCTATTCTCGGTCAACTTGGCCATCTCTGCGACACGTGGACCGGATGCCAAAACGCATTCGCCAGTCACAAAAACCCTGTAGAGAGACGCTGCTAGCTCTGAGCATTGCGGTGTCATACCTCCTATCACTCGGTCATTCGAAATCAGCTCTTGCATAACCTTCCCAGGCAGAACTCGTTCAGGACAATGAGCGATCCGGATATCTGAACCTCCGCCGGCATCTTGCGGAAAGGTGAGATCTGGTCTCGCCGAAGCGAGCCATTTAGCCATTGTCTCCGTTGCTCCGACTGGGGACGTCGACTCCAGAATTACCAAATTTCCCCTCTGAAGCACGGGCGCGATGGCATCCGATGCGGCCTGAATATACGAGAGGTCCGGCTCATTATTGTTTCCCTTGAATGGGGTCGGCACGGCAATCAAGAATGCATCAGCTGACTCTGGTTTAATCGCCGCGCGCAGATAGCCCTCGTGAACGGCCGCGTGTACCACCATGTCGAGATCCGGTTCGATTATGTGGATTTCACCGCGATTGATCGTATCCACGGCAGCCTCATTGACGTCTACTCCGATAACTTCAATTTTGCGTGAAGCAAACATCGCAGCTGTCGGCAGACCAATATAGCCGAGGCCAATCACAGAGATTCGCTTGAATTTGTTTTCCAATTTATCCCTCGATTACTTTGAACGTGCCCATTCGAGAATTGCGGTCCTGATCCGGTTCGAGGCCAAACCATCGCCATAAGGGTTGTGCGCACGGGACATGTCTTCGTAGGCTTCCTTGTCGTCCAGCAAGGTGGAGACTTCGGCAATCATCAAATCGGGGTCGGTACCAACGAGCTTGACAGTTCCCGCGTCGATCGCCTCAGGACGTTCAGTCGTGTCGCGCATGACGAGCACCGGCTTGCCGAGCGAAGGGGCTTCCTCCTGCACTCCGCCTGAGTCGGTCAAAATGAGATCGGCCCGGCGCATCAGATGGACGAAAGGGAGGTAGTCCTGCGGAGGAATGAGGCTGACGCGATCCAGCGCGCCCAACCGCTCTACAACTGGGCCCCTCACGTTCGGGTTGAGATGAACTGGATAGACGATCTGGATGTCGTCGCGCTCGGCAAGACGGGCCAGCGCATCGCAGATCCGGTGAAAGCCGTCCCCGAAACTCTCGCGCCGGTGCCCTGTGACGAGGACGATGCGCCGATCCGTATCGATGGCGAAGGCTTCATCGAACTTAGAGGTAGTCTCGGAATCGCAATCGAGTTTTCCGACCACGTCAAAAAGGGCGTCGATGACCGTGTTGCCCGTGACGAAAATCTGTTCTTCAGGCACGTTTTCGGCCATCAGATTTTTTTTCGATGTTTCTGTTGGCGCGAAGTGCAGCTGGCTGATCGTGCCGGCAATCTTTCGGTTAATTTCCTCAGGCCAAGGCGAATAGATGTCTCCTGTGCGAAGCCCTGCCTCGACATGGCCTACTGGAACGCGCTGGTAATAGGCGGCGAGGGAGGCTGCTAGCGTCGTCGTAGTATCTCCGTGGACCAGCACAAGATCGGGCGAGGCGGCGATCAGGACATCTTTCAAACCTGTCAGAACGCGGGTCGTAATCTCGAAGAGGCCTTGGCTAGGCTTCATCAGATCGAGGTCATAATCGGGCAAAATTTCGAACAGTTTCAAGACCTGATCGAGCATTTCTCGATGCTGCGCTGTAACGCAAACACGAACATCAATCTCCGGCGTAGCCTGTAACGCTTTTACAACGGGCGCCATCTTAATGGCCTCTGGTCGTGTGCCAAAGACAAACAACACCTTCAACTTATCGGTCAACGAAACTACTCCCTGTCCGTCTTAGTACCATGGATGAATGCGCGCCCCCACGACTGCGGGGTTCGAAGGATCTCCAGACACTTCTCAGCGAGCTTCGGTCGATCAAAATAGGCGCGAATGTAACCATGGCCGGACTTACCGAACCGCCGGACAAGGGCAGGCCCATGATCTCAAATTGACCCTCAATTTTCCGAAAGAGGAAGGGCGCAGTGCTTCCAACGGAGGCTCTCGCGCGATAACACCGACTGTGAGTCCAGGTCATATGGCGTCCCCAGCGACCTGCCGCTCGAGCCGCGCAATCTGCGCTTGGAGATAATCGTACTCCGCGCGCTTGCGTGCCAGAAACCCACCTGCCAGCCGCGCACGCTCAGCAAGCCCGCCGGGCGTTAAAACATACACGTAGCGCGCCTTGTTTTCCGACTGCCGGAAACGGTCAAGCTTTAGCCAGCCCTTGCCCGCAAGCGCTCGCAGACAATAATTCGCGCGGCCCAAGCTTACACCCATGCGCTGGGCGATTTCGCGCTGCGTAATCCCAGGTTCGTGTTCGAGCAAATATAGGATTTCGCAGTCGAGCGCCTCACGCGCGGAGAGCACAGGCTGCGTAGAAGGGTGAGGATCGGTCTGCACGGCTACCGCACTGCGCAGGAATCGTCCTGCACAGTGCCAATTCGGTTTGCAACTGGGGCAAAAGCCCTGTTCAAATTTGAACGGCTGGCTAGGCCCGAAGATCTCGATGGTCAATCGGCGGCATGAATTTTTGAGGAAAATTAGACGACTATATTCTCAGGCAGCTATGAGTTGCGCGCGCGGAAGCGTGACTCTGGTGTCGCCCGAAAGCAGGCGAAGAAGAACCACCACACGTTCAGACCCTGGAGCACTTGCAAGCGAGCCGCGCAGATCATCGAAAGGACCGCCTATGACGCGCACAGCATCGCCAATCTGAAAATCTTCTTCGAACATAACATTGCCGAATTCGTCTACAGTTTCTTGTAGGCGCTCGACGAAGCCATTCGGTACAGGCGCGGGATCATTACCAAAAGTTACCAAGCGCAGAACTCCGACTGTGCCGTTAATTGAGCGCCAACGTGATTTACCGGCAAACTGAACGAAAACATATCCGGGAAATAGCGCTTCGCTCACTACTACTGGCCGTTTCGCCACCATCTTAGAACGCGCGACTAAAGGGCAATGCGTTTCGAACCCCTGGCGCTCAAGATGTGCGATCGCCAGCTTTTCCTGACGGGGCTTTACCTGCGCGACATACCAGCGGCGCATGACAGCCTCCTTCAATTCGATGCCTACCACGACAGCAGCGAACAATAAGAATGTGCGACAATTTCGACGGTTGGAAGCTGCTCAATTGCTGAAGCGCAAAGCACCGCCGACAGAGCGAACGATTGCGGCTCGAACCAAATGTTTTTGAGAAAACGAGTATTCATCGCAAATTACCGTGCACCGAAGCCCGAAAGGACCACTCGCAAAGTGCGTAAGGCTATTACGATATCAAGCCAGTACGACAGATGCTTAATATAGTAGAAGTCATATTGCAGCTTATGGTTTACCTCTTCGACCGACGCGACATGGCCCTGATTAACTTGAGCCCAACCGGTTATGCCCGGACGAACGATATGGCGGTAGCGGTAAAAAGGGATTTCTTGCTCGTACCATTCGGAAAGACTTACCGCTTCTGGGCGAGGTCCAATCCAGCTCATTTCTCCCCGAAGAATATTGATAAGCTGCGGAAGTTCATCGAGCCTCGTCGGACGAAGAAAACGACCGAGGCGCGTGACCCGCAGATCCAATTCATGCGTAATCGAGCTCTCTCGATCGCCACCGTCATTGGTGACTGTCATCGTTCGGAACTTGATCATCCAGAACGGCTTGCCGCGAAAGCCCATGCGACGCTGGCGAAAAAAGATTGGCCCGGGGCTGTCCAGTCTAATCAGAACGGCGGTCCCGACGATCACCGGTACGACAATCGGCAAAAGGATCAGGCAAGCGAGGACATCTACGCTACGCTTGAGCTTTTGATATACAAGACTTGGCACGAGAGAGCCGAATTCGTTCTCGCTAAGATGGTTCATTCGAACCCGGCCCGTCTCCGCTTCTACGACCTGCTTGTAGTGATATACCGGCCGTCCAGAAATCGCCGCTTCGGCTAAAAACCTCTCCCATTCGGGCTTCAAATCTGCATGCAAGTCCGCGATTACAGCGCCTCTGGGCACGTCGATGACTGCTGAAGGATCTTCTGGCAAATCAATGAGTAGAGGGCGCTGCAACGCGCGCGCGCGGTGTATCTTACCACCCGGCACTAAGCAGTAGACTTTGCCCGGCAACCGAAACTGTAGCGTCTCGATCGCAAACCTGGCGAGAACCGTGGCAAAAAAACAAAGCGCAGAAATTTTGATCGAGTACTCGATCCGGAAGAAAATTACGACGGCGGCAAATGAGCCGTAAAACGACGTGATCAAGGGAAGAACAGATTCTGCGACCGCTGTTCCTGGATAATCCCGAAACCGCCTAAGAACAATCGTTGCACCGAATGCTGCGATTAGCGCGCCTAGGAAAGAATTGAAGGCGGGTTCGGCACGCAGACCAGACAGATTCGCACGATCTAGTTCGAACGACGTCCAAGCTAATTGGGGTTGCCAAAGGAGACCGATAAACACCGGAAGGACCACTCCAAGCGTGACAACGAAGAGGAGCTCAAACCTCAATCGATGTACAAAGCTCACCTCGCCGATATTAGTGGGCGTTCTTTTCTGTAACACGCGCGACTCTCAATGCACCCGAAAGGCCAGATCAGGCCGCACGCATTTCACCCATTAAATTGGATGATAGCGAGCACCCCTCCAAGGCGGGTGCCCTTCACATTTACGAGTTGTCGGCAGTTTCAGAAACTAAGCGACCAAATCATTGATGCAAAGAGCATGTGTGGCCCGAAGGCACACAGGTCGTTAACGAATTCCAACCTAGCGATCAAGCGCCAGAACATCTCCTGGACATTCTGTGCCCTTCCGGGACGGAATGATTGCGCAGACGATACAGTCACTTGCAGGAAGGTACGGATCGAGCATCAATAAGCGCGGTAAGGTTGATCTTCTCAAGAACAGCTGGCGCGTTGATATAAAATCGACCTGCATCTAATGCCCGCCCTCCAAGTATGAGGAACAGTTTTGGCTTCCAACCTAAAAAAACGTGCTCGGCATTCGCGAGGCGGTTCGATTGGCCCTCTACGAAAGGCGATGTCCGTCTCCTTCCTTCGGGAAGCGCTGCAAGAATATGCTTCTTTTGTGCTCATCTTTCTAATCTGCCTCGCTGCCTTAATCGGAGGAGGATCGCGCGCAGACATCGCTTCACTTCCGTACCTGCGAGCAACTGCCGCATTGGCGATTGCTGCTGCTTGCTTGATCATTACGCAGAAGCAGTTGGCGACGATAAAATGGCCCTTGGCATTGTTGGGGGCAATCGGCGCTCTGTGCCTTATTCAACTCCTTCCCCTTCCGCCCGCTTTTTTTCCACAGAATGGCCCGCGCGAAACGGTCCGTGAAATGGATCAACTACTCGGCAACTTCTTCTGGCGCCCTATGACTCTTTCCCCAAGCGCCACGGTGAATACGCTTGGTTCACTGCTGGTGCCCGCGGCAGTGTTGATGTGGCTTGCCATCTCGCAAAGTCGCACGACTGCCCTTCTGACATTGGTAGGGGTTGGCGTGATTTCTGCCTCTCTTGGATTGCTGCAGCTATTCGCCGATCCGCGTAGTGGCCTGTTTTTCTACGATATCACGAGCAATGGCCCTGTAGGACTGTTCGCCAATCGCAATCACGCCGCGGTGCTTCTTGCCTGCTGCAGTGTCATAGCGATCTTTCTATACCGTGAGCTTCACCTGAAAATCAGACCAGCGCTGCCTTATCTTGCGGCCTTTTTTGCCCTTTGCATTTTAACAAATCCCTCGCGCGCTGGATTACTTGCGCTTGGCATGGCTGCGGTGATTTGTACTGTCCTGCAATTTTCGACGAAGATGCGGGGCCGGACTGCCTGGATGCCGCTATTCGTAATCGGTGGTGTGGGCATCGGTGTCTTGGCGCTATTTATCTTTGCAAATCGCGTGCCTGCCTTGTCCCGGGTTCTTGAAAATCCATCGCTGACCGACCTTCGAAGCGAATTAAATCCAATATCCCTGAGCATGCTTAAGGAATTTTTCCCTTGGGGGTCGGGTCTTGGATCTTATGAACACGCATACAGGCTATTCGAACCGACCAATCTGTTAATGCCTTCCTATGTAAATGAGGCGCATAACGATTGGCTACAGTTTCCGATAGAAGCCGGACTGCCAGGGATCATTCTGATGACGATAGCGCTAGGTTTGGGCGCGTGTCGTGTCTTCCAGTTAAGATCTCGAAAGACCGTCAGAAACACCAGTAAGCTGCCATGGCTTGGCGCGTCCATTCTTCTTATCTTATCGGTTGCAAGCCTGGTCGATTATCCCGTTCGCGTTCCCACGATAGAGGTTTTGGCAATCGTGGCGCTTGCGTTTTTTGCTGGTTTCCGCGAAGACGCTCCCGCTTTGTCTGGCTAGGTGCTGGAGCAAAACCGACCTTTTCGGCGCAAGCAGGGTTCGACATACGTACATGAAAAGACACGTTCAATTAGCGGCCCTGCTGGCCTGCGTAATGGTGACTGGCTGTTCCACACCGGGCCCCATTGGTACAGAACCCAGTATACAGGTTGCGAACCTGTCCGAGTTGCCTCCCCCTGACGGAGCCACCTTATCGCAGATACGGACGCTCGATAAAATCACTGTGACTGTTCTCGGCTTCCCAGATCTTAGCCGAGAACTTGTTGTAGGACAGTCGGGTCAATTCCAGTTCCCTCTCATCGGAACCGTTAATGCGGCTGGTCGATCGCCAAACGAGATTTCAAATGACATCAGTGATCGTCTCCGCGGTAGATACGTTGTCGATCCACAGGTAATAATAGATGTCGTCGAGCAACCTGGCCGCTTGTTCACCGTAGGCGGGGAGGTTAACTCCCCGGGCCGGTTTGACGCCGTGGGTCCAACTACTCTGTTAGAAGCCGTTGCGTCGGCTGGTGGAACGAGCGACACTGCCGAGTTGACTGAAGTGCTGGTCTTTCGGGCCGTAGCCGACGAAAAGTACATCGGTGTCTATGATCTAAAAGCTATCCAACGGGGGAACTACTCGGATCCCCTCATTTATGCTGGCGACATTGTACAAGTCGGCGACTCCCCGGCCCTTCGGCGTATTCAATTGATAGCGTCAGTGGCTCCTTTGGTAACGACCCCCCTTATTTTGCTCGAACGGGCCTTGCGATAAATGACTGCGATAAGACGCCATCAATCTGCGCCCGCCACTATGCCGGCTCCTTACGAAATGTATTACGAGGACGATGAAGGTGCATCCCTTCGCGACATGGCCGTGCCTGCCGCCGAGCGTGTTTGGCAAACCGTCAAGAATAATAAGATACTCATCGCTAGCGTGTTGGCAGCCAGCTTGCTCTTGGGTGTGTTAGCCACGCTATTAATAACGCCAAAATACCTCGCATCCACGCGAATCGAGATTAGCCGCGTCGAAAGCAACGTAACCGCTGTTGAAGGCGTAGAAACCCAGGACCAGGTTCTCGACGCCCAGTACTACGAAACACAATACGAACTGCTACAAGCACGATCTTTAGCGGAACAGGTTACGCGCGATGCAAATCTTCTCACCACCCCTGAATTCGCAGAAGCATTCGATCTAGATCCAAATGACGACAATTTCGAAGAGCAGGTCGTCCAAAACCTTCTGACCAATGTCAACATAGCGCCGGTCGGCACGTCCAACCTCGTCGACATTCAGTTCAAAAGCCCAGCCGCGGCTCTTTCGGCAAAGATCGCCAATGAATGGGCCAACGCCTACATCGCATCGAATCTTGCAAGGCGCTTCGGCGCGACAAACGAAGCGCGCCAATTTCTGGAAACCCGTCTTGCGCAGTTGCGAGAACGGCTGGAGGATGCAGAGCGCGAACTCATTACATATGCTGCAAACCGCAATCTCTTTGCGCTTCAATCATCGCCCGATGGGGACAGTGAAGAAACTGCTTCCCAGACACTCGTCGCCCGCGATCTCCAAGCTCTAAACGAGGCGTTGGCGCAGGCCACCACCGCACGCATCGCTGCTCAAAGTGCTGTGAACGCTGCGGGCTCGTCCCTGCAGCCGGCTGATGCCGCTGCTGTACAGCCTCTCCAGCAGCAACGCGCCGAATTGGCGGCCGAACGCGCGCGTCTACGTGCTACCGCAGGTGAGCAATATCCAACTGTCGTTGCATTGACTGAGCAGATCGAGCAGCTCGATGCAGAAATTCGCCGGACGCGCAGCGAATCCGGCGGCGCCATCCAAGCGCGCTATCGCGAAGCCGCCGCGACCGAAGCCCAGCTCAGGGAGCGCGTCGACGCATTGCGCGACGAGTTCGTCGGACAACGCCGGGACAGCGTTCAATACAATATTCTGCAGCGTGAAGTTGATACGAACCGCGCGCTCTATAATTCGCTTCTGCAGCGATATCGCGAAATCGGCGTCGCCGGTGTGGGCGAAAACAACATTGCCATTGTTGACACAGCAGAGGTCCCGAGAATCCCGGTTGAGCCAAATCTGTTCCGCAACCTTCTGCTATCACTGTTGCTCGGGGGTGCGGTATCGGGGGGCATAATCCTGCTTCGCGAAAAACTCGATCAAAGCGTGCGCGACCCCAGCCAGGTTGCTGAAGTCCTTGGCATTCCGCTTCTGGGTAGCATTCCGCGAAGCGAAGAATCCGATCTAGCGGAAGATCTCCAGGTCAAAAGTTCCGAACTCTACGAAGCGTATCTCGCTCTCGTCACCAATCTCGGGTTCTTGTCTGAAGCTGGCGTTCCCAAAGTGATTATGGTGTGCAGCACCAGGCCGGCGGAGGGTAAAAGCCTTTCCAGTGTTGCTCTTGCGAAAATTCTGGCTGAGCGCGGAGATCGCATCCTGATCGTGGATGCCGACATGCGTAACTCCGGAATTTCGAGATATTTGAAGTCACCATTGACTGAAGGTCTGAGCAACGTTCTTCGTGGTGAAGATGACTGGCAACGTCTCGTTCGTCCTGCCGCCCCCTTCTCCTTCGATCTTCTGGCATCAGGCAGGAAGCCACCGAACGCCGGGGAACTGCTCGCCGGCGATCGATTTGCTAAACTTGTTGAATACCTCAAAGATCATTACGACCACATCGTGATCGACGCGCCGCCCGTTCTTGGTCTGGCCGATGCTCCACTGATTGCCGGAGCGGTGGATGGTGTTGTAATGGTAATCGAGGCTAACTCCGGCAAGCTTCGCATGACTGGCCAGGCGCTTGACCGACTGGAAGCAGGCGGCGGCAAGATTTTCGGCGGTGTCGTTACGAAATTGGACAACCGCAACACCTCTTATGGTTATGGCTATGGGTACGGCTACGGCCACAGTTATGGGTCGGATGCAGAACCCTTGGAAGGCGGTAAAAGCTGAAAGCAACTATCCGCCTTGCTTGCGCCTCTGCAGCTCTGATTGGTGGGCTGAGCCTCGCTGTTCATGCCCAATTGGCGAGCGGCGGTGAAGTCCCATCATGGGCGTCGGATTGGAACGGATTTCGTGTTGCCGAAGAAACCCTGGACACGCTCACCGCGGTTGAGCAAAATGGAGAGGTTGTTCTTCGCGTTCCACAACAAGCAAGAACGAAGGCTTCAGACGCCTATTCGCGGGAACCCTTGGCGAGCGATGCAATTGCCGTTCTTGGTATTGCGAGCGCAGAAAGATCAAATGCTATCCTTGAAAAGTCGCGGGAGTTGGACAAGCGCAACCAGGCGGTCGCGGCTGTTCTTCTTCAACGCGCTGCGGAGAACGAGGACACGCCGAAGATGCTCGAGCTCGTCGACACGTTTGCTCGCATCAATCCCAGAGCCACAAATGATATCATCGGTGCTTTGTCGGCAACCCTGAACGATCCCGTATCCTACTCCGTGATTGAACATGCCCTCTCGCAAAATCCTGTGTGGGAAGAAGCGTTTTGGCGAAAAGTGCCTCCCGAGCCTCAGTTGGCGGCATTCTACAATCTACGAATGCGTGAGCGCTCGCCTCGAACCACCGAAGAAGCGGATACCGCTTTGCTGCGCGCATTGATAGCTGAGTCTCGCTTCCCAGACGCCTTCGCTTTTCAAAAGCGAATACCCAATCGATCGGTATCGAAAGGTGTCCAATCTCTTGCATGGCAACTTAAAACCGGAGGGCAAGTTTCGGCAGATATGCGCCTTGATAAGACTATCGCCGCATATATTCAGCCCGGTGCGGGCGGCGAGCTTGGTCGTCAACTCCATAACTTGGAGCCGGGCTCATATGAGATTGCAGCAAGCATAGAAGAGCAACGGGGCGATGGAGATCTTTCGCTTGATTTGAAGTGTGCCGCACCTGATGAGCCGCAGGCTTCAAAAACTGTTGCACTGGAAGATTTGCCAGTACGGGTGCAGGTTGGCGCCACTACCTGTCCTATTTGGTGGGTGGTGTTAAATGGTTCAGCTTGGAACAGTTCGGTGCCATTCCGGGCTATTATAAAGCAACCAACTTTTCGACCGATCGAACGATAACACAAAACAGCCATTTGAACGTTGGTCGGCCAAGTGACAAATTTAGTTAGAACGATCTCCCATAATCAACGCAAGCATAGCATTATTGTTGAATAATTGCGCAGGATTAAACTTAGAATAGCCTGTCAGGAAGTTTGACTAGTCACCTACCTCCCAGATCAAAAGAGGCGCATTCTCTTCCGTTCCTGCAGCTTCGAGCCAGGCTCGACCAGAAATCCCGTGTTCGATTAAGCTCTCAACTGTCACGCCGCACGCTGCATGTGAGGTTTCGATAGAACGAAGGCGCATAGCAGGCATGATCAAACGTCTTCTCTGCTCCTCGAGCATGGCAGTCCAGTCAGGCGTTCCGAACAACCCGGACTGAGATTGGAGCTCCAGCATTATCGCTTTTGTTGGCTTCATACTGCCAACTAAGGCAGACAATTTCTCGGTGCTGGCAAATGACGCCTCAAGCGCTGCCTTATTCTCGTCCATTGCAAGACGCGCTGTAACGCGGATCGAGGATGCCAACGCAAAAGCTTCGATCGTGGGAACTGCCACGAGGAACAGTGCCTCGCGCTCCAGCGCCTGCTCGGCATCCCGATGAAATTGATTAGCTAAGAAATGCGCTTCGTTCGCGATATCTGCAAGCTCGCCTCGACCATCGGTCATAAACCAGCTTTCGTCCAGCTTCTCGGCCAAGGTCATAAGGCTCTGACGATCCCTCTCCCATGGCTCTTTACAAAGCGCGTCAAGCTTGGTGTCGATGCCGTCCAGTGCTGAGTGTACTGCTCCGATATCCGCTTGCAGTGCATCGATTTTGCGATTGAGCATGGCAAAGCCTGCCACTGAAATACCGATCGATGCAGCATTCAAAACAAGGCCGGCTGTCTGGAGTTCACGCAGAGCAGCAATGCCGGCTTTGATCTGCTCGTTTTGCCCAATCTGGATGGCCTGCGCTGCGAGATCGAGGGGCGCCGTGACCAGATCTAGTGGGCTCCGCGCTAGTAGATTTGCCAGCGGCGCTGCTTCTTGCAGGTGCGCTACGACCTTCCCTGTCGATGTCGACCTGATAATCGAACCGAGCACTTCCAATTGGCCGCTAGACACTCCGGAAAGCAGATGCTCTGGAATGCTCCGAAGCAGTATGTTGGAAGCAATCATTATATTTCCTTGGCTGTTTGCGCAGCGTTTTCAAATTCGCTCGTAAGGCTTTCCAGCAGCGAAGGCTGGTCTCCCCTACCCTTGAGCAACACAGCAACGACGAAGGCTTTGGACTTTTTCCGTATCCGCGCCTGCATTCGCGACCACAGCTTGCTCGTTTGGATTGCTCCGGTCGCAACGCCAAGTGCGGCCACGGCAGAGCCAGCTGCGACGACCGGCCAGCTGACTGTCGTGACAGTGACAAAGCCGAACAATACCGCCGTGGTGCTAACCGCCATGAATGGAAGGCCTGCCGCAGTTGCGGCACCGATACCGATCGGCACGGCAGCGGCGGCGACATCTCCCACACCGTCAAAAATACTGCCATTTTCAGGTTCGAGATCGATCGTTCGGGACCATTGCAGTTTGAGATCCACAAGCTCTGCTAGTGACGTATTCGCATCCTCGATCAACATGACCGCCAGTGGCTCGGTGACTTCCCGCGTGACGGGAACGACCTTGCTGCGAAGGAAACGCGCAGTATCGAAGCCGTCCCGCCAGGTGGCCTTCGCTATTTCGGTATCCACAATGCGCAGAATATCAGCTGCCGCCTGATTGAGAACCCTAGCGGAAATTGAAGTTTGTTCCTCCGCCCAAATTTCGAACTTTCGCCCGAAGAAAATACGGTCAAACAGCTTCTTAGCTTTCATTACAATCTACTTGTCGGTCGGGTGGAGTTTTCTGCTGCTGATCGCAATGGCAAGGCAGGGCGTGAATTGGGACGAGAAATTTCAGACTGTTCACTCCATGCACACGACTAACGCGCTCTCTTGACACAGGCTCTGGCCTGGGTGCTGACACCATGTGTTTTGATGGCCGTATTAGGATCCCACTCGCAACGAAGCGAAATGCGTCAGGCTCAGGGCCTAACGAGATATCGCCGTTCATGCCGGGGCGATAACGGCAATCTAGAAGTCCGGCGGCTTGTGTTTCGAGACATGCGGCATGCCGCATCGCACAGACTGGTTGAAACAACGTCCGTCGGGTCATGTGGCTAAAAATTTCCTTTGAAGCGAGCTCGCCCAGGCGAAAGGTGACGAAGAGCAAGAGGGACTCTTTTTTGCTGTGCGATCAGACAGTTCGCTTTCTTTCCGAGCAGAAACTCTAATGCGCGAGTTGGCATGCGCCTAGGCACGGTAGTCGAACTCGGTAAAATTCTGTGCATTCAGCAGCTTGGCGCATCTCTCAAATTCGATGTGACTCAGATTTTGGCCCAGTCGGACCACATTTGACCTCTTCATCGTGGTCTAGCGCCCCTCACAGGAACCTTTTCGGCTTGCGTGCATCGCCAGCGCGCCCTTGAAGAGCTTGTGTTTTAGAGCGCTCAAAATGTGTACTGGACACATACACATAAGCACTGCACAAGACGCACACAGTTGTTTGAAACCCGCGGAAATCTGCGGTTGCGGCTGAGAGCTGTTCTGGGTTCGAATCCTCTCTCCCCGACCACTTTATCGTAAAAATGAGGGTTTTCCGCCTTTTAGCATGCGTTTCCGCACCGTGTTGGACACACAACCGACACACATAGCGGATGCACATGCGGGAAGGTCGTATCCATGTGCCGCATCCCTGAGCGACACATCACTGACCGCACGCTTCGCCTTCGCGCCGCGCCCGTAGGTCTTGCTCAAATCGCGCAGTTCGAGCGCGACGCTTTCGTTGCGATCGTTTTGCAAGCGCTTCCCCTAATACGCACGCGGACAAATGCATGGCTGCAGAATGCATGATTCTGCCGGTACGGTGATTTTCATCGGCAGAACTATGTTGATGGATTTGTCGACAGACCGCGAAACTATTCGCCGCTTTCCGGAACGACGCGGATTTCGACCGCTCGATCGTCGGACAGGTAGGTCCGAGCGGCTTGCCGAATGTCGGCGGGTGTGATCGAATTGAGGATATCCAATCGCTCCCGCCTGCGATCGAGCAAAGCCGGATCGCTTTGCGCCATGGCGACAAGGTCGAGCCATGCGGTGTTCTGGCTCTCCGCACGTTCATAATTGGCGCGGATCGGATTGCGTGCTCTTTCGAGAAGATCGGCGGCAACCTCCTGGTCGGTCATCTCGGCCGCGATTTCGCGAAGTACATTCGAAGTATCGTCCATTGCTTCGGGTGGGACAGTCGCGAAGGCTGTGATATGGCCGAACCCATCGAAGGTCCGCTGCGAGAAGCTGAAAGCCTGCGGCGAATAACTCGCACCCAATTCTTCGCGGAGCGTTTCTATCAGACGCAGGCCGATGGTTGCAGCAAGCAGGTCGCGGGCGATATCGTCGCGGAGATTCTCGCCGTCGTCGGTCTGCCAGCTCAGCGACAGGACGCCCTGATCGGCCTGTCCCGTGTGGGTGAGGATTTTTGGCGTTTTGTCGGCCACGAACGAAACCGGCGCGGGTGCCGCACCATGCTCATCGCGGAGCGCGCGTTCGGGCAAAGCGCCGAGCGTTGCGCCGACAGCCTTGATCGCTGCATCCTGATCAAGATCACCCACCAAGCCGATCGCAAGAGAGCCTTGCGCGAGTTGCGGTGCGACAAGCCCGCGCAGCTCGTCCAACGACACTTCGGTAAGAGTGTTTGCGTCAACGAGTCCTAAACGCGCATCGCCGCCGGACAGGACGGCGTTGAGAGCACTCCCAAAGACCTGCGTCGGAGCGGAACGGATGTTCTTGGCCACGATCGGCTCAATACCCGCCAGTTGAGCTTGCGTTTCCGGCCGCCAGGCGGTCGCAGTCAGCCGCGCAGCAAGAAGGTCAAGCTGGAGTTCGAGATCGGCCTGCGTGGTGCTCCCCGAAGCAACCAGTGCGCCGTTCGCCACGGCGAGACTGTCGCTGACTGTCCGACCCGCCACGATACGCCGCAGCTCGTCAGGATCGTGCGCTTCCAGCCCGTCGACGCTGATTGCAATCGGCAGCAAGTCCTTGAGACCGGCTTTATCGCTCGGGAAGGAACTGGCGCCTGTTCCGGTGCGCAAAGAGAATGCGACCTTGCCCGGTTCGAAATCCGTCGTCTTGAGGTTGAGCTGCAGTCCGTTCGCAAAACGAACTGTGCGGATACCCAGATCGTCTATCGTCTCGTCGGACACGACAGTGCCCGGCGCGCCCCAATCGGAATAGGCGAAATCGACCGCCGCCGCCTCTTCGGGAGCGGTTACGGCAATTTCTGCGCTCTCGCCCAGCGCAGCCGCGATGGCCTGGTCGCCACCTTCGATAGGCTGCTTGGTCGAAACGTGGACGATACTCGGCCCGCCCTGCCAGGCCGCCCGGAATGCGTCGCTGACGGTTTCGGCCGTGACCGTCGGCTCGATCGCCTGATACAAAGCGAGATCGGCAGCCGGGGCTGTCGGCACGCTGTCGGCGAGGCTGGCCGCGACAAGCGCATCAGCGAGACCCGCGCTTGGGCGACCCGCGGCCTGCGCAACGGCATTGCCGAGCGCCGTTTCGATGTTAGCCTTCGCCTCGGCAATTTCAGCGGCTGTAAAGCCGTATTGGTTCGCGCGGCGCAATTCGCGCTCCGCCAAAGCGAGCGTGTCGCGCCATTGGCCGTCTTTCGATACGATCAGAAGACCGTAGGATTCGACACTACGAAAAAGCGGCTGTTCAAGTGCCTGCGCTCCGAGTGTTGGAGAATCGGCGGCGCGCGAAAGGGCCGAGATGCGGTTCGAAAGCGCGATACCGGCGATGGCGCGAAGAAACTGCGCACGCATATCCGCGACTGTGTTCGCTGCCGGTTCCCACGCGGTGATGCGCTGGAGCTCGATGATCTCGGGGATCGCCGGATCGACGAAATTGGCGATCGCGGGTGCGTCGTTCTGTGGCACAGGGCCCTGGTAGATTTCGCGCGCGTCGCCTTCGCCCTGCCAGTCGCCAAACTCCGCTTTGATGCGCTGCTCCATTTCGGCGACGTCGAAATCGCCCACAATGGCCAAGGTGGCACGCTCGGGGCGATAATAAGCATCGTAGAACGAATGCAGATCGGCAGCGGAGATTCCGCGAATGCGCTCGACATCGGCGCGCACGCGTTCGCCCAGACGCGAATTCGGCAGCGCGGCCTGAAGATAATCGGTGATCCGGCGACGGTTGGGATCATTGCGAAGCTGTGCCTCGCTCAACAGTACGCCGCGTTCGCGCTCGACGGCCTCGGAATCGAATGTCAGCTCGCCCGCCATTTCGCGGATCACCGTCAGCGCCGTCTCGACCGTCTCGTCCTCGGTATTCGGCAGAGCGAGCTTGTAAGTGGTATAATCCAGCGATGTTTCGGCGTTCGTATCGGCGCCGAAGGCGAGGCCGAGCCGCTCAAGCATCGGCAACAACTCGCCCTCCGCGATATTGGTGGATCCGTTGAAAGCCATGTGTTCGACGAAGTGGGCCGCACCGTTCTCGGCATCGGTCTCCTCGCGGCTCCCGACTTCGACAGTGAAGCGTATCGCTGCCTCTCCAACCGGATTGGTGTTACGCTGAAGAGCATATCGCATTCCGTTCGGCAGAACGCCGAAAATGATGTCAGGATCGGGCGCGATATCGGGGCTCGCGATGTCCCATGCCGGAACGCCCATTACGGCATTTGCACTCGCAGCTTGTGCATTGGCCCCATCCTGCGCCGCAGCGATCGAAGTCTGACCGATCGTGAGACTGATACCAAGCGCGAGCACGGACGCAGTGCGCCATACGGTTTGCGATGCGCGACCCATTTATGTTCTCCCCCGAAGATAATTTTTCGAAAATTCAAATGCCTCTCTAGCCGCGAGAAACCTCGAAACGCAAATCTGCTCTTTGGAATAACTGGAACGAGGTTGCGATTTGAATGGCTGCTTCCCTCTCCAAAGCGGCAACGAGTGGACTTAGCGCAATCGGCCCATTCGCCTTCTCCAACGCAGCCTGATATTTTCGGCATTTACAGTACTTTGTGAGAACCTCCACAGCAGTCATTTAATGTGCGCAGGCAATATGATCAGCCAGATTAAGGCCAATCCCCTAACGGTGACATTCCGTAATTGTACCGAGCGTCCATCTTTTCAGAGAGCACAAAACTCTATTCGAGCCCAAGAGATATGGCAGCGCCGTTACGGACGTTGCCTGCGGTGTGCGTTAGGAAATTATTTAGTGACTTGAATTAAATCGAGGCCCGAAGGAGCAGTAAGATGACGCGGACGTTGCGCCTCTCCATGATTTTGGCCACTGTTTTAACAGCAAGCACTGCGGCACATGCAGAAGGCGGTTCAATATCGATTAGTGCCCGCGTTAGAACTGTCTGTACCGCTGAAATAACGGCTGCACCGTTTGCAATGTTCGAAAAAGGGCTGAACAGAGTTGGAGAGCTGATAGAACTTTGCAACAGCGTCGAAGGTTATCGGCTTGTGGTAAAGCATTCCGAAATGTCGCAGGGCGCGTATTGGCTACTCGATGGCATCCCTATCGATGTTGAAAAGTCAAGCGACGTGACAGTTCTCGTCGATTCCACTCAACCGGCCTATAGACAAAGACATTTAGCCTTGTACCTACCTGAGCCTATCTCCGAGCGATTTCCGTTTGTCTTGTATGCAGAACCAAAAGGAATGGTATTCTAGTTCCTCGATCACCGACTAACGAGAGTGCACTCCGTACCGCCAGTTAGCCCTGCGCGGGGCGAGAAGGTTAGCGTTATCGTATCTTTATAGCTGCCAGCAGCTGCGGCTTTTGCTTCTCGCCCATCAATCTCGGCCCGTAGCCGATGAGTGTTGCCCATTGGGGCGATGCCCCTGTTACAGGCAACTCTCGAACCCGATGTCAAAGGAATGCCGGACAGCCATAAAGAATAATCAATTTTACGGTCGTCGCCGGCAAATCTTTTCAGCGCACCGTTCTCAGACAGAACGTCGATTTCGTAAGGCATTGTGGACTGTGCGGTAATCGACAGGCTCCGCGATATCGCGCCACCGTTCGCGTCAACCTTTCCAAAATCAAGCCTGCCGCGTTGTACGCCAGCAGATCCGATGAAGGTGCTGATTTTCTCTGGGACACGGAGGTCGATCGCCAACTGCGCGCCAGAATGAACTACCGGTACCCCGACATCTGCTTCGCCCGATAGACATTGATAGCGAACTTCTAACGGTTGATAGTAATTGCCTGCACTGACATCCTGACCCGCTGGAATGCGGAGGCGAAAGCTTTCACTCCTTACCTTCTGCACGCCCCTGCCGGAAAACTCAATCAGCGCCCCGTTGGTTGAGTTTGGCTGCTCGGCACCCATCGCGAAGACATTTCTGCTAGGATCGCGTGACCATACGACGTCGTAGCGCGCCACACCATTGACGCCGAGAAGCGGGTCAGGGCCAGACGGATCGGGATCCGCCAATAAAATACGCACCCCAGAAATCTTGGGATCAGTCTGGCGAATTTGAACATTGAAGAAACGATCCACCATCGCAGGAAGAAATGGATCGTAGGTGATCCGAAGGTCGGTCGCGGTCGCAGAAAATTCTGCGCACCGACCTTGTGCGTGAGCAGAGGTTGCAAAAACCGGTGACGCAATCGCCAGAAGGAACCCCAGTAGTGACCTCATTGCTCGTCTCCAGGTTGGAGTGGTTCTGACCGTACCAGTCCTTCAGCACCGGCTGGTATCTCGAAAGTATAGGTTTGCAATTTATCTCCGAACCCCGCCTCCGCTCGCCATCGCCCAGGCCGCAAACCAGCAGCAACAAATTTGCCAAATCGGTTCGTGAAAGCTTGGACAGGCGGCCGGTTCGGAGCATCCACTTCGTAAACGAGGGCCGCGGTCAACGAGAGAGGTTCGCCATTCGACTTCAGCAGGGCGCCTGTGAAAGTAATGGAATAATCAGACCCAACGTTAACAATATACCCCGAACGATACGGCGGCAGGATGGCTGCTAAGCCTGCACCTAAGTCGTAACCGAGGGGGGCATCAGGAACATCATAGGTCAGCAGTTGAGGCGCGTAAGCGGATAGATCTGTCGCAACTGCTCCTCCAAACATCCCGGAACGCGCAGTATATTCGTCGTCATTGGGCTGTAGATACACCGGCGCGTCATCAAGAGTGCGGTGGGGTGCAAAAATCGCAAAGCTATCAAAGATTGGTCGGCTTAGAGCCATTTCACCATCGGCAAATGCAATAGAGGTGCCCAGCCGTAAGGACGTTCGCTGATCGACGATTGACCGAGAATCGGTCGAGTATGACGTACTATGAGCCGCTCCTACCTCCGCGCGGTTTAACAAGGCGGTGATATTTCCGTTTGCTGCCAACTGCTCGTCGAAATATTCTACCGTTGTCTGTGCGTTAAACGATCCGACACCGCGGCCGCTAGAGGTTTGATACGAGAGGCGTCCACCCTCCCGTCTTGTATCCAGTTCTGCCGTAGCTGTCGACCGAGCACCCAACCGGAGGGTCAGAGCTGCGCGGACACCGTATTCTCGGTTGGAACCACGATCTTGATAGCTGGCCTCTGCAGTGAAAAGCATGCGCGCGTTTACTCTCCAGCCATATGTGGTTCGTGCGGTGTACTGGTCAGGACGCGCTCGACCGACTGAGTAAAATCCATCTGCGCTAACGTAGTGATCGCGAGCAATCCCCATCGAAAAAGTGCCGCCGATCTCGTGGCTATATAGATTAACTGCAGTCCGAGCATCGGCAGTAGCGAAATTCTCGCTCACAAATTGGTAAGTGGCTATTAGTGACCGGCGCCTCGTATTTGCTGTGCCAAATTCACGTTCGAACCCCAGATTGAGCGCATAACCTGTGCCCACTGAATCGACACGCGATGCAGCGAGATCAAATCCGAGAGTGCCGATTGGAGACGCCCAAACCACTTCGGCACCGGCTACGCCTCCTCGCTCGCCGACCTGAAAGTTTCCTCCAGCTGTTACGGTCTCGCTGATCCCACGACGGTAGAATCCAGAAGCGGCAGGAGAACTGGTATAATCCCTCCCACGTCCACTGAAGGGAGTGGCGACGCCTGCGTAAACGCCGAATTCAGACAACCCTTTGTCGAGAAGATTGCGATCAAAAGCAATTGAGAAACTGACAACGCTTTCTCTCCCGCTGTCGGTTCGCACTACCAAACGGACATCGTTCGCTCCTTGAGCAAAGGGAAAATCGCCGATGTCGTAAGTGCCGGGTTGTAGTCTAGTTTGTTGAACGGATACCCCATTTACGAAAGTTTCCACCGTGGAACTCTGGGTAATCGTAAAGCTACGCTGACCGCGCGGTTGAATATTCCGTTGAGGATCCAAATCAGCGTAGATCCTTTCGGCCGAAATTCCCGCAATCGGAGCCGCTCCCGAAAACCCGCGTGAAACCGGACGCAGATCCCCGCCGGCAAACCGCATAGAACGACTTAACTCGTCGTATACCAGTCTGGTGTTCTCGCGCGTGAAGGCATCCTGAAGTGTCGCCTCGTTCTCCAGAACGAAGTTATTGAAACGCACAGCGCTATCGATCAGCACATTCGGGTTTTGGAAGCCTGGATCGAAACCTTTGTGAACGTAATCGAGATTGCCAAGGATCGTCACGTATCCCGACACGCCTGCCGGCGGCGTGATCTCGGATATGGCGAGAGGAGGCGCGCCGGATACGCTTATTTGCTGTCGCGGACGCTGCTCGACCGAGAGGGTTAGTTCAATCGCGAATGTCTGGGGGTTGTAGGACAGCGGAAGCCCCAAAGCGCGCAGTTCGCTCGCGCTAACAGTTGGCCTATTTGCCAAGTTCTGGGCCAAACGACTGGCAAAATCAGGTCTCAAACGCGAAATGATCAGCCCAAGAAGCTGTTCGGATTCAAATTCGATTTCCCCGTCAGCGCGCAGCAGATAATCGATTTGTCCTAGGACAAAGCCATTGTCGATCAACGGACCGCCGAGCGGGATATTCCGCCCGGTAGTATTTATCGCTTTGAGCTCATCCGCCAGCGAACCAGACAAGTCGGTACCCCGGACAAAATTCGACGATGCCGATTGCTCTTCCGCAGGAGATTGTATTTCTTGGGCGATGAAGCGATCTGTTACATGCGAGTTCGCCGAGAGGTCGAGGACATGCAAACCGATGATTGAACTCGAAGCGGGAAGCAGAACGCTGGCTAGGCTAATCACTTTCCTGTTTCGCCATTTCTACACTGACCGGCCCTTCGCTGCTCGGCAGATCAAGTCCGATTGGCAAGGTGCGGGTAGCCCCTGAGGGAACGAGGCCTAAGCCCATTTTGTGTTGGATATCTTCCGGTTGAAACACTTCTCGGTAAACCACGCTGCCAGTGCCATCGCGCTGAGTAACGGTGAGCCGATTTGAGCCCACGTAGCCGTAGTTATCACCAGTGTTTTGCACCTGAATTACCGGTTGCGAAATTCCGTTCTCGCCTTGGCGCAGAGTGCTGGAAATGATGCTCAGCTTCGCATCGCCGTCGGGACGGTCAACACTAACAAGAACACGGAAACGATGAAGAACCTGAATAGCATTCTGGTTGGGAGCAAAGGCCACCGGTAGCTGCGCGATAGTCACGTAGTAATGTTCGCTGTTCCGAGGCTCAGGGTCGCCTATCCACTGAACGCGGAATGCCTGCGTCGCACCTGGATCGACGGTAGCCTGCGATGGAAACACGAGAAGATTCTCAGCTTCCTCGTTCTCGAACTCAACCAGTTCGCCGTCTACGATGCGCACCGGATGAACAACGACCTCGACAGGTGCAGTTTCGGCAAACGCATTTTGGAGCGTGATAACTGCGGAGGCCTGACGACCCGAGGACTCCAAGTCGATAATAACGGGCTGGACGTTCAGCGCGCTAGCATGCACCGAAGCGAGCAAGAATTGGAAGGATGCGGCAATCGCCAGAAAGCGAACCAATGGAATCCTAAACAACGATGGCATGCGGGGGGTGTCCCAATTATCAAAAAGGCCGGGGCGTTCTCACGCCCCGGCCCATGAACTCACTTAGATTACGCGCCCGGCGTCAGAATGACGTTAACGAAGCCCGTGTAGTTACCCGCAGCAAGACGGCGATCCGTCCGCGCCGTCCAGTTAGTTGCGGTCGGTGTCGAGCCACTCGAGCTGGCAACGGCTAGACCGTTCGAAGCCGCTTGGGCGAACTGCAGGTGGGTCGCGGTGCTGCTCAGACTGATATGACCGCCGAAACGGTTGGCAACAGTTGACGGACCTTCAGTCGAGGTCGAATCAAGAGCCAAACCATCGATGGATGCGTCAAGGTTATAACGGACGAACTGGCTGAAACCGCCATCGGTCAGGCCCGAGCCCGTCGCACCTACGCGAGCGAGCACAGCGCGCTCAACCTCGACCTGGCTATTCGGCGCGTTGCAAAAACCGATAATGCGAGCGTTATTAAGGGCGGTAGCGATTTCCTGGGTCACGGCGCTACGAACCTTCGCATTGGCATCGGTCAGGTCGCCAAGAGTAATCGAGGTCTGCTGAGCCGAAATGCCGCACTTGCTAGCGACGTTCGCGTTGATATCAACCTGCTGGTTGACCACCTGGGCCGAAGCCGCACCTGCAAAACCGATCGAGAGAGCGACAGCTGTTGCAGCACTTACTAACTTTTTCATTCTCAACTCCTATTAGATTGACGGCATTATTATTAAGTAAGATCCCCCGGTCCTTTTCTCGGATCCGAAGGGAGTGATGGATTTCCAATTCACTCCATCATTACTTGCGGTCGAATGACTGCAAATTTCAAAAGGTTTGGTGCGCCGGGTCATGTTCGCGGACCCACTATTAAAATTAACGTATCCCGATACCGGCCCGGAGCGAGTCTGCGCGTCAACTCGCGTTGATCCGGCCATTCGACTTGCAGCGTGGCATCACGATCAATCGCTATTCCGTTACGCGAGCTCAGCCCCTCTCCCGTTACAGTCGAAGCGAAGCTACAAGTTCCTCCGGTAACTAATTCGGATGAGGCGCAGCGCTCGGAAGCTATGGCACCGCGATCAGTATCGATACCGACGCTCAGGTAATAAGTTTTCGCAAAGGCGAAGCCTGAGCCATCATTCAAAGCATCTTGGTTTAACAAAGCGCCGTTCGCGGCCGTGACGCCGAAAGAAAAGGGCGTGTTGCAATCCAGCTTGAGCCGAAAGCTCAACTGTGCGGCGCTCTCAAGATCTCTTGGAGCCGTAGCCGAAAGTGGGCTAGCACCGATAAAACCGCAGCGAGGCGCTATATCGGCATTAACGTCAATAGTTATTGCATCGGCTTGGCCGAACGCCGGCGACGCGGACAAGATTAGACTGGCGAACGTTAATTTGAGAGCCGCTTTAATCGCATTGAGCGCAGGCGCGCACGTCATGCATCGCAGTCTTGCAATCATCGCGCCCCCCCCTTTTTAAACCCAGCTTCGCAAATGAAAAATCGTAAGCGACTCATCGCGGCATTTGCGGACCTGAGGACACCGCCACAGCGATTTCCTAACGATTGGCGAATCGCCCGCTAAATGGTTTTCCGATCTGCGAGAAAGAGAATGCCGCGCGCGTCCCAATTCGGCACGTTTGCAATTGGCAGTCTTGTATAGGGCGTAATTGTCCGGGCCCATCATACAGCCTTGTATAGGGCGTAATTGTCCGGGCCCATCATACAGCATGACGATTCCATCCTGTTTGCAAATTAGGCGCACCCAGCTTGAATGGGTCGCAAAGAGATAGCGCGGCGCGCGGAACGGCGGCTGATCGAGTGTTGTGTCTCAATAGTCCCAGCGCATCATGGACGCGCCCGTCGCCCCACTTACGTTCTTGCTTGGGTCCGGAAGCGGGCGGATACGGCGGCTATCGGTAGAGTCATTCCAATTCGACGGGGCTGGACGAAAGACGTCAGGACTCTCATCGACAGCGGCGTCGAGGTGCACCGGCATTGCGATACGTGTAAGAATAGGGTTCGCCGACCTTCAGCGGATAGCTAAAGAAAAAGGCTTCGACTTCGATCTGTGGAACCGCGAGGCACGCTGCCGCGTCACGCCAGGATGCAAGGTCCATGTACGTATCCTATGCGGCGGTCGTGGCATGCTTTTGAGCCTTTAACATGGGTCATCGCACCGCTGCGCACACCGTTGAAGCAAATAAGCGATACAGATGCGGAAAGGTCAGACCGAGCATTTGTATTGCTCATCTTACGCGTCGCGGCGCGAGATATGTCGTCCGGCGCCGTATCCATGTCCGAAATATTATCTCTCGGCCTCTACTGTTCGCGCTTCAGACGGCTGACCCGAGCGCTGCGCGAAGCGAGCTGCAATTCTGTCGGGACGTTTCGAGGTCGTCTTCCTCCCAGAGGCAGCTTCGAGTTCGGCAATTTGTGCTGCCTGCAACGAACGCTTGAACGACCTTCCCAGAGCAGCCCCGATGCTTTTCGTGTTGGCACGTGCCGAAAGCGCGATTCCGTTATTCTGATTACTTGTGACACCTACGTAAGAGGCGAACGTTCGACTGTCACGGACGCAAGTCAGCGTTGAAATGCCATGCGTATGGAGGTCTGTCCTGCTGCTAACTGCTGGCATTGAAGAGAATTTAATGAAATGTACCTAAGTTAAAGAACGAAATAGCTAATTGGATAAGCGCGAGCGAAGCGCAGTTCGCTAAGGGGTCTCGAAGTCAAACATGAGTTTGCTGTGGTTCACGTGGCGGTCGCTCCTTCAAACGGTTGTGATAATCTGCGCTGGACTCATCGGCCCTGGGCTGTTCGCGGCCCCACCTACCGACACGTGCTTTGCCGTTTCGCGCTCTGTTATCGCTCCCGATAGATCCGATCTGCAATGCTCGGGGAGACCACGCAGTTACAGCAGCCGTGTCCTTTGGCTGCGTGTGCCGATCGCGCCAGCGCTTTCGCAAGATGCATCGCTCGCCATTCAATCCACCCGGTTCGAACGCCTCGATGTCTACTTCGAATATAGAAACGGCATACAAAAAGCGGGGTCGGTCGGCCGAGGCGCCTACGGCAGTAATTGGCAAGTCGGTGGTCAGATCGCTCTCGACACCGATGTTGACAATCAAGCTAGCGCGGCATGGCTACGAATAGAGGGCCTGCAGAGTTATGATCTGCTTGAGCTGCGAATGGTTTCTCAGCCGGCCGCACAACGCCAGTTCCAGCTGACCGCATTCGCGATCGGAGCCGCATTGGCTCTTCTAGGTATAGCTGCGTTGTTCAACTTCGGTCTCGCTATGGGCTTACGGCAAAGCTTTTTTCTTTGGCATGGTGGCTGGGCGGCGACAGTCATGATCTGGGGCCTTGTTTGGTCTCAGATTGGACTGACGATAATTCCAGAGATGGCGGGCACCACATCGAACCGCCTCGCGACTATTCTGGCCTGTCTTGCAATTCTGTTGGCGTCTCTCGCAACGGCAGCGGCGCTACGGCAAGCCACGCCGAAACGCGCGCGCCGCCTGCTCGTCGCGCTCGGCGCCGTAGTTTTCGCCTTGGGTACGGTAAGCGGCCTGCCCGGCGCCAACATTGGACGGTTTGCCATAATACTGGGGATCGGGACCCTATCTTGCGTGGCACTAGCAACGGCCTGCATCGCAAAAGCCTGGAAGGATCGTCATGTGGAAGGCCGTTATCTTGCGATTAGCTGGGCCATTCCCATGGCAACGTTGGCCATTACTCAGATAGTCGATCTCGGCGGGGTGTTATGGGGCGGCGGCGACAGGATTGTGATGCTGTTTGCTTCCGCCTTGCAGGTTATCTGCTTGACGGGCTTTGCAGCGGCACGCTTAGGATCCCTGCGAGTGGAGCGCGACGTCGCGATCGAAACTGGTTTGAGAATGGTGGAACTCGCCGAACGGGATCCGATGACGGGATTGTTGAACCGCAGGGGGTTCCTTGCCCGATGCTCAGAAGATTTTGGCGGGCTCGTGAAAGTCCCGTTCGGCTTGCTCGTAATCGATCTGGATAGGTTCAAGTTGGTCAATGATGAGTTTGGGCATCAGACAGGAGATGAGGTCCTAATAGCTATAAGTCGCAAATTGCAGACGTTTGAAGCGCGATATGCCTGCCATGTTGGCAGGCTTGGCGGAGAAGAGTTCGTCGTGGGCGTGAGTGGGCTTGCTGGCCAAGACCTTTGTCGGCTTGGCGAAGCGGTAAAATCCGAATTGGCGCAATGCAATTTTGATGCAATTGCACCCGCTCTCCGGATCACCACCAGCATTGGGATCGCGCAAGGCATAGCGGATGGGCCGTTCGACACGCTTTACAGACAAGCCGACGACGCACTCTATGCCGCCAAGCACGCGGGCCGAAACCGCGTAATCATCGCTGATATCAGCTCTGCTAGACTCCAGGAGATCGTAGCCCTGAAGGTGTCCGGGCATGATCGCGTCCGCATGTGATTAAGGGGGACTTACCAGGAGAAGGTTTCCAGTCCGTCAGAATTGCCCGGCAATGAGTGCTGTTAGAATGGAAATTTCCTAACCGGTCTTTTGACTACATTGCAGACGTACTTGTTGCTCTAATTCGCTGCGGAGCCTTCTCCCTTTTGACCAGTCGAATCGTCGATACCATTCACTGTAAAAAGACTCCGCTTATCCGGACGCTCGGGGTTCGACCCATAGCGTCTTGATCGTCATCCATAATACCACGGTCAATGGGCCACCCAGCAAGAGGCCAGGCAAACCGAACAAAACCCCGAAAATCAGCAAGCAAAATAATGTGACCGCTGGCGGGATCTCGACTGCAAATTTCATGGCCAGAGGAGCGACAGCGTTGCCCTCGATCTGCTGCCAAACGATAAAGAAGCCGATGGTCCACAACGCTGTATCGATACCAACGGTGCCGGCTATCAGCACTGCGGGTATCGCGCCCAAGACCGGCCCCAGCAGCGGCACGAACTCGAACAACCCGGCCAAGATAGCCAGCGCCAGTGCGGACGGCACGCCAAGCAGGGTCAGTCCGAGATAGACGACCAGGAAGGTTGCAAGCATGGAAATGAGCTGGGCCAGCAACCAGTCGCGTAAGGCCTTTCCCGTTTTGCGGCTGGCTGCATCCACACGATCGCGCGCACGTTGCGGAAGGAGCCTGATGGCGCCTTTATGATAGGTTTTGGGATTGATGGCGATATAGACCCCGCCCAATACCGCCACCACCAAACCGGATAGCGCGTCTGTCAGTGCCCCGAACATGGTTTGAACCATTGAGGCCAGGCTTGTGCCGTCAGGCGCGAAATCGTCGATGACGCTTTCAACCCGCTCGGGGCCTGCCCAGTCGACAAAATTCTCCCAAGCTGGGGGAAGCGTGTCGCCGAGTTGGGACAATTGGGCGGATATCTGGCGACCGAACAACAACGCCGCGCCAATAAGCATCGACGCAATCAGAATACCGGCCAGCAGACGCGAAACGCCTTCCGGCACGGGTGCCAGCTTCCGCAGCGCGTTTCCAGAGGCGTCGAGCACAACGGCAACCACTACCGCTGCGAAGATTAGCAGAAGAACACTTTGCAACTGCCAGATCAGCAGAGCGCAAACTACCGATGCTATGGCTATTAAGACGCGGAGGGAAAACTGCGCAAGGCTGCCGGTCACGGGAAGCTCACGAGACAGTCGAAGGGCATTTTCATTAACTCCCAGGACGAGCTCCGATCGGCCGCCCGGAAGCATGAACCAATAGGCGCAACGCCAGGTCCCTACTAAATGGATTATTCCTAGGGCGCTTGTCCCCCTCTGGCTTTCGCAGCATTGACGCTTCGATGAAATACGAAGGGCCGTTGAAGCGCTTTCAATTCAATTTGCCGCTGTTCGACTTTGGCCGCGGCCAGTCTAGCACTTCATCCCAACCCTTCATTGCGCAGCAAGCCTGCTTGCGCGATAGGAGGTTGTCGCCTTTTGCGACCGGTCTGAAAACTATATCGGGATTTCCTTAAATGCGCCGCGCAACCATTGCTGCTCTTTTCATGGCCACCATCGTTCTGGGTGGCTGCAACACTGTTCGCGGGGTGGGCGATGATTTGAAATCGGTCGCCAACACGGTCGACGACGCCACCTGATCGCTCAAAAGCCGTAGCGGAGACCGCCCCATATCGTGCGTGGGGCGCTCAGGTCGATCGAACCGCCCTGGTTGCGAGTCACGACTGTTTCGCCCGTAAGGTTTTCTCCGCGGAGAACCAGGCTTAGCTTGCCCATGATCGGCACCTGCGCAAAGGCGTCGAGCGTCGTTGCAGCAGGTAATGTATCCATTTCCAGATCGTCTTCGAACTGGGCGCTAACGTGACCAACGGTTGCCGACAGGATCCAGTCGATCGCGGGGTGGTATGCAAGCGTCGCGCGCCCCGCAAAGCGGGGTGTCTGGGCAGGTCGGTTACCATCGAGTGCTGCGGCAAAGCCCGACCCGCGAGTTTCGGCGTCCGTCCATGAGATAGAGGTATTCAGACTGAGCTTACCCAGATCTGCCTTCGCTCCGGCCTCGATACCGCGAGCACGGATCGCATCAATATTCTGACGTTCGCGCAGGTTAGTATCAATCGTCACATTGGCTATCGCGTTCTTTACGCGGTTGTCGAACGCAGTGAGGGATAGCGACAGGGT
Organism: Qipengyuania sp. NPDC077410; assembly: GCF_044543405.1. Classification (NCBI taxonomy): domain Bacteria; kingdom Pseudomonadati; phylum Pseudomonadota; class Alphaproteobacteria; order Sphingomonadales; family Erythrobacteraceae; genus Qipengyuania; species Qipengyuania sp. NPDC077410. Next base: position 852,724 of record NZ_JBITWB010000002.1, on the reverse strand, counting down.
TTCGGTCGGCGTGACGTCCAATCCGGCCTCGAACCCTTCCAGTCTCTCATTCCGCAAACCGGCGTTGGCCTGGGTGACGACGGGGAAGACGACGAACGGGCGGTAAAGCTCATTAAGCGTAGGCAGACGCAGGCCGGAGTATGCTGCGGCCCGGAGGGCTAGTGTGTTGGATGGCCGGAGGAGTAAACCCCCTCGAAAAGAGGCATCCCATCCGGCCCTGTCAGCGAAGGTTTCGGCGGCGACGGGCAGTCCATTGGCGTCGCGCTCGGTGAAGAAACCATCGCGGATCGACCAGCGATCAAGCCTCGCGCCGCCAGTCAGGGTCAGGGTACCGAGCGTCCAGTCATTCTCGATGAAGAGGCCTAGATCGCTGTTTGTGCCGCCAGCATTACGCCGCGCCGTGACCGCGCCGGAAAACGCGCTGATCGCCGTTTCGAACAATTCGCCATCCGATCGACGATAGTCGACACCCAGCCGCAGCACATGGTCTTCTCCGGTCGGCGGGCGCAGTTCGAATTTTCCGCCGAGGCCGATCGACGGAGTATTTCGCTGATCCAGTACCGGAGTGACGCTGCTCGAGCTGATCACGACATTCGTGAAATTGCGTGCCTGGACATAAGCCAGCGCATCGAATTGCCATCGGCCGCGACCGATCAGCCGGAGGCTCGCATCCTGGCCTTCGATCGTGCTGTCGGCGCCTTCAAATCGCAACGTCCGAGCATCACGGTAAGCAAGCCCGCGAAATTGAAGCTCAACATCGTTTGTGAGGGGCGCAACGCCGCGCAATTGGGTCGACCAGCTATCGAAGGCAGCGCGCGCCGATTGCGGCACACGATCATCTGCGGGCGTTGTGAAGAAGCCCTTCCCACGATCCCAGCGGCCCGACACCACGGCAAACCCAGCGCCCAAGCGCGAACCGATGCTCGCAGAGCTTTCCGTCTCCCCGCGATCATTGACCAGTATTTGACCGGCGACGCCGTCCAGTGCCACGATCCCGGCGCTTTCCAGTTCGATCGTTCCCGCAAGCGCCCCTGCACCGAAGGGCCCCGATCCCCCGCCCCGCGTGACGCGGATCTGCGCAAGACGCTCCGGCGCAAGCGCGCTGAAAGGAACATAGCCGAAAAAGGGATCGCTCATGGGCACACCGTCGAGCAGGACGAGCGCCCGACTGGTCGCATTGCCGCCCAGAGCACGCAGTGTCGCGCCTTGGGCGGACGCATTCGCGGAACGACTGTCCGAACGGCGGAACTGCTGGAACCCCGCAACAGACGAAAGGGCATCCTCGATCCGCCCCGACGGCACGGAAAGCAACTGGTCGCGATCGATTTCCTGCGTGTCGTAAGCTGGTGCAGCAGGTGTGGCTTCCAGCCCCGTGCCGGTCACAATGATTACAGGCTCATCGGTCTGCGCGAATGTGGGGGCCGCGGCGGCGACCGCGATCAGGCTGGCAGCCAGCGAATATCGAAAAATGACCATCGCGCTCGCCCTAACGCCAGGTCTTGGGAATTGCGAGTGTCTGCAAGGCGTTTGCACTGAGCAAACGAATGCCTAGAGATATGTCGAAGAGGAGACCTGATGCATGACGGAAGCTGGCAAGAAATCTGAATGGGTCAAGCGCCCCGCTACTGCCACCGAAGGCGCGAATTGTACGCTGGAAGAATACCAGTCACTCTATGCGCGAAGCATCGAGGATACGGGTGCTTTCTGGCGCGGGCAGGCGGAGCGGATCGATTGGTTCAGCAAGCCCGAGGTCATTGGCAACTGGTCCTTCGATCCGGTTTCCATCAAGTGGTTCGAGGACGGTGTTCTCAACATCTGTCACAATGCCGTCGACCGGCATGTCGAGGCGGGCAATGGCGAGCGCATCGCATTGATTTTCGAGCCCGATGCTCCCGATGGAGAGGTGCGCCGGATTACCTTCGCCGAACTTCAGGCAGAGGTTGTTCGAATGGCCAACACCTTGAAAAAGATGGGTGTTTCCAAAGGCGACCGTGTAACCATCTATATGCCCATGGTGCCCGAAGGCGCTTTTGCCATGCTGGCATGCGCGCGGATCGGGGCGATCCATTCGGTGATTTTCGGCGGCTTCCCCCGACGCGATCGCGGGCCGGGTCGAGGATTGTGCGAGCGACTGGATGATCACCGCAGACGAAGGACTGCGCGGCGGCAAGCGGATTCCACTGAAAAGCAATGTCGATCGAGCGTTTGAAAAGGTGCCGAACAGGGGTGTTCTGGTCATCAGACACACGGGCGGTTCGGTGAGCATGACGGAAGGCCGCGATCACTGGTACCACGAGCTTTCGGCCGATGTGGCGGATGAATGTCCATGCGAGCCGATGAATGCGGAAGATCCACTGTTCATTCTCTATACGTCAGGTTCGACAGGCAAACCAAAGGGCGTTCTGCATACCACCGGCGGATATGCCGTCTGGACCGAAACCACCTTCCGTTACATCTTCGATTATCGCGAAGGTGAGGTTTTCTGGTGCACTGCAGATATCGGGTGGGTCACCGGGCACAGCTACATCGTCTACGGTCCGCTGCTGAATGGGGCGACCGCCCTGATATTCGAAGGCGTTCCGAACTATCCAGATCACGACCGCTTCTGGGCCGTATGCGAAAAGCACAAGGTCAACATCTTCTACACTGCTCCAACCGCGATCCGCGCGCTGATGCGCGAGGGCGACACTCATGTAACGAAGCACCACCTGTCATCGCTCCGTTTGCTGGGCAGCGTGGGCGAGCCGATCAATCCCGAGGCATGGCGCTGGTATTACGAGACTGTCGGCGGGGGGAAACTGCCGATCGTAGACACCTGGTGGCAGACCGAAACCGGCGGCTGCATGATCACTACTCTGCCCGGCGCGCACGACATGAAACCGGGCAGCGCGGGAAGGCCTTTCTTCGGTGTTTGCCCGCAGCTGGTCGACAATGAAGGCCATGTTCTCGACGGTGCGACAGAGGGGAATCTGTGCATCACCAGAAGCTGGCCCGGTCAGGCGCGGACGGTCTACGGCGATCACGAACGCTTCATCCAGACCTATTTCAGCACCTACAAGGGCAAATATTTCACGGGTGACGGCTGCCGCCGCGACGAGGACGGATATTACTGGATCACAGGCCGCGTCGACGATGTCATCAACGTATCCGGCCATCGCATGGGTACGGCCGAAGTTGAAAGCGCGCTGGTTCTGCATCCGAAGGTCAGCGAGGCAGCCGTGGTCGGCTTCCCGCACGATATCAAAGGCCAGGGCATCTATTGTTATGTCACGCTCAACGCCGGAGAAGAGCCGGCTGACGAACTGTCGGCAGAATTGCGCACGCATGTCCGCGAAGAAATCGGCCCAATTGCGACCCCGGATCACATCCACTTCACCCCAGCCCTTCCCAAGACGCGGAGCGGGAAGATCATGCGGCGCATTCTTCGCAAGATTGCCGAAAACGATTTCACATCACTCGGCGACACATCGACACTGGCTGATCCCGGCGTAGTCGATGAACTTATCGAGGGAAGAAAGAACCGTTAGCAGACCTTAGCTCTAAGTTAACCACGCGATGGCATTGAAGGCGGATGCACAGGAACGCCGCCAGATGTGGATAGCGAGACTTCTGGCGCGCCCTTCCCGCCAGTTCGAATGGCGCAGCTATTTTCTGTTCGGCTGCGCCATTCTGCTGGCCGTCCTGCTAACCGGTGCAAGCTTTAACGCGCATCGTTCATCACAGGATCTGTCCGCCGTGCGCGAGCGACAGGTTCATTCGTTCGACGTTCTGCTGGCGGCAGACGAACTGCGGATGGCGGTACTTCAGCAGGTGCGCGGCGAACGCGGGTTTCTGCTTACTGGTGATGCAAGTTTACTCGATCCCTTTGTCGAAGGTCGCGATGCGGCGGGCACGAGCTTTGCCCGCCTGATCGAACTGACAGCCGACAATCCGGAACAGCAGCAGAGGCTGCTGGATATGCGCAACGAGTTCGGCGCATTCAACTCGGTTCTCGACGCCATGATCGCGCAGCAGAAAAGCGGACGGCGCGAAGATGCAATCTTCTACATTCAGCGCGGAAACGACAAGGATGCGCTCGAAGCGGTCTTGCAGGAAATCGACGCGCTCGTGGATGCCGAACGGGCGCTGCTGCTCGAGCGCGGCGAACTCGCCGACTTGCGAGCGGTATCGAACGAGCGCCTTCAGTATGTGCTGGCGAGCATCGGGGTGCTGTTCCTGCTACTTACAGCCGTGACGATCCTGTTTCTGCGCCGCTCGCTTGCCAAGGGACGCGGACTGGAAAACGAATTGGAGCGGGTGTCTGCGACGGACGCCCTCACCTCCCTCCCCAATCGACAGAAATTTACCGATGCGCTCACCCGCGCCATTTCGGTGGCCGAAACCAATCCCAAACAAAAATTCGCCCTGGCGAGATTCGATGTCGATCATTTCAAGCGCATCAACGACCGCTGTGGCCATGAGGCCGGTGATGAAGTCATCAGGGAAGTGGGCAGCCGGGCGATGCAGGCCCTGCGGGAGCAGGATTTCGTCGGACGGATCAGCGGCGAAGAATTTGCCGTTCTACTGCCCGGTGCAGATCTGGAAAAGGCGCATCTGGTTTGCGAGCGGATGCGCGCAGCCATCGCCGGGCGGCCGGTTACGTGGGACAATGGGATCATCCCGTTCACAGCCAGTTTCGGTGTGGCGGAATTTCGCACCGGCGACGATATCGACCACATCATGGTGCGGGCAGACACCGCCCTTTACGAAGCGAAAGTCGGCGGCAGGAACCAGGTTCGCCTGGCCGCCTGACACTTGCACGCGGGTGCGATAGCCGCGTAGGCAGTGGCGATGACCAAACAGCGCGTGCTCTTCGTCTGCCTCGGCAATATCTGCCGCTCTCCCCTCGCCGAAGCGGCTTTTCGCAAAGCTGCGAGCGAAGCCGGACTGGACGCCGAGGTCGATAGCGCCGGCACAGCGGATTATCATGTCGATGAAATGCCCGACCCCCGCAGTATCGAGGAAGCGCAGCGCCATGGCATCGATATTTCCAGCTATCGCGGCCGACAACTGAAGCCGGCTGATTTCCATGAGTTCGACTGGATCCTGGGTATGGACCGATCGAACATGACGAACATCTCCAATGTAGATCCGGGCGACGGCAAAGCACAGGTATTCATGCTCATGGATATCGTGCCCGGACAGGAAGGCCGCGAAGTCGCCGACCCCTGGTATGGCGGCGAAGACAATTTCCGTGCGACATGGGACGATGTGTCGATGGCCGCCAAGGTACTGGTCGCGAAAATGACCGATGACCGCGCTTGAAGATGTGGCAAAAGCAATATTCGGTGCCAGCCCGACGGCGATAGAAACTCTGGCTGGCGGGGACATATCCGGTGCCAGCAGGATCGCGTTTGCCGACGGTTTTTCCTGCGTTGCCAAGCAGGGTCCATTGATCGATCGCGAGGCGCGAATGCTGGAAGCTTTTCAGCGACTGGATGCGCCGTCAGCCGCAGTGGTGGGAACAGTCGATGATTGGCTGTTCCTCCAGGATCTTGGGCAACCTCGACCATTTTCATCAGCCACCTGGTCAGCGCTTGCCGAAACGATGGCCCCTTTGCACGGCGCGGCCGCAGGTCGGAAATACGGCTGGAAGGAAGATTACGGCCTGCGCCATATCGTCGTTCAGAACCAACCGCGAGAAAGCTGGGTGGAATTCTGGCGCGATAATCGCCTTCTTTGCCATGTCCCCGAACTCGATCCCGATCTGGGGCGAAGAGTCACTGCACTGGCGGAAAGACTGGAAGATCTAATCCCGGAAAGACCCCCCGTGTCACTCGTCCATGGCGATCTGTGGGGCGGCAATATCGTGTGGGACGGGGCCACTGCGTGGCTGATCGATCCTTGCGCCTGTCATGGCGACCGCGAAGTCGATGTTGCCGCGCTGACGGTTTTCGACACACCTCCTCCGCAATTCTTCGAACAGCTGGACCTGGCGCCGGGGTGGCAGAAGCGACTGCCGGTTTACCGGTTGTGGATGTGGCTGATCCATGTGCGACTGTTCGGTTCCGGTTACCGGGCGGCTGCGGAACGGGATCTCGACCAGCTGGGCTTCTAGCCGCCGCGGAGGGTCTTCACGCCAAAATCGCGTTCGAAAAGATACAGCAGCACGCGTGCGGCCTCGCCCCGTTTTCCTTCAAGACCGCCGTCGCGTTCCATCAACAGGCGCGCATCGTCATAGGCCTTGGGCAACAGTTCCGTGATCTGCTCGAGGCTGGCCACGGCGAACGGCGTATCGCCCGATTGCCGAGTGCCCAGCAGTTCGCCACCACCGCGAAGACGCAGATCTTCTTCTGCAAGGAAGAAACCGTCCTGGGATTCGCGCATCAGGGCCAGGCGTTTCTGAGCGGATTCGGACAGTGTTTCGCCATGGAGCAAAACGCAGAAGGATTTCTCGCTGCCCCGCCCCACCCGGCCCCGGAGCTGGTGAAGCTGGGCAAGGCCGAAGCGTTCGGCCTGTTCGATGACCATCAAAGTGGCATTGGACACATCGACACCGACCTCGATCACTGTCGTTGCCACGAGTAATTTGGCGTCGCCGCGGGCGAAGCGTTCCATCGCCGCGTCCTTGAGCTCTGCCCCGAGCTGCCCGTGGACCATCACCACGTCGTCGCCGAAACGCTCTTTCAGCGCTGCATAGCGCGCTTCCGCAGCGGCGATTTCTTCCGGGCCGTCCATTTCCCGAACCATCGGGCAGACCCAATAGGCCTGCCGTCCTTCGGCGATCTGCGCGGCGAGCCGATCGACCAGCGCACCAATCCGGGCCTGCCCCATGACAACCGTGTCGATCGCTTGGCGTCCGGGCGGCAATTCGTCGAGCTTGCTGACATCCAGTTCGCCATATTGCGCCAATGTCAGAGTGCGGGGGATCGGCGTCGCCGTCATCGCGAGGACATGCGGCGCGCGCCTGCCCTTGCTGGCCAGCATAAGGCGCTGGCCCACCCCGAAACGGTGTTGTTCGTCGATCACAACCATCGCGAGATTGCGATAGCTGACCGCATCTTGGAAAATCGCGTGGGTACCCACGACGAGGTCGATGCTGCCATCCAGCAGCCCCATCAGCGTAGCTTCGCGCGCCTTCCCCTTGTCGCGCCCGGTCAGCAGCGCGACGCACGCGCCGGCGGGTTCCGCCATGCGACGAAGGCTCTCGTAATGCTGGCGGGCCAGGATTTCGGTCGGGGCGAGCAGCGCTGCCTGGGCGCCCGCCTCCACCGCGATTAGCATGGCTTCGAGAGCCACGATGGTCTTGCCTGCACCGACATCGCCCTGGAGAAGCCGCAGCATCGGTGCTTCCTGCGCCATGTCGCCTTCGATTTCGGCGATGGAGCGCCGCTGCGCCCCCGTCAGCGGAAACGGCAGGGCCAGCTTTCCGCGGTAGGTGCCGTTGCCCTGCAGGGGCTGGCCCTTGCGCTTGCGATTGTCGGCCCGAACCAGCATCAGCGCCAGGCTGTTGGCGAGCAGTTCGTCATACGCCAGTCGATCGCGCGCCGGGGCATTTTCGCCCTTGTGGGCCAGGACCAGCGCATCGCGCCAGGTGGGCCAGTCTTCCTTGTTCACCTGCGAACTGTCGATCCATTCGGGCAGCTTGGGTGTGCGGGACAACGACTGGTCGACCAGCCCTGCAATCTTGGGCTGGGTCAGCCCTTCCGACAGGCGATAGACCGGCTCGCACAGCCGCTGCAGGGTCTCGCCGTCTTCCTCCACCACATGATCGGGATGAACGATCTGCAGCATGTCGCCGAAGCGTTCCAGCTTGCCCGCGACCCACCGCGTTTCGCCCACCGGCAACTGCTTTTTCGCATTATAGGACGCGCGCCCGAAATAGGTCAGCGCGATCACGTTGCCGATGCCATCCTGCGCCAGCACGCGATAGGGGGCCCGCGGGGAACGGCCGCTGCGATGCTCTGTGACCGACAGTTTCACCACGATCTGCTCGCCTTCGCCCGCATCGTCGACATTCTGCACCGCGCGGCGCGTCACAAACCTTTCGGGAAGGTGGTAATCGAGATCGCGCACACGCGTAAGGCCAAGCCGGTCCAGTGGTTTTTTCAGCTTGGGTCCAACGCCATCGAGAGTTTCTGTCTCGGCGAAGAGGGGATTGAGAATATCGGGACGCATTGCGGAATGCTATAGCCGCTTGCGCGGCTTTGGCGAGTGCCCTACCCGCGACGAATGCCCGATCTTCTCACATTCGAAGGCCGCAAACAGCGCGCCAAATTTCGCGCATGGCACCGCGGCACGCGCGAGGCGGATTTCATGATCGGGGGGTTCTTCGACCGGTACCATGCCGACTGGGCCGAAGAAGAACTGGCCTGGTTCGAAGCGCTGCTGGAAGAAGACGACGTCGATGTCATGGCCTGGGCGTTGAAAACCCAGCCGACGCCGCCCCGCTTCCAGGGCAAGCTGATCGAGGCGATGCAACAGCTCGACTACGTGGATATTCCGCGTTGACGGACGGCCCTCGGGCACTATCTCGCCACTGACGAATTTTCCCATGCGCCCCCTCCCCAAATCCGGGCAGGGGGCAGTCTTGCGTGTGCGACCCGCCGCGCCCCCAAACGCCAGGACCCCGATGCCCGACCTTTCCCGCATCCTGAAAGCCGATACTCCCCTCACGCTGGCGCAGGTCGCGCGCGGTGCTCAGCCGCTTGTCATGGCCGATCTCGCCCGAGCGAGTACGGGCCGCGCAGTTTTCATTGCGCCGGACGATTCGGCGATGCGCGCGATCGTCGATGCTGCCGCGTTTTTCGCGCCCGAGCTCGAGGTCATCGAATTTCCCGCCTGGGACTCGTTGCCGTACGACCGCGCCAGCCCCGCGCTCTCGATCAGCGCCAGAAGGCTGTCGGCATTGTTTCGCCTGCAGGCCGGCAAGGCCAAGGCGCAGCTCGTCGTCACCACAGCCAATGCAGTATTGCAACGCGTGCTGAGCCCCTTCCGCATTCGCGAAAGTGTGCGAGAGTTCAAACCGGGCATGGAAATCGGCCGCGAAAGCCTGGGGCTGCTGCTGCAGAAACAGGGGTATGGCCGCACCGACACGGTCATCGACAAGGGCGAATATGCCGTGCGCGGGTCGATTGTCGATATCTTCCCCAGCGGCATGGACGAAGCATTGCGGCTGGACTTCTTCGGCGATGAACTTGAATCGCTGCGCACTTTCGATCCCAATACCCAGATGAGCACCGGTCGACTGGATTCGCACCTGCTGCTCCCCGCCAGTGAAGCGCTCCTCGACGAGGACAGCATCAAGCGTTTCCGGAGCCGCTACCGGGAAATGTTCGGCGCCAATGCGACGCAGGATCCACTGTACGAAGCTGTCAGCGATGGTCGCCGTCTCGCCGGGATGGAGCACTGGCTGCCGTTGTTCGAGGAGAAGCTGGCGACGCTGTTCGATCATCTGGGCAAGGACGATTTGATCGTCATCGATCAGGCTTCGATCGCTGCCGCTGACGAGCGGGTCAAGGACATCTCGGACTATTACGATCAGCGCACGGCCATCACGGGGCAGGCAAAGGGTAATTACCGGCCGCTGAAGCCAGACGCGCTTTATCTGACCGGCGAAGAACTGAAGAAAGCGCTGCAGGCAGCGCCCGCGCACCGGACCACGCCTTTCGACGAACCCGAAAGCGACAAGGTGGTTGGTTTCGGGTTCCGCTCCGGCCGCGACTTTGCACCGGAGCGCGCGCGAGGGGACAATGTCTATCCCGTTCTCGCAGATCATCTGAAATCACTTGCCAAGGCTGGCAAACGCCCGCTCCTCGCAGCCTATTCCAAGGGAAGCCGCTCACGCATAGCGTCCATCCTCGAAGAGGCTGGCACGCCAGTACAGATGGCGGAAACCTGGCAGGAAGCGCTGGGTCTGTCGGCCAAGGGCAAGCCTGCGGCCATGATCCTGCCTGTGGAAGCAAGTTTCGCCAACGACGAAATGGAACTGCTCACCGAGCAGGACATCCTCGGCGACAGGCTTGTTCGCCGCAAAAAGAAGCGCAAGGATTCCGACGCATTCCTCGCCGAGTTGCAAGCGCTCAGCGTGGGCGATCTGATTGTTCATACCGAACATGGCATCGGCAAGTATCTCGGCCTCGAACCGATTGCTGTCGGCAAATCCAAACACGATTGCGTGCAGCTCGAATACAAGGGCGGCGACAAGCTCTTCATCCCGGTCGAAAATATCGATGTGCTCAGCCGCTATGGCAGCAGCGAGGAAGCGGTCATGCTCGACCGGCTCGGAGGCGAAGCGTGGCAGAAGCGCCGTGCACGCCTGAAAGAACGCATCAACGAGATTGCGGGCGAGCTTATGCAGGTCGCGGCGCAACGCGCGCTCAGGAAAGCCCCGGTCTTCGAAATCGACGAAGGTCCCTTCAATCAGTTCCTTGACCGTTTCCAATATGACGAAACGGATGATCAAGAACGCGCCATCGAGGACGTTCTGGGCGATTTGGAAAGCGGCAAGCCGATGGACCGGCTTGTCTGCGGCGACGTCGGCTTCGGCAAGACCGAGGTCGCCTTGCGAGCGGCTTTCGTGGCGGCGATGAATGGCCAGCAGGTCGCTGTGGTGGCTCCCACCACGCTCCTCGCCCGCCAGCACTTCGAAAATTTCGCGGCGCGCTTCAACGGTTTCCCGCTCAAGGTGGGTCGATTGTCCCGATTGGTGCCGGCTCGCGAATTGAAGGAAACGCGCGAAGAGCTCGAGAACGGACAGGTCGATATCGTCGTCGGAACGCATGCGATCCTGTCGAAACAGACGAAATTCAAGAACCTTGGCCTTGTCATCGTCGATGAAGAGCAGCGCTTCGGCGTCACGCACAAAGAGAAACTCAAGCAGCTCCGTGCAGATGTGCACATGCTCACGCTGACGGCCACTCCCATTCCCCGCACGTTGCAGATGGCCATGACGGGCTTGCGAGAGCTTTCCACCATCCAGACCCCGCCTGTCGATCGGCTTGCCGTGCGCACTTATGTGATGGAGTGGGACGACATGGTGATGCGCGAAGCCTTGCTTCGCGAACATCATCGCGGCGGGCAGAGCTTCATCGTCGTCCCGCGTATCTCCGACATGGAGCAGATTTCCGACTGGCTTCACGAAAACGTGCCAGAGATAAAATTCGTCTCCGCCCACGGCCAGATGTCGGCCGGCGAAATCGAGGAGCGGATGAGCGCGTTCTACGAAGGCAAGTACGAAGTCCTGCTTGCGACAACGATCGTCGAAAGCGGGCTCGATCTCCCTAGCGCCAACACCATCATCATCCACCGGGCCGACATCTTCGGACTGGCGCAGCTTTATCAGCTGCGAGGGCGTGTCGGCCGGTCCAAGCTGCGCGCTTACGCCTATCTGACTTATGCGCAGGACACGCAGCTTTCGGAAGTCGCTGAAAAGCGCCTGAAGGTTCTCGGCGATCTCGACAGCCTGGGCGCAGGCTTTCAGCTTGCCAGTCACGATCTCGACATTCGGGGAGCAGGCAATCTGCTGGGTGACGAACAGTCCGGTCATATCCGCGAAGTCGGGTTCGAACTGTACCAGTCGATGCTGGAGGATGCGATACTCGCGGCCAAGGCGGGGGAACTGGGGCTCGAGGCGAAGCCTGAACGTGTCAGTCCGCAGATCACGGTCGATGCACCGATCATGATCCCGGAAGATTATGTGCCCGACCTTGCTGTGCGCATGGCGCTATACCGCCGCCTTAACGATGCCGCCGACAAGGCCGAGATAGAGGCACTTGCCGCAGAAATGATCGACAGATTCGGCGAGTTGCCATCCGCCACGGCCAATCTCGTCCGACTCATCGAAATCAAGCATCAGGCCATCGAAGCGAACATTGCCAAGGTCGATGTGGGCGCTCAGGGAACGCTGGTCACTTTCCACAATGACGACTTCCCCGATCCGATGGGTCTGCTCGGCTATGTCGATCGGCTCAAGGGCACAGCGAAGCTGAGGCCCGATATGAAGCTTGTCATTAGCAGAGCCTGGAATTCACCGGAAAGCAGGCTCAACGGTCTCTTCCAGCTCACCAAGGGGTTGTCGGGCATCGCCCGGAAATCGCGAAAAGGTGAGAAGGTTGCCGCCTAGGATCCTGCCAGTTTGAGGAAATCGGGCGCGCTCATCGGTTCTGCACGAAGGAAGCCTTGGTAGGACTGGCATCCTTCCTTGCGGGCCAGATCCCGCTGATCCGCGTTTTCGACACCTTCGACCAGCACCTTCAGGTCGAGCGCCTCGGCCATGGCGAGGATAGCCCTGAACACCGCCAGGTCCCGTTCGTCGTCGAGGACCCCGTCCAGCATCGTGCGATCGAGTTTCAGGCAGTCGATCGGCAAGACCTTCAGATATCGGAAATTGCAGAAACCCGCGCCGAAATCGTCCAGCGCGATGCGTATTCCGAACAGCTTCAACTGATCGAGTACCCGGCTGACCCTGTCGAGATCTGCGAGCAGTACCTGCTCGATAATCTCGAGCGTGATCCGCCCCAACGAAAAGCCGACCCTTTCCGCCATGCGTGCAAAGTCGATGGCGAAATTATCGGCAGCGAGATCAACGGGCGTAATGTTCAGTGATAGCCGCAAGTGATCCGGCCATTCGAGCGCCTGTTCGAGAGCACGTTTCGCGATGTGCCGGGAAAGGTGGGCAACATGGTCTGCACGCTCGGCTATCTGGAACAGCGTCCCGGCGCCAATCCGCCCTATCAGGGGGTGTTCCCAGCGAGCCAGGGCCTCGGCCCCGATCAGCGTGTCGTCGTCCAGCGCGAATTGCGGCTGAAACAGGATCTCGATTTCGTCACGGTCAATTGCGGCGAGTAAATCCGCCTCAAGTTGCTGGTTCGAACGCCCTGAACGCGCCACAGCGCCCGCAGACCAGTCGATACGGCGGCGATTGCTGTCACGCATGCGAGCAGCGACTTCGGACAGCCGGTCAAGCACGCTATCGGCATTGTCATTGTCGGTGACCCGCATGAGGGCGAGTCGAGGCCACAACCTGAGGCTGGCCCCGCCTTCGGGATTGGCGATGGGCATAGCAATGGCGTCGGCAAGCGCTTCGGCCAGCCATTGCCACCGCTCGCGGCTACATTCCTGACGCGCGATGAGAAGGAAGCTACCGCCTCCCATGCGCGCGGCGATCCAAGCACTGCTGCTTTCCAGCTCGTCCGAAGCGAAATGCTTGATACGCTGCGCCACTTCGACCAGCGCGCCGTCGCCTGCACTCTCACCGAAAGCGACATTCAGCGTATCGATACGCCCCAGCGTGATGAGCATTGCATGCATGGGACAGGAAATGGTCTTGTCGGGCCAGTCCCGCTGCCAGCGCGTAATCGTGCCACGAGCCTGCGCCTGATCAGCGAGGCCAGTGAGCGTGTCGCGCGTTTCGCCGTTAATTTCGTGGGGCATGCTTGCCATATCGGCCGTCCTTAGCGCGCCCCGCAGAAGCGTATGCCACTTTTTCACCCATGTTGCCAAATGGGACGTGCATCCATAGGTACGCTGCAATCCCGGGCAATGGTTATCCCGGACAGGAGGATGCTGGGGCAATGCCCGATTTCAGCCGTTTGGCTCTGCTTGTTTCCGATGCTCCGCTTGCGCAGGAAGCTGCCGACAAGGGTTTCCGCGAAATAGCCGATTGGGTGCCGCTATCCGAAGCCGAGGCGGTCGTCGTTCTCGGCGGCGATGGTTTCATGCTGCAGACGCTTCATGCGATGCTCGATAGCGAGCGGATAATCCCGGCCTACGGTCTTAATCTCGGCACGGTCGGCTTCCTGATGAATCGCAACCGGAACCCCGAGACGCTCATCAAGCGCATCGGAAAGGCCAAACTCCATCATATCGCACCGCTGCGCATGCGGGCACGGACTCAGGACGGTGAAACTCACACCTTCTGCGCGATCAACGAGGTCAGCCTGCTGCGCGAAACGCGGCAGACCGCGAAGCTCGAAGTGACGGTCGACGACAAGGTGCGCATCCCGGAGTTGGTTTGCGACGGTGTCCTGCTCGCAACGCCGGCGGGTTCGACTGCCTACAACCTTTCAGCCGATGGACCGATCCTGCCACTCGATTCGAACCTGCTCGCACTCACGCCGATCAGTCCGTTCCGTCCGCGTCGCTGGCATGGGGCGATCCTCCCTGATCGAAGCAGAGTCTCGCTGCGCGTGCTCGAAGAACACAAGCGTCCCGTTTCGGTCGTCGCAGACCAGCGGGAGCTCCGCGATGTCGCCCAGGTTGACCTTGAAATCGCGCGCGACAGCCAACTGACGCTGCTGTTCGATCCCGGCCATGCGCTCGACGAACGCATCGTCGCCGAGCAGTTCGTCGTGTAAATTGCAAAAGCAGGTAAGCAGTGTGAATTTTTGCGATTTGCCCGCTTGCCAAACCGCAAAGCCCCCCATATAGGCGCACCCCTGCCCAGCGGGCTGCTCCCCGATAGCTCAGCGGTAGAGTAGGTGACTGTTAATCACTTGGTCGTTGGTTCGAATCCAACTCGGGGAGCCACTATTCATTCTCAAGGGGTCCTAGTTGTTCCCAAAAGGCCTTGTTTCCGCAGCCTTTAGACGACAGACCCACCCCATCGAAGCCCGGTTGTTCCCAAGCGTTCCCACCCATGGTGGGGGCCTCGCGGGGGCCCGGCTATTCAGCGATGGGGGCCCCGCATGCTGACAGACGCGAAGTGTCGCACGGCTACTGCGGCAGCCAAACCCTACAAGCTTTTCGATCAGCACGGCCTGTACTTGCAAGTGCAACCGAGCGGCTATCGCAGCTGGAAGTTGAAATATCGCTTCGGCGGCAAGGAACGGAAGCTGAGCCTGGGCCCCTATCCGGAGGTCAAATTGGGGGCCGCGCGGGATCTTATGTTCGAAGCGAGGGCCCAACTGCGTCGTGGGGTGGACCCCGCCTCGCCCATTGCCGAATCGGAAACAGCGCGAACCTTCGCAAATGCCACTGCCAAGTGGCTGGATCTGCAGAAGGAAGGCTGGAAGCCGAAACACGCGGCGACGGTCGAAGATCGCATCGAGGCGGATCTGTTGCCGGTACTCGGGCCGATCGCGCTGGACGCGATACGGCCGCGGGACATCCTGAAGCTGCTCGATGCAGTCCAGGAGCGCGGCGCGATCGAGGTGGCGCACCGTCTACGCAACTATGCCAGTTCGATCTACGATTGCGCGATCGCGCTGGACTGGGTCGAAACAAATCCGGCCGCTTCGATTGGCAAGGCGCTGAAGCCGAAGCGCTCGAAGCCCTTCCCCGCTCTGATCGATTTACGGCAGGCGCGCGCGTTTTTGCGTACGATGGAAGAGCAGCCATGCCAGCCGGCAACGAAGCTGGCCTCTCGGTTGCTTGCTCTCACGGCCGCTCGACCGGGCCCGATCAGGCTTGCGCAGCGGGACGAGTTCGAGGGACTTGGGACCGCAGACGCGCAATGGCGCATCCCGGCTGCAAAGATGAAGCTCGAGCTCGCAGCAAGCGAGCAGGAGGCATACGACTTCGTCATTCCTTTATCGCGTCAAGCGGACGAAGCGGTGCAGGCTGCGATCGAGTTTGCTGGTCGTCGCAGATATCTATTCCCGTCGAGCAGGCATTCACATCGTCCGATCAGCGAGAACGGTCTCAATACGAATTATCGCCGCGTCCCGGGCTTCGAAGGCAGACACGTTCCGCATGGTTGGCGGAGCGCATTCAGCACGATCATGAACGAGCGTGCGATCGATCTCGATCGACAAGGCGACAGCGAAGTGATCGAGCTGATGCTGGCGCACAAAATCCCCGGTGTGCGCGGAATCTACAATCGAGCCGCATACATGCGTCGACGTCGAGAACTCGCCCAGGAATGGGCGGACTTGCTCTGCGAATCCCTGCCCCATGCGGAAGCGCTGGTCGGGGGACTGCGCAAGTATCAACCAATGCGATAGCGTTCGCGCGAGGTGCAGCATGAGCACCTCGGCAAAAGCATTCGGTTCGATTGCGGCCGGCATTGCCGGCAACACACTCAGCCGCCAGACGCGCGCGCTTCTCGAACGCGGCGACAATCCGCGATCAGGCCAGCCCGTATGGCGCAATAGCTACTATGAAGGCACGATCGAGCATCGCATCTGGAAGCGGATCGGCAACGGCACCAAACGTGACGGCCGCCGCTTTACCGGCGCACTCATGGCCGCCGCTCGTCGCGTTGAGTTGGAATCGCGCGCCAAGCGTCGTGAGACGGACAAGGGCTGCCAGAACGGTAAGCTGGGCGTGATCGGGTTGGAAGTTCTGCAGACCATGGTCGACCTGGTGGACTTCATGAAGGGCAGGCTCGAACCTGCTATCGCTACGATCGCCGAACGGATCGGCCGCTCATACTCCGCAGTGCATTCTGCCCTTCGACGCCTTCAGGCGGCAGGGTTCATCGACTGGATACGGCGCAGCAGGCCGCGGGAAGATGCGTCCGGCTTCGGGCCGCAGGTGGAGCAGATAACCAACGCGTATGCGCTTCTCATTCCAGAGAAGCTTCAGGGATGGTGGGACCGGACGTTCAACAAGCGACCTACGCCGGCATGCGAGGTCGATCGTCAGTCCGCCGACCGGGCTGACTTCGCCGCAATGCTCGCAACCCTCTCTGCCAAGGAATTCGATCGCGACTTCCGAAGCCGCGATCCCCTGCTGGGCCCGCTTCTTTCTGATCTCGCTCGACTGGTCGATGAACAGCATGAACGCGAATCCGACAGACGCGGAGAAACCGGGGGAATAGTTCCTATTCCATAGAAGGAGTGGCCTGACATAGGGTCAGGCCACGCGTTCTGACCCGGTCACCGCCCCCGCAACGGTACCGAAAGTATAAAGCGACCACCTTCCGCACCGGCGGAGGTCGGCGGCTGCGCCGCCTCATGCTTGGCGATGGGCCAAGCGCAAGGGGCGTGCCAATCGCCCTCTTCAGGCGGCTTGCCGATAGGCAACCTCGTCGAGAGCGAAATTGCTGATGATCAGCTCGCCGACACGTTTTCCGCTACCAGTTGCCTTCGTCGCCAAAGAGTACGTTGTCTCCACCGGCTGCTGCACCAGGTCTCCGAAAATCTCGCGAACTTCCGGCGTGTCATTGATGGAGATAATCATCTTGCCGCGCGCGGATTTGGCCGCGGCGGCCAGCTCGGCGAAATCAGCACGAGAGAAAACCTCCGCGCCGTAGTCATCCTCGCAACCGAAGTATGGTGGATCGCAATAGAAGAGCATGCCCGGCCGATCGTAGCGGCGAACGAAATCGGCGAAGGAAAGCTGCTCGATCGTCACGCCGGAAAGGCGATCATGCAGATCGTCCAGGACCGGCTCCAGCTTCGTCACATTGAATCGGGCACCTTGTCGACTGTCCACTCCGAAATGACGACCAGCGACCTTACCTCCGAAGGCGAGCTTCTGGAGATAGAGGAAGCGCGCTGCGCGCTGAAGATCGGTCAACCGCTCCGGATCGAGGCCGACCAGACGCTCGAACTCGTGCCGGCTGGCCAAACGAAAGCGCAACATGTCGATGAAATATGGGTAATGCTCCTGCAGCACGCGGAAGAAGGTGACGACGTCTCCGCTGATATCATTGATCACTTCTGCGCGCGGTCGCGTGGATCGGCGCAGGAAGATCCCGCCCATGCCGACGAAAGGCTCGGCATAGCCATCATGGTCGATCGAATCGATAAGCGCGCAGATTCGGCGCGCAAGGTTTCGTTTTCCCCCGATATAACCGGCTGCAGGGCGTACGGGCTTAACGTGTTGAATTGACTCCATGTCTTTAAAAATGCTCCAAGAACCCCGCCCGTATGCGCGGGTGCGGGGCGGCCAGTCGGCCAACTGTGTCGCGGCGGAGCTCTATTCCGTCGGTTCGCCTGGGTGCAACCAGGCAACCCCCGCTCCCGCTACGGAAGGGAGGGAATTCAATGTCGTTGTCGTTGGATTATGCCGCTGCTCTCACACGGATCGCTGACGCGGATCTCGAAGTTACAAAGCTAGCGGGAACATTGTATCGGTTCGCAGAAAGCATGGAGCGCTTTCCTGAAGCGACGTGCTTTTCCGATATCGAGAGCGAGCCAGCTCCACCGCTAGGCGAACTCATGGATGGCCCTCGCTGGTACGCGCCGGACTTTCCATCTGCGGCGAAACTACAGGCAGCTCTTCGCGAACGACTTGAAGCCCGCCGAGAGGCGAAGCGCATATTCAACAAAATGAGCTTCCACGAGCGCAAAGGCCTGCCCAAGGTCCCGGCCTAATTCGCAAGCAACGAAGACCAACGCTCCATGACCACGCGACGTCGATCGATTTGGACCGATCTGTTGTAAGCAGCCTCGACTTTGCCTTTCCCAGCGTGTCCGAGCGCGGCGTCGATGTCGAAGCGCCAATCCGGACCCATGTCCTCGTTGAGGATGGTCGAGAAACTGGCGCGCCAGCCATGCGGTACATGCCGACGTGCATAGCCGGCGCGAATATAGAGATCGCGAATTGCCCCCTCGCCGATCGACCCACCACTTCGGCCGGGAAAGACCAGGCCGTGCAAATTTGCATCGTCCGAATGCATATAACCATTCTTTGGGTGCATCCCGCGAAGTACGAACAGGGCCGCATCGCTGAGGGGTACGAGGTGATCGAAGCGCGCATCGCCCTTCTTCGCGCGGCTCAGCTTCATATGCGCGGCAGGCACGGTCCAGAGCTTGGCAGCGAGGTCGACCTCCGACCAGCGCATCAAGCGCACAGCAGCCAGACGCACGCCGGTTAGCGCAAGGAACCGCGATGCCATGATCGTCGCCGATCGTGCTTGATCGGCCTCGCATGCAGAAAGTAGCTGCCGGCAGTCGTTGATCGAGGTCAGCGCAGGATGAGGATTGGCGGGCGGCGGCGATAGCATGGCCGATCCCAGATCGGTCGCCGGATTGTCGTCGACAAGCCCTTCGGCTTTGCCGAATGCGAAGATTTCCGTCAGCCGTTGGCGCACGCGATGCGCGGTAGTGCTGCAGCCGCGTGCTTCGATCGTGCGGATGGCATCGAGCAGCTCGCGCGATCGGACATCGCCGGCCGCGCACTCCCCCAGTTCAGGGAAAATATCGCGCTCCAAACTGCCGAGGACGTCGGCCGCGTGCGCCGGTGACCATGCCGGCAGGTTTGCCCGGTACCAGGCGCGGCCGAGCCGTTCGAGCGTATCGACCTTAGCCCGTTGGCGGGCAGGATCCATACCCTCCTCGAGAAGCTCTTTGGCTTCCCCCTGGAGGATCCGCGCGCGCTCGACGCGCACCTCTGGGTACTGGCCAAGCGTGAGCAGCTTCTCGCGGCCGCGCCAACGATACTTTTGCTGCCAGCTCTTCGTTCCGGTCGGACGAACGAGGAGGTGTAGCCCGCCCTGGTCATGCATCTTGTAGGCGCGACTTTTCGCGCCAGCGGCTTTCGCCGCAGCGTTGGTGAGCATATAACTGTCCGAAATTGTTATGGGATGATCAGATGCATAACTTCATCGATGCAACTGAAAGGGCGATCGACGATCAGATTTGGATCGCTGGACTTACGACGGCGTTATCCATGCCGGATATCTGCGCGAGCCTTGCTAGCGAGAACGGCAAAACCAACGGACAGAAATACGCGAACTGGTGGGATAAGTACGTTGGTTCGGCGTACCGCTCCCAAATAGGTGCGAAAAAAATCGAGCACGTTTTCATGAGCGGGGACGATTGTTATGCGCTGAGATGCGCGTACCTTCACAACGGCTCGGAAGATCTTTCCAAACAGAAGGTCAATCAAACCCTCAATCGTTTCATATTCGTCGAGCCACCTACAAACGGCAGCTTTTTTCACCTCAATCAATTCGACTCTCAATTACAGGTGCAAGTCGACGTTTTTTGCCGAGACATTGTTGCAGGCGTTAGCGAGTGGCTTGAAGATGTTGCAGGCGATGATCGCATTCAGCAGGAGATGGCCAAACTGTCAGTAATTCGAACGTCTAAGGATGTTTTTGGGATTTAGCTTATTGACCTCGGCGGATAATCCCTCCGCCCTGCTTAGCTGCTGAAGTCTAGGTATTCCGCGGGGTAGAGCTAATTTTCTCCACCATCATACCCCCTCCTGTACCCCCAACTGCGGGCACAGTTTGACTGCTCACTCTAGTCCCACATCGGCCGCATCATTGCGAACCCGCTGAAGCGAAACCTGACCGGCCCTTCACATCCTTCGGTCAGGCGGCAAACCGATCGCCTGTTCCAGAGGTCGTAATCGCGGCCTTTGATGGCGGCGAGCGCTTCGAGATCGATATCCTTCCACTTCTTGCACTGGCCGGCACAAGAGGCCCGGACGGTCACGCCTGCGTCTATCAACGTGCCGAGGTTCTCGGTCCAGGCAGGTCGAAGAGGTGCGTTCTTTCCCATGGCGCGCGTAGAACATGACGAGAACGATTAGGGAAGCGAACATTAATCGCTGCGCCTGACTTCGGGCCCGCTGACCTGTACGGCCGCTTGCCGCTTCACCCAGTCGATCAGCGCGTCGAGTTGAATGGCTTGTTCAGTAGCAATCAGATCTCGCTCGAGCTGCTCGGTGCCGGAAGGAAGTCGAGTATTCTCGGCCGCTGCAGAAGTTCCTGCGCCGGCAGCGGATAGGCTGGGCACTGAGATTGGGTCGGCCGCACTGCGAGCGGTGCTTCGTGTTCGAAGGTCTTCGCGCAGCCGCTCAGCGCGAGTGCGAGCGTCGGCAAGGCTAGCAGAATAGTCCGCTTCCACGGCATCGGTAATCTCCTGTTGCTCGGTGCGCACGCGATCAAGGCGTTGGCTTTCGAGCCGCGCCGCTTCGATCTGCGCGTTTCTGTAATCAATCTTGGTTTGGCGATGCGCGGCTCGCTCGGCGTCGCGATCACGCTCGAACTGCTCGGCAGTCTCGATCCAACCTCGCATGGAAATCGACCAGATCTGGAAACCGTATAGCCTGGTCGTTTGCACGCATGCGATCGTGATCGCTACTGCGACGATCATCGGCACTGCTAATCGCGCCAGATCTCGCAAGACTTCGTAAAGCTGGCGAACAGGACTGAGCAGCCGGTCAATCTGTTGGAACATGTCTGCACCTCACTGGACGTTGCGGATGCGGGTCCGAAACCATCCGACCGTGAAAGCCTGAAATTTTGAGTTGGCGTTAGCGAGTGCGAGGTAATGTCCAGCCTGCAGGGAATCCTGGCATCGGACCATCAACGTGCCGGCCAGTTCGGCACCGCGCCGCGCGCGCAACGCATCGAACGCACGCAGGCTAGCCGGCCCGATCTGGCCGTCGATGGCGACATCTTGATAATCCCGGCCGCCATTGTTGAAGGCGTTGAGACATTCCTGAAACCATTTGGACGATCGGCCGGTGCCAGCGTTCACCCCGCTGTCGATCGTCTCTTCAGCGACCCGAAGGTCCCGCTCGACCAGAGGGACATAGCCAGGACGCTGGATATATTCACTCACATAGATCTCGCGGGCGCGATCCTTCGTCAGCGTGCGCATATCCCCGCGATAGCCGTTAGCTTCGGCCGTACGTTTCGTGATGCCGTGATTGGTCTCGCCGCCCGGGTCGCGCGGATCGTTAACGTAGCCACCCTCGACCGCGAAAACGCTCGCAACAATGAGCGCGATCGCGCCGCCGATGCCAAGCGCGCCGGTTTTGATGCGACGGTCAGACACGGTTACGATCCCGGCGATCATCGCGGAGATCCCGGACGAATTTATACAGCAAATAGATGCTCTGCAAAGCCAGATACACCAGCGTTGCTACGAACACCCACTGCTCGAGCGAAAGCCCGGCGGTGTCGGCTGCAAGTACTGCTACCGGGGGCGCCGATTTGGCTGCGGCAGTGACGTAATCGCCTCCGCTTTGTTCAAGCATGAGAGTTCCTCCTGCCCGATTTTCGGGCCAGTATATTGTTGGGAGCGTAAAATGAGGGAACAGGGATAAGTTAAGGTCTCAGCCCTGCTCGAGTATTGTAATCATTCGCGAAAGCGGACGTTTTCATCCTGAATATGCCGAGACACCCATCCCGGGGATGCGCGGTGCAGAGCGCGATTGATCTGCCAGCCTTTGAAAGCGGCGTAGCAGACGAGCGGGGGGATGAGCTTCATGCTGCCCACCAAACCAGCGCCCAGAAGGCGAGGCCAAGCGGGATGGATATGGCAAAGCCGGTGCCGTGGGGAGCGCACATCAGTCAATGCCGAAGCGGCCGGAAAGGAAATCGCTAACGGCGAGCATTTCGCTGGCAGTGATTTCGCGCGAGTATCGGACCAGGTCGCCGAACCGTGCGGCGCTTGGATTGCCAGCGTTAAAAGTTGAACCGAACACAGGCAGGGTAGCTGTGTCTATTGCGCCCCAATTCACCGAGGTGGTTTCAGTGATCAGGACCCCATTGCGATAGATGCGCAGGCGCTTGTCGTCGACATCGTAGGTAACGCCAACAACACACGGGTCATTCCAGTCGAACGCGGGGAATGCGGTCTGGGTGCCGCCGCTATAAGGTTTCTGCGCTTGGAACTGATTGATTTGGTAGCGCAGGCGAAACCCTCCAATTGTAAGGAGGCCCTGTGTATTCGTAGCCAAGTCCATTATCTCGACGGGAAAAGCCACCGAGAAACCTGCGGACCCTGCATAGCTCCACGGACTACCAGCGGGTGCGGGAGGAGCGATAAGCCGGTCACCGCGAGCGATCGTCGTTCGTATCCAATCGATTCCGCCGACATCTTCAATTGCAGGGGCACTTGCGGTAGCGGAGGCGACTAGATTGTCTGGGCCCACCCATTGCGCCAATGCTGAAATTCGGCCGTTCGCATCAGGTTGCGCGCCTTGAACCGCGAGATAGCTGATTAGCCCTTCAAGCGGCATGTCGGCGGATACCGAAGGCAATACAGGCCAGTCCACCCCAGCGGCGGCAATACCTGGGACATCGATGATAATTGCCATGTTGAGCCCTCTTATGAAATGGCGTGGATGAAGGCCAAGTAGCCCTCGGTGAGTTGCGGACGTCCGAGAAAATCGCCTGGGTGAACATCACCGTTGAACTGGCGTTTTGTCTGTCCAGTGCGAGCATTTGTGCTGACCGCGTCAGTCACTTGCATGAAGCGGCTCTCGCTCATCGCATGGGTGTTAAGCAGGTAAATTCCGTCACCTGCTGCCGCCCCGTATGCTTCGTGATACCGAAGGAACAATTCAGCATAGCCTTGGAAATAGCGGGGATCGAAAAACGAGTTGCTGCCGGTCTGAGGAATGGCCAAGCCGATCTTACATCCGGGGCAAGCGGCCTTGATTTGGGTCACCATCAATTGAACGGAATTAAATGCCGTCATCATCCGCGCCGGTACTGTGGCGAGTTCCCCTGTCATCCAATCGTTGGTGCCGAGATTGATGACAATTACATCGGGGTCGGGATAACCGAAGCGGTCAAGGTAGAAGCGGAAATCGAATACGTATCCGTTGAACACCTTAGCCGGGTCGTCACCCCCGGTGGCCTCACGAATGAACGGGTTGAGGAGGTTGGCTGTCCCCGCTGACATGTTGAGGTAGGCAGCTTCATTGCCCGCAGCCAGCGGTGGCAGGGCAGTGCCCGATGGAGCAACCGGATCTTCGTATGTATAATTTCGCGCGGCCCAACCGGATCGGCCTTCGTGGCGCGTTACGCCGTCCGTGCTTAAAAGCGTCCCAACAAAAGCAGGCGTGAGGTCGGTCTGCGCTAACGCAGCCGGGAGAAGCGCGCTTATCTGACTGGTGATGCTGTCCCCAATCGTCATGACGCGCGGGGATCCCGTCTTACTCGCGCTCGACTTTATTACAGTCACATCTTTCTGAACCTCGATGGTTCGCGCCAACGATGCGTTTTGCAGTTTGATGCGAGCCGTTGATCCAAGGTCGCGCCCCTCGATGCGGGCATAATCGCGGAACACAACGCCGACAGGCGTGCGACCTTCTTCAGCACTTTGGACGGTGAGAACGCGCGACAGCGGGTTGGTGTTTCGGTTGGGTAGAAGCGATGACGCGTAGTATTCGATCGCCCGACCTTCGACGGCGAACATATGCGGGCCGTGCATGATGATACTATCGGCTTCGGACAGGTCACCGCTAGAGTTTCCCCCACCGCCGAAAACAGCATCCCACACAGCTTGAAACGATGGGTTTATGATAAATCCGTCACGGTCCCGAACGCCCAACAGCAGAGCGCGATCTCCATCAGCGTTTCTTTGCGCGACGCCCCACGCAATGCCGTCCTCGGTGGGCGATACCTCTTGCCGGGAGAGCTCCGCTTTCGATGCCTTGGCCTCGATTTCTTCAATGTGGCCGTTGATAATCGTGCCGCGCGCGTCCTTGCGAACGCCGAAAGGGAATTGCAGTGTCTCAGGGTCGCGCACGGCAAAAGCGAGGTCATCGATATTCAGAGGGATTTGCTCGGTGACAACCTCTGTCAAAAACGAGGCAGCATCGACAGCCTCATCGGCTGCTGTCTCGGCACGGTTGGCCTGTCGTGCGGCCTCAACAGTGCTCTCACCAAGATTCACCCGGATCGGCTCACCCGCAAGACGAATGGTAAAATCGGCCACGGCTCAAACCTCCCCGCTGATAAAGACATTGCCTGCGAAGAGGCGCGTTTCGGATCCACCAGAAGGCGTGCGCTGCACCGAGTAGACAAGTTCGGTCAGACCGTTGGCGTCGCCATCGGCGGGAAGCCCGTCGACTGTGGCTTTCGGAAGTGCCAGCGTGATCGTCGTGAACTCGCCATCGAACGCGCTTTTTGTAACGGTGAACGTGGCAAGCGGTGCAGCATCCGGCGCAATCCCCAGCGCGGCCGTGAACGTGTCCGCTGTAACATTGAGCGGCAGAGTAAAGCTTGTCTGATAAGCCTCGCCGCGCGTGATGCTCGGCAGCAGCACGCCGCCCTTGCCGTCTGCAGCAAGACGCCGCAGCCAGTCACCGTGTTGGGTTTCCATGTGTTTTCCTTGTTAAGGTATTTCTGTGCCCGGCACGGTGCCGCCACCACCGCCCCAGCCACCGCCGCCAGGAGGCGAAGAACCGCCCGTGCCGCCGCCTGTGCCCGCCTCGTCGACAGTTACGACCGATGCCACGTAATGGCGGCTCGGATGCGACTGGCTGAAATAGGCATCGCCCGCAGGATCGCCTGCGGTGCGATTGATCTCGACGATGTTGAAGTCGGTGCCGATCTCGCCACCCGCGAAGTTCGGGTCATCATAGGAAAGCAGGTAAGACGTGCTTTCATCCAGCGTGATGCTGGCGCCGTCGACCGGTGCTTCAGTTCCGTCGCCGTAAACGCGTGTGTGATCCGGAATGGTAAGCGTGACCGTCCCGGTTCCAGCCCCGTCGTGCACCTGTGTAATATTGCCAGCAAGGCCGCGCGTATAGCTGCTGGATAGTTTGATCGTGCCAAGCTCGGCCGCGATCGCACCGGCCGCAGTTTCATCTCTCTGCTGGGCGCTCATCCCGATGCTTGGGCTCGGCGGCGGTACCGCGCTACGTCCAAGAGCCCAGGCATGCTTGGCCGCAGTTTCTCCGATAAATGTAAGTGTGACGGCGTAGGTCGATGGATCTACCTGCCGCTGCAGGATAACTGCCGGCGTATCGATAACGAGTTCACCATTTTGCCGGATCTTTAGCTGCAGGCAGTCACCCGGGCGATATGCGCGCAATCGCGGAAGACAAGGAAGAGTAAGTGGCCAAAATTCACGCGCATTGGCCACCTTGTACGCCGCCAGCTGCCCGACCTGGTCGGGATCAGTGACAAAATTGAATGGCCAAGTCTCGCGACGCTCTTCGCCATCTTCAGCCAAATAGGCAGCGTTCTGGATCGCCTTCGCTGGAACCTGCGACCAATTATGTGCGGAACTGACAAATTGCGGAATGATTGTGTTGATGCGATCGCGCCAGCTCTGCATCGCGGTGATATCGATCTCGCCGAGGATGTCGGCCTCTGTGATCGTGTCGAGCACCACACGGGGCCGGTCCCAATGAAAGCCGATCCCTGTATTGAGCGGCATCGGCTCGCCGCCCCCAGCTATGCAGATATCGCGAAGGTTCGCCCACCGCTGTCCAGGCTTTGCAGCTGCGCCGCCTTCATAAACCACCCCGAACATCGTCCAACCATTGGCATCGCAATCGTTCGCCCATGCCGCGATCTCGATGAACGAGTTGCCGATAGCTTCCTTCGGCAAATCCATCCCCATGACGCGCTTGCCATTCTGGAAGCGTCCGTAAGCGTATGTGCCGGCATGGAGCGCGGGATTAGCGCTCCATTCGTAGGTGCTCTCCTTCCCGAGCCGATGGCCGCCCAGGCCACCGGGGAACGTGCTGTCCTTGCGGGGATCGTAAACGCGCGCCCATCTTGCGTGCATGCCCCGTTGCGGTAGCCCGCTGAAATAACGCTTGCCGTCCTTATCGAACTTGTGATTGAACAGCGCGGCTGCAATGCCGGAAAGCTTGTGTGCAGAAGTCCATCCCGGCGGTGCGCCATACGGTGCGACAAGTGCGGACGATTCTGGGCTGGCTCCCAGCTGGCTATCGAATTCAAAGAACCCGGAATACCAGGCGGGGACCGCCGCAAAATCAAACTGCGGCACCATGGGCCCTTCGATCGGCCCGCCAACGGAAAAAGCATAGACCTCTGCCAGATAGGGGTTAGGCACCTTTTTCAAGGTGGGGCCGTAACCCTTATGGAAGCGTTTGACCCCAGCGTAGTAGCCTTCGCCCATCACGTAGGGCGAAGGCGGATCGACCTCGACAATGCTCTCGGTTACGCTTCCTCTGGCTGCTGGCGGTTTGGCAAGTGCTGATGCACCCAGATTGGCCACCCCCGCAACACCACCCGCTACCATCGCAATCGTGCTCGCGGAAATCACCGAATTACCTATGGCAAGTCCCAGCCCGAAGGCCGCGCCGCCCGAAGCCACGATTGCAACAGCCCCGGCTACAACGCCGACCACTCTCAGCGCCTTCGCCATCAGAGCCTCCAGGCCGCGTCAATGTCGGAAAAATCGACTACCAGAACGACCAGTTCGGCAACGTCTTCGCGCCAGCCCATCAATCGACCGGGGCCAACGTTCACCATGATACAGTCGAGCCCGTCCGCTCCTTTGACCGCCGCCAGGTCCCCCAAAAGCATCTGCGCAGGTGCGATGCGCGGAAACTCCCCGTCGAGCAGCTCGATAGCGCTACCGAAGCCTCGCTTAGCCAGTTCGCGCTTGGCCGAAACAGGCCCGCGAATGGGTCGTATCGGCGGCGGACGATGGCCGAGTTGCACGGCCTGATACCTCGCGAGGGCTATGCAATGCCGCCATCGCTTCCAGTCAAATTCACGACCAATATATTTTTGGCGCGTCCGTTCCGTTGCGCGGCGACGGCGCTCGAGCTCCGGTAATCGCTGACCCATGTCAGTAGCTATGAACTTGATTGTTGTAGCCAGGTCCGACGGCGCCGCCACGGCCGCCGCCGCCGCCCGCGCCCCCCGACGCAGTGCGCGGACTTTCCACGCCCCACGCTTCCTGCGTAGTTAAGCCGGTCGCCTCGTCGTGCCCAAGTTCCCCTGACCAAACCGACGTGTGGAAGGTCGAGCTGAGCGAATTGCCAATGTCGATCTCGAAAACCCGTTCGGCTGTCTGAACACAGCTCATGGCCACGCTTCGCGAACTCCCGATGCGAAGCGTGGTCTGATCGATCTGCCCGTCGAACATCGGCTCCGGCGTGCCTTCGATCAGTCCAGTCGCGATGTTGTATTCGCCGATCCAGCTACGCACACGGCTCTTCTGGTACCCGGGCTGCGACAACGAAGCGATCGCGGCTCCACCCGGTGGAAGTAGTTCGATTTTCAGGGCCGGGATTTCGTCGCCGCGTCCTTCGGTCATGGCTTCAACGCTGCCTATTGTACCGAACACTGCATCACGGCTCCGGTAAATCTCTCCATCAACCGGGAAGAACCCACCATCGCAAAGCAGAACATCGTGTCCGGGAAGCTCGATCTTCAGCAAGCCGACCACCGCTATGCGCTTCATCACTCGGTTTCCTCGATGGTGACAGCAAGGGCAAAAAGTCGGCTGACTGGCATCACCCAGCTGGTCTCGTCTCCCAACGGCAGTCCCTGAATCATCGGCCGGGCAAGATGCACCTTCGCCCCATCATTGAACGGCGCGCGCAGCATCGGCCATATGGGAATGTCGCCATCGCCATTGGCATCCAGCGCTCCGACCGCAGCGATGTTATGCAGATAATGTTGGCCGGAACCGTCCTCGATCGAGAGCCAGTAACCTTCGCGCCAGCGATAGTTAGCTTGACCGCCCCGCACCGGCAGCGTGGTGCCGCTGGGAATGGCTCCATCGACTATGGGTGTTCCTGGTGATCCCTGAGGCACTGGCAAGGGAAACGGGATTTGAAGCCCTTCCGATTTGGCCCGCAGCAACCTGCTCACGAAGATGCGAGCGGTTTCAGCGACCATCGGCGGAAAACTCACCGCAATGCGAAATCTCGATCCCGGTCGATCGACCCGCTGCATAGCGCCGCCGAGAACCGGCTTTAAATTCATGCCGAAGTCCAGCAGCGCTGGTTCTGCGCTGTGGGGCGCCGGTCGCGGGGGCAACTCGATCATCCGTAGATGCTCCGGGTCTGGCGATGCGCGAACTTGGAGCTGGTGACCTGCGCGCTGCCCTCCATAATCTGTGGAGCAGCCTCGGCCACGACTTGGCCGGCATGGTTGCGAACTAGAGCACCGAAGCCGTTGTTGTTTGCGATCACCTCGACTTGAAGCTGACCCCCACCGCCCAAAGCGTGGTTCGGAATAATCGTCCCGCTCGATCCTGGACTGAAGATCTCGGGACCGTTCTCGCCGACCAGGTAATTACCACCCGCCAAAACCGGGCCACCCATCGCCCTGGCGCCATCAAGGGCGAAGGTCGATGCATCAAAGTTCGCAAACAATTTATCGACCGAACCACCTCCGCCGCCGAACAACGCTCCGGCCAAGGGCTGAATAATCGCCTTGCGGATTGCGATGCGGAGCAAATCGGAGATGATCTGGTTGGCGATATTCTTGAATACAGCGCCGAGAGATTTCACGCCCGTCATGGCGTCGACCAAGCCTGCGTTGAGTGCCTCGAGGCCGTCGATCCTGATGCCGTCGATTGCTTCATTCATCTCGCCGACCGACATGTCGAGGTCATCAAGATACCGTTCGACTTCGGTGCGGTTTGCCTTTTCGTTCGCGGCGGCTTCCTTGCCCTCCAACGCTGCGAGACTGTTGAGGATCGCCTGCGCGCGGTCTTTCTCGGCCTTCGTCGATAAATCCGATGCGAGAACCATTTCCCATTGATTGCGCCGGTATTCCTGCTCTGCCTCGAGGATGTCGGCTGCGATGCGCTTCCGTTCTTCCTGCGTCTCTGCCAGTTCGTAATCGAGCTGAAGATGGTCGCGCCTGAGATCGTACTGGTCGCGCATCGCCTCGGCTGCGCGTTGCTCGAGCTCGTACAGTTCGTCGCGCTTGATTGACTGAGCAATCAGCCCTTCATTGGCCTGGACAATGATCTCACCCTGTGCGGCCAGCAACGGGGCTGTGCCGTACAACTCGTCGACCTGCTTACGCAGTGCATCCTTCTGTTTTTCGGAGAATTCACTCGCATCGATTTCGGCGATGCGTTGTTCTCGTTCTAGCTGAAGCATTTCGAGCTGAAGATCAGCCCGTTCCCCACTGGACATGGCCAGGCGTTCGCGCGCTTGCAGCGCCTCCATCTCGAGCCGCAGGCTTTCATCCGCAAAACGAGCGGCGATTTCGGCCGAAGTTGGGGTCGTTCGACCTTTCGGTTTCGGCGTCTTCTTTGAGCCGCCCGCAGGTGCTGCGTTTTCCAGAGCTTCATTGCCGCCAGCGCCGACATCCATCCCGGCTTCATGCAAGCGGGCTATAGCAACCATTTTATCATCGAGCGCTTTTTGCTCGCGCTCGATTTCACGGATCTGTGCTTGTTGCTCGCTCGTTCGCGTGTCGGCTTTCACCATACCGACTGCGCCGCTACCACCGGGCATGTAAGCGACGGGAACGTTGCGGCGCGCGCGATCCGCACTTTGAATTTTCTTCTTCTCGACTTCGAGTTCGGCCTTGCGATCGAGAAGCCTCTGAATGCCCAATTCCTTCAATTTGGCAATCAACTTGTCGGCAGCCCCCATCGCGTCTCGCATGGAGCGTGCCAGACCGCCGATTTCGGTAGCTGCCGCGTTGGAGTATTGTCCTAGCCCTTCGATCGAGAGGCCCGCCTGCTCCAGCTTCTCTTTGTATCGGGCAGCAGTGGCTTCCGCTGCATCGGCCGACGCTCGGAGCTCATCCGTTCTGCGCTTGGCCTGCGAAGCGTTTGCGGACATCACGGCATAGGCACCGCCTACCGCCGCTATTGCAATCAAGATCGGGCCCAAGGCAGTTTGCAAACTTAGTAACGCGCCTCTGAGGCCGACAACGCTTGGGGTTGCGGCCGCTGCTGCTCCACCAGTGGTTGAGAAGGCTCCAGCTAACAAAATCAGGGAAGTTTTCAGAGAACCGACTATATATAGCAGTGGGCCCATCGAAGCGGCCACGCCACCTACTGCGACGAGTGTTGTTTGCAGCGGTCCGGGCAATTCGGTGAAGTACTGGAGCAGCCCGGCTAAACCTTCGATCAAGGGCGTCACTGCGGGAATTAGCTTCTCGCCGATCGCTACTTGGAGTTCCTCGAAAGCCGCCTTTGCGGCGCGAATGCGGTTTGCCGTCCCATCGGCCGTGCGCATCACGTCACCTTGGGCGTTGCTCGTTGTTTCCATTATCAGCGCAGCCCGGGCCATGATCTTCTGCTGCTCGGTAAGTTCGCTGCCAACTGCAGCGATTCCCATCTGGAAAGCTTTCGCTTGCACCGATGCTTCATTCAGAAAGACGCCGAAATCGCGTAGCGGCTCGCTCTCGCCAGATAGACCAGACCGTAGCTTCTGCAGCGCTTCGGTCGGATCGGTGTTGAAGAAGCTGGATAGATCCTGCGCCAATACAGCAAACTGTTTCGACAGATCGGCCGCCGCTTGTTTGGTTGGCGCCGCCTGATTGAAGAAAATGCCGAAAGTGTTGGCTGCTTCTTGAATCTCCTGTGTCGATCGCCCCATGGCGTCGCCCGTGGTAGCGGCCCACTCTGTAAGATCCTTCGATAGCGCGCCGAACGTTTCATCGAATGCACTCTGCAATTCCTGTGCGTCGCTCGCTGCTTTGACTGCAAAGCCGCCAAATGCCGCGAGTGGTGCGGTAATTCCGACTGTCATTCTCGCGCCCAGATCTTTCATCGCCCCTGCGGTCTGGAGCGCCTGCTTTTGAAAGGTGACCAATTCACGCTGCGCATCGGTCATGCCTTTCGAAAATTTGGCGCTGTCGAGCCCGAGGCTGATCAGCAGAGACCCAAGCATCGTCGCCATATCAGCTCACCTTTCGGATCGTCATTGGCATGCCCCGACCTGCCGCATCGCGCAGCACATCAAGCATCTGTTGCGGAGTGGCCTTCCCTCCCGGTCGGGTGCGGGAAAGGTAATGGTCGAGCGGCTTCAGCCCTTCCTTGGACTGACCTGCAGTGGTGAAGGCGGCTGTTTCCCACGCTTGGCGCAAAGACGATTCACGTTCGCGTTCCAGACGCTTTCGGACGCCATCGAGGATGGCCCGAAAACTTGCCGGCGTCTGTCTCCAGAACCGGTCCTCGCTCTGGCCGGCATCCGACCAGAGCGAGATCAGAGCTAGCCAGCCTTTGCGGCCTTCCGGCGCGGCTTGCGCTGCGCCTTCTTCGGAGGGTTTGGAGTGCCTTCGGGCTCGCCTCCCCCGGTCGGCAAAGCCCGCGCGATCGCTTTGGCGATGACTTCGACTGCGCGCGGCAGTCCGATCGCTTGAACGATCGTTCCGGCCGTACGGATCTCGACGTCGGGATGCGCACCCTCCAGAGCCCAGAAGAGCAACTGGCGGATATTGGCGAAGTCGACGCGTTGCGCGATCGACAGCATTGAGGCCTCGTTTCCGATCTCGCCGATTTCAACCAGAGCGAGAAGCGGAGCCGCGACGATCATGAACTTCTCGCCAGTGCGCTCTTCAATCTCGCAGATCGCATTGAAGTCGAAGCGGATTTCCCACTCCTGTTCAAGCGCTTTGAAGCGCTGGCTGTCGATCGCGCTCATCTTATGGAACGATTTCGTCGATCGATGCGGCGTCCACCGGCTTCAGCGTGATTTCGAAGGTGCGCTTGCTGTCCTTCGGGTTCTTCCGCTTCAGACCGTAGAACAGAGCGGTGCCGGTGACTTCGTATTCGTCATCGTCCTGCTTCAGCACGATGCGATACGGGAGTGCGCCATCGGCATCGTCCGCCGCTTCAAGCGTAGCATCGCTGGTCGAGTTGATCGCATAGTTACCCGTGATCGTGATCGGCACACCGTCCTTGAGCGGCTGCTTCTTCCACTCCTTGTATTCGACGGTATCGAAGCTGCTGGTCTCGTACAGTTCGCGATCGTTGCCGGTTGGCAACTCGGGAATGTCATCGATTTCGGCAACGACCACGAGGCCTGCGCCGATATCGATTTCCAGCTTCGTGCCGAAGCCAGTCGTTACGTCAGATAGAGGCATGGTTGGGTCTCCTAACCTTTGTGCCAGATGATGAAGTCGATGCGGTCGCGGTGGACGAAAGACGTCTCGCCCTGCGCGCCCAGGTCCTGGACCACGTCGACGAACGCGCGATCGAAATAGATTCCTGAATAGGTGCCTGCCGGCATAAGCGTCGCAATTGCCGCTTCGCGTAGCGCGACGACGGTGGCGCGATCTGCGTCGATGACATCGACCTGCACCCGCGTGGGGCGAATGCTGTCCGGTCCGTCATGTGTTTGTGGCCGGGGGTCGCTGATTGTGGTTAGAACGATCCGGGGATCCGCAGCACCTTGAGGACTGACAGTCCAATCGATTGACGGCGTGCCGGAAGTCTTCCCGATCAATGCATCGATGGGCGCGCTTTCGAACAATCGCGTCCGCAGCGCCTTCTCGAAGCTCATGCGCCACCCTTTTTGGCAATGATCCTTGCTTGGCGTTCGATGGCCTTTCCGAGCTCAGTTCTGATTGCTGAAGCTGCTCGGCCATGTTTGGCATCGAAAGCAGGGCGCATGAAAGGGTGAGCCGGCACCCCTTGCTCCGGGCGGCCGAATTCCGTGATCGGTCCGACGCCCGCCACACCTGGGTCACGGTAGGTTCCGGTTCCGTCTTTCTTCAGCTTCTCAGCAGGCAGTTGTTCTGCGCGATCAATGCCGATGATCTGCCGGACAACGCTATCATCTTCGCCGCGGCGCTTCTTCGCGGCTCCTTGCTTGATCGAACGCTTGAGGTCGCCTTTGTCGATAGGGACCAGCGCCTTTGCGGTGGGAATGATTTCATCTGCCCCCTTCCGCAACGCGCTGCGCGCAGCCGACTTAATGCGTTTCGGATCCGCCAGGGCCGCCAACTGGCGCTCCAGTTCTTTTCCACCCTTGAAGGAGAACGTTGAGCTCATCATCGTCTCCCACACGAATAGGGCGGTTCCTCGCGGAACCGCCCTTCAGGAAAAAAAGTCATAGCTCAGCGAGATGCAGGTGCCTCGCCTGACAGGCGCACCTTACGGTAGCGAACCTCGCTTGAGTATCAGTCTTCGTAGCAATTCATGGCAATTTCGAGGTTCGGAGCGTCTTCGATGCAGCGGGCTATGCGTTCAGCCTCATCAGCGGATTGTTCGTACTGGGACAATTCGTCGACGACAGGACCTTCGGCCGAATACCCTTGTATCAAGATCCAGAACGCAAACCCGAATGTAGCCGCGAAACCAACGATGATTGTATAGAATAGCGGATCCGGACGCGTGCCGTCTTCGTTGAGCAAGCTCTTGTCGAAGCACATTTCCATAAGCTTCACCGCCAGCATCGCGCACCCCAGCCAACCGATAATCTGCAGCATAACCATTCCCCAACAATGTCGCTGCATCCCGTGTTCGAGCTCAAGAGTCGAATCACCTGAGGCTCTAATCCACTGCCTCGATCATCAACTCCACCCCTTCGCGCCGGCCGACTTCCATAGGTGGAGCGACCAGGTCGAATGTTCGTCCTTCGTACTGTACTTGCCAATTCTCGGCGATCGATCGCGTCAGAATGTCCGATCGTAGCCAAACACTCATGACCCGCTTTCCGCGCAACTGCTCGGACTGAAATTGCTCGCCGCCCTTCTCGACCTTCACCGAAGCTCGACGCTTACCGGCGATTACCGGCACGCCGGGTTTGGTCGTGTATCCGTCGTCGATGAGTTCGCCTGGCTTCAAGAGCGTAATTTGCCGATCAAGCGCTCCCGCCCGTAGCTTTCCGCTCACAACCAGATCCGGAAATTGCCGAGCAGAGCATCAACTCGCATGCTCGACTTCATCTCGGACGTCACCGTTCCCATCACCCCGCTTTCACGAAATGCGAACTGGTCGCTTACCATCAACAGCAACGCTGCTTTGATGGGCGCCGGCAGCGATCTGTAGCCAACGGTCAGTCGTACGCGAATGGCGCCGGCCGCTCGCCGTATGCCGAGGGGCCATCCATGGCCGACCTTTGTACGGATGCCCCGTTCGAAGCCTGCGCCAGTCAACTCGTACCCGTCGGGATCGAGCGTCTGACCAACACCCTGCGCGTCGTCATAGCCGATCGACACGATGTCCATGATCGGTGCGATCGGCAAGGTTGCAAGATCGCTCCATTCGTCCGCTAGCAGATCTATGGTCTGCTCGACCAGACGTGTGCCTGTCACTGCTTCGACGTGACCACGCGCCGCCTCAATGAAGCTACCAAGGAGCGCGTCGAATTCATCAACATCGGCTTCGATCGAGACGAATTCCTTCACCCGTTCGATCGAAACCGGCTCCTCGGTCGGCTCAGCGACCGTGACGGCAGATGACCAGGCCATCGGTTACTTCTTGGCAGCCTTCTTCGCGGCGGGCTTTTTCGCCGTTGACGTCGTGGTGTCAGTTTGGTCGGCTCCGCCCTGCTGATCCTTCTCGGCAGCGGCCTTCTCGGCAGCGGCCTTCTCGGCAGCGGCCTTCTCGGCAGCGGCCTTCTCGGCAGCGGCCTTCTCGGCAGCGGCCTTCTCGGCAGCGGCCTGCTCAGCGGCGAACCGTTCGGCCTCGGCTTCGTCGACTAGCTCCTCGGCAAACCCCGCCGCAACGAGACGGTCAGCCTCATCATCGGGAAAATCGCGCTCGTCTTTGGGCGACAGGCAGTATTCGAGGCCGGAAAGGCCGACGATCATCTTGAGCTTTTTCATGGGGATGTCTCCAACTCTTCGGAGAGCGTCGCGGAGGGATCGCGGCGCTCACCGAAAAGCCGGACGGAGCTTGCGCCCCGCCCGGTTAATCGGTTCGACTGGATTAGGCAGCCAGACGGAGATGCTTGACCGCGGCGGTATCGACCAGTTCGCCGTCGAAGCGGTGCACGCCCAGGATGCCGAGATTCGGCGCAAAGCGTTCGCGCGCGACGATCGTCCGGACGGAGCCGACTTTTCGCACGAAGTACTTGCTGTGATCGCCGAAGATCACCGCACGATTGCCCGCGCCGATGGCCGGCACGTCGTCGTTGATCGAATACGGCTTGCCCAGGAGGGTGTCGGGAGCTTCGGTGCGGACGTCGCCCATCTGCCAGAGATAGTTGCCGTCGCCGTCTTTCAGCTTGCGGAAAGCTGCCAGCGTGCTGTCGGCAAACTGCCAGCGACATTTCGGGCTGCGACGATATGCGGCGTTGACTGAGTGCTGGAAGGTGATCAGCTCGTCCGAAGCGATTGCGCCGGTGGCCGCAGCGGTAACGCCGAGGCTCGAAGCGGTCACGATACCGTTGGGCGCGTCGTTACCGCTGCCCACGGTCAGCAGGCGGTTGCCATTGCGGCCGAGACGTTCGCCAAGAAGTGAACCGAGCAACTGCTCCATTGCGAAGATCGAGTCTTCGTCGAGTTCGAACGACCACTTCACCCATTCAGTATCATACGCGAAGGCGTTGAGCACCTTCTCGGCAAAGGAGACGTCCTTGCCGCCGTCGTCCGTACCTTCGCTGCCTTCGGCATGCGGCTCCGGCTTCGACCCCGTGTCATCGATCGTGGGGATGGTCATCGCATTGCCGCTGGGGGTAGTGAAGTTGCGTGCGACGTCCTCGTCGAACATCGGGCCCCAGTCTGCCATCGCACGAACGATTTCGTTCATGAGCGTGGTCGGGACAGTGAAACCACCGTCTGCCGGCGTACCCACCGTCTGGACGCGCTGTTCCATCTCGCGGAGGACCGAGCGGTCTTCGGCCGACAGTTCTGCGCCGGTGACAAAGCGGGCAAATGCCGAGCGGTATTCGGAGTTGCGCTGTTCAGGAGTCGGCGCCTCGCCCCCGTCGATGCCGGAGGCACCGCCGTCGCTGTTCGGGCGCTGACGCGAACGACGCTCTTCTTCGGTGCGTTCGGATTTCGCCATGCGTTCTTCTCGGGCGATCTTCTTGTCGAGATCGTCGACCTTCGCCATCACCGTGTCGTGGCGCTGTTCGGCTTCGGTGATCTTGGTTTCGTCGGTCTCGCCTTCGATGCCATCGAGGATCTGGCGAGCTTCGGCGACCAGCTCGCCGCGCTGCTCGTAATACTGGGTCAGGATCATCTGATTTTCCTAGGTACGAAAAAGCCCGCCAGTGGCGGGCGATAGGACGATAAGCGCGGTTGCCTTCGTCGCCTCCGGTTTCACCGGGATTTGTGTTTCCGCTCAGCCTGCGCCTGGCGCATCGCGATACGAGCGAGAGCGGCGGATTTGTTGTGGTTGCGCTGCTCGCGTCGCGCATGCTCCAGACTGCGCATGCCGACTTCGGTGTCAGGATAGGCGGGGAAAGCGGTGTAAGTGATTTCGTAGAGCTCGGCCTCGATGACGGTCCGCTTCGGAATGTCGCCGCTCTCGTCCCACTCTTCCTTGATCGCCCGGAAGCGGAAGCTCATTCCCTCGATGTCGCCCCGCCCGATCGACGTGGCGAGATCGCGACCGTCCTGTGTATCCGGCAGATCGTTTTCGAAACCGAGGCCTTTCGTATCGTCGCTGAAGCGGAGCGTATCACGGCTCTTTCGGCCCATCGGCCTGCCATCGTCGTGGCTATGCAGGGCGACGACATCGCGCTCTTGCAACGACTTCGTGAAAGCACCGACAGCGAACCGTTCGGTAAAGTAGCCACCGATGCTGGTGTCGTTGTCATAGAGGCAGGCATAACCCTTGGTAGTTTGCCCCGTCTCCCCATCGCCCTCTGCCCGTAGCTCAAGACCCTTCGTGCTGAAGGAACGAAGCTCGCGTCCATCGGTGTTCGGGCGCTTGGCGCCGCTATTTGTCTTCGGTGCCGGCGTCGTCATCCGCGCCATCCTCCTCGTTCGTCGGGTTTGTGGTGGGGGCCGGCACTTTGCCGGCGTCCTCCAGCGGCACCGTTGCCTGCTGGATATAAAGACGATTGCCGCCCTCAGCCGCGCCGCGCCCTTCCAGCGCTCGGGCTTCGTCAGGCATCATCTGCCCAGTCATGATCGCCCGGGCGAGTGCTTCGATGCGATCCTTGAATGCCCCGCGCTGCAACCCGTCGACATTGTGCTTCACACGCTTTACTGGATTGCGCCAACCGTGAAGCTTCAGCGTGAGCTCGAGCTCCAGCGACGTGCACCAGTGAAGCACTAGATGCTTGACCAGTTGGAGATCCTGTTGCTCAGTATTGCTGAAGGTGCCCTTCGAAAGGTCACCGACAAAGGCGGGCGGGATCTGCCATATGCGCGCGATCTCCTGAATTTGGAATAATCGGGCATCCGTCATCTGGCCCTTGTCGGGGTCGGTGCCGATCGGCTTGAGTTCATGGCCCGGGGGCAAACCGAAGAACGGCCGTCCTTCGCGCCGGGCGAGTTCGACGGCCTTCATGATCTGCGTCTGCGCTCGTTGGAACGCATCGCGACCTTCTGGCAGAGGGCCCTGCAGGGCCAGCGGCGGGACACCGCCACCTGCGAAGAAACCTCCCGCGAAATCACCCATAGCGATCGCTAGGCTGATCGCTTTGTTGCACTTTGCGATCGGACTGTAGCTCGCAAGCCCGTTACGCTTGAGCAGGAACGGCGTGTCGATGACGTCTCGTGCAGAATATTCGCGGCCGTCGAACTTGTAGATCTTGCGGCCATTGTGGCGAACGATCTCGGTCTTGCCCGGATCCATCTTCCAGATGCCGACAGCCCGCGTGCCCGCGCGCTCGATCCAGCTTAATCCCCGTCCACCCGTGAAGACTTGGTGCCAATGGTATCGACGCCACTCGAACGTGCTCTCTTCCTCGTTCGGTGCAAAAGACAGCAATTGCGAAACGCTGTCGTTCACCTTTTCGCCATTCTCGCCCGCCTCAAAGGTGTGGAGGGGGAGCGAGGCCAGCATTCGCGGGAGGAAGTTCGTAATGGCGAACACGGTCGGCACCTGCAAAGCGGCCTCTATCGAGACGGCAGGAAGGGCGCCATTGCGATCGAGCACGCCAAGCATGCCCAGCATCGCCTCGGTGTCGCTAATCGGTATGCTCGGGTTTTCGATCGAGCGTTGCTCTGCCGACATACCCATCGCGCTCATCGCGCGGTTCCAGAAACCCATTAAGCTGCGTCGCGCTCGTCGGTGCCAGCGAGGCTGAATTCGGGATCATCCCAAGGTGAGAATTCTT
This sequence comes from Qipengyuania sp. NPDC077410, assembly GCF_044543405.1. NCBI lineage: Bacteria > Pseudomonadati > Pseudomonadota > Alphaproteobacteria > Sphingomonadales > Erythrobacteraceae > Qipengyuania > Qipengyuania sp. NPDC077410. The sequence goes on along the minus strand of NZ_JBITWB010000002.1, from coordinate 814,012 downwards.
CCACCTCATCCTCCTCTTTCATCGCGACGCCGACGGCCATCATCAGCGCTACAGGATTATCGATCTTCGCTTCATCACGCGGCTTGCGCGGGAAGACATTGTCCTTCGCATCGATCTGAGCGACGACATTGTTGACCTGCCATTCCATAACCGGGCAGCCGGCATGCGCGATCGTGCCGGCACGCATCAGGGCATCCAGCTCCTTCATCGGGCCGGACAGGTTCTGCACCGTCATTCGGTATTCGAGCATCGGAAGGCCCTCGGCGAACATACGCTGCGCGAGCTGTTCGGCCTGCCACGGATCAAAGGCGCAAGCTTCGACATCAAAGAGCCGCGCAGCTTCACGTAGCGCTTCCTCGATCTCTTCGAAGTCGGTCACCGCTCCCTCGGTGACGTCAAGCAGACCCTGTGCATCCCAGCCTTGATAGGCCGAAACCTTCTCCACCTGGTCGCCTGGCAAAAAGTACCTTCCGATCCGGATGTATGGATCGTCGGCCGTAGCCTTCCCGCCGATCGGCGGAAACAGGTACTCCAGCGCCGCGATGTCGATCCGCGACGCGAGGTCGAGAGACAAAATGCATCGGCGGCCGGCCAATTCCTCCAGCTTCAGTGCTTCGGACGGTCTGACCGGGACTTGCTCGCTCGCGCATCGCCTCCATGCCTCGATGTCGAAGAAGGCGGACTTCGCAGCGACCCATAGATTGAGGTGCTTTGTCTTGAAAATTGCCGCTTTGCGCGGGGTGCTGATGGCGTCCCGCAAACGAGACAGAAGGAACTCGGCCGAAACCGAGACACCCATATTCGGATTGGCCTTGCGAAGCGAAGCTTCGCTCTTCCAGTCGTCATCCTCGTCGATTGTGTATTCGACGAAGAATGTTTCATCTTCGAGCGGCGGGCCCCCATTGTGCCCGATTCCTGCGATCCGCTCGCGCTGTTCCTGGACGGCGGCGTAGCATGGGCCCGCTAGGTTATCGCCTGCCGTCGTAATGATCAGCTGCAAAGGTTGATCGCGGGCACCCATGCCCGTGATCATCGTATCGACTTGCCGATCGTCAGGGTGTTCATGGTACTCGTCGTGGATCGAGCAGCTAGGGCTCTGTCCGTCGCCCGGATTTCCAATGACAGTCTCGAACTTCGATCCATCCGCATAGCGGACCATGCTGTTGGCCAGCACGGTTACGCCGGCATGCCGTTTCAGCGAGGGCGACCGCGACATCATAACGCGCGCCGGCGTAAAGACTTCCTTTGCCTGCTTTTCGTTGGTCGCGCCCGAATAAACTTCCGCGCCATGCTCGCCGTCGGCACAGAACATGTAGTTGCCGACGCCCGCAGCGATCGCCGATTTACCGTTCTTGCGCGGTACGACCACGAAGAGGACGCGAAAGCGCCTGAGGCCCTTCTGCTCGCCTGACCTGTGGATCCACCCGAACGTGCAAACGAGGATCCAGATCTGCCACGGCTCAAGTATGAGCAGTCGCTTTTCTCGCGCCCACTTGCCCTTGGTGTGTGGCAGGAATTCGATGAACTGACAGACCCTTGCGGCCTTCTTCGCATCCAGTTTGTAAGGGAAGTCCTTTCGCTGCTGCAGCTTCAGTTCCGAGAGGAACCGCTCACACTGCAACCTTACCGACTTACAGGCGGGTATCGTTCCTTTCGCTACGTCCCGGGCATAACCCCTGGCGATCGCGACAAAGTCACGTGTCGCCATTGTCGTTAGCTACGACCTCGACATCCACCGAAACCGCATTGCGTGCGATCCACCGGGTGGCGTGGTCGGTGTTTCGTATCATTCCGATATGGTGAAGGAATGCTACGCCGTAGAGAGCTGGCCGCAACCACCAGCACGTACTGAAGGTCGCAGCGAGTTGACATCGGACCTTCGTCACCGGCGCCTCCTAACTCTTGAAGAAGTCGGCCAAGCCTCCATCGTCAGGCTTCTCGCCTTCCGACAGCCGCATCGCAGCGGATGGGTTGAGCATGAGTTCGCCAAGCAGCGACTGCGCGTGGCGCATTGCATCGCTCAGCATCTGCACCGCGGGATGCTTCCGGATCATCAAAGCCCCGGTCGACGTCGTCGTTTCGAACGTATCGCCGTCGCAATCGAGGCGCGCTTTGTATCGCTCGATCTGCGCAAGTCTGACTGCGAGCAATGCAACATGCTCCGAGTAATGCGGACTGGCTCTGCCTTGCTCCTCGAGCACCCTAGCAAGCGAGGCGAAATACAGCTGCTCCAGATCTGTGAGGTGAAGCGGGCAGATCAGGATGCCAGCTACGGCCGGCGCATCACCTCCGCCGTCGCGATCCTTCCTCGAAGTACCTTCGAGCTTCTTCAGATCTAGTGATTTGCGTTTGCGGCCGCTGTTCGGCCTCGATCCCCCGCTCGCCACCATCGACCTCCCGGCCGACTGGCCAACTTTTTATGTTTTGAAATCGACCGCGTAAAAATTTGCGTGGGGCGTCGGTGTCCGGAGGCGAGGTAGGGAGAGATTGACCCTCCCCCTCCCTCACGTCGTCGATCCGAGCCATTCGGCCTTCAGTCGGGCCAGCTGCGCCGCGATATCGATCGGCTCGCCTTCGGCCCGCTCGCGCTTCGACTTCTCTTCATGGCACGCCCTGCAGAGCGCCTGCTTGTTCCACCGCTCGTCACAGCGTGACCACTCCAGCGGCAGTATGTGATCGACGACAGTCGCCTGGACGTGCCGGCCGACCGCTAAGCAATGCCTGCAGAAAGGCTCCTCGAGCAGTACTTGCGCGCGATCGCGCTGGCCTGCTCGTCCCCGCTTGCGCGGATCGCTCCAGCTAGCGGGCCGGGCCCACGCGGTGCGAGGCTTCCATCCTGACGGTCGGAAGACCGGCGGTCGCTTCGGCATCGTCCAGCTCCACGCCTAACTGCTTCAGCTGCTGCGCGTTGTTCTCGATGTCCACGCGCAGCGCGGCACCCATAGTCCGGCTGACCGAGGCTTGCCCGGGCCCACCGATGGTCTGGCCACCGAGCGATACGACAACATTGCCGCGCTTCAGATCTTCGAGGCGTTCGATCAGCCAGGCACGACGGATAGCAAGCTCGGTTACTACAGGCAGATCGGCAAGCCTCACGTCCTGGTACCTTCCTGCTCTGCACGCTCGAGCACGAAGTCCTCGCTGCCGGCCACGGTATGGAAACCCAACGCCTTCAGCTTGGGCCCGTTGCTGCCGGTCAATGCCTTGGTGATTGCGCGCTTGTCGAAGGTGACGGTCACCTTCAGCAGATCTTTGCCCCAGCGCGTCTTGCGCAGGGCAGCCTTCGCAGGCTCGCCATCCTTTGGCACCGCGAGCGAGGGTTGGCCGGAGCGGGTGCCGATAACAGCGCCTCCGAGCTCGATCGACTTGCGCCTGCCTTCGGTGAGCTGCTCGGCCGAGGCGCGCCACCATGGCTCCAGCTTCTCGCGAAGCTGCTCGCTTTCGGCGACCAGCGGCTCAAGCGCCGCATCGGCAGTCTTGTTCGCCGCTGCGATCGCGGCGTTACGATCGTTCTCGATCGCGGCGATCTCGCCTTGGATCACGGCGAAGCGCTCGCACAATGGCTGCGCACCTTTGACCGAACGAGGTGTGCGGATCCCGCCCATCTCAATCTTCCTCGAGGAGCAACAGCTCGACCGTCGCACGTAACCGCGCCGCGGGGAGCAGGCGATGTTCGACATCGACTACAGAGGCATCGGCAACCAGTTGGTCAGGAATGGAAAATTCATGTTCCGGAAGCGCTTCGAGCATACGCTCCGCCGCCTCTACCGCTGCTTCCCCTTCGAACGTAAGCATCAACGAATGACGTGCACCGCTGAAGGTTATGCTCGCCCATGCACGTTCGACATGGGACAGAACGCTGCCATGACCCTCGGCCAAAGCGAGCACCTGGTCGCGCAGCTTCTCCGCTGTCCGAAACGTGCCGCGCGTAGATGAGGCGGCATTGCTGCCAAGAATATCCAGAACCGCGCTCAAATCTTTTCGCCCTTCGGTAGCCCGAACACGCTGCCGCGCCGTTCAATGCATTCGCGGCCTTCGCGCAGTTCGCGAGCTGCTTGGGCAAGGAAGCGACGGGTAACCACTGCGCTCTCGCCTGGCAGGCTGGCCGCCCGCTCGAGCTGGTCGAGATCAATCATCGTGATCCTCTCCGGAAAGCATCGCGCAGGCCCCTGCCGATCGCGTCGGCACGTTCCTCGAGGTCGTCGAAGTGGCGCTGGTTGCGGATACCGAGGCTGAGCTCGGCCATTAGGCTATCCAGCGCGCCACTCTGCTCTACGCAGAGCGATTCGACGCTTGGCCGCTTAGATGTCGACACCGGAATCGTGGACCATGACGGTAAGCTCCATGCAAAAAGCCCGGTCCGCATAGGCGGGCCGGGCTTCTGAGGGTGCGTCCGGGGGGTTAAGACGCAATTGTCGCGGGGTCGGATTTGGCGGTTATGATGACCAACCGGCAGGGTGGAATGCGGGCGAAGGGCAATTTTTCCGGGTTCATGCGCGAAATGGGCCGAATTCCCTGTCGGAAACCCGGCCCACGTCGCACCTCGGGGCGAACCACCGAAAGGCGCGGCTACTACTCACGAGACGCGATCAGTGAATGCGCCCGCCACAAAGGCGGGTCAACGGCGGTTAAAGCAGCCCGGCGTGCATCGCCAACAGGTCGGCCTCTTCGATATCTCGTACTGCTTCAGCAATGATGTCGCTCCACTCATCCAAAGCGGTTGAAAGCTGCTTTCGGGCCGAAGCCGTTCGCATGCCCCAATGCTTTGCGGCCTGCGTGACCGGCAGCTCATCGATGATCATCGCGATTGCTGGTGCGCCGGCATGCGCGCTGCGCTTCAGCCAGTCACACCATCGGCGATAGGCAACCTCGGCTCGGACGGCGCCCAGTGCTTCAAAGAATGCGCCGGTACCGCTCCTGCTCTGGTCGACCCGCGTTTCCAAACTGAAGCTGCCATAACCTACGTCGCGGCCAATTCGCTCTGCGACACCCCGGATTTGCTGAGCGCTGGCCAGCTGCTCAATTGTCAGCTGACCAGCCTCGTACATACGTGCGAGGCTTCCTTGCCGCACCTTGGCTGCCTTGGCCTTCGTTTCCGGTGTGCCGGTGTCGCGGAGCAGATCGCGGCCGCGGTGGTCACGCTGCCTCTGGCGCTGCTCCTTGCGGAAGCCGCGCTCTTCGCGGGCACGCACCGGGTGCCGAGCGCAATAGCCGTCGTGGATCTTCTGGTGCCGCTTGGCACGTTCCTCGAGTAATTGACGCTTCGCCTTCGATCCCATTCCAAACTCCGTTCTGCGACAACGGAAGCCCCGGGATCAGGGATAATCGAGCTCCGCTGTTGGCAGCAGGGTGGATTGCGGGCTGCCTGGCATGGATACCGTGCCGAGATCCTCGTCTACTCGATAACCAAGGTCACGAAGCAGCCGGATGGCTTCCTCGCGCATCGATGGCAGCGATATTCCTCGAGCACCGGCGCGGCGATGGATCAATCGGTCCTGTTCGAGACTACGCAAAGCGTCTCGAACCCGGCTCCGGGTAGTGTCGAGCCCGTTGCGGATCTCGCCTTGGCTCGGCGATACGCTGTATTTTTCGATGTAGTCACGAATGAACTTGAGCACGAGAAGGCGAAAGCTTCCCATCTCAGCACTCAATCTCAGCGGCATGTCGGTCATCGCGATCCCCGGCCCCCCGCGGAATGTTCAGAACATACCGGGAATCACCTTTATCGCAACTGAAGCATTTACGTATCGATCAGCGCGCGACCAAGGCGGAGACACCCTCCGCCCCGGTGGGGCAAAGCCGCGCATATCCTGCCGCACAGTGGGCCTTTTTTGACCGATACCCCCGAATGCACGGTTCGGTACCCCCGGCAGCTTCCCGTCTAGTCTGGATCAAATGCGCGCTCCTTGATCGGCGTACCGCCCAGCTGCACCTCCAGCGTGACACCAGTCAGGTTCTTCGGGCCTCGGGTCAGGCGGCTTACGCGGGCGCTGCATCCCTTCCCCTCGTCCAGCAAGACTTCGGTCAGCCAGCAGTCCCGCGGGATATACCCGATCGTATCGCCGTGGCAGCTGACTGCTATAGCGCGCTCGTCATAGGGATTGTCGGCCTCGTGGAAGAGCACGACAGCTTCGCCCTCGCCGATTGCCGCGATCGCGTCCTGGTAATTGCGTTCGCCATTAACGGCGACAGAGTATTTTCGGGTGGCCATCACGTACGCATAGCCCTTGGCATTTAAAACCGCACTCTCACTTTCGATAGTGGACCGGCACAATCCGCGCGCCTACCCTATGTGTACAGGAGGAGCTTTCATGCTCGATGCGTCCAGTCTTTCCGATATTGCTGCCCTACCGTGGCAACTGCAGCTGGTGTTAGCGTCAGGTTATTGCGCGTACCTGGTCGCCTTTGTTGGTCTGAAACACACACATAAAGCAGCTGACACGATTTTTGGAACTCTTGCATTCGGTTTGGTTGCGTTAGCTTTACTCGGCCTGATCCCAGCCACCGTGCACTGGTTGTTGACTGGAGCAATTGCGTTTGGAGCGTCCGTAATCGCCGCGGTGCTTTGGCGCTGGATGATCCGTCAGCGTTTACGGGACCTGTTTCGCAACTCGGGTTATTCAACGGCTGACAATACGCCCAGCGCATGGGACCGTCTGCTAGAGGGAGGATACAAGGGCGCCACCCAGCTCACCGTGGAACTTGAAGATGGCCGGTACTTGTACTGCAGCGATGCGGAGCGAGCTGGCAAACATCCTTTCGGACCGTTTATCCTCGGGACTAGTGGGGACGTCCTGTTGTACGTCGACAGCTCGAAAAATGCCGACGGCAAAGAATTAGACCACACTGCCGCGGCATTCGCGGGCGAATGGGGAAATCTGCTCACTTACGTGCCTTCGAGCAGCATTCGAAAACTTTCTATCCGAATAATCTAGCCGCCATCTTGGTTCGGCTTGGGTGTGGATGTCGGTGTGGGTGCTGGTCGCGGTTGCGTATTGGCGCCATCACCATCGCGAGGTGACCGAGCGGGCATTGGTCGATCGGATCGCCGTTCGTGGTCTCGATCAGCCGTTATTGGCATCGCTCGTGGTTGAGCGCTGAAGCATTCGCCTAAGTCGCTCCGTACGCCAAAACTGATCTTCGTATCATCGGTCATCATTATTCCCCCTTCTGTTCAAACTCAGCAAAGATTGGCGCAGGATCGATGCCCCTCTGCCGGCACATCTTCTCGATCTTGGCGATCTGCCGATCCCATTCGGCTACAATTTTGCTTGTCTCGGCGTTCTCGTGACGGTGTCGTAAGGAATCGCGCAGCATCTGCGGCAGATGGGCGTCCAGGGTCTTGGCTCCCTCGACGGGATCCCATCGCTCCTCGCCCTTCATTGGGATGCCGGTCACTAGAGTTCTGCTTCCGTGGTTTCGCCTTCGGTCGTATTCTCAGCAGGCTCACCCACTTCCGATGTTGGCTCGCTTTCATCGCTGGCGACCGGGCCAATGCCTCGCTGTGCTTTGTATTGAGCTACCGCCATCAACAGCCCGGAGATTTCTGCGGCAAGCAATCCTTCATCGACATTCTTGCCACTCTGGCCCTTGAAGCGAAATCGCCAAGCTGCAGGAGGAGACTGATCCGCACGATATCTCTTGGCGACCTCCCACAGAAGGTCCTCGGGCGCGTCAAACGCTACAACCTCTGTGAAGGTGCAACCGGTATAACGAGACGCCGTGCAATCCACGTCGCTGGCGATGCGATCCAAGTTGGAATTCTGAAGGCCAGACGGACTGTCATAGTTTACCTGATTGAGCCGCGGCCACGTTTCCGATGTCCCTCTAAAAGTGAAATAGACCTGATAATCGGTGTGTCCCGTCTTCTTATCGACGAACGCCCGCAGGAAAATGTCACTCCAAACAATGCCTAAGAGGCCGTGCTTCTCCTGATACGACTGGAGCGTATGGAGCTTCGCGGTCATCTCCATATCGTCATCTTCTAGAGTAACCTTCGCCTGATGGTCTTCAGGCGTCATGGCAAGCACAGCACGAACCTGCTTCGGCAATTTTTTCTGCTTGGCGCTGGCCGCATCTGGCGCGGTTAGCGCCAACACAGGCGCGAAAGCGAAAGACAATCCCACCACACGCGTTACCAGATTTTTTAAACTCATTCTGCCCCCCCTTCAGGCGTTATCCAGTCGCCCTGCATGTGTGCTGCTTATCATGCACCGCAGACGACGATGCGCTGCCGGCGATCGTCTTGGCCAGCTGCGCCAGCGCCTTGCGGTCGGCAGGCGCCGCTGCGCGCAGCCAGTCGAGCCAATCACGCTCCTCGGCCGTAAGCTTTTGTGGCTCCCACTCTCCCGCCGGATCGTCCGTCTCGCCCGTGAGATAGGCAGGCGTAGTTTCCAGCTCACGCGCGATCAAATGAAGGTTACGAGACCCCGATTTGTTTTCGTGAATGAGCTTGAAGATCGTAGGCTGTTTCACACCGACACGACGTGCCAGCTCGGCCTGCGTGAAGCCAAGAGCGGTCATTCGCTTCAGAACTCGGCTGCCATCGATCATCGCACGATACTATAACCGTAGCTATTAGGGTGCATTGAACTTTAGGGTATTGACTCGGCAATACCTGCGGCTATTAATCGCGGTTATGACATCCGAGTCACCTGTTGCTGCGCTCAAAGCAGCCATTGCCAAGATCGGCTCGCAAGGTGCGCTCGCGCGCTTCCTCGGCATCAGCCAGCCATCTGTTTGGAAGTGGGTGTCGAAGGGAAAGGTGCTCCCGGCACAGCATGTGCTGAAAGTCGAAGCTGAAACCGGCATCTCTCGTCACGACCTTCGCCCCGATTTGTATCCGCGCGAGGATGGGCCCGCGCAGCCGCCGGTGGGCAACCCTTCCCCCGCCCCCGGCGGTTCTTCCTCCTCGAACTCTGCCATCGAGGGGCTTCAGGCATGATCGGTTCCATCATCGTCTGCGATCATAACGAAGGCGTGAAGCTGCGTATCTTGCCGACCCACATGGTTTTGCAATCGGTCGCGATCGCACGCCTAACAATCCCTTCGGACGGCGCCCGGCCGGCGGGCGCGCCTGCCGCACGGCGTGGCCGCGCCGCCGCGGGCGAAGCCGGGCAGACCGGCACCGGCCAGCCCTCCAGCAAGGTGCGCTCATGACGAAACACCGCGCCCCGCTCACATTCGACGCTGCCCTCGCGCGTGTCGCCGGCCAGGTGCCGGGTGGCTTTGCTGCCCTCGCAAAAAGCGCACCGCGCTCCTACGCTGAGCGCACGGTTCGTAACTGGGGCGATCCCGACACCCCGGAAGCAATTCCGATCGATGTGGCCCTTCACTTCGACATGATGTTTGCGGAAGCCGGCGGCGACGGCTCGCCCTTCCTCGAATCCTTCGTGCATCAGCGCGAACAGGCCGAACTCGCCTATCATTCCGCACGCATCCAGCTTGGCAAGCACGCGGCCGAGGTAATCCGCGAATGCGGAGAGGCCGGTAGCGCACTGGTCACTGCGTCGCAGCCCGGGGCGTCACCGAATGATCGCGCTCGCGCACTCAAGGAGTGCACCGAGGCTTTCGAGATCCTTCGCCAGACCCTCCCCTTGCTGACCGACGATGCGTTCGCCGGTGAGCCTTTGATGGAGGCCGTCCGCTGCCTCGCGGCCGAGGCACAGCCTCCCTGAGGCAACCAGTTCCCACCGCTCTGTCCCAAGTGGCGCGGTGGGTTTGCACGGGGCGGCGGATTGCACAGGCCCGCCGTCCTAACGACCCGAAGACTAGGAGCGCAGCCGGGATCAATGCGACCCGTTTCCGGCAGCGCTCCCCTTTTACCAATTTTCAGGAGCGCTCCGTGTCCCAAGCCCTCGCCAGATCGACCCGAGCGCGCGCCGCGCAGCTTGTCGAAGAGCGCGCGATCCTCCGCGATCGCGATGGCGAGGAAGCCATGGCTCAGGAACTCTTCGACCTCGCGGAAAGCATCCGCGCCCTGCCCCTCGATCCGGAAGGAAAGAACTGATGGCCCAAATCCACATCTCGAAAAGTCGCGATGTACGCATGCCCCGCGCGGAAATAGCTGCTGAAATGCGCCGGAACGGCATTCCAGACCAGATTGCTACCGAGGTCGCGGATATTGCTTCTCATGCCGCATGTAAGGCTTTGGATACGATCGTAGCCACTTGCGAAATGTCCTCGACACCAGCCGGACGGATGAACGCGCTCAGCATTGCAGTCGCGCTCGCCAAGAAAGAATTAGATATTCTGGAAGAGGCGATGAAGTTCGCCACCAAAGCCTGTGGCCTCCAGACAGTCGACGCGGTGGTGGGAGGTCAGGCCCATGGCTGAAGCCACCGACGATCGTCTGCGCCTGCTGATCGAACGCATCGAGCGTCTCGAGGAAGAAAAGAAAGGCCTCGGCGACGATATTCGCAACGTCTACGCCGAGGCGAAGGCTGTTGGCTACGACACCAAGATCATGCGGCAGATCGTCAGACTGCGCAAAATGAAGCCGGACGAACGTTCCGAGCAGGACACGATCCTCGACACTTACCGCGCCGCCTTGGGCATGGCCTGATGGCTTGCCATCACCTCACCCTTCCCGGTGGCGATAGGGCCATCATCTGCGATCGTACTAAGCCAAAGCGTAGCGTTTGCGGTCAACCTGCCACGCGACTGTGCGATTGGAAGGTGACGAACAAGCGCTCGGGCACTTGCGACAGGCCTCTGTGCGCCAACTGTTCGACGGAGCCTGCGAAGCACAAAGATCTCTGCCGCGACCATGCGCCACCCTTCGAGCGCTGGAAGGCAGCGCGCGTCTGATGCGATTCCTACGCTTCCTCCCATTCTTCCGCCCGGCCGGGCGCCGGACAGGCATCTTGCCGATGGATCGGAACGAGGAGCGCTACCTCGAACGCCGTCGCAGCGAACGCATCCACCCGAAAAAGGAGCGTGACTGATGACTGTCGCCCCCCACGATTCCCGTGATCCCGCCTGCGGTTGCTCGACCTGTATCGAGAACCGCTGGCGCGAAGAGCAGGAGGAACTGCACGCGCAGCGGCTCTTGGAAGAGAACCAAGCGCGCAATCGCGAGCGTCAGCTTCGGCTGCCCATGTCGCCCATGCCGCATTGCGCGGGCCAACCGACAAACATCGATCGCGCCTTTCGTCCTTTCCAGCTGGAGTTTTGATCATGTCCACCCCGGAACAGATGACCTTTACCTTCGACGAACTGGCGGTGAGCCCGCTCAATGTCCGATTCAATGAAGAGGATTGCCAGGCGGTCGAAGCGCTTTCGGCGTCGATCGTAGAGCAGGGCCTCATCCAGTCGCTGTCGCTGCATCCTGTTCCGGAAGGAGCGGAGTGGGCAGAGCCAAGTGAGCGGGAACGTGCGCTCGGCCAAACCATGCCGGCGAAATATGGCATCTACGCCGGCGGCCGGCGTTACCGCGCAATCCGTCTCGCGATCGAGCGGGAGCAGCTGCCGCGCGACTTCCCGATTGCCGCCCGGGTACGCAATCTCTCGCGCGGAGAGATCATTCTCGCCTCCCTGGACGAGAACCTGCAGCGCCGCGATCTGCGCGCCTACGAGATCCACCGCGCAATCGCCGCTGCACATGCCGAAGGGCTAGAGGTCGAACAGATCGCCGCGCAGACGGGTCAGCGTCCCGCATGGATTGCTCAGCAGCTGCGTTTGGGCGAACTTCATCCCGAAGTGTTCGCTGCCTACATCGAAGAGACGATCTCGGTCGACCAGGCGAAGGCTTATGCGGCCACCGACGATCACGATCTCCAGCTCGAAGCCTTCAGGCACTTCCGGCCGCTGGCAAGTTGCGAAGAAAGTCCCCGGGCCATCCGCGCCTACATGAAAGTGGGCGACGCCGAATTGAAGCGGCTCCTCCTTTTTGTCGGCGAAGCTATCTATCGCGGCCATGGCGGAACGTTCGAACTGGATCTCTTCGCCGATGGACCTGACAGCGATCGCGGCCGCGTGGTCGATCAGACACTTCTGCGAGAGCTCTATAACGAGAAGCGCTCGGGCGTCATTCAACGCATCCGCTCCGCGGTTGGCGAAAGCGAACTCCGCTTTCAACCGAGCCCCCCGCAATTCGGCGGTCGCGACGATACCGCGCTCGAGCTCGAGGTGCGCGGACAGGATTGGGAAGCCTTTCGCATCCCGCGCAAGGCATCGCGCGATGATATTGTTGCCACCCTTGATATCGATCGAGAGGGCCGATGGAAGCCGCGCTTCTGGTGGGCAAACCGGAAGGCTAAGGGCGAGAATCGGCTAACCGATAGCTGCAGTTCCGTTCCGAGCGGTGGTGGCGCAATCCAGATGAAAGATTCGGCGCTTGCCCAGCAGGCACGCGCAACCGTGCGGGACGAATATGGCTTTACCGCGGATGGGCTGCAGGTGGTCCGCTCGACGCGCCGCATGCTCCTGCGTTCCGTACTCATGACCGATGCAGCGGCAGGCGGAACGCTCGGTCGTGACTATCTCGTTTGGTCGCAGCTGCGCCAGGAACTGCAGACGACCGCTCTGGCCGAAGTCGGCGCGCGCGGCATGAAAAGCGAATGGGAGGTGCGCGAAGATGAGCCGCGCGAAGTCACCCGGAATTATCTCGAGGAGCAGGAAGGGGAACGGCAGTGGAAGGCACTGATCGCCGCCTGCAGCGGCCTACCAGCATTCAAGCTGGAAGACGCTGCCGATGCGTTCACAGCTTTCGTTGACCAGCTCGAAAGCGAGAAGCGGCAATGCGCAGCACTGCTCGCCGGACTTTCGCTCCTTCGCTCGGCCGCGACGCCCGGATTCGAGATCGCGGTTCATGATCGTCTGGCGGAGATGGCTGGCGCAGACGACGCGCAGCTTCGCAGGTTCTGGAAGCCGACGCCGACATTCATGGGGCTGCTGCCGAAACTGAAACGTCTTGAACTGGCGCAGCCGTATGCCGACCGGACAGCCTTCAAGTCCTGGCACAAGCGCGACGACAAGACGATCGCCTCTTTGGCCTCCACCGCTCTGGAAGAGCAGCCCGACTGGATCCACCCACTACTGACCTTCGGCGTTGATCCAGCCGATTATGGCGAAAAGGAAGATGAGCAGCGCCGCACCGATCCAGGGCCGGACGACGAAGACGTCCCGGCCGAAGCGATGCAGATCGCAAAGGTGTCGGCATGAGCAATGCGAAGGCTGTAGCCAATACTCTGATGGGAGACCCATCATCGGACGGGATCATTTATCGCGCCGTTCGACGAGCCGCTACGGAATGCATCTCGTGCCCGACCAATCGAGATTTAGCCGACATAGCAGGTCTGAATTCGGTCAGCCAACCGCCCAACATTCTAAAGCGCTTGGAAAAGCGTGGCGCGCTCAAGGTCGAGACCTCGAACCGGGAGCGGCGCATCACAATCATCGCTACCGGGGCACAAACGACCGTTTCCAATCAGTTCGTGGCCCTAGATCCAGCGCGTTATGCGGAGCGGGGTCGGAAGATAAGCGACGCGCTACTTCGCCGGGCGATGGCCGAGAACGATCGATGCGAAAGCACAACTGATCTGCCAGGCAAATCTCAGCGAACTGAAATAGACGATTGTCGCAAGCGCGCCGCACTATGCACTGCGCTTAAGCCGCTACCGATCGCGCGACCGACGCCAGTCCTAACTGTTGCCCCGCCAACCTCCGCCGATCACCGCCCGCCTGCACCAAGCCGCGAGCCCTGCCCCCGTTGCGCTACCCGAGGCGACCTTGGCTGCAAACACTACGCCCCGTGCGAGAAGGAGTATGCATGAGCGACGCCCTGCTACGCCGGAAGGCTGTCGAAACAGAAACCGGCCTTAGCCGATCCAGCATATACCGGATGATGGACGAAGGTGAGTTTCCGCGCCCGATTCGCATAGGCAAGCGCGCGGTCGCTTGGCGCGCCTCCAGCATCGAACGGTGGAAAAGCGAACGGCCACTAACCGTCGAATAGCATCAAAATCAGGCCTCCACGGGGACCACCGTGGGGGCCTTTACCTTATCCCCTACCCCTAAAAATCGCAGAAAACAGTGAGGGAAGCCATGGAACGACTATTCAACTCGGGGAGCCATTCACTTCTTAGGAAGTGAGAGCATCAGCCTTTCAAATCGCGAAACTTATGCTCTGTCCGGCCGGATAGAGGCTTGAAGGCGCGCGATTGTTGAATTCAGGCGAGCGGTTAGACTGCGCCTGGTCCGGCCTATGTCCGATCTAGCGAACCGCGACCGATGCTTTTGCCATGCCCGCCTCTTACGAAGTGCGCTTTTGAACCAGATCGCCCCTAGTTCATTACGTGTAGCATGACAGAGTATCACTTTTACGAGCCGGCAGACGGCCATCGCCTGCCGCATGACCCGCTGAACGCGATCATTGCACCACGGCCAATAGGCTGGATTTCAACCGTAGCGCCCAATGGCGCGCGCAATCTGGCGCCTTACAGCTTTTTCAATCTCATAAATTATCGACCGCCGCTCATTGCTTTCTCATCTTCCGGTTGGAAGGATTCCGTCGCTAATGTGAAGGCGACGGGCGAGTTTGTCTGGAACCTCGCCACCATGGCTCAGGCCGATCAGATGAACATGAGCTCAGCAAGTGTGGCGGCCGATATCGACGAGTTCGACCTTGCGGGGCTTGATGCGCTGCCTTCACTACGCGTCAAGCCCGACCGCGTGGCGGGCAGCCCCGTCCAGTTCGAGTGCCGCCTCACGCAGCTCATTCAACTCGAAAACAAGGAGGGTGGCGAGCTGGATCAATGGCTCGTAATTGGCGAGGCCATTGGCATCCATATTGACACTTCAATGCTTGAGAACGGCATATACATGACTGCTCGTCCCCGCCCCATCACGCGCGGCGGAGGCCCGGCAGATTATTTTGAGATTACGCAGGACCGCCTCTTCAAGATGAAACGACCCGACGACTGACGTTTGGGAAGGCCTTGCTAGGCTTGAGCTTTTGACCGGTGCCCAAATTACCAGCTTTCGGCGCTCAGTCCGTCAGGAAATGGGTGATGTCTTTCCAACGCGGCAGGCCTCGCCTATGCGCCGCCGCGCGTGACGGTAACGAGCTTCTATAACGACGATTTGATGCGACTGGAGAAAGTGGGTCGTCGACGCGCGATGACCCTGGCTTCCGGCTGCGATTTTTCTTCCAACGACTATCTCGCGCTTTCGGGGTCAGCTGCCTTACGCTCTGCAGCCATGGACGCTTTGGCAAGAGGCGTCTCTCCGGGGTCCGGTGGGTCGCGTTTGCTGCGCGGCAATTGTGCTGAACATTTGGGTCTGGAAACCGATGCTGCCCGTTTCTTCGGCAGTGAAAGTGCGTTGTTCGTCGGCTCGGGTTTCGCCGCGAATAGCCTGGTTGTCGCCACCTTGCCACAAGCGAGCGACCTCATCCTGCACGATGAACTGATCCATGCCAGTGTGCACGAGGGCATGCGGATGGCACGGGCACCTTGCCAGAACTTTGCGCATAACGACGTGGATTCAGCAGCCGACGCGATCGCACGATGGCGGGCGAAGGGCGGATGCGGCACACCGTGGATCGCCTTAGAAACGCTTTACAGCATGGACGGCAATGTAGCGCCCTTGGACGACTTTGCCTCCTTGGCGAAACGTACCGGGGCCATGCTGCTCATCGATGAGGCGCATGCGGTCGGGGTTTGCGGACCAGAGGGGCGCGGGCTCGCTGCACATCTGCATGGATGCGAAAATGTCGTCACTCTCATAACGTGCGGGAAGGCCCTGGGATGCGAAGGAGCGCTCATCCTGGCGCCAACAGTCTTTCGCGATTTTCTCGTGAACAGGGGGCGCAGCTTCATTTTCTCGACTGCACCTTCGCCGCTGATTGCCGCGATTGTTCGCGAAAGCCTTTCGATTGTCGCGAATGCAGATGAACGACGCCAACGTTTGCGCCTGATCATCGAACATGCCGGCAAGCGTCTGGCGCCACTAGGCATAATTCCGAGCGGGACGCATATCCAGCCCGTGCCGATTGGTGAAGATTCACGCACGATGCGCATCGCTGAGGCACTTCAGGCTCGCGGTTTCGACATTCGCGGCATTCGCCCGCCGACTGTGCCAGCAGGCACCGCACGGCTGCGGATATCTCTCACGCTTAACATCGAAGAGGCGGAAATTTCCGAATTCGCCACCGCATTGG
This sequence comes from Qipengyuania sp. NPDC077410, assembly GCF_044543405.1. Taxonomy (NCBI): domain Bacteria; kingdom Pseudomonadati; phylum Pseudomonadota; class Alphaproteobacteria; order Sphingomonadales; family Erythrobacteraceae; genus Qipengyuania; species Qipengyuania sp. NPDC077410. The sequence goes on along the minus strand of NZ_JBITWB010000002.1, from coordinate 797,850 downwards.
AAGACCTGTTATGAGAAAGACGATTGTCGTCACTGGCACGGACACGGACATCGGGAAGACGGTGTTTGCTGCCGGTCTCACGAAGGCGCTCGGCGCTTCGTACTGGAAGCCGGTCCAGGCTGGTCTCGACGATGGCACTGACAGCACACGCGTCGCGCAGTTGGGCGTCCCTGCATCATCGGTGATCCAAGAAGCCTACCGTTTGAGGACGCCGTGCTCTCCGCATCGCTCGGCCGAATTGGACAATGTCATCATCGATCCGGCTTCTCTAGCTTTGCCGCAGGTGACGGGACTGTTAGTGGTAGAGGGCGCTGGCGGCGCGCTCGTTCCGGTCACCCGTGAATTACTCTATGCGGACCTGTTCGCGCGCTGGGCGGCGCCGGTTGTAATCGTGGCAAGCACCGCGCTTGGCACCATCAACCATTCGCTGCTGACTATCGAGGCATTGCGCACTCGTGACGTCCCAATTCTCGGGATCACCTTTATCGGCAATCCGCAAGAGGACACCGAAGAGACCATTTGCGCGATCGGTAAGGTCAGGAGTCTGGGGCGCCTGCCTCTTCTTGATCCGCTTGATAGTGAAAGTCTTGCCGCCACATTCGCGCGCTGTTTCGCAATGGACGACTTTCAATGAGGGAATCGCCCATCTGGCATCCATTCACCCAGCACGGCTTGGGCGAACCCATTCCGACCGTGGCGTGGGCCAAAGGCGCAGTCCTTCATACGAGTGATGGCCAACAGATAATCGATGCGATTTCATCCTGGTGGGTGACGACGCATGGTCATGCTCACCCCCGAATAGCCGCAGCCATTGCCGCGCAAGCTGCGGTGCTAGACCAGATCATCTTCGCGGGCTGGACCCATGGTCCGGCCGAAGAGCTGGCGAATGGTCTCCGCGCCCTGATGCCGGAAAGCCTGACGCGCGTGTTCTTTTCCGATTCCGGATCGACAAGCGTTGAAGTCGCCCTGAAAATGGCCTTGGGTTACTGGCTTCATCGTGGCGAAACGCGGCATAGCGTGGTCGTGATGGACAATGGCTACCATGGCGACACCATCGGGGCCATGTCGGTCGGCGCGCGCGGCGCATTCAACCGCGCTTACGAACCCCTGTTGTTCGACGTCACGTCCATCCCCTTTCCCTCGCATGGTGCGGAACAGCATGCGCTTGATGCCCTGGAAGTAGCGTGTCGCAAAGGCGCGGCAGCGTTCATTGTGGAGCCGCTCATTCTCGGCGCAGGCGGGATGCTGATGTATTCTTCGCAAACGCTCGCGGACATGCGCCGGATTTGCGCTCGATATGGTACCCTTTTCATCGCCGATGAGGTCATGACTGGTTGGGGCAGGACCGGCACGTTGCTCGCTTGCGAACAGGCCGAAATCGAGCCAGACATACTGTGCTTATCCAAAGGGCTGACCGGCGGTGCCATTCCATTGGCAGTCACAATGGCGAGCGAGCCTGTCTTCGACGCACATCGCAGCGAAGATCGGGCGCAAATGTTTTTCCATTCATCGAGCTATACCGCCAATCCGCTCGCTTGCGCAGCCGCCAACGCCAACCTTGCAATCTGGCGTAACGAGCCGGTCATGCAGCGGATCGCGAATTTGGGCGAAGGGCAGGCAGCGCAATTGAACGCACTGGCAACGCATCGGGCGGTTCACAATCCTCGGCGAAACGGTACCATTACTGCGTTCGAGGTGGGCGAAGGGAGCGGATATCTCTCCGACCTCGCGCCGCGAATGCTGGCACTTTTTCGAGAACGAAACGTCCTGCTTCGGCCGCTAGGCAACACGATCTACGTGATGCCGCCTTACTGCATCAGCAGTGAGCAACTAGACTGTATATACGATACGATCCGCGAAGTGCTGGACGACGTGACCTAGTGGGACTGTGCTGATCGATGGCTGGTCATCAACCCAGGCTGCGTACTTCGTTCCCCAATCGCCTAGCCAGCGACAGAAAGATTAGGATGGCGATGACGAAGAAGGGCGTGAGTGTATAGAGCGCGACTTGGAGCGAATTGGTCATGCCTTGCGCGGCGAAATAGTCGCTGGCGATGCCGACATAGGTCGGTCCCAGACCCAGCCCGATGAAATTCATCACAAGCAGTAGCAAAGCGCCTGCGAGCACGCGCTGGTTTGGGCGCACCTCGTCCTGTACCAGTGCTATTGAAGCTGAGAGGTAGAAGTAGTTCAAGAACATCACGGGCGTCAGCAGAATGAGCGCTAACTCCCAAGTTGGTGCCCATACGAAGCCTAGATAGAATGGCAGAGCGAGCGTCAGCGACACCGCAGGAGCGAGAGCGAACGCCGTCCGCGTACCCCGTGTAAACCGGTCGAGCAGGCGTCCCGAAACCAGCATTCCCGATCCCATACCCAGGCCGACCACCAGGGCATACCAGAGCGCAACCTCCTCCAATGTCATACCCTTTTCACGCATGAGGAAGAGCACCGCAAAATTGCCGAGGCCGTAGGTCACGAACTGCGTCGCTCCACTCCCGAGCGAGGCGCGCACGAGCAGCGGGTTACGGAAAAAATCCTTCACCGTGCCCACGAATGGGGCCGGCATGGAAGCGGTTTCGTCCAGCGTGATGTCGGTCGCCCCACGTTCGGGGTCGCGCATGACCAGTTTGAGCAGGATTGCGGTCACGATTCCAACGATGCCGACAACAATGAAGGCGTCACGCCAATCGAACGCGGCTGCGATCGAAGCACCAAAAGCGATACCAACTGCCGCTCCAATGGGCGGACCCAGGTTGAAGATGCCAAGCGCGGTTGCCCTGTAACCGGGCGAGAAAGTATCTGTGATAAGAGCGTAGGATGGCGGCACCCCGCCCGCCTCGCCGAAACCGACTGCCATGCGGGCCACCACCAGTTCGGGGTAAGTACGCGCGAGCCCGCAGGCGACAGTGGCTGCGCTCCAGATACCGCAGGCCACCGCCAGAATGGTCACCCGGTTGGTGCGGTCGGCAAGCCAACCGACCGGTATCGCGATGAAAGTATAGAACATCGCGAAATAGAGCCCACCGATCAGGCCGAGCTGACCGTCGGTGATATCAAGCGATTCCTGGATCGGAAGCGCCAGAATTGCGAGTAATTGGCGGTCGAGAAAATTGAGCACATAGACGAAGCTCAGCAGGGAAAGCATCGTCCAAGCTTTGCGGTCCGGCTTGCGGACGGCTCGCTCCGGCGCCGCGGCAGCCGCGATCACGAGTTGCACCAAGGCTTGATGGAATCCGCCCGTTTACCGTTGTTCATCCCGACTCTCCCCTTCGCGTCGTGCTGCGCGATTTCATTCACTAGTTAGTGAGTGAGTGAGTGAGTGAGTAGGATCTGTCAGCCCGTTGGTCAATGTGGAAACCTCGATACACCCTCGCCCTCTTTTATTAACGCGCGCGATAGTGAATGTTGACATTATCGTTCGTGTGAACGAGTTGTATGGCAAGCGGCGGGCGCGACTCGTCGTAGGGATTGGGAGAAAACAGATGACGGCACGTTACTTTGCCACAGCTTCGGCGCTCGCCTTCACAGCACATGCCATACCGACATACGCGCAGGATGCGAACGACATCGCGCAACCGCCCACCGGACCTGACGTCGCCGGCGAAGAGGTCATCGAGGATGTTTCGCCCAGCGCCGAGGCCGCGCGCTCCAGCAACACGATCATCGTCACCGCAACCCGCCGCGAGGAAAGCATCCAGGATGTTCCCCTCTCCATCACCGCCTTCGGGCAGGAAGAACTGACCAAGAAAGGGATCGTCGGTTTCGAAGGCATCGGTCGCGAAACGCCGGGCGTAATCCTCAACCGCCCGACCCAGAATTTCAACAATTTCACGGCCCGCGGCATCGCGACCAACGGCTACAATGCCAACCTATCTAGTACTGTGTCGGTCTATATCGACGAACTGCCCGTCTCGACGATCGGCAACACCACAGTCGTCGATCCAAATCTGTTCGATGTCGAGCGGGTAGAATTTCTACGAGGGCCGCAGGGTACCTTGTTCGGATCGGGCTCGTTGTCGGGCGCCATGCGGATCATCACCAAGAGCCCCGAACTCGGCTATTTCGACACGGCCGCCTTGGTGGATTTCGGCCTGACAAACGATGATTCCTTCCGCCAGCGTTACAATGCGATGGTCAACGTCCCGATTGGCGACAAGGTCGCCGTTCGCGCGGTCGGCTTCTACCGTGACGAGGAAGGTTATCTCGACAACCTCGGCACCGGAGTGAACAATTCCAACACGCTGATCGACTACGGCGGTCGGCTCGTCCTGCTGTTCCAGCCGACAGACCGTCTGTCGATCAAGCTGCTCGGCAGCTACGAGAACAGTGACCCGAAAGACAGCTCGCTAACCAGTCCCTCGCTTGGCGAGGAGAAGCGCATTTCCGATGAACCTGATCGCTTCACTGGCAAGCAGCTTATCGCCAATGCGACACTGGAATACGATTTCGACTGGGCGACACTCACCAGTTCCTCAACCTATTCGGACTTCAAGCAGCGTTTCTATGTCGATCTGGCTGGAACCTTCGCCCCCGGATCCTTTCCTGGCGCCCCGATCGCCTTCGGTCTCGACGCCGATGCGTTCGATAACGTTTTCGTACAGGAAACCAGGCTCGCCTCCTCGCTGGGTGGTGCGTTCGAATTCGTCGTAGGCGGCTTCTACCTCAACCGTCGCCGGGACGTTGACTTTCTCTATCGTTCCAACCCCGCTTTTCTCGAGGCACGTGGACTTACCGGTCTTCCTGACAAGTATTTCCAGGAACAGTATACCTACTCCATAAGCGAAGAAATCGCGGCGTTTGGCGAGCTTACCTATCGCTTCTCCGACCGCTTCTGGCTGACAGGAGGCCTCCGGTACGGAGAGATCAGTGCTCAGGGCTTTACCGAAGCGGGGGGCTTCCTCGCTACAGGCACCACGCCTTTCATTCCCGGCGCTCAGACGAATTATTATACCGCCGCCCTGTTTGGCATTCCGCTGAACTTCGATACGTTTACGCCCTATGAAGCGGTGGAAGGTGTCAAAGCGAAAGGATCCAAGCCATCCTACAAGCTTGCTGCTTCGTTCAAACCCACGCAGAATATTACCACCTACGCCACATTCGCCACTGGCTTTCGCGCACCGATCGTCAATGCCGCCGCAGGTCGGCCCAGCGTGGCTCCTGGCGGCGAAAACGACATCATCGTTCCGTTCGGCGCCACTTCGGACGATCTAAAAAGCTATGAGATCGGCGCCAAGGCAGTCTGGCTTGACGGACGAGTAACTGCAAATCTGGCAGCCTATTACATCGATTGGAGCAACATTCAGGTTCAGGCCAACCGGGTCAGCGATTCAGTTCAGTTTGCCACCAACATCGGTGCTGCGACCAGCAAGGGTATCGAATTCGAGCTTGGCGTAGTTCCGGCAACTGGTTGGTTCCTCGGCGCCAATGGTGCCTATAATGATGCAAAGATCACAGAACTGACAGCCGCCGAAGCGGCGATCTCGGGCGCAGAAATTGGTCACCGGCTTTCCGCCCCACGTATTCAGGGGGCCGCTTTCGTCAGTTACACCTTCAATCTTGCCGACGATATGGAGGCGACCCTAGCCACGAACGCTCAGTATATCGGCGAATATAACAGCAGTTTCCCCAACCAGCCGGGCAACCCGAACGTGCGCCTCGCGACCTTTGGGCAGACCGACGCCTATACCAACGTCAACGCTAGCTTTGGGGTAACCAAGGGCAAGCTCGGCGCGCAGCTTTATGTCGAGAACGTCTTCGACGATCATTCCATTACCTACATCCATCCAGAAGCCTTCCTGATCAGCCGTTTCGGCACCCTGCGTCCGCGGACGTTTGGCATCCGCTTCAGTTACGGGATCTGACCATGATCCGGTCGCATTATCGGGCGCTTCGCCACATCGCATTTGGCATGACGGCCCTCGGCCTTTCTGCAGCCGCATCGTCTGCCGAGAGGCCGTCCGTCACCGCACCCGCCGGGACATTCGAGGGTGTCACCGAAGGCTCGGCGAATGTCTTTCGCGGGATAAGCTATGCAGAAGCGCCAACCGGCGAGCGTCGCTGGCGCCCGCCCGTACCGAAAGCACGTGCGACCGCACCGGTCGATGCGAGCGAGTTCGGCCCAATCTGCAACCAGCCCGAATTCCCGAACGTACCTGCAAACATTTATTACGAGGACCTCCCACCGATGAGCGAGGACTGCCTCTCGCTCAATGTCTGGCAGCCCGAGAATGCGGATCATGCGCCGGTCTTCGTTTGGATTCATGGCGGATCGCTCTTGACGGGTGCAGGCCGTTTCTCGCTCTATGACGGGACGGAACTGGCAAAGCGTGGGGTCGTGGTTGTCTCGATCAACTACAGGCTTGGTGCACTCGGCTTCATGGCCCATCCCGAACTGTCTGCGGAATCGCCGGACAATGCGTCCGGTAATTACGGCCTCCTCGACCAGATAGAGGCGCTGCGCTGGGTCGAACGCAACATCGCGGCATTCGGCGGTGATCCCGGCAATGTGACTGTAGCGGGGGAATCGGCGGGCGGCCTTAGCGTCATGCACCTCCTCGCATCTCCGCTTGCCACGGGCCTCTTTCACCGTGCCGTCATGCAGAGCGCATATATGGTTTCCGAGCCGGGCCTTCGACAAGTGCTCAATGGCCACCCTCCCGCCGAAAGCGAGGGAGTGCGCATCGCCGAAGCGATTGGCGCAGGCAATCTCGCCCGACTGCGCGAGATGAGCGCTGGCGAGATCACGAGAAAGTCGACCGCCGCAGGCTTCCAGACCTATTTCACGGTGGACGGCAAAATCGTCCCTGCGCAAATCACCGATGTGTTCGACCAGGGAGCGCAAGCTCGCGTGCCAGTCCTCGCCGGCTTTAATAGCGGGGAAATTCGCTCGCTGCGGATGCTGCTGCCCCCCGCCCCATCCGGTAAAGAAGAATACGAAGCCAAAATCCGCAATGCCTATGGCGATGTGGCCGATATCTTTCTGCGGATCTACCCCTCCGACAGGATCGAGCAGAGCATGCTCGAGACGACGCGTGATGCGCTCTATGGGTGGACTACCCAGCGTATTGCAGAAAAGCAGGAAGCGGTTGGTTCCCCGGCTTTCGTCTATCTCTTCGATCATGGATATCCTGCCGCCGACAAGGCAGGCCTTCACGCATTTCACGGTGCCGAGCTGCCCTACATGTTCGGAACAATCGGAAGGACCGCCGCCAATTGGCCACGCATTCCACGCGATCGCAAGGAACGGGCACTGTCCGATGCAATGGTCGAGTACTGGGCATCGTTTGCCCGCTCGGGCGAGCCGTCGGCCGATGGCAATCCAGAATGGCCGGCGTTCGGACAAAGCGAAAACTGGATGGTGTTCGACGAGAGGCCACACGTCATCGAGGACGTCATGAGCTATCGCTATGATCTGGTCGAGCATGTCGTCTGCCGCCGCCGCGCCGCAGGCGATCAGCAATGGAACTGGAATGCGGGTCTCGCTTCACCTGTGCTTCCGCCCCCCGTGGACCAGTGCCGATGATCGATGGGGCGATGCAGGATTTCCCGCTAACGCTGGACCGGTTTCTGGACCACGCTGCAAAATGGCATCCCGACGCCGAAGTGGTGAGCGCCCGGGATGACGGAACAGTCGGACGGATCAATTACGCGGAACTGCATTGCCGCGCTCGCCTCGTCTCGGCCGCGCTGGACACGCTTAACATTAAGACTGGCGACCGAGTGGCCACGCTCGCGTGGAACACACAGGAACATGTCGAAGCGTGGTACGGCATCATGGGCATGGGCGCGGTCTGCCACACGCTTAACCCACGCCTGACCGCAGAACAGCTCGGTTGGATGATCGGGCAATCGGAAGCGTCCATCCTGTTGGCCAGCTCCGATCTGCTCGATCTTGCGCGCGAGGTGATTGGTTCTTCAACCAACGGCGCCTGCCGCCTCATTGCGCTGGGCCCAGTGAAGGATGGCAACGACAGCCTGGATGACCTTTTAGGACAACCCTCCCAAGAGATCGCCTGGGGCGGCTTCGACGAAACTTTGCCCAGCGGCCTCTGCTTCACCTCCGGCACGACGGGCGCACCGAAGGGCGTCACCTACACCCACCGCGGCAATTACCTCCATACACTGAAGCTGCTCCAAGCCGATGTAACCTCGATCACCGCGCGCGAAGTGGTCATGCCGGTCGTGCCGATGTTCCACGCCAATGCCTGGGGGTTGCCCTTTGCCTGCCCAGCCGTTGGCGCAAAGCTGGTTTTGCCAGGACGCTACGCAGATGGTGCCAGCTTGGCGCGATTCATCGCGAACGAAAGCGTCACATTCGCTGTTGGCGTGCCCACGGTCTGGCTCGGGCTGATGGACCATCTCGATGCTAATGGAATTGAGTTGCCGAGCCTTAAACGCATCATGGTCGGCGGCGCGCCCATGTCGCAGGCGTTGATGGACCGGATCGAGCAGCGCGGGATCGAGGTCCAGACGACTTGGGGCATGACCGAATTATCGCCGCTAGGGACGGCGACGCCCCCAGGTGCAGAGGCGCGCGATCCGCGCACCTCCGGCCGCCCGGCCGTCGGTGTCGACTTGCGGCTTACCGATAGCGAAGGCAACCCTTTGGACGTGCAGCGGGAGGTCGAAGGGCACCTCTGGGTCCGGGGCGCCGCGGTGGTCGATCGTTATTTTGGGCAGGAACGGCAGGCCACCGCAGACGGCTGGTTCAACACCGGGGATCTCGCAAGGATCGAGCGGGACGGCACCGTGCTCATCACCGGGCGCTCTAAGGACCTGATCAAGTCAGGTGGCGAATGGATCAATCCCACCGAGATCGAAACGGTCATCTCCGCCCTTCCCTGCGTATCGCAATCTGCGGTCATCGGACGCAGCGACCCTAAGTGGGGAGAGCGTCCGCTGTTGCTGGTCGAACTGCGCGATGGGTATTCCCCTACCGACGCTGAACTCCTGGCAGCGCTGGACGGTCGGGTGGCTAGTTGGTGGATCCCCGATCACGTCGTGCGATTGCCGCAGATGCCTTTGGCGCCAACCGGGAAGATCGACAAGTTGCGCTTACGCAACGAATATTGCAATGCATGAGCGTTCCATCACCCTTGCGGCCGCAGATGCGGCGTCCATGCGGAAGAGTAACAGCGTGCCAGCAGCCAGGAAGCCCGGAAAAAAGCCGCTGAGCAAAGCGGAACGGCGTGCCGAGACGACCGAACAGATCCTGGACGAAGCCGAATATCTCTTCTCGAAACATGGACTTTACGGGGTGACGCTGAAGGATGTCGCCCAACGTGCAGGCGTTCACCATACGCTGGTGAATTACTATTTTGACGACAAGGATACCCTTTTCGAAGCCGTTTTCGAGCGCCGCGCCGAAGTGACGCGTGAATTGCGGATGAAAGCGCTGGAAGAATACGAGAAGGCAAACGAAGACAACCTTACCGTAGAAGGGGCGCTACACACCTTTCTCGACACCGACCTCAACCTGTATGGCACAGGAGGCGAAGGCTGGCGCAATTATGGGGCGCTCGCATCGCAAGTGGCCAATACGCCCGAATGGGGCGCGAAACTCATGGACAAGAATTTCGACCCGGTTGTCCTGAAGCTGGTCGATATCATCAATCGCGCCCTGCCCGATGCCAACAAGGTCGATATTTTCTGGGGCTATCATTTCGTGTCCGGCGCCTTGCTACTCACGCTCGCGCGAACGGGGCGCATCGACAAATTGTCCGATGGCCTTTGCCAATCCGAAGATTTCGAAGCGGTGAAGCAACGTATGGCCGATTTCATGGCTGCGGGCTTTAAAGCCATCTGCACATAGTAACGGACTAAAAGCTTCCGCCGGTTTTCGCGGCCGGGACGATGCCCTCCGCAAGCAGGCTTCTCAGAGCGGCAATATGTTGCCCTCCGCGCTCGACATCCGTTGTGGACGTCATGACCACCGTCAATTCGAGGTCAGGCACGACATAGATCATTTGGCCTCCATATCCCCACGCATAATACAACTCATGTCCGCCGACGTCGGATATGAACCATCCGTAACCATATTGCTCTCCGCTCCAGGGGGAAGTCGTCTGGGGCTTCCAACTCAGTTCGACCCATTCCTCTGGCAGCAGGCGCTTCCCATCGATCGCCCCACCGAGCCGGTAGAGTTCTCCGAACTTCGCCATGCCGCGCGGGCTCATGGCCATTTGATTGCCGCCAAGGTAAATTCCCTGTGGATCGCGTTCCCACTGCGGGATGGCGACACTCAACGGATCGGCCAGCCATGCCTGCGCCAGCGCCCAGGTCGATCGACCCGATGCCTCCGTCAGCATGGCGGACAGAAGATGGGTGCTGCCGGTCGAATAGAGCATCGCACCGCCTGGTTCTTCAACGAAGGGCCGCGAGAGCGCATATCGAACCCAGTTCGGACTCGACACCCAACGGCCATAATTATCTCCCGACGTGCGTTCCAATCCGGCCTGCATTGAAAGCAGATTGCCTATGGTCAGACGGCTGAGACGTGGATCGGCCTCTCGCGGGGCATGGCTCGACAATTCGGTTAGGATTGGCTGATCGACGCCATCAAAAATGCCCCGGTAGATCGCAATCCCTACCAGTGCCGCAATGACCGACTTCGAGGCAGACTTGATGTTAATAGTATCGTCTAGCGCGGCTCCGCCATGGAACCGACGCGCAACAAGTTCCTCACCGCCCCGCATCACGATGAGCGAGCGGATGTTGGGAAGGTTCTCGGCTCGGTTGAGGACCTGCTCCATGGTGGAAGCGTCCAGGCCCATCGTTGCGGGCGCCGTCTCACCCGTGTCATGCGATGACGTTTTGTTAGCATCCTGGGCCGCACCGCAACCTGTGGATGTCAAAGTAAGAGCCGCTAAAGCACCATAGACTGAGCGTATCAATTTCCACCTCATTTGTGAGCTACTGCTTCAAACAGTGAGGCGAAGCATTTTCGCCCAGATGAATGGCCTTGGTTTTGGACAAGGCTCCAATTCTAACCTCTGGCTCACCGAATGTTCCGACGAGCTCTCATACCGGACGAGCGAAACGGCTCCGCATCACGATGCTGAGTTGGGCACGCTGATCATTGCACCAGATAAGAAAACTCGCCTAAGCTCCAAAACACCCAGCGCCCGAGATCGGCGAACAAAGGAAAGGAATACTGCATGGCCACAGGCAAGTTGGTGATGAGCATGGCATTGCTCGCATTCCCGATGCAGATGGCCGTCGCACAGCAACCCGAACCTGAGCAAACGGCTGCTCCCGATGCACAGTCCCAGCAGGCCACTCCTATGTCCCGTGCTGCCACGGGGAGCACCCGCAGCGGGCCCGAGCGCCGCTTCACCGGCGCCGACCTGTTCGATCTTGCCATCGCCAGCGATCCGCAAATCAGCCCCGACGGGCGCTACATTGCGTATGTGCGCCAGTCGAACGACATCATGTCCGATCGCGCGATTGGATCGATCTGGTTGATCGACACGCGCACCGGTCGCGAAACTCCGCTCGCCGGACGCAATGGCGATGCTTTCAACCCTCGGTGGTCGCCCAGCGGCGACCGAATCGCCTATGTGTCCACGGAAGGCGGCGGGCCGCAACTTTGGGTGCACTGGATCGAGGGCGGCAATGCCGTTCGGTTGACGGGACTACCTACCAGCCCTTCGAGTATGGCCTGGTCGCCCGATGGTCGGTCGATTGCTTATACGATGCTGGTCAAGGATGACGGCCCAAAGCTGGGCTCTGCGCCATCAGACAAACCGGAAGGTGCAGACTGGGCCGAGCCACTCGAAATTCGCGATCTGCTGACTTACCGGGCTGACGGCCAAGGCTATCTCGAACCTGGTTTCGACAAGATCTTCGTTGTGCCGAGCACGGGAGGCGCGCCGCGCCAGCTTACCTTCGGCCGCTTCCATGATGGCGGCCCACTTAGCTGGTCGCCAGATGGCTCCAAGATATATTTCGGTGCCAACCGCCGTGCCGATTGGGAAATCGATTCAGTCGAAGGTGAGGTCTATGCGCTCGATGTGGCGTCCGGCGGAATTCGCCAGCTGACCGATCGCGATGGTCCGGACGGCAATCCTGTCGTATCGCCTGACGGGCAGCTGATTGCCTATCTCGGATTCGATGATGCATTGCGAGCCTACGAGGACAACGACCTCTATGTCATGAACCGCGACGGATCGAATGTCCGCAACCTCACAGCCGATTGGAATTTCAGCCCGGCGGGTATCGTCTGGGATGCCGATGGACGCGGGATCTATGCGCAATACGATATTTCCGGTGAGACGAGGGTCGCTCGCATCGCCTTGGATGGTTCGGTGCGCGATGTAGTCGATGGTCTTTCCGGCGGCGGCCTCGACCGCCCCTATACTGGCGGCAGCTTCTCGGTTTCCGACGATGATATGATCGCTTTCACAGGGGGCACCGCAATTCGCCCCGCCGAAGTTCAGCTTGCTCGTACCCGCGGCGAAGCGCGCATTCTGACGGATCTCAACCGGTCGTTGAGAGCAGTCAAATCTCTCGGTGAAGTTCGACGTATAGCGACACAATCAAGCCATGACGGGCTCGAGATCGAAGGCTGGTTGACCTTGCCGCCGAATTACGTCGAAGGCCAGCGCGTCCCACTCATCCTCGAAATACATGGCGGTCCGTTCGCGGCCTACGGCCCGCATTTCTCGACCGACAATCAGCTCTACGCGGCAGCAGGCTACGCTGTGCTGTCCGCCAATCCGCGGGGCTCTACCAGTTATGGCGAAGATTTCGCCAATCAGATCGACAAGGCCTATCCGGGCAACGATTATTTCGACCTCATGTCTATCGTCGATCGCGCAATCTCGCTCGGGATCGCCGATCCCGACCAACTGTTCGTCACCGGCGGTTCGGGTGGGGGCGTTCTGACAAGCTGGATCGTCGGCAAAACGCGGCGATTCAAGGCAGCGGCAACGCAAAAGCCGGTCATCAACTGGACCACCCAGGCGCTTACTGCCGATGGCCCTTCCTTCTTTGGCAAATACTGGATCGGCGCACAGCCGTGGGAAGATCCGCAAACCTACTGGCGCCTGTCGCCGCTGTCGCTCGTTGGCGATGTCGAGACACCCACATTGGTGGTCGTCGGAAGCGAGGACTATCGCACCCCCGTCAGCGAATCCGAACAGTATTACACTGCGCTAAGCCTGCGTGGCGTTCCGACGGCACTGGTCAAAGTCCCCGGAGCCAGCCATGGTGGCATCGCCGCCCGCCCCTCGCAATCCGCAGCAAAAGCCTCGGCGATCCTCGCCTGGTTCGATCGCTACAAGACCGGTTGGACACGAGGCGCCGCTCAATCGTCTGAAAAAGAAAAATAGAGCTGCAGCGATGAAGCGGATTCCTTGCGAAGGTGCTCATTCTCTGAGGTAACGATCGCCCACCGCAAAGATTCCGTATTTGTCTTCCTGGATGGTCGGCGTTTCCAAGCCACAGCGCGGTTGCTTCGCCGACACTTTCTCGATCACTGCTTGCTAAACAAAATTCGAAATACACATGGGATCCGCGCCACCTTTTCTCCGGGTCGCCATCAGATAAATCGCGAAATTTGTTTGATAACCGTCAACGGGCCTCGCTAAGGCGGGCGCGAATTTCCTTAAGGCGCCGTTTCTTTGAAAAATACAGCATATGCGCGGTTGTTTCGTAATTCCGCGAATGGATGGACGATCGGCGGGCTGCTGATCGGTGTCGGGTTTTTCCTGATCAGCGCTTTCGCCGCCTATTCCAACGTGAACGACATGCGCGCCAACGAAGCGCGAATCCGCAATACGCACGAAGTGTTGAGCACTCTCGACGAACTGCTGGCGGCAAGTCTGGACGCCGAGACTGGGCAGCGCGGCTATCTCCTTACCGGCGAGGGCAATTTTCTCGAGCCATATTACGATGGGGTCAGCACCGCGCGCGACAATCTGACGACGCTTGAATCGTTGACCCGGGCAAGCAGTGTTCAGAGTGCCAATGTCGAACGGCTCCGTTCTGCGATCGAGAACAAGTTCCGCTTTTCCGCACGCGCCATCCAGACGCGGCGCAATGAAGGTATCGCGCAAGCCATCGATCTGACCGTTAGTGAGCGCGGCAAGATCGCCATGGACGCAATCCGCGACCAACTGGCGCAGATGAAACGCGAGGAAGTGCGCGAGCGCCAGCAACGGGTCGAGGAACTTGCCGCAGCATCGCGCACCGCTGTCGTCAGCGCCATTGTCACCAGCCTGATCGGCATCGCCCTGACAATTGCGATCTTCGTCCTGATGGTCCGCACCAATCGTAACCGCGAGCGTCAGCGCTGGATGCAGACCGCACAGGTCGAACTTGGCGAGGCCATGCGGGGTGAGAAGACCGTCCCTCAGCTAGCGGCAGCCATTCTGACATTCCTCGCCGATCGCACGGACGCGGTCGCTGGTGCACTCTTCAAGAGCGAAGGCGGCGCCTTCAATAGAGTTGCCATGCTTGGCGTGCCGGATGAGGCCGGAGTGCCCGAAGCGTTTGAGCCTGGCGAAGGGCTGCTTGGAAAGGTCGCGGCGGATGCACGAGCGACGACGCTGACCAACCTGCCCGAAGGGTACCTGAAGATCGGATCGGCGCTCGGCAGCGAAACACCGCGGCATCTGGTCGTAGCGCCTGCCTTTTCCGATGGGCGCGTGAATGCCGTCATGGAGCTCGGCTTCTTCGAAGAGGTCGACGAGCGCGTGCTCGAATTGCTCGAAACGGTGTCGGGCGCGGTGGGCATCGCCTTGCGATCGGCGCGGTTCCGTGAGCGTTTGCAGGACGCATTGGAGGAAACGCAGCGGCAGGCGGGCGAGCTTCAGGCCCAGAGCGAGGAATTGCGGGTCTCCAACGAGGAGCTCGAGGAACAGGGCAATGCGCTCAAGGAATCGCAGGCGCGCCTCGAACTGCAGCAGGTCGAGCTTGAACAGACCAACAGCCAGCTCGAAGAACAGGCCCAGACGCTTGAGGGCCAGCGCGACGAATTGGGTCGCGCTGCCGCCTCGCTTGAGCTGAAGGCGCGTGAACTGGAACAGGCGAGCCAGTACAAATCCGATTTTCTGGCCAATATGAGCCACGAATTGCGCACCCCGCTCAACTCGCTGCTGATCCTGTCCAAGCTTCTGGCCGACAATTCGAACGGCAATCTGTCGGACGAACAAGTGAAATTCGCCCGCACGATTGAGTCTTCGGGCAACGATCTCCTGACGCTGATCAATGACATCCTGGACCTTTCCAAGATCGAGGCCGGCCACGTGGAGATCGAAGCAGCGCCGGTTGCAATCGAACGGCTTGCTGGGGACCTGCGCAAGGTGTTTGAACCGGTTGCGCAGCAGCGCGGGCTGGAACTCGATATTACCGTGGCGCCCGACGCCCCAAGATCGATCGAGACCGACCGGTTGCGGCTCGAGCAGGTGCTCAAGAACCTGTTGTCGAACGCGCTCAAATTCACCGAGAAGGGAAGCGTCCGACTGTCGATCGCCTCCGGATCGGAAGACATGGTCGAGCTTGCCGTCACCGACACCGGCATCGGCATCGCCGAAGGTCAGCGCGAGGCGATCTTCGAAGCATTCCAGCAGGCCGACGGTACGATCAGCCGCAAATTCGGCGGCACTGGGCTCGGCCTGTCGATCTCGCGCGAACTCGTGCGCCTTCTGGGCGGCACCATCAGGCTCGAAAGCGAAGAAGGCAAAGGCAGCACTTTCGTAGTGAGTGTGCCGGTAACCTACGATCCTGCCAAGGTTGCGTCGCGTCAGCCGATGCCGGTCACCCGTGACGACGCGCCCACCCCGGCCGCGTTACCTCCAACGAAGCCGCGAACCGCGCCAGCCAAGCCCGCCATGCTCGACGACGATCGCGATGCCCTTGCGGAAGGCAAGCGGCTGCTGCTCGTCATCGAGGACGACACGACCTTCGCCGGCATCGTTTGCGAACTGTCGCGCGAACTGGGGTTCCAGTGCATTGTTGCCGGGACGGCACAGGAAGCGATCGATCTCGCCCGGGATTACCGTCCAAGTGCGATCGTGTTGGATATCGGCCTGCCCGATCAGTCCGGTCTTACCGTGCTCGATCGCCTGAAGCATCAGGAAGAAACGCGGCATATTCCCATTCACGTGATTTCCGGTTCGGATCAGAGCCAGACGGCGCTGGCATTAGGCGCGATCGGCTTTCTCGAGAAACCTGCGCCGCGCGAACAGCTCGCCGAAGTGCTCGCCGGTCTTCAGGAAAAGCTCGCGTCCCGGATGCGGCGCGTGCTGATCGTGGAGGACGACGAGGTTCAGCGTGATGCGGTCGGGGAGCTACTTGGATCGCAGGACGTGGAGACAGTCGGGGTCGGCACGGCGGCCGAGTGCCTGGAGGAACTGCGGGATGGTCAGTACGACTGCATGGTCCTCGATCTCTCGCTGCCCGACGCCTCGGGTTTTACCTTGCTGGAAACCCTGAGCGAAGAAGGCGAAGCGCCGCTACCGCCAGTGATCGTCTACACCGGGCGCGACCTGTCGACAGAGGAAGAGCAACGCCTTCGCCGCTATTCAAGCTCGATCATCATCAAGGGAGCGAAATCTCCCGAACGTCTCCTCGATGAAGTCTCGCTGTTTCTCCACCGGGTCGTCTCCGAACTTCCGCCCGAACAGCGCCAGATGATCGAGAAAGCCCGTCACCGCGACGCCGCACTGGAAGGAAAGCGAATTCTGATCGTCGAAGACGATGTGCGTAATGTCTATTCGCTGACAAGTGTTCTGGAACCTCGCGGGGCCCTCACGCGGATCGCGCGCAACGGCCAGGAAGCTCTCGACGCCCTTGCCGAGGGTGAAGGCGATCCCGACAAGCAGATCGACCTTGTCCTGATGGACGTAATGATGCCGGTCATGGACGGGCTGACCGCCGCTCGTGCGATCCGGGACAATTCGCAATGGACCAAACTGCCGATCGTGATGCTCACGGCCAAGGCCATGCCGGACGACCAGCAGAAATGCATCGATGCCGGCGCAAACGACTACATGGCCAAGCCGATCGACGTCGACAAACTGCTCTCGCTGGTGCGCGTCTGGATGCCTCGCTGATGGCGGACAGTATCGAAGATATCGAGATCCAGCTTTTGCTGGATGCTGTATATCGCCATTATCATTACGATTTCAGGCATTACGCCCGCGCATCGATCAAGCGGCGCCTGCTGCAAGCGCGCACGCAATGGGGCTATGACAGCATATCGGAGATGCAGTCCGCCGTTCTTCATGACGAGACGATCCTGCCCCGATTGCTGAATTTTCTGACTGTCCAGGTCAGCGAAATGTTTCGCGACCCGTCCTACTTCCGGGCCCTTCGAGAAAAGGTGGTGCCGCACCTGCGCACCTATCCCTCGCTCAAGGTGTGGGTCGCAGGGTGCAGCCATGGTGAAGAACTTTATTCGCTTGCGATCCTCTTCGCCGAGGAAGGTCTGGCCGAACGGACGATCTTTTACGCGACCGACATCAACCCCACCGCGCTCAAGGCAGCGCAAGCGGGCGTATACCCCCTCAAAAGTATCAGGCTCTTCACGGAAAACCACCGGCTGTCGGGCGGACACACGTCTTTGTCCGATTACTATACCGCGAATTACGACCGGGCCGTGTTCGACAAGTCCCTGCGCGAACGCACCGTCTTTTCCGACCATAGCCTCGTGACCGATGCCGCGTTCGGCGAAATGCATCTGATCTCGTGCCGCAACGTGCTGATCTATTTCGATCGCGAACTGCAGGATCGCGTCGTCGGACTGTTTGGCGACGCGCTGGTCCGTGGCGGGTTTCTCGGCGTCGGCTCGAAGGAAAGCCTGCGCTTTTCGGCACATGCACATCTCTTCTCCGAATTCGTTCGCGAAGAGAAGATTTACCGGAAGGCGTCGCGATGAGCCTGCGAGCAGTAGTCATCGGGGCGTCCGCCGGAGGCGTTCAGGCGCTCTCGCATGTGCTGCCGGACCTGCCTGCGGATTTCCCAGCGCCGGTCTTGGTGGTCGTTCACATTCCGCCGCGCAAGGACAATGCCCTTGTCGATCTCTTCGCGCGCAAATGCCGCCTCGAGGTCAAGGAAGCAGAGGACAAGGAGCCGCTTGCGCCCGGCATGATCTATTTCGCCCCACCCGACTATCACCTTCTGGTGGAAACCGCGGAAACACTCGCGCTGTCGTCCGACGAAGCCGTCAATCACTCGCGCCCCGCCATCGACGTCCTGTTCGAGACTGCGGCCGATGCATTTGGATCGGCGCTTGCGGCGATCGTCCTAACCGGCGCGAACCAGGATGGCGCCAAAGGGTTGAAGGCCGTGTGTGAGGCCGGCGGCCGCGGGTTCGTACAGAACCCGGCGACCGCGGAAGTCGCCACCATGCCCGAAGCGGCCCTCGCCGCATGCCCCGCAGCACTTACGATAAGGCTGGACGACATCCCCAATGCTCTGCAAGCGATGCTCGAAGAATGACCGATCCCGTCAAATTCCTGCTCGTCGACGATCTCGAAGAGAACCTGCTGGCGCTCGAGGCGCTCCTCGCAAGCGAAGGCCTGGATCTGGACAAGGCGCAAAGCGGCGAAGAAGCGCTCGAGTTGATGCTCGCCAACGAATACGCGCTCGCGTTGCTCGACGTCCAGATGCCGGGCATGGACGGCTTCGAACTGGCCGAATTCATGCGCGCCAACGAGCGTTCGCGGCACATCCCCATTATCTTCGTGACAGCGGGATCGGGCGATGAGGCGCGTCGTTTCCGCGGATATGAAGCCGGCGCTGTCGATTTCATCCAGAAGCCGATCGAAGCAGACGTCCTGCGTTCCAAGGCGAACGTTTTTCTCGATCTGTACAACCAGCGCCGCCAGATCACCGCCCAGCGTGACGAACTGGCGAAACTGAGCGCCGCACTGCAAGCCGCCAATCAGCAGAAGAACCGGTTTCTGGCCGTGCTTGCCCACGAACTGCGCAATCCGCTGGCGGTATTTTCATCCGGCCTCAACATACTGGATCGCGGGAATAGCGGGCGAGACCTGAGCCAGGTGCGCCTCTCGATGCGGCAGAACCTCAACCATGTCACCCGCCTCGTGGACGATCTGCTCGACATAAACCGGATCGAACGCGGCAAGATATTGCTGAGAAAACAAAAGGTCGGCCTCGACGAGGTGCTGCCGGCCGCTCTGGAGCTTGCGGAGCCGGCCATCGTCGCTGCCAATCACCGCCTGACCGTCGAGACACCGGACGATGCCATCACTCTCGAGGTGGATCCGGCGCGTTTTATTCAGATCATCAGCAACATAGTCGGTAATGCGGCGCGCTATACGCCCGAAGGCGGTGACATCGGAGTCAAGGTTTCGAAAGCCGATGGCTTCGCGATCATCGAAATATCCGACAACGGCATCGGCATACCGCCCGGACAGCAGGCCCAGATATTCAACATGTTCGAACAGTCCGACAACGGGCTGGGCGTCGTGGGCGAAGGACTGGGCATCGGTCTCGCACTGGTGAAACAGCTCGTCGAGCTGCATGGCGGCGAGATCGTGCTTCAGAAGAGCCTGCCTGGCGAAGGCAGCACCTTTGAAGTGCGATTGCCGCTCGCCAATTGACGCGACGGCTAATTCAGATGACCACTATTCTCACAAATTCAGCAGCAGACGCGCGCCTACCCAGCCGGTGAGCGCTGCGGTGCCGAGGCGGATCCAGCGCTGGGGCAGATATTTCAGCGCAAGGAAGCTGCCGATCTGGCCTCCGATGGCGACGGCGATCAGCAGGGGCAGGCCAAGGTCCACCGCCGCCCCCAATCGCTCTGCGCCGCCTTTCAGCAATTGTCCGGCCAGCCCGAACAGGGAATTGACCAGAATGAACAGGCTTGCCGTCGCCGCTATGGCTCGCGCGCTGTTCCACTTCGTCAGGTGAAGAAACGGCGCCAGGAAGATGCCGCCGCCAATGCCGACCAGGCCGGCCAGATAGCCAAGCGGAACGGCCAGCAACGGCATGAACCGCGCCAAGGGTGTCGGTTCGGAATTTGCGCTTGCCCGCGACG
The DNA here is from genome assembly GCF_044543405.1 of Qipengyuania sp. NPDC077410. Lineage (NCBI taxonomy): Bacteria > Pseudomonadati > Pseudomonadota > Alphaproteobacteria > Sphingomonadales > Erythrobacteraceae > Qipengyuania > Qipengyuania sp. NPDC077410. Next base: position 777,842 of record NZ_JBITWB010000002.1, on the reverse strand, counting down.
GAAGCACCAGCGTCAGCGCGGTCAGCAGCAGGCTCGCACCCAGTATGGCAAGGAATGCGGATTGGCCGATAGGCGTCAGACCACCCAGGAATGCTGCCGGCGCAGCGATCGCTGTCAGGATTATCGCTCCGCGCCAGGGCGTTATCTCCGCGCGCGCAAATCGCACCGTGCTGCCTGCGACGACCACGATGTTGCAGGCAAGCGAAAGAAGCGGAAGCACACGATAGTCGACCGCCGATAGGGCAAGCAAAGCCGTATAGGTCGACCCGCCGCCAAACCCGACGCTCGCATAGAGCAGCGCCGTAACGAAAAATCCCGCAATCAATGCGGCCATAGGTGCAACCCCAATCCGAACCGAGGCCTATGCCCGGAAATGAATGAACGGGGACCGTGATCGTCCACGGCCCCCGTCCAACATACTAGCTGATATTTCGCCACAGGCGGCGCGACGGTTCGATCAGACCGTCGATCCGGCGCTGATGGCCCCGTGACAATGCTTGTACTTGTTGCCCGATCCACACGGACACGGCGAATTTCGGCTGATTTCCATTCCCGCATAGGGGTTGTCGCTGGCAGAGCCGCCCGGCCCCACGGCGGCACGAGGGCTGCCCGCCAGGGCGCCGAACAGCGCGGCGCGGCTGGCCGAACCATCGCCATCGTTCGAATCGTCGAGACCCGACAGCGGATCGATATGGCCGGTCAGGAAATCGGGAAGGTCGGGCAGGTCTATCTGGGGCAGCGGTGCCGGCTCCACCAGTTCCAGCCTGATCAGCTTGTTGGTCACCGTCTCGCGCAGATTGTCGAGCATGCTCTCGAACAGGCTGAAGGCTTCCTGTTTGTACTCGTTCAGCGGCTGCTTCTGCGCATGAGCACGCAGCCCCACTACCTGGCGCAAGGCGTCGAGAGTTGCGAGGTGATCTTTCCACTGACCGTCAAGTTCCTGCAGCAGCACGCTTTTCTCGATACGACGCCACAGGCCCGGGTCCGCCGCCGCGATCTTGTTGTCCATGATCGTGTCGGCTTCTGCCGCCAGTCGTTCCTCGATAATCTCCGGTTCGACCTGATCTTCGTCGACCCATTGTTCGATGGGGACGTCGATGCCGAGAACTTCGCCGACGCGCTCCTTCAGGCCGGCGATATCCCACTGCTCGGGATAGGAGCCGGGAGGGCACGCTTCGCCCACCAGCGAATTGATCGCATCGTGACGCATGTCGACCACCACATCATCGACCGCTTCGCTGTCCATGATTTCGGCGCGCTGTTCATAGATGACCTTGCGCTGATCGTTCATCACGTCGTCGTACTGGACGACCTGTTTGCGGATCTCATAGTTCCGCGCCTCGACCTTTTTCTGGGCGGTTTCGATGGCCTTGGAAAGCCACTTGGACCCGATGGCTTCGCCGTCTTCCAGATTCGAATTCATCATCTTGGCAAACAGCGTGTCCGGACCGAAGATGCGTAGCAGATCGTCTTCTAGGCACAGATAGAACCGGCTCAGGCCCGGGTCGCCCTGGCGTCCCGAACGGCCGCGCAACTGGTTGTCGATGCGGCGGCTTTCATGGCGCTCCGTGCCGAGCACGAACAGGCCGCCTGCATCGAGCACCTTCTGGCGCTCGGCTGCAACTTCCGCCTTGATCCGATCCTTTTCCAGATCCTTCTTGGCGCCATCTTCCATGTCGCCCAGCTCGTCGTCGATCCGGAAATCGACGTTGCCGCCCAGCTGGATGTCGGTACCGCGGCCAGCCATGTTGGTCGCAATGGTCACGGCACCGATGCGCCCTGCCTGCGCCACGATATGCGCTTCGCGCTCGTGCTGGCGCGCGTTGAGAACTTCGTGATGAACGCCTTCCTGCCGCAGGAATTCGCTGAGCATTTCCGACTTTTCGATCGACACCGTGCCGACCAGCACCGGCTGTCCGATGGCATTCTTCTCGGCGATCGCCTTGGCGATGGCTTTGAACTTGTCCTGCGTGTTCTTGTAGAATTCGTCGTCCTCATCGATGCGGGCGACGGGAACATTGGTCGGTATCTCGACCACGTTCATCTTGTAGATGTCCCAGAATTCGGCAGCTTCGGTGGCGGCGGTACCGGTCATACCCGACAGCTTGGGATACATGCGGAAGTAGTTCTGGAAGGTGATAGAAGCGAGCGTCTGGTTCTCAGGCTCGATCTTCACGCCCTCCTTGGCCTCCACCGCCTGGTGCAGGCCGTTCGACCAGCGGCGACCGTCCATCATGCGGCCGGTAAACTCGTCGATGATGACGACCTTGTCGTCCTTGACGATGTAATCGATGTCTTTCTTGAACATGTGCACGGCGCGCAGGGCCTGGTCGAGATGGTGCACGACCTGCGTGTTCTCCACGTCGTAGAGATTTTCCGACTCCAGCAGGCCCTTTTCGATCAGCAGCTTCTCGACCTCTTCGGTGCCTTCTTCGGTCAGCTGGATGCTGCGCTGCTTCTCGTCCTTCTCGTACCAGTCTTCGGGGAAGGTCTTCACCACCTCGTCGATCGAGATGTAGAGGTCGGACTTGTCCTCGGTCGGCCCGGAAATGATCAGCGGCGTACGCGCCTCGTCGATGAGGATGGAGTCCACCTCGTCGATGATCGCGTAATTGAACGGACGCTGCACCATCTGGCCGCGCTCGTGTTTCATATTGTCGCGCAGGTAATCGAAACCCAGTTCGTTATTCGTCGAATAGGTAATGTCGGAATTATACGCATCGCGGCGCTGCGGTTCGGCAAGATTGGGCACGATCACGCCCACCGTCAGGCCGAGGAAGCGGTGCAGGCGGCCCATCCATTCCGCGTCGCGCGCGGCGAGGTAATCGTTCACGGTCACGACGTGAACGCCCTTGCCCTCGATCGCGTTCAGATAGGTTGCCAGTGTCGCGACCAGCGTCTTGCCTTCACCGGTGCGCATTTCCGAAATTTCGCCGCGATGGAGGACGATACCGCCCACCATCTGCACGTCGAAGTGCCGCATGCCCAGCACCCGGACCGATGCCTCGCGTACGGTGGCGAAGGCTTCGGGAAGAATATCGTCCAGCGTCTTGCCATCGGCCAGCTGGCCGCGGAACTTGTCGGTTTGGGCGGCGAGTTCCTCGTCGGAAAGCGCCTGCAATTGCGGTTCGAGCGCGTTGATCTGTGCGACGATTTTACCAAGTGATTTGACGTAACGTTCGTTCGACGAACCGAACATCGATTTCATGAGCGTATTGAACATGTGAGGGGCCCTGAGCCTTCCGGATGAATTCTATGGGGTGAACGTCCGCGCACGCTGCTCGTGCCGAACGGAAATCTGGAACTGAACCGGCAGCCTATTCGCAGGCGCGGTCGATACCCATCTGCACAGTCGGAATGAAAACCGTGATGACGGTCACCGGCTTGCTGGGGTTCTTTTCCCGGGGCAGATCGAAGGTCTGGCGATCGGCATCGGTGCACCTGCAGGCATCGCCTTTGCAGGTTTTTTCCGCCTTGGCCGCCAGTTCGACCCCGGATGCCGCATCGTAAACAACCGCATGCGCAGGCGCGCCGGCAGCAGTAAGGCCGGACAGGATCGCAAGCAGGGTAATCAGGCGACGAAGCATTGCATCGTTCAGATAGGGCGTGTCGCCGCGCACGTCCACCCCGGTTGACCGTTTACCCGACGCGCCTCTGCGCCTATTCGGCATGGTTCATGGATCTCGAACGCTCTCCCCTCGCCCGCCCTTTCCCTGACATGCCGCAGATCGACGGTGTAACGCTGCGTATCGCCCGCGCGCGATACAAGGCGTGGGACAGGTGCGACCTGACCTATGTCGAGCTTTGCCCCGGCACTGCCGTGGCGGGGGTCTTCACGCGCAGCGCCTGCGCTTCTAGCGAGGTCGAACTCGGTCGGGAACAAGCGAGGCTGGGCCGGGCCCGGGCGCTTATCGTCAACGCTGGCAATTCCAACGCCTTCACCGGCTATCGCGGACGCGAAGCGGTGGAACAGATCATGGCGCAGGTCGCCTCTGCACTCGATTGCGATCCGAGCGAGGTGTTCGTGTCTTCAACCGGCGTGATCGGCGTTCCCCTGCCCAAGGACAAGGCCCAGGCAGGGATCGAAGCTGCACTGGTTGCAGCGCCATGCCGCTGGGAAGATGCGGCCAGCGCCATCGGCACGACCGATACGTTCACCAAGGGTGCCTCCGCTTCCGCCATGCTCGCCCAAACCCGCGTGGAACTCGCCGGCTTCATCAAGGGCAGCGGCATGATCGCGCCGGACATGGCGACGATGCTAGGCTATGTCTTTACGGACGCCGCTGTCGATCCGGCTTTTCTTCAGGAAATGTTGTCCAAGGCAAATGAGGCAACATTCTCCTGCATCACCGTCGATGGCGATACCTCCACCAGCGACACGGTTCTCCTGTTTGCCACTGGGAAGGCTGGCAATCCGGCACTCTCGTCCTGGGATGACGATGGGGCGGATGCGTTTTACGCCGCCCTTCTCGGTATCTGCCGCGAACTGGCGCATCTGGTCGTGCGCGACGGAGAAGGAGCACAAAAGTTCATCGAGATAGCGGTGACCGGCGCGGCCGACGCCGCTAGCGCTCGCCATGTCGGCCTCGCCATAGCGAATTCGCCGCTGGTGAAGACCGCCATTGCGGGGGGGGACGCGAACTGGGGCCGGGTCGTTATGGCCGTCGGCAAGGCTGGTGAGCCTGCCGATCGCGACCGGCTATCGATCGGCTTTGGCGGCACTTGGGCAGCCAAGGACGGCCAACCGCTCGCAGATTATGACGAAGCACCAGTTGCCAAGCATCTCGAGGGTCAGGATATTCGCATCGATGTCGATCTCGGTGTGGGCGATGGCCGCGCGACGGTCTGGACCTGCGACCTGACGCACGGATATATTTCGATAAACGCGGATTATCGTTCGTGACTCTTCCGCTCACCTCCGAAGATCGGGCGCTTAACGAGGCGATCCTCGCCTTGATGCAACGCGTGACGGAGCAGGCGATCCTGCCGCGTTACCAGAACCTTGCGACCGGCGATGTGGAAGACAAGGGCGGCAACGACCCCGTTACGATCGCGGACAAGGATAGCGAAGCGCTGCTTCGCGAAGGGCTATCCGCTATCGACGGAACTCTCGCATTCGTGGGCGAAGAGACGGCGCATGCGGACCCGTCGATACTCGATCGGCTGGATCGGCCATGCTGGATCGTCGATCCGATTGACGGCACACGCAATTTCGCCGCGGGCAAACCGCCCTTCGGCATCATCATCGCCCGCGCAGAAGGGGGCGTGGCCCGGTCGGGCTGGATTTTTGACTGCCTCACGGGCCGCTTCTGCGTTGCACACGAGGGCAAAGGTGCGAGCGTGAATGGGGAAACGGTCGTCGCTCGTCCGACGGGCCAGATCCCGCCGATAGCTGCCATTTCGCTTGTTTTCATGGACGATGCGCGGCGAGATGGGACCAGGCGGCACATCGCGCCGATGTACGATCTGGTCGACATTCCCTATTGCGCGGCGGAGCAGTATCCTCGTCTCGCGCTCGGCGTGAACGACGTATCGATCTTCGAGCGCACGCTTGCCTGGGATCACGCCGCTGGCGTTCTGTGGCTGAACGAAGCTGGCGGAAAAGCGGCAAGGCCCGACGGCTCACCCTATCGCGTGGACGAGGTGGGCCGAACGGGCCTGCTGGGTGCAGCAAGCCCGACCCTGTGGGACGAGCTGGCCGAACTATATTCTAAATTGGACTAAAGTTCGCCCTCAAGCCATTGCTTTAGCTGGCCTTTCGGGGCGGCACCGCGCATCTGCGCAGCGGGCTCGCCATTCTTGAACAAGACAAGATAAGGGATCGACTGCACGCCCATGGAACCCGGAACATCGGGATTTTCCATGATGTCCATCTTCGCGATCGTCACCTTGTCGCCCAGTTCTTCGCTCAGTTCTTCGAGGGCAGGTGCGATCATCTTGCATGGTCCGCACCAGTCGGCCCAGAAGTCCACGAGCACGGGCTTCTCGCTTTCAAGGACGTCCGACTTGAAACTGGCGTCGGTAACGGCGGTGGTGGCCATTGGAAATCTCCTGTATTTCTTCGGCACCCAATGTGGGCTGCGCATGTATTTACTCAACTGGCGGCAGCACAAAACTTTCCTGCGGAGCCGCAAACGCGCTCTTGTAAGCGGCAAGTCTTTCGCCGGGCAAGGCGAAGAGCTGCGGTGTCTGGGTATAGAGAACGGCGGCCTCGATCTGCCGACCAGGGTATATCGCTTCCAGCGCCGCCGCATATGCTGCCATCTGCTTCATCGTGCTGTCGGGAATGGCATCGACCGATAATGGCGGACGTCTCGCCGTTTTGAAATCGACGACCGTGACCTTTTCGGGGGTGACGAGGAGCCGGTCGGCGGTCCCCATCACCACCTGCCCATTCACTGCCGCAGCAAGCGGGATTTCGGCAAGAGCCTGCGGCCCGAAGACCGGTGCAAAGTGCGGATCTCCCAATACCGTCAGTGCCCGCTCGAGAATGTCCGCACGTTCATGCTCATCGAGATCGGGCGCTTGCCGCGCGAGCCAAGATAATCCGCGCGCGTTGCGATCGTCTTCGTCCACAAGCGGCAATCGTTCGAGAAGCGCATGGATCAGCGTGCCCCTGCGGGCGGCGTCGGCTGCATGTGTTGGCGGCAGGGGCGGATCGCTTCCCTCCACCTCACCAAGACCAGAAGGGGCAAGTGGCCGGGGCGGACGCGGTTCCGGCCCGACCGGATTTACTGCCCATGCAGGAAGTGCGGTGACGGGCTCTGCCGCCGATACACTTTCGAGCGGGGCTTCCTTGGTCAGTTCGCCCCATTCCCAACGCGAACCCCACAGATCATCGGCTAGCGGCTCATTGCCGAAGAGAGGCTTCAGCCGTGCGTACCAGCTATCTTCGTGCGCCTGGCCACGCTTCAAGTCGCGGGGACCGAGCGAACCTCCGATGAATAGCGCTTCCTCCGCCCTCGTCATGGCGACGTAAAGCAGACGCCAGTGTTCTTCCATTTCGGCTGCAGCAGCGCGCTCTTCCGCGACTTGCAACCGGCCGACTTTCTGGTCCTTGGTCAACCCCGGCAAGGGAATACGCCGCGGCTCGACGTGCCCCAGCGGCGTTTCCTCCAGCTCGAGATCGCGCGCACCGTCCGGGCCTATTGCCGCATCGGCGAGGACGACGATGGGGGCCTGGAGCCCTTTCGAACCATGCACCGTCATGACGCGAACCTGATCGCCGCCCTCGTCCGCGTCTCGCTTGATTTCGCCCTCGCCAGCGTCGAACCATTGGATAAAGCCCTGCAGGCTTGCGATATGACTTGCAGCGTAGGCGTTGGCCGCATTGAGCAATTCATCGATCGGATCGTTCGCTTCACGCCCCAGCCGCGCGACAAGCTTCCGGCGTCCATCCATCGGGCCGATCAAGATCCAGTGAAGCAATTGCTGCGGAGTGTCGAAATCCGCCCGGCGAAGGATTTCGCGCAGGATTGCCATGGTTTCCCCGACGCGAGGCGCGTCGCTATTACGCAGGTGTTCCCACAGGCGGACATTCTTGGCGCGATAGCCGTACTCGAGCAGTTCGTCCTGAGACCAGCCGATCAGCGGGGATACGAGCACACATGCGAGGGTCAGGTCGTCAAGCGGCTGTGCCGCAAACCGGATGGTTGCCATCAGATCCTTGACGGCGAGCGGATTTCCCAATCGCAATCTGTCCACGCCTGCGACGGGTACGCCCCGACGGTGAAGGCGCGCTACTATGAGCGAAGCCAGATCGCGCCGTTTGCGCACGAGCACCATGACATCGCCCGGACCAGCCCGCCGAGGTGCACCATCCTTGCGTCGATCTTTCACCAAGGGAAAGCCCGAATCCATCCAGTGTCGCACCTGCTGCGCTATACGGTCGGCCAATTTACGATCGTGACGTCCCAACCAGCCTTCGTCGACCTCGCCTTCTTCCATGCCGCTATCGGCGTGGATCAGGTTCCAGAGAGTTACCATGCCGGGACGGGATTGACCTTCGTGCTCTTCTGCGTCTCTATCGAGACCCAGTCCTTTGCTGCCGATCGCGGCAATGGCACTGTCGACGAAATCGAGAACATTGTCCGCGGTACGGAAGCTTTGACCGAGCCCGTATTCGCGCAGATAGCGCGGATACGGCCCCCCTCGCAGGTCGGCAGCCGCATCCGCTGTTTTCCGCATGCTTTCGGCGAAACGATCCCGGGCGTCCCTGAAATTCTTCGGGCTGGTGCCCTGGAAGCCGAAGATTGCCTGCTTGAAATCGCCGACGGTGAAAATCGTGCGCACTGCATTCCCCCGCGCGCCCTCGCCGCTGAAGAAATCGTCGGTCAAAGCCTCTATGATCTGCCACTGCGCCCGATTGGTATCTTGCGCTTCATCGACGAGGATATGGTCGAAACTGCGATCCAGCTTGTAGCGGATCCAGTCAGCCATTGCCGTGTTAGAAAGCAGGTTCGCGGCACGGGCAATAAGATCGTCGAAATCGACAAGCCCTTCGCGCGCCTTGGCCGCCTCCCACTCGAAAGCAAATGCGCGGCCAGCCGTGAGTTGGGGCACAAGAAAATCGGCGAGGTCACGCAGCGCACGACGCTGCGCGACTGAGGCAATACCGTCCACGACATCGGCTATATATCCGCCATACGCGGGATCGATCTTTTCGAGATTGGCCAAGCTCTTCGGCTCGCCTTTCTGCGTAAGCAATGTGCCGAAGAAGCCATCGATTTCGGTAAGACGGGCAGCGGGACTTGCGGCCAGCCATCCCGCGGCGAAATCGGCGCTCTTCAGGCCAGTGGCGGTATTCCACTCCGCGTTGATGCGACTGCAAGCCAGAAGAGCGCTGACAGGAAATTCACCGTCGGTGCAGGCTTCAGCGACCCAATCTGCTCCAGCATCGAATGGAATGTCTAGCATCCGGCGCACCGGCGCAGTGAGATCGCCCTGCCAGTCGGGCTGGTACCATGTGTCGAGATACCCGGCGCATTTCATCAGCCAGCCGCGTACGGCATCCGCCCCCTTGCGGCGGCTCATCTCTGCCACCGCCTCGCGCACGATCAGTTCGCCGTTTTCGAGGAGTTCAGCGAGAACATCGAGGCTCAGGAGGTCCCGGTCACGATCTTCCATCGGCTGGCTGCCGGGCAGGATTTGCGCTTCATTGGGAAACGCTGCGAGCAGATACTGGGCGAAGGCATGGATGGTATCGATCCTCAGCCCGCCACCGGGACAGTCGAGAACCCGTGCAAACAGCGACCGCGCGCGGGAACGGGTTTCCGGATCGGTCGGCGAGCCCAGATTGGCCAGTTCCTCGGCCAGCACTTCATCCGGCAGGCGAACCCACCGCGCTAGGACTTCATTCACGCGAACCGCCATTTCGGCAGCCCCCGCCTTGGTGAAGGTCAGACACAGGATTTGCGAAGGATCGGCGCCCGGTTCGAGCAACAGGCGAAGGACCCGCGCAGAGAGCACCTGCGTCTTGCCTGTACCTGCACTTGCGGAGAGCCAAACACTCTCCCGCGGATCGACCGCGTCGCGCTGATGACCGACGAGCGGATAAACCTGGCCGCTCACGCCTCTTCCCCTTCCACGTCCATATGTGGGAGCCACTCGTCCAGCCGCATGAGCTGGTCATAGGTATCGTAACCCGGATAATCGGGATTGAGCCGCGCGGTGAAGGGCTCATCGCCCTTGATCCAGGCCGCAATCGCACCATCCAGATAAGCTGCGGTCGTCGGTAGGAAATCTTCCGGTGGCAGGCCGCTCCTTTTGCTTCCGACCTTGAGCGGTGTCTCTACGTATCCGAAGCCGAACGGGTTGGCATCGGTCTTGGTCTTGGCGAGCGACCAGTATTCGAACCCGGTCGCTTCGCCCGATGCCGCCTTGAAGCCATCCCGCTCCGCCATCATCCCGAGCAGTCCGAGCTGCAGGGCGTATCCCTGTTCGACCATCTTCGACGACGGCGGCGAGCCGGTCTTGTAATCGACGATAGCCAGCGTCCCATCGGCATACCGGTCAAGCCGGTCGATCTTTCCGTGAATTCGCACACCGTCGACCTGCATTTCGCCCCACGCTTCGACAGCGACAACCTCGCGATCGCCGTAACCAGCGACTTCATGTTCCACCCATTCGAGAGCGCGCTCTAGGCGTGGTTGCCACAGACCGCGCATAAGCGGGTGGACGTTTCGCTCCTCGAACACTCGCTTCATTATCTCGACGATTGGCGGTTTGGGATCGGCCCTGTGCCATTCCTCAAGGATCTGATGCGCGACCTCACCCTGCCATGCGGGACTCGGCGGCGCGTCCAGCGCGTCGAGCGCTTGCAACTGCATGATCTTGCCCGCGAAAAACTGGTACGGATCACCGCGCAGCCGATCGAGCGCAGTCGCCGAAATATCGACCAGCCGCTGATCCGCATTCGGCATTGGACGAGGCCGCGGATATACTGGCGCTTCGGGCGTGCGGACCATGGCCCGGGCCAGATCGATGGCGCGTGTGTCGGTATGTTTCGGCAGCAGATCGCCAAGCAACGCCTGAACGCGCAGAAGAAACCGCGAAGGTATCGTCGGCCCGCTTTCATCCCGCGCCGAACGGCTGAGCACAACTTCAGGAGCGCCAAGCGCACCGGCGAGATCGTGCGCCGAAAGGCCGATACGGAAATCCGCACCGGGAACACCCAGTGCCCGCAATACCGTCGGCGCCAGAAGCGCGTCCACGCTGCCACGCCCCGGCCATACACCTTCGTTAAGACCTGCGCAGATCACGATATCCGCACGGTTCATGCGCGCTTCGAGCAATCCGAGCACCTGTACCCGGGCATGACCGCCATAAGGCGGGCGAACGGCCACCGGCTCCATTGCATCAACCAGAACCCGAGCGACGTCGCGAGGGCGAATTTCGAATTGCGCCTCCCGGGCGTGGAGACGAAAATCCTCGACGAACTGCGCTAGACTCCGGCCATCTTCCTTCGCCCAGAGTTTCTCGCCGCACAAATTCTCGGCAGCCATGGCAATCGTATCGATCAGATCGCTCAATCGTGCGGTCTGGTCCGGCTGATATTCTATCAAGGGAGCGATCGCCGCCTCGGTTAGCTGCCACCAATCCCCCAACTGCTTATGGGTGGGCACCAGCTTTTCCACGACATCACGGATTGGCCGAAGACCGGTTTCCAGCCTCGGACCGCGCAGTTCGCGCTCGACTGTCCGAAGGTGTCGTAGCCATGTTCCGCGTTCCATCCCGCCATCGGCAAGTGGGTGACCAAGCAGAGCCATCACGGGCACCGCTTTGACATTTTCGGCCATGACCTCGGCAGTCAGGAGAAATGCACGGCCTGCTGCAGTTTGCGCAAGCGGGCGTCCGGCAGAATCGTCTGCAAGAATATTCCAGCGGGCGAGGTGATGGACGACTCGCCGAGCAAGCGGCCGATCTGGCGTGACGACGGCCACGCGCTTTTCCGGATGATCCAGCGCTTCGCGCACGAGCAATGCGACAGCCTGCGCTTCTTCTTCGGGCGTTGCGGCCTGCATAATCCGCACGCCAGCCAAACGGCGCTTTTCCGCGGGTAGCTCGATCCAGGTCTTGCTAGCCTCGGGAGGAAGGAAGATTGAGCCGATGGCATGACTGCGTTCCGGCGGCGACGCAGCCAGACCTTTGCGGTGCCAAGGTTGGACCTCTTCCCGAGCCACGCCCATCCGGTTGAGCAACAGTTTCAAATGGTATTGTGGGTGCGACACGGCATCATTGCGCGCGAATGGAGGGTCTCCTGGTTCGGGCGCGGCGCCTGCGCGGCCCAGCTCGTCCCACACATCGGTCGGCATCGTAAGATCGAAATCGGGCAGAATGACTGCCCCTTCATCCAGATCGGCGACAACGCGCAGCAGCCGCGCCAGCGAAGGTGCCGCGCTCGTCACACCAGCTGCCACCATGGGCGTGCCGGGAGGCGATCTTTTCCAGCTTTCGGCTGCGAAGTCGAACAGTCGATTCCGGCGCGCAGCCGCATCCAGCCTGTTCCATTCCTGCAGGCGGCCAAGCCATTTCGCCTGCACAGTCGCAAACACACGCAGGCTGTCCTGCCAATGGCCGGACAAAGATCCGAAGAGGTCAAGCACTGCATCGCCGACAAGCTCTTCCGGGCCAATTCCTTCGACCAGAAGCCTGTCCATCGTCGCGCCGGTTTCTCTTGCGAGACGAAGCAAAGTGGCGCCTGTGGGGGCGTTTTCCCCCATGGTCCCGGCGATCAGGTCCGCCAAGGCGAACAGGCGACGCTGCGGATCAACGGCCGCTGGAATGTCCGCACCGAGCGGATCGAGCAGCGGTCCCAACGCTTCATCGAGATCCAGATCGCCGACAACCGCCATGCGCGGCATCAACAAACCCGGATTGCCCTGCTCTCCCGCGTGACGGATGAAGGCTTCGGAAACGGTGCGGCGCGCGCGGCTGCTCGGCAGCAAGAGCGTCAGGCGTGCGAGGCCGAATTCCGGTTCAGAGTATCGAGGCACGAGTCCTGCAACAAGTGCATCGGCGAAGCCGCGGTGGGCGGCAATCGAATAGACCTTGGGCCGAACCCGCTCAGCCACCGGTCAATGCATCTTCCGTTGGGCGAATATGGTTTGGGGTGCCGACTTCATACCAGTGGCCAGTGAATGCCAGGCCATAGAGGCGGCCCTCTTCGATGGCTCTGTTCCACAGAACATTGGTCGAGAACTTGCCGTCTGGTGCATCGCGCAACAGGCGATGCGAAACGAGCTGGATACCCGTATAGATGAAGGGCGCAATGCGGCCGGGCAGCTTGCGCTTGAGCCGCCCTGCACCATCCATGTAGAAATCGCCCGTTCCGTCAAAGTTATGCGCCCTTGCATGCGTGACGACGAGCAGAAGCGCATCCATGCGCTCCGGATCCCAGGCAGTGGAGAGATCGGCGAAGGCATTGCGCGGCCCATCCAGCCAGATGCTGTCCGCGTTGCAGGCGAAGAAAGGGTCGGGAAGCATTCCCGCATCGCACGCCTTCACCATGCCGCCGCCGGTTTCGAGCAGTGCATCGCGTTCATCCGAGAAGGTGATGCTCGGCGCTTTGCGCGACGCAATATGCGCTTCGATGGCATCGGCAAGGTAGTGGACATTGACCACAGCGCGCGAAACGCCTGCTTCTTCCAGCCGGTCAAGCGCCCGGTCGATCAGCGGTCTTCCGGCGACCCGGACCAAGGGCTTGGGTGTGGATGCGGTCAATGGGCGCATCCGCTTGCCGAGGCCCGCGGCCATCAACATCGCCGTGTCGGTGACCAATGCCGTCACTGGATTTCACCGCCGAACGTATCACGGATTTCCTGCGGTACGTTGCGGGCGAACCATTCGGCCACCGGTGCCATTGCATCATGTGCCAGATCGCGCTCCATTGCCTCCCACACGCGGGGAATCATGGCGAGGTACCGGGCCTTGCCGTCACGCTTCCACAGTCGTGTGAAAATGCCGACAATCTTGGCATTCCTTTGAGCCCCGAGGCGAGCATAATCCGCTTCGAAATGCTCCCCCGGATCGGCTGCTGCGCGATAGCGACCGAGCATTTCTTCCTCGAGCGCCAGAGAAACGTCACGCCGAGCATCCTGCAGCAAGCTGACGAGATCGTAGGCCGGGTGCCCGACCAGCGCATCCTGGAAATCGATCAGCCCCTGTTCGCCTGCCAGTTCCTCTGGCTCGAGCAGCATGATGTTTTCCGCATGATAGTCGCGCAAAACCATAACGCCGGGGTTCTGGCGCTTCATCAAGGGGGCGAGTGCTTCCTCCCACGCTGCGGCCCAGCTCGGCGCATCGACGACCAGCCCCATGGCCGGACAGTACCATTCGACGAACAGGTCAACCTCCCGCTGATACACCGCCATATCGTAGGGCGGGAACGGTCCGGGAGGCAGGCGATGCAACTGGGCAAGGGTTTCGATGGCTTTCGCGTAGATGTCACGTTCATCTTTTGGATGCTCATCGATCCACTCGCGCATTCGCTGATCGCCGAAATCCTCGGTCAGCACCCACCCTTCGGGCGCGCTCTCCGCAAGAATATGCGGCGCGCGCATGCCATTCGCCTCGAGCCAGTGCGCCACCTGGAGAAAGGGCTTCGGATCTTCGTGCGGTGGCGGAGCATGCATAAGCATTGCGGTCTTGCCGCCCATGCGCAGACGAAAATAACGGCGGAAGCTGGCATCGCCTACAAGCGGGGCAATCTCTGCCCCTTCCCACTCGGTGTTGCCAAGGAAGTTATGGATGCCTTCAGGCAGAGCGTCACTCATGGCCAGCGGCTTTGCCAAGATGCGCCGGACGTTACAACGGCTTCGCGCCCCTCACCCACTTTTTCGAGCGTGATAGAAAGGCATCCTGCCTCATGCGCAAACCCACCGGCATGGTCGGGCCATTCGGCAATCAACACTGCCCCGTTGCGATAGTCGTCGAGGCCAAGTTCTTCGATTTCCGACGGATGGTTCAATCGGTAGAAATCGGCATGAACGAGAGGGACGCGCAGTCCATCATAGGTTTCGATGATGGTGTATGTGGGTGACGGCACTTCGCCATCATAGCCGAGCGCAGCAATGATGGCGCGGGCAAGCGTTGTCTTCCCGGTACCAAGCGTGCCTGACAAGGCCACGACATCACCCGGCTCGATCTTCCCGGCAATTTTCCGGCCGAAAGCCTCCATCGCCAGCAAGTCTGGTAACTGCACGGTCATGGGAGCGTGATCGAGGCGGTTGTGCCGCCGTTCTTCCGGCTGTGGATTTCCAGCGTGCCGCCGTGCGCTTCGACAAGCTGGCGCGCGAGTGGAATTCCGAGCCCATGGCGGCGCTCGATACCCTTTCCATCCGCCGACATGCGGATGCCCTCCAGCGCGCGAGCAAGTTCGTGCTGGCTCATCCCGCGACCGTTGTCGGAAATAACGATCTTGGTCTCGCCGCGCTTGCGACCGATATCGATGAGGATACGGCCGCCGCGCGGTGTCCCATTGATCGCATTGTCGAGAAGCTGGGAGATGGCCCGGCGCAATTGTTGCGGATCCGCAGTGATCGTTTTGCCGGGGTCCCCCCGCAGGTCGAGCGTCAATCCGCCTTCGAGGATGCGGTCTTCCTGCTTGCGCACGATCTGGGTGACAAAGGGCATCAGTTCGAGCTTTGTCTTGCGCAACGGCATCAAGCCCGCTTCTGACTGAGACAGGTCGAGGACATTTTCCACCTGTTCGGTGAGTTTGCCGACGGAAAGCGAGATCGCTTGCGCATATTCCTTCGCCGTCGGGGTCAGATCTCCGGCGATGCCACTTGTCAGCAATTCGGCAAATCCACCGATCGACGTCAGCGGCGTGCGGAATTCATAGCTCATATTGGCGAGGAAGCGGGTCATCACTGCATCTGCCTCTTCGAGCGCACGGTTGCGTTCCCGCAGGGCCTCTTCGGCCTGACGCGAGGCGGTGACATCGAGGACAGTGAGCATGCCATTGCCGTCGGGAAGCGGTACACCGGTAAAATCGAGCGTTCGCCCATCGGCCAGTTCGACCCGGCCATCGCTCTTCTTGCGATCCAGCGTTGCGGCGCGAATTACCTGATTGATGCGCGAAATAGCCGATGGGTCGGACAGATTTTTGGCGACGGCATTCAAAAGGTCTTCAGCCTGCGGATGGCCATCCAATGCTTCCGGATCGATGCCCCAGGCGCCGGGGAACCCGCGGTTCCACAATTCCAGATGTCCGTCCGGGGCGAAAACCGCGAGCGCTTCGAACAGGCTGTCGAAGGTGGCGGTCCTGGTGCGCAGCAAGGTATCGCGCGTTGCCGACAGAGCCAGCTGTTCCGTCCGGTCTTCGGCAATCATCACGAGACCGCCATCCGGCAGCGGCTGGGCGACAATCCGAAGATGGGTGCTGTCGGATAGCGACCAGGCTTCCTCGTGCGGCTCGTCGTGCTGGAACCATTCGGCGAGTTCGTTTCGCCAAGCCGGAAAATCGCGCACTTCGGGGATGCGGCCATTCTCGCGGGCGATCAGCAGCATGTGCTGGAATGTCGTCCGGTCGTTCACCACACCGGGCGGCAGAGAAAACACGCGGTGAAATGGCTGGTTCGCAAATGTCATGCGATGCGCCGAATCGAATTGGGCCACACCAATGGAAAGCTGGTCGAGCATCGAGCGCTGGGCTTCGCGGAAGGCCCGAAATTCGCGTGCCTGCTCTTCCATTTCCTCGATATCTACCGCGTAGCCGGCAATGCCTTCGCCGACGAGTGGAAGATCGGTGACGCGCATTGTGCGACGCGCCCTGTCGATCGTGGCGCTCACGATCCGTTCGATAGGTTGCCGCCGATCGGCTGCCTGCTGCGCGACTTGCGCTGCGGTACGCCCGTTGACCGTTTCAACGAGATCGATCTGGTCGGCGACGACCTGATCGGCGCTTTCCGCACCGACTGCAGCGACATAGGCCTTATTGACGAGGCGTAGATGCATGTCCGCACCGCGGAACCACATCGGCATGGGCGCGGCTTCGATCAGACCCACGAGTGCGCCGAAATCTTCGCGGGCACGCGCTGCTTCCTCGCGCAGCTGGGTCAGCTCGGCTTCGCTCTCGCTGAAGTCGAATACCCAGATCAGGGCTGCGCCCCCGGGCGACACAGCCGAATCGGCCAGGGAGCCCTGCATTGCGAGCGACTTGCCCGACCCCGGCGATACGGTGATGGCCATCCGAAACGGCCGGGCCGTTTTCTGGGTACGGCGGACATAGCGGGTGAGTTCTTCGACCTGATCTTCGCTCAACCCGCGGCCGTCGGCGCCTGCCAGTTCGCTGAGGTAATCGGGCACCTTTTCGAGGCCGATCCAGCGAGCCAGCCGGTCCGGAGCCTCGATCCTTCCATCGGCCCGCACCAACATCGGGATGGCGGGGCCTTCCTCGATCATGCGGGAAAGGCGCTGCGCCGCCTTGCGGCTGGCGACGGATTTCTGTTCGCGCCCGGTCGCGCGCAACATCACCCAGACGGCGCCTGCGGTCCATAAGGCCAGCAGGAGGCCGATAATGGCCAGCAGTGCGGGAGAAGTATCCATTACCCGCCAGCTATGCGGACGCGCGCGGGAGTGCAATGCCCCCGCGCGCGTTCATGCGACGGTATTTCCGCCAGTTGCGACAATCAGTAGCGGTAATGTTCCGGCTTGAACGGCCCTTCGACCGGGACGCCGATGTAATCCGCCTGCTTCTGGCTGAGCTGGGTGAGCTTCACACCGAGCTTGTCGAGGTGGAGCGCGGCGACCTTTTCGTCGAGATGCTTGGGCAGCACGTAGACGTCGTTCTTGTAGTCTTCGCCCTTGGTCCACAATTCGATCTGGGCCAGCGTCTGATTGGTGAAGCTGAAGCTCATCACGAAGCTCGGGTGGCCAGTCGCGCAAGCGAGGTTCACGAGGCGACCCTTGCCAAGGACGATGATTTCCTTGCCGTCGGGGAACTTCACGAGATCAGTGCCAGGCTTGAGTTCGTTCCACTCGTAATTGTCGAGCGCCGAAATCTGGATCTCGCTATCGAAGTGGCCGATGTTGCACACGATTGCCATGTTCTTCATCGCCTTCATGTGTTCGGCAGTGATCACATGCTCGTTGCCTGTCGCCGTGCAGAAGATGTCGGCGACCTTCACCGCTTCTTCCATCGTGACGACTTCGAAACCGTCCATCGCGGCCTGCAGTGCGCAGATCGGATCGATTTCGGTAACGAGGACACGCGCACCGCCATTGCGGAGGGACTGAGCCGAGCCCTTGCCGACATCGCCGAAGCCAGCAACGCAGGCAACCTTGCCCGACAACATCACGTCGGTAGCGCGGCGGATCGCATCGACCAGCGATTCGCGGCAGCCGTAGAGATTGTCGAACTTCGACTTAGTCACGCTGTCGTTCACATTGATGGCCGGGAACGGCAGCTTGCCCTGCTTGGCAAGGTGATAGAGACGGTGAACGCCCGTAGTCGTTTCTTCCGACACGCCGACGATGTTCTTGACCGAATTGGTCAGGTAGCCAGGCTTGGCAGCAACGAAGGCTTTGAGCGCGCGCTGGATTTCGATTTCTTCGGCGTTCTGCGGCTCGGGAAGTTCCTCGCCTGCCTCGATGCGGGCACCCCACAGCGCGAACATTGTCGCATCGCCGCCATCGTCGAGGATGATGTTGGCAGTCTGATCCTGGTCTTCATCGGTGGACCAATCGAAGATCTTGCCGACATAGTCCCAGTAATCCGCCAGGCTTTCACCCTTGATCGCGAAAACCGGAATGTCCTGTGCAGCAATGGCCGCGGCAGCGTGATCCTGCGTCGAATAGATGTTGCAGGTCGCCCAGCGCACATCTGCGCCCAGCGCCACGAGCGTTTCGATCAGGACGGCCGTCTGGATGGTCATGTGCAGCGAGCCGGTGATGCGCGCGCCCTTGAGCGGCTTTTGCGCATATTCTTCGCGCAGGGCCATGAGGCCCGGCATTTCGGTTTCGGCAATGGCGATTTCGGCGCGGCCGTATTCGGCTAGTGCAATGTCCTTGACGACGTAATCGGTAAAATCGGTCACGAAAAAATCCTCGGCTTTAGAATTGGCGACCGCATAGAAAATCCCGGTCGTTCTGTTGGCCCCGCCCCTAGCCACTTGCCGCCGCGAGGGCAATGCTGCGCCCCCCCGGCGTAGCGCAGGCCCGATTTACTATACGGCAGAACTTGCGCCGCACGGGCCACGGTCCTACCTCGCGCCAAGGATGGGACAGACGGAGTTTCCAACATGACGATTTCGGTGGGCGACAAACTGCCCGATGTAACCCTGGTCAAAGCGACCGAGAACGGCCCTGAACAGGTCAATGCGGCTGAGTATTTCAAGGGCAAGAAAGTCGCCCTGTTCTCGGTCCCCGGAGCATTCACGCCAACTTGCTCGGCGCGCCATCTGCCGGGCTATGTCGAAAAGGCCGACGAGCTGAAGTCGAAGGGCGTCGATGAAATCGTTGCGACAGCGGTCAACGATGCCTTCGTCATGGGCGCATGGAACAATGCTTCCGGTTCGAACGACATCACCATGCTGGCCGACGGCAATGGCGATTTCGCCGAAGCGGTCGGACTGACCATGGACGGTTCCGGCTTCGGCCTGGGCAAACGCGGGCAGCGCTATTCGATGGTCGTCGACGACGGCGTCGTGACGCAGCTCAATGTCGAACAACCCGGCGACTTCTCGGTTTCGAGCGCCGAACATATGCTCGGCCAACTCTAGGTCCATCGACGGCATCCGGTTTACACCGACCGGGGCTGTTTTAAAAACTCGTGGAAGGGCGGGACCGGTGGTCTCGCCCTTTTGCGTATTGGCGCCCCCGCCGACCTCCGCATCAGTCGCAACGCCGCGGAAATGTCGGGTTTCCAGCGGATACCGACCATTGCTCCGCGATAGACGACCGGCTGGACCAGCCCCTCTTCCGCGCGGCGGATCAGCTCTTCATTTGTCACCTTCCGCCAATCCGGTTTCCGGCGGGCTGTGTGCCCCGTGCCTGGCGGCGTGAGCACATGGTCCCAGGCAAAGGCGAACCCAGCGCCATCAGCCCGATCGCGGAGCCGATAGGCAGAAGCCCGTGTCATTCGCACGCGCTGTGCCGCAATGCCGACCGAACCAGCGACATATAGCTGCACCAGGAATTCGCATTGGCGCGAAACGCTCCAGCCGTCGGTGCGCGTCCTTGGCGTGGCGGGATGGAAGAATGGCGGTCGACGGCGGGCCTTATGGGCAGGTCGTTTGGACATCTTCCAGTCTGGAGCAGATATCGAGCCTGTAGGAAAGTCGTTTGAAGCAAGGAAGCAACATCGGCGCTGCCACCTGCTGGCTTCATTAATTTCAGGAGAGCTTTTACAAGTCAGCGGAAGAACGGGAGAGGTCATGAGCCAGGCAAGACTATCAGATGGCAGTGCGGGCGATGTCGACTACGGAAGGATCGGGGGGACTTACAGTCACTACCGTCGGCCCGAGCCCGCAATTGCATTGCAGATACGCCGTGCCCTTGGCGGTGCGCAGACGGTATTGAATGTCGGCGCGGGCGCCGGTTCCTACGAGCCGACGAATTGCGATGTAACGGCAGTAGAACCGTCGGCAGCCATGAGGGCCCAGAGGCCGTCCCATCTGGCAGTTGCCATCGACGCGGTGGCAGAGAGCCTCCCGTTTGAAGACGACAGCTTCGATGCGTCAATGGCGTCCGTGACAGTGCATCAGTGGTCCAATCTGGAAAAAGGTCTTGCGGAAATGCGCCGGGTCACTCGGGGTCCGGTCGTCCTTTTGGTGTGCGATCCTGCAATGATGATGGATTACTGGCTAAGCGACTACATCCCACAGGTCCGCGAGATCGAAGCACGCCGTTTCCCTCCGCTAAAGCGCATCGAGGCGGCTCTCGGCGGGACCGTTACGGTGGAGCCAGTACCTATCCCGCTGGAATGCGCCGACGGGTTCAACGAAGCTTATTACGGCCGACCGGAAGCTTTCCTAGAAGAAGGTGCCCGGCTCGCATGTTCGAGTTGGAGCCTCGTGCCACAATCCCTCGTCCAGCAGTTCGTCGACAGGTTGTCGCAAGATCTGGCGAGTGGTCAGTGGGATAAGCAATACGGACACTGGCGGAGCCGACCCTTTTATGAGGGTCCCTTGCGTCTGGTCATCGCAGAAGCCGAATAGATCACCGGCGTCGACCGGATATTCATGCGATCGGCAAGTTTAAAGACGCTTAGCGGTAAGGGGCCGCCTGCCAATCGCTACCCATAACCCATGAGCTTGAGCACTTCTTCGCGGCTGCGGTGGTCGTCGAGAAAGGTACCCATCATGCGGCTGGTCACCATTCCCACGCCTGGGGTACGGACCCCGCGAGCGGTCATGCAACTGTGCTGCGCGTCGATGACCACGGCGACGCCCTGAGGCTGAAGATTATCCCAGATGCAGTCCGCGACTTCGGCCGTGAGGCGTTCCTGAACCTGAAGCCGACGCGCGAAACCGTGAAGGACACGCGCAAGCTTCGAAATGCCGACCACCCGATCGTTGGGCAGATACGCAATGGCGGCCTTGCCGATGATCGGGGCCATGTGATGTTCGCAGTGCGACTGAAACGGAATATCCTTGAGCAGGACGATTTCGTTGTAACCGCCCACTTCCTCGAACACGCGGCCTAGGTGCTGCGCCGGGTCTTCTTCGTAGCCGACGCAGTATTCTTTCCATGCCCTCGCCACACGCTTGGGTGTATCGAGCAGGCCTTCGCGAGAGGGATCGTCTCCGGTCCACTCGATAAGAGTGCGGATGGCATCCTGGACATGCTGGGGCACCGGCGGCTTTGCGCGCGGATCGTCCTCGTCGGGTCCAACTAGGCTACTCACTTTCCCCTGTACCTCCTGACCTTGTCGCGAAACCGCGAAAGCCTGCTCCCCTTGCGGAAAAGACCGCCCTTTGCAAATGGCTCGAACATGTCGTCGGGGTCCTCAGGATCGAGCAAGGCGCTGCGGGCCAGCGTTTCTTCGACATCGTTGAGGTCGGGCGGGCGATAACGCTCCAGAGTGCGCCCCTTGTTGCCTTGGGAATCTTCGATCAGCCCGATCATCGATCCGTGCCGGCTTAGCAGTTCGGGCATGGCCGCTTCTTCCAGACCGCAGTGCTCGGCCAAGAGGGAATAGCGCAGGGCGGCAATATTATCAGCGGCATGTTCGTTGCCGGGACGGGTTGAATCGATGAATACATCGCATTCGCTATCGAGCCCCATCGAGCGATTGTTCAGATTGGCCGATCCGATCCGCAGGATCTGGTCGTCGATGACCATCAGTTTTGCATGAACATAGATTGGCGTTTCGCCGCTAAAGGGTGACCAGAGCGAGAAGCGGCCCTTCGTGTCGGCCTCCTCGATCGATCTGACAAGCTCGGCGCGGGCATGGTCCATTGCCTGCTGTTCCAGCCAGCCATCGGCATGACGCGGATGGACGATCACGATTTCTGGCGGATCGTCTTCCTGCAGCCGCTCGATGATCGCTTCGGCGATCACGCGCGAGGCGAAATACTGGCTTTCGGCGTAGATGAACCGTTTGGCGCCCGCGATATGCTTGAGATAGAGCTGCGCGATCTCATCGACCTTGTCCCAGTCGCGATAGGCGGCGCGGGTTCGGGCGATGCCGATTTCCACATCTTCGAACTGTGCGGTCAGGGCATTTGGCCAGGGATTGCCCGGTCCATCCTCGACGTCCGGCAACTGATTGCCCCCGGCGCATATCCAGCGGTCACCGCCGAGATCGACCAAAGCCTTGGCAACATCGCCCTCCATCATCATGCTGACATCGTGCCACGGGCCGTAATCGGTTCCGCGAGGAGTCTTGCGCCGCGGATCGTGTTCCTTGTGGTCGCGCGTGTCCCAGCGCTTGTCGGTCATGTCGATACCGCCGCACACGGCGACCTTGTTGTCCAGAACCGCAATCTTCTGGTGATGCGTGCAGCCGATCGGATGCGCCGTATCGAACTTGAAACTGATTTGCCGGTGGCGAACCCAGCGAGCGAGGTCCCACCACATCGAGGCCCGACCGATCGTGGACAAGGCGCCGACGCTCCATTTCAGAAGACGTATGTCGAGCTGTTTACGGTGCCGCGCGAGCCAGGCAATGAAACTGCCGAGCCTAGAGGGATAGCCGCGCTTCCAAGTGCGCTGCCACCACCGACGCCCGCGTTCGAGATGAATGCGGGTATCGAAATCCCATCCGATGAGAAGGATGCGGCGGCGCGAGCCGAGCATGGCTTCCTGCATGAAGGCGAAATAATCCGCCGCATCAATGATGACGCTGGCGCGCGATGCTTTCGCGTAGCGCCACACGCCCGGTTCAACCGAAGGATCGAGCCGCGAGATACGGCTCGGATCCGGTTTTTCGTTTTTGCTCACAACCCCCCGATCCCCCTATTCCTTGGCGTCTTCCTTCTTCTCAGGAGTCACCTCGGCTTCCGCCTTCTCTTCTGTCTTACGACGCTCGAAGACCCGTTCCATGTGCTCCATATCCTTATCGTCGAGATATTTCGCAAAATCCGGGAAATGATCTTCTTCCTCTTCATCGATGTGATGGCGATAGTCATGATCGAACGTTTTGAATTTCGTCAGCCAGCCGCCCGACGACATGTCCGTGGCGGCGAGATCGTTCAGCGCTTCCTCGATTTCGTGATGTTCGGCAACCGAATGACGGGTTTCGTCCGTCGTCGGCGGCTTTCTGAGCATCGTCGAATACAAGGCCTGCTCTTCGGCGGCGGCATGGGATTTGAGTTCCTTGGTCAGCTCCTCGAACAGCGCTTCACGATCATTGCTGTCGCCGCTCGTCTCGAGCAGCTTGTCGAGAAGTTCCCTGTGCTTGTCGTGATCCTGCTTCAGTCGTTCGAAAATCTCGGTGGCGGTAGCCATGAAATCAATCTCCTTTGAAACCTGAACAGGTCACACGCAGTGCGGTTCCTGCCTTGAACCGATCCTGCGGCGCAATCATATCCATGTCACCATGCATGACCGACCGGCCCCTTCCAGAGAGCAGATGCAGATCATGGCGGAGGCGGCCTTTGCCGGCCTTCCCGCAGAGTTCCGCAGTCAACTGAGCGACGTCGTTCTCGAGGTCGAGGACTTTGCGACGCCCGAACAGCTTGAATCCGTGGATCTCGACGATCGCTGGCAACTGTCCGGACTGTACCAGGGTGAGCCCCTGCCCGACCGATCGATCTGGGAAAGCGGACGGATGCCGCCGCGCATATGGCTTTTTCGCGAACCGTTGATCGCGGAATGGCGTGCAACAGGGGTGAGGATGGAAGACCTCGTTCGCCATGTCGTCGTGCACGAGGCGGGCCACCATTTCGGCTTCAGCGACGAGGACATGCACCGGCTCGAAGACCAGGCCGACTAGCCGGGAATCAAAAAGCCCGCCTCGGTAAGGAGGCGGGCTTTTGGAAATTGGCGCGCCCGAAAGGATTCGAACCTCTGACCCCCAGATTCGTAGTCTGGTGCTCTATCCAGCTGAGCTACGGGCGCGCTTGGAGGGCGCCACATAGGCAGGCTCCAGAGTCTTGGCAATCCCTAAATCACCCTTTTTCGAACAACCTTCGAGATAGTTCGATATCGAGTGGGGGTTTTGGCAGCAAATCGATCTCGTGCGGCCTGAACCAGGCAATTTTGCCGCCTTCGAGAGCCGCGACCGGACTGCCGTCCCAAGCCGAACTGTAAAGCATTATGACAATCGGCTTCGTGCTTCCCGTTTCATTCTCTTCGGCGAATGCGACAGGCTGAACGGCGTGCGACGCAAGCGACAGTCCCAGCTCTTCCTGTATTTCCCTGACGAGAGCCTCACGCGGGCGTTCGCCGGGCTCCACCTTGCCGCCGGGGAACTCCCACAGGCCGCCATGATGTTTTTGGAGAGGCCGACGATGCATGAGCCAGAGCCCTTTGTCGTCGTGCAGCGCGAGTGCGACCACGCAGATCCATGTCGGGATTTTTTCCAAAGTCGCTGCTGCCCTCAACCCTTTTTTAACCTGACTAAAAGTAGTCACGAGCGGTCAGCTTGGACAAGTGACGGATGGGGGCATCTGGTAATGGTCGAATTCCTTAAAGATCTGGGACGCGACACGCGGGGTGCCACTGCAGTCGAATATGGGCTGATCCTCGCTCTCATCTTCCTCGCCATGGTCGGGGCAGTGCAGACTTTCGGGCAAGAAGTCATCGGAATGTGGAACTTGATCAGTGACACCATTCTCGCTTCGACTGGGGTTTGACGAGAGCAAAAAGATGCTCGTGCAGTTAGGATTTTTTCAACCACTGCCGTGCAAGAAGCAAGTTGCTCGCACCATGACATTGGAACGAGCCGGGTACGAAGACTGAACCAGGAGACGACACATGAAGTTTTTCCGCAAGCTGCGCCGCAATGAAGAAGGCGCTACCGCAATTGAATACGGCCTGATCGCTGCACTTATCGCAGTTGCTGCAATCACTGCCATGAGCAGCCTCGGCACGAACCTCAGCACGACGTTCACCAAGGTTTCGAGCTCTATGACTGCGCCTCCGAAGGCCGTTTAATCTAATTATGCAGGGCGGAGAATGTAGGTTCTCCGCCCTTTCATTATTTAGCGGTTAAAATTAACGCCCGCGAACCACGAGCTTAACCTTCTGCCCTGCGCTAATCCCTTCGTTTGAAGTCAGCCCGTTGAGGACACGGAACCGTTCTACCTGATTGTCGCTATAGGCCATCCGGCTAGCCAGCGAATTGATGGTATCTCCGCTACCGACGGTTACTACGTCGATCACACGCGGGATCACATTGGCTGCTGCCTGCGCATCGATACGCCGCATCGATCCAAACATTTCGTTGAAGCTTGAAGTCCCGCCAACCGGGGTGATGGCGAGGAAATGGTAAGCCCGATCATTGGCGAATTGATAGGCGAACACCGTCACATCGACCTGTCCATTCCCTGAATTCACACGCGCGCTCCCGTAAGCCGCCGGAAGCCCGTTGACGGTCGTCTTCTGAATCGACTGTGGTCGGATCTGTTGCTGCTGGCTGAGGCGCGAAAAAACGCTGGTGACGTAATTGTCGAGGTTGCCGCTGTACGGCGCCATCGTGAATTGTGCCTGTCCGCTCTGACCGTTAATGGTGACGGCGTCGGTGCCGTTCACCATAAAAAAGCCCTGCGGAGCAGTAAATGCGAGCCGCAATTCGGGATGGATGAACTGGCGCCCTTCGACCACACCCTGCGATGGATCGTCACCATAGGTGATGCCATCGATGCGCGTGAGGAAGGTATCACGATTGGTGACCCCACCTGTCGCGCCAGAAGCCTGCGCTGTCGCAAGGGCACTCTGCACACGGCTTGCCGGGTCCGGATGGGTGGATGCCCATTCAGGGATGCTCGCGTTCCCGCGACCCTGGACCCTGGCGTCGAGCGCGTTCTGAAGCGCCAAGCTCTGCAGAACGCTGGCCATGGCACGTGGATCGTAGCCCGCCTGATTGAGATAACGGATGCCGAGCCCGTCAGCCTCCAGTTCCTGCGAGCGGGAGAACTTCAGGGTCAGCAATTGCGAGCCCTGGAGAATCCCCTGCGAGATCTGTTGTCCGACGCCGCTGTTGCCAAGGAGGATACCCGAAAGGATAGCACCTGCCGCACCGAGTAGAGAATTCTGCTGGGCGGCCGCCTGGCGGCGCTGCGAGTGGCGGGCGGCAACATGGCCGACTTCATGCCCGAGAACACCGGCAAGTTCTGCTTCGTTGTTCATGAGAGCAACGAGCTGCCGGGTGGTATAAATATAGCCGCCTGGAATGGCGAAGGCATTGTTCACCGGGCTGTTGAGTAAAGACACCGTGAACGATTCGCGCGCATTCCCCAATCCGGAATGGACCGCGATGTTTTTTCCGACCTGTTCGACATATTGCGCTTGGCTGCCGGTCATTGCACCGCCGAATTCAGCGAGCAGTTGCGGATGTGCTTCGGCGCCCATTTGCGCTTCGCTCTGCGTGATGGGCGTCGAGGCACTGGGAATGTTTCCAGCACCAACACAACCCGACAAGGCGAGTGCGAGAGCGCTGACGGATGACGCCGCGATAAATCTTTTGCGTAACATGAAGAATTCTCCCCGATTTACACGAACGCGCGGGACGGCATTATCCGCCCGCGCGTTGTTGTTCGTTGACGGTAGGAGAACCGGAACGAGCGGAATTTTGTTCCCGCCGCTCGGGCTGCAAATCAGCCAGCTATTGCCAGGAAACGGTCTTCGCGCTGACGCTTGAGCTCATGCGGCGCGTAGCCGCCCAATATGTCCAGTTCTTCAGCGATCGCGGCACCCAGAGATGTGGCAGCGACTACAGGATCGCGGTGCGCACCGCCCACCGGTTCGGGGACGATGCGGTCAATCACGCCGAGACCTTTTAGATCCTGAGCGGTGACCTTCATCGCTTCTGCCGCGTCGGGCGCCTTTTCTGCGGTACGCCAGAGAATCGATGCGCAGCCTTCGGGTGAGATCACCGAGTATACGGCGTGTTCCATCATCAGAACACGTTCGGCGCTGGCCAGCGCGACTGCGCCGCCCGAACCACCTTCGCCGACGATTGCCGCCACCATGGGTACCGGCAGGGCGAGACACGCCTCCGTCGAGCGGGCAATAGCTTCCGCCTGCCCGCGTTCTTCCGCCTCGACCCCAGGAAACGCGCCCGACGTATCGACGAGCGTAACCACTGGAAGTCCGAAACGACCGGCCATTTCCATGAGGCGTATCGCCTTGCGATAGCCTTCCGGTTTGCCCATCCCGAAATTGTGACGGATGCGGCTGGCCGTATCGTTGCCCTTTTCATGGCCGATCAGAATGATCTTGCGTCCATTGAGCTTGGCGAAGCCACCGAGAATGGCTTCGTCGTCACCATAATTACGATCGCCCCCGAGCGGCACGAAATCCTCGAAAGCCTGTTCGACATAGTCACGGAAATGCGGGCGTGAGGGATGCCTGGCGACCTGTGTCTTTTGCCAGGGGCTGAGCGATTCGTACGTACTCGCCAAAAGATCGGCGCTCTTCTGCTCCAGACGGTGGAGCTCGGTAGAGATATCGACGTCGTCGCCATCGGCTGCGCTGCGCAGTTCTGCGATGCGCTGTTCCAGTTCGGCGACGGGTTTCTCGAATTCGAGGTAGGAAATCATGGCCGTGCGCTAGTCCGAACGAGGCCCGCGTGCAAGCGGGTGCCTTTCGTTGACAAGCCTGACGAGCCGCGCAGCATCGACATGCGTATAGATTTGGGTGGTCGAAATATCGGAGTGGCCCAGCAATGTCTGCAGTGCACGAAGGTCCGCCCCGCCCTCAAGCAAATGCGTTGCAAAGGCATGGCGCAAGACGTGAGGACTCAGCTTTTCGGGGGGCAGATCGGCATGAACGGCCAAATCCTTCAGGATCTGGAACAGGCGCACTCGAGAAAGGTGGCCGGTGCGCGAGGGAAACAGCCATTTCGAACTGGAATCGCGCAAGGCAAGCCATCGTTTGAGGGCCTTGTCCGCGCGGTGGCTGACAGGCACCATCCGCGCCTGCCCACCCTTGCCGATCACGGTAAGAAAAGGGGCATCCCGCGGTACCGCGGATACGGGTAGCGACACGAGCTCGGTCGCCCGCAAGCCCGATCCGTACAACATTTCCAACAACGTCAGCAGACGCACGGCGGCGGGACTATCTGCCTGCGCAGCTTCTTCTGCTGCCGTGAAAAGCGATTCGACCTCTTCGTGAGACAGTATCTTCGGCAGAGGACGGCGGGTCGCGGGTCGCGGCAACGCATGGGTCGGATCGTCATCTCGCAACCCGTCATCCACCAGAAAGCCGAAAAACTGTCGCAAGGCCGAAACCTTCCGCGCCAGTGTCGAGGGGGCAAGGTCGGACCAGCCTGCTCCGAGTTTGGCGAGCTGGGCAGAACTCGCCGTGTCCAGGTTCGAACCGATCAGTTCCTCGGCCTGCTCCAGGTCACGGCCATAAGCAAGAATCGTATTGCGCGCCGCGCCCCTTTCGGCAGCAAGCATGGCGAGGAAATCGGGAATCGCGCTCACATCAGGCGCGCGCCACGGCCTCCGCGGCGATCATCCTGGCTTCGGCGTCCAGTCCCACGCGCCGCAAGGCGGATACGATGTGATAGAGATGGCGGGCCGTCATGCGATCCCAGCTTGCACCCTGCATTCCGAGGCCCGCAAGCATGGCGACAAGAGCGCGATTATTCACTGCTGCAGCCTGATCAATCATGCGGGTCCAGCGACTTTCAGCCGTTATATTCACACCGAGGCGCCCATCATACTGATCCAGCGCGCCCTCGCCGATTTTGTCCAACCCGGCCAGCCCAGCGACCAGCATGCGCGATTTTCGCTGCCCCGACGAGCTATCATCGTCGATAAAGCTGTCGATATCGCCGCTGCTGACGCCAGCGGAACTGTTGGGCGCAGCCAGGGCGAGCAATGCCCAAGCCTGACTTCCGTCATCGACTTCGCCGGACCAGCGAACCGCATCTTTGTCGAGCCCGGCAGCGAGCATGGACGCGATGAGCCCGCCGGCGTCTTCGCTGAAATCGCTGCTCGGAGGAATACGCGCGGCAGCGTAGGCGGTCAGAACCATGCGACCATAAGAATAATCGCCACCACTTGACCATATGTCCCTGATCGCACCGATGCGCTGCACCGGGCTGGTGCCGACGTAGGCTTCGCGCAGGCTAGACGCGGTCTGCGCCGCGGGGCCCGCCACCCCGTCCTGCGCGTAAAGCTGGCTGTACAGATCGACCATCGCTGCAGAAGATAGAATTCCGCTCGTTCCGGCAACGTCGGCACCGGCTGCGCGCTGTGCAGGCGTGAGTGCCGGGGTGATGGCCGCAATGCTCAGAAGCTGGGGACTGGCCCGGTCGAGCAAGTTATCCGGGATCGTCTCGCCAAGCGTGTTTGCCATGGTGAACCGCCACGGCGTCAGGGAATTGATGTCGTCCCATTCGATCGTAACGGCGCGACGACCGCGCCCAGCCGCCCCTGCGAAGCGCTGCGCGAAAAGTACATCGATGCGATCGTCCTGAGTGCGATTCAGCAGGCGGCGAAGATCGTTCTGTGCCCGCGTCGTTTCGCCTGCATAGGCATTGCAGATCCCCGCAAGCATCTGCCATTCGGTATCGTCACGATTTGTCTGGACGAGTTGAACCGCGGGGCAGGCACCCACGACATCGGCACTTCCGATATACGCTTCCACCGCCGCATTGGTGAGTGCCGGCGAATAATTGCCAGTGTCAATATCCTGCACCAAAGCGCGAGCGACCACATATTCGCCCATCGCGTTAAGCACGTTGACCCGCAGAGTCGCGAATTCGACCGGATCCATCCCTTCGGGCGCAGCAAGCCTGCTGGCCAGCGCCCGCCGAAGCAGGATATGGCCCCAGCGCGAAACCATGGGCTGCGTGGTTCCGGCAAGCACCGCCCGGACCAGAGCCGCCGGCTGCTTTTCGAGCGAGGCCGAAGGAAGACCGCCCTCGCCCGCACCCAGAACGCCTACACGCTCCATAGAGCGACGGGCCGCGGGCGGGATATCAAACTTGGGCTTGAGGCCAAGGAATTCGTCGAGCTCGTCGGTCGACATGTCCTCAAGTTCCTGCAGCGTTGGCAGATCCGACAAGTCCAGATTCGCGCCCGATGGCGCCGCTTCCACTGGCAGGGGCTGGACGATCTCGCCAGATTGGGTTGCCGTCGGCTGCGGGGTACTGCCCTGGGTCGGTGCCGGTGCACGGCTCGGCTGCGGTGCCGGGGCAGGACTTGGGCTCGGCGCAGGATCATCGAAACCAGGCGGCAGCAAATCGACCGGCGCTTCCTGTGCCCAGACCATTGCCGACGTCAGCGCGAGCGCTGCGCCGCCTATCAACCATGCCGATTTCATCGTGCCGCCTCCGGCACATCGATCGTCTGTTCGATGGGGTGTAACGGTTCCTCACCGCCGTCGATCAACGCTGCAATCAGCAACGCCACGAACAGCACAGCCAATACGCCGCCAACCTTCCTGCCGCTCATAGCCAAGTTTTTCGCGTCCCGCTCCAAGTGCTGATACCTTGCCCGCGCCCTAGCCCAGTTCTAGGCACGGCGGCAATGACCCATGCGATCAGCCTCACCCCTGCCGAGATCGGTGGCATTGCCCGGCGGATAGACCGGCCGGTCGTGCTGGTGGGTCTTATGGGCGTGGGCAAATCAACGGTCGGACGCCGACTCGCTGCCATTCTCGGCACAGATTTCATAGATGTCGATGAAGAGATAGAACGCGCGGCCAATCGAACCATCAGCGAGATTTTCGAAACACATGGGGAAGCCTATTTCCGCGATGGCGAGCGGCGCGTGATCGCACGGCTCATGGGCGAAGCCCACGGCGTAATCGCAACGGGTGGCGGCGCATTCGTCGATCCCGAGACGCGGGGAATAATTCTGGGGCAGGCTATTGCGGTGTGGCTGGATTGCGATGTCGACACGCTGGTCGAGCGAACCTCGCGGCGCAATGACCGCCCTCTGCTGCGGACGGGCGACCCCCGCGAGATACTCGCCAAATTGAAGGATCAGCGCAGCGCGGCCTATGCCGAAGCGCCGATCCATGTGCTGACCAATAACGGACCCCACGCCGAAACGGCGGAGCGCATTCTGGAGGCAATCGACGCATGGCTGTAATCCCCGTCGAACTGGCAGGCCGGGAATATGAGGTTCGGGTAGGCCATGGCCTGCTTCAGAGCATCGCGACCGAAGCAGAGCCGTTTCTTCGCAAGCGCCACGTCTGCATTGTGGCTGACATCAATGCTCGCGAGAACTGGGGCGATGCGGTCTCGCGCTCGCTGGAGTTGGCAGGAATCGAACCGCGCTGGTTTGATGTCGCCCCCGGTGAAGCCTCGAAAAGCTGGGACAGCCTTGCCTGTCTTACAGACTGGCTCCTGGCGCAAAATGTCGAGCGCGGAGATCACGTCTTTGCACTGGGCGGCGGGGTCGTCGGTGACCTGACCGGTTTTGCCTGCGCCATTCTCAAACGCGGCTGCGGCTTCGTCCAGCTTCCGACCACACTGTTATCGCAGGTCGATAGTTCGGTTGGAGGGAAAACGGCGATCAATACACCTGCAGGAAAAAATCTGGTCGGAGCTTTCCACCAGCCATCCCTTGTGCTTGCAGACCTCGGAACCCTCTCCACCCTCCCCCAGCGCGAGATGCGCGCCGGATATGCCGAAGTTCTCAAATACGGCGTCCTTGGCGATCGCAGTTTTTTCGATTGGCTGGAGGAGCATGGCGATGCGGTCTTGGGAATGGAGCAAGCGCCATTGGAGGAAGCCGTGGCGAGAAGTGTTTCGGCCAAGGCGCGTATCGTTGCCGAGGATGAGCGTGAGACGAGCGGTGCACGAGCCCTGCTCAATCTGGGCCACACCTTCGGCCATGCCCTGGAAGCCGAGACGGGATTTTCCGACAAGCTTCTCCATGGAGAGGCTGTGGCGATGGGCATGGTGCTGGCGGCGCGATATTCTGCGCGGTGCGGTCTGATGCGCATCGAAGACGCCGAACGCGTTACACATGCGGTCGATGCCGCGGGCCTGCCAGCAGAAATATCCGCGCTGGAACTGGCATGCAGCGGCGGCGATCTTGCCGATCATATGCAGCATGACAAGAAGATGGATGCAGGCATCCTGCCCTTCATCCTTTTGCGCGGCATCGGGTCTGCATTTCTCGATCGCGAGGTT
This sequence comes from Qipengyuania sp. NPDC077410, assembly GCF_044543405.1. Classification (NCBI taxonomy): domain Bacteria; kingdom Pseudomonadati; phylum Pseudomonadota; class Alphaproteobacteria; order Sphingomonadales; family Erythrobacteraceae; genus Qipengyuania; species Qipengyuania sp. NPDC077410. Next base: position 745,633 of record NZ_JBITWB010000002.1, on the reverse strand, counting down.
CGGCTGGAGGACGTGGCGGCCTTTCTCGACGAGCAGCTTCGAGCTCACTGAGCAGGCGCCATGTTGCGTGTCGAACGCGCCGCAATTTTCTACGAACGACTTTCAAAATCGCGCGACAGCATTGGGGTGCGCCGCTATCCCGGCGGCCTCTTGCAGGTGAGGATGCGCGCATGACCGTCGCCGAAGCGACTCCCGAACTCCGACTGTACGACCCCGAGGATCGCAGTTTCCTCGGACATCCCAAAGGTCTTGGCTACCTCGCCTTCACGGAAGCGTGGGAGCGGTTTTCCTATTACGGCATGCAAACGCTGCTCGTGCTTTACATGGTCAATTTCCTGCTCAAACCGGAAGAGGTCGGCAGTGTTGCGGGCATCGAGCAGCTTCGCGCGCTATATGGCGGGATCGACGGCCAACCCTTCGCCAGCGCCATCTTCGGCACATATGCCGCGAGCGTCTATCTCACGCCCATTTTCGGCGGCTGGATCGCCGATAGAATACTGGGAAAGAGGCGTACGGTGCTGCTTGGTGCGATCGTCATGGCGCTGGGCCATTTCCTGATGGCATTCAACGTGACGTTCCTGCTGGCTTTGCTTTGCCTGATCGTCGGTTCGGGGCTTTTCAAAGGCAATATCGCGAGCCAGGTCGGCAGCCTTTACTCACCGGGCGACCTTAGGCGGGCCGATGCATTCCAGATCTTCTATCTCGGCATCAACGCCGGTGTGATCGCCTCCCCCTTCATCGTTGGAACGCTGGGTGAAAAGGTGGGTTGGCACTGGGGGTTCGGCGCGGCGGGCATTGGCATGCTGATCGGCCTCGCAATCTATCTCGCGGGTCAGAAATATCTGCCCAAGGAGCATTTCGATGTTCCCGGCAAGGCTGCGGCGAAAACGGATAAGAAACCGCGCGAACCCATGACGCGGCAAGACTGGCTGGCGACATCAGCTCTTATTCTTCTCATCCCCGTCCTCGCGCTCGCCATCGTGCCCAACAATCAGATATTCAATGCCTATCTGGTGTGGGGGGATCAGCAGTTTGCGCTTTACTGGGGCGGCGAGAAGCTTCCTACCAGCTGGCTCGTGTCACTGGATGCGATCGTATCGGTCAGTTTTCTGGCCATCGTCGCCGGGTTCTATCGCTGGTGGAAGACCAAGTGGACGGAGCCAGACGAACTGACGAAGATCATCATCGGATCGTTATTCTCCATTGGCGGGATGGCCTGCCTCTATCTTGCCGCCGCCACCACACCGCCGGGCGAGAAGATCGGGCTTTTCTGGCCGGTCATGTTTCACATCGTGAACGCCATCGGCTTTGCGCACATGTTGCCGGTCAGCCTTGCACTGTTCGCCCGCCTTGCACCAAAGCAGATCAATGCGACCGTAATCGGCCTGTATTACCTGTCCTTCTTCGCGGGAAATTCCATTGTCGGTTACGTCGGGGGCTGGTTCGAGACGATGCCGATCACGCAGTTCTGGCTGATGCACATGGGCTTTGCCGCGACAGCGGGCGCTGTCTTCCTCCTGTTCAAGCTACTGCTCGCACCGCGCCTGATGCGCGACGTCGAGCCGGAGAACGTCGCGCTCTCGTGACGCGAGCGCGGAGTTTTCGCAGTAGGAGCTTGGCTAGCCCGCCCGAGGCTCCAGCCGCATTATCCTGCCCGACGCGATCGGCTGGTAATCTGCCATCATCGAATCGTGCTCGGCCAGCAATCGTTCGATTTCGCTACGTCGTTGAAGGATGGTGTGAGCAATGCCCGGAGCGAGGCTTTCACCATCGCCTATTTTCCCGAGAATCCCGGCAAGATCGCTCACCGTCGCTTCTTCGGGAGTCTTAAAATACTGCCCTTTGCGATCGAAAAACCCTGTGCCCCGCTGTGCCATTTGATGCTCCTGTAATTGCGTTCAGAAGCGACTCGAAGGAGCGTAGTATGGGTCAGTTGGGCGATCGCTGGAAGGCCGTTAACCTAAAAATCCATGCCGCTCGTAAAATGAGCAAGATCGATGTTCTAATAGGGGCGATCTGACCCGCGAAAGGCTTGAAGCCCTTCGCGGGCTAAGACCTATTCCAGTTCGAGTATGACTTCGTCCACGGCGAGGCTATCACCTTCTTCGGCATTTATCTTGCCGATCGTAGCCTGCTTTTCGGCCCGCAGAATGTTTTCCATCTTCATCGCTTCCACTGTCGCAAGCGGCTGGCCGGGTTGGACTTCATCCCCCTCGCCAACATGCAGCTTCACCAGCAGGCCCGGCATGGGGCAGATCAACATCTTGGAAAGGTCCGGCGGGGTCTTCTCGATCATATGCGATGCGAGATGGGCGATACGTGTCTGCAGGATCCGCAAATGATGCGTGGCCCCGCGCGTTGTCACGGCATAACCGGTACGCGTCGGCTTCAACTGAAATGTGTAGCTTTGGATCGGCTCGGCATCTTCGCCCGCGCCGTTTTCAAACAGCGCCACATCCACCATTCGCTCGCCTGGCGTATACTGCATCTCGATCGTGACTTGCTCACCATCGACCGTCAGCGCGTTTTCCTCCAGCCGCACGTCGTAGCTCGTCGAACCCTCTTCGCGCTCGCCGATACGAATGGTCCAGTCACCCGGAGCATAGAGATCGTCCGACAACTGCCCTTCGATGCGTCGTGCCCGGTCGGCATCCGCCGTAGCGATGACCCCGCCCACGGCTGCGAGTACGCTCGTCAGACGATCATCGGCCGGAGCGCCTTCAAAACCTTCGGGATATTCTTCCGCGATGAAGCCGGTGGTCAGTTCGCCCGACCGGAAGCGCGGATGCTGCATGATCGCGCTGAGGAAATCGACATTGTGGCCCAAGCCTTCGATCCTGAACGCATCTAGGGCGGCAATCTGGAGATCGGCGGCGTCGTCGCGCGTTTCACCCCAGGTAACCAGCTTTGCAATCATGGGGTCGTAGAACATCGAGACCTCACCGCCTTCGAACACCCCGTCGTCCACTCGAACGCCGTCGACGCCGCGGCGCCCGTTTTCCGAGCCGTCGTCAGCCCAGGGCTCTACCGGTGGGTGATAGCGCACGAGGCGGCCGGTGGATGGCAGGAAGCCGCGGTAAGGATCTTCTGCATAGACCCGGTTCTCTATCGCCCAACCGTCTATCTTTACGTCGCTTTGCGTCAGTTCGAGCTTTTCGCCAGCGGCGACGCGGATCATCTGCTCGACCAGGTCGACGCCCGTGATCGCCTCGGTAACGGGATGTTCCACCTGCAGGCGAGTGTTCATTTCGAGGAAGTAAAAGCTTTCGCCCGTCTTGTCCGCGCCCGAAACAATGAGTTCTACCGTACCCGCACTGTAATAACCAACGGCCTTGGACAGTGCGACGCACTGTTCGCCCATGGCCTTGCGCATCTTCGGCGTGACGAAGGGCGACGGGGCTTCTTCGACCACCTTCTGGTGGCGGCGCTGGATCGAACATTCACGTTCGTTGAGGTAGATCACATTTCCGTGCTGGTCGCCGAGGATCTGGATTTCGATGTGGCGCGGGTCTTCGATAAATTTCTCGATGAAGACGCGCTCGTCGCCGAAGCTGTTCAGTCCTTCGCGCTGTGTCGCTTCGAAGCCATCCTTCACATCCTGATCGTTCCACGCCAGGCGCATGCCCTTGCCGCCGCCGCCCGCGCTGGCCTTCATCATTACCGGATAGCCGATCCGGTTCGCCCATTCGAGCGCCTCCGCCGTATCGGCGATGGCGCCGCCCGAACCGGGCACGGTGTTGACCCCCGCTTCTTCAGCGATTTTCTTGCTTTCGATTTTGTCGCCCATCGCGGCAATGGCTTGGGCAGGCGGGCCGATGAATGCGATGCTTTCTTTCGCCAAAGCTTCCACGAAACTAGCTCGTTCCGACAGGAAGCCATAACCCGGATGTACGGCCTCTGCGCCAGTCTGCTTACAGGCGGCGATGATCTTGTCCGCGACGAGATAGCTTTCGGAGGCTTGCGCGGGACCAATGTGCACCGCTTCATCCGCCATTTTCACGAAAGGTGAACGCGCATCTGCATCGGAATAAACGGCCACGGTTGCGATACCCATCCGGCGCGCGGTCTTGATGACCCGGCAAGCGATTTCACCGCGATTGGCGATTAGAATTTTCTTGAACACGCTAAGTCTCCGGTAAGGTCTTGGGCTCGCCCGAAACCTGATTGACGAGAAGTTCGCGCAGCTCAGCAGTACGATTCTCTGTCAGTTCAGTCAGGCAGTTATTAATCAGGAGCGGTTGCATCGAGCCACCGCGTGCATCGAAGCTCACCAAACGGCAATGGGCGTCGCGGTAGGTCAACCATGCGCGCTGGGCGGCGAGCAGGCTTTCTGCGTAGCCCGATTGCCCATCACCTCTGTCCAATTTCGCATCGGCGTTTTTTGCCCAGCCGCGCACCTTCTTCCACACAGCATTCAGTTCAGCGTCGGCACGGTCGAAATCCTGCTTGGCGCACGCATTCATCTCCCCTTGTGTAGTGGGCTCCGTACACTCCGCCACCGCGTCAGGCGCTTGAGCCAGCAAGAAAAGAGCGGCGAAGATCACTCAGCCGGTTCCATGACGGGGCGCGTCCGCATCGGCTCTTCCTGCAAAAGCGGGGTCAGACCAAGCTTGGCGAAGAGGGCGCCGTCGCTGTCGTCGCCGGCATTGGGCGCGGTCAGCAATTTGTCGCCGGTAAAAATAGAGTTCGCGCCCGCGAGGAAGCAAAGGGCTTGGGTGGCATCCGACATGGACTCGCGACCGGCGCTAAGACGTACCATGCTCATCGGCATACAGATGCGTGCCACGGCAACGGTGCGGACGAATTCGATATCGTCGATCTTGGCGAGTGGCGTGTCAGCCAGCATGTCACCCAGCACCGTACCCTTGACCGGCACCAGCGCATTGACCGGCACGCTTTCGGGATGGCGTTCGAGCGTAGCGAGCGTGTGGACGAAGCCGACGCGATCCTCGCGCGTTTCGCCCATGCCGACGATCCCACCGCTGCACACGTTGATCCCCGCATCGCGCACGTTCTGAAGGGTATCGAGACGGTCCTCATACTTGCGACTGGATATCACACGCTCGTAGTATTCCGGGCCCGTGTCGACATTATGATTGTAGTAGTCGAGGCCCGCTTCCTTGAGCATCTCCGCCTGTTTTGGCGTGAGCATACCGAGCGTCATGCAGGTTTCGAGACCCATATCGCGCACACCCTTCACTATCTCGACGATTGCGGGCATGTCACGGTCCTTGGGATTGCGCCAGGCCGCACCCATGCAGAAGCGCTGGCTGCCCGCATCCTTCGCCTGCGCCGCCGATTGCAGCACGGCGCGCACGTCCATCAACTTGGTCGCCTCGACCCCGCTATCGGCCTTCACCGACTGCGAGCAATAGCCGCAATCCTCGGGACACCCTCCGGTCTTGATTGAGAGCAAAGTGCAGAGTTGAACTTGTTCGGGGGGATGGAATTCGCGGTGGACCTTGGCGGCGCGGAACAGCAGCTCGGTGAAAGGAAGGTCGAACAGGCCAGCGATTTCCTCGCGGGTCCAGTCGGTGCGGATTTGGGTCATTTAAGTCTCTTCCTACGAAAAATTAGGAAAGCATTTCCGATCGAGAGCGCGACCGTCACAACAAGAATTGCAATAGCATCGCGCCGTTTGTCAGAAAGGCATTGATCGAAATCCGGAAAGTCTGGGAAGCATTCCGACATGGCGTTCATGCCGGTTAGCAAGGTCCCCAAACCAATAATGATGACCGTAGCGAAGGCAAACCCAAGCCACTTCACTCCGCCGCCTCGTCCAGATCCTCGCCTGCAGGCGGCATATTGTGGCCGAGCAGGCGGAGCACGTCCGCAGCGCATTCCACGACATTGCTGCCGGGGCCGTAGATACCCTGCACTCCGGCATCGCGGAGGAATTCGTAATCCTTTTGCGGGATAACGCCGCCTGCGATAACCTTGATGTCAGAGCGGCCAGCTTCCTTCAGCAGGTCGATCAGTTCGGGAATGAGTGTCTTGTGACCTGCGGCAAGGCTGCTGGCCCCGATGGCATCGACATCGTTTTCCAGCGCAAGAGCCATTGCTTCCGCAGGCGTCTGGAATAGCGGGCCCGAAACCACTTCGAAGCCCATGTCGGCAAAGGCGCTGGCAATGACGTTAGCCCCGCGGTCGTGACCATCCTGACCCATCTTTGCAACCATCAGCTTTGGCGCACGGCCGAGGCGCCGTTCGACCGCCCTCACACCTTCGACAACCTGCGCATAACGGTCATCTTCAGCGTAGGCCGCGGAATAAACCCCGCGCACAGGCTTGGGCATGGTGTCGTAGCGCCCATAGGCGTCTTCCATCGCAGCGGATATTTCGCCCAGCGTCGCATCGTGGCGGGCCGCTTCAACCGCCAGGCCAAGCAGATTGCCCTGTCGCTGCGCCGCCCCTCTGGCGAGCGCATCGAGCGCGGCCTTGCACGCGAATTCATCCCGATCCGCGCGCACTTTCTCCAGCCGCGCAATCTGGCTGCGACGCACCGCATGGTTGTCGACATCAAGCGTGTCGATCTCGTCTTCCTTGTCACGGCGGTATTTGTTTACACCGACGATGACGGTCTCGCCCCGGTCGACGGAGGCCTGCTTGGCCGCCGCCGCTTCCTCAATCTGCGCCTTTGGCTTACCGCTGGCGACATATTCGGTCATCCCACCCGCTGCTTCGACTTCCGTGAGCAACGCGCGCGCTTGCTCGAGCAGGGCGGCCGTGAGGCTTTCGACATAATAGCTACCGCCCAGCGGATCCGCGACATTGGTAATGCCGCTTTCTTCCTGGATCACCAGCTGCGTGTTACGCGCGATACGGGCACTGAAATCAGTCGGCAGCGCGATCGCCTCGTCGAGCGCGTTCGTGTGCAGCGACTGCGTGCCGCCCAGAACTGCGGCCATCGCCTCGATCGTGGTGCGGATGACGTTGTTGTAAGGATCCTGCTCCTGCAAGCTTACGCCACTGGTCTGGCAGTGCGTGCGCAGCATTTTCGATTTTTCGGACTTCGCCCCCAACCCTTCCATTACTTCATGCCAAAGCGCGCGGCCGGCACGCATCTTGGCGACTTCCATGAAGAAGTTCATGCCGATGCCCCAGAAGAAGGACAGGCGTGGTGCGAAGGCGTCGATATCCAGCCCCGCTTCCATCGCACGCTTGGCGTATTCCTTGCCGTCAGCGATGGTGAAGGCGAGTTCCTGCACCGCCGTCGCGCCAGCCTCGTGCATGTGATAGCCCGAGATCGAAATGCTGTTGAATTTCGGCATATTGGCGGATGTATATGCGATGATATCCGAGACGATCCGCATGCTCGGTTCGGGCGGGTAGATGTAGGTGTTGCGGACCATGAACTCCTTGAGAATGTCGTTCTGGATGGTCCCCGAAAGCTTGTCCTGGCTGACGCCCTGACGCTCTGCCGCGACAATGTAGAACGCAAGAACCGGGATCACTGCGCCGTTCATCGTCATCGACACGCTCATCGTGTCGAGCGGGATCTGGTCGAACAGGATTTCCATGTCACGCACGGTGTCGATCGCCACGCCAGCCTTGCCGACATCGCCGACCACACGGGGGTGATCGCTGTCGTACCCACGATGCGTCGCGAGGTCGAAAGCAACGCTCAGCCCTTTCTGCCCCGCGGCAAGATTGCGGCGATAGAAGGCGTTCGATTCCTCCGCGGTGGAGAAGCCCGCATACTGCCGGATTGTCCAAGGACGTCCGGTATACATCGAAGCATAGGGGCCACGGGTAAACGGCGCGATACCGGGGACGCCAGGATCGAGATCGGCGGTGTCCGCACTTGTGTAAAGGGGCTTAACGGCGATGCCTTCGGGCGTATGCCAAGTCAGATCGCGCCCCTTTACTTCCTTGTCGGCGAGGGGCTTCCAGTCTTCATAAGTCGGCTTGTCGGTCATGCGGGGTCCCTAAACACAATCGTATGCACAGGGGAAGGACCGGCAGGCGAATTACTCGCCCTTGAATGCCGGTTTGCGTTTTTCAAGGAAGGCCATACCGCCCTCCATCGCATCCTTGCTGGCGCCCGCCAGACGTTGGCCCTCGGCTTCGGCCAGAAGGACTTCCGTGATGCTGCCATCGAGTGCGGTCGCAATATTACGCTTCATCGTTGCATAGGCAAGCGTCGGACCATTGGCGAGCGTCATGGCGAGCGCCCTCGCCTCTTCCATTAGAGCATCGTCTTCGCATGCCTTGTAGATCAGGCCCCAATCCTCTGCTTGATCAGCACCGATCTTTTCGCCCAGCATCATCATGCGGGTGGCACGTGCACGACCTATTGCGCGCGCAAGAAGCCAAGTCGATCCGCCATCCGGCACGAGGCCAATGTTGACGAAGGCCTGAAGGAAATAGGCGCTTTTCCCGGCAAGTACGAAATCGCCGGCCAGCGCGAGGCTGCATCCTACGCCGGCAGCAGGACCATTTACCGCACATATAACCGGAACCGGCGCGCGCAGAACCATGTTGATTGCCGGGTTGTAATGGTTCTGCAAAGCCCGGTGACTTCCGCCCTTGCTGTTCAAGGCACTACGATCCCCCCGCGCTGCGAGGTCGGCGCCCGAGCAAAAACCCTTGCCTGCCCCGGTGATCAGCACCGCGCGGCTGTCACCCAAGTCGTAGAGAGCCTCGCTGAGTTCGTCCGCCATCTGCGGTGCCATCGCATTCAGCCGGTCAGGCCGATCTAGCGTGATGGTGGTAAGCGGCCCGTCCTTTTCGACGATGATGGTTTCGTAGGTCACGCGTCTCTCCCGAACGTTGCGTTTAGCAACCGAGCTTGGCTGCGAACGATATGGCGCGCAAGCCCTTTGCCGCGCCGTGCGGAACTCAGGCTGAAGCGCTTGGCCGGGCGGAAACGCGTTCGTGCCACCGGAGAATATCTGCACATTCGCTCGGCATTTCGAGACCTATGAATTTTGCAAAATCGACAGTCGTCAGCAAGAGGATGTCGGCAGCAGAGAAAGCACTCCCAGCCAGATATTCGCGTCCCTCGAGCGATCCATCGAAGAAGCGTATGCCTTCTGCAACGCGTGGTCGGTTGGACTCTCCCCATTCGACGTTCCGGCCAGGAAGCGCCGCGGTGAAAGGGTGCGTGTGAACCCAAACCGCAGCAATGGCTGGCATGAGGATCATCTCGACCCGGCGATTCCACATCTCTATTTCGGCAATTTCACGTGCCGTGGTTCCAAATAGCGGCGGATCGGGCTGTTCTGCTTCCAGGTACCGCATGATCGCTACGCTTTCGGCGATCACTGTTCCGTCGTCGAGCTCCAGAATTGGCGTTTGGCCTCTGGGGTTCTTGGCCACATAGTCCGGCGCTTTCTGCTCGCGCTTGGGGATCGACACTTCCTTCGATGAAAGTTCAATACCCTTTTCGGCGGCGAAGATACGCACACGGCGCGGATTTGGCGCGGGATTCGGGCTGTCGTAGAAAAGCATCGTGATCCTCTCTCTACACGCCGGTCAGTTCGACCAGTGCGTGTCGTCCTTGGGCGTTTCCATGATTTCGGTCAGCTGACCCATCATGTCTTTGGGATGCAGAAAGAAGATTGGTGAGCCATGCGCACCTATGCGCGTAGGCCCGAGAATACATTTGCCCAGCCCTTCGAACCAGCTTCGCGCTTCGTCGATGTCCTCGACTTCGTAGCACAGGTGATGCTGCCCGCCCGCCGGATTCTTCGCGAGAAAACCATGGATAGGCGAGTCTTCACCAAGCGGCTCGATCAATTCGATCTGCGTTCCGAAAGTCCCATTCTCGCCCGGTGTGTCGACGAAGCAGACCTTTACACCCTGCTCCTCCATCTCGAACGGATCGCGGATTCTTCCTGCACCCATGACATCACGATAATAGGAGATCGATTCCTCAATCGATGGCGTTGCGACGCCAATGTGGTTGAGACGGCCAAGTTTCATGAGAATACCATTCCATGTGTGGGGCAGAATATTTCGTGAAGTAACGCACCGAAGTCGTAGGTGACATTTGCCAAGAAGGCGAACGCTCCCGCAATCAGAAGTATCAGGAAAATTCGGCCCAAAGGCGAAGACAGCTGAGTCCAGATATCGCTCATGAGGCCCTCAAAGCGGGATGTTATCGTGCTTCTTCCACGGGTTCTCGAGTTGCTTTGTCCGTAACTTGCGCAGACCGAGTGCGATGCGCCGCCTTGTGGAGTGCGGGTAGATGACTTCGTCGATATAACCGCGGCTCGCAGCCACAAAAGGATTGGCGAAGCGGGCTTCGTATTCCTGGGTCTTGTCGGCGATCTTTTGCGGATCGTCACGGTCTTGGCGGAAAATGATTTCCACCGCACCCTTTGCGCCCATCACTGCGATTTCGGCCGTCGGCCATGCGTAGTTCAAATCGCCGCGCAAGTGCTTCGATGCCATCACGTCGTATGCGCCGCCGTAAGCCTTGCGCGTGATCACGGTTATCTTGGGCACTGTCGCTTCGGCATATGCGAACAGCAGCTTCGCCCCATGCTTGATGATGCCATTGTGCTCCTGGCTCGTCCCAGGAAGAAAACCGGGCACATCGACGAAAGTCAGGATGGGGATTTCGAAAGCGTCGCAAAAACGAACGAAACGCGCAGCCTTTTTGGACGAGTTTATGTCGAGCACGCCCGCCAGTACCATCGGCTGGTTCGCCACCACGCCCACCGTGCGCCCTTCCACCCGGCCGAAACCGCAAATGATATTGCCTGCATGGGCGGGCTGGATCTCGAAGAAGTCGCCTTCGTCCAGCGTCTTCCTGATGACTTCGTGCATGTCATACGGCTGGTTAGCGTTATCGGGGATCAGCGTATCGAGGCTTGGCTCTTCGCGATCCCAGGCATCGCTGGTCGGCCGCTCGGGCACGTCCTCGCGGTTTGACAGCGGGAGGTAATCGAAGAAATTTCGCGTTGCGAGCAGGGTCTCGATGTCGTTTTCGAAGCTGTTATCGGCAACAGAGGTCTTGGTCGTATGCGTTTTCGCGCCGCCAAGCTCCTCCTGCGTGACCACTTCGTTTGTCACCGTCTTTACCACATCCGGTCCGGTGACGAACATATAGCTGCTGTCTTCGACCATGAAGATGAAGTCAGTCATGGCGGGGCTGTAAACCGCACCGCCCGCGCACGGCCCCATGATGAGGCTGATTTGCGGCACCACGCCGCTTGCCAAGACGTTGCGCTGGAACACCTCGGCGTAACCGCCGAGCGAAGCGACGCCTTCCTGAATGCGCGCCCCACCGGAATCGTTGAGACCGATAACAGGGGCGCCCACCTTCATCGCGGTGTCCATGACCTTGCAGATCTTTTCCGCATGGCGCTTGGAAAGAGAGCCACCAAAGACTGTGAAATCCTGGGAAAAAACATAGACGAGCCGGCCATTGATCGTGCCTGACCCGGTAACCACACCGTCACCCGGGATCTTTTGGTCCTGCATGCCGAAATCGACACAGTCATGCTCTACGTAAGTATCGAGCTCTTCGAAGCTTCCCTCATCGAGCAGGATTTCGAGCCGCTCGCGCGCGGTCAGTTTGCCTTTGGCATGTTGCGCATCGATACGCTTTTGCCCCCCGCCCATATGTGCGGCATCGCGGCGGCGTTCCATTTCGGCAATATTGGCGGACATGCTCTCTCCGTGAAATACGATTGCACGAGCGCCTAGGGCGAAGCATGCCTCAAGGTCAATTGCGAGAGGCGCTAATCAGGAACTCCACATTGCCTTCCGGGCCAGTGATGGGGCTTTCGACGATCCCCTGCACATGGAAATCAAGCCCTTCGACCCATTCGCGCACCTCCTCGCAAACGCGCAGATGAAGCGCAGGATCGCTGACCACGCCCTTCTTGCCGACTTCCTCACGCCCAACTTCGAATTGCGGTTTGATCAGCGCTACCAAACGGCAAGCCCGTTCGGCGAGTGCCAGCGGCCGTTCGAGCACCTTTGAAAGCCCTATGAAACTGGCGTCGCATACTACCCAGGTAGCCGGGCGATCGATCATCGCCGGCGTCAGAACGCGCGCGCTCGTCTGTTCCAGCACCGTTACGCGGGCATCCTGCCGCAGTTTCCAGGCGAGTTGGTTTGTGCCGCTATCGATAGCGAATACATGATCTGCGCCGCCCTGTAACAGCACATCGGTAAACCCGCCCGTTGAACTCCCGATATCCATGGCAGTGACCCCTGCAGGATCCAGGCCGAAGTGGTCAATCGCATGGGCGAGCTTGATCCCGCCCCTGCTGACCCACGGGTGATCTCGTCCGCGCACATCCAGGGGTGCATCTTCGGAAAGTTGCTGACCGGGCTTCGCCAGTTTCTGTTCTCCGGAGAAAACCAGACCGGCCATTACCAAGGCTTGGGCCCGCGTACGGCTCTCCACGAGCCCGCGGTCTACCAGCATCTGATCAAGGCGCATCTTTTTCGGCATTGGAAACATGGCGCTTAGCGAGCATTGTTGCTGCATGAAACCGATCTATGCCCATCTAGGTGGCGCGCTGGCGCTCACTTTTACCATCGCTGCCTGCGTTCCGGCACCTGATTCCACCCCGGCACCTGCGCCTGCACCCACGCCAGTGCAAACTACGCCCCCCGCACCTCCGCCTCAGGCGCCGCCGGTCGAGAACTGGATCGACCAGCCCCGTACTCCAGGGGACTGGAGTTATCGCGCCGATACGAATGGCGGAATGGCCTTATACGGCGAAAATGCGTCCGAAACTCGGTTTTCCATTCGCTGCGATCGTTCGGCAAATCAGATCATTCTAACCCGCGCCGGTCAGGTGCAGGGCCAGTCGGGGATGACCATCCGTACCGAAACCGCGGATCGGACGATGGCAGTCCGGCCCGGCGATGGCGGCCAGCCGACCACCGTGGCCACCGTCTCCGCGCGCGATCCCTTGCTCGACGCAATGGCGATCACCAGGGGGCGATTCGCTGTGGAAGTCCCCGGCTTATCCACAATCTACCTGCCGCCATGGGCGGAAGTATCGCACGTGATCGAGGAATGCCGCTGAGGGGATTCGCTTCGCGATTATCGACGGCCGTGGATCGGAAGAGGAGCTGGAGGAAGGCTCGATGAATGTTCTGAGCCAGAAACGACAATTCTGACGTGGGAAAACTTTTTTTCAAGGGTTGTTTTAGGCCCGCGAAAGACTCAAATATGTCCTCAAGATCAGCGGCGAAACGCGGTCTTGTTCTCCGGCAACGGGGTACTTTGGCTCTAAACAGCGCGAAAGGAGGTGATCCGATGTCTCATGGTTCAGCAGAGAGGTCGGCAAGTTTCCGCACGGAGCACTATCGGTAAGCAGATACCTTTAGAGGCTACGTGAGCGGCACTTCCCGCCGCTGACCATGCGAAGGGCAGTTCCACCTACGGGCGTGGAGCTGCCCTTCTCATTTTGATCCCGCAACCCGATCGCTTGCGAAATTTCGCAGCGCACATTACCCGCGGGCCATGGATTTCAAGCATCTTCCCCACTCCGCCCCAGTGCCCGGCGAAACGCGTCAGCAGGCATTGCAGGATCCCGGCTTCGGCAAACTGTTCACTGATCATATGGTCGTGATCGATTTCGATGCTGACAAAGGTGGATGGCACACAGCGACGCTCGGCCCGCGCGAACCGATCAGCCTCGATCCCGCAGCGGCGGTCCTGCATTATGCGCAGGAGATCTTCGAAGGAATGAAGGCTTACAAGCGAGAGGATGGCTCGCTCGCCCTTTTCCGACCGGAGCAAAATGCGCGCCGGTTCAATGAAAGTGCCCGGCGGATGGCTATGCCGGAATTGCCGGAAGAACTTTTTCTCGAATCGATCAGCCAGCTTATCGCCAGAGATCGTGACTGGGTGCCCGGTGATCCCGATGGTTCGCTTTACCTTCGTCCGTTCATGTTCGCATCCGAGGCATTTCTCGGCGTGCGGCCGGCGCGACAGTATAAATATATCCTCATTGCCTCACCGGTCGGACCCTACTTCAAAGGCGGCGCCAAGCCGGTCAAGATCTGGGTCAGCCGCAATTACACCCGTGCGGCACCGGGCGGCACGGGCGCTGCGAAGACCGGCGGAAACTATGCTGCATCCTTGGTCCCGCAAGCCGAAGGTATCGAAAACGGCTGCGATCAGGTGGTCTTCCTCGACGCCGTCGAGAAGAAATGGATCGAGGAACTGGGTGGCATGAACCTGTTCTTCGTCTTCGACGACGGAAGTGTCATTACGCCGCCGCTAACTGGTACCATTCTGCCCGGCATCACGCGCGACAGCCTGATACAGCTCCTGCGCGAAGAGGGGCTTCAGGTTCGCGAAGAACCATACAGCATCGACCAATGGCGCGTAGATGCGACTGAGGGCCGCCTACTGGAAACCATGGCCTGCGGTACTGCCGCAGTCGTGACCCCGGTCGGCACTGTTCTGGGTCCGGATGGCGAATTCACTATAGGTAGCGGCGGTATGGGTCAGATGACCCACAAGATACGTGAAAAACTGGTCGGCATCCAGAAAGGGACCGTGCCGGACACGTACGGCTGGACGCACAAACTCGATTGATCAGAACCTTGGCCTGACCAGAAAGCGCCGGGTGAATGTTTCGCTCGGCCGCAATACGATAATCGCCACACCTGCGAGTGCGATTGCTCCGCCTGTGATCAAACGCCCGCCAATGGCATCGCCCGTCAGCCAGGCGCCGAAAAGTATCGTCAGGATCGGCGTGAACAGCGTCAAAGGCACGACGAGATTGGCGTCGTGTTCCTGCAGCAGGCGATAATATGCGGTGTGTCCACATACCGATACGATAATGGCAGCGAAGAACAGGCAGGCAGCAAGTTTCCAAGGGGCTTGGGACAGCGCCGCGATCTGATTGCTTTCCATCGCCACTGTAAACGGAATCAACACTGCCACCGATGCGACAGCGGCCCACGCCTGCAGCCGGATTGAAGGCAGATCGAGCCGCTTCACGAAAACGGACCCCAATGCACCGATGACTGCGGAAATGAACACGAGCAGCAGGCCTGTGCTGGTTTCCATCTGATTATCCCCCGCCATTGCGAACAGGACGCCGCCGAATGCCAGCCCGATACCGAGCCCACGGCGCCACCGAATACGTTCGCCGAGAAATATGATGGCAAACAGGACCGTCATCGGCGCACCGGTCAAGCTTACCACACCTGCTGCAGACGGGCTGGCAGTGGCAAGACCCATGAACAGCAGCGCAAAAGACCCGCCACTTATCGCCAGACCGACCAGCAAGACGCGCCACAGTTTGTCGGGCAGTGGCCGCAGCAACGGGACGAGCACGACTGCAATAATGATCGATCGTAGCAAGGCATAGAATAGCGGCGGCGTGCCGAGGTCTGCGATCGCGACCTTGCTGACGACGACGTTGAGCGCCCAGACCACATTGCACAGCATCATTATGACCAAGGCTCGTACCGGCATGGTCAGCCGTCGTCCCGTGGAAGTGCAGCGTCCAATTCGGCCAGCCAAATGTCGGCAACGGCATCGCTGGGTGCCCGCCAATCGCCTCGTGGGCTGAGCGAGCCGCCCGCGGAAACTTTTGGCCCGTTCGGCAAGGCGCTTCGCTTGAACTGACTGAAACCGAAAAAGCGCTTCAGAAAATTTCGCAGCCATTTTGCAATGATGGCCAGTTCATATTCGTTCTTCGCATCTTCGGGAAAACCTATGGGCCAAAGACCTTGCTCGGCGTCTTTCCAGGCATGCCAAGCGAGAAAAGCGACGTGGCTGGGTTTCTGGCCCCAGCGAATAATGTGATGAAGGAAGAAGTCGTTAAGCTCGTAAGGCCCGATGATCGATTGCGTGCTCTGGATTTCGCCGTCTTCTCCCGCAGGAACGAGCTCCGGACTGATTTCGGTATCGAGGATATCGCCGAGCACCTGTTCAACCCCGTCGTCGAACTGCTTCGTCCGGCTCGTCCAGCCGATCAGGTACTGGATAAGGGTTTTGGGTACGCCCGAGTTAACACCGTAATGGCTCATGTGATCGCCGACGCCATAGGTGCACCATCCCAGTGCAAGTTCACTCAAATCGCCGGTCCCTATCACCCAGCCGCCATGCTGACCGGCCAGGCGGAAGAGATAATCTGTCCGCAACCCCGCTTGCACGTTCTCGAAAGTCGTGTCGTAGATCGGGTGCCCGTCGGCAAACGCATGGCCGATGTTCTCGAGCATGGTCGTGGCGGTGGGACGGATGTCGATTTCCTCGGCCGCAATGCCGAACGCTTCCATGAGCCGCCAGGCGTTGGCCTTCGTACCATCCGAGGTGGCAAAGCCTGGCAGAGTATATCCGCGAATGTCTGTCCGTGGACGGCCAAGTCGGTCCATCGCCTTGGCAGCCACGATCAGGGCATGCGTGCTATCAAGCCCCCCCGAAATCCCGATCACGAGGCATTTGGGATCCGTGGCATCAATGCGGCGCATCAGCGCATCGACCTGAATGTTGAATGCCTCGTAACAATCTTCGTCCAGCTTGTCCGCACGATTGGGGACGAACGGAAAGCGCCGTATGGGGCGCTGAAGCCCTTTATCCCCTCCCCGCGGACGATGCTCGAAGGCAATACGTCGATACCAGTCCTCGGGCCGACCTGCGGCCTCGGCGGCATCGTTGAACGTCTGCATCCGCATGCGTTCGGACAGGATGCGCTGAGTATCCACATCCGTGATGCAGAGTTCGGGATCGAGATCGAAGCGAACACTTTCGACCAGCAGGTCACCGAGTTCGTAGATCATCCCCTGCCCGTCCCACGCGAGATCGGTCGTGCTTTCTCCGTGTCCGCTGGCGGAATAGGCGTAGGCGCACACCAGGCGGCTCGAACTGGCACGGCTCAGCAGATGGCGCTCGTCCGACTTGCCTATGGTTATGTTCGATGCGCTCGGATTGAGCAGAATAGTCGCGCCGGCGAGTGCTGCCATGATTCCGGGCGGGTTGGGCGCCCAGAAATCCTCGCAGATTTCGATGCCAAAGATAAACCCCGGCAGATCGCTCGCGCCGAATGTAAGGTCGGTGCCGAACGGCACCTCATGATCACCGCAACGGATGGTTAGACCGATGCATTCGCGACCATGGGCGAACCACCGTTTTTCATAGTATTCGCGATAATTCGGCAGGT
Organism: Qipengyuania sp. NPDC077410; assembly: GCF_044543405.1. Taxonomy (NCBI): domain Bacteria; kingdom Pseudomonadati; phylum Pseudomonadota; class Alphaproteobacteria; order Sphingomonadales; family Erythrobacteraceae; genus Qipengyuania; species Qipengyuania sp. NPDC077410. Next base: position 728,537 of record NZ_JBITWB010000002.1, on the reverse strand, counting down.
AGCTCTTCGGCACCACGCCCAGCAGTTCCCCATGCCCAACCACAAGCGCACAGTTGTAGATACGCCCATTGCGGCGCAGCGGAGCGCCGAACACGAGCACGGGCGACAAGGTTCGCGACGCATCTATGATCGCTTCAACCTGCGCTTCGACAGCGTCGAGAAGCGCCGACTGCAAATGAAGGTCATCGAGAGCGTAAGACGATAGCGAAAGTTCGGGATAGAGGAGCAGATCGACGTTCTTCGCATCCGCCATGCGCGCCTGCTCAACGATACCCTGAGCATTATACTCGACATCCGCCGTGCGCACCTTCGGCGTGCTGGTGGCAATTCTGACAAACCCATGCGTATGCAGGTCGAAGAAGGGGGGCGTTTCGGTACCGCTCATTGACGCGGGGCCTTTCTCGTCGGGATTATCGGAAGCCGGCTCAAGCCAGTCGGCGGGCTTGCAAATACCCAGTTCAGCGAGGCGTTTCTGGACCGACGCACGGGCAATCTTACCCTTCGCCTCCCAGCCGTAGACGGTTCGACTGGGCCAAGGCGCTGGTTGGCCGTAGCGCATACCGAATTCGTCCGCACTAAGCGGGGGGTGATGCGCCTCGCGCCACTGCCGAATTTTGCTACCGGCCAGATGCATGGCTGGTGCGGTATCCTTTTAGGCTACTCTACGCAACCTCGGTTTCAAGAACCTTTCGCATTTCACTGCGATAGCCATTGAGAACCGGCCCGCCATGGTGGGTTGCGCTCGCCTGAGCGGCGAATGCCGTCAGGAGCTGGCTTCCCAGACCCCCACCTGGGTGGGATATCGCGGCATCACCGACACCATCGTCTTCGATGGTGAACCGCCACCCCCCCTCCCGCACATGGAAGAACACTGCTATCGTACCGCTTCGGTCGTTCGGAAAGGCATATTTGCAGGCATTCGAGACGGCTTCGTTCAGATAGAGACCTATGGCGACCGCCTCCTCCCGTAACAAAGTGGCTGCGTCGATTTCGCGGAACAGCTTGACCGCAGGTGGCAGACTGGACGCTTCGATCCGGTTGAGCAGATAGTCGAGATATGGCTTCATATCGACGCTGGGATCGTCCGATTGCTCGAGCGCGAGAGCGGAATAGGCATCCGCAAAGGTTCGAACACGCCCCACTGCGTCATCGAGCGGCGCATGCAATTCCTGATGGGGAATGCGCCGTTTCTGCAATTCCAGCATGCTGGCAACCAACGCAAAATTGTTCTTTGTTCGGTGCTCGAGGTCTGCAAGCAGGGTCAAGCGACGATCCGCCCGCAGGCGAATTTCAGTCAGCGTGGCGTGTGCTGCCCTGCGGAACGCTTCGGCAAAAATCAGAACGACCAGCGCGCTTGCTGCGTTCAGGAAGACACGAGCGGGATCGGTGGGGTCCGAAAAAAAGAACGAGGATTGCACTGGGAGGACGAAGAACCAGGCCCACGCAAATGTTACGCAAAAAGCAGCCAGTCCGGCGCGCCAATGGCCATAGAGCGTCGATAGCAGCACTGTCGGATATATCAGAGCAAAGGGCCCCGAAGATGGCGCCCACATATCGAACAATGTCCGGAGCCCGATCATCGCTGCACCGCACAAGGTACCGAATACGATCTGAGCCGTAATCTTGCCCTTACGGGTAAGAAACTGTCGGCTGACATCGAAATTTGCGAGGCGATGCATGATGACAAGCTTCCGGCAGACATGGGTGTCCGCAATAAACCCCAACGTATATGCGAACCGTCGACAGCTCCACTCCGTCGATGGCAGAGTGTTAGCCCAACCTACCGAAATTACGAAATGATTTTGAGATTTTCGGCCCTAGGCGGCGAGCAGGGTGCTCGCGCTGGGACTGTTCTGCAGAAGGTCGATCAGGCCGCGTTCTTCGCGTGTTAACCATCGTGTCGCGCGTGGCAGGCGAAGCTCTTCGCGCCATTCGATCTGATTTTCGAGCACTTCGAACACCGCCGGGTGAATATAACTTTTTCTTGTGACCGCGGGTGTATTGCCCAGATGGTCAGCGACGCATTCGAGCAGTTGCTTCATCGGCAACTTGCCATCGCCCTCATAAACGCAGGTCAGCGCCCTGACGCTTGCGTGCCAGGTGCGAAAGTTCTTGGCGGTGAAATCCTGCCCCATGGTTTCGCGCAGATACTCGTTGACGTCACTCGATCCGACCGTGTGCTGGTCGCCATCGTCATCGACATATTTGAACAGATGTTGGCCTGGCAAATCCTGCATTTTGCGCACCATTCGTGCCAGGCTGCCATCGGACAGGGTAACCTCCTGCAGCTTGCCGCCCTTCCCCTTGTAGCGAAGCCGCAAGGTCTTCCCGGTCAGTTCGGCGTGGCGATTACGCAGGGTGGTGGCACCGAAACTCTTGTTGGCCTTTGCATACCCTTCGTTCCCAACCCTGATCGCACCAAGGTCGAGCAGCCTCACGACGCTCGCGATGGCGCGCTCTCTGGTGAGGTTATGCCCGCGCAGATCGCTTTCTACACGCTTTCGGACGAGAGGAAGCAGGCTGCCGAAGGTAACGCAACTATCGAACTTCTCGCCTTCTCGCGTGGTGCGGAAATCCGGGTGATACCGATATTGTTTGCGGCCTTTGGCATCGATGCCGGTCGCGAGAATATGACCATTCGGCGCGGGGCAGAACCAGGCGTCGACATAAGCCGGCGGAAGAGCGATAGCATTGAGCCTGCGCTTTTCCTCTGCATCGCCGATAAGCTTACCTTTGGGATCGTAATAGGCCCATCCCTTCCCAGCACCCTTGCGGGTGATTCCAGGCAGGTCGTCGTCGACATAGATGAGCTTCGTCATGGCGAAGGGAAGAACAGTGGGACGGGCAGTCCGGTTCCCCACCTTGCGGTGAACCGAAGGCTGGCTTAGCCATCGCATCACAGGAGAACACAATGGCTGATCCCACCTATACCCCGCCCGAAGTCTGGGCACCCGACACCGAGAATGGCGGGCGCTTCGCCAGCATCAATCGACCGACGGCGGGTGCCCGGGAAGACAAGGAACTTCCCGTCGGCGAACATGATTTCCAACTTTACTCGCTGGCGACGCCCAACGGCGTGAAGGCTGGCATCATGCTCGAGGAACTGTTGGAAGCGGGTCATTCCGGTGCGGAATACGACGCCTGGACGATAAGCATCTCGGATGGTGATCAGTTCGGATCAGATTTTGTCAACCTCAACCCCAACTCGAAAATCCCCACGTTGCTCGATCGCAGTGGACCGGAACCGATCCGAGTTTTCGAGAGCGGCGCAATCCTGCTTCATCTAGCTGAGAAATTCAGTGCCTTCCTTCCGACTGACACCACCCGTGCAGAAGTGCTGAGCTGGCTGTTCTGGCAGGTCGGCAGCGCCCCGTTCATCGGTGGTGGTTTCGGCCACTTCTACGTCTACGCACCCGAAAAGTTCGAATATCCGATCAACCGCTACGCTATGGAAACGAAGCGCCTGTTCGATGTTGCCGACAAGCGGCTGTCCCAAAGCGAATATCTCGGTGGCAAGGACTATACGATCGCCGACATTGCAAGCTGGCCGTGGTTGTCCCCCTTCGTCACTGGCGGCATTTACGGCGAAGCGCGCAAATTCCTCTCGATCCATGAGTACACCCATGTCGAGCGGTGGGTAAAGCAGATCGCCGAGAGGCCAGCCGTGCGCCGTGGGCGTATCGTCAACAAGACCTGGGGTGAAGACAACGAACAGCTGAGCGAACGGCATTCGTCCAGCGATTTCGAAGGCAAGAATATCTAGGCCGCGGCAAGCGCCGCCGCCTGAGGGCGCAAATGTCCTCTCCTCCAAGTAATCGAGGAGAGGACGTTTGCCCGATATCCAGCCGCGGGTCTGGCACCCTCATCATTTCCACATCCCACCCCTTCCCTTCCGCGCACGACACGCTATAGGGGCGCGCACCTGCTGGGGTGTAGCCAAGTGGTAAGGCATCGGTTTTTGGTACCGACATTCGCAGGTTCGATCCCTGCCACCCCAGCCAGCTCTCTCACCTTCCAGTTGCAGGCACCAGATTGCTTGCTAGGCATGGCGGCAGGTGGAGCGCTTTTATGACCGGACAGGACCCCGAAACTACGCCCGTAATTATCGGTGTTGGCCAGATCAATGATCGGCCCGAGACGCCGGCCGATGGTCTCGATCCAGTGGGTCTAATGACACGCGCCCTGCGCCGCGCAGATGCAGATGCGGGCAGCGGCGTTTTGGTCGATTGCGATTCCCTTTCCGTGGTTGCCCAACTCGCTTGGCCTCAGCTCAATCCGGTCGACGCGAAGGTTGCGAAGGACCTCGGGATCGACCCGGCTCACCGGATGCAGACCGCACTGCCTAATGGCGACAGCCCCATCCTGCTCCTGCACGAGGCCGCAAATCGTATTGGTCGCGGAGAAGCGAAAATCTGTGCGATCGCAGGTGGAGAAGCGTTGCGAACTGCCGGCCATCTCACCGCTTTGAAGAAGCCGGAGGGTGGCGAAAAACCCAACGCGCTTCGCGATGCGAGCCATCGGGTCCGGCATGGTTATCCGCAGAGCTACGGTCTTGTCGTACCCACGGATGTCTATCCGCTTTACGAAAACGCCGGGCGGGCGTCCTATGGCCTGAGCTTGGCAGAAGGGCAGGCAGAAAGCGGTGCGATTTGGGCCCTGATGAGCGAGGTGGCCGCGGAGAGTGACGGGGCGTGGATACGCAAGCCGGTAAAGGCTGAGGCTGTCGTTGAGCCCAGCGAGAATAACCGGCCCATCGCGTTTCCCTATACGAAGCTTCAGGTGGCCAATTCCTCGGTCAATCAGGGCGCAGCTTTTATCGTAACATCTCTAGCGGAAGCGCGAAGGCGCGGCATTCCGGATGAGCGGCTCGTCCATATCGGCTATGGTGCGGCTGCACACGAAAGCGGCAACTTCCTTGCTCGCGACCGCTTTGACCAATCACCCAGCCTGGCGACCTCGATCGAACGGGCGATGGCGTTGAACGAGATCGGCACGAATGACCTCGCTCATGTAGAGCTTTACAGTTGCTTCCCCTGTGTTCCGAAGATGGCACGCAGGGTGCTGGATTGGCCGATCGAAAAACCGGTTACGGTTTTTGGCGGCCTGACGTTCGGTGGAGGACCGATCGGGAACTATATGAGCCATGCTGTGGTCGCCATGGCCGAAAAACTGCGCGGGACCGACGGTCGAGGTTTACTGTTCGCCAATGGTGGATATGCCACCCACAATCACGCCATCATGCTGTCAGGCGCGCCAACGGGTGCGCATTTCCCGCAAGATTTCGATTATCAGACCGAAGCCGACGGCAGGCGCGGCGAAGTTCCGCCCATCGACGAAGATTATGCGGGCCCCGCCGTTATAGAGACTTACACGGTGCACTATGACCGCGCCGGCTCTCCAAAATCCGGCGTGATCGTGGCACTCACGCCGAATGGATCACGTACCTTGGCCAAGGTTCCTGCCGATGACGGCGAAACCATCGCGTTTCTCACCGATGGCCGATGCGAACCGGTAGGAGCGAGTGGCAATATCGAACGTCGTCGCGATGGTCTTGCACTCTGGCAGCGCAGTTGATCACGCGCGTTGCCAATCGCCGGACCTGCCGCCTTCTTTCGCAGTCACGCGTATTCCACCGATCGTCATATCCTTGTCGACCGCTTTCAGCATGTCGAACAATGTGAGGCACGCGACGGATACCGCCGTTAGCGCTTCCATTTCGGCACCGGTCCGTCCCTCCGTTCGCACCGTTGCCGCGACTGCGAAACCCGGCAATGTGTCGTCGGCAGTAATTGTAACATCGACCTGCGAAAGCGGTATCTGATGACACAGGGGGATGAGGTCGGCCGTTCGTTTGGCTGCCATGACACCTGCCAATTCGGCCGTGCCGATGACGTTTCCCTTGGGAACCTTGCTTTCTTTCAGCAAATCGAGCGTAAGCAACTGGCACGTCACAATCCCGGTTGCTGACGCCTTGCGGGCTGTAACCGGCTTGTCGCCAACATCGACCATTCGTGCGCGCCCATGTTTATCGATATGCGACAGATCGGCCATTCGTTCGCTTTCAGTAAGTGAATTATCGGAGGGCTTGCAGCAGCTAATTGCGTCCCTGTCGAGGCCTGCCGACATTGACTGCGAGCTTACTGGCGTAACTCCCCTTCGTGGCACGAACGCCTTCCACGCCAATTGAGGATATGCGCTGCCGCCAGCAGCGCGGCACCAATACTCGTCACGAATGGTTCAAGGGGAGATGCCTCGATGAGAAGGGCGCTGGCCATAATGGCAAGTCCTGCCATCCCGAGAAGAAACGGCACTTTTCTACCTTCGCAAAGTGCATGACGCCACAGGGCAAAGAACGACAGAGGCAATGCCGCGAGCAGTATCCAGAGATGCACGCTTTCCGGCCAGGACAACCAGTCCGAAAGCGCGGGCAGCCACGCGATGATGAGTGGCAAGGCGAGACAATGAATCAGGCAGAGTGCGGATCCGGCAATCGCCATTCCATCGAGCAGGTTGCGATGTGGAGAATTGCTGAATTGCATCCGGTCTCTTCCTTTGAGGAATGTCTGCAGGGAAAGGAAAGCCGACGCCCGTGATCCAGGCGTCGGCATGCGCGGTCTCGTGCGGACTTACAGGCTCAAACGAGCGGTCAGTTTGAAATTCCGGCCGGGCAGAGGCACGAATTCCTTCGTGAAACTCGTATGGCGCCGACCTTCGACATCGAAGATATTGTCCACTTGCGCGAGGATGGTCAGGTTGTCCGCCCCCTCGAATGGGTGCCACGCGACAGAAGCATTTACGAAGGTATACCCATCCGTTGGCGCTTCGTGTTCCGACACGCGGTCCTGTTTATCGAACCATTCCACCTCTGCGCGGACATCGACGTGTTCGAACTGCCCTTCGAGTGCACCGGAAAGGCTCAGGGGCGGAATGCGAGGTACCGGAGAACCATCTGCCAGAGTGGCCCTGACATAGTCGCCGCGAACATCCGCAAGCAGCTTGAAGTCATTGGTTTCGAAAACGGGCATGCTCGCCTCGGCTTCTATACCGAACTGATCCGCATTCTGCTGCAGAAACTGAAACACCTCCAGCCCGTCTTCTTCCGCACCCGTATCGGAAAGAAAAATGAAGTCGTTGAACCAGTTCCTGTAGACGCTCGCACTCAGAAGAGCCGGGCCAAGGTTACCGCGGACGTAGCCTTCCACGCCCCACGAGCGTTCAGTTCCTAGAGTAGGACTGCCGATTTCGAACTGTTGCGTTGCGACGTGTGGACCGTCGGCGAATAGTTCTTGCGCGGAAGGCGCACGTTCTGCTCGCGAGAGATTGACCCCTGCTCGCAGATCGCCCACCGCGCCATCCGTAAGAGTATAGGATGCGCCGATGGCTCCGGAAAACGTATCGAAATCGCGGGATACGCCGATCGAATCCGAAGCGTCGACACCGGTGTGCTCATAGCGAGCACCGAGTTCCACTTCGAACCTGTCGAAATCGAGCTCCTGCACAGTGAACAAAGCAAAACTATCGGTCGTGTTGCTGGGCACGAAAGCTTCTTCGCCGATGGCGGAGAAATTGGTATGCGAGTATTGACCGCCGACCGAACCCTGAAGGTTTCCACGGCGCGATTGAACAAGCTCCACGCGGCCTTCGACGCCCTCGACATCGAATACGGTTCCTACGTCGTCTCCTTCAAACTCGGTGTGCGTATAATCGCTGTATCCCCACCGTGTCCGCAGTTCGTCGAAAAAGCCGTCGCCAAGATCTAGCACGCCTTTCAGATCGGCGCGGTACCGCTTCATGCCAATTGAAACGGGCCCTTCTTCGCCATGCGCGTGATCATCATCCTCTTCTTCGTGATCGTGATCATGATCACCTTCATGCACGTGTCCTACGCCTGGCAGGCCCGGTATGCCGTAATTCGTGTCGTAGTAGTCGAAAGACACGCCAAGGCTGCTGTTGCCGGAGAAATAAGCAAGACCCGTTCCCAGGGTGTAGGTTTCCGTCCAGCTATTCGGCAAAGTTCCGCGTGCGTTCGCCCCTTCCCGTAGTTCCTCCGCCTCATCGAGATGACCTTCAGCCTCCTCTTCCGCAGCAGATTCCAGGAGTTGGGCGCGAAGGCGATCGGTTGCTACATATCCGGGAATCTCGAGATTATCGGTGTTGCGATACGATCCATCCACATGGAATGCGAGATTGTCACCAACAGGCACGTCGACCGAAAGGCCGCCTTCGCGCCGGTTGCTGACAGTATCGAAGCCGGCCATTGCGTCGACATGTACGGGCTCATCCGGGACGCGTGGCGGAATTCGCTTTGTGATGACGTTCACAGCGCCGCCGATCGCCTGGCTTCCATAAAGCAGCACTGCAGGCCCGCGAAGTACCTCGATGCGTTCGGCGATCAGGGGCTCCACGGTAACGGCGTGGTCATCGGATGTACTCGAAGCGTCGATGGCACCGATGCCGTCCGTCAGAACTCGGACGCGCTCACCGCCGAAACCTCTGAGTACGGGACGCGAAACACCAGGCGCAAAACCGCTCGCCGACACACCTGGAAGCTTGGCCAGAACCTCACCTAATTGCCCGTTCTGGTTGCGCTGAAGCTCCATTCCATCGACGACGGAGGTGCCTGCCAGAACATCTAAGCGATCAAGACCCGGTGCTGTAACTACGATCACGTTATGAAAATCGTCTCCACCCCTTTCGGTGGACGTCCTCGTCGGAGCTTCCGGCTCTTGCTGATCGGAAGATGAGGCTTCTTGGGCTATGGCCGCATAGGGGATGAGAGCGGCGGCCGCGGCGCAGGTCAGTAAAGTAAAACGCATTCAAATAACTCCGATAAAGATAAGGACCGACAAACGACGCGGCTGCAGCCAAAAGCGGGCGCGCAGCGCGAATAGCCGGTTATTTTACATGGAGTTACTGAGGAGGGGCACGCCCCAACCACCCGACAGGCGGAGTAGGCAAACGAAACTCGCCAATCGGCAGCCAGCGCGACCAATGCTCTTTCGTTTCCACTGCAGAGAACAGTATTGCAGGGGGCAGTAGATAGAGGCCCGACTGTCCTGTCTCCCGGCAAATCGCACAGCTATCCTGGCCGGCGTATCGGCTGTCGTCGTCCCGTTCTTTTTGTATCGGCGCGACAATTGTACCTTGCGTGTGCGCGGTGACTTGGAGGGTTTCATGGAAATGGGTTTGGACGATGAAACTCTGCGCTAATACGAAAAGCGCGAGCAACGCACACCAAAGGTGAGATAGCGAGCGGCGTCCACCGCGCGCTAACCCTCGACTTTTAGCGTGACAATATATCATGCCGCGCCCTTAGCTGATCCGATTGCTTATGCAAAGGGCTTGTGGGCAATGGAGTCTCGGCCTGCGATAAGGCTGTTGTGCTGTATATGTAAGCAGGGCATTGCGCGGGAAATTGGTCAGGATCTTGAAGGGCCGGCAGGATACAGCTTCGAGCAAGGTGAGAATATGAAGATTGCAATGGTGGGCTCGGGTTATGTGGGCCTGGTTTCAGGAGCATGTTTTGCCGATTTCGGTCACGACGTGGTTTGCATCGACAAGGACCAGTCGAAGATCGATCGTCTGAATGACGGTATCATGCCGATTTATGAGCCGGGTCTCGCCGATCTGGTAACGTCGAACGCGAAGGCAGGCCGCCTGACATTCACCGCAAGTCTGGCCGAAGGGATCAAGGGCGCCAACGCCATCTTCATCGCTGTCGGCACTCCTAGTCGGCGCGGCGATGGTCATGCGGACCTTTCCTTCGTCTACGCTGTGGCCGAGGAGATTGGCGAGCATCTGGCTGGCGACGCCGTGGTCGTGACCAAATCTACCGTACCCGTCGGCACCGGGGACGAGGTTGAGCGGATCCTCAAGAACAGCGGGACACCGCATCGCATCGCAGTAGTTTCCAATCCTGAATTCCTGCGCGAGGGTGCGGCAATTGGCGATTTCAAACGCCCCGACCGTATCGTGATTGGTGCTGAAGAAGATTTCGGGCGCGAAATCATGAGTGAAGTCTACCGCCCCTTGTTCCTCAATGAATCGCCGATCCTTTTCACGGGGCGCCGCACGAGCGAACTCATCAAATATGCGGCGAATGCATTCCTTGCCACCAAGATCACTTTCATCAACGAAATGGCAGATTTGTGCGAGAAAGTTGGCGCGAATGTGCAGGACGTGAGCCGCGGCATCGGAATGGATAATCGCATCGGTTCGAAATTCCTTCACGCTGGCCCCGGCTATGGAGGATCATGTTTCCCGAAAGATACGCTCGCCCTGCTCAAGACGGCGGAGGATTACGACAGCCCCACCCGGATCGTTGAGTCGGTGGTCAAGGCGAACGAGAGCCGCAAGCGCGCGATGGGCCGCAAGGTGCTCGACGCGATTGGCGGGTTGAACGACGCGCGTGGGAAAAAGGTCGCTCTCTTGGGCCTGACCTTCAAACCGAACACCGATGACATGCGGGATTCGCCAGCGATCGCGGTTGCGCAGACCCTCACCGACGCGGGCGTGCATGTGGCAGCATATGACCCGGAAGGCATGGAACAGGCCAAGCCGCTGATGCCAGAGGTGGAAATGGTCGCAGACCCGTATGCCGCTATTGCAGACGCCGATGCCATCGCAATCGTTACCGAATGGGATGCATTCCGCGCGCTCGATTTGAAGCGCGTCATGGATTTGGCGAAATCGCCGGTGATGGTCGACTTACGCAACATCTACAGGCCGGCAGATATGCGCGACATGGGATTTGCCTACACCAGCATCGGCCGCGGTTGATCACCGGCTAGTGAAAATCGCGGCTGTTGGGCAGGATGCGGACGTTGCGGGGATGCGACGGCCGCGGCGCACGCAACGCTCCTCTTGATTGGTGAGATGCACTATCGGCATTCCCCGGACCGGGTGATATCTCGACCTTGCGCTTTGCCGCGCTCATGGTTCGCAAGGGCCGATTGACTTCGTCGGCTCGCGACATCTGGGGTGCGATCAGGTCATCACTCAATTCGGTCAATCGCCAAGTCGCATCGTCTATGTGCGATACAATGACGTGGAGCACCTCGTCGTCCATCTCGACCCTGCCGGTAACCTCCATCAGTCGCGCACTCATTATGACCTTGCGATATCGCTCCATCACATCCGGCCACACCACGAGGTTCACAACCCCCGTCTCATCCTCCAAGGTGATGAAACACACCCCTTTGGCGCTGCCGGGGCGTTGGCGGATCAGCACGACACCGGCCACCTTCACTCGGCTACGGAAATTTTTCCGACGCAGGTCCGCATTTGCGGTAACCCCGCGATCATGCATCCCGTTGCGTAAAAATTGCATGGGATGCGCTTTCAGGCTCAGTCGGGCGGTCTGATAATCGGCCACGACATGTTCGGATAATGGCATCAGCGGCAACATATGATGCACGATTTCCGCCCCTTCGTCCCGAACAGCGGTCGCAGTGAACAAAGGCAGATCGTCTACCGATTTGAGTGCGCGCGCACCCCACAACGCCTGTCGCCGGTCGAGCCCCATGGAGCGAAACGCGTCCGCAGCAGCAAGCCTTTCGATAACGCCGGGCGAAAGCTTCGTACGCTCCCGGAGTTCGACAACACTATCGTACGGACCTCCTGCATCGCGTGCCGCAACCAGCCGCGCGGCCGATACCTCCGTCAGTCCGTCGATCTGGCGAAACCCCAACCGCATGGGTGGTTGAGATTTACCTTCCCACTGCTCGAGCGTGTTGTCCCAGTGGCTTTCGTTGACATCAACCGCATGTACTTCCACGCCATGCTCTTGCGCATCGCGTACGATTTGCGCAGGGGCATAAAAACCCATCGGCTGTGAATTGAGCAATGCACAGGCAAACGCAGCCGGATAATGGCATTTCATCCAGCTTGAAATGTAGACGAGGTGGGCAAAACTGGCCGCATGGCTTTCCGGAAACCCATATTCTCCAAAACCGCGTATCTGGTTGAAGCAGCGCTCTGAAAAGTCCGGGTCATAGCCACGAGCGATCATCCGACCGACCATCTTGTCCTGTAATTCATCGACCATGCCGCGGCTGCGGAAGGTCGCCATCGCCTTGCGAAGCTGATTTGCCTCGGTGCTGGAAAATTTTGCGGCATCAAGTGCGATTTTCATCGCTTGCTCTTGAAAAATCGGCACGCCCAAAGTGCGATCGAGGATCGATGAGAGTTCATTCGGCGGGCCATGAAGGGGGGATGGCTTTGGAATGACCACGGCTTCGTCCTTCCGCCGCCGTTTGAGATAGGGATGTACCATATCCCCCTGGATCGGGCCGGGACGTACGATCGCCACCTGAATGACGAGATCGTAAAACTGGCGCGGCTTCAAGCGCGGCAACATGTTCATCTGCGCCCGGCTTTCCACCTGGAATACGCCCAGGCTGTCCCCCTTCACCAGCATGTCGTAAACACGGGCATCTTCGCGCGGGACGGTCGCCAGCGTCAGATCACGATCATGATGATCGCGCAGCAGGTCGAAACCCTTTTGCAGACAGGTCAGCATCCCCAGCGCCAGAACGTCGATCTTCAGAATGCCCAGGGCGTCTATGTCGTCCTTGTCCCATTCGATGAAACTGCGATCCGGCATGGCACCGTTGCCGATTGGCACGGTTTCGACCAGCGGGCCCTGGGTGAGGATGAAACCGCCTACGTGCTGCGAGAGATGGCGTGGCATGCCAATCATCTGCTCAGTCAGCTTCAGAACACGGCGCAAGTGGGGATCACGCATATCGAGCCCGGCTTCTTGCGCATGCTTTTCTGCAATTTCTCGCCCATAGCTGCCCCAGACGGTCCGCGCGAGCACGCTCGTGGTATCTTCGGACAGTCCCATAACCTTACCGACTTCGCGAATGGCCATACGCGGACGGTAATGAATTACTGTTGCGCACAGCCCGGCGCGGTGACGACCGTAGCGATCATAAATATGCTGGATGACTTCCTCGCGCCGTTCGTGTTCGAAATCGACGTCTATATCCGGCGGCTCCTTGCGCTCTTCGGAGATGAAGCGGTCGAACAGCAATTCGTGCTCGTCCGGGTCGACAGCCGTAATGCCAAGACAGTAGCAGACGGCGGAGTTTGCCGCGCTGCCGCGTCCCTGGCACAGGATCGGCGGATCCCGGGTCCGCGCAAAATCGACGATGTCCCTGATGGTCAGGAAGTAGCGTGCGATGCCGAGCCTGCCGATCAAATCGAGCTCATAATCGATCAGGCGTGTTACCTTGGCCGGAACACCACGAGGGTAACGGGCCTGTGCGCCCTGCCGGGCCAGTTCGGCAAGATACGCATCCGGCGAACGGTCCTTGGGGATCGGCTCGTCCGGGTATTCATAACACAGCTCCTCAAGGTCGAACGTGCTCGCATCGGCCACGTCACGCGCCGCGGCAATGGCATGGGGCCATTCGGCAAACAGGTGGACCATTTCTTCCGGCGGTTTGAGGTGACGTTCCGCATTTGCCTCAAGCAAAAGGCCCGCACCATCGATCGTCGTCTTTTCGCGGATGCATGTCATCACATCCTGCAAGGGCCGCCGGTCGCGGACGTGATAGTGCACGTCATTGGTGGCAAGGATGGTGAGGCCGGTGCTTCGCGCCAGCGTATCGAGCTGGTTGATACGCGCAATGTCGTCGCCGGAGTAGAGATAGGCGGCGGCAAGATGCCGGAGTGTCGGCAGCTGTACGGCAAGCTTGCGCAATTCAGCCATAAACCGCTCATCGAGAATGTTCGGGGGGATGAGGATCAGCTGTATGCCTTCTGCGTGGTCGGCCAGCATTGCGAGATCGATGTGCGTCTCGCCCTTGTCCTGCCATTTCCCTTCCAGAGTCTGCATTTTGCCCCTGGACAGCAGTGAGGTAAGCCGTCCGTAGGCGGCGCGGTCGGTCGGATAGGCGAGAAAATGCCAGCCCTCGACAGTTACGATCCGGCATCCGATTACCGGACGCATCCGGGCCGTCTTGGCTTCGGTATGAATGCGCACCACCCCCGCCAGCGTATTGCGATCGGCGATGCCGATGGCATCGTAGCCTTGCGCGAATGCGGTCAGGACCAGATCCACCGCATCGGACGCGCCGCGCAGAAACGAGAAGCAGCTGGTGATCCCCAGTTCGACGAATTGCGCGCGGGGGTTGCCGACGAATTCCTTGTCGGAAAATCGGGCAAGCGTTCGGCGATCAGGGGTGAGCGGCTGATCGGGCATCAGGCGAAAAATCCATGCAGATACCAGTCGGGCGGCCCGCCTCGCCCGTCACCGATCAGGCCGTTACGATAGATCCAGTAACGGCGCCCGGCCTCGTCCTCGATCCGGTAATAATCACGCAATCGCGCATTCGCCCGCTGTCTCCACCACTCGGGTGCTATCCGCTCCGGCCCTTCCGCCTTTACAATAACGTGCAGCCCGCCGCGCCAGCGAAAGCGCCGGGGCAGACCTTCGGGAGTGGCATAGATGACACTGATCGGCTCGGCACGGGCCAGCAGCTTGAGCGGGCGCTGGTTGAAACCGAGATCATATTGCACTGCGGCGCTCGTTTTGCCGGGCGCTGCCACCCGCTGTGAGCGTTCGGGCCAATGGCTGCTATGCGGAACAAATTGTGCCACCCTGTCCCTGCCCAGGCGCGTAACCAGCCTGTCGATCAGAACCGGTAGCGCCGTGCCGCTGGTATCGGGCTTGTCGAGCGTATCCTGTGCGCCATCCAGCGGCTCGGTCCATATTGCAGTCAACCTGATCTGATCGATGCCGAATCCGGCTTCAACATCGTCCAGCCGCTGTGCGAACAGACGAATGATATGATCGGGATCGCGTGACGGCGAAGCCAGTTCGAGCGTTCGGTACATATCTTCGCCATCCACCCGCCACAGACGCAGCGACAGTCTGCGCACGCCATGTTTGGCCTGTTCCAGGATACGCATGAGGTCATGCGTAATATCGCCCACGATATGCTGCAGCGGCTCGAGGTGAAGGATCGGCTCGGCAAGTCGGCGCTCTGCCCCGAATGGTGGGTGCTCGATAAGCGGGACGAGCGGCTCATGCTTACGCCCCAGCACCTGATCGAGCCTGACCAGGGGATTGGCTTCGGCGGAACGACGATTGCGGAAGCGCCGGACGAGACTTTCACGCGGAACTTCCATCAAGTCGCCAACGGTTTTCAGCCCGAGCCGGGCCAGCAACAGTCTGGTTTCCGAATTGAGCCGCAGGGCAGCAACAGGCAGAGGCGCAAGCGCTTCAGGCAGATCGTCCGGCATGGCGATGGCCGAACGATTCTCCGCATAGTGGGAAAGCGCCCAGGCAGTTCCGCTATTGGGCGCACAGGCGATACGGCATTGATAACCTTGCCTCAGAAAAAACGTTTCGATCCTCGTCAGCATCGGACCGTCGCCACCAAACAGATGTGCACTGCCCGAACTATCGAGCAATATGCCATCGTAACCGTCCACCATGCTCCAGGGCCCCCAGCGCTGCGTTGCAAGCGCCAGCTTTCCCAACGTGCGCTGGTTGCCTTCGTGATCGAATGGAATGGCCACCAGTTCGGGTGCCAGCATTCGCGCATCGGCCAGGCGCATGCCGGACTGCGCACCAGCAGCCATGGCCATCCGGCTGACGGCATCGATGACGGGACCATGTGCCGTGTCGCTCACCAGCACGATGGGCTGTCGCAGATCGTCTTCCTCACCCTGTTGCGCGGTAATCCGGCTCCACCGGTCGATCGCGAAGGTCGGGAACCACAAGGAGACTATGATCCGGTTCATGCGAGCCCACGCCATGTTCGAGCCAAAACTGCCCGGGCCTCAGGCCGCGTCCGCGAAACAATTCGGCGCGCACGCGCGGCACACCGGGTGCCATACTGTTCCAGCGGTGCAATGCCGAAGGCGCAGCGGTAGCCCGCCAGCGCAACCGGGCAGCGGAAAGATTCGCAAAGCCTTCCCGGCGCAACAGGTAAAGCATCACGCCATTGCGTTCCGCCGCCAGCACGAGCCGACGGATGGCCGTGAAATCGAGCACCTTGGGATCGCCCACGATCTCGCCGATGACGAAGGACAGTTCGCCGCATCTTACGCCTTCTTCCATTGCCCATAAGGCATCGGCCGCACTACCTGCCTCGACATGAATGAAGCCGCTGCGCAACGGTGGCGGCAGGCCATGAAGAAACGGGCGCCCCGAAGATCGGGTGCTGCGCGCATCCTGAACCCAAAGCCACCGCCAGCCTTCGCCGCCGGCAGCACAATGTTTCTGAGCGAAAGCAAGTGCCAGCGCGTCACCGGCGACATCGTCCATGCTGCCGAAGATTTCCCACATGGAATGCGGAAGCTGCAGATCAGGAGACCATTCGTCTGCGCCATTCCCCACGGCAACGGGAAGTTCCGAAGCACGCAGAGCGTCCACTCCCCCAGCCAGAGGAGTGTGTTGAGGCGGTGAGATATTCTGAGCATGTGACATCAAGTGGATACGAATCGGCCTAACCAATGTTCCACTTATGTTCCCACCGATCCATCATTCGATCAAGAGCGATATTCCAGATGTGAGCTGTCGATTGCCTTGGCCCGACATCCCGAACAAGACGCCAGCCACAGAGCTCATAAACAGGGATTTATCGATCATAAGGCATGGACCGTTGCGAAAAAGACGGACCCAGGTGCCTCACCCCATTACACGCGTTTTATCAGCGGGATAGTAGGCAGGTTTCGAAAAGATTCACGGTAGAAATCCGCTCAATCGCGAGCGTGCATTACTGATTTTTCGCACCGGCCAGATTGCCCACTTTTTGCGCCCCGGCATCGCTCGTCACCAGTATTTCGCCGTTCGAAACGACAATAGTGACATTCTCCAGCCCAACGACCGATACACGCGGGCCGTCGCTCTCCACCATCACATTGCGGCAATCGATCAATTCCGCCGAGCTTGGCGCGACATTCCCATTGTCGTCGCTTGCGCATGCTTCACGCAGCGCCACCCAGTTGCCGATGTCCGACCACCCCATATCAACCGGCACCACCGCGGCCCTGTCGGTATTCTCCATCACTGCATAGTCGATGCTTTCGCCGCTGACCTTGGAAAACGCCTCCGCATCCGGATGAAAGTGACCGCCTTCGTCGCGGCCACTGAGAACCGCCTGCTCGACCAAGGCGGCAATTTGCGGTCGATGCGACGCCAGTTCTTCGATAAATTTCCCTGCGACGATGGCGAACAAACCCCCATTCCAGCGGTAATCGCCTTGCGCGAGAAAAGACCTGGCTGTCGCGAGGTCCGGCTTTTCCACGAACCGTTCTACACGGTAGGAACGATCACCAAGCCGTGCGCCGCATTTGATATATCCAAATCCGGTTTCCGGCTTCCTCGCCTCGATACCGAAAGCGACGAGCCAGCCATCGCTCGCAAGCGACGCTGCGCTCGTGGCTGCATCGGTAAACGCCTGTAAATCGGCAATGTGATGATCGCTCGGGCAAACGAGCATTATGGCGTCTTTCGGCAGCCGGTATGCCGCCAGCGCGATCGCTGCTGCAGTATTCTTCGCTTCAGGTTCGACGATGATCGCAGTGCCGGGGGCGGACTGCGCTTCGACATGCTCGACATGTTCTGCACCCGTAACCACGATCGGGCGGGCAAACACTTCGGGATCGGCACAGCGATGGAGGGTCGCTTCGAAAAGCGTTCTCTCGCCCACAAGAGGCAGGAAGGGTTTCGGCATCGCCTTCCGGCTTCGCGGCCAGAGCCGAGTGCCGCTTCCGCCACATAGAATTACCGGAACAATAGTCATGCGTCGCCTAGTTAGATCTGATCATTCAGGTGATTGGAAGTGCCCGCAAACCCTATGCTGCGATGGTTACTATCGAGTTTAGAAACCGTCAGGGCAAGGCTCTGAGCATGCAGACAGTGTCCAGCCAAAGCATTTTTATCGCCTGGTCCCACGCCAGATCGGTTGCGCATGGAGCAAGCCGAGCCTTCTCAGCGCCAGCGGCCAAAGTCTATCCTGCCCCCTCCCTTGCCCTCGCCCCGCGCTCTGCTATGGCGCGCGCAACCTCAATTCGAACGAACAGGATACCCATGGCCAAGATCAAGGTTGCGAACCCGATCGTCGAGCTCGACGGCGACGAAATGACGAAAATCATCTGGCAGTGGATCCGCGAACGGCTGATCCTGCCTTACCTCGACGTCGATCTGAAATATTACGATCTCTCCATCGAAAAGCGTGACGAAACGGAAGACCAGATCACGGTCGACGCCGCCAACGCCATCAAGGAACACGGCGTTGGCGTGAAATGCGCCACCATCACACCGGACGAGGCACGCGTCGAAGAATTCAGCCTCAAGAAGATGTGGGTCAGCCCGAACGGCACGATCCGCAACATTCTGGGCGGTGTGGTCTTCCGCGAACCGATCGTGATCGACAATGTCCCGCGCCTGGTGCCGGGCTGGACCGACCCGATCGTTGTCGGTCGTCACGCATTCGGCGACCAGTATCGCGCCAAGGACACGCTGATCCCCGGCGCCGGCAAACTGCGCCTGGTTTTCGAAGGCGAAAATGGCGAGAACATCGACCTCGACGTTTACGAATTCCAGAGTTCGGGCGTCGCCATGGCGATGTACAACCTCGACGACAGCATCCGCGACTTCGCGCGGGCCTGCATGAACTATGGCCTTGATCGCAAATGGCCGGTGTACCTGTCGACCAAGAACACGATCCTCAAGAAATACGACGGCCGCTTCAAGGACCTGTTCCAGGAAGTGTTCGACAATGAATTCAAGGACAAGTTCGCTGAAGCGAAGATCACGTACGAGCACCGCCTGATCGACGACATGGTCGCATCGGCACTCAAGTGGAGCGGCAAGTTTGTCTGGGCCTGCAAGAACTACGATGGCGACGTGCAGTCGGACGTGGTCGCGCAGGGCTTCGGTTCGCTCGGCCTGATGACGTCGGTCCTGATGACGCCCGATGGCAAGACGGTAGAAGCGGAAGCTGCGCACGGCACCGTCACCCGTCACTATCGACAGCACGAGCAGGGCAAGGCGACGTCGACCAACCCGATCGCCAGCATCTTCGCATGGACGCGCGGCCTTATCTATCGCGGTCGTTTCGACAATACGCCGGACGTCGTGAAGTTCGCGGAAACGCTGGAACGTGTCTGCATCAAGACTGTCGAAAGCGGTAAGATGACCAAGGATCTTGCGCTTCTTATCGGTCCGGACCAGAGTTGGATGACCACCGAACAGTTCTTCGAAGCGATTGTCGAGAACCTCGAGAAGGAAATGGCGAATTGGGGCTAAATCCCCACCGCAACTGAGTATTTGAAATGCCCTCGTCCTTCGGGACGGGGGTTTTTCGTATCAGCCTGCATGTTCCGCCGCGCATGGCGCTGTCAGGCGTTCACGCCGGAAACCGTACCCGATGAGACGCGCAGGCAGACGTCGCAAGCGGCTGAACCGGTCGGCAAGCCTTAGCGGCAAGGGGGCTTCGCGGGGCTTGCCGTCCTGACTTTTCAGGATTGGTTCGATTACCACCTCGTGCGCCAGTTTCTGCACGCCCTGAACGACGCGTCCGGGCAGTTCGCGCCTTGCCTGGACCTTGCTCAGAAGGTGATCGATATCGCGTTCCGCGGCTAGCGGTGCGGCCAGGACATTGGCCGCGCAGACCGCGTCTTGAATGGCCAGATTGATGCCCACGCCGCCGACCGGGCTCATTGCGTGCGCCGCATCGCCAATTGCCAGCAACCCCGGCAGATACGACTTTTCCAGCCGATCAAGCGACACGCTGAGCAATTTGACCTGGTCCCAATCCGACAATGCGCGTTCCAGATCGGGCAGTTCCGGCGCCGCGGCGGCGACCAGCGCGCGCAAGTCCGCAATTGGCTGTGTCATCATGCGCGCCGCTTGCCCCTTGGCGATGACGAAGGCGCATTGCCAGTAATCGCCGCGTTCGAACAGAACGAGCATGTGTCCGCCCTTTATCTGTCCGCGTAGTCGGCTGCCGGAAACGCTCTTGGGCACCTTGAACCACAGGACATCGATCGGCGCGCCAAGATCATGCAGGGGCAGGAGACCCTTGCGACGAACCAGAGAGGATCGGCCGTCTGCCATGACGACAAGCCTTCGAGCATGAAATTCCTCGCCAGCTGCGGTAACGACACCGGTGACACGCCCGCCTTCCTGCGCAAGCTGGGTAACCTCCTCGCACATCGCGAGATGAAAGCCGGGAAAAGCTCGTGCTTTATCGCGCAGGAAGTCGAGCAGGTCCCATTGCGGCATCATGGCGATGAAAGGAGCCGGCGTGCGTAGATGGGAGAAGTCGGCCAGACTGTAGGTCCGGTCTTCCCAAGTGAACTCGGCACTATCGACCCGGTTGTGCGGGAGACGCAAGAAGTCATCCAGCCAGCCGAGCTGATCGAGGATCTCCATTGTTGCAGGATGTACCGTATCGCCCCTGAAATCGCGGAAGAAATCGGCATGCTTCTCCAGCACCAGAACGTCGACACCAGCCCGGGCCAGCAGGAGGCCCGCCATCATCCCCGCCGGCCCTCCCCCGACAACGACCACGTCATGTTTCACCATTCCGCCTGTCTCTCTTTCACAATCGCCCACGATCCGCATCATTCCCGGACCCTAGGGCGGCCAGCGATGCTCGTGCGAGGACTGTTGCCGTAGCGCGCTGCGCGCCGTATCGCCAACCACGAAATCGGCACGAAACCGCGCTTCGCGAAACGCGTTCACACTGAACGTTGATGCCAGAAATCTGACACGGGGATACAATGGCCAAGCAGCCTACCAAAAAGCGCAGTGTGAAACGCAAGGGTCCGGAGAAATTCGGACAGAAGCGGCTCGATATCCGCAATGCCAAGATCAAGGACATTCCCGGCATCGCCAATCTGGTGCGCCGCGTTTACGAGGACATGCCTGCCTACACGCATGGCGAGATCCGCGGGCAGATCAACAATTTCCGCGAAGGGTGCTTCGTCGCCCTGCTTGATGATGAGGTCGTCGGCTATTGCGCGACGATGCAGCTGGCCGAGGCACTCGCCTTTCAGGACCACGACTGGGACGAGATCACCGGCAACGGTTACGGCAGCCGCCACGATCCGACCGGCGACTGGCTCTACGGGTATGAAATGTGCGTCGACCCCAAGGTGCGCGGCGTGCGTATCGGGCGGCGCCTTTATGAAGAGCGCCGGGCGCTGGCCGAAGATAAGGACCTGACAGGCATCGTCTTTGCCGGACGCATGCCCAATTATCGCCGCTTCCGCCGACGCGTGGAAGGCCCGCAGGACTATCTCGACAAGGTGGTCGAGAAGAAGCTGCACGATCCCGTCCTGCGCTTTCAGATGGCAAACGGCTTCGAGCCCGAGCGCATCCTCGAAGGATATCTGCCCGAGGACAAGGCCTCGCAGAGCAATGCCGTGATGATGGTCTGGCGCAACCCTTACGTCGAACGGGATCAGCCGGTGAAGAAGCGCCTGCCCCGCGGCGTGGAAGCCGTGCGCGTGGCCACCTGCCAGCTCCAGGCGCGGCAGGTCGCCGACTACGACGAATTCATGCGCCACGTCCGATATTTCGTCGATGTGGCAAGCGATTACGAAGCCGACTTCATCGTCTTTCCCGAACTCTTCACGCTGATGCTGCTGAGTTTCGAGGAGAAGGAACTGTCACCGGTCGAAGCGATCGAGCGCTTGTCGGAATATACGCCTCGGCTGCGTACGGACATTTCGGAAATGGCCATGCGCTACAACATCAATATCATCGCCGGATCGCATCCCACGCGCATGGACGATGGCGATATTCATAACGTCGCCTACGTCTGCCTGCGCGATGGTGCGGTGCATGCCCAGGAGAAGATCCACCCGACACCCAACGAACGGTACTGGTGGAACATCAAGGGCGGCGACAAGGTCGAGGTGATCCAGACCGATTGCGGTCCGATCGGCGTGCAGATCTGTTACGATAGCGAGTTTCCCGAACTCAGCCGCCGCCTCGCCGACGAAGGTGCGCGCATCATATTCGTACCTTTCTGCACGGATAGCCGGCAAGGTTATCTGCGGGTACGCTATTGCGGCCAGGCGCGCGCGATCGAAAACCAGTGCTTCGTGGTGCTCAGCGGGAATGTCGGAAATCTTCCGAACGTGGGCAACATGGACATTCAGTATGCACAAAGCTGTATCCTGACCCCCTGCGATTTTCCCTTCGCACGCGATGGTATTGCAGCCGAAGCGACCGAGAATGTCGAGACCCTGACCATCAGCGACATCAACCTTGCCGATCTGCAATGGGCGCGCGCCGAAGGGACGGTTC
Organism: Qipengyuania sp. NPDC077410; assembly: GCF_044543405.1. Taxonomy (NCBI): domain Bacteria; kingdom Pseudomonadati; phylum Pseudomonadota; class Alphaproteobacteria; order Sphingomonadales; family Erythrobacteraceae; genus Qipengyuania; species Qipengyuania sp. NPDC077410. Next base: position 706,255 of record NZ_JBITWB010000002.1, on the reverse strand, counting down.
GCAATCTGGCCGACCGGCGTTTCGACCTCTACCGCATCGAATGGGACGAGGATGGCAAGCACCCGGGCAAACCGCGTCCGCGCCGCGAACCTCTGGGTCCATCCACCATCGGCGGAGGTTAGCCCACGCGCCATTGCGGGGCTGACAGGTGGCTTGCGCATAGCTAAGCCCGTTACGGACGTCGCCTGACCCGGCAGGCGCCATCTCTATGTGATGCCAGCACAATCTCGCTGGGGCATTGCGTTCAACACGAAGGAAACATTCGCGCCTTATGAATGCCGAGACCGCGATCCCTCCGATGATGTCGGATGCACTGGTGATTTTGGGTGCCGTGGGGATCGTGATCCCGCTGTTTGCCCGGTTCAAGATCACGCCCATCATCGGCTTCATTCTGGTCGGCGTCGTGGTGGGGCCGTTCGGTCTGGGCCGGGCGACATCCGAATATGAATGGCTCACCTGGTTCACCATTACCGATCCGGAACGGCTCGAGCCGTTTGCCGAGCTGGGCATCGTGCTGCTGCTGTTCGCGATAGGGCTGGAGCTTTCATACAAACGCCTTTGGCAATTGCGGCGACTGGTCTTCGGCCTTGGATCGCTCGAATTGCTGGTCGGCGGATCGCTGATCGCGATTTTCCTGTCCATTCTGGGGCAGTATTGGACCGGGGCCCTGGCGCTTGGCCTGGCTCTGGCCATGTCGTCGACCGCCGTAGTTCTGCCGATTTCGGGTACTCGAACACCGGTCGGCAGAGCGGCCCTGTCGATGTTGCTGTTCGAAGGTATCGCGCTGGTTCCGATCATCTTTCTTCTGGGCACCCTCGCCCCCCATGCCGCAGCGGACGGGTTCGAGGGGATGGTCGACACGCTGTGGAAGGGCGCCGTCGTCATCGTGCTGATGCTCGCAGCAGGACCCTTCGTTTTGCCGCGCCTCTTCGCACAGGCAGCCCGTACCAAAAGCCCCGAGATATTTCTCGCTGCAAGCCTTCTGGTGGTGATCGGGGCGAGCCTCGCCACCTCGATGGTAGGCCTCTCGATGATCGTGGGCGCCCTCCTGGCGGGGCTGATGATCGCGGAAACGGATTATTCCCCGGAAGTAGCCAATATCCTCGAACCGTTTCGCGGCTTTGCACTAGGGATATTCCTGCTGACCGTGGGCATGACGATCAATGTCTACAGTATCTTCGAGAACATCGGCGCAATCGCCATCGCGGTCGTCTGCCTGCTGACGCTCAAGGCGCTTATCACCACGACGCTGCTGTATTTGATGGGCGCACGCCGCAGTACGGCAGTCGAGACGGGCATTCTCATGGCCAGCCCGTCCGAAGACACGCTGATCATCATTTCCGCTGCATCGGCGGCTTTGTTGATCCAGCCCGGTACGGCCCAGTTCTGGCAGATCGTTACGGCGATCGGCCTGACAGTGACGCCCTTGCTTGCGCATATCGGCAGGATCATCGGGCGGCGTATCGAGCCGATACCCGAACTGCCTGCAGAAGATATGGACAAGCCGCGCGTCATCATCGTCGGCGCGGGCCGTGTCGGCCAGCTGATCGCGCGGATGCTGGAAGCGCATGACAAGCCCTACATCGCAATCGATTCGAACGCCGACCTCATTGCCAACGCCAAGCGCGAGGGCATCCGCGCGGCTTTCGGAGATGCGTCTCGTGCCGACGCGCTCGACAAGCTCGGGATCGAGAATGCCCTCGCTCTGGTGCTCACCATGGACGAGCCGGTTCTGGCACAGCGCTTGGTGGCTAAACTGCGCAAGACATACCCTGACCTGCTGATCGTGGCCCGCGCTCGCGACAGTTCGCACGCTGCCGAACTCTATCGCGCAGGAGCCAGTCATGCCGTGCCGGAAACGCTGGAGAGTTCGCTCCAGCTTTCCGAGGCCGTGCTCATCGATATCGGGGTTGCGATGGGGCCGGTGATTGCATCCATCCATGAAAAGCGCGACGAATTCCGCGAGCAGATCGAGCTTGAAGGGGCGCTGACCTACAAGCCCAAGCTACGCACCAGTACATCGGAACGCTGACCCATGCCCACAGTGCTGGAAACGCGCTCGGACTGCGATCGCTGTGCAGCGCTATGCTGCATCGCCTACCCGTCCGAAGACATGCCAGGATTCTCCGCCATAAAATCTGCTGGCGAACCGTGCCCTAAACTTGGCGGGAACGGTCTCTGCACCATTTACGAGCATCGGGCCGAGGAAGGTTTTGCCGGCTGTATCCGGTTCGAATGCTTCGGTGCGGGCCAGCACGTCGTCCAGAACCTGTTTGCCGGTAACGACTGGCGTAATGATCAGGCGCTGCTCGGCCCCATGGTCGACGCCTTTCTCGCCATGCGGCCGGTCGCAGACCTGAACTTCCTTGCGCAGCGGGCGCATGAGATGACAGACAAGGCCGAACTACGCGACAAAGCGACTGTCTTGGCAGAGCGTCTGCAAAACGTTGCCCAGTCTCGATCGAGCCTGAATGATACGGCCGAAGTAGCGGCGATCGAGCGCGAACTACGCGCTTTATACCAGCATTTCGACCGTTAGGCTGACACTTTGGCCAGTGCCTGGCGCACGGCGTCAAGTGCTGCATCGGCTTTCGAGCCGTCCGGACCGCCACCTTGGGCCATGTCGGCGCGGCCACCGCCGCCCTTGCCTCCCAGAGCCTCGACACCAGCGCGCACCAGATCGACAGCGCTGAGGCGGTCGGTGAGGTCGTCCGTGACCGCCACCGCGAAGGCGCCCTTGCCATCGTTGACCGCGCAAATCGCCGCCACACCCGAACCCATTCGGTTCTTGGCCTGGTCGAGCAATGGGCGAAGCTCCTTCGGATCGAGGCCTGCAATGACCTGACCGGAGAAGGTTACACCGCCAATGTCCTCATCGGCTGCTGCGACGTCCGCAGCGCCGCCACCGCCAAGCGCCAGCGCGCGTTTCGCCTCGGCCAGATCCTTTTCCAGCCTTTTACGTTCTTCGATAAGTGCCATGACGCGTGTGCGGGCATCGTCTGGCGACGTTTTCAACGCGCTTGCGATCGCGCGAACCGCTTCGTCGCGCGCTACCAGCCATTGGCGTGCAGCCTCGCCGGTCAGCGCTTCTATGCGACGCACGCCAGAGCTGACCGCACTTTCCGATACAACCTTGAAGATGCCGATATCGCCGGTCGCCTTCACATGCGTACCGCCGCATAGTTCCACGGAGTAATTGCGCCCTTCCCCGCCCTTGCGGCCCATGGAAAGTACGCGCACCTCGTCGCCGTACTTTTCGCCGAACAGCGCAAGCGCCCCGGCCGCAACCGCATCGTCAGGCGTCATCAGACGTGTACCGACCTGTTCGTTGGCGCGAATTTCCTCATTCACCTCGGCTTCCACCGCAGCGATGTCTTCCTCGCTCAGTGGCTTGGGATGGGAAAAATCGAACCGGAACCGATCGTCGGATACCAGCGAGCCCTTTTGTGTCACATGTCCACCCAGCCGGTTACGCAGCGCGGCGTGCAGCAGGTGGGTTGCCGAATGGTTCGCGCGGATACGATCGCGACGATCGCCATCCACCTCGAGATGGACGGCATCGCCGATCTTAACCGTTCCCTTGGTGATGGCGCCGGCGTGCGTGTGCAGACGACCGAGAGGTTTGTTCGTCGTCTCGACCGAAAATTCCAGGCCCTCGGGTGTCCAGATGCGCCCGGCATCGCCGGTCTGGCCGCCGCTTTCGCCATAGAACGGAGTCTGATTGGTCAGGATGACGACTTCGTCGCCCTCCTCAGCCGATTGCACCTCGGCGCCATCCTTGACAATGGCGATGACGGCGGCTTCCCCGGTCGTAGAGCTGTAGCCGGTGAACTCTGTCGAGCCCTCACGTTCGACAATGTCGAACCAGACCTCTTCGTTCGCGGCCTGACCCGATCCTTTCCATGCTGCGCGCGCAGCAGCTTTCTGCTGCGCCATCGCGGCGTCGAAGCCGTCCTTATTGACGCCTATGCCGCGGCTGCGCAGTGCATCTTCCGTAAGATCATAGGGAAATCCGTAGGTGTCGTAGAGCTTGAACGCGGTTTCACCGTCGAGAGTACCGCCTTCACCCATGTCTTCCGTTGCTTCATCCAGTAACTTGAGACCCTTGTCGAGCGTGCGGCGGAATTGCGTTTCTTCGCGCTCGAGGACCTCCTGAATCAGCGGCTGGCCGCGGACGAGTTCGGGATAGGCCTGGCCCATTTCCGTCACCAATGCAGGCACCAGTCGGTGCATCAACGGTTCGCTCGCCCCGAGAAGATGGGCGTGACGCATGGCGCGGCGCATTATTCGGCGCAGGACGTAACCGCGCCCTTCGTTGGATGGCAGTACACCGTCGGCCATTAGGAAGCTTGTCGAACGCAAGTGATCGGCGATGACGCGGTGGCTGGCTGTCCGGTCCCCCTCGGCCTTTACGCCTGTCAGGCTCTCGCTCGCAGCGATCAGGTTCCTGAATGTGTCCGTATCGTAATTGTCATGCACGCCCTGCATCACGGCTGCGACACGTTCGATCCCCATGCCGGTGTCGATGCTGGGCTTTGGCAGGTCGGCGACCATCTCGTCGTTTTCCTGCGTGTACTGCATGAAAACGAGGTTCCAGATTTCCACGAACCGGTCGCCGTCTTCCTCGGGCGATCCCGGAGGGCCGCCCCAGATGTGATCGCCATGATCGTAAAATATCTCCGAGCACGGACCGCATGGTCCATCGGAACCCATGGCCCAGAAATTATCCTTGGTCGGAATACGGATGATCTTTTCGTCCGCAAATCCGGTCCGTTTCTTCCACAGATCGAATGCCTCGTCGTCGGTATGGTAGACGGTGACCAGAAGGCGTTCGGGGTCGAGGCCCCATTCCTTGGTGAGAAGGGTCCAGGCGTGATCGATCGCCTGTTCCTTGAAATAGTCCCCGAAACTGAAGTTTCCGAGCATCTCGAAGAAGGTATGATGGCGCGCCGTGTAGCCGACATTATCGAGATCGTTGTGCTTGCCCCCTGCTCTCACGCATTTCTGGGCGCTGGTTGCGCGTTGCGCTGGCGGTGTTTCCAGACCGGTGAAGGCATTCTTGAACGGGACCATGCCCGCATTGACGAACATGAGCGTTGGATCGCTGAACGGGACAAGCGGGGCGCTGGCGACTTCCGCATGTTCGTGGGAGGCGAAATAGTCGAGAAAGCTGCGGCGGATGTCGTTGGTCGAAGTCATGGCGAGGCAAGTAAGCAATCGCGTGGCATGCGACAAGCGCGAAAGCCCAGCCAGACTGTGCGGTACAGACGATCAGCAGTGGATGAGACGGATGTGCACCGGCGGACGGTGCCGGATAGACCGGGGCCGGACGCTCGAAAGTCGCTATGCTCGGGGTGTATAGCTACGAAGTACGATGGCACCGTTCATCGCGAAGCGTGCGACCTTGCGGGGCGGCATATGCCCATGGCGGTGAATTCACGTCCGGTAATAGTCACGATACCAGGTAACAAAGCGTGACACGCCTTCGCGAATATCGGTTCGGGGGACATACCCGGTAAGCGACTGCAACAATTCTGCATCCGCCCAGGTGGCAGGAACGTCGCCGGGCTGCATCGGCATGAGATTACGCTCCGCCTTTATTCCCAGCGCCTCCTCGATAGCTGCGATCATATCGCCGAGTTGCACCGGTTGCGAATTGCCGATGTTGACTATCCGCCATGACGCCACAGGGGAAAGACTGTCGTTTGCATCGACGTCCTGCGGGCGGTCGACCCGGATTGGGGGAGCATCGATAAGGCGACGAACAGCCTCGACCAGATCATCGACATAGGTGAAGTCGCGCATCATCTCGCCATTATTGTAGACGTCGATCGCCTCGCCATTCAGCATTGCCTTTGTGAATTTGAACAAGGCCATGTCGGGCCGGCCCCACGGACCATAAACCGTGAAAAAGCGAAACATCGTCACCGGCAAATCGTAGAGATGCGCATAGCTGTGCGCCATCGCCTCGGTCGCTTTCTTGGTCGCGGCGTAGAAGGACATCTGATGGTCCGCCTTCATCGTTTCGCAATACGGCATCTGCGTATTGGCGCCATAGGCTGAAGACGTTGACGCGAGCAGCATGTGCTGTGGCGGGTTCCAACGCGCGGCTTCGAGCAGTTCGAATGTCCCCACGAGATTGCTTTCAAGATAGCTGCGCGGGTTGTCGATCGAATAGCGAACACCAGCCTGCGCCGCGAGATGAACTACGATGTCCGGCGTGTGTTTCGCGAAGAGATCGGCGAGCAGTCCCGGCGTCTCGATCGGCTCATTCACCACGGAAAAGCTCTGGTGCTGAAGCAAAGCTTGCTGCCGGCGTCGCTTCAGCTCGGGATCATAGTAATCGGAAAGCGAGTCTATACCGACGACACGGAAGCCATCCTTGAGGAGGCGGAGACAGGTGAAATAACCGATGAACCCGGCAGCCCCGGTCACCAGTGCCGTACGTGTCTCAGTCATTGATCATTCCTGCACTAATCTGAATATCCGGCTGCCTTATAGGGTTGAAGTGGTTGCTGAAGAACCTGCTCAAACTCTCTGTCCGGGCTCATTCGGGTTACCGTCATGGCGAATGCCTCACCTTTCGTGACACTGGCAGAGCAGACGCGTTTGCTGGAAGGCAGGACGGACCGCGCCGTAACACTCACCACATGAAGTACGCACCGCCGCGTTCCCGGGCGCGCTGCCACGCGGGACGGGCATGGATCGCCTCGACGAAGCGGCCCAGCTTGGGCGCCTTGTCACCATATCCCTGCATGATCGCGATTTCGGCAGGAAAGCTCATCATTACATCGGCCGCCGTCCAGTCATTGCCGACGAAATGGAGATCGTCGGAAATGGCATCCTCCGCAAACTGGATATGCGCGGCAAGCTGCTCGTCGATGCGGGGGGCCAGGGCAGCCGCCGCGTCACCGAGCCGCCCGGTGTACAATTTGAGCATGACGGGCACGAAGAAGCTGCTTTCGCCAAACTGCATCCATTCGAGCTGGCGGACATGGTCTTCCGTATCAGCTTCCGGCAGCCAACTGCCTCCACCGTGACGCTCGCAAAGATACTGGATGATCGCACCACTTTCCGCCACTTGCAGACCATTATCTTCGATCAGCGGCGACTTGCCCAAGGGGTGAACCTGCTTGAGTTCGGGCGGGGCGAGGTTGGTTTCGGCATCGCGCTGATACGGCACGATGTCGTAATCAGTGTTCAGCTCCTCCAGCAACCACAAGATGCGCTGCGAACGGCTGTTGTTGAGATGGTGGACGGTGACTGTCACGCGGCTCTCCTGTCGTGCGATTCGCACCTACACTAGGTCCGGATCGAAGCGGATACCAATCCCATACGGAAAAGCCGGTGTGGCCATGAAGCGGCGCACACCGGCTTTCCGTTTTTTCGGGAACGCCGGGGGACAGTCCGGCTAGTGCGCTGATCCGGGGGATGCTGGATCAGCGTGTTCCCGCTTGAAGAGAATTCAGTCCTCGTCCGCGTCCGGGCCGGTCATCATCTCTTCGGCGACCTCGTCGGTTCGGCCACGAATTGCGGCTTCCAACTTGGTACACATCTCTGGATTTTCCTTCAGGAAGGTCTTGGCGTTCTCACGCCCCTGACCGATCCGGACACTGTCATAGCTGAACCAGCTGCCCGACTTTTCGACCACGCCTGCCTTTACGCCGAGATCGAGAATTTCGCCGATCTTGGAAATGCCTTCGCCATACATGATGTCGAATTCGACCTGCTTGAACGGCGGCGCCACCTTGTTCTTGACCACTTTCACGCGGGTCGCATTGCCGATGATATCGTCGCGATCCTTGATCTGGCCGGTGCGGCGGATGTCCAGACGAACCGACGCATAGAATTTGAGCGCATTGCCGCCAGTGGTGGTTTCCGGATTGCCGTACATCACGCCGATCTTCATGCGCAGCTGGTTGATGAAGATCACCATGCACTTGGAGCGGTTGATCGAACCGGTCAGTTTCCGCAGCGACTGGCTCATCAGACGGGCCTGAAGGCCGACGTGGCTATCGCCCATCTCGCCTTCGATTTCGGCGCGCGGAACGAGCGCTGCGACGGAGTCGACGACCAGCACGTCGATTGCATTGGACCGAACCAGCGTATCGGTGATCTCCAGCGCCTGCTCGCCCGTATCCGGCTGCGACACGATCAATTCGTCAATGTCCACGCCAAGCTTCTTGGCATAGACCGGATCGAGCGCATGTTCCGCATCGACGAAGGCAGCGGTACCGCCCGCCTTCTGGGCTTCTGCAATTACGTGAAGCGCCAGCGTGGTCTTGCCCGAACTTTCCGGGCCATACACTTCGATCACGCGACCCTTGGGCAGACCGCCCACGCCAAGGGCGATATCGAGACCGAGCGAACCGGTGGAGATGGCCTCCACATTCATCGCTTCTTTCTGGCCCAGCTTCATCGCCGAACCCTTGCCGAATGCGCGGTCGATCTGCGCAAGCGCGGCATCCAATGCCTTCTGACGGTCTGCGTCCACTTTCTTGTCCTCTACGAGCTTCAGACTTGCCGCCATGACATTACCTCCTGCGCTTGGCCAGAGCCGGTATCGACTCTTCAACTGACGCGTGATGTATCGGCTTTGTTCCAAAAGAACAAGTGGGGAACGAAAGTTTTTTCCGTTGTCTTTCAATCGGCAGCGTAACGCTGCCTAGGCTACTTGCGCTGGGCACTCAGCACTTCTGCCACTTTCGCGTTGATCTGCTGCACGCTGAAAGGTTTGGGTATGAAGTACATGTTCTCGATGTCGATTTCATTGCGCAGCTGTTCTTCCGCATAGCCCGACATGAACAGGATGGGCACGTGAGCGCGAACATTGCGGATCGCACGCGCCATGGCAGGGCCATCCATTGCCGGCATGACGACATCCGAAACGATCAGGTCGAATTGCGTATCGCCATTGGCCACGATGCCCAGCCCCTCTTCGCCATCGGAAGCGGTGGTCACCGTATAGCCTGCGCGCACCAGCGCCCGTTCGGCGACGGCGCGCACCATGTCCTCATCCTCGACCAGCAGCAGCTTGCCGCCTGCAGACCACTCGGATGCCTTCTGCTCTTCCGGTTCGTCGGCGCGCATGATGGCGGGCAGTTCGCCCTTGTGGACCGGGAGGTAAACGGTGAAGCGGGCACCGATCGGGGTGCCATCCGGGCCCTGCACATTATCGGCGAAAATGAAGCCATTCGACTGCTTGACGATACCGTACACAGTGGAAAGCCCGAGCCCGGTCCCCTTCCCCTGCTCCTTGGTCGTGAAGAAAGGCTCGAATATCTTGTTGAGATGCTCGTCCGGGATCCCGCCGCCCGTGTCCTGGACGATCATGACCGTGTAATCGTCGGCCGGCATGATATCGATGCCCATCTTGCGCACGTCGCGGGCGGAAACCCGGCGTGTGGCCAGGGTCAGGCGGCCCTTCCAGTCCTGCTTGCCCCGTTTCGACGCATAGGCTTGCATCGCATCGCGGGCATTTACAGCCAGGTTGATGATAACCTGTTCGAGCTGCTGGGGATCGGCGCGAACCGAACCGAGCTCCCGATCGTGGCGAACCGAGAACTCGATCTTCTCGCCCATGAGCCGCTTCAGAAGCTGGCTCACTTCACTGACCACGTCGGGCAATTGCAGAACTACGGGGCGCAGCGTCTGCTGGCGGCTGAAGGCGAGCAACTGCCGGGTGAGGCTGGCCGCCCGGTTCGAATTGGCCTTGATCTGCTGGATGTCATCGTAATCGCTGTCGCCCGGCGTATGACGCAGCAGCATGAGATCGCAGTAACCGATAATGGCCGTCAGCACATTGTTGAAATCGTGTGCCACGCCGCCTGCAAGTTGGCCGACTGCCTGCATCTTGGTCGCCTGGGCCACCTGACGCCGCAACCGCTTTTCTTCCGACGAATCCGAAATGGATAGAAGAACCGCCGCATCGCCCAGCCCGCGCACCCCGGCCAGACCGATCGAGACCGGTTCGTCCTTGTTGTTGCCAAGCCGCACAGCCATGTCGCCGCTGGCCGTCGCCCCTTTTGCAAAACGGCGGACGGTGTCAGCCATCGCAGCCTTGTCCTCGCGCACGACCAGATCGGATGGAAACTGCGGCAGGCCGGACGTCTCGCGTTCGACCGCACGCAAGAAGGCCTTGTTGGCAAACAGAAAGCGTCCGTCGCGGTCGGTAAGCGCAAGGCCCAGAGGCAGCGCCGACAGCAGGGCTTCCAGTTGCGGTATCGCCGCCTTGCCCGTGCTTTCCCAGCCGCCGCCTATACCCACGGTGCTGTCCAGCAACAGCATGATGGACGGCGTTTCATCCGCATCGCTCATTTTCGAAGCGTTCGGGATATCGAGCGGCACATGGATCAGCGTCTGGGGCGAACCCTGCTGCCCTTCCCTGGCGAAGAAAATCCGGTCGCGGTCGTCGGATCGCAGCAATTGCACGAACTCCAGTCCGCCGACTGCATTTTCGCGATGGCCGGTGGCCCGTTCCGCCAGACCCGGCGTGGTCGTCTGCACGATGCCGTCGGGTGCCACCAGCGCAACCTCCACGCCCGCGCGCGACAATACTTCGCCCAACGGACCGGCCAGCCGTTCGGACAGGCCATCGTAACTGCGCTGCGTACGAATTTCGTCGAAGCGCCAGACCAGATAGGCCTCGCCCCGCCCACTGCGCTCGATACGCAGGCGATATTCCATGTCGCCGCTGGACAGCCGGACAACAGGAACCTCTGCCCGTCCATCCCGCCACGCACTGCGCGCCGCCTCCGATGCAGCTTCGCGCGACGCCGGGTTCATTGCCAGTTCGTACGGAGCGGAAATTCCGTCGAACCATCCTTCATATGTGGAATTGGCGCACACCAGCCGGTTCGCGCGATCGACAATCGCAATAGCGCGGTGCCGGGTTTCGATCGCTGCACTGGTGACGGACCAATCGGGTTGCAGCATCTGCGTCTCGGCAGGGTCGGTCTTGAGACGAGCGGCCAGCAGCAGCATCAGCAAGATCGCAATCAGCGCGCCGCCATACGCCAGCGCCACCACCGATTGCTGGCCGACCAGCCACACCAAACCGATGGAAACGATGCAGGCCGCCACCACTCCCAACATCAGTGGAGCGGGTGGAAGGCGGGTTATCGGGTTATCGTCCTGCACTTTCATGCCTCGCCATCTTTGCTCAGGCGGTCTTCAAGGCGACGCTCCATAGCGCGCAGACGGCGCTTGCGCTTGCGGGCCACGATGATGCGCCACCCGATGCTTGCCAGCACATAGCCGATCGATGCGCCGACGATGGCGAGGACGACGAAGCCGAAAATGGTCACCAGAACCGTCACGCCCACACCTTCGAACAGATTGACGAACCACGACCAGCGGCCGCTGGTCATCTCGTCCTGAGCCGCGCCGCCTGTCGCCGCCAGATCCACCTTGAGTATGAACACACCCAGCTTGTTTGCCACTACGGCCCAGAAGGGAAAGGTCAGCGGATTGGTGATGAAGGTGACCAGCGCCGACAACGGCACGTTCGCACGCGCGGGCAAGGACATGAAAGCGGCAAGGAATATCTGCCCCACCGGAATGATGAAGCCGGCAAAAATGCCGAGCGCCACGCCGCGCGGCACGCTGCGGCGCGTGAAGCGCCAGAGTTCCGGCGTCAGAAAGCGGTGAGCAATGGGCTGCAAATACTTGTTTTCAGCCATCTGTTCGCGCGTCGGCATATGCCGGCGGATCCAGTCCGTCAGAAAGGTCTTCGATCTGCGCTTGCTCATTGACACAGCGCCGCCATGCGCTGCCTCGAAGGCGAGTTCAAGGGGGTGCGCGAAGCGGACTGCGACGAATGCGGCATGGCTGGCGATGTGGTTACCGCGGGCGCATTTTTTAAGGGCCGAATGGCTCGGTCAGCCCCGCTCGCGCATGAGGCGGGCCTTGTCGCGCTGCCAGTCGCGATCCTTGATCGTGGCGCGCTTGTCATGCGCCTGCTTGCCCTTCGCCAGCGCAAGTTCGACCTTTGCCCGACCGGTCGCGTTGAAATAGATCGATAGCGGAACAAGCGTCATGCCCTTGCGCTCGACCGCACCGAAAAGCTTCTGTATCTCGCGCTCGTGCAGCAGCAGTTTGCGTGGGCGGCGCGGTTCGTGGTTCAGCCGGTTGCCATGCGAATATTCGGGAATATTGGCATTGACCAGCCAGACCTGCCCATCGCGCACTTCGGCATAGCTTTCCTTGATACTGGCCTCGCCCGCCCGCAGCGCCTTCACCTCGGTGCCCTGCAACGCGAGTCCCGCCTCGAAGGTATCTTCGACATGATAGTCGAACCGCACACGCCGATTATCGGCGACGGTCTTCTGCTTATCGAAAGTGGCGGGTTTAGGACGAGCCATAAGGCGGGCGCATGTAGGCGAGCACGAGCCGCTTGGAAAGGGCCAGACCACGCTTTTCGCTTGCCAAGGTGCTGGCCGTTGTGACGATTAGGCAGATGAACGCCGAAACTTCCGCAGAACCTTTCATCATTCACGAAAGCCGGATCGCGCCGGGGACGCAGGCGACCATTGCCATTCCCGTCAGTCAGCAGGTGACGGGACTGAACTCCGCTCTTTCCCTTCGCGTGATGCACGGCACGCGGCGAGGGCCCTGCGTTTTCGTCAGCGCTGCCATTCACGGTGACGAGATCATCGGCACAGCCGTGATCCAGCGATTGCTCGAACGCCTGTCGCCCGAAATGCTGGCAGGGACGATCATTTTTGCGCCTGCCGTCAACATTTACGGTTTTGCCGCGCACAGCCGCTATCTGCCCGACCGGCGCGATCTCAATCGAAGCTTCCCCGGCGCGGAGCATGGCAGTCTGGCCGCTCAGCTGGCGCACTGCTTCCTCACCCACGTCATCGATCGCTGTTCGCTGGGCATCGATATCCATTCGGCGGCGGTCCATCGCTACAATTTGCCGCAGATACGCATTGCCTCTGGCAGCCCCTATCTGTCGGAACTCGCCATGGCATTCGGCGCGCCCATCATCATGGAAAGTCCCCTGCGGCCCGGTTCGATGCGCGCCCTTGCTCACGAACGCGAAACGCCGATGCTCCTGCTGGAGGCAGGCGAAGCCCTTCGCTTCGACCGTTTCGCTCTCAATGTCGGCGTGGCGGGCGTTCTGCGGGTGCTTGCGCATATCGGAATGATCGATGCCGAGGACGGCCTGGAAGATGTCCATGTGCCGCTGCGGTCCAACCGTTCAAGCTGGGTCCGCGCGCCGCGCGGCGGGGTCAGTCGCCGCATCCACAAATCGGGCGACGCCGTGCGCAAGGGCGAACCGCTGGCATTCGTCGGCGGCCTCTTTGGAGAGGACCCGATCAAGCTTGTCAGCCCATCGGACGGCGTGATCATCGGACATGCCACGCTCCCGATCGTCAATCAGGGCGATGCGCTATTCCATATCGCCGAAGTCGACGCGCTCAATCACGCGGGCGAGCATTCCGACAGTATCGTCGAAGCGCTGGCGGTCAGCGATCCGCCCTTCCCCGCCGCGCCATTGCTCGACGAAGACGAAGTGCTCTAGATCAGGCCTGCAATCTCGAGCGCCTCGTCCACCGCCTTGCGGCTTGCCTCGCTGGCATTGCACAGCGGCAGACGGACATCGGGCGAAAACCAGTCGTGCACCCGGCTGAGCGCATACTTCGCCGGTGCCGGACTGGCATCGGAGAACATCGCATAGTGCAAGGGGAACAGCCGGTCGTTGAGCTCCCGCGCCTTGACCAGCTCGTTCGCTGCGATGGCATCGTGGAATTCCGCGCACAGCGCCGGGGCGACATTGGCGGTTACCGAAATACATCCGGATCCGCCTGCGGCCGAATGCGGCAGCCACAATTCGTCATTGCCCGATAGCTGGCAGAACTCGCGCCCGATCCCCATCCGGTGATCCGCGACGCGCGAAAGGTCGCCGCTAGCATCCTTGATGGCGACGATCCGATCTGGGTATTTGCGGACCAGTTCGACGACCGTTTCGTCCTCGATATCCGTCACCGTCCGCCCCGGGACATTGTAGAGAACGATCGGCAGGTCGCTGTTTTCTGCAAGAAAGCTGAAATGGGCGATAAGGCCTGCCTGGCTCGGCCGGTTGTAATAGGGCGCGACGCACAGTCCGGCCGCGGCCCCCGCCTTCTTCGAAAACTGCATGTGCAGCAGCGCATTGCGCGTGTCGTTGGAACCGCAGCCGGCAATCACGGGGACGCGGCCGGCCGCCTGCTCGATGCAGACTTCGATGACCCGGTGGTGCTCTGCATTCGACAGGGTCGATGCCTCGCCGGTCGTACCGCATGGCACCAATCCCTTGCTCCCGTTATCGATCTGCCAGTCGACGAGCTTGCGAAAAGCGGCTTCGTCGAACGATCCGTCGCGAAAAGGAGTCGCCAGAGCCGGAATCGAGCCTGAAAACATTTACGTGAGTCCTGCGTTAGAGATATGAAACAAGGCAGTTTTTGGCGGCACGCGCCATAATTCATTCAGCGCCTGATAAGGAGGGGCCGGGCACTATGTCCAGCATGGGCAGTAAAACAGTTTTCACTCTCGCACTTGTGCTCGGCACTTCGCTGGCATTCCCTTCAATTTCTCAGGCACAGGACAATGCGCGTACCAGCCTTGTCGCGCAGCAGCCGGGCAGCCTCGATCAGGCAGTCGGTCAGTGGGAATATCTGACAAGTCAGGAAAACCTGCCCTTCTCTTCCTACGCGGGCTTCATCAACAGCTATCCCGATTTCCCCAAGCAGGACTTGCTCCAGCGGCGGGCGGAAGCTGCGCTGGATCGCGATGCGCCGTCTCCGCAGACGCTCGTCTCCTTCTTCGACCGGCACCCGCCCCTCACCAATAGCGGCAAGGCGCGTTACGCCCTGGCGCTGGCGTCGCTGGATCGTCCCGAAGCGCTGGAGGTGGCACGCGAAGCCTGGCGTGGTGGCACGATGAGCGGCCCCGCAGAACTGTACATGCAGGGTCTGTTCGGCGCGCGTTTCGCGCCCGAAGATCAGGACGCGCGGATGGATGCGCTTTTGTGGCAGGGCAATTACGAAGCCGCCTCGCGCCACATCGTGCGGGTATCGCCGGCCTATCGTCCGACCGCGCAGGCACGGCTCGCCATGCTTCAGGGCAGCACGCCGTCGCAGGCAGGCGTGCCGGTTCCCCCCAACGCGATGAACGACGCCGGTTACGTTTACAATCTTGCCCGCTACTATCGCAATTCGGGCCAGCCCTACGAAGCGGTCAACCTGCTCTCGTCCCGTGCATCCTTTGCGGCGCCTGCCTTCGATGGCACGCAATTTGTCAGCGAAGCCCTGGCTGTGGCCAAGAGCGCGGGTTCCGCCCAAGCTGTCAGCATCGCGTCGAAAATCGACGATGTCTTCGCCCCCGGCACGGATATTTCGGACGGCTCCTTCACTCTGCGCGACAAATATACCGATCTCATGTGGCTCGGCGGTACGAAGGCATTGTGGTCGATGGGTGACGGCGCCCAGGCCGCGCCGCTGTTCTATCGCTATGGTACTGCGGCCAAGACGCCGTTGACCCGTTCTAAAGGGTTCTATTGGGCCGGCCGTGCCGCGTCCCGCGCCGGTGATCGTGCCGGTGCCCAGCGTTACTGGGAAATGGCCGCCGAATATCCTGACTGGTATTACGGACAGCTCGCCCTAAGCGAGCTTGGCCGGCCCATGCCCACATTCGCGAATGTCCCCGCTGCCAGTTCGGCCGAACGCGCCGCTTTTGAAGCCGATCCGCTGACCGGTGCGCTGCGGGCGATTTCCCGCAATCGGCGCGACTGGCGGACCGAACGCGCCTTCTTCGAAGCCATTGCCCAAAAGGCGGACACGCCCGGCGAAATGGCTCTCGTCGGTCAGCTGGCTGAACAGACCGGTATGGACGAAATGGCGGTCGTCGCAGGCCTCGTGGCGGGCGAACACGGCTTCAAGGGCTTCGAACGCCTCGGCTACCCGACCGTCCAGACCCATTCGGGCGCAAACTGGACCATGGTCCATGCCATCGCCCGGCAGGAAAGCGAATTTGACCGCAACCGTGTGAGCCATGCCGGTGCGCGCGGGATGATGCAGCTGATGCCCGGAACCGCACGCGAAGAAGCGGGCAAGATCGGGGTCAGCTACATGTCGGCGGACCTTACCGCCAACCCGAGCTACAATATCCGTCTCGGCGATGCGCACTTCGCCCGCCTGATGGACCGTTACGGCGGCGCTTATCCCCTGGCCATCGCAGCGTATAATGCAGGCCCGGGGCGAGTGAACCAGTGGCTCGCGGCCAATGGCGATCCGCGCAATGGTTCGGTCGACTGGGTTACCTGGATCGAACAGATCCCGTCCAATTTCGAAACGCGCTATTATGTCATGCGCGTGATCGGAAACGCGGTCAGCTATGCCAACATGCATCCGGACAAATCGTCCAGCTATGAACGCGATATCGGGAATTACCTGCGCCGCTGATTTGCGCTAGGGCGCAAGCCCATGCAGCCCAAATCCAATCCCGTTACGCCCGCTGGCTATGCCGCGATGAAGGCCCGTTACGACCATCTTCTTGGCATCGAACGGCCCGAAATCGTCGAAATAGTCAGCTGGGCGGCGGGCAATGGCGACCGCAGCGAAAACGGCGATTATCTCTACGGGCGCAAGCGCATGCGCGAAATCGATCGCGAACTGTCGCACCTTGCACGCCGGATGAAGACCGCGCGGGTCATCGACCCCGTCGAACAGCCCGACAAGTCACGGGCTTTTTTCGGGGCCACCGTCACTCTGGCGGACGAGGATGATAACGAACGGGTCGTCACCCTTGTCGGTGACGATGAACAGGACGCCAGCTCCGGGCGCATCGGCTGGTCGTCTCCCCTCGCCCGGGCATTGAAAGGCGCGTCGGTCGGCGATCTGCGCAACGTCAATCTGCCCGGCGGCACGAAGGAATGGGAAATCGTTGCGATCGCCTATGCGTAAACTGATCGCAGTCGCCGCGCTTACCTTGGCTGCGCCTCTCGCAGCGAAGGACAGCCTCGGCGTGTTTTCCGACTGGGGGGCATTTCGCGATCCCTCGCTACCGCGGTGTTATGCCATCGCGATGGCGGAAGACAGCCGCGCGCGCCGCGATTTCGAACCCTTCGCCACCATCGGTACCTGGCCGCGCCAGAATATCCGCGGGCAGGTTCATTTCCGCCTCTCGCGCCAGCTCGCGCAGCGGCCCCGCATTACGCTTTCCATCGGCGCCAAGAGCTTCCAGCTGACCGGCGGCGGCGGCGATGCCTGGGCTGAAGACCGCACGATGGATGCCGCCATTGTTGCAGCGATGCGGTCGGCCAGCCGCATGACCGTCCGCGCTACCGGCATCAACGGCCGTCGCTTCTCCGACAGCTATTCCCTGGCCGGCGCGGCCACGGCTATGGATGCAGCAACGCTTTCCTGTTCGCGACGCTGACAAAAAAAGGGCCGGAGAGCATAAAGCTCCCCGGCCCCTTCTTAATGGCGCAATGGCTTAGAAGCGCATGCCGACGCCTGCCATGACCTGGTGGCGGTCAAGGTCGACATCGAAGTTGCGGCTGGTGCTGCCGTCGGCGAACTCGATGTTCGCGTCGCTGTAGTTCGAATAACGATATTCGAGGTTCACGTAGGTGTTCGGGTTGACGGCATATTCAACACCTGCACCTGCGCGCCAGCCGTCCAGCTTGAAGTCGCGATCTGTTTCGACCGTGCCATAGTCGCTGAGGATGTTCAGCTTGGCATTGGTGTAACCGCCCTTTGCGTACAGCAGGGCATCGGGTGCAATCTTGGCACCGACGCGCGCGCCGATGTAGAGATCGCGGCCAGCGTCGACTTCACCCAGCCCAAAGCCTTCGAAATCGCCGTCGTCGAAATTGGTGCTCGCCGTGGAGTCGGTGTATTCACTTTCCACACCGACAACCGCGCCGCCAAGGTCCACGTCGTAACCGAGGACCACGCCATAGGCGAGACCGTCGATCGACTGGTCGTTGTTGTTCGGCTCGTTGTCGATGTCGACGCTGCTACCGGCCTGTACGGCGTCGTAACCCGCGGTCACACCTGCACGAAAGCCGGTGAACTGGCCATCGGTGCTCTGCGCCATGGCTGGGGCCGACATGCCGGCGATGGTTCCTGCGACGAGAAGAGCTGTTGTCTTGTTCATTATATACTCCGTTTTTTAACCCGCGATTTTTGCATCGCGTGGACTAGGAAAACGGTGGTTCCGCTGGCGAGTTTCATTAACGTAACACAACAAGAATATGTTGCATTAGGGACACATTATTACGGCCCGGGCGTGTACTTCCCGGGATGAAACGCAGGAATCCACGCACCCTTCTCCCGCTGCGGAGTGAAAGCGTTCACCTGCCGGACCCTGTTCGGTGTCCGTAATTTTCCCGCAATTCTTCAATGTGGCCAAATCGCCCTCCACGCCCTATATGGGGCGCTCCCATGACCCAGACGACACTGATGAGCATTCCCGGGCAGATCGACCCGGTTCCCGTCGCGCGTGACATCACGCCGCGCGAAGACGGCCGCGTGGACCTGATCGGTCTGCCCAAGGACCGTATCCGCGAACTTTTTGACGAAGCGGGCCTCGACGCCAAGCAGGCGAAACTGCGTGCCAAGCAGGTCTTCCACTGGCTCTACCATCGCGGCGTGACCGATTTCGAAGCGATGACCGATATCGCCAAGACCATGCGCCCATGGCTTGCCGAACGGTTCTTTATCGGCCGGCCGGACGTGGTCGAAGCCCAGCATTCGACGGACGGCACGCGCAAGTGGCTGCTCAGGACGTCGGACGGCCATGAATTCGAAATGGTCTTCATCCCCGATGCCGACCGCGGCACGCTTTGCGTATCGAGCCAGGTGGGTTGCACTCTGAACTGCCGTTTCTGCCACACCGGGACGATGCGCCTCGTGCGTAATCTCACTCCGGGTGAAATCGTCGGTCAGGTCATGCTGGCACGCGACGCACTGGGCGAATGGCCCAAGGGTTCGATGGCGGGTCTCGAAGTGGAAGAAGACAGCGCCCAATACACCTCCGATGGCCGGCTACTGACCAACATCGTGATGATGGGAATGGGCGAACCGCTATATAATTTCGACAATGTCAAAGGTGCCCTCAAGCTCGTCATGGATGGCGAAGGGCTGGCCCTGTCGAAGCGGCGCATCACGCTCTCGACCAGCGGTGTCGTTCCGGCAATGGAACGCTGCGGGGAAGAAATCGGCGTGAACCTGGCGGTTTCGCTCCACGCGGTGACCAAAGAAATCCGCGACGAGATCGTGCCGCTCAACAAGAAATACGGCATCGACGAATTGCTAGAAGCCTGCGCCGCCTATCCGGGCGCGTCGAATGCGCGCCGTATCACCTTCGAATATGTCATGCTCAAGGACAAGAACGACACCGACGAGCATGCGCACGAACTCGTTCGCCTGCTGAAGCATTACAAACTGCCGGCGAAGGTGAACCTCATCCCCTTCAATCCCTGGCCCGGTGCGCCCTACGAATGTTCGACGCCCGAACGGGTGAAGCGCTTCTCCGAAATCGTGTTCGAACACGGCATCAGCGCACCCGTTCGCACCCCACGCGGACGCGACATCGACGCGGCCTGCGGCCAGCTCAAGACCGCCGCAGAAAAGAAAAGCCGCGCCCAGCGCGACCGCGAAGCGGCCGAAGCATTGGAATCAACCGCGACGGCCTGAGATCAACTTGCGGGCCACTGCCGCGGTAGTGCGGTTTGGTCGTACTGAAGTTGGAGGTTGGGATTACCGCTGATCCGGCCACACTCGCGTTTTACCGTGCCAACGCACCGCAATACACGCGCGACTTCGCTCAGAAGCCGAGCCGACATCTGGACGCATTCCTCGATCGCCTGAAAGCTGGCGCAAGGGTTATGGAACTCGGCTGCGGGGCCGGATGCGATGCTGCGCGGATGATGGAACGCGGGTTCGATGTCGATGCCACGGACGGCACCCCTGAAATGGCTGCAAAGGCTAACGAGCATTATGGCGTCGGTGCGCGGGTGATGCGTTTCGACGAGCTTATGGCAGATGACGATTATGACGCGGTATGGGCCAATGCTTGCCTGCTTCATGTCGGACGGTCCGATCTACCGACCCTGCTAACAGCAATCCGCCGGGCGCTGCGCCCCTGTGGGTGGCACTTCGCAAGCTACAAACTCGGCAATGGCGAAGGTCGCGATCTGCTCGGACGATTACATAATTTCCCCGACCCGCAATGGCTCGAAGACAGCTATTACAACGCCGGCTTCGCCATAGAGGGTGTGGAAATCTTCCCCGGACAAGGCGCAGATGGAACACCGCGCGACTGGATGGCCTTGACGACCCGGCGCCCGTCCTGATCCTCTATGGATCTAAGCGCTTTCCTACACCCCTCTCCTGTGCTGAAACGGGCAGATGGCACTCTCGGACCCTCAGGAAAACTGCGCGTTTCCGGGCCTTTCGCAAGCTGACATTTTTGTGCCCTGGACAGTGGTCCATGTGGTCCATGTCTATTACCGTGCGGGTCTCGAACCATCGGGACGGATGAGGGATTGCGCATGACGATTGTGGTCGAAGCCTTGTGCACGGGCCAGCCCCGGCCTTTCAACGGCGCAGAACTCAGCGCGATCGACAAGCGGCCCGCGGAGGGTCCGGTCATGATCCGCAGCTTCGGGCTCGAAGGGGACATGGTTGCCGACACCAGGCACCATGGCGGCCCCGACATGGCCGTGCATCACTATCCTCACGACCACTATTCCGCATGGGCTGAATGGCTCGGCGGCCACGAACTGCTGTCAGGTCCCGCCGCCTTCGGGGAAAACATCGAGGCTACGGGCCTCGTCGAAACCGACGTCCGCATCGGTGACCGTTTTCGTCTTGGCGAAGCTCTGCTGGAGGTCAGCCAACCCCGCAAACCATGCTGGAAGATCGAACATCGCTTCGGCCGGAAAGGCATGGTTGCGCATATCGTAAAGACGCACATCAGCGGCTGGTATTACCGCGTCATCGAAGAAGGCATCGCGCAGGCAGGCGATCATCTGACGAAGGTCGATGAAGGCAAGACGGACTGGACCGTGGCACGCCTTTTCGCGGCGCTTTACGCCCCTTCCTTCAAGCCCGCGCCAGACCAGCTCGAGGAGATTTGCATGCTCGAAAAGCTGAGCGAAGCGGTACGCCTTTCCTTGTCCCGAAAGCTCTGAAAACCAGCGGCTGGTCCTTTGTTTTGGCTCGGCTCATCGCGTTTTTGGCAGGACAACAGATCGTTCATCGGACGTTGTGGAGCCTCTGGCGATTTCGAGCGTCATCCACACACAAATCACGAATGAGGAGATTTCAGATGAACAGGATCGCCCTTGGTATCGCCGCAGGTTCGCTGGCAGCAATCGCCGCTCCAGCCGCTGCTGTCGAAATTGCACCCGCCCCTTTCACTTCGGCAAGCGCCTTGGTTGAAACGTCTGCCCCGACCACGACCGTGGCAGCCCTGCACGACCGTGACCGTCGTTATCGTGGCGGCCGTGGCCGGGTCTATGACGATCGCGGCCGTTACTACGAACCCCGCCGCATCAGCCGCCGTGACCGCATGTGGCGCGGCAATGACGGTCGCTATTATTGCAAGCGCGATAACGGCACTACCGGCCTCGTTATCGGTGCAGGCGTCGGCGCCCTTGCCGGCCACGAAATTGCCGGCCGCGGTGATCGTACCCTCGGCGCGATCCTCGGCGGTGTCGTCGGCGGCGTTGTCGGTCGCGAAATCGACAGGGGCAGCCTGAGCTGCCGCTAATCGCTGGATCTGATCGGGAAACCGGTCTCGCGGCGCGCCGCTACCGAACCATCGGTGGCGGCGCGCCTTTTCTTTGCCGGGCGTGCCGCTATGGTCGGCGGCGATGAGTGATGCCAGACCAGCAGTTCTCGTAACGGGAGGCGCGAAACGTATCGGCGCGGCGATCGCGCGGGCATTCGGCAACGCCGGATGGCATGTGGTGATCCATTACGGAAGCTCGCGAGAAGACGCCGCAGCGCTGGCGGACAGTCTCCCCTCGGCCGAAACGGTGCAGTGCGATCTCGCAGATGACGCGGCCACTGCACAGATGATAACCGATCTGAGCGCCCGCCTGTCCGATTGGGCTGCACTGGTCAATTGCGCTGCCATTTTCGAAGCCGACGATGTAACCTTTCTCGATCCTGGCACGAATGCACGCACGATGCAGATCAATGCCCGCACACCCGCCCTCATGGCGCAGGCCTATCTGCGCTCGGCACGTGCAGTCGCCGGACGCCGCGTGATCCAGATTACCGATCAGAAGATCGCCAATCCCAACCCGGATTTCTTCAGCTACACGATGAGCAAGCATGCGCTGGCATCGACGGTCCCGATGCTGGCCATGGGTGCCGCCAGACCGGACGACCGGGTTTATGCCCTTGCCCCCGGCGCCATTCTTGCCAGTCACGATCAGCGCGAAGAGGAAACCGAAATCTCCCACCGCATGAACCTGCTGAAGCGCAAGACGGGCCAGGACGAGGTGGCGCAGGCCGCCCTTTTCCTCGCGCAAGGTCATCTCGCCAGCGGACAGACGCTATATTGCGACAGCGGGCAGCACCTGCTCTCTCAGCCACGCGACGTAATCTACCTTGCCCGGGAGGAACGGCACGCATGAAACGACACGCCCTCAGCACGCGGCTCTGGCATTGGCTCAATCTGCTGTGCGTGGTCGTCCTGTTCATGTCGGGACTGACGATCTCGAACGCGCATCGTCGGCTGTACTGGGGCGATTGGGGCTTCGAAGCCAGTCAGGCATGGCTTATGGTGCCGCGCTTTCCCGACTGGATGACGATACCGGGGTATTACAGCCTGGCCGTTGCGCGGGACTGGCACATTCTGATGGCATGGCCTTTCGCATTGGGGCTGCTGTTCATGTGGATCGCGATGATGGTCAATCGCCATTTCAAACGCGATATCGTGACGAAACGCAGGGAATGGCGACCTTCCGCAATCTGGCGGGATGTCGTCGAACATCTTAAGCTCAATTTCGATCATCACGAAGGGAAGTACAATTTCCTCCAGAAACTCGCCTATGGCCTCGTCCTGGGTGTGTTTCTGCCGATGATGATCTTCACCGGCATCTCCATCAGCCCCGGCATGGAGCCGACCTTCGGATGGCTGGTAGACCTTCTGGGTGGACGACAGTCGGCCCGGAGCCTGCACTTCATTTTCGCTTTCGCGATCGCCGGGTTCTTTATCGTGCACGTTCTGCTGGTGATTCTCTCCGGACCCATCCGCCAGATGCGAGACATGATTACGGGAGGGCGCAAGGCATGAAGCGTCGCAATTTCCTCGTCGCTGCGGGCGCGGCTCTGGTCGCCGGATGTAACCGGATAGCCGAAACGAACGCGGGCAAAGCGGTTCTGGACGCCGCCGACAGTTGGCACAAAAATGCCCAGCGCCTGCTGACGAGCCGCGACGCTCTCGCTCCGGAATATCCGGCCAGCGCCATCTCGCCCGTCTTTCGCGGCAATGGCTCGACAGATCCGCAAAACGGCGACTATCCCCGTCATGTCGAGGAAGGCTTTGCCAACTGGCGCCTTGAAGTGACCGGGCTGGTCGCAAATCCGCTCAGCCTGAGCCTTGAGAACATCCGCAGGCTTCCCCAGCGCACCCAGATCACCCGCCACGATTGCGTGGAAGGCTGGAGCGCGATCGGCCAATGGACCGGGCCGCAACTTTCTGTGCTGCTCGACGCTGCCGAATTGCGCGACGATGCCAGGTTCGTGATCTTTCGCTGCGCCGATAATCTGAACGGCGGCGATTATTACGAAAGCGTCGATTTAATCGATGCGTACCACCCGCAAACCATCATCGCTCACTCGCTGAACGGTCAGGCGCTTCCGGTGCGCAACGGAGCCCCGCTCAGGATGCGGATCGAACGACAGCTTGGTTACAAGCACGCGAAATATCTGACGGGGATCGAAGCCGTCGCCAGTCTCGACGATGTGGGTCTCGGCAAAGGCGGGTACTGGGAAGACCGCGCCGGATACCAGTGGTACGCGGGCATCTGATCGACCTTGGCTTTGCTGCACCGTCCTGCTCCGCGATCCCGCTTCGATTGACTTGCCCTCCCCCGGTGCCCCACAGACGCCTTTAATTCAGACAAGGGAGATCGCCTCAGATGTGGCTGCTCGATAAATTTTTGAAAGCCGCGATCAAGCAGGGCCGGATGGTCGTCACCGATTACGATGGCGCGACGTATGAGTACGGTTCCGCTTCAGAAGGCGAGCCCCCCCTGCACATCCGCCTGACCGACAAGAAAGCAGCCAATCACATTGCCCGCTACCCTCAGGTTGGCGCGGGCGAAGCCTTCATGTGGGGATGGCTTCATGTCGAAGAGCCGCACGATATTCGCGACCTCGTCCTCTTCGTGACCAAGAATGCCAAAGGTGATGGCGAACGGGCGCTGAAACCGCAGGGACCGCTGCGCAAGGCTGCCCAGAAACTGCTCGCGACAGTCGACAGCCTCAATCCGCGCGACAAGGCGCGCAAGAACGCCGAACACACGTACAATCTCACTCGTGAGCTTTACGAGCGTTTCCTCGACGAGGACCGTCAGTACACCATGGCCTATTACCGTGGCGATCCGGCCACGACCTCGCTCGAGAAGGCACAGCTCGACAAGAAGGCGCATCTAGCCGCCAAGATGTACGTGCAGCCGGGCCAGCGAATTCTCGATATCGGGTGCGGCTGGGGTGGGTTCGCGCTCTACCTCGCACGCCATTACGATGTGGAAGTCACCGGCGTCGCTCTCGCGCCAGACCAGATCGCTTTCTGCCAGGAGCGGGCTGAGGAAGCTGGCCTGGCCGACCGTGTGCGTTTCGAATTGATGGATTATCGTGACGTTACCGGAAGCTTCGACCGGATCAGTTCGGTCGGCCTTCTCGAACATGTCGGCACGCCGCATTACCCGCAGTTCTTCGAACACACCGCACGTCTGCTGGCGCCCAAGGGCGTCATGATGAGCCACTGCTGTGGCCGCGCAGGCCCTCCCGGATTTACCGACAAGTGGACGCGCAAGTACATCTTCCCCGGCGGTTACATTCCGGCCCTCTCCGAACTCGTGAGCCAGAGCGAGAAATTCGGCTGGGAGGTAACGGACGTCGAAGCGATGCGCTTCCATTACAGTCACACTCTGGAAGAATGGTACAACCGCACCGTCCTTCACGAAAAAAAGATCGTCGAACTGTACGACGAACGCTTCTATCGCATGTGGTTATTCTATTTGGCTGGGGCAGAGCAGAGCTTTCGGCACGGCAATATGGTCAATTGGCAAATCCAGTATGTGAAGGATCGCGAGGCCATTCCGATGACCCGCGAATATCTGGAAGCGGAAAGCGCACGGCTCCGGGCCGCCGACGAGGGCAATGTGCCCCAATGGCATCTCGATCCGGCTTTGCGCGAAGCTGCCGAGTAATACGCCTGCCTCCCCTGATTTGATTATCTCGTTTTCTTTCCTACCTTTGTAAGAGAAGGAGAGCTTTCATGGCAGGCGGTTGGGCGCGCGATGGCGCCGTACAGGACCAGATCGACGACACCGTGTCCGACGCGGTGAGCGCAGCACGTGCACGTCTGCCGGTAGGCGAAAGCGAGCGGTGGTGCGTTGAATGTGGGGAGGAGATTCCCGAGAAACGCCGCGAAGCCCTTCCCGGCGTCAAGCGGTGCGTTGCCTGCCAGTCTGGCCGTGATGCGAACGCGCGCAGTTCGGGCATCAACCGCCGGGGAAGCAAGGACAGTCAATTGCGCTGATGCTGGCGCACGCCCATGACACGCCCATTAAGCGTGTGAGCATTTCAGCTTTAGACGGGCAAAGCGTGAAACGATTGCCTAGCGCCCCTTCCCCCTGCTAGCGGCGCGCGCGTAACAGCAAGGTGCCCCCATGTCCGATATCAAACGCGTCGTCCTCGCCTACTCCGGTGGTCTGGATACTTCCGTCATCGCCAAATGGCTCGAGGTAGAGCGCGGACTGGAAGTGGTCACCTTTACTGCAGACCTTGGTCAGGGTGAGGAGATCGAGCCTGCGCGTGAAAAAGCACGCGCGATGGGTATTCCGGACCAGCATATTTTCATCGAAGATCTGCGTGAAGAGTTCGTGCGTGATTTCGTCTTTCCGATGATGCGGGCAAATGCCCGTTACGAAGGCGACTATCTCCTCGGTACGAGCATTGCCCGCCCACTCATCTCCAAGCGCCTCGTCGAAATCGCTCATGAAACCGGAGCGGACGCAATCGCCCACGGGGCGACCGGCAAGGGCAACGACCAGGTCCGTTTCGAACTCTCGGCCTACGCGCTCGATCCCGACATCAAGGTTATCGCTCCTTGGCGCGAATGGGACCTCACGAGCCGGACCGCGCTGATCGCATGGGCGGAAGCGCACCAGATCGCCGTGCCCAAGGACAAGCGCGGCGAAAGCCCCTTTTCGACCGACGCGAACCTTCTTCATACCTCGTCCGAAGGCAAAGTGCTTGAGGATCCGTGGGAGGAAACGCCGGATTATGTCTACTCGCGCACCAACCATCCGGAAGACGCGCCCGACACGCCCGAATATATCACAATCGACTTTGAAAACGGCGATGGCACCGCTTTGAACGGCGAGGCGATGAGCCCTGCAACGTTGCTCGCAGCGCTCAACGATCTGGGCCGCAAACATGGCATCGGCAGACTTGATCTGGTCGAGAACCGTTTTGTCGGGATGAAGAGCCGGGGAATGTACGAAACGCCCGGCGGAGAGATCTATGCCCGGGCCCACCGCGGCATCGAACAGATCACGCTCGACCGGGGCGCCGCACATCTCAAGGACGAGCTGATGCCGCGCTATGCCGAACTGGTCTACAATGGCCTCTGGTTCAGCCCTGAACGCGAAATGCTGCAGGCCGCAGTGGACCTGAGTCAGGAAAAGGTATCGGGCACCGTTCGCCTGAAGCTCTACAAGGGCAACGCAATAGTCGTCGGGCGCAAATCGGCCAACTCGCTATATTCCGAAGCCCATGTGACCTTCGAAGATGACGCGGGCGCGTATGACCAGAAAGACGCCGAAGGCTTTATCAAGCTCAATGCTCTGCGTCTCCGCCTTCTCGCAAAACGCGATCGGTAATTACGCTGACAAGACCACAAGGCGGTGTAATATTACGCCGCCAAGCCCTCTGACATTATGATTTTGCGATAAAGCGTTTGGTTATCCACCTTCCTCCACAAGCAAATCTGGGGAAAGTGGATAACTCGCGCCTTGCGCGCTGGACGAATCGCTACATCGGGAGCAGCTTCAGGTCATCGGAACGGCACGGACATTCGACGAAATTGAGAGCCTAACGGCTTGAAATTACGGAGAATATCCAAACCGGAAAGACATGGAAGAAGCTGTCCATGTGTTTCCAGAGACTGACGTGCTGAAGACTTCGGTCTGACGCAAGTGGGTCGATGACGGAGCACAGAAAACTTCTTTTATGGATCGGGCTAACCGGTCGTCTGCTGATGAAGCATCAGAAGAAAAGGTCTTCGGACTGGATACATGACGCTGATGAAAGCGAACGACCATTATGGGAAGCGCGATCTCGGTGCCGCCCATCGCTGGCCGGCCTGGAACAGAAGCGAGGGTCTTCGGATCTGGCGCACTCGACCGGGTAAGGCCGCCGGACGGAACCGGATGCCGGTGCGAGCGCCGGTGACAGAACCGGACGAACATCTTCGGATGCTCAGAAGGGAAAACATCGGATGCCAAGTTCTCGTCTTCGGACATGACCACGCATCGGTGAGAGTGGGGTCGGCAGCAATGCCGGCCCCATTTGCTTTACCGCGACCGGAAAATGGAAGCGGGAATCATGGAACCAGCTTTGGTATCCAGCGCCCCGATCAGCCACGAAATACGGTAGGAAAGCGCATCGTCGTTCCCGATCTACGATGAACTGTGGCACGAATGGGGCAGCTGGCTGTCGTGTTAAGGACTCCTGCGAAAGGCTCCCGTATAGACGCCGGAACCGAACGGGAGGTCCAGAATTATGGCCAATCGCGCGCTTCGCAGCATAGTACTTCTTGCAGCCCTCGTGCTGCCCGCAACCGCGGCTCAGCCGCGTGAGAACGCCAACACCGCGACCGCCAGTGCCGCGTTCGACGCCAATCTGGTCGCGCGCACGGCGCTTCCGACTGCGCCGGCACCGGCGGCCAATGCCATCGACCTGTCGCATATCGATCCACCCGTCGATGCATCGCCTGTCGCTACGTCGATCGGGGGTGGTGTTGCTTCCTATTACGGCCGCCGCTTCCATGGTCGGCCCACCGCCAGTGGCGAAAAGTTCGACATGAACGCGATGACTGCAGCGCATCGGACGCTTCCGTTTGGCAGCCTGGTCGAAGTCACCAACCCGCGTAACGGAAAAACGGTGACGGTCCGCATCAACGACCGGGGCCCCTTCCACGGTGGCCGGGTCATTGATGTGAGCCGCGCTGCGGCGACGGAACTTGGGTTGATCGGCCCGGGAAGCGGAACCGTGGAACTCGCCGTTCTGGATTCAGCGGCGTAACAGCCCCTCCCCGCCCGGCGGATCAGCTGGGCGTCGACAGTTCCGATTCAACCACGAGCCGGACCAGCCCCGCCATATTCCGCGCGTCGAGTTTGGCGAGGATATTGCCGCGGTGCACCTCGATGGTGCGCGGGCTGATGCCGAGCGGTTCGGCCATTTCCTTGGTCGACAGCCCCTGCGAGATGCCTTCCGCGATTTCGCGTTCGCGATCGGTAAGGACCGCGAGCATGCGCCGGGCGCGAGCGGCGACCTGGGCGGCTTCCGAGCGGAGCGGAATACGTTTTTCGAGCGCTTCGAAGCTGCGCCAGAATTCAATCCCGTCGGTGGGCCACTGGACGTAGCCGACGCAGGGGCCGTTGGTGAGTTCCAGGACGCGGCTCATCTGCGGGGTGCGGCCGTAGGCCACAAGGGGAAAACTTTCGAGTTCACGGTCGAGCACATCAGCCGCGGCTTCGACCTGATCGCCATCGTCACCGACGAAGACCCAGGCATCCTTGGGACGCTGTGTGCCGAGCTCTTCCATGCGGTCGAGGGGGATTACGTAACCCTTGCGGGAGAGATTGTGAGCGAGCTGATTGCGACAGGAAAAGTCGCGGTCCACCACGATGAATTGTCTGTCTTGCACGTTTTCGACCCTGTTTTTTATGCCACCATGAACTTTCCGTTCATAATGATTAACTACGTGTAACTGATTAGGTGCCAAGAATGCGAGACATTGTGCAGTATGACATGATATTGGATGTCATTCGAATCAATGTCATCCGCTTGACCGACATAGGGATCTGCACGTGCTCGAGCTGCTCAAACGGATCAAGGCGTGCCCCGACCGGGATTCGCTGCTCGACATGCTCGGGGCCCATTTCCGCGAACAGGGGTTCGAGGGGTTCGGGTACATGGTGCCGTCGACCGAGGAGCCGGGCGCCATGGTTTTCGAATTGCGCGGCCTGCCGGAGGCGTGGCGGAACATCTATCGCGACGAGGGGCTGAGCAAGTCCGACCCCTTCCCCCAGTATGTGGCAAGGCACCGGCACCCGATCCAGCTGAGCGACGTGTGGAAGAGCGGGACGCTGACGCCGGCGGAACGCGAGTTCGTGGGCCGCGCGCGCGCGGGCGGAATTACCGACGGCTTCCTGATCCCCACCTTCGGATCGCACCAGCAGATGGGCATCTTTGCGCTGGGACAGGTGACGGGCCCCGAAGTGCTGCAGCGCGCCGATATCGACGAATTGCAGGCGATCATGCAGGCGGCGCACACGCAGCTGGACCGGATCAACCAGCAGGGCGTGTTTCCCAAGCTGGCGCCGCGCGAGGTGGAGATCCTGCACTGGATCGCGCACGGCAAGACCAATTCGGAGATCGCATCGATCCTCAACATCGGCCTGCCCACCGTATCGACCTATATCCAGCGGCTGTTCGCCAAGCTGGAGGTGAACGACCGGTCCGCCGCGGCGGTCAAGGGCGTGAAGTTCGGCATCATCTCGGTCTGAGAGAACCAGCCTGAGAGAACCAGCACACCGGCCCTGCCTGCCTGCAAGATCGTGAGGGGGAGAGGGAGGAGCCGGCCGCGGGGTTCGTGAGGGAGGGGAGGGATCATCTCGCCCCGCAGCCGGGTCCATCACTCACCCAATGCCCCGCCCGCCAGCGCTATCCCGCACCTGCGACGAAACGTGCTGCGGGTGCGAGATGCGGAAGGGGTTCATCTGCGGGCAAGGCGGGAGCCGCCGCAAGCCCCTCCCCGGCGCCCTACTTCGACGCGGAAGCCCCGCCCGTGTCGCCCTCCTGCTCATCCTCGATGGGTGCCCAGTCGCCGAACTCGTTCATCGCATAGGCGACGAAGTCCACGCCGTAGCGCCACCAGTCCTCGTCCCCCGCCTCGAAGGCGGCGATCTGGCATTCCTCGATCTGCGCAGGATCGCCACCCAGATCGTCCGGCTCGGGCGCATCGAGGGGGCGCTGGTCCTCCATCTCGTTGAGCAGACGCGCAACGGGCGGGTAATGCGGGCAGGCGCGGCAGGAGGGCCAGCGCGGCTCGCCGCAACACGGCCCCTCCCCCTTCGCGCTCAGCACGGGTTCGAAGCCGTCCTTGCCCATGCGGTAATGCGGCCTGCCGCCATCGGTGCCGTTGCGCGCGGCGATGCAGTCGCAGGGCGGTTCGTCGGGATGGCGTTCCTCGCGTGGTGACGCGGCGTCCCCCGCTGCAGACATGGACCGGGTGTTACACTGTCCAGGCGATAAAATTTCCGGGGTGCCGGGGGTAAGGTTTGGGCTGGGCCCTTCGACAGGCTCAGGGCGAGCGGAGGTATGAGGGCTGGCAGTGTTCGCTGGCGCGGAATTGGGACCGGCGGCGGCGGGCTTGGCCCCCTCGCCCACATCCACGTCGATCGGCTCGCCGGCGCGCATACGGTGCAGCAGGCCGTCGAAATCTTCCGCCAGCGCCTCTATCCGCGCATCGGTGCGCATGCGGTCGAGGCGGCCGAGATGGGCGAGCAGCAGCCGGTCGCTGACGCGCCGCCGCGTGCCGACGATCTCGCCGTGATACCAGACCTCCTCCTCCACCCCGGACATGGCGTAATCGGCGAGCAGCGCCTCCGCCTGCCCGCGCGCGATCACCATGGCCGCATCCCAGGCGCGCCCGAAGGGAGCGCTGGAGCGGCGCGCGCGATAGACGCTCTGGTGCGAAATCTTCACCCGCCGCGCGGCGGACCGCACGCTGCCGCTAACCGCCAGCGCTTCGAGAAAGGCGATGCGCAGATCGAGCGTGAACTGCGTTTGCGGGGCGCGCGTCTCGTCGCCGGGCAGATCCTCGACCAGCGCGGGGAAACTGGCGGGCGCAGGCGCTGCGGCGGGCGCGGGAGCGGGCGATGCCCCGGCGGCAGGGGTGAGGCTGGCAGGGGCAGGCGCGGGTTCTGCGCAGGGTGGGGGCGGAGCGCCCTGCCCTTCCCCCCGCTGGCGCAGCGCCGCGGCGCTGCGGGTGCGCGGTTCGGCAGGGCTTTCCGGTGTGGGAGCGGCTGGCGGTTTGGCGGCTTTGGCACGCGTTTCGGCGAGCCTGGCGGCCTCGGCCGCCGCCAGCTCGGCGGCGGAGATGAAACGACCTTGACGGGCGGGCATGAAGGACATGGGTTCACCTTGCTAAAGTGGAAGGGAACCGGTCCAGCTATAGAAATAATCGCGTGTAGGACAGCGCCTTTTGCGCGCGCGGCGGCGCGCCTAGCTGCCGCGGCGACGGTGGCGGATAATCCACTCGCCCAGAAGCCACGCGCTGACGAACGCCGTCACGACGAGAAGAGGTATAAAGACTTGGGTGGGCATGCGACCGCTCCACTACGCTAGGCGGGAGCAATGCCGAAGCTTCTCTCAGTCACCGAAAGGCCCGTGATCGGTCCGGCGATGACGGCTGTATAGCAGGTTTTGGCGTTTTGGCCATTAATGCGTGACTAGGGGATGTAGCGGGGGTGAGATGGGGGGATCTCTGTCTGGGCGGTTGGTTCACGTCCATGCCAACTGGCAAGGAGCTTAGCCTTTGGGAATTTAGGCGCGAATAAGATGCAAAAGAGGAATTGAAGAAATCTCACTTTGCATAACATGACTGTCAGGATGCTAGGACGAGCGCCCTCAGCTTCGTCTAGTCACAGGTTGTTTAACAACGTATCCCGATGGCCAGCGAAGTGAAACGCTCAACCTTAAACTTGAAACGAGGAATGTTTTTCCTGCGTTCCTACCGACCCAAGAGATGAATTTTTGAACTTCACGCAGAATTAAGCGGTATTGAAGGGTCATTAAGGCAGCGCTCGATATTTCCAAACGCTCTATCCACGAACCAAATTATCGTAAGGCTCATAAGAACATACCACCCGATTGAGACAAACGCGAACAGCCAGATATCCGCAGCCGTCACATACTGGCTGGATGACATAGCAACCCGAAATAACATCATCGCGTTTAACAACGACCCGATAAGAGAAATTATGGGGAAGTCCTTCACCTGCTTTTCAAGCCGCAAAACGGCAGCATCTAACAAAATACTCAACTCGCCGGCGCGCTCAAAGCGTTCAACCGCAACCTGTGTGCCTTGGTGCGAAAATAACCTGAGTTCGTTGTCCACACGCCTGATTAGCGCAAACTTGCGGTTATCGATGGGTATCCGAAATAAAGATAGTCCGACACCCAAACCAATCCCAACTTCGAAGAAACTTGAGAAATCTGCAAATTGGGGCATAACGAATCCGTGCCAGCTTTATTCAATTCCGAAAATCTCAAGCAATTTCGCAAGCAGCGACACATTAGTCGAGCGGAACTTGCGAAATTCCTCGGCACTTCGCTGGAGCGGGTGCAGGAATTTGAGCGCGGCGACCGTAATCCAACAGCGCTGCAATCAGACCGGATCGCAGATCTTCTAGGACTATCGATTGGCCACCTGTATGGTGAGTCTAATCATGAGATTGAAGATGATTTGGTCGATTTTCGAACCAGAAACCTTGCTCCCGCGCGTCTTTCGGCAAACGGATTGAAGAAGGTAGTAAGGGCTGAGCGTCACGCGAAATTCACAAAATTTCTGATGATCGAACTCAAGGACAATTTTGTCCCTGCTTTCCCGCGATTGACAGGCGACTTGACCCAAGACTTCGCTTCGGAATTACGTTCGAGATTTGACGATTGGCGACTGCGCGCAGAAACAAAAGAACAAATAGGTGGTGCGCCAGAGGTCCAATTTCTTCACTGGCTTCGCATTTTCACTGAACTTCAGGGCGCGGTAACGGCAGTCCATGATGCGCCCGAGAAAGACTTTTGGGGTTTCTACACTGATGCCGGTGTCGATTTACCTTCCATTTTTATTAATCGGTCAATCCAATCGAAGAAGTCGCAGCTTTTCACTTTTTGTCACGAAATGGCGCATTATATTGAGGATGCCGAGGGAATTTCAAATCCCTACTCTGCGAAAAATGCAATTGAAAGACGTTGCAACTCATTTTCAGCAGAATTTCTCGCACCCGAGAATGTATTTGGAGAATTTGTTGTAGGACTCGGCCGGACGATACGTAGCGATCCGAGTGCAATGATCGAGAATGCGTCGCGCGGCTCTCTCTTAAGCAGACAAGCGACCGCGATGCGCCTTAAAGAGCTGGGATACCTTAAGAAGACCGATTATTCGGAATGGTTTCGATCCAACAAGAGGTGGTACAAGGAAGATAAGAAAATAGAGACAGATAGTGCTGTCGTGATCCCCAATATACACCATGCTAAACAAATCGGAGAGGTTGGATATCTTCCTGTATATTTAGCGGGATTAGCGGTTTCTCGAAAGATTATTGATAGTTTTGACGTGGAATCCGCTCTCGGTATTTCGAGAGCTTTCCAAACAAAGGCATTCGCGTTGGCGCGGCGAAGGGTCGAGGCAATGCTAGACGATGCCGCTTGATCCCGACGGAACTTGGATAATTGATTATCGCACTGCTGTTCTTATTCAAGAACAGGACGCGACTGAATGTCGGGAGGCTGTCAGACAACTTTGTGAAAATAACTCGGTAAAGATTATTCACAGTGATCGTGAACGATTTCGCTCTTTGCCGGAACTTTGCACCTGTTACTTAGACACCGGTTGTAACATTCCTCTATGCCCGCAAATAATTGAGCATTCGAAGCTAATCCAACAGCAGCCAGCTTTTCGAGAGGCGTTCGTTATTGACAAATCGGCTGTATACATCGGCGCAGCTGCTCTAGCTTTCGGCTTTCAAGTCATAACCGACGCACTTGAGGGCGCAGGACTCAGTTTACCTCGTATTTGCAACGAGTTTGGCATCCTTCGCGCGGATCGAACCCAGTTTTTTAACTGCATCCTTTAGCTGAAAAGTTCTGCTAGCTGACCTTAGGCATACCTGAGCTACCCACTCTTCTTTTTCTAGTTATCTCACCCCTCCACACCCGCCAGCCGCGCGTAGCTGAGGTGTTCCAGATGCAGTTCGGGCAGCTTCTCCGCCAGTAGCCGCACCGCCTCCACCGCGTTGCGCACGTCCAGCTTCGTGAAGATGTTCGCCCGGTAGGTTTCCACCGTGCGCGGGCTGAGGCCGAGATCGCGGGCGATCTCCTTGCCCGTGCAGCCGTTGAAGATGCCCGCCAGCACCTCCTGTTCGCGCGGGGTCAGCACCTCCACCAGCGCGCGGCTGCGGGCATAGGCCTGGTTGCGGCGAAAGATCTCCTCCGCCTTGTCCGCGCCGAGCGCCAGCGTGCGGCACAGCCGGTCGTGCGCGCAGGGCCAGTCGAGATAGCCGACGGCACCGTAACTGTGCAGCGCCTCCACCACCCGTTCGATCGACGGGGCGCTGCTGTAGGGGATCAGCGGGAAGCGCATGCCGCCGCGTTCAAGCCATGCGTGCAGTTCGCCAAGCCGGTTCTCTTCGTCATGCACGAAGATCTGGCAGCGGGCGGGCCATAGCTCTGCAATTTCGCGCGGGTCGGCGGCCGAATGCGACAGGCCCAGCCCCGCGAGCGCGCAGGCGAGATCGCGCTGGCGGGCGAAATCGGGGTCGACGATGATGAACTTTGGCTGCGCCACGATGGTGTCCGGTCCTTGCCGGAGGGGTGTGTTCCGGGGGGCCGCATGTGCGGAACAGGGAACGAACGCGCCAGTCACGTGATTGAGGGACATGGGATTGAAGGAACGCTGCAGTAAGCAGCGCAGCATGACTGTCGGTTCGCGAAACGAAATATCACCAAGGAGGTGGTTGCGTAATGCCCGACAGTGAAATCTTTCGTCAGATCGACGAGGCCGCAACACGCGACGACGTGCTAGATGTGGTGGCCGAATTCTATCGCGCGCGGGGCTTTCGATCGTTCTGCTTCGTCATTCCCATGGTCACCAAGCCCGACCAGTTCCGCCTGTACGAGCGCGGGATGCCGCCCGAGTGGATGCGGCGCTATCTGGAGCGGGATTTCGACCCGATCGACCCCGTGTCCACCGCGGCGACGACCCGCAACGAGGTGGGCACGCTGGGCGAATTGCTGAAGCAGCTGACGGTGAACGACGTGGGGCGTCTGTTCGTGGAAGAAGCGACGCGGATGGGCCTGACCGACGGGCTGGCGATCCCGACATCGGGCCTGCGCCATGCGCGCGGGTTCTTCGGCGTGGACAATGTGGCGGCGGAGGACCTGGCGAAGGTCGACCGGTCGCTGATGTGCGCGGTGGCGCAGCACGCCCATCTGCGGATCGACCGGATCGAGGAGGAACACGGCGCCGGGATCGACGGGCTGTCCCCGCGCGAGGCGGAAATCCTCAACTGGGTGGCGGCGGGCAAGTCCAACCCGGAAACCGCGATGATCCTGGGGATCAGCGAGGCGACCGTGGGCACGCATCTGAAGCGCCTGTTCACCAAGCTGGGCGTGCACGACCGGGTTTCGGCCGTGCTGGCCGGGTTCAAGCTGGGGATGCTGCGCTGAAGCGGCAGCGGCGGGGCGCGAACCCCCCTATGCCGCCGCTTCCTTCTGCCGTTCGAGCATGGGCGCGAGATAGGCGCCGGTGAAGGAGCCTTCGACCCGGGCGACATCTTCGGGTGTGCCCTGCGCGACAACCTCCCCGCCCCGCACGCCGCCGCCGGGGCCGAGATCGAGAATGTGGTCGGCGGTCTTGATGACATCGAGATTGTGTTCGATGACGACGACCGAATTGCCCTGATCGACCAGCCGGTGCAGCACCTCGAGCAGCTTGCGCACGTCTTCGAAATGGAGGCCGGTGGTCGGCTCGTCGAGGATGTAGAGCGTCTGCCCGGTGCTGCGTTTGGCCAGTTCCTTGGCCAGCTTCACCCGCTGCGCCTCGCCGCCTGACAGCGTGGTCGCCTGCTGGCCGACCTTGACGTAGCCGAGGCCGACTTCGTTGAGCATCGCCATCTTGTCGCGAATGGGAGGGACGGCCTTGAAGAAGGTTTCCGCATCCTCGATCGTCATGTCGAGCACGTCGGCGATGGAGTGGCCCTTGAACTTCACCTCCAGCGTTTCGCGGTTGTATCGCTTGCCGCCGCATTCCTCGCAGGTGACGTAGACGTCGGGGAGGAAGTGCATCTCGATCTTGATCAGCCCGTCGCCCTGGCACGCCTCGCAGCGGCCACCCTTGACGTTGAAGCTGAAGCGGCCGGGCTTGTAGCCGCGGGCCTGGCTTTCGGGGAGGCCCGCGAACCAGTCGCGGATCTGGGTGAAGGCGCCGGTGTAGGTGGCGGGGTTGGAACGCGGGGTGCGGCCGATGGGCGACTGGTCGATCTCGATCACCTTGTCGCAATAATCGAGGCCGGTGACCTTGTCGTGCGCGCCGGCGACCACGCGTGCGCCGTTAAGGTGGCGCGCGGCAGACGCGTAGAGCGTGTCGATGGTGAAGGACGACTTGCCCGACCCCGACACGCCGGTGACGCAGGTGAAGGTGCCGAGCGGCAGCGATGCGGTGACGTTGTTGAGGTTGTTCGCCCGCGCGCCGTGGACGGTGAGCTTGTGCCCGTTGCCCTTGCGCCGCTTGGCCGGGACGGCAATCTCGCGACGGCCGGTGAGATAGGCGGCAGTGAGCGATTTCTTGGACTTGAGCACCTGTTTCAGCGTGCCTTCGGCCACCACCTCGCCCCCGTGGACGCCGGCGCCGGGGCCGAGATCGACCACGTAATCGGCGGCGCGGATCGCGTCCTCGTCATGCTCGACCACGATGACCGTGTTGCCGAGATCGCGCAGGCGCTTCAGCGTTTCCAGCAGCCGGTCGTTGTCGCGCTGGTGGAGGCCGATGGAGGGCTCGTCCAGCACGTAGAGCACGCCCGACAGGCCCGAGCCGATCTGCGATGCGAGGCGGATGCGCTGGCTTTCCCCGCCACTCAACGTGCCGCTGGTCCGGTCGAGGTTGAGATAGTCGAGCCCGACATTGTCGAGGAAACCCAGCCGCTCGTTGATTTCCTTGAGGATGGCATGCGCGATCTGCGCCTGCGTTTCGGAAAGCTGGTCGGGCAGCGCGAGGAACCAGCCCTTGGCATCGGCCACGCTCATCTTGGTAGGGGTGGCGATATCGGTCGGGCCGTCGGGGCCCGGGACCTTCACCGCCAGCGCCTTCTCGTTGAGGCGCTTGCCGCCGCAGGTCTCGCACGGCTGCGCGGTCTGGAACTTGGCCAGTTCCTCGCGCATCCAGGCGCTTTCGGTCTGCAGCATGCGGCGGTTGAGATTGCCGATCACGCCTTCGAAGGGCTTCTTGACCGTGTAGCTTTTGCGCCCGTCCTTGAAGGTGAGCGGGATGGCCCTGCCCTTGGTACCGTAAAGGATGATGTCGCGGATTTCCTTGTCGAACTCCTCCCACGGGGTGGTGAGATCGAATTCGAATTCCTTCGCGAGGCTGGCCAGCACCTGCATGTAATAGGGCGACGGCGGATTGCTCTTGGCCCAGGGCACGACCGCGCCCTTCTTGAGGCTGAGCGCTTCGTTGGGCACGACCAGTTGCGGGTCGAACAACTGCTTTTCGCCGATCCCGTCGCAGGTCGGACAGGCCCCCTGCGGCGCGTTGAACGAGAACAGGCGCGGTTCGACCTCCTCGATGGTAAAGCCGGATACCGGGCAGGAGAAGCGTTCGGAAAAAACGATGCGGTTGGCAGGCAGGCCCGCCCCCTTCATCGCCCCGCCCGCTTCGCCTTCATCCTCGCGCCCCGGCACTACGCCATCGGCGAGATCGACATACGCCAGGCCATCGGCGAGCTTGAGCGCCTGTTCGAAACTGTCGGCGAGGCGCGTTTCGATCCCTTCTTTCACGGCAAGGCGATCAACGACCACTTCGATGTCGTGCTTGAACTTCTTGTCGAGCGCGGGCGCTTCCTCGATCCCGTACATCTCGCCGTCGATCCGCACGCGGGTAAAGCCGGCCTTCTGCCATTCAGCCAGTTCCTTGCGGTATTCACCCTTGCGACCGCGCACGACCGGCGCGAGCAGGTAGAGCCGCGTGCCATCGGGCAGTGCCATCACGCGGTCGACCATGTTGGACACGGTCTGCGCCTCGATCGGCAGGCCGGTCGTGGGCGAATAGGGCACACCGACGCGCGCCCACAGCAGGCGCATGTAATCGTAGATCTCGGTCACCGTCGCCACGGTGGAGCGCGGGTTGCGGCTGGTGGTCTTCTGTTCGATCGAGATGGCGGGAGACAGCCCGTCGATATGTTCGACATCGGGCTTCTGCATCATTTCGAGGAACTGGCGCGCATAGGCGGACAGGCTTTCGACATAACGACGCTGCCCTTCGGCATAGATCGTGTCGAAGGCCAGGCTCGACTTGCCCGACCCGGAAAGCCCGGTGATGACGATCAGGCTGTCGCGAGGCAGATCGATATCGACGCCCTTGAGATTGTGTTCACGCGCGCCGCGGACCGAGATTTTGGTGAGTGCCATGAAAAGGAGAGTGTTCCCGTTGTGTTCGCAATTACGTGGTATCCGTGAGGACGCGTTATCGCAACCTTTCCACGTTTGCCTGCCACATGGGAACGAACGATCGAAAACGCCAGTGGGGCCCCTTCGACCCGAAAAACCATTGCCGCGACAAAGATTTGGCGCGGAGGCCGATAGAGCCCCCCGTATTAGCCCCTAGTCCGGCGCATCGAGCAAAAAGTTCATTAACTGGTAATCATAAAGATAACCAATCGGTTAACCCGATCTGCGAACGCGTTCGATAAGGGATTGGTAAGGATACTTCCTAGGGTATCGGCGATTCGGTTCGAAGACCAAATTAAGATTATCAAACAGATGTTTACGCCCGTTCCTAAATGGGAGAACATCAATGGTTAGAAGCAAAATCGTTAACATGGCGACTGCAACTTCCTTAGCCGCCTTATCTTTCGCAATCCCGCAAACACCGGTTTACGCGCAGACACAGCCTGTTGTGGATGTTTGTACGGGCTTGAGCCTGAACGAATCCGATCTGACAGCTCTGTTGGGAGAGGTGAACACCGGTATCGTTACGCCATTACAAACGAACTTGAATGGATTGTTAGGTCCACTGAGCACTTTGCTGCTGCCGGGTCTGCCAAGTCCCCTCAACATCAACGTTGGTGACATCGTCGGCAACGCCGTTGCCGGCAATCCGATCAGCGTCGATGTGCTGAACAGCAACAACACGATCGTCGGTCCGGGAGAATGCAATGTCACGGTCGATGGCCTTACCCTCAACAATCCCGCCGGTATCGGCATCGGCGGCAACCAGATCACCGGCCTTGGCGAAGGTGAGGTTGCCAGTGCGGGAACAGCGGATTCGATAGCATTCGGCAACGGTGCCACCACTGGCCTGACGGCGACCGGCGCGATTGCGCTGGGGACCGACGCCGAAGTGACTGCCGTCAATGGCATGGCTCTTGGTACCGGCTCGACCGCGAGTGCCATCAACTCGGTTGCCTTGGGTACAGGGTCGCTGGCGGATCGCATCAACAGCGTTTCCGTCGGCGCCTTGGGTGCGGAACGGCAGATCACGAACGTTCTGGACGGTACGGCCGACACCGATGCTGCCACCGTAGGTCAGGTCAATGCATCGATCGCCGCCGCAGTGGGCGACACGGTCACATACGATAGCGCTGCCCATACAACGATTACACTCGATGGTGTCGGAGGAACGACCATAACCGGCCTGGCTGCCGGCACATTGGATGCGACATCCACCGATGCCGTAAACGGGTCGCAGCTTTTCGCAACGAACCAGAACGTCACGGCAAATGCCGATGATATCGATGCCATCGATACGCGCGTAACTGCAAACGAGGGCGACATTGCTGCCCTGCAGGATACGTCCGTGATGTACACCGACGCCACCCAGACCGAGATTGCACTGGGCGGTACCGGCGGAACGACCATCTCCAACGTGGCCGGGGGCGAGTTGAGCGGGACGTCCACTGAGGCGGTGAACGGATCGCAATTGTTCGCCACCAATCAAAATGTTGCGGTGAACGCTGCCGATATCGACACGATCGACACCCGGGTAACCACAAACGAAACCGATATCGCTGCCCTACAGGATACGTCGGTCGCTTATGACGATGCAACGCAGACGTCGATCACTCTGGGCGGCGCTGGCGGCACTACGATCGCCAATGTCGCAGACGGCGAGTTGAGCGCGACGTCGACCGAAGCGGTGAACGGTTCGCAATTGTTCGCCACCAATCAGGCCGTCGATGCACTGGACGGGAGGGTGACGCAGAATGAAACCGACATTGCCCAGAACCGCACCGACATCAACAGCCTGCAGACGAGTGTGGGCCAGATCCAGGTGACGGTGGACGGTTTCGACGATCGCATCACGCAGAACGAAACGGACATCGTCAATCTCGACAATCGCGTAACGGTGAACGAGGGCGACATCGCCAATCTCGATACCCGTGTTACCGTGAATGAAGGGGATATCGCCAATCTGGACGGTCGTGTGACCGTGAACGAAGGCGACATTGCCAACCTCGACGGCCGCGTGACTGTCAACGAAGGCGATATTGCCAATCTCGATGGCCGCGTCACGGTCAACGAAGGCGACATCGCCAATCTCGATGGTCGGGTTGCCGTCAACGAGGGCGACATTGCCAATCTCGATGGCCGGGTTACCGTCAACGAGGGTGACATCGCCAATCTGGACACACGCGTTACCGTCAATGAAGGGGATATCGACAATCTCGACGACCGGGTCACGGTGAACGAGGGCGATATCGTCACTCTCGATACGCGAGTGACCGTCAATGAAACGGATATCGACCAGATCCAGGCGGACCTTGCCAATGTTCCGGTTGGCTATGTGGCGACGGCCGATACATCGACCCGCAGCAGCACGCCGACGAATACGGTAGCCTTCTTCGGTGCCGACGACGGTCCGGTGCAGGTCACCAATGTCGCCGCGGGGACGCTGTCCGCGACGTCGACCGATGCCGTGAACGGTTCGCAGCTCTTTGCCACGAACCAGAACGTTCAGCAGAACACGGACGATATCCAGACCATCAACAACAATCTGGCAGGCAGCACGATTGTGGCGGTTCAGTACTCGAACCCCGACAATCCGACGGCCAGCAACGGCGGGACCATCACCAACGATGTCACGCTGATCGGCAGGGATGCGTCTGCCCCGGTGGCGCTGCATAATGTCGCCGATGCGACTGCGGCAACCGATGCGGTCAATCTGCGCCAGATGGAGGCCGGACTTACCGGCGTCCTGACGGACTCGATGAACTACACCGACATGCGAGTGGCACAGATCGGCTTCGATCTGGCTGAACTGCGCGACGATGCTTTCTCCGGTACGGCTTCGGCCATGGCGATGGCGTCGATCCCGCAAGCCCTGGAGCCCGGCAGGATGATGGTCGGCGGCGGTGTCGGCTACTATCGCGGCGAGGCGTCGTTCGGCTTTGGCCTGTCGTCTGCCTTTGCCGACGGCAAGGCCGTCCTGAAAGTCAGCGGCACCATGGGTGCCAATGGCAAGGGCGGTGTGGCTGCGGGAGCCGGTTTCTCCTTCTAAACTGTTCTCCCAGACGGGCTCTGCCCGTCAACCAAGAAGGCCGCGGGACAGTGTTCCGCGGCCTTCACCTGTGCCGAGACCTGCCGTTTACCGAGGCGACCGGATCGCGAGGGCACGAGCGT
This sequence comes from Qipengyuania sp. NPDC077410, assembly GCF_044543405.1. Lineage (NCBI taxonomy): Bacteria > Pseudomonadati > Pseudomonadota > Alphaproteobacteria > Sphingomonadales > Erythrobacteraceae > Qipengyuania > Qipengyuania sp. NPDC077410. The sequence continues at coordinate 664,112 of NZ_JBITWB010000002.1, read as the reverse complement.
GTCTTTCGCCGATGCGCGTCGGCCGCTTGCCGATTAGCCCGATGCCGGCAAAGCCACCGATCCTATATAAAGGCGTATTCGATCAACGGGGACTCAAAGCCATGTATCGCAAACTCCAAACTCTGTCCGCAGCCTCGGCACTGGCGATCGGCCTTGCCCTCGCCGCTCCTGCCTTTGCCGACGAAACCGCGTCCGACGAGAACACCATCGTCGTGACCGGCCAGGCCAAGATCGGCGATTACGGCATCGATCTGACAGCGCGCGATCTGACCGCCGACCCCGGCGACGATTTCGAACGCTATGCGTCCGGCGCGTGGATGGACCGGACTGAAATCCCCGCTGACCGCCCCTCTGTCGGATCGTTCTACAATCTGCGCGAAGATGTAACCGAAGAAGTGAACGGCCTCGTCACGGATGCGCCGGCAGGTTCGCAATATGGCGCGCTCTATACCAGTTTCATGGATGAAAAGGCGATCGAAAAGGCAGGCATCGCCCCTCTGAAGCGCGAGCTGGCGCAGGTGGATGCGATTTCGAACAAGGCAGAATTCGCCCGTTACATGGGCTCGACCTATGGCAAGTTCGGCGGTTCGCTGTTCGGGGCGGGTCCCTATGCCGATCCCGACGATCCGACCATGAACACGCTGTGGCTGTCGTCCGGCGGGCTCGGCCTGCCGGAGAAAGAGTATTATTTCGACGAGAAGTTCGCGCCGCAGCGCGGGGCCTATCTCGATTACCTCGAACGCACGTTCCGGAATATCGGCCAGCCCGACCCGCGCGAGGCGGCCAGCCGCGTAATGACATTCGAAACCTATGTTGCCGAGCTCAACTGGGATGCGGAACAGAAGCGCCAGATCGAGAAGATCAACAATCCCATGTCGGGAACGCAGCTGGCCAGTTATGCGCCCGGGGTGGACTGGAATGCATTCTTCCAGGGCAACAACATCCCGCCGCAGGACCGCATCATCGTAACCGATAACACGGCGGTGAAAGCAATCGCGGCGCTGTATGCCAGTACCGATCTGGACACGCTCAAGCTGTGGGAAAAAGCGCATATCGCCGATCAGGCATCGCCGTTCCTCAACAAAAAAATGGTCGACAGCCGGTTCCAGTTCACGAGCGCGCTGAACGGGACGAGCGAACAGCGCGCCCGCTGGAAGCGCGCGGTGGACACCATCGACGGTTCGCTGGGCGAGCAGGTGGGCAAGGCCTACGTCGCCGAATATTTCCCCAAGATCGCCAAGACGCGCATGGACGAACTGGTGGCCAATCTGAAGCTGGCCATGGGCGATCGCATTCGCGGCAACGAATGGATGAGCCCCGACACCAAGCAGGCCGCGCTGGACAAGCTGGAGCGGATGCACGTGATGGTCGGCTATCCGGAGAAATTCCGCGACTATTCGCAGCTGCCGATGTCGCCTGACGATCTGTATGGCAACATGGTCGCCGCGACGAAGTTCAATGCCGATTACGCGATGAGCGATCTCGGCAAACCGGTCGATCGCAAGAAGTGGGGCATGAACCCGCAGACCGTGAACGCCTATAATGGCGGGCTGGAAAACAAGATGGTCTTCCCCGCAGGCATCCTGCAGCCGCCGTTCTTCGATGCCTATGCCGACCCGGCCGTCAATTACGGTGCGATCGGGGTGGTGATCGGCCACGAAATCAGCCACGGTTTCGACGACCAGGGCCGCAAGATCGACGCCAGCGGGGCGATCAAGGACTGGTGGACCGCGGGCGATGCCAAGCGGTTCGAAGCGGAGGCCAAGAAGTTCGGCGACCAATACGCCAAGTTCGAAGTGGTCCCCGGCAGTTTCATCAATCCCGATCTGACGATGGGCGAAAACATCGCCGACCTTGCCGGCGTGCTGGTGGCCTACGATGCCTACAAGAAGGCTTTGAACGGCCAGGAAGCACCCGTGATCGACGGACTGACCGGCGATCAGCGCTTCTTCCTCGCCTATGCGCAGGTGTGGCGGGCCAAGGCGCGTGAGGATTCGCTGCGCAACCAGGTAGCGACCGACCCGCACAGCCCGTCGCGCTATCGCACCATCGCTCCGCTGCGTAACGTGGACGCCTGGTACGAAGCGTTCAACATCACGCCGGATGACGAGATGTATATCGCGCCGGAAGATCGCGCGCGCATCTGGTGATCCGGGATAAAGTGAATTTTGCGAGCAGGAACGTTAACGATTGGACGGTATTTTCCCAAGACCCGGCGTGAGAGGGTGTAGGGAAACAACCATTGCGAAACGATCTGGACACTGACGGCAGAGGTGCCGGCGCCTTTACGCGCATCCCGATCGATTCCTACGAAGTCGATCGGGAAGCGGTTATCGCAATGCTCGATCGCGAGCGGCGTTCGCTTCCTTCCAGCCTCATCGGCCTGAGCATGCTGGCGGTGGGTGTTGCCGTGCTGCCCAACCCGGCCGCCATGGCGCTGTTGCTGGCATTGCGGCTGGCGTCGTTCCTGTTCACCCGCAATGCGACGGCGAGACTGGATGTGCGCGTCAGGGCGCGCCACCCGATCAAGACCATGCAGCGCATCGTGTTCGGCGCGATGGCGTTGACCGGTGTCACGCTGGCACTGATGTTATGGCCGCAACCGGCCGGGGCATCCATCGCGGCCGTGGCGCTGATACGGGTTGTGGTGGTTGTGACGATCACGCTGATCGCAGTCACGCTCGCCGCCCTGCCCGCAGCGCGCGACGGGATGCTGGTCAGTTTCTGGGCGACGGCGAGCGCGCTCATCCTGTTTCACCCTGCCAACAGCGACCCGGCGATGATCGGGGTGGTGACCCTGGCCGTGGTCGGCATCCGCCTCTACAGTTCGAGTGCGGGGCAGCATCTGCGCAGTTCCGCGCGTACGCTGGTCGAAAACCGGCGTTTGTCCGAAGACCTTGCCGCTGCGCTGTCCAGTGCCGAATTCCTCAGCTGGCGCGATCCGCTGACCGGACTGTTCAACCGCCGCAAGCTGTTCGAGGAAACGCACACGGAGGGCGGCGCGCATTCGCGCCACCTCCTGACGATCGACCTCGACCGTTTCAAGGCGATCAACGATACCTTCGGGCATGCCGTTGGTGACGAAGTGCTGATAGCCGCCGCGGATACGATCCGCGACTGGGCTGCCACTCTGGAGGGTAAGGGTGAGCACCTTGCATTCAGGCTTGGCGGCGAGGAATTTCTGGTCATCGCCCGCGGGGTTACCGATACGGCCATCGCCGAGGGGGCAGACGATCTGCGGATGATGATCGCCAAGCTGGAAGACCGGTTCACCGAGCGTCCCGGCATCCGCATTTCCGCCTCTATCGGCTTGTCGCCCTGGCTGTTTGGCGAGAGCATCGATGATGCGCTCATGCGCGCCGACCTTGCGTGTTACGAAGCGAAGCGCACGGGCAGAAACAGGGTCCGCCGGGCTGCCTGACCGGCAAGGCGCGGCCCGGACGGGGCTGCGCAGCGACGAACCGTGGACCGATTGTGCCCCATGAACCGTTCTAAAGACAAGACAGACAGCGCACGGCATTTCCCGCGCCCCTAACGGCGGCTCAGGAGGTGTCGTGCCAGAGCAGATAGAGACCGAAAGGTGCCCGCCTTATGGACAAGGACACCGCTCCACACCCGCAGGGAAGCGATAAACGATCAAGCAGTACGCGGCGCAATACCCAGACGAATGCCAGGCTCGAGGCCATCCTGACCGACTTCAACCGTCCGCTGGACGACATAGATTGGTCGCGCGCGCCATCGCGCTCAGGAAACAACGGAAAATCGAAAGGGATTTTCGAACGACTGAACCGGCAGCGTCGGCATCGCCGCGATCTTCGCCGTGCGCGCCGCGCAGCCTATCAAGCCTTCCATATCAAACCCAAACTTTCCGCGCGCAGACGCGCCACTCTGATGCTCGGCGCTGGCGCGCTCGGCCTCACGGCGTTCACCGGCCCGCCAAAAGCGCGCAAGGCTTTCGGCATCGACGAAAACATGCAACGGGTGGTCGATGACGTCGCAGGTGTACGCAAGCCTGCTGCGCTGATGAAAGCGAGCGGCACATTCAAGCAGGCGTTGATCGAGGAAGAAGGCGTACGATACACCGTCTACCGTGACGTGGCCGGATATCCCACCGTGGGGGTCGGTCACCTGATCCTTCCCGAAGACGATCTGCAGGTCGGTGATCGCGTCGACGAGGCGCAGGTCCTGCAATTCCTGGAACACGATCTGGCGAAGGCAGAACAAGGCGTGCGCCTGCTGGTCGGCGACCTTCCGCTTCACCAGCATGAATTCGATGCCCTGCTCGATCTGGTGTACAATGTCGGCCTGGGGAATGTATCGGAAAACGAGAGCCCGCGGCTTAACACCGCAATCGAAAGCCGCGATTACGAGGCGATCGCGGCGGAACTGGACTATACGCACGCCGGCGGAAAATTCGCCCGCGGTCTGCAATTTCGCAGCGAGCGCCGGGCCAAGATTTTCATGAAGGGCCGCTATGGGGATCCGCGCCAGAACGACGACCCCTATTCGACCTGACCGATCGCCAGCGGTCCCAGATTTTTACCGTCCAGTGACAGTTTTCTAGCATGTCTCACCGCCTCTTCGTCGGCATTCGTCCACCGCCAGAGATACGCGACGCCCTGATCGATCTGATGGAGGGCGTAGACGATGTGCGCTGGCAGGATGATGACCAGCTTCATCTCACGCTACGCTATATCGGAGAGGTCGATACGCATCTGGCTGAGGACCTGGCCCGCCAGCTTCAGGCAATCGAGCTACCTACCCTCGACCTGACGATTTCAGGCACGGGAGTCTTTGTGCGCAAGGGCCGGGTTCACACCCTTTGGGCTGGCGTGGAGATTTCACCCGAGCTGAAGCGCCTTCGCCAGAAAATCGATCGTATTTGCGTATCGGCCGGCGTGGAACCGGACCATCGCAAGTATCATCCGCACATTACGCTGGCGCGGGTCAATCGCTCTTCAGGTCCGCTGGAACCGTTTCTCGAACGAAACGCCAGCTTGCGACTTGGCCCTTGGAGAGCCGATTCCTATACGCTCTTCGAAAGCACCCTGCACCGCCACGGTTCGATCTACGAATCGATCCTCATCTACGCCCTCAGAACGCCATCATGAACCGCCTCTACCTCTCCCCCTTGCTACTCGCCGTGACGACGGCCTGGGCGTGCGTGCCCGATGGCGACGGTGAGACGGAAAAGTCGGCCGACATCGTCGCCAAGGGTGAGGCCGCCCCCGGCGATTGCCTGTTGTTGGTATGGTCGAGCCAGAAAGAACGAAATCCCCAGTTCGATCGCGATCATGACTTTGTCGAAGGTGGCGCGATATCCTGCGCCACCGGCACCAGTGCCAGCCAGTTCGACGTGGCGATATCGACGCTGCGCGATGCTGCAAGAAGCGGCGATAAGGCACGCCTCCTGCGCGAAGTCGGCCTGCCGCTGCTCTATATCGATGGCGAAGGGAAAAGACGGGAGATCAAGGATCGCACCGAAGTGGAGGCCGTGTTCGACGAGATATTCGACCCGGCCATGATCGAGGTACTCCAGAAACTCGATCTTTCGCGCATGAGTGTGGCAAAGGATCAGGGCGGTTTCTTCGAACTGGGTGCAATCTGGCTGGTCGTCGACCGTGACGGAGGCCGCCCACGTCTCATGACCGTGAACCGCCAGGCGCTGGACGAAGCACTGGATACCGCGCGGGAGCGCGCCGACAGGAACCAGGGCGAGCCCGTCCCGTTCGACTAACGTATGAGATGCGCCGACCGGCGACGTGTGCATGCTTGCGTGCGCGCAACAGGCAGGCCAATCGCGCATAACATTATCGCATTCCCGCGCCCGGGTTCCGCGTGGCGCACAATCATGAGGGGAACAACATGAAGGCCCAGATCCTGGCCACCGTTGCAGCATCCGCACTTCTTGGCGCTTGCGCCACCACTCCGGGCGGAGAAATCGAAACCATGGCAGACGCCAACACCGCGGGCGCAAACATACCGCAGGGAACCGGATATTTCGCTTCCGACAGCACCCTGCCGTTCCACGCGCCCGATTTCAGCAAGATTTCCGAAGACGATTACATCCCCGCGTTCGAGCAGGGCATGGCGATCCACAAGGCTGAAATCGATGCCATCATCAACAACCCCGAAGCGCCGACATTCTCCAACACGATCGTTGCGCTCGAAAAGTCGGGCCGGATGCTGGGCCGCGTCGCCACCGTCTTCTTCGCCCTGACCGGATCGAACACGACCGACCGGCTGGACGAAATCAATACGGAGATCAGCCCCAAGCTGACCGCACATTCCGATTCCATCACGCTCAACCCCGAGCTCTTCGCCCGGGTGAAAGCCGTGTATGACAATCGCGCCGCAATGGCGATGACGCGCGAAGACGCCAAGCTGCTCGAAGATACCTATGAAGGCATGGTTCACGCCGGCGCCCTGCTGACCGACGCACAGCGTGCACGGGTGAAGGAAATCAATTCCGAGCTGTCCGAAATCACGACCGAATTCGGCCAGGAAGCACGCGCAGCCATGGCCGATCAGCCGGTCATCTTCGACACACGCGAAGAACTAGCCGGCCTTTCGGAATCCGACATCAAGTCGGCCGCCGATTTTGCTGCCGAAAAGGGCCATCCCGGCAAATATGCGATTGCGCTGCAGAACACCACGCAGCAGCCGCTGTTGCCGAATATGACCAATCGCGCCGCGCGCGAGAAGCTGTTTATGGCTTCCTATCACCGTGCAGACGGCACCACCGACATCGATACCCGTCCGCTGGTGGCCAAGATTGCCGCGCTGCGCGCCGAAAAGGCATCGCTGTTCGGCGAACCCGACTGGGCAACCTATGCCATGTGGGATCGCATGGCCGAAAAGCCTGCCACAGCGCTTGGCTTCATGAAACGCATGGTCCCTGCCCTCGCCGCAACGCAGCGGCGCGAAGCAGCCATGCTGGACGAGGCGATCAAGGCCGATGGCGGCAATTTCGAAGTGAAGCCGTGGGACTGGTATCGCTACGCCAACAAGGTGAAGGCAGCTCGCTACGACCTCGATGAAGACGCGATGACCGAGTATTTCCAGCTCGACAAGGTGCTGGAAGACGGCGTGTTCTATGCCGCGAACAAGCTGTACGGCCTGAGGTTCGAACGCCGCACGGACCTGCCGGTTTATCACCCCGATGTGTGGACCTACACCGTGTTCGACCGCGATGGCAGCGAACTGGGCATCTTCTACTTCGACCCGTTCCAGCGCCCGTCGAAGCGCGGCGGCGCCTGGATGAGCAACTTCGTCGACCAGAGCAAGCTGTGGAACACCAAGCCGGTGATCTACAACGTGCTGAACATTCCGAAGGCGCCAGCGGGCGAAGTCCAGCTGGTCAGCTTCGACAATGTGAACACCATGTTCCATGAATTCGGCCACGCTCTGCACGGCTTCTTCGCCAACCAGACCTATCCCAGCCTGTCCGGCACCGCCGTGGCGCGTGACTTCGTTGAATATCCGAGCCAGGTGAACGAGGTTTGGGCCACCTACCCCGAAGTGCTGTCCAACTATGCCAAGCACTATCGCACGGGCGAGCCGATCCCCTCCGAAATGATCACCAAGATCGAAGCGGCCGCGAAGTTCAACCAGGGTTACGACTTCGGTGAAACCGTGGAAGCGGCACTGCTCGACATGAAGTGGGCGGCGCTATCGAAGGAACAGGCCGAAGCGATCAACACGCCAGCCAAGGTTACCGAATTCGAACGCAAGTCGCTCGAAGAACTCGGCCTTGAAATCGACCTGGTTCCGCCACGCTACCGTTCGACCTATTTCAACCACATCTTCAGCGGTCCGGCCGGCTATTCGGCAGGCTATTACAGCTATCTGTGGACCGAAATGCTCGACCGCGACAGCCGCAAGTGGTTCATGGAAAACGGGGGGCTTACCCGCGCGAATGGCGACCACTATCGCGAAACCGTGCTGAGCACTGGCGGCACGATGGATTACTTCGAAATGTTCCGGAACTTTGCGGGACGCGATCCGGACGTTACGCCGATGCTTGAAGCGCGGGGCCTTGTCCCGGGCGACGAAGCTGCGGACAGCGAAGTATCGGACGGCGCGCTGCCGGCAGATACAGCCGGATAATCAGCCGCTGATCAACGCCCGGTGGTTCGGTTCGCCGATCCACCGGACGGGAACTTTCCAGACGCGCTCGATCACTCGTGGGTCGAGCGCGTCTTCGCATCTGCCATCGGCGGCAAGTTCGCCGGCATCGAGCACGACCACCCGGTCGGCGTGGTTCATGGCGTGCGCCAGATCGTGCAGGACAAGAACGACGCCCGCCCCCTTGTCGGCAGCATCGCGAAGATGGCGCAGCAAGGTGAGTTGGTGGGCGATGTCGAGCGCAGCCAGCGGCTCGTCGGCAAGGATCCATTGCGGTTCGCCCGCCAGGACACGGGCCAGCAACACGCGGGCCGTTTCGCCGCCCGACAGCGATTGCGCCCGGCGATGCGAAAGCTGTGCGATGTCGAGCGCGTCCAGAGCGGCATCGACCGGCCCGGACAGGCGATCGCCATGCGGCATGCGCCCGAGTTCGACCAGGCTGCGAACTGGAACATCCCAGGCAATCTCATGCGCTTGGGGGAGATAGCCGATACACTTTGCTCGGTCCCGTGGTGACTTTGTGGAAGCATCCACCCCGTCGAAGGCCACCATTCCATCATCGGGCACCAGCAAGCCCGCGAGCGCTTCGAGCAAGGTCGATTTACCCGCACCGTTTGGCCCGCAGATCGCCGTGATCGATCCCGGCGCAAGTTCGAGCGAGATGCGGGACAGACGCTTGTCGACGGAGACTTCCCGTGCCGCGAGCATCATGCCAGCCCCCTGCGCATGCGCAGCAGCAACCAGAGAAAGAACGGAGCGCCAAGGAGGCTCAGTGCGATGCCCAGCCGCAGTTCCGTCACCAGTGGCAATATGCGTACGACGCTATCCGCGACCAGAACCAGCAGGGCCCCGGCCAATGCGCTCGGCACGATGAGCTGCGAGGGCCGGCTATCGGTGAAGGGCCGAACCAGATGGGGCACGATCAGGCCGACGAAGCCGATGATACCGGCCACCGCGACGCCTGCGCCGACCGTCAGCCCTATGCCCACGATCAGCAGCCAGAGCAGCCGCCGGGGTTCGACCCCAAGGGACCGGGCGACAGGTTCCCCCAGTGTGAGCGCATCCAGCGATTTCCCGCTCCGCCAGAGCAGAAGCACGCCCAGCGCCACGAGCGGGGTGGCTAGCCACACCTCGCGCCAGCTCCGGTCGGTCAGCGCGCCGTTCAGCCACATCACGATCTCGCTCATGGCGAAAGCATTGGGCGCCATGCTGATCGCAAGCGCCGTCAATGCGCCGGCGAGGCTCGCAACCATGAGCCCGGCGAGTGTGAACAGCGCGATCCCGCCCGTGCGTCCGGCAATCGCCGCCAGCAACGCCATCGCCCCGCCCGCCCCGATCAGGGCGAATGCGGGAAGCAGCCACGGCGAAGCGGCATAGCCGAACCATAGCGCCGCCACGGCACCCAGCGCCGCGCCCGGGGCGATCCCGAAAAGACCGGGGTCGGCCAGCGGATTGCGCAGATAGCCCTGCATGGCTGCCCCGCCCGCTCCCAATCCCGCGCCCACGACTAAAGCCAGCAGGGCGCGCGGCAGACGCAGCTCTGCAAGGATGAGCGCGGCGTTGGGCGTGCTGGCCGGATCGAGCCAGACCCGCCCCGCCAGCAGCGAAAGCGGAAGCGCAACGATGAGCAACCCGCCGAAGATCAAAGTCGCGCGGTTCACGATATTGTGCTCCGTATCTCCGCCAGTCGACGAGCGGCACGGATGATCGTCGGACCGCCGCAGTAAAGCAGGCTGGTATCGAAGCGTTCGCGCCGCATATGAGGCAGCCGGTCCAGCACTGGGTGCTGCTGGCCAAGGTCGCCGCCTGCAACCAGCAACACCTGCGGCGGCGCGGCAACCACATCTTCGAGCGCCACATAGTCGGCCTGGGACAGCCCACGGGCCGGCGCTCCGTTCGTGAAGCCGGTACGGGCAAGCAGGTCGCTCACCAGCGATTGCTCGCCCGCGACAATTCCGCCGGGCTGCCACAGGAGAACGTCGACGGCGCGCCCGTCCGGCGCCTCTGCTTCGGTGAGCGCCGTTTCGATCCGTTCGATCAGGCGCTGCCCCGCTTGCCGATCGCCGGCCAGAGAAGCCAGTTCCCGGATCTGCTCCTCGCTCGAGGCGACATCACTGGCTATGCCGAAAGTCACGACCTGCATGCCCAGATCTTCCAGCGCGGCGCGCGTTGCGGGCGCGATAAAGCTTCCCGCCACGACCACATCCGGATCGAGCGCGAGAACCTCTTCGACCGTGCCGCCGGTGGCGCGGTATCGCGACGCCTGCTCTGCCGGCATCGAGCTCGATCGTGGATCCTTGCTGTAATGGGATATCGCCAGCAATTGTCCCGGCGCCGTCACATCGGCAAGGATCGCATCGGTGCAGGGGTTCAGGCTGACGATGGTCGGCCGCGCCCCAGCCGTCGGCGCATCGGCCCCGCCCTGCGCACATGCGGCAAGGAACAGGACCGATGCGGCGAGCAGCGGTTTCACATCTTCGCCCTGATCCCGCCGAAGACGCTGCGGCCAGCCGTCCCATATCCTGCAACCGTCTGGTAATCGGTGTCGAACACGTTCTCGACGCGGCCAAACAGTTCCAGATTGTCGCCCAGGCCGAAGGATGCCCGCACATCGAGCAACTCGTATCCTTCGAGGCGAACGGTGTTGGAAGCATTATCCCAGCTTGCACCCACGAGGCGCAGATCCGCCCCGAGGCCGAGACCGAAATCGCTGATCCAGTCGCCGTAAATGGTACCGAAATGCTTGGGTCGCCGCGCCAGATCGAGATCGGTCATACGATCTTCCGCATCGACATAGGAATATATGCCGGCAAGGCGAAGGCCGGGTGCAAGATCGAAGCCTGCCTCCGCTTCGATGCCCTGCGCGCGGGCGCGGGCGGTGTTCAGGTACACGCCGGAAGGTCTTTCAGGCGTAACGCCGAACCCGATCAGATTGTCGCTGTCGCGGCGGAAGCCCGTCAGCGCGAGGTGCAGACCTGAGCCCCGCTGCCCTTTCTCGACGCCCAGATCGTAGCTGGTGCTTTCTTCAGGTTCGAGCTCCGTATTCCCGTAGAACGAGAGCAGCTGGTACAGTGTCGGTGCCTTGAAACCTTCGCCCACGCTACCGCGCACGCGCCAGTCGTCGCCAAAGCCGTAGCTCACATCGCCGCCGAAGCTGACATGCGTGCCGAACTGTTCGTGATCGTCCACGCGCGCACCGCCATGGACGGCCAGACGGCCCATCACCCAGCCGAGCTGCGCATAGGCGCCGCTGATTTCGGTTTCGGCGGCCGTGTCGAAGCTCGTTTCAAACTCGGTCCATTCATGATCGCCTCCGAAAGCCAGCGAGAGGCCACCCAGCAAGCGGTATTCACCGCGCAGCGAGATGCGATCGGAGCGGCCGTCGCTGGCGAAAGTCTCCGCCCCGGAACCATCGCGATTGGCGCGCTTGGTATCGGACAGGCTGTACGCAGCGCGCAGGGTCAGGTCGTTGCCGTAATAGGCAAGGCCGACATCGCCCCAGTAACGCGTGGTTTTTTGCGTATCGTCGGTATCGGCGAGGACGAAGTTGGGTGCGGGAAAGCCATCGATTTCGACGTCGCCTTCTGCAAAATTACCATGCGCGAACAGCTCGAGGCTGGGGGTCAGATTGAGGAAGGCGCTGGAGCCGATAGCGAATTGCTTCGATCCGTCGGCTTCCGTGCCCGATGCGGCTGCGGAAAATCCGTCGGTCTCGAACCATGACCCGGTCAGGCCGATAAAGGCATTGTCATTGCCTGCTCCGGCAGCGGCGCTGGCAAACAGCGTGTCTCGCGAGCCGTACTCGACGCTGGCAGTCATGCCGCGTTCGGCCCGCGTCGAGATGTCGATCACCCCGCCCACGGCTTCCGATCCCCAGATCGTGCTGTTCGATCCGCGCAGAACATCGATCTTGCCGGCTGTGCCGAGCAGCAGATTGCCGAAATCGAAGCCGCCCGAAGGGCTCGCCTGGTCGGCCACGCGCACGCCGTCGACCAGTACCAGAAGCTGGTCGGGATTGGCGCCGCGCACGTTCACGCTGGTTACCGTACCGACACCCCCGCTACGCGACAGCGACAGACCGGGAACGCGCGCAAGTGCGCGTGCCGGATCGGCACCCTGAATGGTTTCGATCTCTTCCCGTCCGATGACGGTGACCGACTGGCCGGTATTGCGCAGATCGGTGCCGAGGCCGTTGGCCGTGACCGTGATGATCGCCTCGGCCGGGGCCGAGCTGCGATAGCTGCCCACAGTCGCTTGCTGATCGCCAGCCTCGTTTGCCTCGTCCTGGGCGGCGATGATTTCCTCGAGCGCCTGCTCGCTGGCAGTCTGCGCATACGCTGCGCCAGGTACTGCCGAAGCGGAAATCAAAAGCAGATATTTATACACGTAACCTCCTGTCATGAACGAAATGCCGCCCATGACGGGAGGGAGCCGAAACGCTCCATCCACGTTTGCTACAGGTACACCCCGCCCTGCAGCCGAACGACGGTCATGGGCAGGTCTCCTGGCTCCCGGATCAGCGGCCCTGTTCCGCCTTCCCGCTTTCGCAGTGGCATATGGAGCGGACCTCCCCGGTCACAGTTGCGGGAGCAGCGAGGGGCTTGCACCCTCTTCCCTCTTCGGGCCTGCGCAAACAGGCCAACCCGTGACTCGCGGCGCCGACTACTGCGCAATGTGTCGTTGCACAAGACGCAACTTCATTAAGTTTTGCTGTTATAGGGCGCCATCGAATCCCGTCCCGTTGCGGGATGGCGATCGCACACATCTGTCGGCCTTACCGGGTATAGGCTATGGGCAGTTCCTTAAAGAAGGACGCAGTTTGAGCGGATTGGAAGTGTTGGCCGGGAACAAGGACCGTGCGCTGCACGTCGCCTCGCCGCGCGCTCAACGCCGGGCCGCAAGATTGCAGGATCGCCGTAAACTGGTGACCCGCCTCGGTATTCTTGGCGCTGCCATCGCTCTTCCGACCGTGGCTGCGCAAGGCGAATGGTCCGATTTCAGAAGCGCGATTGGCCTGGGCGACGAACGCGTACCCTTGACGCCCATGCCGTTCGAAACGGCTGGCGAAAGCTTTCCTGGATCGGCCTTCTATTACCTCGAAGATGCCCCGCGCCTTGCCACAGATATCGCCGACCTTCGCAAGAGCGAAGGGACGCTTGAAACCGTCGAATTTGCACAAAGTCATGGCGCGGGTGCAGCGGCACAGGCATTTCGCCAGACGGGCAACGGGATCGACAAGGCGCGCGCATTGCAGTGCCTTTCCATGGCCGTGTACTACGAAGCCGCCAGCGAAAGCCTGTCGGGCCAACAAGCGGTGGCGCAAGTGGTCCTGAACCGGGTTGCACATCCCGCCTATCCCGCCAGCATCTGCGGTGTGGTGTTTCAGGGGTCGGAACGCAAGACGGGCTGCCAGTTCAGCTTCACCTGCGACGGATCACTGGCGCGCACCCCTTCCCGCCGGGGGTGGGCGGTGGCCCAATCCGTAGCGCTGGGTGCCTTGGCGGGCGAGGTTTACAAGCCCGTCGGCCTGGCCACACATTACCACACCAATTACGTGAACCCCTATTGGGCCGCCAGCCTCGACTATATCGGTGCCATCGGCGCGCACCGTTTCTATCGCTGGAAAGGCGGGGCCGGAACCGCCGGTGCCTTTACCGACGACTATGCCGGCGCGGAGCCGCTTGCCGCCCCCAACGTTCGGCGCGCGGAAGCGGACGTCCCCGGCCCTGTACAGCCTACCCCTCCGTCCAATGCCGCTATCGGTATCAGTACCGAACCGGATGCGCCGGTTGGGGCGCCCGCCGCCGCAGCTCCAGCCGACAAGCTTCCGCAATCCGGCAGGGTTCGCGAGGAGTATGCCAATTCAGGCAAATGGATCAACGAGCCCGGGAAAAAATAGGCTTGCGGGCCAACACGAAGGCAATCCTTTACGTCTCCACAACCATGCTGCGGAACCGAAGTTTAGCGTGCTTCGGCCATGAGGGGGTTCAACAGCCCAGCCCCCCTGAGGAGACCATGGCATGCCGGTCCATTTCGCTGCCGCACGTTCCACCGCTCATTCGCCGATTGCCCGGGCACTGGCTCGCAAAGCGCACTCGCGCGCGGCGAACGACAATGCCGGGGCAGCGCAGATGGTCGCCACCGCTTCCCCTGTCGATGGCGTGATGCATGCAGCGCTGAAGCACTTTGCGAACCATGGGCTGAGCGCGGCGAAAGTTGCAGCGCAGCAGGCTGAACACGCCCATGCGGCCGACGACACCGAAAGTTACGACTGGTGGCTCGGCATCTGCCGAACGCTCGATCGCGGGCTGGCCAGACGTCTTGATGAGCAGCTTGCCATCAAGTCGTTGCTGGCGAGCATATCCCCCGTATAACTCCGGAAAATCCACGTGTTACCGTTAACTGAAATATGATGGATGCCCCTTAAACGGCTTGCCATGGGTGAGCGAAGCGGGTCATTCGATTTGAAGCGGTACGTCGCCCACGCGTCGTCGACAGATCCGTTGAGCGAGAAAGCTCGCAACTCTCTCATTCGTTCTCTCTATGACCGGCGCACGGCCCTTGCAGTAGGCGCCCTGAACTGCACCATCTCGAGCACGGTCGTGGCGTATCTGTCCGGTAGCGCCCTCCTCTATTCACTTGTCTTTCTGCTCAGCAGCATCGCCGTCCTGCGCATTGTCAACTCTCGTCACCTGGCGAAGCGCCCGGAAGAGATAAGTGCGGCCCAGCTTGAATTCGCTTACAAGTTCGGCGCGTTCGGCTTCAGCCTCATCCTCGGCACTGTGGCTGCATCGGCCATCGCGCTCGACATCGATGCGATGGCGCAGGTCCTGATCATTTCGAATGCGCTGGGCTACGGCATAGGCATCTGCGCGCACAACGCCGCGCGTCCGGCTATAGCTCTGGGCCAGTTGACGCTGGTGTCGACACCCATAGTCATCGCGTCCATCGCCCATGGTTCGATCGCCGGGGCATGTCTTGCGATAACCATCGCTCTTCTCTTTCCCGCAATGTACTCGATCGTCACCTCCATCTTTCGCACCTTGCACGAATCCCTCGACGCGGCTGACCGCAGCGCAGCGCTGGCAGCGGAAATGGAAACCTTCGCGCTGACCGACACGGTAACCGGGCTTTCCAATCGTCTTGGGCTGGACCGCCTCTTGCCTGGCGTCATCTCGGCGGCAGATGTTGACGGTCGGGCTGGTATTTTCTGGATCGACCTGGACAGATTCAAGGAAGTCAACGATCTCAAAGGTCATCAAGCAGGTGATGAGGTTCTGCACACTATCGGCGCGCGGGTCGCCGCGCTGGTCGGCGAAGACGGTATCGTCGCTCGCTTCGCCGGTGACGAGTTCGTCATTGCCTGCCAGATAGCCGACCGCAACGCCGCGTCTGTCATGGCCAGCACGCTCCTGCTCGAGGTCATGCGCCCGCTGCAAGTCGATGGGGAGCGGCTTGAAATGGGCGCATCAATCGGCATCGCCTTGATGCCGGACGATGGCGTGACGGCAGATCAACTGATGCGCCATGCGGATATGGCGCTGTATGAGGCCAAAGTCGCCGGACGATCCCAAATTCGATTCTTCACCGCATCGATGACGCGGGACCTGACCCATCGCCGAAAGATCGAGACGGAACTTCGCCTTGCGCTCTCGCGGCATGAACTGTCCGTCTACTTTCAGCCGATCGTCGATCTGGATACGGGGCGCATTCGCTGTTTCGAAGCGCTGGCGCGCTGGTTCCACCCGACGAGGGGAGAAATTCCTCCCGATCAGTTCATCCCGGTTGCCGAAGAATGCGGCGCAATCGTAACTCTCGGCAACTGGCTCACTGGCGAAGCCGCGCGGGCGGCCGCAGCCTGGCCCGACGATATATCCGTCGCGGTCAATCTTTCGCCGATGCAGATTAAGGCTCCGGGCGCGGCTCTGGGTATTCTCAGCGCGATCAGAGATGCGGGCCTGTCGCCGGACCGTCTCGAGCTTGAAATTACCGAAAACGTGTTTCTGGAAGACAGCCCGAGCATCGCGATGTTCATCGAAGATCTTGCGCGTGCCGGAGTTCGGTTTGCGCTCGACGATTTCGGAACGGGTTACTCTTCGCTGAGCTATATAAACCAATGGCCGTTTTCGAAGATCAAGGTCGATCGCAGTTTCGTGTCGGGCGCACAGGCCGGTCGCAAGAGCGATGCAATCATCCGCGCAGTTTCGCAGATGGGCCGCACGCTCGGCATCGAAATCGTGGCCGAGGGCCTGGAAACCACCGAACAGGTCAAGGCTGTTCGGTTTGCGGGCTGTACACTTGGACAAGGGTATCACTTCAGCCGCGCCATTCCGGCGTATCAGGCGTCGCTGCTGCTGGCCGAAGACAGATCGTCACAAAACAACGATACGCGCAGTCACGGAACGGCTTGACCAACTTCGCGAAAGAAGGGGATTATCGTTCTGAAATTAGCTTGCGCAACGAGCCGAGCCTACCAGCCTATTGCAATTGCGAACCATTTGCAAAGATAGTTTTCTGCGTGTGCCGTTTGCCGGTTGCATTCCCGTGTTGGCGCGCCTAGGTCGCTCTCGCAATCGACCGGTGCCATGCTTCCTTTGCGGGACACTTGATGCATGGCCCATTCATGGTCCGGGTAACATCGCTGTCCCGCATGGCAGGAACAAGGACGCTACCCCCAATGGCACGCAAGAAGATCGCCCTTATCGGCTCCGGCATGATCGGCGGCACGCTCGCCCACCTCGCCGCGAAGAAGGAAATGGGCGACATCGTCCTGTTCGACATTGCCGAAGGCATGCCGCAGGGCAAGGCGCTCGACCTGTCGCAGTGCGGCCCGATCGAGGGTTTCGACGCGAAGATCACCGGCACCAATGACTATGCCGACATCGCCGGCGCGGATGTCGTGATCGTCACCGCCGGCGTTCCGCGCAAGCCCGGCATGAGCCGCGACGACCTGCTCGGCATCAACCTCAAGGTGATGAAGGCGGTCGGCGAAGGCATCAAGAACAACTGCCCCGACGCATTCGTGATCTGCATCACCAACCCGCTCGACGCGATGGTCTGGGCGCTGCGCGAATTTTCCGGCCTGCCGCACAACAAGGTCGTCGGCATGGCCGGCGTACTCGACAGCGCGCGTTTCGCCACTTTCCTCGCCTGGGAATTCGACGTTTCGGTGAAGGACGTGAACGCCTTCGTTCTCGGCGGCCACGGCGACACCATGGTCCCGGTCCTGTCCTATTCGACGATCAACGGCATTCCGGTGAAGGACATGGCCAAGATCAAGGGCGTGTCGGAAGACCGCCTCGACGAGATCGTCAAGCGCACCCGCGGCGGCGGCGGTGAAATCGTCGGCCTGCTCGGCAACGGCTCGGCCTATTACGCACCCGCAACCAGCGCGATCGCCATGGCCGAAGCCTATCTCGGCGACAGCAAGCGCATCCTGCCCTGCGCCAGCTACGTCGAAGGCAAATACGGCCTCGACGGTCTTTACGTCGGCGTTCCCACCGTGATCGGTGCGGGCGGCACGGAAGACGTGATCGAAATCGAACTCGGCGATGAGGAAAAGAGCAACCTCAAGGTATCGACCGACGCGGTCGAAGAACTGCTGGAAGCCTGCAAGGGCCTGGACAGCTCGCTCGCCTGAACGGCGAAAAACACCGAACAGGAAAGACACACATGAGCATTCTCGTAGACAAGAACACCAAGGTCATCACCCAGGGGATGACCGGCGATACCGGCACTTTCCACACGCAGCAGGCGCTCGCCTATGGCACGCAGATGGTTGCGGGCGTAACGCCCGGTAAAGGCGGCACCACGCACATCGACCTGCCGGTCTTCAACAGCGTCGGCGAAGCCAAGGCCGCTACCGGCGCGACGGCATCCTGCATCTACGTGCCGCCGCCGTTCGCAGCGGACTCGATCCTCGAGGCAATCGATGCCGAGATGGAACTGATCGTCGCCATCACCGAAGGCATTCCCGTGCTCGACATGGTGCGCGTCAAGCGCGCGCTGCAGGGTTCGAAGTCGCGCCTGATCGGCCCGAACTGCCCCGGCGTCCTGACGCCCGGCGAATGCAAGATCGGCATCATGCCCGGCTCCATCTTCAAGAAGGGCAGCGTCGGCGTGGTCAGCCGCTCCGGCACGCTGACCTATGAAGCCGTCCACCAGACCACCATGGTCGGCCTCGGCCAGACCACTGCAGTCGGTATCGGCGGCGACCCGGTCAACGGCACCAACTTCATCGACGTGCTCGAACTCTTCCTCAAGGACGACGAAACCAAGTCGATCATCATGATCGGCGAAATCGGCGGCAGCGCCGAAGAAGAAGCCGCAGAATTCGTCGCGCACATGGCGAAGAAAGGCGTTGAAAAGCCCATGGTCGGCTTCATCGCCGGTCGTACGGCGCCTCCGGGCCGCCGCATGGGCCATGCCGGTGCCATCGTCTCGGGCGGCCAGGGCGGCGCGGAAGACAAGATCGCAGCGATGGAAAAGGCGGGCATCCGCGTTTCACCTTCGCCCAGCGAACTTGGCACCACGCTCGACGCGCTGCTCAAGGAACTTGCCTGATACCCGGCGCGGGCCACCCTCCTCCCCGGGACCGTCCGCGCCGCTGAGGCATTGCCATTAGGAGCCGACATTTGGTCGGCGCAAGAAGGTGACCCGGATGGGTAACGAAAGCCATGATTTCCTGCCCGAGCTGGGCGACCAGGAAGGCCCCCAGCAGGGGCCCAGCTGGAGCAATCCTGCCTGGTTGACCGAAGTGGTCGACAGCAGCGCGGATCTTACCGCCGCGCTCGATCCCACGCAGATGCGCGTGGTGGTCGCCAAGGCTGCCGAAAAGGCCGGAAAACAGCTCGACGACAAGGCGCTCGAGAAAGCATCGGACGATTCCAATCGTGCAATGATGCTGGTCCGCACGTTCCGCGTCAGAGGACATCTTGCCGCCAACCTCGACCCCCTCGGTCTGTCAAAGCGGGAAATTCCCGAAGACCTCACGCTCAAGGGCCACGGCTTCGAGGGTGAAGAGGATCTGGAAGTCTATGTCGGCGGCGTCTTCGGCTTCGGCTGGGTAACCATCGGCGAACTCTACGATGCGTTGCGGCATACCTATTGCGGCAATGTCGGCCTGGAATACATGCATATTTCGGACACCGTCGAGCGCCGCTTCCTGCAGGAACGGTTCGAAACGCCGGAAGAAACCATCCAGTTCACCGACGAGGGCAAGCGCGCCATCCTCGCGGCGGTTATCCGCGGCGAACAGTATGAATCGTTCCTCGGCAAGAAATACGTCGGGACCAAGCGCTTCGGCCTCGATGGCGGCGAATCCATGATCCCGGCGCTGGAAGCTGTCATCAAATACGGCGGCCAGCAGGGTGTTCGCGAGATCATCTACGGCATGGCCCACCGCGGCCGGCTGAACGTGCTCGCCAACGTCATGGGCAAACCTTACAAGGTCATCTTCCACGAATTTTCAGGCGGCAGCGCCAACCCGGAAGACGTCGGCGGTTCGGGCGATGTGAAGTACCATCTTGGTACAAGCACAGACCGCGAATTCGACGGGATCGATGTTCACATGAGCCTCGTTCCCAACCCCAGCCACCTCGAAGCGGTCGATCCGGTCGTGCTCGGCAAGGCCCGCGCACAGCAGGCCATCCGCGACGATCTGAAGCAGCACGAACAGGTTCTGCCCGTTCTGCTTCATGGCGATGCTGCCTTCGCTGGCCAGGGTATCGTGTGGGAATGTCTCGGCTTCTCGGGTGTGCGCGGTTACAATACCGGCGGCTGCCTGCACTTCGTGATCAATAACCAGATCGGTTTCACGACCAGCCCGCAATTCGCGCGGTCTTCGCCTTACCCCAGCGATGTCGCCAAGGGCGTTCAGGCGCCGATCCTCCACGTCAACGGCGACGATCCCGAAGCGGTAACCTTCGCCTGCAAGCTGGCGATCGAATACCGCCAGACCTTCGGCCGCGATATCGTGATCGACATGTGGTGCTATCGCCGGTTCGGGCATAACGAGGGCGACGAGCCCAAGTTCACCCAGCCGCTGATGTATGACGAAATCCGTCAGCATCCCAAGGTCAGCGAACTCTACTCGAAGCGCCTCGAAGAAGAAGGCGTGATCGAAAAGGGCTATGCCGACGGGCTGTGCGCCGAGTTCACCGCGCATCTCGAAAAGGAATTTGCGGCGGCCAAGGACTACAAGCCCGATCAGGCAGACTGGTTCGGCGGTCGCTGGTCCGGCATGAACAAGCCTGCCGATCCGGAAAGTGCGCGTCGCAATGTCGAAACGGCGATCGACAAGAAGCTGTTCGACAGCCTCGGCCGTACGCTGACCGGCATCCCCGGCGACCTGACGATCCACAAAACCCTGGGCCGCGTGCTCAAGGCCAAGGAGGAGATGTTCTCCAGCGGTGAAGGGTTCGATTGGGCCACCGCCGAGGCATTGGCGTTCGGCAGCCTCGTGACCGAAGGGTTCGGTGTGCGCCTGTCCGGGCAGGATTCGGGCCGCGGTACCTTCAGCCAGCGCCATGCCGTGTGGATCGACCAGAAGGACGAACACAAATACATCCCGCTGACCACGCTGCCGCACGGCAAGTTCGAGGTCTATGACAGCCCGCTGTCCGAATATGGCGTGCTCGGCTTCGAATACGGTTTCGCCATGGCGGATCCCAAAAGCCTCGTGATGTGGGAAGCGCAGTTCGGCGATTTCGCCAACGGCGCGCAGATCGTCATCGACCAGTTCATCGCCAGCGGCGAAGCAAAATGGCTCCGCGCCAATGGCTTGGTGCTTCTGCTTCCGCATGGTTATGAAGGTCAGGGTCCCGAACACAGTTCGGCCCGCCTCGAACGTTTCCTGCAGTTGTGCGCGAACGACAACATCCAGGTCTGCAACATCACCAGCCCGGCGAACTACTTCCACGTCCTTCGCCGGCAGATGCTCCGCAACTTCCGTAAACCGCTGGTCATCATGACGCCGAAGAGCCTTCTGCGTCACCCGCTTGCGAAATCCGAAGCGAGCGAGTTCCAGGGCGACAATCACTTCATGCGGATAAAGTCCGACATGAAGGAGATTGCCGACGAGAAGGTGAAGCGCCTCGTGCTGTGCAGCGGCAAGGTCGCTTACGACCTGATGCAGCGCCGCGACGAAGCGGAACTGGACGATGTTTCGATCGTGCGTATCGAACAGCTCTACCCCTTCCCGGGGGAACCGCTTGCCGTTCGCCTCGAACGCATGAAGAACCTCGAACAGATCGTCTGGTGCCAGGAAGAACCCAAGAACAACGGTGCCTGGTTCTTCGTCGACCGTCTGATCGAAGAGGCTGCAGAGGCTGCGGGTAAGTCCGGCATGCGCCCCTGCTACGCCGGCCGTGAAGTGGCGGCTTCGCCAGCAACGGGTTACGCCAGCCGCCATCAGGTGCAGCAGGAAGCCCTCGTCAATATCGCGCTCGGCCTCAACGGTCAGGCGCCCAATGTCCGCAGCGACTGCAAGTAATTCGGGAAAGCAAGAATATGGCCACCGAAGTCAAAGTTCCTACGCTGGGTGAATCTGTCACCGAAGCGACCGTCGGCGAATTGCTGAAGAAAGTCGGCGATGCGGTCGCCGTCGATGAACCCATCATCAGCCTGGAAACCGACAAGGTCGCGGTGGAGGCACCCTCCCCCGTTGCCGGCACGATCAAGGAGTTCAAGGTCGACGTCGGTGACACGGTCGAAGTCAATGCAGTGATCGCTGTGATCGAAGAAGGCGACGCTCCGGCAAAATCTTCCGGCGATAGCGACGACGCACCCAAGGCGGACAAACCGGATGCGGACGTCGAAAAGGCTGCGCCCGCTCAGGCCAAGGAAGCGACCGACGGTGACAGTTCGCAAACGCTATCGCCTGCCGTGCGCCGCGCAGTGCTCGAACACGGCGTCGATCCTTCCACGATCAAGGGCACCGGCAAGGACGGCCGCCTGACCAAGGAAGATGTGATCGCTGCGGCGGAAGCCAAGAAGTCGGGTGGCAGCAAGCCGGCTGAAAGCACATCCGCACCGGCAGCGGCCGCGGGCGAGCGCCGTGAAGAGCGCGTCAAGATGACGCGTATGCGCCAGACCATCGCCAAGCGTCTCAAGGGTGCGCAGGACAATGCTGCGCTGCTGACGACGTTCAACGACGTCGACATGTCGGCCGTCATGGAAGCACGCGGCAAGTACAAGGACATGTTCGCCAAGAAGCACGACATCCGTCTCGGCTTCATGGGCTTTTTCGCCAAGGCGGCCTGTCTTGCGCTGAAGGACGTGCCCGCGGTCAACGCCTATATCGAAGGCGATGAGATCGTCTATCACGACTATGTCGATATCTCGGTTGCCGTGTCCGCTCCCAATGGTCTGGTCGTTCCGGTCATCCGCGATGCGCAGGACAAGGGCTTCGCGCAGATCGAAAAGGACATCGCCGATTTCGGCAAGCGCGCCAAGGACGGCACGCTGACGATGGACGACATGAAGGGCGGCACCTTCACCATCTCGAACGGCGGCGTCTTCGGTTCGCTGATGTCGACCCCGATCATCAATCCGCCGCAGAGCGCCGTCCTCGGCCTGCACCGCATCGAGGATCGCCCGGTCGTCGTGAATGGCGAAATCGTCATCCGTCCGATGATGTATATCGCGCTGTCCTACGATCACCGTCTGATCGACGGTCGGGAAGCGGTGACCGCCCTGAAGATCATCAAGGAAGCGATCGAAGATCCGACCCGGATGCTGATCGACCTGTAAGAGCAACGCCGATTGGAGTGCGTGTGTGCGAAAGGCTGTCCTACAGACTGGCAAAAGTGCCATGATGCCAGCCATGACCCACTCGCTTGATCTGGTCGGCACCTGCGATTTGCGTCCGCTCACCCCGGACCGTTTTTACCCCTTGGACCGTGTAACACCCGGTCCATGTCTGCGACGCAACGAAAGTTAACAGAGACGAATCATGGCAGAATACGACTACGACGTCCTCGTCATCGGTGCTGGCCCGGGTGGCTATGTCGCCGCAATTCGTGCGGCCCAGCTCGGCCTGAAGACGGCGTGCGCCGAAAGCCGCGAGACGCTCGGTGGCACCTGCCTCAACGTCGGCTGCATTCCCTCCAAGGCCATGCTGCACGCCTCTGAATACTTCGACGCGGCCAGTAACGGCACGATGAAGGAGATGGGTATCGAAGTTACGCCCAAGCTCAATCTCGACGCCATGCACGCACAGCGCCGCGACGCGGTGAAAGGTCTGACCGGCGGGATCGAATTCCTGTTCAAGAAGAACAAGGTCGACTGGAAGAAAGGCCATGCCACTTTCCAGGATGCGCACACGGTCAAGGTCGGCGATGAAACGGTTACCGCCAAGAATGTGATCATCGCCACCGGTTCTTCCGTTACCCCCTTACCCAACGTCGAAGTCGACAACGAAAAGCAGGTGGTGGTCGATTCCACCGGCGCTCTCGAGCTCAAGGCCGTACCCAAGAAGATGGTCGTCATCGGTGGGGGCGTGATCGGCCTGGAACTCGGATCGGTCTGGCGTCGTCTTGGTGCCGAGGTCATCGTTGTCGAATATCTCGACAAGCTGCTGCCGGGGATGGATGACGATGTTCGCAAGGAAGCGGCCAAGATCTTCAAGAAGCAGGGCATGGAACTGCGGCTGTCGACCAAGGTCACCGGGTGCACCGTCGATGGTTCGAAAGCCACGCTGACGCTCGAACCGGCTGCCGGCGGCGACGAAGAAACGCTGGAAGCGGATTGTGTGCTGGTTTCGATCGGTCGCCGTCCGAACACCGATGGCCTCGGCCTCGACGCGATCGGGCTCGAAGTGAACAAGCGCGGCCAGATCGAAACCGATCACGATTTCCGCACCAAGGTCGATGGCGTATGGGCCATCGGCGATGTCGTCCCCGGTCCGATGCTCGCCCATAAGGCGGAAGACGAAGGCATAGCCTGTGCCGAAAACATCGCCGGCCAGACCGGTATCGTGAACCACGATATCATCCCGGGTGTTGTTTACACATGGCCCGAATTCGCCGGTGTCGGTCTGACGCAGGAAGAAGCGGTCGAGAAGCTGGGCGACAAGGCCAAGGTCAAGGTCGGCAAGTTCCCGATGATGGCCAACAGCCGCGCCAAGACCAATCACGAACCCGATGGTTTCGTGAAGATCGTCGCGGACGCGGAAACCGATCGCGTTCTGGGCGTGTGGTGCATCGCAAGTGTCGCCGGCACCATGATTGCACAGGCCGCACAGGCCATGGAATTCGGCGCGACTAGCGAAGACATCGCTTACACCTGCCATGCCCACCCGACGCATTCCGAAGCGATCAAGGAAGCGGCGATGGCGGTTCAGGGCAAGCCGATCCACATCTGATCACCGTTGTGACAGTCGGGGCGAGAATCTGAATGTCTGCGCGAGTGTCGACAATTCCGGCACTCGCCATACCCGCGCTCGTCGGGCTGACATATCTGCTGCTTGCTGGTGCTCCAAGGAGCTACCTTCTCGTCAACGCGACAGCTCTGTTGCTGTCGATCGCGCTGATGGCTTTCGGCAAGCCGCGCGTGCAACGCCAGCATCGGCTGCCGATCCTTGTCGCACTGGTCGTACTGTTATTCGTCCCCCTGTTCACCGGCGTGGCGATCAATGGCATCGCGCGCTGGCTGCCGATCGGCCCGGTGCTGCTCCATGCCGGGCTGCTTGTTCTGCCCGCCATCAGTGTTCTGGCCGCAGAAAGTAAGGGGCCCGGCAGGATAGCATTGGTCGCGGCGTTGGTGGCGGTCTTCCTCCAGCCCGATGCCGGCACTGGGCTGGCCGTAACAGGTGCCGCAATCGGGCTCTATGTGGCGCGGCCCCACTGGGCGACAGGCTGCATCGCATTTGCAGCCTTCCTCGCCAGCCTGTCCATGCTGGTCCGCGGCGAACTCCCCGCCCAGCCGTACGTTGAACGTATTCTGGTCGACGCTGCTCAGGTTTCGCTGTGGTTGGCAGTCGGCATTCTGGTCGCCCTGCTGGGCACGGTCGCGCTGCTCGCCGGGCTGCGCAGCGGAACGGTCAGCCAGCGCTTCGCCCTTGCCGGATCGTTTGCCGGTTTCTCCATCGCTGCTCTTGTATCGAACTATCCCTTCCCGCTCGTCGGCTACGGTGCCTCGGCTATCCTCGGATATGGATTGGCATTGTTCCTCATGGGATCGTCCCGATAAACTTTCCGCTTGCCGATACCCCATCCATGCCGCAGATTTGCGCAACAGGGCATCGGGGCGATCGAGCATGAAAATCAGGCACTTGGCGATCGCCGCAAGCTGTAGCGCAATGGCGCTGGTCGGCTGCAGCCGGGAGCCGGATTTCGAGCCGCCTCCGCGCGCTACGGACACGATCGACATCGAACCTCGAAGTTCGCTCGTCGCAGTACCCGTAACTGCCGATCTGACCGCGCTCGAAACGCAGATGTCGAAAGAGATACCGCGAACCTTGTGGACCATAGACCGCAAGGACCAGACCTGCGCCGCATCGAAAAAGGTCAAGGTGGCCTTCGTCAAGCTCAAGACGCCCACCATCAAATGCGACATCGTGGGCACTGTGACACGCGGACGCGTTACGATCGACGGTCGCGGACGCGACATCATCCTCACGATGCCGATCCATGCCGAAATCAAGGCGCAGGATATTGCCGGTATCCTCAAACAGGAAACCGCAACGGGAGATGCCAGGGTGCGCGTCGTCGCCCGGCTTTCGATCGACAGCCAATGGAACCCGCAGGGCAAAGTCGACATCCAGTACGACTGGACCGACGAACCCCACGTCGACTTCCTTGGACAGCGTATCGAGTTCACCAGTGACGCGGACGCCAAACTGAACCCCCTGATCGCGCGCCTGGAACGCAATTTGCCGCAGGAACTGGCGAAGCTGGGTCTGCGGGAAGATATCGAACGCCTATGGGGCGAAGCCTTCACATCCCTTCAGCTTAACGAGACGAACCCGCCGGTCTGGATGCGGATCGTGCCCGAACAACTCTATTACGGCGGCTACACGCTGCGCGGCAAACGCATGGAGTTGCGACTGGGCATGAAGGCGGTGACCGAGACCTTCGTCGGCAAGCGTCAGCCAGACCCAAAGCGCAAACCCTTGCCGCCACTTGCAAAGCTCGAAGATCAGCCTGGCAAGATGCAGTTCTTCATTCCCGTCATCGCCGATTACAAACAACTCGAACCGGTGGTAGCCAAAGCTTTGATCAAAAGGTCCGCGCGGCCATTCGAAGTGCCCGGGATCGGGCCGGTCAACGCAAGGTTCGGACAGGTCGTTGCCTATGGCACTACCGGAAACCGCATTGCGCTGGGCCTGACTTTCAAGGCAGCCCGAGCCGACGAAAAGTTCGGCGATGCGACGGGCCAGGTTTGGCTGACCGCCCTCCCCGTCAACGAGCCGGGCTCTCGCAAGGTCAGTTTTTCCAACCTCGAAATTACCGGCGATACCGATCGCGACACCACCGATTTCCTGTTGCAGATCGCCAATTCGCCCGGGTTCTCACAAACCATTGCGACTGCTCTGACGCAGAATTTCGAAGAAGATTACGATGAATTGATGGCCAAGATCGCCAATGCCATCGATACCAAGCGCGAAGGCGATGTCGTTATTCGTGCCCAAATCGACGAGGTGAAGACCGGACGCCTGAAGGCGGCGGGACAGGGCCTGTATCTACCAGTCTGGGGGACGGGCACCGCATCGGTGATCCTCGCCCCCCGTTGACGGCTATCTAAACTTCGCTCGGGTAGATCGGTTGAATATCGACTGGAATATCTCTCATTGCTGCGAAGCGTCCGCGCGCCCAATCGTCTAGCTTGGCATAACGAGCGAAGAACGCCTTGGTCCCTTCGTAATCGCCATTCGCCTGCAGCATCAGCTGGTCATGCAAAAGGTCGCGCAGACCGGCTTCCATTTTCGCATAGTCGACGATGTAGCGGTTGGCAGCGACATCCCAGGTGAACGCACCCTTTTGCTTGAGATACCCATATTGCAACGCTGCACCCTTGCCGTGCGCCTCATCGATCCCGAAGCGCATCGCGCGGAAAATACCGGCGAAATAGCTGGCATAAAGTTGCTGCTTCTCGGCAGCGGGGATTTCGCCCTTCTCCATCATGAAGAGAATGTTCCAGACGCCCATGACGTCCGCCTTGCTCTCTTCCAGCGCCGAATACTGTTCCTTCAATTCCTCGTTCACCGTCGTCTGGCGGCCATCCTTGGTAATCGTACCGGGCCCGAGGCTGTGGGACAGTTCATGGAACAGCGTCTCCAGTTCCATGTACTTCTTCGCGACCAGTGCGGCCTGATCCTGCTTCAGCACGACATCGCCGATAGGATCCAGAATGCGTTCGTATTTCGCGCCGAGTACGTTGGCGAGAATGACCTTCTTGGCACCTTTGGCTTCGCGCACCCGCTCGTCATTGGGAAGGTTGAAAGCGATGGTTTGCACGCCTGGTACATTGTCGCCCCCACCGTGGATCTGATCGGCCACTGCGATGGGGCTTTCGAAGCCGCGCTGGAAATTCTTGTAGCGATCCTCGATCGGAAGGTTGCCTTCCATATCGCGCAGGTAATTCTTGTACTTCGCCAAAGCGGCGCTCTCTTCGGGATTGCGCAGCGTGACGAAGCTTTCGAAGGCGGTTTTCGTACCGTACAGCCGGTCGGTATAGACTTCGTAAGGTCCGATCGCGACTTCGATCGGCGTGTCGGCCAAGTCCATCCACGCCATTTCGCTTTCGTAATAGTCGTCGGACAGGAAGCTGGCGGCACGCAATGTCAGGAATTTCTTGAGGCTCGGGTTGCTCGTACGCTGGGCGGCCTGTTCCAAGAGTTTGGCAGCAGGTTCTAGCCACTCGCGATATTCCACCGAATAAGGGACAGCGACCAGCCCATCGCCCTCGCGCTTCACCACGGTGTACGGGGCCAGCAATTCGTCTTTCTGTGCAGGATGAGCCGTCAGATAGGCATCGAATTCTTCACGGGTCAGATCGGTGGGATAGAAGCCGGCCCCTTCGGGCAGCGGCTCTGTGCCCCAGAAGGGATGAAACTCGTCGAGATCGTCCCAAGCGCCGTAATACCGGTCGAACATGGTCAACAGCAGATCTCGATCGGCACGGCGGCTGCGCGAGATGGCTTGGCGAACCTGCGGGTTGGCGGCGAAGCGCTGGCGCAGATAAATCTCGTCCATATAGCCGCTGGCCTGGATCAGCAGATTGACGACGTCGCGTTCTTCCGCAGTCAGGTAAGACGTGTCCGGTGCCATCTCGATGACGGCCAGCTTCGCGTACTGGGCCTGGAGATCGTAACCATCGGACGCGGCAGCGGGGGGTGCATCGGTAGACATGACCGGAGCATCATTGGCAACAGGGGTGCAGGCTGCGCTGGCGAGCAGTAGGGGAAGAATGGCGCGACGCATGATCGGTCCTCCAGAATTATCTTTATGACATCAGCGCAACGTCATGCGGCGGCCATGTGTCCCGCGCAAGTGCGCGATTGACCGCGGGGTCGGCTTATCCGACATTGCCGACCCAAGAGGAGACATCATGGCTTATCCGACGCTGACCGACAATCCCGGTGCTATCGAACTTGCAGAAGCGATGCGCCGGGGCGAGATGTCCCCGCTCGACGCGGTGGAGGCGGCCATCGCGAGGATCGAGCGTCTGGATGCGCACATCAACGCCGTGGTGGTGACAGATTTCGACCGGGCGCGGGATCGGGCCAAGGCGATGACGGATGATCGTTCGGCGCGTGCACGCCCCTTGTTCGGCGTTCCCATGACGATCAAGGAAAGCTTCGATATCGAAGGGCTTCCCACCAGCTGGGGTCATGAGGCCTATGCCGACAGCATGGCATCTCGCGATTCCAGAGTGGTCAGCCAGTTGAA
Organism: Qipengyuania sp. NPDC077410; assembly: GCF_044543405.1. Classification (NCBI taxonomy): domain Bacteria; kingdom Pseudomonadati; phylum Pseudomonadota; class Alphaproteobacteria; order Sphingomonadales; family Erythrobacteraceae; genus Qipengyuania; species Qipengyuania sp. NPDC077410. The sequence goes on along the minus strand of NZ_JBITWB010000002.1, from coordinate 635,094 downwards.
GGCTGCGGGCGCCATCTTCCTGGGCAAGACAAATGTGCCGCCCGATCTGGCCGACTGGCAATCGAATAACCCGGTCTATGGCCGTACCAACAACCCCCATGACCATGAGCGCTCGCCAGGCGGGTCCTCGGGTGGTTCGGCTGCGGCCGTCGCAAGCGGCATGGTCCCTTGTGAATATGGCACCGACATCGGCGGATCGGTGCGCGTTCCTGCCCATTTCTGCGGAGTTTGGGGTCACAAGACGAGCTGGGGTCTCATCTCAAAACAGGGACACGATCACCCTTCCATGAGCGGCGGTGATGCCCATGATGGTGCGCTGTCCATCGCTGGGCCGCTTGCCCGCAACGCTGCCGATCTTCGCCTGCTGTTGCAACTGACACAAACCGTTCCGCTGCGGAGGATGGAGAAGACGCTGCGGGACTGCCGGATTCTCCTCCTCACCGAACACCCGTCCTGCCCAACCGACATTTCGGTGCAGGCTCCGATCGAAGCGGCGGCAGCAACACTGGGAAGGGCCGGGGTAACCATCGACCGCAAAAGCGAACTGCTCCCCGATCTGGCGCGACAACAGACGGAATATATGCGGATGCTCAATGTAGCCATGGCTCGCGGCATGCCAGGACCCAACGGTGAGCGGGCCAGCGCGACAGATTGGTTCGACATGCTTGATGCGCAAACCCGCAACGAGAACGCCTGGCATACCCTATTCGATAATTACGATTTCGTCCTTGCCCCGCCTGCACCTGTTCTCGCTGTCCCGCACCGCGATGGCCGCGTCTTCGATGGGACTATGACCATAAACGGAGCGGAACAGCCTGGGGGAGCGGCGCTGTGCTGGGCCGGGCTGGCGACTTATCCGAACCTTCCCGCCACCGTTCTTCCTGTGGGCGAAAGCGGGGGCCTACCTTGCGGACTGCAGGTCATATCGCGCAGGTGGGCCGACCTCGATTGCATCGCCGCAGCAGAAGCCATCGGCACAATCATCCACGGTTAGGGAGCCTTCGCAAGATGGGACAGCAGCGCGCGATGAAGCGCTTGGCCAAATTGCACATCTGGCTCGGATGGCTGGTGGGGGCGCCCATTCTGATGTGGACGATTACCGGCCTCGTCATGGTGGCGAAACCCATAGAGGAAGTCCGCGGCAACCATCTGCGCAAACATGTTCCAGAACGCGCCCTGCCCGCCGATACGCAAATTGCCGTGTCGCTGCCGGCTGAAAGTACACGTCCGGTACGATCGGTAACCACGCAGGTGGAACGTGGCGAACCCACCACCCGCATCACCTACATGGACGGCAAGACCGCCCGCTTCCGGCCCGACGGCAGTCCTATGGGTCCGTTGTCTGAAGTCGAGGCTCGCCTGATTGTGGCCGACGGCATCGACGGTGGTGACCAAGTTGCCAGCACGGCCCGTTTCGAAGCGGAAGCGGTGCCGCTCGATTTCCGTCGTGCCATGCCGGTTTGGCAAGTCGTCCTGAATGACGGGACGCACGTTTACGTCGGAACGGAAACTGGGCAGATAGAAGCGGTCCGGACGAAATGGTGGCGTACCTTCGACTTCATGTGGGGGTTGCACATCATGGACTTGCAAACGCGCGAGGACACGCATCATCTGATCCTGATACTCTTCGCCATCCTGTCGGTAATCGGATCGCTGTTCGGCTGCGTGCTGCTGTTTCGACGCCGAAAATCGCGTATGGTTGCATCGTGAATTCCGAAGTTCTTACCCCCCTGCTCGACTGGCTGGATCTTGCCGGTGTGGCCATCTTTGCTCTTACCGGCGCTTTGGTAGCGGCGAAGGAGAGGCAAACCTTCGTTACGCTCGCCTTCTTTGCCCTGATCACCGGCGTTGGCGGCGGCACGGTCCGTGATCTTCTGATCGGGGCACCGGTATTCTGGATTCATGATGCTTGGGTGGCGGCGATCTGTCTGGCGATGGCGCTGTTCGCCTGGTTTACGCCTACCCGCTGGTGGGAGGGGCGGTTCCTCTCGGTTGCGGACGGACTTGGCCTGTCTGCCTATGCAGTTCTCGGGTCCGCCAAAGCACTGGAATATGGTTTACCGCCCACCCCTGCCATACTGATGGGAGTTATAACCGGCTGTGTGGGCGGCATCATTCGCGACGTCATAGCTGGCCGACCATCGATCCTCATGCGGCCGGAACTGTACGTAACGGCCGCCGCCCTTTCAGCCACCACCAATGTGCTTGGCGATCTGGTGGGCCTGGTGCGCGAGTGGGTCTGGGTGGGTGCGACGGCCGCCGGATATGGCCTGCGGCTCGCTGCAATCAGATGGAACCTGGCCCTGCCTGCCTACGGAAGGGATTAATTTCCCGCGCCCTGATAGCCGTCACCGTATTCGATATCGGCTGCGCCGTACGACTGGTCCTCTTCACCCGGCAACGGCCCACCGGGATAGGCTGGCACGGCGTTTTCAGTGCGTGCTCGTGCGGCAGCGTAGTAATCATCGCTATACTGCCGGTCGTCGATACCATTGTTGGCGTCGTAGCCATATCCGCCATCGGGATAGCCATTTCCGTAGGTGGCACCGCCGCGACCGTAGTCGATCGCATCGATCCGCCCGTTTTCGCCGATCGCACAGCTGAAGCTCTGCCCATCATACATTGAACCGGTCACGCTCCACCCACGCGCGTTGCGATTGACCGCATCGACGGTTTGAATACGCGCATTACGCTCGATCTCGTCCACACAGATACTCACCGCACGGTCCAGCCCGCGGGTGTCGTCATAACGATAATCGCCGCGCTGAGGATCAGGATAGCGTGGATTTCGATCACGCGAACTACTTGCAGCACTCGCCACTGCGGCAATTCCGCCGAGGATCAAAACGCCTGCAATCACATCGCCGGCGTCCACGCCGCGATGGCGGCGGTGCCTGTAGCGCCGGTATTGATCGGCCGTGTCGTCGCCTGGTGCCCAAGCCGGGCTGATGGCCTGTGCAACGTGCACCGGTCCGACCTGCGGCAGTTCGGCCGCTTGGGCGGGCATGGCCGTCATTGATACGACGGCCAGAAACGCTGGTACGACAGAAATGGATTTAATGGACGGCATGTCCGATACCCCTTCGGCGCGCCCCACCTAAACGCGCAATTGCTGATGATGCGTAGTTAGGCGGTTCAGGCTAAACGATGCCTGAACCGCCCATAGTGGTATGTTTCGTGAATTACCGCAGCCCGCGGATGCCGCTGAAGTCGAGATCGGCAACGCGTCCGCGTTCTATCCGGCAGGTGAAATTGCCACTGTCACGGTCATTCCAGCGCTGATAGCGATTGTTCCGGTCACGATAGCCATAACGGTCATAACGCCCACCGGCATAACTGCCATCGACGACCATCCGGCCCTTCACCTTCCAGCCATATCGAGTGTCATCGACATCGCGGATTTCCGTAACCTGGGCATGACGATAACCGTAGCGCCGGGCATCGTTTCTCGCAGCGTTGACACAGCGCTCTACAGCAGCACGCGGGTTACCTCTGCTTGCATAAGCGTTGCGACGGTAGTCGTTGCCATTGTTGTAATATCGGCCGTCGCGATAATAGCGGTCGCCCCGATAATAGTCGCGGTCCCTGCTGGCGGCGCTGGCGACCGCTGCAATACCGCCGATGATGACGGCACCGGCAATCACTTCGCCGACGGAAATGCCATCGTCGTGGCCGCGAGCCTGCGCGGGGGTCGCCCCTGCGAGTGCCATGGCACCCACGGCTGCCGTTGCGATCCCACCCTTCGCGAACGTCTTTGCAAATGTTTTCATCTCGAGGTCCTCCTCATTGGGCCGCGGCGGGACTGCCTCGGCTGTAAAAGAGGTTCTAGACGATTCGCAGTGAGGTCCGGCTGAACTCTAGCGACAGTCACCGTTCAGGAATTGCCGCACTTTTCTGAATACCTAATTTTGAAGAGAAACAAGAACATCGCGGGTGAAGGCTGCGATATCGAACCGCGCACCGGGCGGATCCTCTCCCCTTCTCACGATCACCGTGTTCATGCTCGGCACGATGACGACGAACTGCCCGCGATTGCCCAAGGCCGCAAACGTATCGGCCGGAACGCCCTCGGAATTGTTGAGCAACCAGAACCCTGCACCATAGCCGAAGGGGCCATCGGGCTGCGGACCGGAGGGAGTAGATACGTAATCAATCCAGCCTTCGGGCAGGATGCGGGTGCCGTTCCGCATTCCATCGTCGAGATAAAGCTGGCCAAAGCGGGCAAGGTCGGCGGAACTGGTCCAGACCTGGCTGGAAAGGATATAGTCACCCTGCCAATCGGTCTCAGCCACGGTGGAATGCATGCCGAGGGTTTCGAACAGTCCGGCCGGCGGATGCTTTTCGAACGTTTCCTCGATCGCTTTGACTGCAGCCAGCGTGTCGTTGTTGGCGTAACGATAGATCGTGCCCGGCGGATTGAGCAGCGGCCAATCGAGCGCCACCTCGCCCACGGTCGCGCCGCCAAAGTAAAGCGGATCGGTGCGGTTGCCCGGCGTGTCCGAATAGCGGCCCGAGGCCATTCGGAGCAGATGGTCGATAGTTATCGCCCGCCGCGGGTCGCTATCGTCGAGCCCGAGCCCGGCAGAAGCTGCGACATCCGCTTCGCCGCGCTGGACCGCCGCACCGATCAGCGTGGCCGCGAGGCTCTTGGCGACCGACCAGGTGCGCTGCGGCAAATCCGCGTCGTATCCCTGGGCATAGGCTTCCCCACGGGTGCGATCGTCCTGCCGGACCATCACCGCCGTTGTCCGGGTCCCCTCGCCGTAGGTTTCTCTCAGAGCCGCCTCGGCCGCGCGCATGGTGGCGGGCGCGATAGCGTCGCGAAGCGGATAGACATTGGGATCGCCGACCCTGTCGATTAGCGTCGAGCGGACAGCCTCGCTATCGGGTAGAGCGGCACCGATCGGAAGCAGCGCACAGCCTTTTCCCTGGCGATAAGCAGCGACGCGCGGCGACATGTCGTCGGCCCATGGCACCACTACATAATCGAGCCCGCCATCGCTCCCGCGCGCGATACTATGCGTAAGTTCCGGCATGATCGCATTGAGCGGCTCCTGAATGCCGGACAGTTCGTAATCGTTCACCGAAGATTCGCTGCGCCGCAGATGCGCCGCATCACCACTCAGCGCGCTGCACAGGAATAGCGCCTTGTACCCGGCGGCCAGAGCACGATCGTAGCGGGCGTCGAGTTCGTCCTGCGTCGTCGACTGGGCGGCAAGTGGGGTGGCGGCGAGAAGTGCGGTTGCTGCAAGGGCATGTCTGATCATCCCCGCCTTTTGGCACGGCTGAAGGCGCGTGCAAAACAAAAGGGCCGGGAAGTTTCCCTCCCGGCCCCGCTTGTCTCTTATTTCGAAGTGCGCCTTACGCGTCTTCGAACTCTTCTTCGCTTTCAACCGGACCCGAATCCTGGCCCTTTGCGTCTTCGTCGCGCTCGACGAATTCGATCACAGCCATCTGGGCGGCGTCGCTGCCGCGATAGCCAGCCTTGATGATGCGGGTGTAACCGCCTTCACGATCCGAATAGCGTTCCGCCAGAACGTCGAACAGCTTCTTGAGCTGCGTTTCGTCCTGCAGGCGGCTCATTGCAAGACGGCGGTTCGAAAGGCCGCCACGCTTTGCCAGCGTGATCAACTTCTCGATGTAGGGACGCATTTCCTTCGCCTTGGGCAGCGTGGTCATGATCTGCTCGTGCTTGATCAGAGCGGCCGCCATGTTGCGGAACATCGCATTACGGTGGCCAGTCTTGCGCTGGAGCTTGCGGCCGGAAATCTTGTGACGCATTTCAGTTCTTCCTTCGTTCGTAGGGGGCCCGTTCTAGGTAGCCCGATACGGGCCGGATTGAGGGGTCCGGCCCATGCCCCACGCGAGGTGTCAGCCCAGCAGCTCTTGTTCGAGCTTCTTGGCCATTTCCTCGATGTTTTCTGGCGGCCAGCCAGGGATGTCCATGCCGAGGCGCAGACCCATCGACGAGAGCACTTCCTTGATCTCGTTGAGCGACTTGCGGCCGAAGTTCGGCGTACGGAGCATCTCGGCTTCGGTTTTCTGAACCAGGTCGCCGATATAGATGATATTGTCGTTCTTGAGGCAGTTTGCCGAACGGACCGACAGTTCCAGCTCGTCGACCTTCTTGAGAAGGTAACGATTAAGCTGGTTGGTGTCGCTTTCCTGAGGTTCGGCTGCCTGACCGATCATCGCCGAAGTCGGCTGCGGGATGCCGTCTTCGAAGTGGACGAACAGCGTCAACTGGTCCTGAAGAATGCGCGCAGCATATGCCACTGCATCTTCCGGAGTGACTGTGCCGTCGGTTTCGATCGTCAGCGAAAGCTTGTCGTAATCGAGTTCCTGCCCGACGCGGGCGTTCTCGACCTTGTAGCTCACCTGGCGAACCGGCGAATACAGGCTGTCGACAGGTATTAGACCGATCGGCGCGTCCACGGGACGGTTCATCACGGCAGGGCGGTAACCCTTACCGGTGTCTGCCGTCAGTTCCATGTTGAGGGTCGCACCTTCGTCGAGGTGACAGATCACGAGATCCTTGTTCATCACCTCGATATCGCCGGAAACAGCGATGTCGCCGGCTTTGACTTCGCCGGGGCCGGTTGCGGAAAGCTGAAGGCGCTTCATGCCCTCGCCTTCCATCTTCAGCGCGATCTGCTTCACGTTGAGGACGATGTCGGTAACGTCTTCGCGCACGCCAGCGAGCGAGCTGAATTCGTGAAGGACGTTCTCGATCTTGATCGAGGTGATCGCAGCGCCCTGAAGCGAGCTGAGAAGCACGCGGCGCAGCGCATTGCCGAGCGTTAGGCCGAAGCCACGTTCGAGCGGTTCGGCCACGAAGGTAACCTTGCGGGCCTTGTCGCCGGTATCCTTGATGTCAAGGACGCTGGGTTTCTTGAGTTCCTGCCAGTTCTTAATATTGACGGACATGAAAATCCCCTGGTTCGGATGCGGGCAGGACCGGCGCTCTTCGATAGAGCGTCCGGTCCGTGAGGGTGTGTCGGCGGCCCGCTAGCGAGCCGCCAGGCAGGTACGGATCAGACGCGACGACGCTTGGACGGGCGAACCCCGTTATGCGGGATCGGCGTCACGTCGCGGATCGACGTGATGGTGAAACCGACTGCAGCGAGACCGCGCAGCGCACTTTCACGACCCGAGCCCGGGCCCTTCACTTCGACTTCCAGCGTGCGCACACCATGCTCGGCAGCCTTGCGGCCCGCGTCGTCGGCGGCGACCTGGGCAGCATAGGGAGTCGACTTGCGGCTACCCTTGAAGCCCATCATGCCTGCGCTGGACCAGCTAATCGCGTTGCCCTGCGCATCTGTGATGGTGATCATGGTGTTGTTGAAGCTGGCGTTGATATGCGCAACGCCGCTCGAAATGTTCTTTTTGTCGCGGCGCCTAACGCGGCCGGGTTCGCGTGCCATGGTTATTCTTCCTTACATTCTCTCAAGAAGGGAAAAGCGCTGGGTTACCCCAGGCTTACTTCTTCTTGCCGGCGATCGGCTTGGCCTTGCCCTTACGGGTACGGGCGTTGGTGTGAGTGCGCTGGCCACGAACGGGCAGACCGGCACGGTGACGCAAGCCACGGAAGGACTTGAGGTCCATGAGCCGCTTGATGTTCATCGCGGTTTCACGACGCAGATCGCCTTCGACAGTGAAGTCCGCATCGATCGTTTCACGAACGCGAAGAACTTCCTCGTCGGAAAGATCCTGAACCCGGCGCGAGTGATCAATGCCAAGCTTGTCGGCGATTTCGACGGCCTTTGAACGGCCGATACCGTGAATATAGGTGAGCGCGATAATAACGCGCTTGTTGGTGGGGATATTTACCCCGGCAATACGAGCCACTTACTTCTCCATGCTCCACAGGGACGGCTCATGCCGCAGCCCCATCTCATCGCTAAACACACCGACATCGACGGGTCTTGCCTGAAACAAAAGTCCGGATGGCGCACGAATAGCTACCGCCTGCCGGACACACCGCAATGTCGAATGAAACGCGCGCTTAGGAGGATTCGCCAACAGCGTCAAGCATCCTGCGCGCACGTGACGACAAGGCCGCCGATATGGGCGGCCCGCCTGATAGTTCAACCCTTTTAGCCAATCCCATCGGCACGGTCAAAGTTTCTTACACCACTCCGAACGCGAGCATGGCGTCTGCGACCTTCTTGAAGCCGGCGATATTCGCCCCGCGGACATAATCGACATATCCGTCCGCTTCACCGAATTCGACGCATTTTTCGTGGATGCCGTCCATCAGTTCGGCCAGTTCTTCGCCCAGACGCTCGTGGTTCCAGCTGACCCGTTCGGAGTTCTGGCTCATCTCGAGGCCGGAGACCGCGACACCACCAGCGTTTGCAGCCTTGCCAGGACCGTACATGATCTTCGCGTCGTGAAATGCCTTCACTCCTTCTAGCGTGGTCGGCATATTGGCTCCCTCGGAAACGGCGATACATCCGTTCTTCAACAGCAACTTTGCAGCGCTTTCATCCAGCTCGTTCTGGGTGGCGCACGGCAGGGCCACGTCGCACTCGACGCTCCATGGCTGCTCATCCTCATGATAGGTCGCTTCGGGATATTCGTCCGCATATTCGCTGATACGTCCGCGCCTCTCGTTCTTAAGGCGCTTAACCCAATCGATTTTTTCCTGATCAAGGCCGTCGGGGTCGTAGATAAAGCCGCCGCTGTCCGATAACGTCAGGACCTTCCCGCCCAGTTGAACGAGCTTTTCCGCGGCGTGGATTGCGACATTCCCCGCGCCGGATATGACCGCCGTCTTCCCCTCGATCTCCTGATCAGCATGGGAAAGCATATTGCGCAGGAAATATACCGCGCCATACCCGGTCGCCTCCGGTCGCATTTGCGAGCCGCCATACTCGGTGGCTTTACCAGTCAGCACACCCTCCCACCGATTGGTGATCCGCTTATATTGGCCGAACATGTAACCGATCTCGCGCGAACCGACGCCGATATCACCCGCCGGCACATCGACATCAGGGCCGATGTGGCGATGCAACTCGGTCATGAAACTCTGGCAAAAGCGCATGACCTCATGATCGCTTTTCCCTTTCGGATTGAAATTCGATCCGCCCTTACCCCCGCCCAGAGGCAGGCCGGTGAGAGAATTCTTGAAGGTCTGCTCGAAAGCCAGAAACTTGAGCACACTTTCGTTTACGCTCGAATGAAAGCGGATCCCACCCTTGTATGGTCCGATGGCGTTGTTGTTCTGCACTCGCCAGCCACGCTCGACGCGGACATTCTGATCGTCATCCTCCCAGCAGACCCTGAAGCTTACGATGCGATCGGGTTCCGCGATCCTGCGCAGGATCTGCGCCTCATGATACTCTTCCTTGTCCTCGATGAAACTGTAGACGTCCTGCGCGACCTCCTGGACTGCCTGAACGAACTCTTCCTGCCCTGGATTGCGCTTCTTCACGCCTTCCATGAACGTATCCAGATCAACATGCCGGTCGTAAACGGACGCCAATTGCATCTCCCATCTTGTGCAAACAGGATCACGTGAACTCGTGATCCCGAACACACTCAACGGGTACACTCAGTTAGGTTTCCCCGCTCTCCGGGCCATGCAGAGCTGAAAGGCTAACCCGGAGGAGGGGATCGCGCTGTTCGGAGGTTATGGCGTACGGGTTAATTTTGCGCCCCGCGCAAGCAGCGAGCTAAACACGGCGCCCATCATGGCTCGTTCGCCATTTCAGGCGAGAAGCTGCGTAATAATGTGAAGTGAGGTCCGCCCCCGCGGATTAGCGGGACAAAATCGAGTCTATGGCGTGCGTGACGTCTTCAATCGACGCCATCCCATCGACACGGCTTACAATTCCACGAGCTTCATATCCGGGCAGTATCGGTGCTGTCTTGCCACGGTATTCCTGCATGCGCGTGCGTACGGTCTCTTCATTGTCATCCGGGCGACGCTTGAATTCCGTCGAGCCACATTTGTCGCAAACACCTTCCTTCACGGGAAGATGGAAGACGTCGTGATAGCCCGCGCCGCAATTGGCACAGGTGTAACGCCCGGTGATCCGCTCCACGAGAGCGTCTTCATTGACCTCCAACTCGATCACATGATCCAGCTGACGATTATGCTTCGCGAGAATGTCATCCAGTTGTTCGGCCTGCGCTGCCGTGCGCGGGTAACCATCGAAAATGGCACCCATCTCCGGGCCCATCTCGCCAAGTTTGGCGTCGATCATTGCGGATACGATCTCATCCGATACCAATCCGCCGGAATCCATGATGTCGGACACCTTGCGACCAAGTTCGCTATCGGCCTTGCGGGTTTCGCGGAGCATGTCCCCAGTCGACAGCTGGCGCATTCCATGATGCTCCACCAATCGCTGTGCCTGTGTTCCCTTACCCGCGCCCGGGGGCCCAAGGAGGATGATATCCATTGCGTAAAGTCCCCTTCGCGCCTGACGTGCCTTAGCGCAGGCGTCCCTTCAACTTCGCTTTCTTGATCAGATCGCCATACTGGTGAGCCAGTAGATGCGACTGGATCTGGCTGATCGTATCGACCGTCACGTTCACGACAATCAGCAGACTGGTACCGCCGAGGAACAGCGGAACGCCGGTCTGTGCGATCATGTATTCCGGCAGGACACAGACGATCGTCAGGTAGATCGCCCCAATGACCGTGATACGCGTCAGAACGTAATCGAGATATTCTTCAGTCCGCTTGCCGGGACGAATGCCAGGGATGAACCCGCCGTTCTTCTTCAGATTGTCAGCCGTCTCTTCCGGATTGAACACAATCGCGGTGTAGAAGAAGCAGAAGAAGATGATACCGAGCGCATATAGCGTCATATAAAGTGGCTGGCCGTGCTGCAGATACTGCAACACCGACTGCAGAAAGCCGCCAGCTGCACTGTCGGTATCGACCGAATTACCGGCAAACTGGGTGATCGTCAGCGGCAGCAGCAAAAGCGAACTGGCAAAAATCGGAGGAATGACGCCCGCGGTGTTGAGTTTGAGCGGCAGATGCGAACGATCAGCCTGCATCATGCCGCGCTGCGTTGCCCGCTTCGGATACTGGATGAGCAGACGGCGCTGCGCACGCTCCATAAAGCAAATCCCGAGGATCAGGATTACAACCATGGCGATCAGACCGACGATGATGCCCGTAGCGATCGAGCCTTCGGAATATCCCGAACCAAGGTTTGAGACAAAAGTCGGGAACTGCGCCACGATCCCTGCCATGATTATCAGCGATACGCCGTTACCAATCCCGCGACTGGTAATCTGTTCGCCCAGCCACAGCAGGAACATCGTTCCGCCGACCAGGCTGATGACTGCCCCGATACGGAACATAACGCCCGGATCGACCACTGCCTGCATGCCGCTCTGCGCACCGAAGCTTTCCAGACCGGAGGCTAGAAACCAGCCCTGGATGGCACAAAGAAACACCGTTCCGTACCGAGTGTACTGGTTGAGCTTCTGCCGTCCGACGGTGCCCTCCTTCTTGAGGGCCGCAAGCGATGGATGCAATGCAGCAGCGAGCTGCACGACGATCGACGCCGTAATATAGGGCATGACGCCAAGCGCGATGAGGCTCATGCGCTCCAGGCTACCACCCGAAAATGTATTGAAGAGGTCGAGAATCCCGCCGCGCGTCTGATCGTAGAGATCGCTCAGGATCAGCGGGTTCACGCCAGGCAGCGGAACGAAGCTGAGGAAGCGGAAGACGATCAAAGCACCGATCGTGAACCAGATGCGGTTCTTGAGTTCGGTGGCCTTGGAAAAATTGGCGAGGCTCATATTGCTCGCGATGTTGTCGGCGCGTGATGCCATGGGAATCTGTTCAATCCTGAATTGGCGCCGGTCCCTCCCGGCACAGGAAGGCTAGATAGGGAACGGGGGGCGGAATGTCGAACCCCGCCCCCCGAATTTTTCCCGCTTACTTTGCCTTCTTCGCCTTGTTGGCTTCGGCGCGAGCAGCCTTCTTTTCATGTTCGGGCTTGTCTGCCGCAATCACTTCGACCTTGCCGCCAGCCTTTTCGACTGCCTCGATTGCACCCTTGGATGCACCGGCAACCTTGAAGCTGACCTTGGCCTTGAGCTCACCCTTACCAAGGAGGCGAACGCCATCCTTGCCGCCGCGAGCCAGGCCGGCCGCGCGAAGCGTCTCATGGTCGAGCACGGCCTTCTCATCGAGCTTCTTCGCGTCGATGAACTTCTGGACCATGCCGATGTTCACTTCTGCGTAGTCCTTGCCGAACGGGTTGTTGAACCCGCGCTTCGGCAGGCGCATGTGAAGCGGCATCTGGCCGCCTTCGAAGCCCTTGATGGCAACACCCGAACGGGCTTTCTGGCCCTTCTGGCCACGGCCACCGGTCTTGCCCTTACCCGAACCGATACCACGGCCCACACGGATGCGGACCTTGCGTGCGCCGGAATTGTCACGGATCTCATTAAGTTTCATAGTGCACTCGCTTTCGCTTTTGTTCGCGCTGTAAAAATGGAAACGGCCCGCTATCGCAGCAGGCCGCTCCCGTCAAATTGTTAAACCTGGTCGATCAGTCGACCACGGTCACCAGATGCGGGATCTTTGCAATTGCGCCACGCACCTCGGGGGTGTCCTGGCGTTCCACGATCTTGTGCATCTTGTTCAGCCCGAGACCGATGAGGATCTTGCGCTGGCTTTCAGGACGGCGGATCGGCGAACCGACCTGCTTGATCTTGATGGTGTTCTTCTTGTCAGCCATCGAACTTACTCCGCGATAGCGGCAGCATCGGCTTCAGCCTCTGCCTCCGAAGCGCCACCACGGCCAAGAAGGTCTGCAACCTTCTTGCCGCGACGCTGCGCGACCGACTTCGGCGAAGTCTGGTCCTGCAAGGCGTCGAAAGTGGCGCGGATCATGTTATAGGGGTTCGAGGTGCCGACCGACTTGGTCACCACGTCGGCAACGCCGAGGCTTTCGAACACGGCGCGCATCGGACCACCGGCGATGATACCGGTACCTGCAGGTGCCGTACGCACGGTGACCTTGCCGGCGCCGAAGTGACCCTTGCCGTCGTGATGAAGGGTCCGACCCTCCTTCAGAGCGACACGGATCATCTTCTTGCGGGCAGCGGCAGTCGCCTTGCTGATTGCTTCGGGTACTTCGCGAGCCTTGCCCTTGCCGAAGCCGACGCGGCCCTGGCCATCACCCACAACGACGAGTGCAGCGAAACCGAAGCGCTTACCGCCCTTCACCGTCTTGCTGACGCGGTTGATGTGGACGAGCTTCTCGATGATGCCGTCGTCTTCTTCCTCGCGCTGGCGGCGATCGTCGCGACGACCACGACCACGGCCCCGGCCGCCTTCGCGATTGCCACCACGGCCGCGGCCCTGGCGAGGCTGACCTTCGTCGCCCTGAGCGGCAGACTGATTGTCAGCGGCTTCGGACGGCGTATCGGCAACAGCCGGCTGCTCGTTGGTTACCGCGTTCTGCGTTTCCGCCGTCACGGTTTCTTCGTTCTTGTTTTCGTCAGCCATCATCAGAACTCCAGCCCGCCTTCACGGGCGGCGTCGGCCAGCGCCTTGACGCGGCCATGGAACAGGAAGCCGCCGCGATCGAACACGACAGTGGTCACGCCGGCCTTTTTGGCCGCAGCGGCAATGTCGCTGCCAACCTTCTTGGCGGCATCGACATTTGCACCCGAGCCCTTCACGCCGAGCGTCGAAGCAGCGGCAACGGTCTTGCCGGCAGCATCGTCGATGATCTGCGCGTAAATGTGCTGGCCGGTGCGGTGCACCGACAGGCGGGGCTTGCCACCCGACACGTTGCGAAGCGCGGTGCGGACGCGACGGCGGCGGCGTTCAAAGAGAGAGAGCTTTGCCATCTTACTTCTTCTTCCCTTCCTTGCGGAAGATATACTCGCCGCGGTACTTGATGCCCTTGCCCTTGTAAGGTTCGGGCTTGCGCCAGCGGCGCACCTCGGCGGCAAACTGGCCAACGGCCTGTTTGTCGATACCGGAAATCTCCACGGTGGTCTGGTCCGGCGTTTTCACTTCAAGACCTTCGGGCACATCGAGATCGACATCGTGCGAATAGCCGAGCTGAAGCTTGAGCTTCTTGCCCTGCGCCTGTGCACGATAACCGACACCGGTGATTTCCAACACCTTGGTGAAACCTTCGGTGACGCCTTCGACCAGGTTAGAAACCAGCGTACGCTGCATTCCCCAGTGGTTACGGGCGGCGCGAGTATCGTTGGCAGGCTTGACCGAAATCTCGCCATCTTCCAGCTTGTACTCGATCAGGTCGGACAGTCCCAATGCCAAGGTGCCCTTTGGCCCCTTCACATTAAGCGTGTCACCGTCGATATTGGCAGTGACCCCGCTTGGGATCGCTACCGGCCTTTTACCGATGCGGCTCATCAGAAGACCTCCGCCAGCACTTCGCCACCGACGTTTTCGGTGCGCGCTTCGGCGTCCGAAAGCACGCCCTTCGGCGTCGAGACGATGGTGATGCCGAGACCGTTACGTACAATCGGGAGTTCTTTCGAACCCGAATAGACGCGACGGCCAGGCTTGGAAACACGAGCGACATGCTTGATTGCAGGTTCGCCTTCGAAATACTTCAGTTCGATCCGCAGCGCTGGGTGCTTGCCCGAAGAGTCTTCGCTGTAGCCACGGATGTAGCCTTCGCGCTGAAGCACTTCGAGAACGTTTGCACGCAGCTTGCTGGCGGGCGAAAGGACGCTGTCCTTCTTCGCACGCTGGCCGTTGCGGATGCGGGTGAGCATATCACCCAGGGGATCGGTCATAGCCATCTGTCTTTACCTCACCAGCTCGACTTGGTCAGGCCCGGTATCAGGCCCTTGTTGCCGAGGTCACGCAGTTCGATGCGGTTGAGGCCGAACTTGCGGTAATAGCCGCGCGGGCGGCCGGTGGTGGAGCAGCGGTTACGCACCCGGGTCGGGTTAGCGTTGCGCGGCAGTTCAGCCATCTTGAGGCGTGCGATAAGACGCTCGCCTTCATCGAGGCTTTCATCGTTCGCGATAGCTTTCAGCTTCGCGTACTTGTCCGCATACTGCTTGACGAGCTTCTTACGACGCTCGTTCTTGTTGATCGAACTCAGTTTCGCCATTGGACTTAAGTTCCTCTACTAGCGGCTCACGCCGCCTCCTTCTCTTCCGACTTTTCAGTCGGGAACGGGAAGCCGAACAGCTTCAGAAGCTCGCGAGCTTCGTCGTCGGTTTTCGCCGTTGTGGTTACAATGATGTCCATCCCCCGGACCTTGTCGATCTGGTCGTAGCTGATCTCGGGAAAGATGATCTGTTCTTTCAGGCCCATGGCGTAGTTGCCACGGCCGTCGAACGACTTGGTGTTGAGGCCACGGAAGTCGCGGATACGTGGCATGGCCACGGTCACGAGACGATCCATGAACTCGTACATGCGTTCGCGACGCAAGGTAACCTTGCACCCGATCGGCATGCCTTCACGCAGTTTGAACTGCGCGATGGATTTCTTGGCCTTCGTGATTACCGGCTTCTGCCCGGCAATCAGAGCCATTTCTTCGGCTGCAGTCTGAACCTTCTTCTTGTCTTGGCTGGCTTCGCCCACACCCATGTTGAGTGTGATCTTTTCCAGCTTGGGAACTTCAAGGCGGTTCTTGTAGCCAAACTTCTCGGTCATCGCCTTGACGATTTCGTCGTCGTAGCGCTGCTTCATGCGAGGCGTGTAATCAGCCATCGATGGTCTCCCCGGATTTCACGGCAACGCGCACCTTCTTGCCGTCCTTCTCTTCGAAACGGACGCGGGTGGGCTTGCCATCCTTCGGATCGGCCAGCGCAACCTTGCTGAGAGCCATCGGCGCTTCAAAGCGATCGATGCCACCCTGCGGGTTCTGCTGGGTCGGCTTGCGGTGACGCGCTGCGACGTTGACGCCTTCTACGACGACCTTGCCGTCCTTGGGCATGACCTTCGCGACGGTTCCGGTCTTGCCCTTGTCCTTGCCGGACAGAACGACGACGCTGTCACCCTTCTTGATCTTAGCGGCAGCCATTACAGCACCTCCGGAGCAAGCGAGATGATCTTCATGAACCCGCGACCGCGAAGTTCGCGAACCACCGGGCCAAAGATACGGGTACCGATCGGCTCTTCGCTCTTGTTCACGAGCACCGCGGCATTGCTGTCGAAGCGGATCACGCTGCCATCGGGGCGGCGTACGTCCTTCTTCGTGCGCACGATGACAGCGCGATGGACATCGCCCTTCTTCACCTTGGTGCGCGGTTGAGCTTCCTTCACGGAAACCACGATCACGTCGCCAACGGAGGCAGTCCGGCGCTTAGAGCCACCCAGCACCTTGATGCACTGGACGCGCTTTGCGCCGCTGTTGTCCGCGACGTCGAGATTGGATTGCATCTGGATCATCGATCCGTTTCCTTCTCAATGGCTTGCCGGGACGAGTGCCCGGCAGTTCCTACGTCAAACTTGCTTCAGTTACCTGCGGCTTCGACTTCGAGGTCAGCCTCGACAGCCTGCGTGCCGCCTGCGGTAACACGATCGATCACCTGCCAGGTCTTGGTCTTGGAGATCGGCTTGGTTTCTTCGATGCGCACGACGTCGCCGAGCGTGAACTCGTTCTTCTCGTCATGAGCATGGTACTTCTTCGAGCGGCGAATGATCTTCCCGTAGAGGGGATGCTTCACCTTGCGCTCAACGAGCACGGTAACGGTCTTGTCGGTCTTGTCGGAGGTGACGGTCCCGATCAGGATACGCTTGGGCATGGTCTACTCCTTAAGCCTTCGCTTCAGCCGAGCGCGAACGCTCGCTCTGCAGCGTCTTGATCTTGGCGATCGTGCGGCGAACCTCGCGGATGCGGGCCGGAGCCTCGAGCTGGTTCGTTGCCGCCTGGAAGCGGAGGTTGAACTGCTCGCGCTTCAGCGTGGTCAGCTCTTCAGCCAGCTGGTCGTCCGACTTCTGGCGCAGGTCTTCAGTCTTGGCCATCATTCGCCTCCGAGGTGCGATGCGTCACCCAGACGGGCAACTACCTTGGTCTTGATCGGCAGCTTCATAGCTGCGCGCTCGAACGCTTCAGCGGCCAGCGGACCGGCAACGCCGTCCAGCTCGAACAGGATACGGCCCGGCTTCACGCGAGCGGCCCAGTATTCGATCGAACCCTTGCCCTTACCCTGACGGACTTCGGCAGGCTTCTTGGACACCGGCACATCGGGGAAGACGCGGATCCAGAGACGGCCCTGACGCTTGATGTGGCGGGTGATCGCACGACGCGCAGCTTCGATCTGACGCGCGGTGATCCGTTCCGGTTCCATCGCCTTCAGGCCATAGGACCCGAAGTTCAGCGTGGTGCCGCCCTTGGCGTTGCCATGGATCTTGCCCTTGAACGCCTTGCGGTATTTGGTTTTCTTCGGTTGCAGCATGGTTCTTTCCTAATCCTGCAATCAGCGAGCCGGACGGACGCCAGAGGTCTGGGCTTCCATCATGAGGCGATCCTGAGCGGTCGGGTCATGCGCCATGATCTCACCCTTGAAGATCCAGCACTTGATGCCGATGATCCCGTAGGCGGTCAGCGCTTCGGCTTCCGCATAGTCGATGTTGGCGCGCAGGGTGTGAAGCGGCACACGGCCTTCACGATACCATTCGATACGCGCGATTTCAGCGCCGCCGAGACGGCCGCCGCAGGTGATCTTGATCCCTTCGGCGCCCAGACGCAGTGCCGACTGAACGGCACGCTTCATTGCACGGCGGAAAGCCACGCGGCGGATAAGCTGGTCGGCGATGCCTTGGGCGACGAGCTTGGCGTCGATTTCCGGCTTGCGGATTTCAACGATGTTCAGCTTCACTTCGCTTGCGGTCATCTTCGACAGCTTCGCACGCAGCTTCTCGATGTCCGCGCCCTTCTTGCCGATGATGACACCGGGACGAGCGGCATAGATCGAAATGCGGCACAGCTTGGCCGGACGTTCGATCACGACCTTCGAGATGGCTGCCTGCGGCAGGCTCATCACGATGTACTTGCGGATCTCGACATCTTCGCTGAGCAGCTTGGCATAGTCGCGCCCTTCGGCGTACCAGCGGCTGTCCCAGGTGCGGTTGATCTGCAGGCGCAGACCGATCGGGTTGCTCTTATGGCCCATCTTACGCCTCTTCCTGCTCGCGGACGACGATGCGAAGGCGGCTGAACGGCTTCAGGATGCGCGTCGACTTGCCGCGTCCACGGGTGTGGAAACGCTTCATCGTGATCGACTTGCCTACCGAAGCCTCGGCAACGACCAGCGCGTCGACATCGAGGTTGTGGTTGTTTTCCGCATTGGCGATCGCCGAAGCGAGAACCTTGCTGGCGTCACGCGCCATCGCCTTCTTGGAGAAAGCGAGGATGTTCATGGCCTCTTCGGCCTTCTTGCCGCGGATCAGACCGGCAACGAGGTTGAGCTTCTGCGCCGAACCACGGATGGTGGTTCCGACGGCCAGCGCCTCGTTTTCGGCAACGCGACGGGGTGCCTTCTGCTTGCTCATCAGCGCTTACCCTTCTTGTCGGCAGCATGACCCGGGAAAGTACGCGTCGGTGCGAACTCGCCGAGTTTGTGGCCGACCATCTCTTCCGAAACGGAGACCGGGATGAACTTGTGACCGTTGTAGACGTTGAACGTCAAACCAACGAACTGCGGCAGGATGGTGGAACGGCGCGACCAAGTCTTGATCGGCTTGGCGCCACCGGCGTCCTGGGCGGTCTCTGCCTTCTTTAGAAGGCTGAGCTCGACGAACGGACCTTTCCAGACGGAACGAGCCATGTCGGATTACCTCTTCTTCTTCGCGTGGCGCGAACGGATGATCATCTTGTCCGTCTGCTTGTTCTTGCGGGTACGGGCGCCCTTGGTCGGCTTGCCCCACGGAGTGACCGGATGACGGCCACCGCTCGTGCGGCCTTCACCACCACCGTGCGGGTGATCGACCGGGTTCTTGGCGACACCGCGGGTCAGCGGCTTGATGCCCATCCAGCGACGACGTCCGGCCTTGCCCAGGTTCTGGTTCTGGTTGTCCGGGTTCGAAACGGCACCGACAGTCCCCATGCAGTCGGCGCGCAAATAACGCTGCTCGCCGCTGTTGAGACGCACGATGACCATGCCGCGATCGCGACCGACCAGCTGGACATACGAACCAGCAGCACGAGCGATCTGACCGCCCTTGCCAGGCTTCATTTCCACATTGTGGCAGATCGTGCCGACCGGCATCTGACCGAGCAGCATGGCGTTGCCAGGCTTCGTGTCGCACTTTTCGCCAGCCACGACCTTGTCGCCGACAGCAAGACGCTGCGGAGCAAGGATGTAAGCCAGTTCACCGTCCGTGTACTTGACCAGGGCGATGAACGCGGTGCGGTTCGGGTCATACTCGAGCCGCTCGACCGTGCCTTCGACGTCCCACTTGCGACGCTTGAAGTCAACGTAACGGTACTTCTGCTTGTGACCGCCAGCCATGCCGCGCGAGGTGACGTGGCCCTTGTTGTTGCGGCCACCGGTCTTGCGCTTGCCTTCGACGAGCGACTTGACCGGCTTGCCCTTGTAGAGGCCCGACTTGTCGACGAGGATCAGGCCACGACGGCCCGGGCTCGTAGGTTTATAGTTCTTGAGTGCCATGTCTTATCTGCCCTCAGATACCGCTGGTGACGTCGATTGAATCGCCGTCCTTCAGGGTGACCACAGCCTTCTTCTGGTCGACACGCTTGTAAGCCTTGCCCTTCCAGCGCTTGGTCTTGCCCTTCATGTTGATGGTGTTCACGCCCATCACGCTAACACCGAAGATCGCTTCGACCGCTTCCTTGATCTGCGGCTTCGTGGCGGTGTTGGCGACCTTGAAGACGACTGCGTTATGCTCGGAAGCAAGCGTAGCCTTCTCGGTGATGTGCGGTGCGAGCACGACGTCGTAGTGACGTGCTTCAACTTCCTGCTTCTTAGCCATTGAAACGGGCCTCCAGCTTTTCGACCGCGTCCTTGGTGAGGACCAGCGTGTCGTGCTTCAGGATGTCGTAGACGTTGGCACCCATCGCCGGCATCACATTGACGCCCGGGATGTTGCGAGCAGCCTTGCTGAAACCGTCATTGACGCTTTCGCCGTCGATCACGAGGACCTTGCCGCTCCAGCCATTCTGGCCGAACGTAGCAACAAGCGCCTTGGTCTTGGCATCTTTCAGCTCGAGGCTGTCGACGATCACGAGCCCGTCCTTGGCCTTCGTCGACAGAGCCATCTTGAGACCGAGTGCACGAACCTTCTTGTTCAGCGACTGCTCGAAGTCACGCTTGCGCGCACCGTGAGCCTTACCGCCGCCGATGAAGATCGGAGCGCCGCGATCGCCATGACGAGCCGTGCCGCCGCCCTTCTGGCGACCCCACTTCTTGCCGGTGCGAGCAACGTCCGAGCGTTCGCGGGTCGGGCGAGCCGTACCACGGCGATTTTCGAGCTGCCAGGTGACAACGCGATGCAGGATGTCTGCGCGCGGTTCGACACCGAACACGTCATCGTTCAGTTCGATGTCGCCCGACGCCTTGCCGTCGATTTTCTGGACCTTCACCTTCACGGATCAGCCCTCCTTGTTTTCGTCCGAGCCGGCATCGGCTTCGGGCGTATCGGTGGTGGTTTCGGTGTCGACACCAGCTTCCTGCTCTTTCAGCAGCTTTTCCTGCTGTTCGGCGGAAACCTCCGTGCTGACTTCATGCTCTGCAGCGTTCTCGACGAGACCGGCATCAGCTTCCTGATGTTCGAATTCGTCGCGGTTGCGATACATCACACCCGGGAACGGCAGCTCTGCATGATCGATCTTGACCGCGTCCTTAACCAGCAGCCATCCATTCTTCGCACCCGGGACCGAGCCCTTGACGAAGAGAAGACCGCGGTCAGCGTCGGTACGAACGATTTCGAGGTTCTGCTGGGTGCGTTGACGGTCGCCCATATGGCCGGCCATCTTCTTGCCCTTGAACACGCGGCCCGGATCCTGGCGGTTACCCGTCGAACCGTGCGAACGGTGCGAGAGCGACACACCGTGGGTAGCGCGCAGACCACCGAAGCCCCAACGCTTCATGGCACCTGCAAAACCCTTACCCTGGGTATGACCGGTGATGTCGACCTTCTGGCCAGCAATGAAGTGCTCGGCCGAAATGCGGGCACCGACGGGAAGCAGCGCTTCTTCGGTGTCGACGCGAAATTCGGCGACCTTCATCTTCAGCGGAACCTGAGCCTTGGCGAAAGCTTCGCGCTGCGGCTTGTTCACATTCTTTTGCTTGGCCTCGCCCGAACCGACCTGGACCGCGAAGTAACCATCGCGATCGGCAGTGCGGTGAGCAGTGACCTGGCAGTTTTCCAGCGCAAGAACGGTAACCGGCACATGCCGACCGTCCTCCTGGAAGAGGCGGGTCATCCCGACTTTCTTTGCGATAACGCCAGTGCGCATCGTAAAACTCCTAAACAGAGGCACCGCGGCCCATCCGAGGTGCTTGCCAGCCCGTTTCATGATACGTCGCCCCGTCCGGGCTGAGTGCCACCACAGCATATTGCCTAGGTAGCGAGACGGAGGACGCAGACCCGATCTAATTCCTTCTGGAACAGACCGGCGGTATCCCGATGTCTTGCCGGACCTTCCGGACCGGCGGGGCTATCGAGCGCCCCTGAACTTCCCTGCCCGTTTAACGTCCGGGAGGGGGACGGAAATCAGTCGGCTCAGGCCAGCTTGATTTCGACGTTCACGCCGGCAGCAAGGTCGAGCTTCATAAGAGCGTCGACGGTCTGGGCGTTGGGCTGCACAATGTCGAGCAGCCGCTTGTAGGTGCGCACCTCGAACTGCTCGCGCGACTTCTTGTCGATGTGCGGGCCGCGGTTCACGGTGAACTTCTCGATACGCGTCGGCATTGGAATGGGGCCGCGAATAAGCGCGCCAGTGCGACGTGCGGTATCTGCGATTTCGCCAGTTGCCTGGTCGAGAACACGATGGTCGAACGCCTTGAGGCGAATGCGGATATTCTGAGCTTCCATTACCTACACCGATGCGAAAGAGCCAATGGACCGTTTCCGATCCACAAAAAAGAAAGGCCAGCCCCGCTGGTGCCGGTTTCCCGGAACGGGCGACCTTTCATGAATCCGTTGTGTTCAGGGGACGAATCCCCGTCTCTTGGCGCGCATATACGGGTGAGACTCGCACATGGCAACCCCTCAATTCCGTCGAATTTGTGAAGACGGAATATTGGCCGAAGAGGAAGGTACGATCTCAACCTTCACCCTCATAAAACGAAGGCCCGCCCCTCTTGAAGAGGAGCGGGCCCGCGATTTAACTTGATCCGACGAAAATTACTTCGTGATCGAGCTCACAACGCCCGAGCCGACGGTGCGGCCGCCTTCGCGGATTGCGAAGCGCAGACCTTCGTCCATGGCGATCGGTGCAATCAGCTTAACGCTGATCGTCACGTTGTCGCCAGGCATCACCATTTCCGTGCCTTCGGGGAGGATCACTTCGCCGGTGACGTCGGTGGTGCGGAAGTAGAACTGCGGACGGTAGTTCGCGAAGAACGGCGTATGACGGCCGCCTTCGTCCTTCGAAAGGACGTACACTTCTGCGCTGAACTCGGTGTGCGGATTGACCGAACCGGGCTTGGCCAGAACCTGGCCACGCTCGACGTCTTCACGGGCAACGCCGCGGATCAGGGCACCGATGTTGTCGCCAGCTTCACCGCGATCAAGCAGCTTGCGGAACATTTCAACGCCGGTCACGGTCGTCTTCGCAGTGTCCTTGATACCGACGATTTCAACTTCGTCGCCAACGTTCACAACGCCGGTTTCGACGCGGCCGGTCACAACGGTACCGCGACCCGAGATCGAGAACACGTCTTCGATCGGCATCAGGAACGGCTTGTCGACCGGACGGTCCGGAGTCGGGATGTGCTCGTCGACGGCAGCCATCAGTTCCTTGATCGAGTTTTCGCCGATTTCAGGATCGCGACCTTCGAGAGCGGCCAGAGCCGAACCCTTGACGATCGGAATATTGTCGCCGTCGAAGTCGTACGAGCTGAGCAGTTCGCGAACTTCCAGCTCGACGAGCTCGAGGATTTCCTCGTCGTCGACCTGATCGACCTTGTTCATGTACACGACCAGAGCCGGAACGCCGACCTGACGGGCGAGCAGGATGTGCTCGCGGGTCTGGGGCATCGGGCCGTCGGCTGCGTTCACGACCAGGATAGCGCCGTCCATCTGGGCAGCACCGGTGATCATGTTCTTGACGTAGTCGGCGTGGCCCGGGCAATCGACGTGGGCATAGTGACGTGCGTCGGTTTCGTATTCGACGTGAGCGGTCGAAATGGTGATACCACGCTCACGCTCTTCGGGAGCCTTGTCGATGTTTGCGAAATCGACAGCCGAACCCTGAACCTTGGTGATTGCCGCGGTCAGCGTGGTCTTGCCGTGGTCAACGTGACCGATGGTGCCGACGTTGACGTGCGGCTTGTTACGCTCGAACTTTTCCTTCGCCATTTTTAAATAACCTCTGTCTTAAAAATTTAATTTCTGCGGGGAGGAAACGGCGCCCGCGGAATCAGGCGCCGCCCCTAGACCTCAAAGCTAGCTTACGCAAGCTTCTCCTTGACTTCCTGCGCGACGTTGGCCGGCACTTCGTCGTAGTGGCTGAACTGCATCGAGTACTGGGCGCGGCCCTGAGTAAACGAGCGCAGTTCGTTGACGTAACCGAACATGTTGGCCAGCGGCACGTTGGCTTCCACGGCCTGCGCGTTGCCGCGCGTGTCGGTGCCCTGGATCTGGCCACGACGGCTGTTGAGATCGCCGATCACGTCGCCGAGATAATCCTCGGGAGTGACGACCTCGACCTTCATGATCGGCTCGAGCAGCTTGATGCCAGAACGGTCCGCCACTTCACGCATGGCACCGCGACCGGCGATTTCGAACGCGATCGCGCTCGAGTCGACGTCGTGGTACGCACCGTCATAGAGCGTCACGGTGAAGTCGATGATCGGGAAGCCGACAAGGTGGCCGCTCTCAGCCTGCTCGCGGAAACCCTTTTCGATCGCAGGGATGTATTCCTTCGGAATGTTACCGCCCTTGATCTCGTCTTCGAACACGAAGCCCTGGCCGCGCTCACCCGGGGTGACCTTGACCTTGACGCGGCCGAACTGACCCGAACCACCCGACTGCTTCTTGTGGGTGTAGTCCACATCCACCGGCTTGCCGAGATATTCGCGGTAAGCCACCTGCGGCGCGCCGACGTTGGCTTCGACCTTGAACTCGCGCTTCATGCGATCGACGAGGATGTCGAGGTGAAGCTCGCCCATGCCCTTGATGATCGTCTGACCGCTTTCGTGGTCGGTCGTCACACGGAAGCTCGGATCTTCGGCAGCCAGGCGGTTGAGCGCAACGCCCATCTTTTCCTGGTCGGCCTTGGTCTTCGGTTCCACCGACAGTTCGATGACCGGTTCGGGGAATTCCATGCGTTCCAGAATGATCGGAGCGCTCGACGCACACAGGGTGTCGCCGGTGGTGGTTTCTTTGAGACCTGCGATCGCGACGATATCGCCGGCGAATGCTTCATCGATGTCCTCGCGGTTGTTGGAGTGCATCAGCAGCATGCGGCCGATCTTTTCCTTCTTCTCCTTGACCGAGTTCAGAACCGAACCCTTGGAGAGCTGACCCGAATAGATGCGGGTGAAGGTGAGCGTCCCGACGAACGGGTCGTTCATGATCTTGAAGGCCAGCGCCGAGAAAGGAGCCTCGTCCGACGACGGACGGGTGTCTTCTTCGTCGCTGTCGGGCTTCACGCCCTTGATGGCCGGTACGTCGAGCGGGCTCGGCATGTAGTCGACGACAGCGTCGAGCAGGGGCTGCACGCCCTTGTTCTTGAACGCCGAGCCGCAGACGACAGGCACGAAGTCGCGCGCCATGGTGCCCTTGCGGATCAGCTTCTTGAGCGTCGCCGCGTCAGGCTCGTTGCCTTCGAGGTACTGTTCCATGACATCGTCGTCCTGCTCGACGGCAGTTTCGACCAGCTTTTCACGGTATTCGGCAGCCTTGTCGGCGAGGTCCGCGGGGATGTCGACATAGTTGAACGTCGCGCCGAGGCCGTCGTCTTCCCAGACGATCCCGCGCATGTTCACGAGGTCGACGACGCCCTTGAGGTCGCTTTCCGCGCCGATCGGGAGATAGAGGACCAGCGGGGTCGCGCCGAGGCGGTCGATGATCGACTGGACGCAATAGTAGAAGTCGGCGCCGGTGCGGTCGAGCTTGTTGATGAAGCACATGCGGGGGACGCCGTACTTGTCGGCCTGGCGCCACACGGTTTCGGATTGGGGTTCCACCCCGGCAACTCCATCAAACACGGCCACGGCGCCGTCGAGGACGCGCAGCGAGCGTTCGACTTCGATGGTGAAGTCGACGTGTCCGGGAGTGTCGATGATGTTGATGCGGTGCTTGGGACCCTGACCGTCTTCGGCCGACCAGAAGGTGGTCGTGGCAGCCGAGGTAATCGTGATGCCGCGTTCCTGCTCCTGCTCCATCCAGTCCATGGTGGCGGCGCCGTCGTGGACTTCGCCGATCTTGTAGGACTTGCCGGTGTAGTAGAGGATACGCTCGGTCGTGGTGGTCTTGCCGGCATCGATGTGGGCCATGATGCCGATATTGCGGTACCGCTCCAGCGGATATTCGCGAGCCATGTGGTTTTCCTCGAATTCGGGGTTAGCGCAGGTGCGCGCCCCATATGGGTATCAATGTGACCACTTGAAGACCGGGAGAGTAGGAATCCCCCTCCCCCGGTCCTTCAAGCAGGGCGCCCTACCAGCGGTAGTGCGAGAAGGCGCGGTTCGCGTCCGCCATGCGGTGCGTGTCTTCGCGCTTCTTGACGGCATTGCCGCGATTGTTGGCCGCATCCATGAGTTCGCCCGAGAGGCGAGCCGACATGGTGGTTTCCGGACGACCGCGCGCAGCGGTGATCAGCCAGCGGATGGCCAGGGCCTGGGCACGCTCGGGGCGAACTTCGACCGGGACCTGATACGTCGCACCGCCGACGCGGCGCGAACGCACTTCGACCTGCGGCTTGATGTTGTCGAGCGCTGCGTGGAACAGCTCGACCGGATTGGCCTTGGCCTTCGTTTCCACCACGTCGAGCGCGGTGTAGACGATACCTTCGGCAACGGCTTTCTTGCCGTCATACATGAGGTTGTTCATGAACTTCGACAGGACCTGATCACCGAACTTGGGATCAGGCAGGATTTCCCGCTTCTCGGGACGACGACGACGTGACATTTCAATGTCTCCAAAATCTGATCGGTCAGCCCGGACCTGTTCCGGGCCAGTGCTTCTTCTTCAAAGCGACGTGCGCGTGAGAAGGAAGCACCGCCCCGGAACAAGTCCGGGGTGACGGAAAAAGGGAAAGCCTTACTTCGGACGCTTGGCGCCGTATTTCGAACGGCTCTGCTTGCGGTCCTTGACACCCTGCGTATCGAGCACGCCGCGAAGGACGTGGTAGCGAACGCCGGGAAGGTCGCGAACACGGCCGCCGCGGATCAGCACGACGCTGTGTTCCTGCAGGTTGTGGCCTTCGCCCGGGATGTAGGAGATGACTTCGCGCTGGTTGGTCAGGCGGACCTTGGCAACCTTACGCAGAGCCGAGTTCGGCTTTTTCGGGGTCGTCGTATAGACGCGGGTGCAGACGCCGCGCTTCTGCGGGTTCTGCTCCATCGCAGGGACCTTGCTCTTGGCCTTCTGCGGGACGCGGCCCTTGCGGACCAGCTGGTTGATTGTCGGCATGATTACTCACTTCACCGTTGGTTGGCGGCGACTAGAGGGTTGATGGGGCGGTACGCCGGGTTCGTGCCTGCAGCGCGCGCGGCGCGGGTAAGCACCGGGGCGGCATGATCGCACGAGCCTGAAACGCTCCACCCATCGGCCCACACGGCCACCGGGTTACTTTGACGGCTGCCCCCAGCTTTCGCTGCAATAGAAAAGGGCCCGCCAAATGGGAGCCCCGGGACATGACCGGCAATGTTCAGCTCTATCTGCCCGATGGGAATCGCAAGGCGGTTCCTACACCGGATGGGCGCGCACATAGTGAAACGGGCGCACAGGGTCAAGTTCCGTCAATCGCGCGCAGGATCATCAACCGGCGGATCGCCCGCGCCGTCTGCCGCCTGCTGCGACAGTTGCCGCATGTGTTCGGCCACCGCAAGGTTCAGATCCTGATAGACATAGGGGCCGACGTGATAATGGCGCACATCGTTGCAGATCACGCCCGCCGGCAGAACGACCTGCGGCGGATCGAGCGCCCCGCCCTCGCCTTCCCAGGAATTAACCGCCACCGCGGCCGAAGGCTGTTCGAGCGCGCCGGTATAGGTGCCGTAGATGATGGTTTCGGGCTGCGTGATGGTGATCGTGACGGGGCCGAGATTGGCCTTCACCGCATTATCCTCGCGCATGCGCCGCACGCGGTCGGCATATTCGGCCACCTTGGCGAAGTGATTGCCACGCTCGCCATCGTCCGTAGCCTCGCTGGCGCGCCGGACGGCGAGCTCATGTTCGTGAAGCAGATCGTTGATATCCATGACGGTTCCCCTTTCGCGGGGGGTTGGAGAAAAGCCCAGCCGAGGGGGAACGGCCCGGACGCGCCGGACGGCGCGCCCCGACCGATCGCACGATCAGCCCATTTGCTGCATGGCCTGCTGCGCCTGCGGATCTCCCGCTTCGGCCTGCCCGTGCGCATCGCTGCGATGCTGCTGGCGCAGATTGGTCGCATGGACCTTGCCGCCACCGGCCTGCTTGGTGTCGTAGCCGTAACGCTGACCCTGCTGGGGTTCCGCCGCACGCTGCTGCACATCGTTCTTGCCGAAATGAAGCGGCTCGCCGCCCTGTTCGGGCGCGATGGTGCCACTGCCATTGCCGCTGTCATAGGCCTTGATGGTGCCGAAATTCGTCATGGGAAGATCCTTCCATGTCGCGCAGGCGCTCATCAGCGACCGCTTATGCGCGGGCTAAGAGGCGAAATGGAAAGAAGGGAGGGCAACTGGCCCTCGGGACCGTCGATCACGACTGGTAGCTAGGTATGAGGTGGGGGTGAAGAGGTCGGGTTGCAATAGGACAGTAGGCGAGCCGTCATGCAAAGGAACGTTCAGAACCGAGGCCCAAGACATGACAGTCAACGCTGAGTGTTTCTGATCAATAGGAAACTGCGATGTAATCGCTGCGCTTCTTACATTCGAATTGGGCTGACAGAGTTAGAAGCATCAAACGGAAAATTCCGTTGAGGACGACCAGAACTATCGCTAACTTGGCAGCACTTTCGGAGGGATGATGCAAGGAAATTACCAAAAAGCAGCGACAAGTCCACTTATCGAAAGCTTCTCGATAATAGGGATGTATGGCTATCGCGATCTTACCCTTTCATCGCCGACGGCGGCTAGCGTCGTCATCGCACCAAATGGTGCTGGCAAAACCACGTTACTGAACGTTCTTAACTCTATTCTCACCCGTCGTTATGCTAAGTTGATTAACCTCGACTTTCATCAGATTATTGTAAAATTTCACGGTCGACCAGAGATTAGAGTTGATAAAGCCGCTTTTGACCGGTTGAATTCGGCGGCTGAAGAGTTTGCTCGTAAGCCAGCCAAGAGCCAAGGTGTCGATCCTGTCGACTTCGCGCACTTCGCATTAGACCTTTGGCCGGTCTTGGATGAAGACGACTTCGTCAATACTCCAATTGCCTCTGAAATCTATCGAAATTTTGGCTATTCTCGTCCGAAATTTCGCCGCTTCATGAATGAAGCAATGACGTCGATCACAAGGTTGATCCCGTCTATATCTGCACTTGATGACGCCGTCGCCGAATTGTTCGAAGATTATCAGATTGTATATTTACCTACTTATCGACGCTTAGAACTTACTCTGAAGCGTGACGAAAATTTGCCGCGCCGTCGTCAAAAACCTCGATTGCAATTTGCCGAAGATAGCATTCACTCGGGGGAAATTAACTTTGGTTTGACTGATATTCGGGAACAGCTTGAGTCTCTAAATAATCAAATTACCCGCCAATCGAACACTGGCTATCGTGATCTCACGGCGCGGATCATAAACGATATGATCGCCAACAAGTTAGACCATTGGAACGCTCAAGATGGCAGAGTTCCTGCGCGTGAAGACCTTGAAATATTTTTTGGACGATTAACCGATTCAAAGACGTTCGGTCCATTTTCGCAGATCGCGACACCCAATATTGAGCAAATTTACGGAGAAAACATAGACGACACATCACGCTCAAGCGTCTTCCTGAGCTATTTTCTCGATCAGCTGACCGATGTTGTTAACAAAACAAAGGATATTGAGCGTTCGGTTAACGACTTTATTGCGACTTGCAATAAGTATTTGAGCGGAAGTGCTACCGAACAGGAGATGCAGCATGAATGGGCCGAGGTACGACGGTTAAGTTCCTCGGCCGAAAGCAAACTGCTCAAATTAAATCGAAGCGACCTGTCAGTGACGGTACTAAGCCTCATCTCTAATCGACTCATCGCGCTTAACTCATTGTCGTCGGGTGAAAAACAAATGGTCTCTCTTTTCGCAAAGATGTACCTCTATCCCGGAAAGAAAATTGTCCTTATTGATGAACCGGAGCTTTCCCTTTCTCTAGACTGGCAATTGAGTTTATTACCAGATATTTTGGATGCACCAGACTGTCGTCAATTAATCGCGATTACCCACTCGCCGTTCGTCTTTGATAACTCTCTTGAGAATTTCGCGTATCCTCTAACCATCGCCTTTGATCCTAGCAAATTTGGTGACGATGAGAATTTCATCGACGAAGTCGACTTTTAATTCCCATGGAGGATGTGCTCGTAAGAAGGCTTAAAGCCAAAAAGGATTCATTAGCTGTCACACAACTTCAGCTATTAAAATTTCGAAGCGTCTCGGG
Organism: Qipengyuania sp. NPDC077410; assembly: GCF_044543405.1. Lineage (NCBI taxonomy): Bacteria > Pseudomonadati > Pseudomonadota > Alphaproteobacteria > Sphingomonadales > Erythrobacteraceae > Qipengyuania > Qipengyuania sp. NPDC077410. The sequence continues at coordinate 605,194 of NZ_JBITWB010000002.1, read as the reverse complement.
GACGGCACCTATTTTTGTCTTCGAAGGCGTAACCGATCGGAGGGTGTGGGGTCAGTGGATCTTTCGCGCCGACCACAACCTAAAATACGAACCGTACGTGTGTGATGGAAAACGCGAAGCTAGAAAAATAAGTAAGGTTCTCAAGCGATTAGTTGGCAACGCCGGCCAGTTTAGAATTTTTGTTGACAGAGATTTTGACGACTTGGACGGATTTGAAGCGAAAGAGTATTGCTTCTATACTGACCGCTACAGCATCGAAAACTATTTGGTTTCCGGTGACCTTATCGAGAGAATACTTCGGGACGATTTTGGCTGCGGGGGGAAGCCGGCGCTGAGGCAAACTATCGCTGATCAACTAGCAATAGATTTCAAAGCATTTATTGAATTGATGGCGCAAATTAACTGTCGTCTCTATGTCGCTAAAAAGTGCAACATTTCGCGGGTGGCGATTTTGCCAAAAGGTCTCAATGAAGTAATCGATATAGATTTCTCTGCGGTTACGCCAAAAAATTATAGATTAGAAGTACAAGTTGATCTGTATCGAGAGCCATCTTTTATGGCCGCAAAATATCTCGAAGCAGAATTTGGCCAGCTTGACGGCACCATCCGCTATCGAGGCAAGTTTGTAGCGCAGTTTTTAACGAAGTGGTTTGAAGGCTTATTTTCTCGGTTTAGAGACAACCGGACGCCTTTCAGCGAGAACGCTGATATTAATGCAAGGAACCCAGAAATAAATATTGCGTTACTTGCTTCACGAAGCGACATGCCGGAGGGGCTACACGCGTTTTTAGACGCCATCTAGAGCTATACATTTAGAGACATAATTGAATATGTGGCGATGGTTCAGTGGCCGAAAATGCGATTAATTCCGAAAGTTGCTCGATTTTTGATTCGAGCGACAGTTAGCTTAACTCCGTCGGGAATGCCCCCTCGCCCTTTAGTCTTGGAAGCAGCGCACTTTGACTTAGTCTTGGAAGCAGAGCATTTAGACTAATCGCAATGACGATCCTTCTATTATGATCCCACATGGCGCGGGGGGGCTGAGATCCTTTAGGTTCAGCGTAGCTACCGGGTGATCTTCAAAATCGGCTGACCGGCTTTGGGGTGCTGGGCCTCGCGCAGGCTCTCCCGAACTTTCGCGGCTGCGCTGCATTGAGGCTGTATGGCCGACGAACCCACGCTCTATCTGATCTGGCACGATCCCGCCGCCGCGCTTGCGGAGCCGATCGATCTGCATGGCGACGGACATCCGCTGGAAGACGGGTTGTGGCTGGTCCGCTCCGCCCTCACCCGCTCCAAGCTCTACCACCGGATCAAGTGGCAATTGCCCGATGGCACGGCTTTGCTCTGCGCGCCGCTGGGGGACGATCCCGACGGCTGGCCAAAGTTCAAGGGGATGGATGCGGGCGCGCTGGCGTGGCTGCGCAGGGATTAGAGTGCGCCGGTAAAAACCATTTTCCTACACGGGAATAATCTGCATTCTATGCGTGGTCATGAGCGACCGTAGTCTTTCTTTTTTGACCCTCAAACGCCGGGCGGCACACGTCCGTGTGCCTTGGCTCCGCGGCATAAGCCGCGGCGCGCGGTCGCGCTTGCCTCGGCTGCGCCGTGGGGGGTCTTCGTTTTCCTTGCCCTGGCGCTCCGGCCTGCGCCCCGGCGATCCTGCCCAATAGAGAGGATATTCCATGTCAGACCGCCCTACCCCCACCCGCAAGATCGCGCGGCAGGCGACCTCTGCCGTGGCGCGGATCGGCCTGCCGCCGCAGCCGAACGATCCGCTGCTGGCCTTTACCCCCGTGCCCCACAAGGCCGCGCGCCGCAATTCCATCACCGCCGGGCGCCAGCGCGCCTTCATCGCGCATCTGGCGGCGACGGGCATCGTCACCCAGGCGGCGATGCATATCGGGGCGAGCATGGAGGCGCTGTACAAACTGCGCAACCGGCCCGGCGCGGAGGAGTTTTCCGCCGCGTGGGATGCTGCGGTGGAGCGCGGCGTGCAGCGGCTGGAGGATTGCGCGCTCGCCCGCGCGATCGACGGCGTGCCCGAATGGAAGACCGACCGCGATGGCGGGCTGATCACCTATGGCGTGAAGCATAACGAGGCGCTGGTGATGTTCTTCCTGCGCAACCGCCGCCCCGAACGCTATAGCGAGCATATCCGCCCCGGGCACCCGGTGTACGAGCGCATCCGGCGCGAGGTGGAGGCCGGTCTACCCGCTGCGACTGCGGAGGACCGGGAGGTGGCTTGCGAGGGCGAGGCGGATACCCGCGAATGTGCGCTGTCGCGCCATTTCGCCGACCGGCTGGCGCAGGGCGGGCCTGCGGAAACAGCGGCGGTTGCGGAGGACGGGAAGGCGCCGGCGCAACTTTTTTTGGATAAAGCGGGCACCAAAGCGGATCTCGTTCGTAGCAGGGGCCGAGGGGCGAATTCTCGCTCTCGAGATTCACGACAAGGGGAAACCAAGTGAAATTCAAGACAACCGCAATCGTCGCATCTGCATTCGCCATGACCGCGCTGGGCGCATGCTCGGAAAGCGAGCAGGAAGCCAAGGAAGATCTGGCCGAGCAGCAGTACGAATCGCAGGAAGACGTCCTTGAAGAGCAGGCCGACCTTGCCGAAGCACAGGGCGACGAAGCCAAGGAAGAAGCGCTCGACGCACAGGCCGACGCTGCTGGCGAAATGAGCGACCGCGCGGAAGACGCCGTGGAAGACGGCACCGCGACCACGAACTGATAAGCCTAGCCGGCGGCTCCTTACCGCCGGTCAGCATCAAGGCGGCAGTTGTCCCATGGGCGGCTGCCGCCTTTTCCATGGGCGAAGGGGATGTGGGACCTTGAGGAGGATCGGGGGCGGGATCGGCCGCCCGGTCAGCCCTGCGCGGTGCTGCCGTCGGCAAGGCGGCGCGCGGCGCGCTCGACAATGGCGCGCTTCTCCGCATCGTCGGCCGACTGCCAGCCGGCGATCTCCTCCATTGAACGGCCGCAGCCGACGCACAGCTCTCCCGCAACATCGAGACGGCACAGGTCGATACAGGGAGATGAAACCGATTGCATGCGGCGCCCCCTGCCCGCCTGGACACGCTTTGGCCACCCCCAAGAGGTTAACCAACATGGTTAACATGAGATAAAACGTGGTGAGTGGCCGGTGAGTTGTTGCATCCGCTGACGCGGCTCATCCGTATCTATACCTAAGTGAGGAAACGCTCACGAACGATAGAACGATAATGGGTCGCTCGATGAAAAATGCCAAAGCCGGAGACGGCACCTACGATTACGGCCGGACACGGGCGGGAGGCGTCTTTGCCCTGGCCGGCCTCGCCGCCGGCGCCGCCCTGCTGCTGGTATGGGGCGCCTGGTCCACGCTCGAAGGAGCCACGCAGGACCAGCGCATAGCGCCGCCGCCCGATCTCAAATCCGTGGTCGAAAGCGTGGAAGCCAAGGGCGAACAGATCGCCGAACGCGCGCTGCACGAAGGCCGCGCCGAAGCGCAGGTTCCGCAATGATCGCGGTGTCAGATGGCGAGAAGCGCGATGGCAGCCTTGCCCGCGAAGATGGCGAGCACGATCGCGCCGTCGATCAGGCGGTCGCCGAGCGTGTCGAACATGGAACATCCCCTGTGGCTGCCATGTCCTCCTGCGCGCGCAACCTTAGCGAAGGGTTCGCAGGCGCGGTTATCGCACCGTTAACCACAAACCCTTGAATCTACGACGGAACCTGTGCGCACAGCGCGCCAGGTGACATCGTCTGCCAGTATCGGAGGGACATCATGGCGGAGAGCACAGCGCGGCTTTCGCACGGCTGGCAACCCGACCGGATCCGGGAAGAGGGTCACCGGCGAGACCGCTGGGCCGCAGGGCGCTTTGGCCTGTCGCTGATCCTGGCGCTGGGGTGGGTCGTGTTCAGCATCTGGCTGTCGCTACCTTGGCTGAGCGATCTGGGCGGGCTTACCCACCCGCTGGCAGCGTTGTTCGTGCTGGCTTTCGTCGCCTATGTGCCTGGCTTCATGAACGCGTTTCTCATGGCCAGCCTGGTGCTGCGGCCCCATGCCCTGCGCCGCACGCCCGAGCAATGGCCCGCGCTGAGCATCCTCATCGCCGCCTATAACGAGGAAGCGCTGATCGGCGAGACACTGCGCAGCATCGCCGCGCTGGATTATCCCGGCGCGCTGCAGATCATGGTGCTGGACGACGGCTCGACCGACGGGACGGCCACGGCCGTGCGGGATGCCGAGGCACTGTTCGCGGGGTCGAGCGGGCGCGACCTGCTGCTCGTCAGTGAAAAGCAGAACCGGGGCAAGGCACGCGTGCTGAACGACGGACTGGCCCTCGCCGCGCACGATTTGGTGGTGACGATCGATGCCGATACGCTGCTGGAGAAAGGCTGCCTTGTCGCGCTGGTCGAGCATCTGCACGCCAGTTCGCCCGAGACTGCGGCCGTAGCGGGTGCGGTGCTCGTCGGAAACCAGAACGATAGCTGGATCACGCGAGCGCAGCAGTGGGATTATTTCCACGGCATCGCAGCGGTAAAGCGCATGCAGGGCATGTATAACGGTACGCTGGTCGCGCAGGGGGCGTTCTCGATCTACAGGAAGGCTGCGTTGGTCGAAGCGGGCGGATGGCCCGACACGGTGGGCGAGGACATCGTGCTGACCTGGTCACTACTTCGCATGGGTTACAAAACGGGCCATGCGGAGGACGCGGTCGCCTGGACGCACGCACCCGATACGTTGAGGGGCCTGTCGAACCAGCGCAAACGATGGGCTCGAGGCATGATCGAGGCGCTGGCGATCCACAAACGCCTGCTGGTCGCTCCACGGCTGCGCACCATGTTCATCTGGTGGAACCTGCTGTTCGTCAGCATTGATCTCACCTTCACCTTCGCCTTCATTCCAGGCCTGATCCTGGCCTTTCTCGGAATATTCTGGCTGGCCGGGCCGATCACCCTTCTGGTGCTGCCGCTGGCGGCGCTGTGGAATGTCGTCATTTACCGCATCCAGACCAGAATGCTGAAACGCAACAATATCGACATGGAGAAGAGCCTGCGCGGCTTCCTTCTCTACGCTTTCATCTATCCGCTGCTGATGCAGCCCGTTTCGGTGTGGGGCTACCTCGCCGAACTGACAGGAGGCCGCAAACAATGGAACTGACGCCCACATACAAGACGATCGCCGCGCTCGTCCTGAGCGCCGCCCTCCCCGGTGTCGCATCCGCACAGGACATCGAGCCTTCCCGCGCGCTGGGGGGCGAGGTATTCGCATCCACCGATAGCGACGACACCGACATTCTTCGTACGGCAATCGATTTCGATCTGCGCAATGCAGGCGATGACGACCGTATCGGCATACGAGTGGAAAAGGCCTGGTATGATCCATCCGGCACCGGCACGCGAAGCCGCGAACGTGTGTTCGGACGCTATGCCAGTGGCAGCGGGAACTGGAACTGGTCCATTCTGGCGGGAACCGACGGTCATACCGTCATCGGGTCCGCATCGATCCATGACAACAGCCCCTTCCGCAAAGAGCTTTTCATCGAACGTGACGTGGTGGAAACGCCCCGCGGGCTCGATGAAAACATCTATTCCACCTTTGTAGGGGCAGCCATCGATCTGCCCGTCGATGACCGGAACATCGTGACAGTGCTGGGAGGAATACAGGATTTCACCGGGGAGAATCTGCGCCTCCACGCGCGAGCGAATTACGTGCATGTGGTGAAACCGGAATGGGGGCTCAGCCTGCAATTGCGAGGCAGATATTTCCGCGACAGCGAACCGCGCGAATTCGATTATTATTCGCCGCGCTGGTACGCACAGGTTCTTCCAGTAGTGCAGCTTCGCCGGTTCGTGGGCGGATGGGAACTGCTCGGCGCGGGGGGCATCGGCGCGCAGCGCGACGCAGCCACCGACTGGCGCCGGTCGAACTTCGCCCAATTCCGTTTCCAAAGCCCCGACACGGATCGCAACTGGTCGACATTCGGCGAAATTATCTACACCGACACGCCTTCGAACAACGGTTCCGTCGGGACGGGATACAGCTATGTCCAAGGCCGTTTAGGTGTCATGCGGCGTTTCTGATCGGTTTGCTGCGGATCAAGGGGTTCGAAACGGCAAAGCGCGCGCTACGGGGTGGTGGGTTCTGTTTCGTTACAAGCAATGCAGAGCCGTGATGGAGATGAAGATGGTCGGTACCGGCGACGATCGCACCGGGATTCCCATATCTGAAGGCTGCGGCGATGCTGCGATCGAGACAAGTCTCGTAGATGGGCGTCCTGTCTGCATTCGTATCGTCACCCCAGCCGACGAGATCCGGCTGCGGGAGGGTATCGCGCGGATGAGTCCGCGTTCACGCTATCTGCGTTTCTTCACCGGAGGGGCAAGCCCGCCCGACTGGATAATCGAGCGGCTTTTGGGTGCGGACGGAGTGCGCCATCTTGCCTGGGGTGCGCTGGACCTTACCGACCCTTCACAGCCGGTAATGGGCGTGGTGCGTGCCATTCGCCCGGGCAGCGCCGATCCGATCGCTGAATTCTCGATCGCAGTTGTCGATGCTTATCACGGCCTTGGCGTCGGCCGATTGCTGGCCGCCACGCTTCTGCTCAATGCCTTCGCCGGCGGGCTGACCGCGTTTTCGGCCAATGTACTGAGCGAGAACGAGGCCGCGCGCAGTTTCATCCGGCGCCTGGGAGCACACCATGTCTCCCAGGACGGGCCGGAGGCGGAATACAGGCTGGACGTCGCATCGGCTTTGGAACAGATGCGCGAAGAACGCGATCCCCCCGGATTGGCCGACGTATTTGCGTATTTCGATGGCAAACGCTGAGATCGTGGCTGCTCAGCAGCTGAGTTCGTCGACCCCGGGCACTTTGCTGGGTCGATCGTTCTTCCCTGCACGCGTGTTGAATGCGCTTTCATAACGTATCGTCGGCGGCGTGAAAAAAGCCGTCGAGACGAGCGGCTGGTAATGATAAGTTACTTCGACGAACATCACTGCGGTATCTTTCAGCGCGGTGATCTTTGACGTGCCAGCGCCTAGTCCATCTTTCAAACTATCGTCGTTCTTGCCATCGCCCTCTTTGCCATAGGCTGGGCGGATTGTCTTGTCGTTACCCCAGCACCGCTGCCATACGATCGTTTGACCTTCGTCTCCTTTAGTAGCATTGTTATGCTGAAGGCTGGACAATATCAGGCGCCCGTGCGGTTCAAAGTCGAGCCCGTCACCAGTGTATTCTGCCGAAGCAAAAACCTCGTAAATATCCGTTTCCCTGAGCCCACCGGTTATGCGCCCGGCATTATCTGCGACGGTCATTGCCATCTGGCTTATTTTGAGGTGAGCCAGCGCGAGATTGGAAAGTTCCAATCCGGTAAGTACAAGCGTAAGGAAGATTGGCGCTGCGAAGGCGAATTCGGTCAAAGCCAAGCCGCGCGTATCGCGACCAAGCTTGCCAAATCGATGAAGCGGATTAGTCACGGCCACATTCCTCGCCCGGATTTTCTCGGTGATCATAGGGCTGGTTTCGGACGGCGGTTTTGAGAGTGAACTCAATCGTCGGACCAACCCCGGGCAGAAAGCCATCGATCGGGAGTAGCCGGGGTGCGCTGACATCGGCTGTATAAAAGACGACGTCACTCGCTCCACCATTCCCCGTCGTTCCAGCATCTATATCCCAGACGCCGTTACCATTCACGTCGATAAAGCAATCCTTGTCCCCAAAATCGAAAACGCCATTACCGTTCCTATCTTTCGTCAAAACCTCCGGGTTGTTGATGTTGGAGAAGTCGAAGTAGCTTTTTGGGGTTACCTTGATCTCGGCATTAGGCGCAACATTTTGGACTTGCGCCTTTATAAGCGTTTCCACCTGATCTCCCAGCGTGTCGCCCTCGACATTAATGACGGGGAACTCCACTGCCGCTATGCGCGCCGCATCGTTGAGCGCACCTTGCATGGAGGCGCGGACGTAACTGTTATAGCCAAGTTCAAGACCGCCCATCAGCAACAATACCATCGGCGCGCTGATCAAAGCGAATTCGATAATTGTTGCGCCGCGTTTATTCAGACGCAGGCGACGCGTTCTCTCCCGAACAGAAGTCATCGCGTCAGCCTCAAATTGCCGATCCCGCGTCCGATTCTTTCAAAAATCTGTTCTAGATCCGATCCATCGGAGGTGTAAAAGTGCGCATCACTGCTAGCGCATTCCTCGATCTCATCGGTGTCGGTGACATCCAGAGCAATGACCCAGATTGTGGTGCTATCCGACTTAACGCGATCGCAAATAGCGTGAAAACGATTTATGTGCTTGCGATCCTGACTTCCCCAACCTTGTATGCGCTTGTCATACTTGTCGATCCCGTAGGCCGAATACAGGGAATCGCCTGTATCCAGTTTGCCATCGGTCATGAACACAATATGCCGATTTACCGGGACGATGCCATGGCTGGTTGGATTGTCCGATGCGAACATTCCGGTTGGCGAAAGAAACCGCGCGCCCCAAAGCATTCCTATATCGTGATACGTCCCCCCAGTGACGTTCGCGGTTGCACTACTAATTGCCCGATTGAAGTCTGCTTCTGTCTCGTAAACTTGCAGTTTTTGAGATTCGGACGGACAGCCACTCTGTGATTCACCTTCTTCGATTTCCGGATCGTAGCGGCCCCATTGGCGTTCCCGCTCGTTGTCATTCCTGGCGACAGCATCAATGTCGGCTTGAGAGACAGTCTGCAAAATGGAAATCGAAGTCCCCTTCTCCCCAATACTAGAGCGCTCCTCGATACAGCCATCCCCACTCTCACGAAAATTGACTATACTTTCAGAGGTCCCAGCCGGAGAAGACCACCGCGTGTTGTTGATGTGAACAGTCTTACTTCCAGTACGTCTGATAAAAGTGGCGCGACCATATCTGGACCCTTTTTGTCCAAGGTACGGCATGTCTTTTTCTATATTATAAGTTTTGCCGTCACCTCGACAATTATAAAGATATGGTGGGAAATAAGTGCACTCTTCCCACGAGAATATCCCATCGACGTAGGTCTGATTCCTAAGAATATCTCGGTCCCGCAGGCTACGCGCGACATTCACTGTGTGCGAATAAGAAACAATGCCGAAGCGAGTGATTGCATCATTTTCAGTGTCTGCAAGCGCTCGATAAAGACCAGAAGCCCCGGTGCGCAGGCGATCAATTTTAGTGATGCTGTCGATGCTTTCATTCATTGAGCCGGTCGTGTCGAGCACCAACATGACATCGTTGTGACCAAGATCGCGTTTGGCATTACAATTCGCTTCAATGGGAATGGCATCGAAGCCGAAAATATACATCATCTTGGTCGGCAGAGATGCCGCGGCGAAGCCAACAAGCTGGGCTCTATCCTCTGGGTCTTGTTCAACGGTAAAGCGAACCGATTGAGTGCCCATCATTCCAACCGGGAAATTGAAGTCGAAAAACTTATGCGCTTCGGCTTCGTTGGCCTCTTTCCAGAAATTGCCGTCCATTGACTGCCGCCCGGCCAGCACTGCAGCGTCGCATGCGTTCTGCAATTTCGCCTTGGCCATATAGGCAAAGCTCAGGTCCAACCCGCTACCGATCATCGCCACGAGCGGCACCAGGGCCGCGGCGAAGATCGCCAGCGTATTACCCTTGGTATCGGTCAGTAGATTGCGCAAAGTGCGGATCATTAAGCTAGCCCCCTGTGGCTGTGGGGTAGCCATTGCCGCGTTAAGCCCGGCTTGGAATTTGTGGTTAATTTCGGCTTAAAATTCGAAACAATGACGAATAGTCAAAAGAGAAATAAATATCTTTTGAATATCGCAGCGCGGGAAAAGAGTTCAAAGTCCAGCCAAGAAAAAATATGATTTTTTCATGCACATCCGCAAGAAAATCTATTCAAATTTGGCAACCCTTTTCTATTCCGAAAGGAACGAGACCAGCGACCTGACCTTTTTAGTACGCCATTGCGGGGTTGGCGCAACTAACCAGTACGCGCGCGTCCCGGTATGGGGGCCGTCCAGCACCTCCAGCCTGCCGGCATCGATCGATTCCTTTGCCAGCAGTTCCGGCAGGATCGCCTTACCCAACCCGGCCAAGGCCGACGACAGCGCCTGTCCGGCATTGGAGACGGTGACATGCGCAGCGACACCGTCCTGCAGCGGCAGGCCCCAGTCGATCCACTTGTCGGGCGCCCCGCCGTGCTCGGCCGGACGCGCAACGGTAACGCGGCGAGCCTCGTCCAGTTCGATCCCCTGCAGGTCGCCCGGCCCGTCGACCAGCCGGATGGCGCAATCGAGATTGGCTTCGGTGAAATCGGCATTCTCGTCCGCCACGAAGGTGAAGCGGATATCAGCATCCCCCTCCCCGAACTTTGCCAGCCGCGGTGCGAGCCACTGCGCATAGAATTCACGCGGGCAGGCTATCGTGTAACTGTCCGAAGCCTGGCCCGCCTGCATGGCGGACACGCTTTCTTCGAACTTCAGAAACCCTTCGCGCAGCGCGTCCAGACCGGCCGCGCCTTCCTGTGTCAGTTCCAGCCCCTTGCTGGTGCGACGAAACAACACGGTGCCCAGGTGATCCTCTAGCGCGCGGATCTGCTGGCCGACCGCGGCCGGGGTGACCGCCAGTTCGTCGGCAGCGCGTGTGAACGACAGGTGCCGCGCCGCGGCATCGTAGACGCGCAGGGCGTTCAGGGGCAGATGGGTGCGCTTCATGGTGCGTTGCGCCTTAAATGCGACCGGCGCAGGAAACAAGATGCAGAGAAAGGGCCTTTTCTTTCCCTGCCATCAGGGCACAGTGTAATTCAACCGTCATATTGGAAGCCCATGCCCCCGCCTCGTAGCCCGATGAGTACGGAATTCCCTTCCCGCGTAGCGGCCAATGACGCCGAAGCGCTTGCGCAGCTTGCGCCCGAGGATCGCTATACCAATCGCGAACTGAGCTGGCTGTCCTTCAATCGCCGTGTCCTGGCCGAAAGCGAGAACGAGCGGTATCCTCTGCTGGAGCGGCTGCGCTTCCTGTCCATCTCGGCGAGCAATCTCGACGAGTTTACGATGGTCCGGATCGCCGGGCTGGAGGGGCAGGTGCAGCGCGGCATCGAAACGCTGGGCATAGACGGGTCGAGCCCGCGCCAGCAACTTGCCGCGATCCGCGAACAATTGCTCGCGCTGGAAGATCGCCAGCAGGCAAGTCTGGAAACCCTGCGCGATTTGCTTTCGCAGGAAGGCATCCTGCTGGCATCGATCGACGATCTGTCGAAAGACTGCAAGAATTGGCTGGCGCGCTATTTCGAAAGCGACATTCTGCCGCTGATCACCCCGCAGGCGATCGATCCCAGCCACCCTTTTCCCTTCGTGGCGAACAGGGGCATCGGGGTGATCTTCCGTCTCAAGCGCGGGAAGCGGCAGGCCGATCTGATCGAGATGGTGCTGATCCCCAGCGGCGCACCGCGCTTCGTTCGTGTCCCGGGCGATGAAGCGATCTACGTGGGCATCGAACAGCTGGTTACGCGTTTTGCCGACCAGCTTTTCCCCGGTTTCAAGGTGCTGGGCGACGGCATCTTTCGCGTCCTGCGCGACAGCGACATCGAGGTCGAAGAAGAAGCCGAAGACCTCGTGCGCTATTTCCGCACCGCCATCCAGAGACGGCGACGCGGCCGGACGGTTCTGCTGGAACTGGACGACGATTGCGACGAGGTGTCCGAGGCGCTGCTGCGCGATCAGCTCGATGTCGAAGAGGCGATGATCGTCAAGACGAACGGGATGCTTGGCCTGGCCGATCTAGCCACCATCTGCGGCGAGCCGCGCCCGGATCTGAAGTTCGAACCCTTCAGTCCGCGCTATCCCGAACGCATTCTCGAACATGACGGCGATTGCTTCGCCGCCATCCGCGAGAAGGACATCGTCATCCACCATCCCTTCGAAAGCTTCGATGTGGTGGTTGATTTCCTGCATCAGGCTGCGGTCGATCCCGCCGTGGTTTCCATAAAGCAGACGCTGTATCGCGCAGGCGACCAGTCCCCGGTCATCGCGGCGCTCATCGAAGCTGCCCAGAACGGCAAGGCAGTGACGGCCGTGGTCGAACTCAAGGCCCGGTTCGATGAAGAGCGCAACATTCACTGGGCTAGCGAGCTCGAGCGGGCCGGCGTGCAGGTCATCTACGGATTTACCGACTGGAAAACGCACGCCAAGGTCAGCCTCGTCGTCAGGCGCGAAGAAGACGGCTATCGCACCTATTGCCACTTCGGCACCGGCAATTATCACCCGGTGAACGCGAAGATCTATACCGATCTCAGCTTCTTCACGGCCGATGCGACGCTTGGGCGCGACGCGGCGAAGATGTTCAATTTCATCACTGGCTATATCGAGCCCGACCAGCTGGAACGCATATCGCTGTCGCCGATCGGCCTTCAGGAACATCTTTACGAACTGATCGATGCCGAGATTGCCAATGCCAAGGCGGGCAAGCCTGCCGGTATCTGGGTGAAGCTCAATTCGATTACCAACCGCGCGGTTATCGACAAGCTTTACGAAGCCAGCCGCGCCGGAGTGGAAATCCGCATGGTGGTTCGCGGCATCTGCTCGCTCAGGGCTGGCCTGCCCGGCATCTCCGAGAATATCAGCGTGAAGTCGGTCATCGGCCGCTTCCTCGAACACTCACGCGTATGGGCGTTTGCCAATGGCAAGACGCTGCCTAGCCGCCAGGCGAAAGTCTATCTCACCAGTGCCGACGCGATGAGCCGCAATCTGGAACATCGCGTGGAAGTCATGGTCCCGATCACCAATAAGACGGTCCACGACCAGGTGCTCGGGCAGGTCATGCTGGCGAATATCCTCGATACCGAACAAAGCTGGAGGCTGGACCCGGATGGCCAGTACCGGCGCATGCGGACCGATGATGGCGGGTTCAACTGCCATCAGTACTTCATGTCCAATCCATCGCTGTCGGGCCGCGGGGCAGCCCTGACCGATCACGAAGTCCCTCGCCTGACCCTTGGAGGGGCAGAGACATGAACAAATCCCGTTCGGCCAAATGGCAACGCCGCCTGATCCAGCCGCCGCGCGCGGTGATCGACATCGGTTCGAATACGGTGCGCATGGTCATCTACGAAGGCACCGGGCGTGCGCCCGAAGTGGTCTGGAACGAGAAAGTCGCTGCGCGCCTTGGCCGCGACCTTTCCAATACGGGACGGATCCCCAAGGAAGCATGGGACGAGGCGCTCGCTGCTCTCGCGCGCTATTCGCTCATCATTTCCGATCTCGGCGTGGAAGATGTGCAGACCGTTGCAACCGCAGCGGCCCGCGATGCGGAAAATGGCGGGGAATTCCTGCAAGCCGTCGCGAAACTCGGGCTGACACCACGCCTTCTGTCGGGCGAGGAAGAGGCATGCGCCTCGGCCATGGGCGCTCTGGGCGCCTTTCCCGGTGCGAAGGGTGTCGTCGCCGATCTCGGCGGGGGCAGCCTCGAACTGGTTTCGATCGCCGACAATGATTGTCGCGAAGCGTCGAGCCTGAGGCTGGGCACCCTTCGCCTGCCCGCGCTTCGCGCGGAAGGCCCGGAAGCATTCGAAAGCGCGGTGCACGAACAGCTCGCATCGGTCGGCTGGGCCGCTGCCCACACCGGCCCGATGTATATGGTCGGCGGCACATGGCGCGCGCTTGCGGCTTACGCCATGCGATACATCGATTACCCGCTGACCGATCCGCATGGCTTTTCACTGCTGCCCGACGATGCCCGCAGGCTGGCGAAGGAACTCGTCGCGGCCGATCCGGAAAAGCTGATCGACATCTCCGGCATCAGCCCGATGCGCGCCAATTATCTGCCCGATGCCGCGGCCCTGCTCTGCCCGCTGCTGGACGAGATCGGTCCGGACGAACTGGTGTTCTCGTCCTGGGGCCTGCGCGAAGGTTTGCTCTATTCACGGCTCGAACCCGGGCAGATGCAGGCCGACCCGCTTCTGGCGGGTGTGACAGCCTATGCGGCTCCTCGCGATGCATCGATCACCGAAGCGACTTTACTTGCGGCCTGGACAGTCGATCTCGCCGACGGCGATGGAACGCTGAACGAACGTCTGCGCCTGGCCGCAGCGCAATTGTCCGGCGCACTCCAGCGGGTGGAACCCAATCTGCGCGACAGCCATGCGATCGAATGGTCGCTTGGCAAGCGCTGGATCGATTTGGATGCAAGGGGCCGCGCAATGATCTGCGCTGCGCTGTTCGGCAGCATGGGCCGCACCGAATTGCCCGAAAGGCTGCGTGTGCTCGCCAGTGACGACGACTTGCGCGAGGGTGTAACCTGGGGGCTGGGTTTCCGCCTCGCACGCCGATTGGGGGGTGGCAGCAGGATGTCGCTCACCACCAGCGCTCTGAAACGCAAGAAGAAGAGCCTGGTCCTGCGTCTGGACGAAAGCCGCGCAGCTCTCGCAATCTATCCCGCAACGCGCGATTTCGAAATCCTGGCGGAATGGCTGGACCTCAAGCCGAAGATAAAAATTGGAAGCTTCGCGGTTTCCGAACTGAGCGAAGAGGAAGAATGAGCTTCAGTTTGCGGTGGCAGGCGCCGCGAGCGGAAAGAACGGGATGCGGACTTCCATCGGCGACCCGTCTTCCGCGTGGAATGTATAGAACCCTTCCATCGAGCCATGCGGCGTATCCAGTGGGCAACCCGATACGTAATCGTGGCTCTGACCAGGCATAAGGACGGGCTTTTCACCGACCACGCCTTCCCCGTCGACATGGCTGACCATGCCCGCCCCATCGGTAATCCGCCAGTGCCGGGTGATTAGCTGGACGCGCTCGTGCGAACCGTTCTCGATACGGATGTGATAGACCCAGAACCATTTCCCGGCCTCTGGGCGGGATTGTTCGGGCAGGAAGTTCACCGCGACCCGAACGGTTATCCCGTCGGTCATTGCGGCATGCTGGAAAAGCTCCTTGATCACATGGCCAACCTAATGCCCTGATCCCCTTGTGCAAGTATGTGCGCAGGAATTTCCCCGATACACGCGGCCCCGAGGGCCTTTGAAAGGTTAATTCCGCTTTACCGTGACTCGTGACAGTCTCCTAAGAGGCGGGCTCTAGACGGGCACGGACAGCAGTTCGGGCGAGCCCGGACTGTGGCAATCGGGGGATTGAACATGATCATCGCATTCTTCGGGCAGCTGGCCCGCGACCATTGCGGAGATTCGTTCGTCAATCTGGCGCTCATTGCGCCGATTGCGGGAATGGTTCTGCTGGCGCTCTGACCGACGTCTCTTTTATTATCTCTCGGCAGCGATTCAATTCCCGTGGGTCATGCCGCGGACGGTGATCCCAGCGCCAACTTTCAAAGTTTCTATTCCCTTCAACGCCCTTTCAGGACCGCCTGAAAAGGAAAACCTCGAACTCGTCACTTGCGAATGATTATCATTTGCATACTATGGGCCGCGAAGGAGATCGCATGGCCCATCCGCATGATTCGACCGCTCTCGAGCTTCCCCTCCCCGCACGACGGCATCAGACCTTGGGGCTCGTCATACTGCGAAGAATGGCAGGTCACGGTCTACATGACGCACGGGCGACCATGCTAGCCCTCGACGCCGGCGGCACCGATTTCCGCAAGCTTCTGGTGCTGGCACGGGCGCTGATTGTCGATCTGGCCCGGACTTCGCAGCGCCGCATCCTCCTTGCCCCCTGCTGTGCAGCGGGGATGACGCGCGACGAAGGGCTGCTGATGGCACTCGTCGGCGGCGCCGGACTGGACGTCCATGGCGTGCTCACCGACGATTCCTCCTGTCCGGTCGCCATGACGACTGCCCATGCTCTGGGCGAGGAACTGGAGCGGATCGCCACCCGCAATCGCTGGCGACGCTAGAGCCCCGCTGTCGCCAGGGCGCGGTCGAGATCTTCCTTGATGTCCTCGACATCTTCCAGCCCGACATTGATGCGCAGCAGTCCTTCGGTCACGCCCATCTCGTCGCGTGCTTCCTGGCTCATGCCGGCGTGGGTGGTGCTCGCGGGATGGCACATGAGGCTGCGTGCATCCCCGATGTTGTTCGAAATATCGACCAGTTCCAGCGCGTCGAGCAGGGCGAAGGCTGTGGCCCGATCCCGCACGTCCAGCGCGAAGATGGGCCCGGTGGCGACCATCTGCGCCTGCGCCAGTTCATGGCGTGGGTGGCTTGGCAGCCCCGGGTGCAGGATCTTGGGTACGCGGCTTTCCACGAACTTGCCCAGTTCCACTGCATTCTCGCTCTGCCTGCGCGCGCGCAGGTCTAGCGTTTCCAGCCCCTTGTGCACGACCCAGGCATTGAAGGGTGAAATGTTCGGGCCGGTATTCCGCTGGAAGGGCAGCAGGACCTCGTCGATCCACTCCTGCGATCCGCATACGGCACCCGCCAGCACCCTGCCCTGGCCATCCATCAGCTTTGTCGCGCTATAGGCAACCACATCCGCGCCGAACTCCATCGGTTTCTGAAGTGCGCTGGTGGCAAAGGCATTGTCGACGACGGTGGTAATGCCATGCGCGCGCGCAACCCCGCAGACATGCGCCAGATCGACGACGTCGAGCGTCGGGTTCGCCGGCGTTTCGAAGAAGAACACCTTCGTGTTCGGCCGGATCGCGGCTTCCCACGCATCATCGTCCGCACTGTCGACGACGGTCGTCTCGATCCCGAAGCGCGGCAACAGGTGATCGAGCAGCCAGCGGCACGAACCGAAGGCGGCCCGCGCGCCGACCACGTGGTCGCCAGCGGAAACCTGGCACAAGAGCGCAGTCGTCATCGCGGCCATGCCGCTCGCCTGCGCACGGCAGGCCTCGGCCCCTTCCATCAGCGCGATACGCTCTTCAAGCATCGCGACGGTCGGGTTCTGGAGGCGCGAATAGGTCATTCCAGCCGCTTCGCCGGCAAAGCGATCGGCGACGGTCTGCGCATCGTCATAGGTATAGCCGCTGGTGAGGAACAGTGCCTCGCTGGTCTCGCCCTGCTCGCTACGCCACGTGCCGCCGCGCACGGCCTGCGTCGCGGGGCGCCATTTGGAGGTGACGGAACGGTCCATGCCAGTAGTCTTTTTCATAGCGCGGCGAGATAGCACGGAGGCCCCGCCCCGCAAGCAGATTAGGATTCCAGCGCGGCAAGCCCCGCTTCACCGATATCGCCGCGCCCGATGGTCCGCAGCATCATGGCCCCTTCGATTACCGCGAGCACCGCTCGTGCGCCGGCAACGGGATTGGGGTCGTCGGTCGGCAGATGCGTCTCGATCCATTCCAGCAGCCTGTCGGCCATCGCTCCGGCGCTGGCGAGATAGTGGGCATTACCGTCCGCGCATCCTGCAACGATGTCCCACCACACCCGCATGAAAGGGGCAAAGTCCGGTTGAGCCGTGGTTCTAAGAACCGCCTCGGCGAGCGAACGCCGCGAAGTTGCTGCCCCATCGGGAAAAGCCGCGTCGAGCGTAGCGGCATACATGCTGGCCAGATATTCCAGCAGCCCGGCGACCAGCTCCTCCTTGCTGCCGAAATGATAGAGCAGCATCCGGTCGCTCGTTCCCGCCGCCTTCGCCAGCGGGCGAAGCGAGACATCGGCAAGGCCGTTCTCCAGCACATATCCTGCCATCATGGGCAGAAGGGTTTCGCGGGACATACGGTTGGGCGCCATTCCCGACTTGTAGCGAGCGCTACGAATCGCTACAAGTGTAGCAGTCGCTACATACATTCGGGAGATGCTGCCATGACGTCCTATGAAATCCTCGCTGCAGGCGGCGCGGGCGCCATTCTGCTCGTCATCGCCCATGTGCTGGCCAATCGCGAAGCGACGGGCAGCGCGCTGCTGGCCGCAGTGCTGTCCGCTGCCTTCTTCGGCTACACCGCGATCACCGTCTTCAAGGAAGGCGTGGTGCTCGTCTGGACCAACCACACCACCAATCTGTGGGGCGTACAGGTGTGGTGGGACCTGCTGTTCGCGACAGGGACCGCGCTCTTCTTCGTCGTTCCCCGCGCCCGCGCAGCAGGAATGAACATCGTGCCATGGGTGATCTTCACCGCCCTCACCGCCAGCATCGGCCTTCTGGCCATGGTTGCGCGCCTGTTCTGGCTGGAGAAGCGCACAACCCACTGATCCCGCTTGATGCGCACGCGCGGCTTTTCTAAGCCAGCAGGCGATGAGCCGCGCGCCAGAGCAACCCAAGGACCCGATCCGCTGGTGCGCCGCCCTGGCGCTCGCCTTCCTGCTGGGCTGCCTGCCGTTCCTGACCGTCGTCACCCATCCCTATTTCGACGAGGTCCATTACCTGCCCGCCGCGCGCGAGTTTCTGACGCTGGGCACTTTCATCAACCGCGAACATCCACTGGTCGGCAAGGAACTGATCGCGCTCGGCATCGCCCTGTTCGGCGACAATCCCTGGGGCTGGCGCCTGCTGCCGACCCTGTTCGGAACGCTGGCCCTGTTTGCCGCCATGCGCGCGCTGTGGTTCGGCACGCAAAGCCGTTTCGCAACGCTTTCCTACGGCGTTCTGGTGGCCACCGGCTTCCACCTCTTCATCCATGCCCGCATCGCGATGCTGGACATTTTCTACCTGACCTTCCTGTGCGTCGCCGCGTGGCAGTTCGCCGGGGCGATCCGGCAGCCGGAACAGGGGCGCTGGCGGCTGGCGCTGACGGGCATCGCGCTGGGCCTTGCCATGGGAGCCAAATGGAATGCGATCACGGTGGCCATGCTGCCGGGTCTGGTGTTCTTCTTTGCCCGCGCGGCAGCGGGACGCCGCCGCCTCTTCCTCAGCCGCCGCGGCGCGCCCGTTCCCGGCACGACGCTGGTCGAAGCCGCGCTATGGCTCGGCGTCGTTCCGCTGGCCGTTTACGCCGCCAGCTTCCTGCCGGCCTTCTTCTTTCGTGAAAATCCCATCACCGAAGGGTTGATCTTCCACCACCAGTTCATGCTCATGCAGCAGGAAAACGTGCTCAAGCCGCATCCCTATCAGTCGACCTGGGAACAATGGGTGCTGAATGCCCGCGCGATCTGGTATCTCTACGAACCGGTGGACGGGGTGCAGCGCGGCATCATGCTGATCGGCAATCCGCTGACCATGATTCTCGGCCTCCCGGCCCTCGCATGGTGTGCCTGGCATGGCGTGGTGCGCCGCTACTGGGCCGCCCTCGGCGCGGTGGTCGTCTACACCGTCAGTCTGGCTTTCTGGATCTTCGCCAACAAGCCGGTGCAGTTCTATTACCATTACAGCCTGCCCAGCATGGCCCTGCTCGCTGCACTGGCGCTGGCCTGCGATGCGCTATGGCGCAATGGCTGGCGCAAATCCGCGCTTGCGCCCGTGATCGGCAGCGTGCTGATGTTCGCCTGGTTCTACCCGATCATCAGCGCCGCACCGCTCGCCGGGCCCGACAGTTTCAAGGTCTGGACCTGGCTCGCAAGCTGGCGCTAGCGCCGCTGTCAGCTTCCGCGGGTCAGTACCGTCCCCAGACGAAGCGGCTGGACAGGGCATAATTCCAGACCGAACCGATGCCGATGCCGACCAGCGCGGCCACGACAGTCGGCAACCCGCGATCGTGCAGCGTCGTCGCCACGGCCACATTGGCGAAAGCGCCGATGGAACAGGCGGCGATGAAGCTGACCCAGCCCCAGAAGACTTTGTTCGCTTCTTTCAGGCGCCGGTCGCGGTAGGTGAGGAAGTTGTTGAGCCAGAAATTGAACGTCATCGCGCCGAAGGTCGCGACCGCCTGGCTCCAGCTGAAATTCGCACCGCCCACCAGCATGAAGGCGTAGAGGATCGCCATGTGGACACCCACGCCGATGACCCCGACCGTGCCGAACAGCGCAAAGCGCGTCGGAATGACCCGGCCGAAGCTCTTGTCGTAAAGACCGGCCAGGAAATCGAGGGCGATCGCCCGGTCGAGCTTGCTTTCGCCGGAACGGCGGGCGGAGAAATTCATCGGGAAGTCCTTCACCTTGAGCGGTGTTTCGGAAGTGGCGAGCAGGTCGAGCAGGATCTTGAAACCGATCCCCGAAAGGCCCGGCACCAGCTCGCGCGCCGTGGCGCTGCGCAGCAGGAAGAATCCGCTCATCGGGTCGGACAGGTCGACCCCGGTCAATTTGCGAGCAAGCGTGTTAGCGACGCTCGAAAGCTTTTCGCGGTCGGGCCGGTTCCATTCGGCCATGCTCGCGCCTTCGGCAAAGCGGCTGGCCACGGCGACGTCGGCCTCGCTCGATTTCACGGCTGCCAGCATCTCGACCAGCAGTTTGGGATCGTGCTGATGATCGGCGTCCATCACCGCCACATAGGGCGCAGCGGTGGCACAGAAACCTTCGATCGCGGCGCTCGACAGGCCGCGGCGACCGATCCGCTGGATGACCCGCACGCGCGGATCGGACAGGGAAAGGCGGCGCGCCTCGTCACTGGTCCCGTCGGCGGAATTGTCGTCCACGATCATGACTTCCCAGCCGGACCGCCCCAGCGCGCCTTCGATCCGCTCTACCAGCGGGGCAAGATTGTCCCGCTCGTTGAGAGTGGGGAGAATTATCGCCAGCTCGAGAGCGCTGGCTGCGGAGGTGGAGGCCATGGAAGGCTGCGTTTCCGGGTTCATGTCCATTGCTTCACCCGCTTATGCCGCAATCCTCAAGATATGGTTAGCAGCTTGCTAACAATG
This sequence comes from Qipengyuania sp. NPDC077410, assembly GCF_044543405.1. NCBI lineage: Bacteria > Pseudomonadati > Pseudomonadota > Alphaproteobacteria > Sphingomonadales > Erythrobacteraceae > Qipengyuania > Qipengyuania sp. NPDC077410. Next base: position 584,591 of record NZ_JBITWB010000002.1, on the reverse strand, counting down.
GCATCGCCAATTTCGCCGGTTGTGGCATTGCCGCCCAGATCTCCGCCGAATATTCCATCGGCAAGAATACCCTCCACCGCGCGCTCCACGCGTACCGCTTCGTCCTCCCGGCCGAGCGAGTGGCGCAGCAGCATGGCAAGGCTCAGCACGGCGGCAACCGGATTGGCCTTGCCCTGCCCCGCAATATCGGGCGCGCTGCCGTGGATCGGCTCGTAAAGGCCGAATGTGCCATATTCGGTCTGGCGCTCGCCCAGGCTGGCGCTTGCCAGCAGTCCGATCGATCCGACACAGGCACTGGCCTGATCGGAAAGAATATCGCCGAACAGATTGCCGGTGACGATCGTGTCGAACTGCCCGGGGGCCTTCACCATCTGCATCGCAGCATTGTCGACATACATGTTATCCAGCGTGACCTCGGGATAATCCTTGGCGACGTCGATCACCGTTTCGCGCCAGATGCGGCTGGTTTCCAGCACATTGGCCTTGTCCACGCTGGTCAGCCTCTTGCCCCGTCCCATCGCGGCGCGGAAGGCGGTGTGCGCGATGCGGCGCACTTCGGCTTCGTTATAGGACATGGCGTCCCACCCTTCGCGGCCGCCGGCGCTCGCCCGCTCGCCCTTGTCACCGAAATACACGTCACCGTTCAGTTCGCGCACCACCAGCACGTCGATACTGCGCGCAATCTCGGGCTTGAGCGACGACAGGTGCTCCAACCCCGGAAAACCGGCTGCCGGGCGCAGATTGGCAAACAGGCCCAGCTCGCTGCGCAGACCCAGAATGGCTTGCTCCGGGCGCAGGTGGCGCGGCAGATCGTCGCACGAAAAATCGCCGACGGCTCCGAACAGAACGGCATCGGCCGCCCGCGCCATCTCCAGCGTTTCGTCCGGCAGGGGCTGGCCGTGGCGGCGATAGGCGACGGCACCTACATCGCCTTCGTACAGGGTCAGCCCGGGAAGGGAAAGTTCGTCCAGCACGCGCAGCGCCTGTGCCGTTACTTCCGGCCCGATCCCGTCACCTGCAAATACCGCAATTTTCATTCTACCATCCGTGCCAGTCGCTGCCGCAAGAGTTGTCGTGCAGCTAGGACGTCGGTGCGGGTATCGGCAAGCAGGTAGCGTGCGATAAGGGGCTCCTGCCGGTCGAGAATTTCCAAGGCCTGCCCAAGGTTCGCTATCGCCGGGCGTTCTCCGCCATAACCGAGTTCGCGCAGCATCAGCGCCTCGTACACGGCCAGCGCCTCTACCCACTGCCGCGCCGCTTGCGCCGAACAGATCGCATCGAGCAATCCGCCGAGCGCACCGTAGAGCGCGGGATAGGCATTGCGTTCCGGCAGCACGCTGGCCGTCAGCGCGGTGGCCCAGGCGATGGCGGCGGCGGGCAGCGGCTCGCTCAGCCATGGCCCGCGGCTCGTTACCAGTTCCAGCCGGGCGAACGGCAACTGGCTGTCCGACTTGGCACGAATATCGGCCTGCACCAGATTGCCCGGGATAACGACGGGGCGCAATTGCCGCCCCCGTCCCCCTGCGACATAGGCGGCAACCAGCCCGCTCTCCTCGGTCAGCATCCGTGCGATCACCGCCGTTTCCCCATGCGGGCGGGCTGCGACCAGAATGGCGGGTGCGGTGAGGTGCATGGCTCCCGCCTTAAGCTAACGGATGCTCAAGTCGAGACTTGCTGGCGCAGCGCTTCCTTCGATGCAGCCACGGCCAGACCCTTGCCGCGCCCCATGCTCCAGTTGGCCTGCATGCGGATTTCCGGATTGGGAGCGCACCAGATCTCGCCCGTATCGTCGATGGCGGTGACCCAGATCAGATTATGCTCCTGGCCGTAATCGATCACGGCCAGAGCGTAGCCGTCACCTTTCCCTAGAACGTGCAAGGGTATCGGGGGATTGAGCTGGGTAAACATGTGCAGCCCCTTTCAGGAACTGCAACACCCTGAATTGGCAGCGGGTTCCCGCGGCCCTCGTCAGCTTCCGATACGGGCTTCGAGCGCGGTTACGCGGGCCTTCAGATCCTCGGCTTCTTCGCGCGCCTTGCTGGCCATCGTCTTGACCGCGTCGAATTCCTCGCGGCTGACGAAGTCCATGCCGCCGAAGGTTTCCTTGGCGCGTTCGCGCGCAGCGTCGCGCGCTTCGCGGCCCATGCCGGCAAGGGTTCCGGCCGCCGAATTGGCGAGTTTGACGAAATCGGCGATCATGGGGTTCTGGCTTTGCATGGCTACTATCTAGGCGCAGACCCCGCCCGTATCAATTGCCGATGCGCACGCGTTCGACCGCGCCATTGGCATCGCCGCCGTCGGCATCGGGATTGAGCTGGAGGAACTGATAGTTCAGCACGCTCGCGAACAGGACCCAGGCGAGGTACGGCAGCAGCAGGGCCCCCGCCAGCTTGCGCACGCGCCAGAACAGCGCGATCACCGCCAGCAGGGTCAGCACGATCAGCGCCAGGACGATCAGCCCACCGGTGATCTGCTGCGCGCCGAAAAAGACATAGCTCCACGACAGGTTGAGCAGGAAATGGATGGCGAAAACCCACAGCGCGGTGCTGCGTCCCCGGGCCCCCCAGGCCGATGCGACTACCGCCACGGCGAGCCCGATCATGATGTAGAGAATAGTCCACACGATGCCGAACCACTTGGGTTCGGGGAAAATGCCGGGCTTCTCCAGAGCAGCGAACCATGCCGTGTCCGGGCTGCCCAAACGGCCCGCCAGAAATCCAAGCAACACGCAAAGTGGCACGGTGAAGAGCGCCCACCGAATGAAACTTGCGCGCAGCTGCCCGCGCGACGCCAGCATGTTCATCCATTTACCCCGTCAACGATTCGTTTCATGCGCTTTCTGGCGAGACACCGCGCAGGTGGCAATGCAGCATGGCAATTCCGTCCCATGCCGGTGCGGGCCGATCACGGGGTCAAACCTTGACTATTCCCTTGGCCACCAGGCTGCGGATGGTGGCTTCCAGCGTTTCTTCCGCCGGTATGAAACGCATGCCCAGCACGTCTTCGGTATGCTTGCCGGATACATCGCGCACATTGCCCAGTTCGCTCTTGATCTGCTTCATTTCGTCCAGAAACAGCGCCAGCACACGCACCAGCCAGTTCGGCATCGGGCGGCTTGGTACCTTGCCCGCATGCTCGGGCACGCGCTGGCGGATGATGTCGGCCATCTCGCTTATCCAGAGGAACTTCTCGCTCGTCGGAAAGCGCTCGCCGCGGACCTTTTCCGCAGGCGCCTCGATTGCGCGGACATGCGCTTCCGCCACATCGCGCACGTCGGTCACGCAGATACCCATGTTCGGGATCAGCGGGATCGATCCGTCGATCAGCTTCTTCACGATTTCCACGCTAGTCGACATGTCATCGTCGTGAACCGGGCCGAAAACGGCGACCGGATTGATCGAACAGAAAATCAGGTCCGGCGCATGGATCGCCACCCAGTCGCGCGCCGCGCGTTCAGCCACCGTCTTGCTCTCGATATAGGGCGGGACCCCTGCGGTAAGATCCGTCCAGTCGAGATGGGTGAAATGATCCTTGTCCGGTTGCCCATAGGCGATCGCCGCGGCACTGCTGGTCTGAACGAACCTTTCAGCACCTGCCGCAGTGGCGAATTCGAGTGCGCGGAGCGTGCCCTCGCGGGCGGGAATGATTAGCTCGTCCTTGTTCTTCGGTACCCGCAGGGGAAACGGCGAGGCGACATGGGCAACCGCGCTGCAACCCGCATTCGCCTCCGCCCAGCCCTCGTCGCTCAGCAGATCGGCCTGAAACACTTTCAGGCGCTCGCCAGCGCCACCCCACCGGCTGCGCAATTTCGGTTCGCTCTTCGCCTTGTTCCTGACCGTCGTGTGGACGGTGTAGTCCCTCGCCAGCAACCGATCGATCACTTCTCCGCCGATATAGCCTGTGCCGCCCGTCACAAGTACCGTAGCTGTCATCTGCGTCCCCCGTCGTTATGCACGCAAGAAGGCTAGGCGGATTGGTTTCGAGGAGCAACGAGGTACCATGCTGCAGATCGATTATCTCGTCATCGGCGCCGGGATCGCCGGCCTGTCGGCTGCATCCCGGCTGGCAAGGCACGGCAGGACGGTCGTGTGCGAAGCGGAAGCGGCTCCGGGTGTCCATGCTTCGGGACGTAGCGCCGCCTTCGCCCATTTCGACATGGACAGCGCCCTGGTCCGGGCCCTGACGGCGGCCAGCATCCCCTTGCTCGAAGAACCGAACGCTTGGCGCCATTCGGCACTGTTCGTCGCTCTCGAACAGCAGGATCATACGCTTGATCGACTTGCATATCACTATAGTGAATGGTCCTCGCAGGCGCGGCGCCTCTCCGTATCCGAGGCGCGCGAACTGGTCCCGGTTCTGCGCGAAGACCGGATCTGCGGCGCCCTGCTCGACGAAAACGGCCGCAAACTCGATGCACACTCCATGCTCGAAACGCATCGTAAAGCCTTGATTAAAAACGGAGGTTCGATCGCTTGCGGCGCTCCGGTCACGGGAATGCAGCACGATGGCACCCGCTGGATCGTCGATACGCCGGGCACCAGCTACGCTGCAAGAACGGTCGTCAACGCCGCCGGGGCCTGGGTCGACGAGATTGCCGGACTAGCGCAGGTCAAACCCATCAGCATCCGCCCGCTACGCCGTACGGTCATCACGTTCGACGTCCCGATCGATGTCTCCACATGGCCCTTCACCAAAACGGTCGGCCCGGGCTTCTATATCGAACCCGAAGGCGCCGGACGCCTCCTAGCCTGCCCCATGGACGAAGGGACAAGCGCGCCCTGCGATGCCCAGCCCGAGGATGAAGACGTCGCCCGCGCCGCATGGGAAGTCGAGCAGGCGACCACCCTCACGATCCCGCGCTTGGCGAGCAAATGGGCCGGTCTGCGCAGCTTTACGCCCGACCGTTTGCCCATAGCCAGCTTCGACAGCCACGCACCGGATTTCTTCTGGCTCGCCGGCCAGGGCGGCTTCGGATTGCAGACTTCCCCCGCCATGGCCCTGGCTGCAGAGGCACTGGTCACCCGCAGCGCATGGCCTGGCGAATTGCGCGCCGTGAACGTCAGGCCCGAAGACCTGTCGCTCATGCGGCTGAACTAGCGCATCAGGACCAGTTCTTCCGCCATCGTCGGATGGATCGCGGTCGTGGCATCGAAATCCGCCTTGGTCAGACCGGCCTTCACCGCAATCGCAGCCGCCTGCATCATTTCCGGGGCTTCGGGTGCAATCATGTGAATGCCCACGATCTTCCCGCTGTCGCCGTCGCAGATCATCTTCATCAGGCTACGCTCGTTACGCCCAGCGAGGACGTTCTTCATCGGTCGGAAGTCGGACAGATAGACCTTCACGCTGCCGAGTTTGTTCTTTGCCTCGCCTTCGGTCATGCCGACCGCGGCGATGGGCGGATGGCTGAAAACCGCACTCGGGATGCAGCCGTGGTCCACGGCAATTGGGTCCCCCTTCCCGAAGACGCTGTCGGCAAAAGCCTGGCCTTCGCGAATGGCGACAGGTGTCAGCTGCACGCGATCCGTCACGTCGCCCACCGCGTAGATGTGATCCACATTGGTCTTGCTGAACCGGTCGACTTTGACCTCGCCCTTGTCGCCAAGCTCTACACCGGCAGTTTCAAGACCGAGCCCTTCGGTATTCGGAATACGGCCGACCGCAAACATGACGAGATCGGCCTTCTCCTCGTCGCAATCGGACATCTTCACGAAATACCCGCCGTCGTCGCACGGCTTGATATATTCGAAAGTGGTGTTGAAGCGGAACTTGATGCCCTTCATCGTCGAAATCTGCAGAAGCCGGTCGCGAACCGCTTCGTCATAGCTACGCAGCAGCTTGTCACCGCGATTGACGATGTGAACATCGCAGCCGAACTCGTTGAAGATACCGGCAAATTCATTCGCGATGTACCCGCCGCCTGCGATGATGATCTTCTTCGGCAGTTCATCGAGATGGAACGCCTCGTTCGAACTGATCGCGTGTTCCGCACCCTGGCACTCCGGCATCCGCGGACGGGCACCCGTAGCGATGAGAATGTGCTTGGCGGTGACCTTGGTCCCGCTGGCCAGCGTGATTTCGTGAGGTCCGGTTATCTCGGCACGCTCGTGATAGATGGAGACGTCGTTATTCTCCAGCGTCTCGGTATAGGCGCCTTCGAGGCGGTCGACATCGTTCAAGACGTTGTCGCGAAGGGTTACCCAGTCGAACTTGGCATTTTCGGTAGACCAGCCGAAATTGCGCGCGTCTTTCAGATCCTCGGCGAAATGCGCGCCGTAGATCAGCATCTTCTTGGGAACACACCCGCGGATGACACAGGTACCGCCGACCCGATGTTCTTCAGCGATTGCGACCTTCGCTCCGTGGGCAGCCGCGACCCGGCTGGCGCGTACGCCCCCAGACCCTGCGCCGATTGTGAAAAGATCGAAATCGTACTTGTCGGACATGCGGGGCTCCTCGTTGCGCAGGCCCGCGATATCGCGACGCATCGGGCGTTTGCCAAGGTCGGACCAGGGAAAGTATTTTCAGCTAGTTGAGCGGAGGCTCTTCAACCGCCAGCCGCCGCGCGACCTGAATTGTCTGTGTCACGAACAGCGTGACCAGCAGTATGCCTACCCCGCCCACAAAAATATCGAACGGATTGAGTTGCCACAGAACGGGAGCTTCGCGCCCGGCGATGTACATTGCCAGGGTCAGGGCAACCAGGATCAGCCGCATCTCCGTAGGCCCGGCATTGAGGTAGGAAAGGCGCAGTTCGCCAAGCACGCGAACCGACAGAAAAGCATGGATCGACATGAGCAGATACCCTGCCAGCGCCACTAGGGATACTTCGAGCAATACGAAGGGACTGAGGCCGATCCCGACCACCAGCAGCGTGGTCGCAAAACCATCGCAGCTATGGTCGAGGAAATAGCCGTAACGCGGGCGTTCGATCTTGCGAAAGCGCGCGAGGCTGCCATCGAGGGAGTCCCCCAGCCAGTGAACGACATATCCGCCGATCGAGAGCCACAGCCAGTCAGGATCCAGATTGCTGCCGAGATAGCCCGTGAAGACCAGCAGCGCGCCAAACATCCCGAATGCCGTCAGCATATCCGGAGATACGCGCCGCGGCATTCTGGCGCAGAGCCAGTTCAGCGCACGCCGCTCCACCCGGGCAACCAGGTTTTCCTGAATGCGATCGATCGGAGTGATCTTCGGCTTGAAAGCAGGTTCCATGCGGTTGCGCTCGATAATGACAAGGCGGATGACATCATGTGGACAGGGGCATGCCCCTGTTCTCATGCTGATGGGCTAGCCAGGCTGGCGAGCGCCTGAACGACGGCGGCGATTGCCGCTTCTGCTCTTGCCTCCAGCCGGCGCACCTTCCCGCTTCGGTGCACCAGCGCGGTTGGGATGCTTGACCTTCGGTTTACGCTTCTTGGCCGCATCGCCCGTGGGGCGAACTTTCGGCCTCGCCAGGCGGGGCTTCTGTTCGCGCTTCGTGGGTCCGACGCCTTCGACCACTGCACGGAAATTGTCCGGAAGCGGAAGGCGCTCGAATTCGGCGTCGGTCTTCTTGCGGATATCCTTCAGATAATCGCGCTCGTCTTCGGCACAAAAGGCAATGGCGATGCCGTCCTTGCCCGCACGCGCCGTCCGGCCAATGCGGTGGACATATTGTTCCGGCACATTGGGCAATTCGTAATTGAGGACGTGGCTGACGCCTGGAATATCGATCCCGCGAGCCGCAACGTCTGTCGCGACGAGAATAGGGGTCTTGGCGCGCTTGAACTCATCGAGCGCGCGTTCGCGCTGCGGCTGGCTCTTGTTGCCGTGGATAGCGTTGGCCGGGATGCCGACCTGCGACAGCTTCTTCACGATCCGGTCGCAACCATGCTTGGTGCGGGCAAAGATCAGCACGCGCTCGAACTTGCCGGGTACCGAATGGCGTTCGGACAGGATCATTTCGAGCAGCGTCTGCTTCTCGTCCTGCTGAACCATGAAGAGATACTGGTCGATGCGTTCTGCGGTCGTGCTTTCCGGCGTGACCGAGACCTTGACCGGGTTGCGGCAATATTTGCCGACCAGTTCCTGGATCTGCTTCGGCATGGTTGCCGAAAAGAACAGCGTCTGGCGATCTTCCGGCACGAGCTGGCTGATCCGGCGCAGCGCATGAATGAAGCCCAGATCGAGCATCTGGTCGGCTTCATCGAGGACAAGCACTTCGACCTTGTCGAGCGTGAAGGCCTTCTGATCGATCAGGTCGAGCAGTCGACCGGGCGTCGCCACGAGAATATCGGTGCCGCGATGCAGCTTGTTCCGGTCCTTGTTGACCGATGTACCGCCGACGATGCTCTGCACCTTGAGGCCGGCAAGTGCGCCGTAATCCTTGGCGCTTTGGGCAATCTGCCCAGCCAGTTCGCGCGTCGGCGCGAGCACCAGCATACGACAGGATTTGAACGGCGTCTGCCGGTCGGCATCGCGCAGGCGGTCGATGCTGGGCAGCATGAAGGCGGCCGTCTTGCCGGTCCCCGTCTGCGCGATGCCCATGAGGTCGCGCCCTTCGAGGACGGCCGGGATCGCCTGTGCCTGAATTGGAGTGGGTTCGCTGTAACCCTTCAGGTCGAGGGCCTGAAGAACGGGCTGCGACAGCCCGAGATCTGAAAACTGAGTCATGTTTACTCGCATTCGATATGCGGCGCGCAGCCGAAATCGGCGCGCGGTCGCGGGGTTGAATAACCACCCGCGTGAAAAGGGAAGTCTGGAAATATGGACCGAGGCGCGGCCGGGGCGATGAACTTTTAGGCATCGCCGCTTCACGCTGGCTAGCGCGCTTCGATGCAGTCATCTGGATGCTGCAGTGCAAAAAGTCAATTCAATTCGCGCGGATGAGCATTTGTAATGGCGTCAGACCTGACGGAAATTGATCGAAGCGTTGAGGCCGAAAACGGCAAGGCCGGCGAAAACCGACACGATTACGCGCGCTACCAGATAATTCATCGGGGTGAGTTCTGTCAGCACCCAGAACAGTCCGACCGTCACTGCCAGACCGATCATGGCATTCATGAGGAATATCGCATAGCCGGTAGAAAGCTTGCGATCCGATCCGGCGAAAATCCAAGTTCGGCCGAAAATATAGTGGATGCTATTAGCGACGAGGAAGCTCAATCCCGTCGCCAGTACCGCATTCATTCCCGCCTTCTCGACCAGAACCCACAGCACCGCCAGACCGAGCAGGAAGACGCCGGTGCTGACCACGGTGTTACGCAACAGCATGCGACCGGCAGGGCGGGTGAAGAAACGAGCGAACATGCGGGCTTGTAAACTCTCAGGCGGTGGCCAGCGAGCGTGGTGTCGGGCGCGGATTACTTTCGCCCGCGTCGCGCCATTCCGTCAGTCGAGGGGCACGGAACCACAGGAACAGGAGCGGCAATTTTATGAAAAGCAATTCGGAATGGATCAGGCGATCGATCCCCCGTTCCCACGCATTGGGCATGCGCCGCGCATTTTCGGCAAGCCATTTGTCGTAAGGCAGGAAATGGTCGGGTTCATCCACGTGGACGATCTCGAAGATGCGGTGGAGAGCCTTGTCCTGTTTCACCATGGGATGATCGAGCAGGATTTCGACCTGTTTCAGACCGCGCTTTTCGGTCAGGGAAACGACCCGGCAAAGCCGTTCGAACAGATCGTCGCTGGCGATAATGGCCTGGGTATCGAGGCTGTCGATGGTGCAGCCGAAAGTAATCTCGATGAACCGATCGATATGGCCAAACATCCGGTCCAGCGCGATGGGCATTGTCCCCCGCAGTTCGAACCAGCGCTTGAACATGGTATAATGTTTACGTTCGTCGGCACGGTGTTTCTCGACCGCCGCGATAAGTTCTGTAGCCTCAGGATGCTTTGCCCGAACCGCTTCGAGAACCCGGTCGAGTGCGGTATATCCGCGATGCTCGTTATAAATGTATATCGATCCTAACAGATCGAGATAGCGCCGTGCGAACCATGCCTTCATTCCAGACGTCTAACACGTCCGGAGATAGCCGTCATCTTAATCCCGCAGCGCTGCTTCAGCGGGCAGCTTCAAGTTCCACCTGTTCCATCGCGAGGGACTGAAGGCCCGCAGCCACTTTCGGTTCGATGCCGAGTTCGTGGGCTGCGCGTTCGTTCGCACCGAACTCGCGCACGTCGAAACCAGTAATGGTTGCGAAGACGACGAGAGCTTCAAGGTACGAACCTTCGGCGCTCGCGTGGTAGTGATCGTAGCTCCATAGATCGACCTTGCCGTAGTCGCGCCCATCATATGGGTTGTCGTCGGCAATGCCTGCGGCAATTGCACGGTTCCACGCCTCGCCTACCGGGATGACACCGTCGATCTGTTCAGCCTGGTTGTCGATCCGATCCATGGCGCCACGCAGATCGATGGCCATCTGCCCTACGGTTTGTCCGTACCAGTGACCTTCCGGCTTGTAGGTCTGGTCCGCCCTGCTCCACGTCGACATGAGATAAACGCGCGCATTCGGATTGGCCGTTTCGAACATTTTCGCAAGCGCGCTGGCGTCCCTGCCGGTATCGGTCGCATTCCCCGGATCCTCGGGGTTGAGGACGGAATATTCCTGCATTACCACCACGTCCCAGGCATGATCGATCAGTTTGCGCCTCTCGCGCAAATGAAAGCCCAGCGTAGTTCCGCCCTGCAGTTCGTGGCTGACTTCCCAATCGAGATCCGCTTGCTCGGCGAATTTGGCGAATAGCGCCGGAATGCCGCCGATGCCCTCTCCGTTGAGATCGTTCACGCTGTCGGGACGATATCTCAGCACGGCAGAGTTGGCGCCCTGGGTGAAGCTGTTGCCGATGAAAAGGATTCGGTGCTCTTCCTGCGCAGCTAAAGGTGCGGAGGTAAGGGCGACGGCAGCCAGCAGGATGCGAACGACCCCGATCATTGCGAAAGGCCCGCTGCCTGCAAAAGCGCTTCGGTACTCGCGTCAAAGCGTTCGCCACCCTGTTCGATCGCCTTTGCCATCTGTTTACCCAGTTCCACCCCGAACTGGTCGAAGGGATTAATGCCCAACAGGACGGCATTCGCGAATGTGCGGTGTTCGTGAAACGCGATGAGTGCACCGAGCGTAGCAGCGTCGAGGTCGTCGCACAGGATCGTCGCGCTTGGACGGTCACCGGGATAATTGCGCGCAGGATCATCGCCCTTCTTGCCTGCCATCAATGCCGCGCCTTGGGCGAAGCAGTTCATCAGCAGGATACGGTGATGTGCAGGGTCGAGATCGTCCCCCGGCGCAATGCTGGCGATGAAATCGACCGGAACCAGATGCGTGCCCTGATGCAGCAACTGGAAGACCGCGTGCTGCGCATCCGTGCCGACCCCACCCCACGTAATCGGTGCAGTCGGGCCGTCGACCGGCTGCATGTCTACAGTGACGCGCTTACCATTCGATTCCATTTCGAGCTGCTGGAGATAGTCGGGAAACAGGCCCAGCCGTTCGTCATAGGCGAATACGGCACGGGTCTGGCAGCCGCGAACGCGGGCATAGTAAAGATCGGCGAAGGCCGCCCGCATCACCAGATTATCGGCGATATCGGTATCCCGGAAATGCGCATCCACAGCCTTCGCACCGGCAAGGAAGGCGCGAAAATCATCCATACCCACCGCCATCGCGATCGGAAATCCGATACTCGACCAGATCGAATATCGCCCGCCGACGCTTTCCTGGAAGGGAAGGATCCGTGTTTCGTCCACGCCCCATTCTACGGCGCCTTCCGGATTGGCCGTCAGCGCAATGACGCGTCCCCCGGGGTCCGAAACCCCGTTGTCACTCAGCCATTTGAGCGCGCTTTCCGCGTTGGTCATCGTTTCGATGGTCGTGAACGTCTTGCTGGCGACAGCAATCAGGGTCTTGGCCGGATCGCATTTGGCGAAAGCTTCTTCGAGCGCGACGCCATCGATGTTGGATACGACGTGCACATCGCAATAGGACAGATCGCGGGAGAGCGCGTCGACCCCGAGCGCGGGGCCCAAGGCACTGCCGCCAATGCCGATGTGAATGAGGTGCTCGATTTCACCGAGTGCGCCCTGGTGGATCGCTTCGACCAGCATGCCCATGCGGTCGATCAGCGCCATCGCTTCTTCGACCTTGGCCTCGTCGCCCGTTCCGCGCAGTGTGCCGTGATCGGCGGCGCGGCCTTCCGTCGGATTGACGATCTCCCCCGCGAAAAGTTTCTTGCGCATTCCGGCGAAGTCCATCGTTTCTGCCAGATCCTGGAATGCGGAGATCACGGCACTGTCGAGATGGGTCTTCGACCAGTCGAACAATATTCCGCCTTCGTCGAGTTCGATCCGGCCAGAAAGATTGGCGACGCGCTCCTCATTGCCCGGTTCGCTACCGCCCTCACCCCCGTCGCGTTGCGTGCTGAACAATTCGCCAAGTGTAGGGCGAGGCAGATTGTCGAGGCGGGCCCAGAGCTCGGCGGCGGTCGTCATGGCGGGCAAAAATCCTTTAATGGCTGCGCTCCTGCGACTAGGGACTTCGGCGATGATTGAGAACCCCGCATGACAGACCCGACGCTGGATACGAATGCATCCTTGGATGCCTCCACCAAGCCGCAAGAAAAGGAATCGCTCGGCAGTTTCCTGTGGTTTGTCGCCAAGCTGGTGATCGCAGTGCTGATCTTCCGCAGCTTCATATTCTCGCCCTTCACCATTCCCTCCGAATCGATGCTGCCCGGATTGCGCAACGGGGATTATCTGGTGGCCGCCAAATGGCCGTACGGATATTCCCGCTATTCTCTTCCGGCTGACCTACCGCTTTTCGAAGGAAGGATTTTCGCGAAACTGCCCGAACGCGGCGATGTCGCCATTTTCAAACACCCGGTGTCCGGCGTCGATTACGTCAAGCGCGTGATCGGCCTGCCGGGAGACACGGTGGCGGTCCGGGACGGTGTGGTAATCCTCAACGGGGAAGCCTTGCCCAAGGAAGAGGCAGGTTATGCCGATATCCCGATGAGCGAGAACACCGGTTGCCGCAGCGATGGCGGCGTGGTCGTCGATGGCACGCTCTGTCGTTACCGCCAGTTTCGCGAGACGCTACCTTCGGGCAAAAGCTATCTGACCATCGACTTCGGCGATGTCGGCCCACGTTTTCTGACTGACGGTACAGGTGCATTGTCTATGGATGGCAATGGCGAGCCTATCCGGATCGATCCCGATAATACCGAACCCGTAATCGTGCCCGAACGCCACCTGTTCATGATGGGCGACAATCGGGACAATTCCCTCGACAGCCGCTTTCCTGCCATTCCCGATGGGGGCGTTGGATTTGTCGATGCAAATCTGCTGGTCGGTCGAGCGAGCCGGGTACTCTGGTCCACGGACGGAAGCGCCGAATGGCTGCTGCCGTGGACGTGGTTTACCGCCGCCCGCTGGAATCGCATCGGGAGCGACATATGAACGCGCTCAAGCCCGAAACCCGCGACTGGCTTGCAGAGACTGGCTTCACCTTAAAGGACGAGGCCCTGTGGTTTGCCGCGCTGACCCATGGCAGCATGGGCGAGAAGCAGGATTACGAACGGCTGGAATTCCTTGGCGACCGCGTTCTTGGCCTGTCGATTGCGGATTGGCTCTATGCCCAGAGCGACGCGCCCGAAGGCAAGCTTGCCCAGCGGCTCAACGCTATCGTCAGCCGCGAAATGTGCGCCACCATCGCGCGCGGCATTGGGCTTGCCCCGCATATCCGGATTTCCAAACAGGCCAGCAGCGACGGCGGCCGTGACAGCGACAACATCCTGGGCGATGTGATGGAAGCGCTTCTCGGCGCCGAATTCATCGACAACGGTTTTGTCCAGGCACGCGGCATGGTTCACCTACTCTGGCGCCCGGCGCTCGAAAGCGGGGCTGGCAAAGCCAAACATCCCAAGAGCGCGCTGCAGGAATGGGCAGCGGGCAATCAGCGGCGACCGCCGGAATATGAACTGATAGACCGATCGGGGCCTGATCATGCCGCCAAATTCACCGTACGCGTCAAGGTCCACAAGGTGGGTGAAGCGGTAGCCACCGCAGGAAGCAAACAAGAAGCCGAAAAACAGGCGGCAAGAGAATTCATGGAGAAGTTCGGGTGAGCGACAAACAAACCAGATGCGGTGTGGTCGCCGTCCTAGGCGCGCCCAACGCGGGCAAGAGCACGCTGGTCAACCAGCTGGTGGGCCAGAAGGTCGCGATTACCAGCGCAAAGGCGCAGACCACGCGGGCGCGGATGATGGGCATCGCGCTGGACGGCGATACGCAGATGATCCTGGTCGACACGCCCGGTATCTTCGCGCCCAAGCGCCGGCTCGACCGTGCGATGGTCAGCGCGGCGTGGGAAGGTGCAGAGGCAGCCGATGCCGTTCTGCTGCTGGTCGATCCGATCAAGCAGCGCCGCCACGAACTGGAACCGCTGATCGAACAGATCGCCTCGCGGCCCGAGCGCAAGATCCTCGTCCTCAACAAGGTCGATGCGGCAAAGAAGGAACCTCTCCTGGCGCTGGCGCAGGAACTGGGCGGCAAGATCGATTTCGCCGACATCTATTTCGTTTCGGCGCTGACCGGCGACGGGGTGCCGGAAATGAAGGCCGCGCTTGCCGCGATGATGCCCGAAGGTCCGTGGATGTATCCTGAAGACCAGGTGTCGGACGCCAGCGAACGCCTTCTCGCCACCGAGATCACCCGCGAACAGCTTTACCAGCAGCTGCACGAAGAACTGCCCTACGATTCCGCCGTGCGCCCGGAAAAGTACATTCAGCGCAAGGATGGCAGCGTCGAGATCCACCAGCAGATCGTGGTCATGCGCGACAACCAGCGCGCCATCGTGCTCGGCAAGGGCGGCAGCCGGATCAAGGCCATCGGCGAGGCGGCGCGCAAGGAACTCACCGAACTGCTGGGCCAGAAGGTCCACCTGTTCCTGCACGTCAAGACCGACGAACGCTGGAGCGAAGACAAGGAAATGTTCGAGGAAATGGGCCTCGAATGGAAGAGCTAGTGCGCGAGTTTAGCTGAGGCCATCAGCGAACGATATCGGCGTGCTGGGGTGTGCGTCTCAGTGTGGCCCCCGTCGCCTTGTAGCGGTACGCGCTACAAGCCATCGCAAGGACGCAGAACGCCAACGCGATAGCAAAGGGTGTGGCTCCCAGCCCCAGCCCGATCGCCAGCACCAGACCGACGACCGCCGCTCCGGTCGATTGGCCGAACAGACGTGCTGTCGACAGCATTCCGCCCGCGGCCGCAGCGCGGTCCTTGGGCGCGCTGCCGATCATCAGCCGTGAGTTTGGTGCAAGGAACAGGCCGAAGCCCAAGGCGCAGAGCGACAGCCGCCAGGCGATACCCGCTGCACCCAGATGGTCGGGCATAAACGTGAGACATAGCAGTCCCGCAATCGCGATCCCCATGCCGACCACGCCCATGACCGATGGCGAGATGCGGTCCGACAGCCAACCCGCCGCAGGCGCGACCACCAGCATGGTCAGGGGGAACGGTGCGATCAACAGACCGACCTCGTCCGGCGCATAGCCCATGCCCTGTTCGAACCGGAAAGGCAGTGCCACGATCAGCATGGCGGAGGCTACGAACGCGCATACCGCCGCCAGCACGGACAATCCGATCACCGGACGCCGCATGAGGTCCACCGGCAGAATCGGGCGTTCCTTGCCGTTTTCCCGCCGGGTCAGCAGAAAGGCTGAGATTACCCCCGCCACGATCGCGGCAAAACCGGGGACGATCATATCGTGTGTCGCGAGCGTCAGTCCGCCGATCAGCAAGAGCGCGGTCAATGCGCTCCACAGGCCGCTTATCGTATCGACGCGGCCAGAACGCGGTTCAGGTTCGGGCAGAAACCGGCCGATCGCCAGCGAGATCAGTGCCAAGGGCGCGGCGGCTACGAAAACCCACCGCCAGTCGAGATGTTCGACGATGAAGCCACCCAGTGTAGGTGCCACTGCATAGGAAGTCGCAACGATCACGCTGTTGATCCCCAACCCGCTGCCCAGGCTCTTGGCCGGATAGATGGTCCTCAACATCGCCGCCGACACAGCCAATGCGATCCCCGCGCCGAAGCTCTGCAGTACCCGCACCGCAATCAGATGCCAGAAGCTGTCGATCAGCAACGCAGCCGCGGATGCGAGGAAGAAGATGACCTGGCCGATCTGATACAAACGCCGGTGCCCGATCCTATCACCAATCGTGGCGAAGGGCAGCAGCACCATCACCATCACGAGTTGATACACGGTGACGACGCTCGTTACCGCGCCATTGCTTACCGAAAGGTCGCGCGCGATTGTCGGGAGGGCGACATTGGCGATGGCGCCGTCCACGACGAACAGGGCCGTTCCGAAACTAATTGCGCAGATCGCCCAGATGCGGCGCGGCATCGGCAGCCCGTCCATCTCGAGCAGGCCGGGCGCAGTATTGTCCTGATCGATCCGGCCATGGCCTGGCCCGGTCGTTTGCTTTGACGCCATCGCGGGCGGCCTTTCCCTGTGCCTTAACGCTTCTTCGCGATGTCGATCTTGTTCTTCTTGGCGAAGTCCTTGGTCGATTCCTCGCTGCGATTGAGCGCCTTGGCGATCTCCTTCAGCCCCTTGCCCTTGGCGGCAAGGGTGCGCAGCTGACCTGCTTCCTCGCCGTTCCACGGCTGCTTGTGGCGTTCGAAACGTTCCTTGGCCATCAGTCTGCCTTCGCTTTCTTGGCCGCCGGCTTTTTCTTCGCAGCAGCTTTCTTGGGCGCAGCCTTCTTTTTGGCCGGGGCCTTCTTTTTCGGAGCGGCCTTCTTCTTTTTCGCCGGCCCCTTGGCGACCCGCGCGTCGATCAGCTCGATCGCCTGTGCATCGGTCAGGTCTTCGGGTTTCATGTCCTTCGGGATGGTCGCGTTCGTCGTGCCATCGGTCACATAGGGGCCATAGCGTCCCGGCATGACCTTCATTTCGCCGCCGCTGGTCGGATGTTCGCCCAGCGTCTTGATGGGTTCGGCCTTGCCGCGACCGCCGCCCTTGCGATCGGCCGCCTGGGCGAGGATATCGACCGCGCGGTTCATGCCGACATCGAAGACTTCCTGCGTCGACGACAGCTTGCCATACTTGCCATCATGGCGAAGATACGGGCCGTAACGTCCTATCGCGGCTTCGATTTCCTTGCCGGTTTCGGGATGCGCTCCGACGATGCGCGGCAGGCTCAACAGCTTGAGCGCCCATTCGAGATCGAAATCGTCGAGGTCCTTGGGGATGCTCGCGCGTTTCGCTTCCTTGCCCTCGCCCAGCTGGACATAGGGGCCGAAGCGGCCGCTCTTGCGCTCCACCGGCAGGCCGGTTTCGGGGTCTTCGCCCATCACGCCGTCGTCAGCACCGTCATCGCCATCCGCGCCGCCGGGCTTGGCGAACTGGCGCGTGTACTTGCATTCCGGATAGTTGGCACAGGCGACGAAGGCGCCGTAGCGACCGCCGCGCAGCGCCAGCCGTCCGCCTTCGCGGCCTTCGCTTTCGCACAGCGGGCAATGGCGTGGATCCTTGCCGTCGGCGCGTTCGGGGAACAGGTAATCGGCGAGGAAACCGTCGAGCACTTCGGTCACTTCCGAAGGCTTCTTGTCCATCACCTCTTCGGTCTTGGGCTTGAAATCGCGCCAGAAGGCTTCGAGCAGTTTTTTCCAGTCTTCCTTGCCGTCGGAAACGACGTCGAGCTCGTCTTCCAGGCCCGCGGTGTAATCGAAGGCCACATATTGCTCGAAAAACCGCTCAAGAAACGCCGTCAGCAGCCGGCCCGATTCCTCTGCGAAGAAACGGTTTTTTTCCATCCGCACATAGTTGCGATCGCGCAGCGTCTGGATCGTGCTGGCGTAAGTCGACGGGCGACCGATGCCAAGTTCCTCCAGCCGCTTGACCAGGCTGGCTTCGGAAAAGCGCGGCGGTGGCTGCGTGAAGTGCTGGTTCGCCTCGACCCCGCGTTTCAGCGGCGCATCGCCCTTGGATATAGTCGGAAGCAGGCCGTCCTCATCATCGTCCGCATCGTCGCGGCCTTCCTGGTAGACCGCAAGGAAGCCGGGATATTTCACAACCTGTCCGGTGGCGCGCAATTCGTGCTGGCCGGTGGGGTCGCGCATGGTCACGGTCGTGCGTTCCAGACTGGCGGCGGCCATCTGGCTGGCCGTCGCACGCTTGAAAATAAGATCGTACAGCTTGCCCTCGTCACCCGACCCGGCGCGGTCGCGGTCGAAATCGGTCGGGCGGATGGCTTCGTGCGCTTCCTGGGCGTTCTTCGCCTTGGTCTTGTACATGCGCGGGCTGTCGGGCAGCGCGTGTCCGCCATAGCGGTCGGCAATCGCCTTGCGGCAGGCGGAAATGGCGCTGCCATCCATGCCGACCCCGTCGGTACGCATGTAGGTGATTGCCCCGGCTTCATAGAGCGACTGGGCGAGGCGCATGGTGTGGCTGGCGGAAAAACCGAGCTTGCGCGCAGCTTCCTGCTGCAGGGTCGACGTGGTGAACGGGGGAGCCGGATTGCGCTTGAACGGCTTGGTCTCGACCTCCTCGACCGTGAAGTTCGCGCCTTCGACCGCCTGCTTGGCAGCCATGGCGCTGCCTTCATCGCCCAGTGTCAGCTTTTCGAGCTTCTTGCCATCGAACTTGACGAGGCGCGCGTCGAATTCCGTGCCGTCGTGCTGCAGCTTGGCGATGACGGACCAGTATTCGTCGGCCCGGAACTGTTCGATCTCGATCTCGCGATCGACGATCAGCCGCAGGGCGACCGATTGCACGCGGCCTGCGCTTTTCGCACCGGGCAGGCGGCGCCACAGGACGGGCGAAAGCGTGAAGCCGTACAGATAATCGAGCGCGCGGCGCGCGAGGTAGGCGTCGATCAGGTCCTGATCCAGTTCGCGCGGCGCCTTCATGGCGTCGGTCACCGCCTGCTTGGTAATGGCGTTGAAGGTAACGCGTTCGACATCCTTAGGCAGCGCCTTGCGCTTCTGCAGCAGTTCGCGCACATGCCATGAAATCGCCTCGCCCTCGCGGTCAGGGTCGGTCGCGAGGATCAGGCGATCGGCCTTCTTGGCGTTGTCGGCGATTTCCTTGAAGCGGCTCTGCTTGTCCCGGTAAAGCTCCCAGTCCATCTCGAACCCTTCGTCCGGACGCACGCTGCCGTCCTTGGGCGGCAGGTCGCGGACGTGACCGTAGGAAGCGAGAACCTTGAAGTCCTTGCCGAGGTATTTCTCGATGGTTTTCGCCTTCGCGGGCGATTCGACGATGACCAGTTGCATGGTGAAGAAGGCAGTCCTTACGTGTGCATGTGCGTATACGCGCGAAAATGGGGACCGCTCCCAAGAGCCGTCAAGCAGGATTGTGGTGAACCCTGATCGTTCGGAGCTAACTACCTGACGTCATTTGAGCGAGACCCGCCCTGCGGCATGGCGCTCCAGTCTGCCGGCGATCTCCAGTTCCAGTAGCGCCAACTGCACTGCTGCTGCAGATGTTTCAGATTGCCTGATAAGTTCATCGACCCCGATCGGAGCCGTCGTCAGCAGTTGCTCGATATCCGCGGGATGAGTGTCGGCGAGGTCATCATGCGTGTAATGGAACGCCTGCGCCGGCTCGCGAAAAGTCGAGCGCGGCTCGCCCTCGAAAGTCCTGAGCAGTTCCGTTACATCTTCCGGAGATTGCACCAGGACTGCGCCTTCGCGGATAAAGCAAGCGGCAGTAGCACAACTTCTCACAAGACACTGAGTCCAATGCATTTTGATGCGCGACGAGTTAGTCGTTAGCGAAAAAGATGTTCAAAAGCCGCTTGTTCGCTAACGACCCGATTGCGGTCATCGAAACCCAAACGGAAAAGTGCAAAAGGAGACGTGACGTTAACCACGTAACGCATTATTGTGGCTTGGTCGAAAATAGAGCAGCAGGGTGGTGGCTCCTGCGCCCGTTTCAGCGGGTTCTTCTCTGCCTCGGCGTCAATCGAACTGGGTTCGGTGTGACGCGATGAGGTTTCGCGCTCCCGGACCAAATGTGGAGCGCGAGTATGAAATACGTTTATTTGAGTTTGGCCATAATCGCTGAAGTGATCGGCACCACCTTCATGAAGCAGTCGGATGGTTTCACCAAGCTGGTGCCGGGTCTGGTCACTGCTGTCGCCTATGTGGTCGCTTTCTACTTTCTATCGCTGACACTAAAAACGATTCCGACAGGCATTGCTTATGCAATTTGGTCAGGCGTCGGCATAGTTCTGATCGCAGCCATAGCCTGGGTTTTCCAAGGACAGAAACTTGATGCTCCCGCCATGCTGGGCATGGGGTTGATAGTAGCTGGCGTCGTGGTGATGAACGTATTTTCGAAGGTGTCGGCTCACTAAAGTGCGACTGTCCGCTTGCGACGCTCTTTGTCAGCACGCGGACAGTCGGCAAACCACCCCAATCTCGGTCATTCCGCTGACAATGATGTTTGCGCATAAACTGCCGTGGGACCGAAAAGCTGCCGTTCACAGTTAATTCGTATTGTAACACAACAACTTAGTCAAAAATCGGAATCGATAACAATTTCATAAAGCAAGCGGCAGTTGCACAAGTTTTGCGGCGGGGTGTTGATAAGCGACGAGCTTGCTTGCCGCTGATACAGAAAACCCCCAAAGTCCAGCGCACTAAGTCAACCTTTCTGCGAACGAGACATTATGCGCGAAACGATCTACGACCACCTTTCGAAGCTGTACGTGCAGGCCATAGCACTCGTCGCTCTAGCGGTCGCGTTCTTCGGTGCAGTTTACCCTGAGCAGGTCCGCGAGGTAGTTGGAGAGCGATTGACGGTAGAAACGATCCTTTCGGCAATCGCATTCTTCCTCGTGTTCTTAGCCCTCTATTTCTACCTTCTTTGGGTTATGAAACCTACTCAACAAATCCAAGCACCGGTAGATGAAGCAACAGCTAGAGACCATGCCGAAAGCCGTTTTCCTAAGCCTTCCAAACCCTCACCTGACACCTCGCTTAAGAGCGTTCGCAATCGGATTATCAGCCAGTGGGGCGGTGTACCCCATAGTGGGGCAGCTTCAATTGACATGAAGCAAAAGGCCGAGCGTGAGGACTTCCATAAGAAGGTGGATTTGGAGATACTCGATCAAGTTACCCACCATCGGATGAGCGTTTGGGGTAGGTACAATGATGGGGCGCGCCAATTACTTCGTCGTCCTGAGCGTATGCGCTTCGATCATCGAAATGACGTGGTTTCCATTCAGAGCGACTCATTGCGCCCAGTGATTTTTAAAGACGTGATGTTCGATGCAGGAGAGGTAAAGGCCGTTTGGCCATCGAACGGATAACCCTTCAAGTAGCCATAGCGAGAGATGATTTGGTCCAACTACCCGCTGCCACAATCGCGTTTCTTTATCAATCGGGATTAGACCGAATCCGAGCAGCCTATGGAGCGGCTTTGGCGACGACTACTGCGGCTGTTAATGATGCCAGGAAAGCATCGTTAGCTTACCTTGAAAGTGGCGATGACGACAGCGTGTACGAACTAATAGACGGCACACCGGTTTTAGTGAGTAGCACACAGCATGAACTCGATTACACTCACATGGAAGTAACGTTGTCCATGACGGCAATTAGGGAAGCGTTTGTTATCAGCGCGTTTCATTACTGGGAAAAGTGGGCTCGTTCCTTAACAAATCTGAATGATCGTCGAGATCATTTTTGGGTGCTCAAGAATCGCCTCGCGCGAGACTACACGATTCATCCTTCTTTAGGTGAAATCAATCGACTGACCAACGTTCTAAAACACGGATCAGGAGCATTTGAGCACGCCCGTTCCTTAGCGAAGGTAAGGCCTGATTTATTCTCGAGATTACCAAACCTCTACGGAGACTGGACCGTCTCGGTCTCAGAAGAGCATGTACGACAGGTGTTTGAGGTAATCAGCTGTTCGGGGCCGAGGTGAGACGCAGCTTTTAACCATTCTCTGACCATGTAGCTGGACCATAGCAGGGTTCTGCGCGGAAGCTGCGCTTTCCGCACCGCTGGCAGCGCATACGGGCGTTCAAGCCATCCAGTGTATCACGTGCCCCGCGATCATGCAGAGCCATCCGTAGGGGCATAGGATCAATCTTAGCAGTATGTCCGCAGGGGCAGGACAGTTTCAGCCAGTAGCCCTGTCCTATGAGCGCCGTGAGGGTGTCTGTTTTGTGCCTGACCATGTGCGGAACATAGGTAGAACAGGCTAGTTAGAGCAATAGGACAACCCTGTGTAGAAGTCATGGAAAAGGGGTGGGAGTTTCCTCCGCCCCCTTTCCGATGAGAATTTAGTGTCAGTCAATCTTCCGCAGGTTTCCTACTTGCTACCTCGCTAGCAGCGTGTGCAAACAGGGCTATCGTCCTATCCAGTAGTTCTAGCAACTCGCCCTTGTGTCCATTTCGGATAGCTTGCAGCTTGTCCTTGCGAGCCTGAATTAGAATGTCCGCGTCAGAAATTGGTGTGCTTTCGATCTTCATGTTGTGCCCTCCCTTGTTGGCCATGTATTTAGGCAAGAAGGGTCAAAACAGGGGTCAAACGGGCCGATAACTAATCGTATGGAATTAACATACGCACAGAACGCCCTAGGGCTTACCGTTGATGGAAAATGGGGGCCTAAGACTGCTCAAGCCATCGCTACCGCAATCAAGACAGACAAGTCCTACTTGCGGGTCAAACTTTCCCCTAGCTTTGAACTTCGGGAATTGCTGGTCAGTGATACCGCTGCTCGTCGTGGCATTTCCAACCTGCCAGATGGTGCGCAGCTATTGGCGCTGGCTAGATTGTGCGAGAATGTCCTACAACCTGTGCGCAATCATTTTGCTGCGCCTGTCGTGGTTACGAGTGGCCTGCGCAGTCCAGCGTTGAACAAGGCACTTCGTGGGAGCAAGACTTCCCAACACTGCTATGGTGAGGCGGCTGACTTCACGGTTGCTGGTTTTCCAGACATTACCGTTGCCAAATGGATCGCGGCCAGTTTGCCATTCGATCAGTTGATTTTGGAATTCCCACCACAGGGATGGATTCATTGCAGCTTTGGTCCTCGCGCTCGTCGCCAAACCCTTACAGCAAAGAAG
This sequence comes from Qipengyuania sp. NPDC077410, assembly GCF_044543405.1. Taxonomy (NCBI): domain Bacteria; kingdom Pseudomonadati; phylum Pseudomonadota; class Alphaproteobacteria; order Sphingomonadales; family Erythrobacteraceae; genus Qipengyuania; species Qipengyuania sp. NPDC077410. The sequence goes on along the minus strand of NZ_JBITWB010000002.1, from coordinate 561,523 downwards.
GGCCGCTTCGGCACCAAGTACCTACCGGGATTGCAGCCTTAGGGCTTAAACCAGTCAGGCGACTTGTAGAACTTGCCCATGATGTTGGCATTGTAGGATGCCCTACGACCGTCTGTGAGGGTGATACCTAGGACATTGTGCCTGCACTGCTCAAAGACTTCCGCATAGAGCATACCAGCTTTCTCAGGGCACCAGTGGAGGATTTCGCGCTTGAACTTGTCTTCTCCCAACCGCTTTACGTCTTCCTTCAATTCCTTGCAGCTAGACCAGTATTTTCGCCACGGGCCTTCCTTCTTGGTCTGCTTCTTACCCTTACCCTTGTAGGTATGGATTTGTTTCTGCCCGATGTAGATGCGCCCATCATCTAGGTTGGTAATTTTGTAGATGAAACCAAAGTAGTCATCTGGATTGACGCTGTTGTCGTATTCCCACTCGCTCATGTACCTAGTTATCAGCGGACATAAGTAGAAGGTTACGGTTGCAGCGTTGTAACATTCCTTATTAACTTACAGGTTGCTCACAGTTGCAGGAACGGGGAGGCTTACGCTTCCCCGTTCTTTTCACGATCCCTGCGCTGTTCCTCGCGGGCTTCATCCAAAGTAAGGATCACTGGAAACACCAACTTGGGTAGAGGCTCATGGCCATCCCTAGCGGCCTTCCTGTTGTAGTCGTAGCAAACACGGCAGCATGTCTTGGAAACGAAGGGTGGCGTTTCCCTGGCGCAGTAGTCACACCGCTTTGGCTTTTTAAGCACGGCCATACCCCGCATTGTCTGACTGGCGGTTAGAGCTAGGCATGATGCCAGCACTCTCGCGCAAATCATCCTTGGTGTTGGCTTGCTTCTTCTCCGCGTTCAGCACCTTCGTAAAAGCGTTCTGAACAGTCACCGTGTAATAGGCGAATGGATTGCTGCTTCTGCTCTCGTCAAACTTCAAAGCGCCATTACAGAGCGCCACAAGCCCTTCTGCCTGCATCTCATCATTGTAGGTGTATCCGCGCCAGTTTCCGCGTCGTCCATACCGCTTGACGAGCAGCATGAAGGCTTGCCCTAGGTTATTTGTCAGTTTGCCGTGGTCCTCACTAAACCATCCGTTCTGGATGCCGCCTTGCCAATGGCTCCTGCACACTTCCACGAATTCGCCATCCACCAGCTTGAAATGCTTGAAGGGTGGAAAGGGAAGGATGCGCTTCTTGTCCTTCGGCTTCGTCACTCCCTCCGGTAGATCGGGAATGTGGTCCCATGTCATTAAGCGGTACACTAGGTCCGCTGGGTCCACGGAATCGCCTTGGATTGCATCATAGTCCTTGCCGTGCCGCTTCTTGTGCTTCTTGATGTAGGCGCTGCGCAATGTGCGGCGGTGAGCATCTTGCTTTTCTTGTGCCCACTTTTCCATGTTCTCAGGTGTTACCTCATCGAAGCTGGAAATGATTACATCATAGTCCGCATCTTCGCGGTTGAGGTACGAGCAGTAGGTTACTTTGCTCTTGTGGATTTCGCGCAGGAGTTCTGCGTTCTGTAGGTAATTTGTCTTAGCTGCCAAGTTGTCCTCGGTTCTTCTGGTTGTTAACCAGTTTACTACGAGACAGGTGTGGCAGTCAGTATTCGCGGGTAGTTCGCCGCGCCGGTTTTTCTCGCCTACGGCAGATCATTCATAGCGCCAGAGGCGCGACCAAAGTGGAGGCCGAAAGGCCGACCGCAGGTGGAGCGAAAGCGACGGCGAAGCCATCCAGACGAACTACATTGGAAGAAATTTGTCCTTAGTGGATCGACCGCTTGAGTTTACGAAAGCGAGGCGAGGAACGCCAAGGACCGATTAATAGGATTGGAGTTTCTGGTGGACCAACAGGGGATAGGGCCTTTACCATACGTAGTATGGTAATGGTCTTACTCTATTGCTTCATCAGCAATTCCAGTTCTATTTTTTCGTTTAATAATAGAGAGCGAACAAAGATAGTGACATTCGAGCACATGATTCGCTAGAAGGGATAAATAGGTGGTTAGCAGAAAGATCGCGATGTCGGCCACCAATCCATGCATCGAATAGGATTACAGCGTAAGGGTTTCGACCCCTATGCGGACCCCGAGGACTGTGGTGGCCACTCGGGGTCCAATAGTTTCGAAAGGCCACCAAATGATACAACTTACTCCAAGGTTAGTCCGCTACCTACAAAGCTGGCACAAGACTTCAACGAGGCGCCAGAAAGCTAAAGGCAACGCGGTTGAACTGTCCTATACCCAATTCCTAAGCCTGTTCACAGATGGGCAGCTAATGGCCCTAGAATGGGCAGCTTACAAGGGAAGCCTAGGTGTACTCCAAAACGAAGAATCGAAAGACGCTCTCGTATTAACGTGGAGAAGCTACGATGCCGTCTGCTCTAAACTCTTCAACGTGAACACCGCTTTCATCTGCACCCGCGAAATGAGCGCACAGGTATGTCGGATGAAGGCTGGTGACAACCATACACAAACAGCAAAGAAGAAGATTGGTGCTGCTCAAAAGGGCAAACCAAAATCAGCCGCACACAAAGCAAAAATTAGCCAGTCCACGAAGGGCAAACCTAAGGCTGGTTGGTCCCCTGAACGGCGTGCTGCTCGATCTGCTTTGATTGCCGCCAAAAAGGCAAAGGGAGGGAAGTAAGATGGACTACAAAATCACATTCAGCGATCAACTAGATGCCGGAGACTTCGGATTTGCAATCGCCATCAAATACCCGCTCTTCTGGGAAGAACTACACGATTTCGCGGAGACGCATTTTCCATCGAACGACCCAGATTTTGAGATAGATGATCCAGCTGAGTTGGATGAAAACGATGCGAAGGTGTTTTGGGCGTTGCACGATGCAGCAGAGAATTATGTCGCTGTTCGCATTTCGCACCAATTGGATTGCATTCGCTGGTTAATCGAAGGCGAACATGAGTTCGAACTGTTTGGTGGGTCGGCCAACTTCGAAGAGGATACCCTGACGCTCTATGTAACCATACCATCCGCAAAGTCGGCGTCACTATTCAAACTAACTTGGGGAGGAAACTAACATGAGCAACAGAGCAGAAGACCTAATCAACTCACTTTTCGAAATGCCAAGCGATAAGCCTGCGCATTCCATTCCGGTCGAGAAGCCAAAGAACCGCCTAGAGTTCTACGACAACGGGCCGGAACCGGAAAAGGGCAAGACGCAGTTTGGCTTGGTGCTGGATAGGAACAAGAGCGCGGAACGCTGGAACTTCAATTCCCACCTTATCACGCTGGCAGACATTGGCGCGATGTACGAAGACCCGAACACGACCCTAGCGCAGCAAGACAACCTAGGGGCGATGTTCGCTTTCATCTACGACAACGGCTACCACGAAGATGCCAACGTCCACCTGATGCTGGCGAAAAAGAACGACGAGGCAGGTACCGGAAAGCACAACCTGCGATCCGGCAAGCGGGGCTTCGACAAGCTAGCTGGTGCGGTACTGGTGGACTACGTGAATGCGATGCCAACCGTGTACCTGTTCCTTAATGGGACGCGGTTCGATTTTCCGTCCCGAGATTGGGAATCGACCCCGCAATCTAGCAGCGATGTAAAGCGCGGGCAGGTCCGATTTTAATTGACGGGAACGACTTCCAAGGTATAGAAGGATCACTCGGGCCGAATCGCTTGCCCGTGTGGATCGGCATAACATCGTGCCTAACCAAGCCCGACCCGCTTTTGCGTTGTCGGGCTTCTACATGAGCAAGCGAATGACTGAAGCAAAAACCAAAACGAACACCCGTACCGAACACCTGTTCGTAGTCCCTAAACCAGCCGAGGATGATCCCGTAGTTTATTACGAGGATGACCATGGCGACGGTACCGTGGAAGTTTACGAGTACCGACTTTCCGAGTTTCCAGCGTCCTACGTGGATTGGGCAATCGCTGAAACCGGTAGCAAGGAAGCTGCCGCCGCATACATGTCTGAAAACTGGGACTCGCCTAGCAACGTCCCTAACGTCCTGAAACTCGCCCCGTGGCACAATGATCTTGTGATGGTTAACCGCGCTGGCGGTAAAACTGCAAAGGTGCCCCGTGTCATCGTCGCTGGTGAATTGCCTGACACGAACTTGTTTATCAATCAGGACAACAGCGTCTGGTGGATGATTAGCGAGGATGGCGAAGAGGAAAGCTGGCCCTATGTGACCTTCTGCTTCAAGCACTGCAAGGGCGATTTCATGTTGCGCTTGTTGGACAACTGCAAATCATACGAAACTAGCTACACCCTAGAAGTCATGCTCTTCCATGACGCAGACATTGCAGCTTTCGAACGGGAGTTCGACCATGGAAACTGAACTTCAAACCCTACGGATTGAGCAGCAAGATGAGCGGGATTTCCTCGTCACCATTGAGGATTGGGAATTGGATTATGATGGTGAACCTGCCCTGTTCCCGATTGGTCAAATCGGGCAGCTAGCCGAACTGCTCCGCAGAGTTAAAGAACGTCGTCGTGCAGATGGCCGCGATCTTATTCTGGAGAAGTCTGAATTAGGCGATTGGATGCGCAAACTACCGAAACGAACGAAGCTGATCCATACGAGGACAATGCGGGTATCTGGAACGGGTCACGTGCAAATGTGGCGAATTGGTTTCCGCCTTCGTTTCGTCGATCCTAGATACGCGACCTTGTTCAAACTTCGTTACTGTTAATCACATGGGGCTGGCCGAATGGTCGGCCCCAATACTCCAAACCGGCAAGATCGACACAATGCAGGGCCGTCCTGCTGCGGTCGGTATGGAGTTGATGAAAATGAGTACAACCTACGCGGTAAAGATGCGTCGCAGTAAGTTTATTGCCGAAGCCCATCGGTTTGGCTGGCAAGCAAACGCCCATGTAGAACCCATGAATGGACATTATTTTCCTCGCATGTACCTGCATGATGGGTCCGTAACCGGTTACGTATGGGACATTGAGGAAGAACGAGCACTGGATCGTGAATGGTGGACGCTCTTCACCCGTTATGCGGGGGCAGACGTGAGCGCACTGGTAGCCCAATTCGGAGCGATAGCCGAACATGATCCACGCTGGGAGGAAATCTTCTGCGACGAAGAGCAGTTGGCTTTGAGGGAAGTTCGCGACGGCGCTGCGTCGTTTTTCGAGTATTGGAGCGACTTTGGTGGACCACCCTGTGCAAAGGATTTGATGGCGGTGATAGACGACGAGTTTCAGCGAGCGAACGAACGCTGGAAGCACATTGACTGAGATTCGAAGGGCTAGCCGAAAGGCTGGCCCTTACTTTTTGGTGGTGCTTAGTTCGATGAGCCTATCCAGCTTGCCCTCGATTTTCTCCATCGTGCGTTCGAAGCGGGACATAAGCTCTGCATGGAGATTGGATTGTGATTCCAAAGTCTCAATGCGGCCCTTGTTCGCTTTTGCAATCTCCAACGCTTCCTGAGAATTTGCCTCAGTCCTCACTGCGCGAAAGTGCAAACGGAAGAACGCCCCAAAAAGGGCAAAGACTAAGGCTCCAAGCGCGATAGTAGCACTGACAGTCCATCCATCGTCTTGGACCTGCACGGGCGGCACAGGGGTCGCTACAGTGGTTGTGGAAGTGGTTTGTGATGCGATCCCGGTTGTCATTAAGTTACCTCGCCACGCTGGCTTGACGAGCGCGCTTTATCTTTCAGGCTAATGCCCAGTCCACCGGCTGCTAGGATAGCACCTGCTCCGGTTGCGAAACTGACCGGATCGAAATCCTGTCCTTTGTAGATGGAGTAACCTTGGTACCCGATAAGGGCGACTGCGAAGATGGCGGTAAGGACTCTGGCAAGTTCCCAATTGCTGTTGTCCGCAGTGGAGAAAAGGTCACGTATGAAATTCATACGCTTATTTACCTTTAGAGCGTAGCGGACACGTGAAAGAACTCGTCCGTGAACTCGTCCGTCCAACCAAGCGCCTGTTTGCAGCCAAGTGCGATAGGATCATTGCGGTCGATGCTGGTGGCGTACTCGTAAGCCTCAACCACTTCTTCTGGCTGTGTCGCCATGAACGCCTCAACCTCGGCCTTCTTGTCGAAGTGGCGCGGTCCCTTACGAAACTGCCAAGGGGTCAAGGGTTCGATGTATTCTTCAACGTCCGCTAGCTCTACGCCTTCCGTCACGTAGCCATCGACGCGAACAACGACGCGACTGGTGATTACCTTGCCCTCAGGAGCAATCTGAGGGGTGATACGGTAGATGCGATACTCTGCTGCTTCTGCGTCCGTCATTTGCTCAATCGTCGCTAGGCTGGCTTGCTGCTCACCCGATGAGTGCAGGAACATACCGGACCAAACACGGACGAAGCTGTCTGCCTGCTCTTCAAAAACTAGATACATGGTTCACCTCTTAGAACAGTGCCAGTAGGCCGTGATTTGGAGTTGGATTGCCACCACTGCTACCTTCGAAGTTGCCAATTGTTACTTCGTCATAGTGGCCTGAATACCATGTGGTGATACCGGCGTAGTTGCTTGGTGGGAGAGCGGACACATTGAAGTTATCAATTTCTACAACCTCACTACCATCTCCCCTAACTCTAATAGCGCGAGCTACATCACCGATAATTTCAAAGCGAAAGGAATCATCTGGTAACACGGTTGTACCAAGAGCATTCGCAGGACTGAACTCTTGATTGCTGCCATCGACGTAGCGCCTGAATTGAGGACCATTGTGGCTAAACAGAGCACACATGAGAAACGTCGCACCGCTAGACACATTGCTAGCGCGCAACGCTGAATAGGTATAAGTGTTGAGTAGCGTGAAGTTGGGTTTGATAATCAGGTAATGGTCGGAATAACCAGTATCTGCACCTAGTCCTGCACCGTTGTCTCTCTGGTACGAACTGGAAGTTCTAGCAGTACCGCTACCAGTCAAACGCATCTTGTCCGTGTGACCAGTTGAATTGGGCAGTGCCACCCAACCGGGTCTGTTGATTACCCAATCACCGGCAGCACCATCATTGAAGTTATCATGGAGTACGACAGCCATTATGCCACCCCGCCGCTTGCGGTTAGGAAGTCGTACTTTGCATCATCTGCGTTGTAGACGAGGACCACATAATCAAGCGCATTGGCATCCGTGCGAGCCGTGTACTCTGTCACCGTGCCGTTGAAGCGAACACTTGCTGGTAGGGTCAGTGTCCTGCCACCAGTTGCATCCTGTCTAACTGCGATGGAAATGGTCTGTAGGTGAGTACCGCCTGTCAGTGTCAGCGATGCATTACCCGTAAGGGTTAGCTGCGCCCTGTCCAGATTGTTCAAGTCCACTGTGAAGTTAGTGCCTGAGTAGGCAGCGTATCGTGGCGCGTGAGTGTGGTCGGCGTCTGCTTTACCATCCAGAGCCGTGGTGATGGCATTGAACTTATTGCGTACCGCTACAGCTAGCGCATCAATTTGGCTGACTAAACTCATTGGACATTACACCAATCCAGCGTTGAATGTCGCCACGAAGTCAGTTGCGGTGTTACCAACGTCCTCTGCCGAAGCTGCTCCGATGTTAGTGCGAGCGTTGGACTGTTGAGTACCAGTCAAACCCTGCGCCGCTGTATCTGTACGAACGCGATTGCCTAGAGCAGTGGTAATGGTTGAAGCGAAGTTCGCATCATCACCAAGGGCCGCTGCCAGTTCGTCCAAAGTGTCTAGCGCAGTAGGAGCGCCGTTTGTTACATCGTCAATTGCAGCTTGGATTTCGCTTGCGATCTTGCTGACCGACCAAGTTTGCGTGGTGCTTGTGGTTGAAGCGTCATTGATGGTTGCACCGCCTGAACTTGCTACGCTGTCCAGTTCTGACTTCAACTCATTGAGCGCAGCAACTAGGTTAGTCTTTGCCGTAGTGGTTAGCGCGGATAGGTCCGCAGCGTTGCCGTTGGTTAGGGTGCGAATGCTCTTGCACTCTGTAGCTACGCGAGTAGCAAGTGTTTGTAGATTGCTTGCTAGGGACATTATTCGTCCTCCTTATACCAAGTTGTTTTCGAATAAGATGGACAAGTCCTGCAAGTCCTGGTCTACCGCACTTGGTCCTGCTGGACCTTGCGGACCTTCTGGTCCCGGTGGTCCCATGATTGGCTCACCATTCGCGTAAACGCGCTGAGCCATCTTCACTACCTTAAAGGGTGCTTGTTCAATTCTGACAGCTTTAACCATTACTCGTACCTCGCTGGAAGTACGAAGCCTTCATCTAGAATGTGCTGCTCTCCCGATACAACGACACCAAAGGCAAAGGTGTACTCCAAGCCATCCTTGAGGAAGGCAAGTTCGCTGTTCATAATTGGACCGGATAGAACGCCAGTTTGCGGGTCATACGCTAGATCATCTAGCGTTTTATCTAACCTGCGCTTTGTGCCTTCGAATACACGAAAGAACGCTTGAGTTAGCGAGGCGCGAGCAATAGGAGCATCATTGTCTCCCGTTATCTCGTACTGGATTTCGTAATTCTCTGTATCGCCGGAAAGCCCTGCGCTGTAATGGAGATTGATAGTGTCGCCCATTAGCCACCCCTTTGCCTAGTTCGCAGTATTTAGTGGCTTGGGGCGGCGGGACTGCATCAGCGAGAATGAGACTAGAAGGTATCTCTCTTCCAACTAGAAAGAGCTGCTTCAATTCTCGCTCTGCCTTCCAACTGCAACTCAGCAGCTTGAATTCGATCTAGAATGGCTTTTTCAAGGATGGCTTCTGGATTGAAGTCGGGGTCGTCTAATTGACCTACAGGGAAGTTGACGCTTGTCGCATCAAAAACCATAAGACGACCTTCTGTGTCTTTGCTCACTTCTAGCGCCTCATCTAGCAGTGCAACGCTTACTGACACGCTCATGCTGGTTGCTGTCAGTGGTTGTTCACCGTTCGTGGGAGCCTTTGAAGATACTTCATCCAATGGCCTAACTCGCACACGCCAGGCGAATTTCTCAGATCGCCAGAGTTGATCTTTCCCGTCAGCTGCTTGGATGAATCCTTCGAACATACCGTATTTAGTATTGGACGAATTTGTTTTGGTAGGCGCCACCGCCACCGCCACCGCCACCGCCGCTGCCGCCGAAACCACCGTCTGTTTCCGTACCACCTGCTGCCGGTGTTGTGATCGTTCCAACATAAGCCCTTGCCGCCACCGACAAATCTATTGGGTCTTCTGTCGCATGGTAGGTCACTAAGCCGCCCTCTAAGTCAGGATCGTCACAATAGATGTAATAGAGCTTGCTGTAGCCGAGTCCTACGACTGAGCCGCTATTGTAGGTGATTGTCCTAGCACCTGTAAGCTCTGGAACTGTCCTGTTATGGGCAGCTACGTTAACAGAAGTGCTTGATCCTGCATCAACTGCCGACATAGCGACACTCGTTGTACTTTTGATGCCAACCTGTGCCGCAGTGAACATGGATGCTGCACCTAATAGCCGTCCGGTGTCGGAGATACGGACTACTCGGTTAATGACTTTGCCTTGGTTATCAGCGTTGACGACTGGTGAAGAAGGGGAGCCTAACCAAGTCAGGGTGTCAGTAGGCTGGACTGTGTAAACGTCTGATTCCGCATTGCCTCCTGCATTGGCATAGCAGGTAATTCCGGTGGCATCATTGGTAAGAATGCCATTTCCATTGTTCATTAGCTTCCCGCGAACCGTGCAATCACTACAGCCCGTAGTGAAGTAGATGCCTCGGAAGTTGTTGCTGGAAACAATGTCTAGATCGACGTTGGTACAACCGTACTGCGCACGAACACCATCGAACCCATTGTTGCGCATAACGCCTTTGACCGAGCCGTTAACAGCGCCGGTCAGAATAAGTCCGTGGAACCCATTGTCGTGAGAGTTGAGGTTGGAAACGATGAAATTGTCACAGGTATCTAAGTGCAATCCCGAAGCATCCACTCGGTAGCCCCCATTGCCGTACGAGTGGACCTCGCTGACTTGGAAATTGGAACACTGATAAAGGTAAATTCCTTCAATCGCTCCGCCCGTCACCTCTAAGTCACGAAGGGCAACTTGAGCCGCATGGATTTCTAGCGCGACACTGTGGTAAAGCGTGTCTGATTGAGACGCATCCAATGTCAGATTGCTTAACTCGTAGGACTTGCCAGTGAGCGCTGCGCGACCATCAAGTAGGCGGGTGTCGAATGCTGCATCGCTCTTCAACTTGATTTTCGATGTGAAGCGATCTGAACCGCGAATAATTGCCTTCGCGGGCAACGAAATTCCTGAGGTGTACAAGGTCTTGCCTGCTGGAATGAGCACATAACCGCCCATTCCGTTTGCATGTTCAATCGCAGCAAGCAGGGCGGCGGTATCGTCCACCGTTGGAGCATACTTCGCACCAAAGGACGATGGTGAGACTTCTAATCCTGATTTTGAAGCCATTGGTCCGAAGGTCATGGAATCAATCGCCGAGTTGAGACTTCTAATGGAAGCACAGAAATACAAGGACTCACCAGTGCTCGCAGAGTGGGTAAGATACTCTGTTCCATTCACGCAATAGGATACGAGGTTGCCGTCATAGCGAACAGCCAGAATGTCGCCAGCCTGTGGCGTAACAGGCAGTGGATTGATGTAAATGCCATTCCTGTAGACTTGATAATTCTGCGAGCTGCTATCAGCGTAGAGGGCGTAATCAATAGCGGTGAAGTTGTTCGTTGTACTCGTGTTCCTGTTCGTGGAAAGTCCGACCATAAGCATCGAGTTTGCCTGAACCAACTTAGCTGATGCATACGCACCACCATTGAATGCCTCTTGTGAGTAGACGCCAGCGTTCCAGTTGGTTCCACCACCCGTTTTTGTAGCCTTGCTGCCTTCTAACGTAACATTGGTTGTGGTTAGAAATTTTACTGCTGGAGCGCCCTCGGCTCCCCTATCAGCGACAATACTCCAATAAGTGTTGTTTGTAGCCGTGGTAGGCGGACTGTGGTTGATGTTTCCGTTCGTTCTCGAAATGAAGGATCGACCTAAATGTGTCACACCATCATTTAAGGAGTACGTAGTCGTCGCGTTCCAAGCACCATTCCACTTGATGCGAGCAAGCGAAGCAATCTTGTTCAGTAGGTCCTGTCTCGCGCTGGTGTAATCAGTCAGCTTGGAAAGGAACGTGGTGCGATTAACCGGAGTGGCAACGCTGTAATTGGTGTAAGCTGGCGACAGACCATTTAGGTAGCTTGTCAGAGCAGTGTAGGCATTCTGGAAAGCTGTCTTTTCCGTGGTAATGGAAAACTGGTCTGCCTGTGCCTCGATGCCAGGTTTCTCTGCCGCATACTCGGCAATTTCAGCCACGATGCGCTTCTTCTCGCTTGAGTCCAAAATACCATCGCTCACGAATGTGTTGAAGGCGTCGTAGGCTAGCGCAGCGTCGCTTGCCGCCGCGTTCGCAGTATCAAGCGCAGCGTCGGCAGCGTCTTTTGCGGCTGTGAGGTCGCCAGCAAGCTCATTGATGAGCGGAGAGGCGTCTGAGTCTGCATGGACACCCCAGCACTTATCAAACCCGTATTTGACCCTCCACAGGGGCGCCTGTGCTGCCTCTTGCTTCCACTGTAAAAGCACTGGGAAGGCTGAGCGATCGGACTTGAGGGCAACAGGGGTCTTGGTGGACTGGTAGAACTTGCCACACTGCCACACACCATTTGCGTCTGCGAATGCGTAGCCACCAGCTTCCTTGAACAAGCCAAAAAAGACCTCAAGGAAGTCGCTTTCCTCGGTGATGTAGAGGTTCGTCTGGACGCTATCAAAGGCGCTGAAATCGCCAATGTCACCGACCGGAACGCTGGCGTCTAGAAGGACTGCTTCTGCAATGTCTGACAGCGCGTTTCCGCTGGCCATTACAACGTCTGCAGACACCTTGGGAGTAGGAGTGCCGCCGAAGCGGAACATGCCTTCAGCAAGGCAAGTCGCATACTCGCCGGGATTCAGCGTCATGTTGCAAAGCGCAGTGTAGGTCGCAACGTTGCCCTTGTTCTGGGATGCCAGCAAAGGCGCACCAAACTCATAGGGCGTGATGCTCTGGACTGCCCCGTATCCGTGGACCTGATAGACGAGGTACACAGGGTCAATCTCGACAGGCTCAACGGAGCGAGGCGAACCATAGCAGCGAGGCTTGGCCTGTCCCTTCAACGAGGACGGGCCTTCCCGGCCACCAGTACCAGCGTACTCAAGTGTCAGGATTGAACTGGTAAGGTCTGCTTCCGGGCCTAAGAGGCTGAACTTGGCTTCAATACCAACGCGATCAAGCGAGCTGACTTTGCCCTGAAAGAACTTGCGGTAGGCAGAGAATGGCTTTCCCTTCTCACCAACCCAAATTTGGCAGAATGCACCGTTCCATTTGTAGTTCGTCCATGCGCTGTTCCCAAAGTCTCTGGAAATTACATAACCAACCTCACCACGGCTGATTTCCATGTCGCCAAGGATGCCATCTTTGGAGAATGAAACGGACGTTTTGGGCAGTTGGTTGATACATGGAAGCCAGCTTTGCCCGTTCGCCTCTAGGGCAACAAGGTCAGCATCTAGGCTCGCTAGGCGCAGTGTAACGGGAGTAGAGCCGTTAAGGGGGCTTACTTCAACGAGGATGTTAAGAGGTGTTGCCATACCGCTTATTTAAGCGTTGGCTTACACCTCCCTGATGTAGAGATTTACCTTGTAGGCGTCGCCCGTAATCAGGCCCGCGTTAGTTGGACCTTGTAGCCTTCCAAACACCGATTCCTGATTGTGCGAGTTGTTCAAGGTGTCTGGAATGAACAGAACTGCCTTACCTAAAGCACCCTTAATAAAGTTGCGCCATTTGGTGTTGTAGTCAGTTGCCTTGACGTAACCTACGCTGAACTTCCAAGAGTCCTTCGCGTCAAAAGGATCGCTAATCTGGATACCACGATAATCGCTAATGCGGCTGGTATCTTCGATGTTGAAGTCAGCACCAACGTCTACATCATCACCTTCTAACCTCTTGCCAATGACGAGACGCTTGGCCTGAACATGTGGGTTCGGGTTGCCGCTTAGGGTAAAGTCCAAGCGAATAAAGCGGTGTGTCTTTGCGCTAGCAGGAATGTGATAGACGAGGTTGTAATCGCTGTTCGCTGTACCAGTGACGTTGAATGTCTGATCGTAAGCTGGTGACGCTGTGAGGTTGGCTTGGCTTGTAGCGGAACGAATGCGTACCGCATCGGCAGCAAACAGGTTTGCTCCTACCAGTCCAATGAAATCCCAGCTTAGCGAACTGTCCAACCGCACCTCAATGAACGCCCCTGTCGTTCCAGTGCTTTTCCAAACCATGTTGGGATAATCAACGTTCAGGTTACTTGCTGGTGCAGTAGCCGCGCTCTGTGAGGCAAGGACCGTCAAGTTGTAAGGGTGGACGAGTATCAATGCCATTAGCCAAGCACCTTTCCAGTTGTTAGACCTGTTTCAAGGTCGGCTTCGTAGGACAGGAGCAAGCAGGACCGGCCATCTGTGTGAAACTCGGCAATCTCAGGAATGTAACGCGGGATGCCTCCCACTAAGTCATCCAACTCAATTAGCCCTTCAATTACTACTTCGTAGATGCGAGCATTGGCGTTCTGTGCGAGGATGGTTGCAGCAAGGCTGTTCGCCGTTGCTTCATTCACGTTCGCCTGAATCTCCACAGACCTTGCGGACTTGTCAGCACCGAGGATTGCCGCGTTCTTTGCGGTTATGTAGCGGTACTCATGCTTGATGAACGCTGCTCTTTCTGGATCAATGGTCATTATGAATTCTTCCTTGTTCGAGAGCGCTTACGTAACGGGGTAGTCAGGGCATCTTCTATCGTGTAGCCTTGGTTCATTCTGTTGAGGAATTGATGGGGTGTAAGGTGGCTACCAGTAACTAATTGCTCGGCAGTCCATTCCTGCCCCTTCCAAGTAAAATACTTTCTAGCCCTTTGTTGGCCCATCTTTCTGGCGCGTCTACTCATTTGACGCCTTCGTTCGTCATCGCCTGCCCACGATGCCTTTACTGCGGCTGAAAGTTTTTCTCTTAATTCGGTAGATTCGTAGGCTCTCTTTAATGCCTTGGAGTGATTAGCCCGCTGTTCGTCCGTCATAGGTGCCGGGCCACCGGTTGTGAGGTTCACAAAATTGGATAGGCGATGAACTTTGTTCTCTCTCAAGAGCGTCTTTTCCGCTTCTCGCGCTTCGGCCTCAGATGAGTAGATGCCAATGATGTCTCTAACCGGTGGAGGCCCATACTCTTGCGCAATCTCATGAACCCTGTAGCTGCTAGAAAAGTATCGCGTCCAAAGGTCGTCTGGGTGACAACCCTTTCCAAAGCGAACACCAATGTAAAACTGGTTTAAGTCAGGCCACCCTAAAAGATAAACGAACGGGCAAGACTCGTTGCGAATACCAGCACGGTTAGAATAGATGAGTTTCTTGGCCATGTTGGTATTTACCCCTTAGTGCTGAACCACACGCCCATTGATTGAGCGCAATCCACCACCGCCGCCACCGACGATGCCCTGTCCGTTACGCATCAACTCTTCCATACGGGATAGAATGTCGTTGGTGTTTCCAATCGCCCCTAGGGTAGCGTTGGTGCCATCCATAATTGCGTTGGTTGTAGGATCGTTCTCGAAGCGGTTTTCGATGTTCTCGATTGCGCCTTCCGTTGCACCACGTAGCTGGTCCAAGATGTTCTGGTACTCAACGGAGTTGGTGCCGTAGATTGAAGCGTTGTCGAGAATGCTACCAATGAGGTTGCTGTACTCGCCTTGGTCAATCGACTTACCAGCCGCAATGTCCGTCTGGTACTTGGCGAATTCCGCCATGTCGCGTGTCAGCAATGCGAGTGGACTTGCGCCGCCAGCTTCGCCGTTCAGTTCCTTGAGAATGTCACGCAGGGTGGACGTTTCCTGCTTCATCAACTCCTGCATCTTGAGGCTTCTGTATTCCTCAAGGTCGGCCCATTCTGCTGCGCTAGCACCTGCTTCCGTGAACAGCTTCTTTAGCTCTTTGAACTCGTCATTGACGCCGCTAATTGCTGCCTGCACAGGGTCTTTGAGCGCAGCTAGTTCCTTGAACACACCTTCAAAGCGCAATGCCTTCTCAAGCTGCAATTCAATGTCGCCACCAGCCTTTAGCAGTCGGTTGGTTGAAGCACGGATGCCAGTAATCGCGCCACGTTGGATTGCCACGCTTAGAGCGTAGCGAACGGCTTCTTCCTGTCCGTCCTTACCAAAGTCGGTAACATCGCTATACTTGCCCTTCATCTTGCCTGTGCGGCCTGATGTAGAAACGCGCCACTTGTCCTTGTAGGTACCAATCGACAGTGCGCCAAAGCTGCCAACCCCACCGCCTAGTGTGTCTGCAATACGAGCAAGCGTATCGGTGATGGAGTTGCCGCTTTCTACGGCAGCATCAATGTTACCCTGTCCGCGTCCACGCGCTGTAACACCATTCGATGTAACAACCGCCGTGCCGTACTTGGTCTTCTTGAACAAGCCGCCGATGATGCCGCCTAGGGTCGAACCAACCAGCGAACCGATTGGGCCGAAGATGTTACCTAGTGCGCCACCTACCTGTGCGCCTGTGTTGCTGAACTTGCCCCAAATGGCCTTGCCCACGCCAGCAACCATGCTGCCCATCTGAGCACCAGCGCCTAGCGTTCCCATAACGCTTCCGATACCCTTCATGAAGTCGCCGCCCTTGCCGAAGATTTGCCCTAAGCTGCCCTTGAAGCCCTTAAAGCTGTCCGACATGCCTTGGAGTGGCTTCGTCCACGTTTCGCCCTTGAAGAGCTTTTCTAGGGAGCCTGAGACGCCATCTTGGAAGCCTTTGCCCAAGTTGTTCAGCGTTCCGTCCATGTTGCGGCCAAACAGGTCCATGATGCCACCCAGCGGCCCCATTCCTGCAAAGCTGTCACCACGGGCTGCGTCTACGAGGCTGTAGATCAAGTCACCTAGGCCGGAGATTGCCTTGCCCCACTTGCCGCCGATTAGTTCACCTAGTTCGACAATGCGGTCTGCGAACTCTTCCTTCATACGCAAGCCGCCTTCCTTGGCAGCGTCGTCAATTCCCCTCAGAATGTCGTCGTAAACGTCTTGGGTAATCTCGCCCCTGTCGAGAGCCACGCGAGCAGCTTCACGATCATCTTGGAAGCCGATAGCCTCCTGTGCCAATCGGTAGCTGGCGCTGTACCTGTCAGCGAGATCTACGGCGCGGTCCAACTGCTCGTTAATGCGCTCGTTGGTAGCTAGGCGTTCCTCGTCCACACGAAGCTGCCTTTCGGCTGCTAAGTAGGCTTCATCGGTAATGTCCACGCCTTCTGCCAAGGCGTCGTTGCGGAATTCTAGAACCCGGCGCTCAACGTCTAGCTGGTCCTCGCGCATTCCAGCGACGCGCTTCTGAGTTAGCTCTTCCTCGATGCCAGCTTGGCGGTTGGCCTCGATGCTAGCTTCCTTGGCGCTGGTTAGAAACTCATTGGTGCGGATCAATTGCAGCGCGGAGTTGACGCGTTCTTGCTCAGTGGTGAGCAGATCACGGCCTAGGATTTTCTGTAGCTCTTGCTGCTTCTTGAGGTTTTCAGCTTCAATAGGAAGGAGCGCAGCAACGGCAGCTTGGTCCTCAAGCGTCTTCCAAAATTCCTGTTCCAGCTTCAGCTTTTCAGCAGCCGCGTCCTTCGCGCTTCGTCCACCTCCTGGACTGCTACCTGACGGCTTGTCGTTGAATACCCCGTCATAATCTAAGTTGCTGTCACCCCCACCGAGATAGCCATCCCAACGAGCTTGGTTTGCTTCCTGATTCTGGAAGATAGCACTTGCGCCCTTCCACATGGCGGAAGCCGCTTTGCCTGTTTTCGAGAACGAGAGGTCAACTTCACCCCACTTGGAGAAGTCACCCTGCAAGCTAGCTGCGAACGCCTGCCCGGCGCTTACGAACATGCCTTTGATCTCATTGAGGGCAGTTGCGAAAACGGCTGGTAATTGGTCAGCGATGAATTCCGCTGCGCTCAAGATACCCATAAGGGCCTGTCCTGCACTCTGCCCAGCAAAGTTGAAGCTAGGTAGCAACCAGCCAAAAAGCTTCTGGAAGGCACTTCGGATTAGGCCAACCACCATTCCAGCGGCCTGTGCAATGAACCCGAAAATCGTTCCAATGATTTTACCTTGGACAGCGAAGATTTCGCCGACAATCGAGAAAGCTCTACCCAAATCTTGAACTAAGGTTGTCGCACCTTCGGCACCGCCAAACTGGACGGTAAACACTTGTGCGATACCTTTACCCAATTCCCACACGTACCGAATGATGCCGCCAATTAGGTCCGCGATACCGCTTAGGAAAGGAGTAAAAGTTTCAACGCCTGCTGTTATCGTTTGAACAACGTCTTTTACGAGTTGACCTAGCTGCCCGTCACCGATGTTGGCGAACATCTGGAAGATGGTGTCTTCCAAGTTCGAAAACGCACCTGAAATCGTAGTCATCTGCGCGGCCATCGCAGAAGCGAAGTCAGTTTGACCGATGCTTATCAGGTACTGCTCAATTTCTTTCGCGTTTTTTCCAACTGTGGTAGTAACGCCACGGAATGTGAACGATACCTTGTTGCCTTCGGTACGAGCCTTGATACCGAAATCTAGAAGTCTTTCGAATTGGAAGGTGGTAGCGTCTGCTACTGCCTCGATCATCTGCTTCATGGACTTACCAAGAGCGGCAGAAGTGTTACCGTAGCTAGTAAGAATGGACTCACTTGTCGAAAGTCCCATCGCTCTCAGTTTGGTGAAACCCTCCACCGATTGATCTAGCGAAAATGGGGTCTTTGCAGCAAAGTCAACTAACCCGCGATACGCACTGTCGGCAGCTTCTACGCTACCGACCATGGTTTTTAGGTTAGCCTTCCAAACCTCTACCTTAGCAGCCGCTTGGACTGCCTGTGTTGCTACGATTGCGAAAGCTGCACCAACGGCGGCAACGACAGCCGCCTGTGGACCCATGCTAACGAGGCTTGAAACCAAATTGCCGATTACTGGAACGGTGGAAGCTGCACGGCCCTGAATACCGCCCAAGATGCCTTCCATCGCCCTGCCGTGCTTTGACGCACCGCCCATTGACTTGCCTAGTCGATCTAGCGACCCAGCGGCATTGTCATTAGCGCCTCGCATCGAGGACGAGCGCTTGGTAATTGAGTCAAGTGCCGAGTTGACTTGTCGGGCACCTGTTTGGGCACCCGACGCATCAATACGGATTCTAATTGTTTTGACAGCTTCCGACATGGGCACCTCATAAATCTGTGCCCGTATTTACCCCGATGACTACTTGGCCTTGTTGCGCTTCTCGCTGCGCTCTCGGAATACTTTTAGCTGTCTGTTGTCTAGCTGGCGCATACAGTGGGTGAATACATAACGCTCATACCCCCAGATGGCCCATTCGTTACAGAACTCTTGGATTTTGCTATTAGGTATTGGTCCTAGGGACATACCCAAGGGACGCTCTGTGATTATCTCACTAAACGCCCACCAGTAGAATTCATTGTACTCTGTTGGTGCTTCCTCCATCTTTTCGATGGCGTAGGATACCCCCGCGTCGGCTTGGTCCTGTAACGTCTCCAAGTCTTCGCGGAGGGTCCAATCAAGTACCTTTAGGAGTTTCCCAAAGTTTCTTCCTTGTCCACTACAGGGTCAACGCCTTGGTCTGCTGCCTTGTCGTTGTACCAGCGAACGTCGCTTGCGTACTGTAGGAGGGCTGGCCATGCGAATGACTTTACCTGTGGAAGATCAAAATAGGCTTCTGCCGCTTCCTTGCTGTAAGGTACGTCCTTGCCACCTGCCTTGACGTTCTTCCAATCTAGAAGGACGCAGGAGAGAAACACTTCCATTGCAACCTTGTCTTGATCCAGTTTGCCTAGGCGAATGTCCTTTGCGTACTTGGCTTTCAGCTTGGTACGTAGGCGCTTAATCTCTGGATTGTCACCATCAAGGAAGGCTAGCTTAAACTCGCCCCACATCTGCTCGTGTTCGTCTTCTACTGCAAACCAGACACCTTCACGTGCCTGCTCTTCGTCAAAACGGGTTGGAATGTCGAAATTGAATTTGGCCATTGGAATCTCCCATACTATGTTTGGCCAAGTATTTAGCCTTCAGACGGGAAAGGCCCGCTGCCGTAGCAACGAGCCTCCCCTAGACCGCGGGTTGGGAGAGCGGTGCGGTCTAGATTAGAGTTTGGTGATTACGAGGTTGGTACCTGCGGTAGCGTCGTAACCAGCCGAGAAGTTGATTTCCACGAATGCCGAACCCTCTGATAGAGTATCCTTTGGAATGTCGCCGTAAGAGGCTGGCATTTCGAAGCGGTAGCCAGTGCCAACGCCACCAATCGAGAACGAAGCTGCCTGTGCAAGTCCGGTGATTGCAGTGTCAACGTCGAAGCTCTCGCGGTACGCCTTGACTGTTAGGATCGTCTCACGGGTACCAGCAACTCCATAAGCCAAGCTGCTATTGCTGCCGAGTGTAAAGCGGCGTTGCTTGTCTAGCTTGGTTGAGAAGGTTAGTTCAGCGACCTGTAGGGTCTGGCCAGCTACCGTAATGGTGTTGACTTCCGAACCAATGAACTCGTTGAGTCCAGTTGCGTTGGTTACGGTTAGAGCATTGTTAGTTGCAGAACGCGTCTGCTTGCTGCCAATAATGTCGAAGCTAATGGAAACTTCGTCATTACCCTTAGCGGAGATGTTGAAGCCAGTTACAGCGCAACCAGCATTGACCTTGTACATGTCGTTCGCAAACTTGGTAATCAGCGAGAATGTCTGGTCAACTTCACCTGCCTTAAGGACGTTCGTTGCAAAGGTGTTGCAGAGAGCGTTTTCTAGCAGAAGGTCCATGAATGCGTGCTTCACGAAACGAGTGCTCATTGAGCCTTCAACCATCTCTGCTCCACGACGCTGACCGTTGCTTGAACGGTTGGGGCGCTTGGTTTGGCTTGCGATAACTGAGGCGGAAGCTGCTAGCGGTTCTTGGTCCGCAGCAACAGGTAGTTCATAACGGGTTGCGCCAGTTGTAGGCGTCTCCCCGAAAATAGTTTCCTTCACAATCGAGTGTGAAAGATCGGATGCATTAACGAGTGCCATGCGGTTCTCCTGTATCTATAGACTAGGGGAGCCGCGCTGGCTCCGCCTGTATTTAGTCTGTGGTCTGGTTAGGCTTCGCGCTTGGACTCGTAGTAGAATACCGCGTTAAGCTGGTGGCACTCCTTCGTGCCTTGACCCTTGGTTGCATCATGCTTGTAGATGCGCAGGGCTTTGTCCTCACTGCGCCAATCCGCCATTGCAGCGATCATAGCGTCTCGGATTTCTTCCCCTGTGGCTGTTCCAGTGCCCTTAGGAATGAACACTTCAAAGTGAGCAGTGCCTAGGTTCTTGAACAGTTTGGTGTTGCCTTGCGTGACGCGCTTTGAAGCGCCGGGGCTAATGGACCAACGAACCCAAGGCTTGCTTTCATCCACTTCCTGCGTAGGGCCGTTCTCGGTGAGAATCTGGTCCTCTGGAATTGACTTCTCACCTTCATCATAGGTGAGCGCAGTGTCCCAAAACTTTGCATTGAGCGTATCAACGTCGATGTAGATTTTCATTGTAACTCCTTACAGGCGGGTCGCCGCCTCGATTGCGTTCTCGACCCATCCCTTGGGGGCCTGTTTGGAGCGGCCATCTGCTAGAGCAGCCGCGTATTCCTTGTCGTTCTCGATTGCGCCATCTTCATAGGCTTTGTTTGGTGTCTCGACTGTCCAAGCACCACGGAACGCACCTGTATCTACAGGGCTTCCAGCAACTAGGTTGGTGTGCGCGTCCAGCGTTACCTTGCTGGTTACATCTAGGACTGTCTCATCCACTAAGTCTTGGATTGAGCCATCGGTTAGGTCGCTAAAGTCAATCTTCATTAGCTCACCTCCGCAAAGTAGACGATTGGCTTACCAACTGGCTTGACAGTCGTTACCTTCCCAATCGTCCAAGTGCTGTCGCCCATTGTTAGCTTGCCGCCTTCAACGGGTAGCTTGTTCAGGACTGCCTGTGTCTGCTTTAGCAAACGGCCATCCTCGTCTGTGATTTCGATTGGACGAACCACCGCAAGGCAAGTGGTGTCTGTGCTGTCCTCGTCCTCCATGCGGTTAGTCCGCTTGTTGAAGGTGCGATTGTTCGTAGTCAGCGTGGCGCGAGTGCCGAAGTCCTTGAGCAGCGAAGCCGCTAGCAGGGCCATGTCGTCATAAAACGCCATTAGCGCACCAACTTGCCGAAGCTAACGCTAGGGGTCTGTGTGGCCCTGCACAGGGGCGCCAAGAGCCTTGTTACGCCGGGGTAAGGATCATGCTCACCCTCTGCGAATTCCTTTGCGCTCTTACCAACACCAGTTAGCTCACTGCTCTCCTTGGTGGTGAGACGTTCAGCGCGTGTGGATGGGTCGCCATTGACGAGGAAGTCAAAGGCAATCTTGAAGTGGCAAACATCATACTTGATTTGCTCTGCGGCTGTGAATTCCGCCTTCAAGTCATAGCGTTCAGCTAGGTAGTCAGAGGCAAGGAGCAACTTGGCTTGCAGCACGGAATCTGCTTCCAAACCCCAGTCCTCTAGGTTGCGTTCTGCCGCGTAGGTTTTTGATGCTGCTAGGTCCATGTTCGCCCCGTTCTAGTTTCCGGTATTTACCTCAGACGAAAAAGGCCGCCCCTTGCGGAGCGGCCCCATTCTGTGTGTCGCCTATTAAGCGCCGGTGTTGAAGTTGATGAAGCGGAAGCCAAACTGTGCTTCTGGAGCAACCAGTTCCCAGCTTGCGGCTGCTTCAAGAGCAGTCTTAACCGCTGCCTGCGAGGTAGGAATTCCACCTTCGTAGGACATACCAACTGGCTGAGCGACGCGGCTGAAACGAGTGTGCAGAATGTCTGCGCCACCGCCGTTACCGCCGTTAGCCTTACGCTCTACTTCGAAAGCCTGCTGCGCAGTACCTTCGCCGTATGCAAGTGCGCCGGTACGTGCCAGTACAACCTGATCGTCGGTTAGAGTGTTGGTCTTGATGAGCGTGTAGCCCTGTGCGTTAGCGAAACGAGTGTTCGACTCCGAAGGAGCAACGAAACCGTTCTGTGCGCCCTGCATCTTGGCATAACGGCCATGCGAAACGAGCATGATGTTGAACAGGTTCGACCACTCTTCTGCGGTTGCAGCGGCGTCGTAAATTGCCTGCCAGTCATAGTCGCCTTCTACGTCATGGGTGATGACAGCGTTAGCTTCTAGAGCAGCGCGAACACCGATGAGCGAGGAACCAACTAGACCCTTGGTAACAGCGTTCTGGTAACCAGCTAGACCAGCGCGAATGTCGCCGTCCTTGGCATAGCCAGTGACGATCTGCGTTAGGTCAGTGGTACCGAATGCGTAGTTGAGGTCGAGGCGCATAGCGTTGAAGCTAGCACCTTCCATGCCGCCAACGTCGCCTTCGTCGTTGATGTCGTCATTGGTGACGTTGAAAACGTCTGCTGAAAGTGGCTTCACGTAGTCCAGCGAAACCTTGCGAGGACCGCCATTTGCGAGTGCCTGCACTTCTGCGGTTGTAGCTGCAAGGCCCGAACCAACTAGTTCGTTGGTTTCGTTGCGGATGCGGTCAACTGCGACCTGCATCTTGCGTTCGGAACCTGCCATGCTAGCAATAGTAGCATTGGTAATAGTCATAAAGTTTTCTCCAACTTTGCGTAGTTGATTCGGCTCGCAAGTTGGAGCCGGTCAGGTAGCTGTTCCTGACCGGCTATTTATGCCTGTGGTTATTGGGTTAGACTTTGAGGCTAGGTTCGCCAATTGCATCGCAAAGCGCGTTACGTTCTGCATCTGGTAGGCTATCCAAGTAATCCCACTCTGCTTGAGTCTCGGGACGCTTGCTTAGCTTCTGCATCGTAACTGTTTTGGTGCTGTCGTTGGCATTCCCGCCAGTGTTCTCACTCGCCTTGCGGTAGTTCGCTCCCTCGTCACTAGCTAGGTGAGTTTTGATGTAGTCTGCGATTGGATTGCCTTCGATGTTGCCTTGTCCATCTTCGTACTTGGTCATCATCTTGTAGTAGGAAGAAAGAACTGGCTTCATGTGAGGCAGTACATTGCCTTCATCCAATGCCTTGCTAATTTCATTGTCGATGCGGATTGTACGCAACTCGGTATCTAGGGTAGCGTTCTTGTCCTGCTCCGCTTTGAGTTGCTTTTCCCACTTTTCAGTAAGGCGCTTTTCCAGCGCAGCAATGTCACCAGCGGCGCGCTCTGCTTCCTCGCGTTCTTGCTCGCGGGCAGTGCGTTCTTCGTCTAGGTCATTGGCTAGTTTGAACTTCTCACCTAGCGCGTCCTTCTTAGCCTTTTCGGCTTTCGCTAGTTTCTCGTTCAAGGCGTCAATCTGCGCCTGTAGATCGGTGTTGTCTTTTTCTTCGCTCATCCCGGTTCTCCATCGAATTGGGAAGTGGCACCATCGCCGTGTTGCCATCCACCATCGAATGACCGGCTATTTAGCTGAGCAGTGAGGGATAGAGCTTTTCTAGTTCGTCCAATGTAAGGACTGAGCCATCTGCTTTGATGAATTGATCTAGGTCTAGCTTACCAGAACGGAACAATTCTGCGCGCTTTGGACCTAGTACCTTGTCCTGCATGGTATCGCCCTTTTTGAGCAGCCAATCCTTGAACGTGGTATCGCCAGCTACTTGGCCATCCATGCTTGCGCGGGTGCCCTTAGGCAGTTCGTCCCTATCCAGCCCTAGTTCTCGGAAGGACTTGGTGACTGCAACGCTAATTGAGCGGCAAGCAATGTGGCGAGGTGGCATAGGGCCTTCGCCAATCGGAAACACTTTGCCAGAGAGGCCAGCACAGGTGACAGTTGTGCGGCTGTCCAGTGTGGCGAGGAATTGCCAGCCTTTGACGTACTTGGAATTCGCCTTCCACGTTTCCTGCGCCGCCACGTTGCTAACCTGCGTCACGGCAGTACGAACAAGGCTCTGCGTTGAACGGCGGCTCTTGTCCAAAATGCCATCGCGGTAGCCAGCGGCTTTGCTGCCACGGATGCGGCGAACAATCTTGTCCGTGCCTTCGCCTTCGAGCAGTCCAATGCGGATTTGCTGCTCAATGCGGTCCATGCGAGCCTTTTCCATGCCCTCGACCCACGGCTTGAGCAAATAGCCCTGTATGGGCGTCTCTGAGACGATAGCAGCTAATCTGGCTGGTGCTGGTAGCTTGGTGCCCAATTCAACCACCAGGGCGGTTTGCAGGGCTGTCTGCTGCGCCGCTGCCTCTGCGGCCGCAAACTTGACCAGCTCGCCCTCAAGTTCGTCATGGAGGGACTTGTAGACTGCGCTGTTGAGCGCACGGACTTCCTCTAGCAGCTTCTTCAATCGCTTGGTGGTAGCGGGTCCAGTGTCAAAGCCTCGCTCGTCAATGGCGACGAGCCGCTTGGCTAGCGTTTCCACAATGTCGGCGTCTGCGCTGTTGAGCAGTCGCACCAGCTTGTCCGACAATCCCTTGCCGTACCGTTGGAGCGCAACCGCGTGACGGATTGCCCTATCTTGAAGCTGCTCGTTTACCGACATTACTCACCTAGGGGTGCGATAGGCGGCAAGTCGATTTGCTCTTCCGAAATGCGCTGCGCTTCCACCTCAGGATCAAAGTCCAGCGGCATCAATTCGCCCTGCTTCAACGCTTCGTGCAGGGTTCTAAGCGAAAGCTGTCCCGCTGTTACCATGTTGGATAGGAGCGTCGCTTGTTGCGCTGCCATTGGCTGCGGTACGAAGTCTAGGTTGAGTGCATAGGTTACAGGCTGGCCATCAATCCAAACGCCCCACTTGCTGTAGGCGCGCTCAATGCGGCTTGCGATGCGCTTGGTGAAATCTGCCAGCATTGCGTTTTCAGCGGCGCGGCGGATTAGCTGCGTCTCGGCAGCTTCCGGCGCTGGCTTTTCAGGTGCAAGGATGGAGTGGCCGATCGCACTCAAAGCATCCTTCAAATCGCGCATCTTGTTGATGACGAGTTCTTGGCCTTTTGGCTCGTAAATGTGCCAATCTACCTTGACCTCCTTGCTTGGAAATTCCCAAACTGCGCCCGGTTCGATTGGCCAATTGGCGACAATCTCGTTCCCATCATCATCCTTCGCCGGCTCATAGCCAGTGATCGTTGCGATAGGCGCTTGGGTGAGGTGGATTGCAGCGGCAAGCTGGCTTTCCAACTGGTAGTGCTGGTGGTTCAGTCCAACGGCATTTTCCAGCAAGCTAGGGGTGGGTGTGATGCTGTCCTCGGTGTTGAGCAGCACAAAAGGGATCTCGGATAGCGGCTGGCCATTCTGCTTAGGGACGTAGCGTTCAACCTGCTTGAAGCCGCCATTGGCTTCGCGGTGGATACGAACCTCATACTGTCCAGCGTCATTGATGAGCAGTTCGCGTACCTGCTTGCCATCATCCTCAAGCAAACGAACATGAACCAGTCCAATCTGCATCCCAATGAAGCCGCGCTTCACTTCCAAGATGTTCTCGGCGGTGTAGCGGGCAAGATAGGGACGGAAG
Organism: Qipengyuania sp. NPDC077410; assembly: GCF_044543405.1. Lineage (NCBI taxonomy): Bacteria > Pseudomonadati > Pseudomonadota > Alphaproteobacteria > Sphingomonadales > Erythrobacteraceae > Qipengyuania > Qipengyuania sp. NPDC077410. The sequence continues at coordinate 536,080 of NZ_JBITWB010000002.1, read as the reverse complement.
CCTAGGCGCAGTTCATCGGCTGCGCTCATTGTGGCAGGGAAGGCTTCTCGGCTTGGATGATCGACTAGCGCACCAGTGAAATTGGTAATCAGTGTTTCGCGGACAAACCATGCGGACAAGTCATCCAGCGTGAGGCCATCCCGCGTTGCCAATCCAGCGAGCAGTTGAGCGCGAGGGCTTGCGGTTAGGGTCGGGTCTTTCCTAAAGATGAGCCCCATCCAACCCTGCGCAATCTTGAACGCGGCTGGAAAGAAGCCTGTGCGCTGTAGGTGTGCATGGTATTCCGCAAAGCTGTCATCCACCCGCACTTTAGGCAGGTAGAGTTCGCCCTTGCTCTTTACGGCTTCCTCACCATCAACGAAGTCTCGATTGCGCTGCCAGCGGGAATGCCACTTCTCAATCTCTGGTGTCGGTGTGTTGATTTGCTGTGCCAAGTTAGCCCTCTGCCCATAAGTTACGTCGGTCAGAGGAAGCCCCTGACTCTGTACTTATCCGGCGAAGGTCAGAGTTATCTACGGTAGCCCTTGCGGCTAATTCTCACGCCCGGAATGGATCGCTTCTCAGCGCCAAGGTCGAACAATTCCGTTAGACCCCACACAACAGCGTCCATCCTGTCCGGTGACTTCTTGCGGCTGGCGGGACTACCAAAGTCACACATCTGGTTTTCTAGTTCCTTGAGGCTCCCAACGTGATGAACGACACCACGCTCATACTGTGCAGCAACAGGTTCAGCGCGGCTGGCTTTGCCACCCGTTGTAGTGGTAGCGGACACGAACTTGAGCGGCACATTGGGGAAGTGTTTGCGCAAGGTGGACTCTAGCCACAAACCGCCTTGGTTCTTTTCCATGATGACACGACTTGCGCCCCATTCCCTGTAGGCTTCCGCGATTACCTTACAGGCGGCGTCTGGTGTGTAGCGAGCCGACAAGTCCTCCAACACCACGGCATGTTCAGTATCATTGGCGTCAAGGTAGATGCCCTGAACCGTGATACCCGTTAAGTCGCTCTTTGGATCAGCGGTAACAGCGGGGTCAGCGGATACGGTAACGCGGTTGAGTTCAATCCCCTCCTGCTCGCGCAAGTGCTGTAGGGTTTCCTGTGGTGTGATGACATTCTTGGGCTTTGGAATGCGATTGCTGACGAAGACCTTTTCCGTGAACAGCGCGTGTTGGTTTTGGTCCGACCACTCACCCTCCATGTAACGCCTACGATCCTTAGCGCCCATGAGTTCTAGGTTCTCCAAGTAGTCCTCAGAGAGATTGGCTTGGTTGGAGAAAGTTCTGAGTTTGCAGTTTACCCATTGCTCAGGGCGTGGAATGGCATCGCCATCCTCAGGGTTAATCCCCTGCATGAAGACCTTGTATTCCCAATCGCTGTAGAAGCGTGGGTTGCAGTCGAAGAACATCTTGTTCTTGAGGACTTTGCCATCAACGGTTTTGCGAACGGCACGTAAACGGTTGAGCAGGACGTTTACGGTAGCGTAGGAAAGCCCATCCTCATTGCACTCATTGACCCATACAGTGTTGAACTCGTCACCAAGCACTTTGGTTAGACGGTTCTCATCCAATCCATTGAAGAACAGCTTGGACCCATTTGGCAGGGTCACGGTCATGTCAGTGTAATTGAACGCCTTGGCGGCAACCAACTGCGCATAAAGGCCGGGGAAACCTACTTGCAGGACTTCAATGAGCGTCTTGTCGAAAAGCGTCTGCTCACATGATGCACGGGTTAAACGGAAGATCGCATGGCGTGAGTCCGGTGCCCGCAAAGCACGAAGCAGGACGATGAACATGATTAGCCATGATTTACCGCTACCTGCCCCTCCATAGAACAGATGGAATTTATGGTTGTTAGACGTAGCAAGGGCATACGCTGCCCGCTGATCGTCATTAAAGCCTTCGAAGTTAGGCCGGATACCTTGCGGTTTAGTTTTAGTGGAAGTGCTCGCCATTCCAGTATTTACCGGATGACAAGCTAAATTCGTGACGCTACGGCATAGCGTTTAGTGATTTGATGGAAGGATGGCGTATGAAGAAACTACTTCTAAGTCTGGTACTAGCTGGAATGGCCACAAGTGCAACCGCTCAGGAAGTACCTTTTATGAACATGTCTGACGCAAACAAGTGCGCAGTCGGTTCTACATTCGGTGACGAGGGTAATACGTTCTTTGGTTATGGTAAGGAACGCGGAAAGCCAGCAGCGTTTATCGTGGGCAATGATCTATGGGACATTGCGCCGGGGGATGATCTAGGTGTGATCGTACTGGAAAACGCAGATGGCGAAGCGATTACCTACACGAAGGCGATTGCGGGTGAAGGTGGCTTTCGATTGGTAACGAGTGTGAATGACATTAAGCGGCTGCTAGACAATGACACTGTAGGCGTAAGGGTGGTGCGAGACGGTGTGGAGATTGCAAGGCTGAACTTACCATCCACTCCGAGCGGTCGTGGTCTAACGTACTTCAATGATTGCTTGGCTATGCGCTCTGACTTCTGACAGGTTTTGGCACGGTAGAAGAAAAAAGTACAGGAAGGGTGTGACAGGTTTTAGGTAGGTCGAATCTACGGAATGGGCCTATCCCGCCAGCGGTGCCCGAGGGGGGTAATACACCCCCTTCATTCTTAGGTCGCTTCCTACTGTCCTCGGCTGTAACGACTGATGCAACGGACGTTGTTACAGGAGCCTACCATGCAATTTGTCGCCTATTACCGCGTGTCCACTCGCAAACAGGGTGACAGTGGGTTGGGTTTGGAAGCGCAGCGTGAAGCCGTGTCTCGTTCCATAGAGGGCGATCCCATTGCAGAGTTTGTCGAGGTGGAGTCTGGCAAGTCCAACACTCGTCCTAAGCTGCTAGAGGCTCTTGCCCTGTCCAAGCTAACAGGTGCCGTGCTGGTAGTGGCAAAGCTGGATAGGCTTAGCCGCAATGCCGCGTTCCTTAATACGCTGTTCGACAGTGGGCAGGAGGTCCGCTTTGCAGACATGCCGTTTGCCGACCGCTTTACCATAGGCATCATGGCGCAGGTTGCGCAGTGGGAAGCCGAGACGATTAGCAAGCGCACCAAGGAGGCATTGAAGGCGGCTAAGGCACGGGGCACTAAGCTGGGTGGGGACCGTGGCAACATAAGGGCCGTATCTGCCCTAGGAAGGGCGGAGAGTGCCAGAGTGCGTACTGAGCGCAGTCAGGAGTGGAAGGCCCTTGTTGAACCCCATGTGGCCCTTGCACGGGCAAGTGGATGCACCACCCTCCGTAGCATTGCTGACTACCTGAATGAGCGCCACATAAAGACTGCTAGGGGTGGCCGCTGGCATGCTGCTAGCGTGGGGCGTCTGGTGGGATAAAGATCGCCGCTAATTGCTGAACACTCATGTCACGTATGTCTGGAAGTGTAGGGTTGTCGTTCCAGTGGTTCCGTACATGGCAAGCGATGCTAAGCACCAGCTTTAGTTGAATGTCTTTGGTTACACTGTCGATGTAGTCTAAGTCTGCAATGATGTTGCTCATCTACCAGCGTAAACAGCCGCGCGGGTCTGCCAGTCAATAATTAAACGCCATCCCCACCATCACCATCAATGATGATACCGTCTAGGATAACAGGGTCGTGATGGATAACGTCTACCTGTTGCTTGTCGCCAAAGTCCCTGCGGTTCGTCTTGGACATGAACCAGCGGTTCTGTGCTGCTAGGGCTTCATCGCGTCTAAAGTCACCCGTTGATAGCTTTCCACCCCGTAGGATGTTGTTATTCACGCTGTTGCCTATCATCGTGAACATGTCCCACGCTTGGCGCATGTCGTCCTTGAGTTCTGGGTTCGTGCTTATCCAGCGGTAGATTGTGGTAACGCTTGGCATGTCTGGTTTGTCGCAGGCTTCAATAAGGTCGCCATAGGTAGCAACACATTCCAGTATCTTCTTCCACTTGCGTTCATCGAACTTGCTGTTGCCGTGGGGCTTGCGCTTGCGGACTTCTTTCTTAGCGGTTGCCTGTAGCTCTTTGCTACCTGCTGCCATTTCCTGCCCGATCGCAAGCTGCGCATCACTCTTAGGCTTAGTTGTTTGTTTGGATTTGGCCATGCACCTATTTAACCCAAAAGGGTTCAAGGTTCAGTCTGTGCTTAAAAAGGGTGGTTCACGGTATCATTCAAAACCGATTTGGATACTCTACACACTTTTTCTTATCGCCCAAATAACCACCCAACTTGCGATACAAACGGTACAACCAGTTCTGGTATTTTGATCTTTTACAGAAGCTCATCGGGTCCACCTCTAAGTGTTCTACAATGGGGCTGATTACGAAATGTCTATCCTCGATGTCTTCCCAAGCGTGTTTGCTCTCGTAACTCTTGCGCTCTTTGTCATACCCATCATCTTCCCTTGCCAGCATCTTAGCTTGAACAAGTGGTATGTTCATCTGTGCCGCTAGTTCGATTGTCCGATTTAGCAACCATCGTTCCATGTGGTTATCCACCATGCGATTGATTACCTCTCTCAGTTCTTCATGTAGATGTTCGCGGTCTTGCTTGATCGTTTCCCTCTCCACATAGGCATCTTTTAGTTTTGCCATTACGGCATCGGTTGCTTTATCCATGTTCTTCTTGTCCCTTCTTATGTGGACTTTTCTGGAGGGTTATCTGCTGTCAGGATGATTTAAGAACTCATCGGACAATCCTTCATCCGGCATGTCCTTGAATGGGTTTGCTGCGCGAAGCTCTTCCTTCCTAGCGTGTAGGCGGTCCTTTATGTCCTGTGGTAGATCGTCCTTGTGGCAACTGACTGCGCTATCACATTCGAACGAGCGTACTGGTTTGTCCGTCCACTCTTCCCAAGGGTTTGGTATCTCACCAGTACGAATGCTCATTAGCAGTTCGAACAACGCCTTATCAGCTTCAATGACAGCATCGTGTAGTTCGGGGTTGTCGCTTTCCATCTGTGCCGCCCACGTTTCAATCTCTTCCCTTCGTTCGGCTGGTACATCGAGGACTAGCTTGCCGTAGGTGTGGTGTTGTTTCTTCATTTGCTTGCCTCTTCTTCTGGAGGGTTTGATTGCAGTTTGTGTAGGAGAATGTCTTCGCCGTTGTTGTAGGCGGTTTGTAACTCCCAAATTAACTCTATGCGTTCATCCAAGGCTTCTATTCGCTCGTCATTGCGGTCTATGATTTTTTGGAGCTCTGCGTTCTCGTCAAAGAGTTCCTCTATCTGCGCTTCAAGTTCATCCTCTTCGGCGTGTAGCTTGGCGTAAAGCAGATCATTCTTAGTTGGACCTGTTGCTTTGCGGCGCTTGGCTTCCTTCTTGAGAATGCGAAAGGACTTTACCTGCATGGTACGGCGCTGAACTCTATTCATTTGCTCACCTCTTCTTGTGGGAGGTTATCTGTCACGGCACATGGTACTGCCACAGCTTCGTGTTTTGCCTGTACGTAGGTTGGATAGGTAGACTATGGTTTCGGTCCCGCAGTCACACCTTGCTCTAAAGCGTCGCATCTTGATTGCGTTTTCTTTGCCCGACACGGCATCATAGAGTTTGGTTTGCACTTCCTCGATTATGCGTAGCTGTCCGAACCTCATTCCATCGGTAATCTCTACCTTATTTGAATGGGTGTGGATTGGGCTGCTCCTTGGTGCGTATAAGACCCGCTTAGTTGGGTATCGCTTCCTTGGAGGGGTGAGGCCGTATTTCTCTGCTAGTTTGTCACACGCAACTTGTAGGGCTGTGTCTGACAAATCATCCAACCGCTCTAGTGTTGCCTGACATTGCTTTCCCTCACCTAGCAGTCTGGTTAGCTGCTCATTGTCATTTGCTGCCATGAGGTGCGGTACCAGTTCAGCGATTGCGTCCACTCGTCTTTGGAGGTTATCGCGCAGGAATAACTTTAGGTCGTCCTCCTGTGTCATTGCTCACTCTCCAAATCCTCTAAAGTGAGCGGCGGCAAGTCAGCGAAGTCCGGACCCCAAACATCTATTCCTTTCTGTGGAACGACCCGATTGTAGTCCCTAAGCGTCTGCTCGATGTAGGCGCGGGCTTCTTCCCGAATTTGTCCATCGCGCGGCTCGTAGTAGGAAGCTGGTAGGGCAGTCAGTTCTTCATTCGGAATGTCGCGGCCCTTAGGACAAATCTTCTCGAATTCCTTCTGCTGCGCTTCCGTAAGGGTGCCCTTGAAAGCGTCAGTCCATTCCATCGCCTCTCTGGTGTGGTAGCAGCATTCCTTATGGCGGGAGATTTCCGCCATTGTGTCCAGCATGACTGCTCGGTTCGTGCGGTCCTCAAAGAACTGCGCAACGGCTTTGAGCATCGCTGTCGCAGGGTCTTTCTTCCCGCTCATTGCGCACCTGCCCTCTTACCAAGCGCAACGACAAGTGCCGTTCCGATAAGCAGTCCGAGGAAGTGGTAGATGCTCACGTTGCCAAGCGACGTGTTCAGGTATTCTCTAATCGGCAGTACGAGCAACGCCAGTTCGATAAGTGCTGCGCCAATCAAGTAGCACAAGCCTACGTGTAGGACGTATTTGATTGCTTGGGTGGTTGCTGGTGTATCTGTATCCATCTTGCTCTTTCCTTTGTTCAAATAAAAACCCTCGGAGGGGAAAGAGCATCCTCCGAGGGTTCTAGTGTTGGTGCCGAATGACTAAAGACCCACCAACTTGAAACCGTACAAGCGTTTTAACTCTCTCCCAACGCTCTATGTATTTACCAATTTACACCCTAGAGGGCTTCAAACGCAAAATTAAAGTAACCTAATTTGCGAAGTTTCTTAGGAATGGGTACATGTACTCATTCATGAAGCGGTTAGCGCCTATGTTCTCTTCCAAGTCCTCTAAGTCCGCGAATGCTTCTAGGTCTTCCCTATCAATGATGAAGCTGTTGCTGCCGAAGGTGAACATCACTGGATTGTCGAAACTGGTGTTGTGCTGTCCGCGCAGTATGCGAAGGCCAAGCCGCATTCGTGTGAGGGCTTTTAGGCGGCTTTCTAGGATCATCACGTCGGCGGCTGTCATCAGTAAATCTCACTGGTGCCAGCTTTGAACAACTCGCATTGCAAGGCGTCGTCAAAGGTAATGCAGACTTGGTGTAGGAGGTCCGAAGGGCTTGCGCCTATCTCGCAAACTTCATCGTACCATTCGGGGTGGAAGATCGCTAATTCATACAGGGGCGTGAAGTATGTGCGGAACAGGTAATCGCCCTCTGCAAGATTGCTTTGTGCCCATTCCATCTTGGCCATTGCCACTCTGGCTTCGCGCCTGACATTCTCGCTTTGTGCTTCATGCGCAGCGTAGAGCAGTTGCGCTCTTGCGTCCTCATTGCGCTCGTATGAAACCCAGCATGTGATTGGGATGAGGTGATTGGGGAGGTATGTCTTGGGGTCTAGGACGTTCTGTTTCATTGCAAGGAAAGCCTCATTAGCAGCGCCGTTTCGAGGTCATTCAGTACGAACGTGATCTTCTGTTTCCCGCTGTAGACATTGACTAAAGCGTCCTCCCGGCCATTCTTTCTGAGCCATTCAACGCCCTTGGTATGCAGACTAAGAAACTCAACTATGTCTTGCTCATCGGCTAGCGATAGCGTCGCTTTGTAGATTGCAGGGCAATGTATGCTCATGCCCCTATTTACCTAAATGTCACTTTTCTGGTTGCAATGTACCTAGACTGGTGCTTTCCGGTGTTCAGGCGAACAAGACGCACTTGGTACAAAGCACAACAGGAAGGTACTCAACATGGCTCTCGATTTTCTCAAGTCCGACAAGGAAGTCGCTAAGGAATTCCACGCTGCTCCGGTAGTGGACCCTGTGCCCGCGAAGAAGAAGCAACTGCTCACGAAGCTGGATAGCGTTATCGCTTCCGTGAAGAAGGAACCCGGCAAGAGCGTTACGCGCTGGTACAAGGTCAAGGAAGGCAAGGATGGTGCGTCCGTTGGCCTCAACATCGGCACCGTGTCCGTAGTGGGCAACACCACGGGCCAAACGAGCAATGACGAAATCATCAAGGCCGACGCTGTTGCGTTCTTCGAGGAAGCCAAGAAGGCTATCGAGAAGGGCGACATGGACGACATGATCCGCAAGGCATGGGAAGGACGCGACCAGTCCTCTGCTAGCACTGCGCAGCGCGCACCTAGCGACACTGTTCGGGAAATTAAGCCCGAACTTACGCACCGTCGCAACGTCAAGCGGTACGGTGAGGAACGCGCAAACGAGTTGCTTGACGCTAACGTCGAGAAGAAGGGCTGGAACAAGGCCGAAGTCCTCAAAGCCTACAAGGAACTTCCCGCTCTCGACTAAGCTGCAATCCAGCTAGTCTACAAGAAGCCCGCTACCTAACCGGTGGCGGGCTTTTTCATGACCTTAACAAACCACTAACCATTTCCAACTCTTCGGCTGACTTCCAGTTATTCTGGTTTTAGCTGGTCTGGCCTCTGTAACATGGAGGTTAGGTTATGCTTAGGTTATGTGTTGGAAGTGTAGTTGGCATTTTTACGTTCGTTAGTCCGGTGTTTGGTGCTGCACCCGACGCCGTACAACTGGCAAGCGATACAACGCGGGTCAAAGTGGAAGCCAATGAGGCAACAGGGCTGCGCAAGTTCATGGCTCCCCCTGTGAGGTTCACTGCGCGCGATAGGACGGATGGCTATGCTATTGTCAGCCGCACTGTCGAGAAGGGCGTAGCAGGGGCCATAGAGGTCAGCGGGCTAGTCCGTTACCCCGAGGACTTCCGCAGCTACGATCACGCGACGTTCAAAGATGGTGAGCGCGTACCGTTTGAGCAGGTGGGGGATTCATCTGAATGGCTAGGCGATAGCTATCTGTTCACCGAGGAATTCAAGCTGACAATCTCGGACGAGCAGCTTGCCCACTACGCGGACGAATACGACAAAGTGCCTGTGCTAGTGCATTCCACGGAAAGCGAACGCTCGTTCGTCGTCTACATTCCAATCAACCACTTCTCGGCAGTATTGGAAGTTTCGCAGCGGTAACGCTTTCCTCTGCTGCGCAGATTGCCCCTGAGTCCTTGGCTTGGGGGTTTTCTGTATCAGGGCCATAGAGGGCCAGAATGGCTGGCAAATGGTTTGGTGCAGTTGGTAAGCGGGAAAGGTATTGCCGCCTTCCTTGACCCCTTAGAGGGCGTCCTACGGCGTATCTGCCCCCTTAGACCCCCAAGCTATGACGAGACGGTAGCACGGGTTTGGGATCTGTCTACAAAACAATTCGCTCGACAGATTTGGGATTCGTGAGAGCATTCAATTGTCAGCAACGACGCTGACTTTTTAGGAGAATGAAATTGCACTGTTCCGTATTTCTGTCGCTACCTATGGCTTACAAAGACTACTTGAAACCCCATGATCCAGCAGAAACCATTAGCGCGATAAAGCGTGAGATGGCCGATAATACCTGCACCGTTTTGGAGTTGATTGATAAGTGGCTAAAGACCCACTGTGATAGCAAATTGGAAAAACAGGTTGACGAAGATACTAGCCTCGAAGCTGAATGCCTTGTGCTAGACTTTGACCGACTAGCGTATGCTATGGCGTTCATAGATGTGTTTGGTGGTAGCTTAGCGCCTGTCTACGATACGCCTGCTGTAGCTTAGTCATGGTTGAAGCGAGAGCGTTGGTGCGCTCTCGCTTCGCTTGGTCTCCAACCCTCAAGCTGTCGGTAGTTATACCACGATGCAGCCGATACGCATTGCATCCTTGGTGTACTCGCGCAGCGTTTTCTTCGCGGTAAAATGAATGTCCTGCTCAACGCGCAAGCCGCCGGGGCCTTCTACGCTGTAGAGTTCGTGGAGGCATACATCGCCAAGTTCAGGCGTACCAAATCCTAGATCGCAGAGGCCGAATGCGAGGGTAGTGCCGGGTTCAAGCTCTGTGAGCAGCCATGTGCCTGATGCCCAAGGGATGAACAGCTTGCAGGCTGGCTTGTAGTCAATTTCCTTGCTGGTGCCTTTGACCTTAGCTTGCTCGCGCCAGTTGTTCTCCAACTGATCCCGCGTGTCACCCTTGAGTATGTTGTACCAGTTCATCTGTTTGCTCCGTGTTGTGGAGCAATGTCAGAAGACACCAGCGACCCTGAATGTCATCCAGATTTTTGGTTCACTATGCCTTGCAGTGTTTTGAGGCGCGTCTTGCAGTCCTCATGGGCACCAGCCAATTCCGCAATGTAGATCGCTAGCTTGGTGTCGTCCGTTACCGTGGAAGCGTCAGGCGCATCTAAGCACTCGAACAGCGGTGCGGGGTACTCAATCCTTGGTGGAGTTGTCTGCGTTGTCTGACAAGCGGCCAAGAACGTGCCTAACAGCAGGACTGTCAACGCATTGCGTAGTGACTGGATAGGCATGTACCTCTTCCTTGATGGTATCGGTGCGTTCAATAATCCGCACTCTCTCGGTTTCGTTTGAGGCCATCCCACCTACGATTGCTTCATAGGTTGTTTTGGTAGCTTCCAACTCTGCTACCTTGTCATCTAACTCGTTCTGTAGATTAGCAGCGCGCTCAATCGCAGCGTTGTAACTGCGCCATCCAAAGTAGGCAGTTGAGCAAAGCCCGATAACGAACAGCGCGAGTAGAAGGTACTTGATAGGGATAGCAGGCATGTACCTACTTAGCCTTATCGACGAGCCGTTACCTGTATCTGCATTTTCTGGTTGCTCTTACTCCTGAATGGCGTCTTTTAGATCTGTTACCAACTAGCACAAGGTAACAGACATGCAGATCGTAGACCTCGAATTCATCGTAACGCAGATTCAAGAAAATCTGGACCTCGACGCTACCTACTGGAACGAGAACGAAGGCTGCATCAAGTTCGATGAAACACCGGTGTTTTACACGCGGTACGAAGACCACTTTATGATCGAGATTGACGGGGTGGAAATGGAAGTGCCGCGTATCTAACGCCCATACAGCAAAGCTAAGGACTAGGCGCTACAAGTTAGCGCCTTTTCCATGTCTGACCCTTACAGGGCTGCACAGGGGCATCTTAGATAGAGTGAGCCTCTAGCGGGGTTTGGAAGGACTACGTGTATGGAACGCATAGTCACCCGCACTAGAGACTCAACAGCCGCGATAACGCCATACATGTAGCTGTCAAACACTATCCTGTAATTTTACTTGCAAGGTAGATGATTCGTGCTAGATGCGCGATTGGAAGGACTACATTGTATGGACGAGGATGTACTACGTGAGGCTATCAAACTAGCCTTCGATCTACCAGAAGATTGCTCACAGCTAGAAGCACTAGCGAGGCAGTTGGACCTACTGTTAATGGCGAGTGATACGGGACAAGACATAGACGCAGCTATGTGTTCCTTCCTCGCTAGGACGGGAGGAGGGTCGCCCTCCCGTCCATTTACCCCGCTTCCACCCGTTGCAACTGTGCCAGCACTTGCGCTGGTAGTTGCTCCCTGTGCGCCTTAGCGTCTTCAACAACGTCAATAACGTCGTGTGAGCCATCTGCGTTTATACGGATGCTGAACAGGTCCGTGTGGACGTAGGTGCGCTTGTCTGGATAGCAGGTCATTGACCCTATGATGTTGCGCAGCGCGTGGCTTACTTTGGAGCGAGCAGCGTAGCGGACTTCCTCGTCCTTGTCCTGTAAGCTGCCCCGTACCTCTCTGACGCGGGCAATGTGTTGTTCGGGGCTTGCGCTGCCCTTGGCTCCCGAAAGCTCTTTGCGCAGGGCTTCGTTATTGTCACGCTCTGCGCCTATCTCTTCCTCTAGGTCGCCAAGCCTGTTTGCCAGTGCTTCGCTGAACCTAGCAGCGAGGTTGTCTACTAGGTTTTTGGCCTGTGCTTCCAAGTGGGTGATGTGGCGTTCACGCTCCGCGATTGCGTTCTCAATCTCGGCAATGCGATCCGGCATGGCGAAGTCGCGATTGTCGAGCGCACTTGTGAGCAACACATCGAGGATGGTTGTTTCCAAATTCTCGTATCGGATGCGCGTCTTGTTGGTGCATCCTGCCGAACGGCGGTTGCTATTGCAGCGGAATGAGGAACGGTCTGTGCGAACCGTGTAGGTCCGCTTTTCGCCCTTCTTCGTCTTGTGTTGGACCTTGCGGTCCTTCCGCTGTTCCAACTGATAATACATTTTGGAACCGCATTCCGAGCAGCTAGCCAATCCTGCGAACAGGTTGCGCAGTCGGCTTACCTCCTTGCCACCAATCGCCTTTCGCTGTTGCTTTGTCGCCTGTGCTTTGTTGAACAGGTCCGTTGGTACAATTTGCGGATAGTAGTCAGGTATCACGATGCCCTTGCTGACAGCGTGGTGTGACGCCTCGCTATGCTTGCGAGACTTGGGAGCAAACTCACCTAGGACTGCGCGGTTCTTGAGCAGCTTGTGCAGGTAGGCAGTGTTCCAGCCATTGCCCTTGCGTGAGCCTCGCGCCCATGATGTTTCACCGCGTCCGTTTATGTCTCGGACGATGGATGGCAGTCCTTGTCCATTGACGTACTTCTCGTAGACCTCGCGGACAATTTCGGCCCTGTGTTCGTTCGCCACACATTCGCCTGTCTTGGGGTCAATTTCTAACCATGCTGGCAGATGCTTGCTGAACGCCTTGCGGTCGCCATTCTGGATGGCTTCAATCTTTGCATCCCACGCCTTGCGCAGTCGCTTGCTCTTGTCGTCACTGGCCCTGTGGTCAGCTTCCGCTTCTACGATAACGGTAATGACTTGCCCCATGTCGGGCTTCTCGAAAGCGTTGAACCTCTTCCCACCGTGGATGGTGTGGACGCTCATTCCATTAGTGGTGAGTGTCGTGAGAATCTTGAGGGCTTCTTCCCACCCTTGGCGCGTTAAGCGGTCCAAGTTCTCAACGACAAGCGCAGCACCATTTCGGAAGTGCCCTGCCGTAGCTTTGCGCTCAAGCTCGTACAAAGCGCCACCAGCTTCACGATGGACGCCAGCGTATGCGGACTTGCCCTGATCCGTGAAATCGCGTTCCTGCTGCGCTAGCGGGTCCGTGAAAGGGTAATCCCAATCGGAATGTTGTTTGATAAAGTCGCGGGCGCTTTCAAGCTGCCGCTTTAGCGAGGTGCCCTTTCCTTGCTCCATGCTGGAGAAACGGGCGTAAACGTAGGCAGGGATTGTCATTGCTCACTCCGGATAAGCACATTCCAGAGTTTTGTGCTACTGCCGCTGACATTATCAGATGGTTGCAGCCGTGGCTGCGGGCTTCCAGCGGGCTGCCGGGTATTGCCATGACCTCGCGCCCGGCCTCTCCCGCCAATCGAGCTGTAATGAGGCTACCCGATTTTACCGCCGCTTCCACCACGAGCGTCCCGCTCGCCAGCCCGGCAATGATGCGGTTGCGGCTGGGGAAGTGGCTTCCACGCGGTTCGGTGCCCGGAGGTTGTTCTGCAAGCAACAGACCTTCGGTAGCGATCCGATCCTGCAACTCCGCATGCTGTGGGGGATAGGCAATGTCGATGCCGCTGGCGATCACGCCAATTGTGTGAGGAAAAGCACCCTCATGCGCAGCGCCGTCGATGCCGCGGGCAAGACCCGAAACGACTGTAAGGCCCGCTTCCGCCAGCCCTTTTGCAAATTCGCGTGCCAGCTTGACCGCCGCCGCACTGGCGTTGCGGGCACCGACGATGGCCACGCATGGTCTGGCGGCAAGCGATAGGTCCCCGCGCCATGTCAGGATCGGCGGCGCGCCTTCGATTTCACGGAGCAATGCGGGATAGCCGGGCTGATCGTGGAAAAGGTATTTGGCGCCCGCTTTGCGCACGCTTTCCACCTCGCGTTCGACCTTTTCAGCCGGTATCGCACGGTACTGTCTCCCGCCGCGTTTTCCCAGATCGGGCAGCGCTTCCAACGCCTCCGTAGCGGCGCCGAAACGCTGCAGCAGCATGGCATAGCTGACCGGGCCGATATTGGGAGAACGTAGCAAGCGTATACGGGCGAACGCTTCCTCCTGCGATAACGCCGGATGCGCGGGTGCGTTCATTTCCTGCTGCCGCCGACCTTCGGTTCATCTCCCTTCATCAGGCGCGTGATATTGGCGCGGTGAAGGTAGATGATCACCACCGCGATCGCGGCGAGAACCGGAAAGAACTGCGGGTATCCGAACAAAGGTGCGGCGGCAGCGGCGGCGACCACCGCGGCCATACCGGCAAGCGAAGATACCCTGAAAATTGCCAGCACGCTGAGCCATACGAAAGCATAGGCGAGCCCTATCGGCCAAGCGAGGCCGAACGAAACGCCGGCGTTGGTGGCGACGCCCTTGCCGCCTTTGAACCCCAGCCACACGGGGAAACAGTGTCCCAGCACCGCAGCACCCGCAGCGAATGCCATTGGCATTTCGCCCCAGAGCTGCCCCGCGATGACGACCGGAGCGAGCCCCTTGGCTAGATCCAGGACAAGCGTGGCTACCGCCAATCCCTTGTTGCCCGTTCTCAGTACGTTGGTCGCGCCGATATTGCCGGAGCCGATACTGCGCACGTCCCCCATGCCGGCGGCTTTGGTGAGCAAAAGGCCGAACGGAATGGATCCGATCAGGTAGCCGAGCAGCGCTGCGTATAATGCTTCCACGGGAAACTCCGCTTATGGACGAACCGGGAACGGTCGCGCCCTTTCTCTATGAACTCGCTCTAAAAGTAAGTACGGGCCTTGGGCAATGCCCGACTGACGTCACCTTCACACCCGCATCGTAAAGAAAATCCGCTTTGGACGCATCATCCCCCATCCTGTTGTTCGATTCCGGTGTCGGCGGGCTCACCGTGCTGGCAGAATTGCGCGCACTGCTGCCGCAAGCGCCGATCATCTATGCAGCCGACATGGCTGGCCTGCCCTACGGCGCGAAAAGCGAAGCGGAAATCGCCGCCCGCGTGGCGGGGCTGCTGGGCCGCATGGCCGAACGCTACCAGCCGCGCCTGATCTGTATCGCCTGCAACACGGCCAGCACGATCGCGCTCGGCATGGTTCGCGACGTGCTGGAAACTCCGATCGTGGGCACCGTTCCCGCGATCAAGCCAGCTGCCGCCATGACACAGACGGGCGTCTTCGGCCTGCTCGGCACCGAGGCGACGATCCGCCAGAGATATGTCGACGATCTCGAACGCGAATTCGCCGGCGGCAAGAAATTGCTGCGTTACGGTGCCAACGACCTTGTCACCCTGGCGGAAGCTAAGTTGCGCGGCGAGAAAGTTGACGTCGACGCCGTGGCGGAAGCTGCCCGGGGGCTGGTTCAGCAGGCTCGCGGCAACGAAATCGATACGGTGGTGCTCGCCTGCACCCACTTCCCCCTGCTCGAGCAGGAGCTCGGCGAAGCATTTGGACCCGGCGTTCGATTCGTACATGGCGCGCACGGCATTGCGCGGCGGGTCGCTCAACTGGTCGAAGGACAGCCCATGACGCGCACCGTACCGGACCGGGCCGTGACAACCGGCTCTCTCGAAAACTTCGAGAAGGTACGCGGGCCCCTGTCGCAAATCGGTCTCGATCGCCTCGAAGTTCTTTAGCCAGCCGGGTTTCGGCCAGCAGAGCTTGTTTCGACAGGTGAGAATCGTTCGCAAAGATCGCAGTGGCGATTTGCAACGCATTCGATTAGGGCGAGCCGCATAGTCAGCCGCGGAAGGGCGGCGCAGATACGAGCGACTACGCCGTGAACTACGACCAGATCTTCGACGAAGCGATTGCCCGACTCCATGAGGAAGGCCGCTATCGTGTCTTTATCGACATCCTGCGCAACAAGGGCGCCTTCCCTAACGCGCGGTGTTTTGCTGGTCACAACGGTCCAAAGCCGGTCACCGTGTGGTGCTCGAACGACTATCTCGCCATGGGGCAACATCCCAAGGTCATCGAGGCCATGGAAGAAGCGCTGCACGATGTGGGCGCCGGTTCGGGTGGAACGCGCAATATCGGTGGCAACACCCATTATCACGTCCAGCTCGAAGCCGAACTGTCGGATCTACACGGCAAGGACGCGGCCCTGTTGTTCACCAGCGGCTATGTTTCCAATGACGCTACGCTGTCGACCGTGGCGAAGCTGCTGCCGGGCTGCGTGATCTTTTCCGACGAATTGAACCACGCCAGCATGATTGCGGGCATCCGTAATTCGGGCTGCGAAAAGCGCGTCTTCCGCCATAACGATCTCGAACACCTCGAACAGTTGCTGGCTGCCGAAGATGCGGACACGCCCAAGCTGATCGCCTTCGAAAGCGTTTATTCGATGGATGGCGACGTCGCACCGATCCATGCGATCTGCGACCTTGCGGAAAAATACAACGCGCTGACCTATATCGACGAAGTGCACGCCGTCGGCATGTACGGCCCGCGCGGCGGCGGCATTTCGGAACGCGACGAAGCGGCACATCGTATCGACATCATCGAAGGCACGCTGGGCAAGGCGTTCGGCGTGATGGGCGGCTATATCGCAGCGGAAAGGAAGATCGTCGACTGCATCCGGTCCTATGCGCCCGGCTTCATTTTCACCACATCGCTCAGCCCTGCTCTGGTGGCTGGCGTGCTGGCATCGGTCCGCCATCTCAAGGCGTCGAGCGAGGAGCGCGAAGGTCAGCAGGCTGCCGCCGAACTGCTCAAGCAGAAGATGCGCGATGCGGGCCTTCCGGTCATGGACAGCGTAACGCATATCGTCCCGCTGATGGTGGGAGATCCGGTTCACGCCAAGAAGATCAGCGACATCCTGCTTGCCGAATACGGCGTCTACGTACAGCCGATCAATTTCCCCACCGTACCGCGCGGCACGGAACGGCTCCGCTTCACGCCCGGCCCGGCGCACACTCCCGCCATGATGGACGACCTCGTGTCTGCCCTGGTAGAGATCTGGGACCGGATGGATATGGAACTGGCCAAAGCGGCCTGAAGCGGCGTGGCAAAGGCAGCCGACCCCGACTTTCGCCACCAGCTCACCCCAGAACTTAAAGCTATGCTCGATGGCGATGCTTCGCTGTTGGCGAAATGGGAAGCGCTGACCCCGCTCGCCAGAAATGAATGGATCTGCTGGACCCTGTCCGCCAAGCAGGAGGCTACGCGCGAAAAGCGTCGCGAGCGGCTGCACGAGGAAATCCTTGAGGGGAAAAAGCGCCCGTGCTGCTGGCCCGGCTGCCCGCACCGGCGCGAAAGCGCGCGCAAGTTCGTCGACGCATGACCCTCTAGCCAGTTCTCCTCCCCTTGTGGCATGCTACGCCTCGAGGAGAGAGATAAATGGCAACTACCTTCGACCGCACGAAGCTCGATACCGGCACGCTCGACATCAGGCCGATGACGCCTGCCATTGGGGCCGAAATTCTGGGCATCGACCTGGGGTCGACGGATATCGGTGATCGGATACCTCAAATCCGGGCGGCCCTTCTCAAACATGGTGTCATCTTCTTCCGCGATCAGGATCTCACCACGGCGCAGCATATCGCTTTTGCGCGCCACTTTGGAAAACTCGAAATCCACCCGGCGACGCCTAAGGACCAGCCCGATCCCGAAGTGCTGCGGATCGAACACGGACCCAAAAGCCGCGGTCAGGAAAATGCCTGGCATTCCGATGTCACTTGGCGCGAAGAACCATCGCTCGGATCGATCCTGCTTGCGCGCGAGGTGCCGGAATGTGGCGGCGACACGCTCTTCGCGAACATGCATATGGCGTACGAACGGCTGTCCGATCAGATGAAGCGTTTCTGCGAAGGTCTCACCGCCGTTCACGACATTGCTCGCGTTTTTGCCCGTCGGCTCGGCAAGCGACCGGAAGAACTGCACGATCAATATCCACCCACGCGCCATCCTGTCATCCGCACGCATCCCGAGACAGGCGAACGGGCGATTTACGTCAACACCGCCTTCACATCCCACATCGATGGGCTGGACGAGGCCGAAAGTCGGTGGCTACTCGATCACCTGTTCGCCACGGCGCGCGATGCGGAAATTCAATGCCGCTTTCGCTGGCGTGTTGGTTCGATCGCTTTTTGGGACAACCGCGCCTGCCAGCATTTTGCCGCCAGCGATTATTTCCCTGCGAGGCGGGTGATGGAACGCGTGACGATCGCAGGCGACAGACCCTATTTCGAAGCCTGACGCTGGAAGCGGGAAAAAACCGGCTTAAATAGCCCCGATGAATGGCAACGGTTCTGGCACGCGATCGAAACGCGATTTTGCTCCGGCGCTGGCGTTGGTCGGCCTTCTGCTGCTGCCCTTCCTGTTCCTGGGGCTTTTCCACCAGACGCCCCACTCTCCCGTTCATGATCGGGAGGCCGCGGTGGAGGAGGTCCTTCCCCTTCCTGCCGTACCGGATCTTCCCGCCACGGGCGAAGACACGGTGATCCTCTCCCAGCTTGCCGCAGATGATGCACAGGCCCGTAATGCGGCAGTCGGGTTCGCAGAGGCGGGACCGGGCAAGGCCACTCCGTTTTCGTTTCGCGGAAGCAGCGCGGATCGGGCGCGTGCGCGCGACTGTCTGGCTCTCGCCGGAATGGCCGAAGCGGGCGGCGGCGACGGTGATCAACGCGCGGTGATGCAGGTCATACTCAATCGCGTTCGCCATCCTGCATTCGCCAAAACAGTCTGCGGCGTGGTCTTCGAAGGCTCGCAGCGACCGACCGGTTGCCAGTTCAGCTTCACCTGTGATGGGTCGCTGGCGCGTCGCTATTCCGATGCTGCCTGGCGGGCATCCCGTGCACGGGCCGACGAAATGCTCGCCGGCGCTATCGATGCGACTGTCGGCAACGCCACCCACTTTCATGCGAATTACGTCTATCCATGGTGGAGCGACAAGCTCGACAAGGTGGCGCAGGTCGGCCCCCATATCTTCTTCCGCTGGCGCGGTTTCTGGGGCACGCGGAATGCACTCTCCGCTCGTTATGGCGGAGGAGAACCGGATCCGCTGCGCTTGCAGGAAACGGCACTGACCGTGGCAACGGCCAACCCACTCACCACCCTCATGCAGGGCGGCGAAGCGGTGCGTAGCATCACGACCGAGCTGGTAAACCAAACCACCGAAGCGGGCGACGCAACACCGTCTTCGCCAGGCGCGGGAATACATTTCGTGCTCGTATCATCGTCTGACTCGCCAGCGGCGCTGGTCGACAAGGCACGGGCGCTGTGTGGGAGCGAAGGGTACTGCCGCGTGCAAGGATGGAGCGATGCGAGCAACATTCCGGCCAAGCTGCCACTGACTGAAGAAGCCCGCCGAAGCGTGCGCTTCAGCTTTGTTTCGGCAAGCGCGAACGCGGCAGAAGCGATCTTCTTCGACTGCCGCACCTTCCCTGCGCCCGACGTTGGCACCTGCCTGCCCACCAGGCCGTAGCGGATTTTGCGCCTTCGATTCGCAGCGCTAACCCTGCTACGAACAGACTTGGGAGAAGATGGATGAGCGGCAATCCGGATATGACGTACGAAGAGGTGGTGACGAGCCGCCGTTCGATCCGGGGTTACCTCGACAAACCGGTGCCTCGGGCGATAATCGAAGAGGTGCTGACCCTCGCCATGCGTTCACCGACATCCATGAATACGCAGCCGTGGCATTTCCATGTCATCACGGGCGAACCTCTCGACCGCATTCGTAAAGGCAATACGGAACGGATTCTCGCCGGTGAGCCGGACAGCCGCGAATTCCGGCGCGGAGAGCCTTTTGCAGGCATTCATCGCGAACGCCAGATCGGGGTTGCCAAGCAATTGTTCGGAGCGATGGGCATCGAACGGGACGATAAGGAAAAACGGCAGGATTGGGTGTTGCGCGGTTTTCGCCAGTTCGATGCGCCGGTCTGCGTAATCGTGGCCTATGATCGCGAACTGTCGGGAAGCGATGACACGCCCTTCGATTGCGGAGCCGTAACGACCGCACTGGTCAACGCGGCATGGAGCCGCGGCCTCGGCTGCGTAATCAATTCGCAGGGCATCATGCAAAGCCCGGTGGTTCGCGAACATGCGGGCATTCCAGAGGAGCAGGTAATCATGAAAGCAGTGGCGCTGGGTTGGCCCGACGAGAGTTTTCCAGCCAATGCGGTCGTCAGCGAGCGCAAGCCGGTCAACGAAGCGGCACGCTTCGTGGGGTTTCCATGAGTAGCGCCTTCATCGATCTGGGTAACGGTTTCTGGTCCGTTCGCGGCAGTTTTCGGGTCGGGGGCTTTTTCGACGTGGGAACGCAATGCTCGCTGGTTCGACTCGCCAACGGCAATTTTGTGTTTCTCGACAGTTATACCCTCCCCGATGCCGTCCATTCCGACATCCTCAAACTGACCGATAGCGGTGCCAGGGTGAAGGCGGTGCTCAACCTGCATCCCTTCCACACACTCCATTGCGAATGGATGCATGAAGCGTTTCCAAACGCGCAGCTCCATGGCACTGCCCGACATCACGAACATTTGCCCCACTTGCCCTGGGCAGACACTCGCTGCGAACAGGACGAACTCGCACAGCAGTACAGTGACGACTTCTCGTTTTCGGTACCGAGCGGGGTTCCCTTGGTCTGTTCCGACGATAGCGTGCATTTTTCGTCAGTGCTCGCGTTTCATCGGGCGAGCGGGACCATTCATGTCGATGATACCTTCGTATATCTGCGCAAGGGCTTTCCGCTTTCGCTTATGCCATTCACGGGCCGGCTTGGCTTTCATCCCACATTGGCGAAGGCGCTCGAACCGCGCGCCGGTGCGGCCGACGCTTTTCGTGACTGGGCGTTCGACATCGGTACGCAATGGGCCGGGGCGAAGCGCATAGCAGCAGCACACAATGCTGTGCTGGAACTGGAACGTGACGCATTTCCCGAATTGGTCGGCGAAGCGTTGGGCAGGGTCAGGCCGACGCTGGACGCCCATCGCGAAAGGTACGGCTAGGAAACAGCCTCATTTTGGCCGTATTGTCGTTCACTTCGTCCGTCGCCCGTTCATGGCGTGCGATGGGCCGACGACCGTTCATCCGACAGAAAGGCTGGCAAAGCGATCGGCACTGCCAACTGTTCACGATGACGATTGCAAGAAATGAAAAAGAACATTCTTCTTGTGCCGACAGGCTCTTTCACGGGGTTGCTGGAAGCGAAAAAGCAGCGGCCCGGTGCGCCTCAGCAGCGCCAGGAAACATCGAAAGCCCCGCGTTCCGGACGTGCAGACGCGTAATCCAGTCCGGCGTCGTCAGGCTGGATTACGCGAGTCCGATCGTGTCGCAACGAATGAAAAGGCCGCCCTGCTCGAAGCACGGGCGGCCCTTCTTCTTCTTCGCTAGCTTAGCCCGCGTTAGCGCAAGCTTACGACGTTGTCCGCCGCCGGACGCTGGCGGCTACCATCGTAAAGGCTCGCCATCGGCTCGTCCTGCACTACAATCCGCTCGGCAGCGCCGAAGCCGTTGAAGTCCGTTTTCATCGCCGCGCCGTATGCACCAAGCATACCGATCTCGATATAATCGCCTGCCTGAATATCTTCGGGCAGGACGAATGGGCCCTGCATGTAATCCGCATCGTCGCAGGTCGGACCGTAGAAGGCGAAATCCATCTCAGGCTTGATCAGATCGTCTTCGAGCGCGCGCACGGGGAACTTCCAATCCACATGAGCCGCATCGAACAGCGCGCCATAGGCGCCATCGTTGATGTACAGCTCGTCGCCGCGCCGCTTCTCCACCTTGACGATGAGCGAGCTGTATTCGGCGCACAGCGCACGGCCCGGCTCGCACCACAATTCGGCGTTGTAAGCGATCGGCAGATTGTAGAAGTTCTGGTGGATGATCTGGAAGTAGTCTTCCAGCGGCGGAGGCTCCATCCCCGGATAGACCGAGGGAAAACCTCCGCCGACGTCGATCATGTCGATGACCACCGACGCCTCGCCGATGGCGATGCGCACGCGTTCCAGCGCCTGTACATAGGCGAAGGGCGTCATCGCCTGGCTGCCCACGTGGAAACACAGGCCCAGCCAGTCGGCATGCTGGCGCGCTTCCTGCAGCAGCGCGGGCGCCTCGGTCAGGTCGCACCCGAATTTCGACGCAAGGCTGAGCTCGGAATATTCGCTCGATACGCGCAGACGGATGCACAGGCGCAGGTCCTGCGCCGGTTCGCCCGCATCGTCACGGCATGCATCGACGATCTTCTCCAGTTCCTCGACGGAATCGAGACTGAAGGTCTTCACGCCGTGCTGGCGATAGGCTTCGCGAATGGCGCTGGGCGCCTTCACCGGATGCATGAAGCAGAGCGTCGCCTCGGGCAGCGTCGCACGCACCAGCCGCACTTCGGCGATCGAAGCCACGTCGTAATGCGTCACGCCATTGTCCCACAGGATCTGGACCAGATCCGGCGACGGGTTGGCCTTCACCGCATAGAGCGACTTACCCGGAAACTTCTCGACGAAGAAACGGGCAGCGCGCGCCGCGGCGTGCGGGCGGTTCAGAATGATGGGTTCGTCGGGCGCGAGCGCGCGAACTACGGACCGGGCGTCAGGGAAATGCGGCAACTCAAGGGACCCCCTAAACAGTCCTTGCGGACCATGAAACGACAAGCTGCCTTGCGGTTAGGAAGTCCCCTTGGGGCAGCGGGAGCGGCGCATATAAATGGTGGGTCATTAATCGCAAGTGAAATGTTGGAATAGGAATGCAAGCGCAGCCGGGTCGCGGCGAGGCTGAGTTGCGATGGGGCGACCGGTAAAAACCGTTTTTTATCAAAAGGCGAAAGATTAACCCACACGCAAACATGTGATGCTAGCGCCGCCTTTATGAGACGCGCCGTCCACTATTTGCTGATGATGCTCGCCGCAACCTTCCTTTCCGGGATGGCTGTGGATGCGCGCGCAGCAAGCGGCGCGGCGAATTGCATCCTTGCTACGGACGACCTGCTCGATTCGGCGGAGGCAGTAGCTTCTTCGAACTGGATATGCGATGCGGCCAAGCTCGATGCGGTCGGGGATCACAGCTGGGTTCGCATCCCCGCAGAGGCGCTGCATGTCGAGGAGCCGGTTCTCATCGGCGATGCCATGGCATCCAGCGGCTTGATCATTGCGCGGGCAAAGTCCGATGGTCGCATGGCAAGCCGGGCCATGAGTTCCGCCGCGCTTGCAAAGAACTGGACGACCGGCACCCGCTTTGCCCTCCCCTTGCACAGCCTTGGCGGCACCGGCCCCTTGTTCGTGCGCGTCGATCGTCCGCTTGGGCCCGATCTCGCCCATGGGCTCAAGGTCGTGTCGACCGAAGCGGCAGAGCGCGACCGTACCGGATCGCTGGTGCTGCTCGGCGTGGTCCTCGGCATGCTCATACTTACCGCGATTGTCAGCGGTTTCATGGCGATCGCGCTGCGCCGCTGGTTCGCCGCCGTGCATTTCGCTTTCTCGGTTCTGCTGGTCATTTACGTCACCACTGCGGGCTCCCTCATATTCCTGATTGCGCCGGGCATCTCGCTCTGGACGCGTTCGGTGATTTCCTACGCCACTCTCGCCTGGGCGATCGCCCTGCTCGCCCCCTTCGCGCTGACCTTCTTTGAACGCGACGCAATCACGCCTGCCATGCGGCGGGTGGCAATCGCGTGCGGCCTGCTGGTATTTGCAGGCGGCTTTCTGCTTCCGCTTGGCGCCCTGCTGGGTATGAGCATGCGCGCCGCTTACAACCTCTGCTTCATCCCCGGTTCCATCGCCACACTGGTGATCACCACCTCGGCGTGGCGCAAGGGTAGCGAGGCCGCGCGTGTATTCGTCATGGCGTGGAGCGTACCCTTCGTATTTTCCATCGAACGGCTGGTCCGCAACCTCGGCCTTTACTCGCTCCCGCCGATCGCCGACTTCGGCTTCTACCTGTCTCTGGCGTTCGAAGCTGCTGCGCTGATGGCGGCCGTGGGCTGGCGCGTCAAAGCCCTGCGGGAGGAACGCGACGCCGCTCTTGCCGTCAGCGACGATCTGGCGCGCGAGGCACGCCACGATGCGCTGACGGGCCTTGGGAATCGACGCGATTACGATGCGCGCGTCTGGCAGGCGGGAGACATGCTCGGCCTGATCGACATCGATCGCTTCAAATCGGTCAACGACACCTATGGCCACGCCACGGGCGACCGCGTGCTCGAATGGTTGGGCGACATGCTGAGACGTGAGGTCGCAACCGGCTCTTTCGTCGGCGCATGGCGGCTGGGGGGCGAGGAATTCGCCGTCGTCGTCCGGGCCGCGTCGGTCGAACTGGCCGCGCTCGAACTCGACCGGGTGCGCCGCGCAATCCCCCTCGCGATCGATAACGAAGTGCCCGGTCTGGACGAGCCGATCACGGCCAGCGCCGGCCTCGCCAAGGTCGATCCCGCAGATCCGAAGGCAAGCTATCGCGAAGCCGACCTGCTGCTTTACAATGCCAAGCGAAGCGGCCGCGACCAGCTATGCTTCGACCGCCGCGACCCTCTGCGAGAAACGAGGGACGCTGCGCCCCTGCTTGGTCCTCAGCTCAACCTGTCGCGGAAGGTGTCGTAGCCGAACTCTTTCACCAGCTCGAGGTGGTCGGTTTCGCTGTCCCACAGATAGATGCTGGGAAGCTGGACCCCGTTGAACGTATTGGTTTTCACCATCGAATAATGGGCCTGGTCAAGGAACGCGAAACGCTTGCCCACCTCTGCGCCGCCTTGAATGCGGTAATCGCCGATCACGTCCCCGGCGAGGCATGATGGCCCGCCGATCCGCACCTCTGGCACGGTCTGGTCCGTGCTTTCGCCAAGCATGGCCGGGCGATAGGGCGCCTCGATCACGTCCGGCATGTGGCAGGTGGCCGAAATGTCGGCCACGGCGACGGGCAGTTCGTTGAAACCGGTGTCCAGTATCGTCCCGACGAGGATACCCGCATCCAGCGCCACCGCCTCACCCGGTTCGAGATAGATTTCCGCGCCCGTATCCTCTTTCGCATCGCGCAGGAATTCGATCAGCTCCTCGCGCTGGTAATCGGCGCGGGTGATATGGTGGCCCCCGCCCATGTTGATCCACTTGAGCTGGCCGAACCACGGTTCGATCGCATCGAATACCTTGTCCCATGTGGCATGGAGCGGTTCGAAATCCTGTTCGCACAGATTGTGGAAATGGATACCATCGACCTGCGCCATGATTTCCGGCGTTAACTGGTCGATCGGGAAACCCAGCCGGCTGCCCGGGCTGGACGGATCGTAGCGCGGCACTTCGCCCGTTGCATGCTTGGGGTTGATGCGCAGCCCGACATCGAAATCCTGGCCCGCCGCGCGCGCATTTTCCAGGATCAACGCGGCCCGCTCCAGCTGGCCGGGCGAATTGAAGATCACATGATCGGACAGCCGGCACACCTCTTCCAGCTCGTCGGGCTTATAAGCGGCAGAATAGGTCGCGATCTCGCCGTCGTAGAATTCGCTCGCCAGCCGCGCTTCCCACAGGCCGGACGTACACACACCGTCCAGATATTCGCCGATGATCGGCGCGGTCGACCACATCGAAAAGGCCTTGAGCGCAGCCAGCACCTTGATGTCGGCCTCGTCGCGGATGTTTGCCAGCACCTGGCAGTTGGCGCGCAGCTTTGCCGCATCCACGACAAAGGCCGGGCTGCTGACCCGGTCCAGATCGAATTGGGCGAATGCGCCTGGATCGCCGGCTTTTGTTTCCATCACTCGTCTTCCGTCGTCTGGGCCAGTTCGAAGGTCAGCACACGCTTGCCCTCCGGATCGGCCAGATAGATTGTTCCGTCACCGCCGATCGCAAGGTCGTGCCCCTTGGACGGCCCTTCCCCGCTCGCGTCGAGAATGCGCTCGATCGTACCATCCGGCCGCCAGACGCGCACGATGGCACCTTCACGATCGCTGGCATCGCGCCCTTCGACTGACACGAAATACCCCTGCCCCAGCGGTTTGACCGCATAGGGATAGCCGGGCGTATTGTACGTTTCCAGCAGACGCCCGCCTTCACTGAATATCTTGATGCGCCGGTTCTCGCGATCGGCGACATAGACCTTGCCGTCCTTCACCGCGATCGAATGCGGAACGGCAAGCCCGCCAGCGCCCGAACCTTCATGGCCCCATTGGCTCAGGAAATTACCCTGCCGATCGAATACCGCGATCCGCGAATTCGCATATCCATCGGCTACGAATACCGTGTCCCTGCCGAAGGCAACGTCCGTCGGTCTGCCGAAATGATCCGGCACATCGTCCGATCTGCCTCGCGCGCCGATCGTCATTTCCAGCGTGCCATCGTGGGAAAAGCGCAGCACTTGCTCGCGTTGCACATCGGTGATCCAGATATTGTCCGTATCATCGATAGACAGGCCGTGCGGCATCACCATCTCGCCGGCGCCCCAGCGACCCAGCAACTTACCGTTGCGCGCGAACATGAAAACTACCGGCTCTTCGATCGGATTGGACGGAAACGGCTCTTTCCAATCGCGTCCGGCACGCTGGAGCACGAAGACATGCCCGTGGCTGTCGGTATCGACGGCGCTGACTTCGCCCCAGGCGACGCCTTCCGGGATTTCCGCCCAATTGCCATCCACTTCGGCGCGCGGCGCGTCTTCCGGCTTTGTCTGGCCCGAACATGCCGTCAGGGCCAGCGCGGCAAGAATTGCTATCCGCTTCATGACGGAAAAGGTCCGCGAAACACGAACACCGCCCCCGCAGCGATCAGCATGAAGCCGATCGCCTGGTTCAGTCCGGGACGAATTCCGAACAATGCCCAGGCGACGATGACGAAACCGATCAAGGAGCAGATCTCGGCAATGGTCTTGAGCTCAGCCAGTGAATAGCTCTGCGCGCCGATGCGGTTCGCCGGCACGGCCAGCATGTATTCGAAGAACGCAACTCCCCAACTCAACAGCACCGCCACCCACAACGCGCGATGCGGAGCCTTGAGATGGCCGTACCACGCCAGATTCATCAGCAGGCTGGATAGGGCGAGGAGCACGATCGGCGCGAACACAGCCGCGCGGGTCACGGTCAGAAATCCACCGGTCCGTCCAGTTCCTTCACCTGCCACGGCAGGCCATGTTCGTTGAGCATGTCCATGAAGGGATCTGGATCCATTTCTTCCATGTTGAACACGCCGTCGCCGGTCCACTTGCCGGTGACCATCATGGCCGAACCGATCATCGCCGGCACACCGGTGGTATAGGAAACCGCCTGGTTGCCGGTTTCCTCATACGCCGCTTCGTGGCTGCAGATATTGTTGATGTAGAACGTCTTCTCGCCGCTGCCATCCAGCGCTTCACCCGTCGCGATCACGCCGATATTGGTGTTGCCCTTGGTGGTTTCGCCCAGCGTTTCCGGCTTGGGCAGGACCGCAGCGAGGAATTGGAGCGGAATGATGTCCTTGCCCTGATACCGGACCGGATCGATCCGGGTCATGCCCACGTTCTGCAGGACGGTCAGGTGCTTGATGTACTCATCGCCGAACGTCATCCAGAAGCGCGCCCGTTCCATCTCCGGATTGAACTTGGCGAGGCTTTCCAGCTCTTCGTGGTACATCATGTACATGTTCTTCGGGCCGACCGCCTCGAAGTCGAATTCGACCTTCTTGCCCATGGCCGGGGTTTCGACGAATTCACCGTTTTCCCAGTGGCGCGCCGGTGCGGTCACTTCGCGAATGTTGATTTCGGGATTGAAATTGGTGGCGAAGGCCTGGCCATGGTCGCCGCCGTTGCAGTCGAGAATATCGAGCTGGCGAATGGTCTTCAGCTTGTGCTTCTTGAGCCACATGGTGAAGACGCTGGTTACGCCGGGGTCGAAACCCGATCCCAGCAGCGCCATCAATCCTGCACTTTTGAAGCGGTCCTGATAGGCCCACTGCCAGTGATATTCGAACTTGGCCTCGTCCTTCGGTTCGTAATTGGCCGTGTCCAGATAATCGACGCCCGCTTCCAAGCAGGCGTCCATGATCGGCAGATCCTGATATGGCAGGGCCAGGTTGACCACGAGTTCGGGACCGATCTTCTTGATCAGATTGACCATCGCCGGAACTTCCTCGGCGTCGATCTCATAGGTGCTCACATCCACCCCCGTACGCTCTTTCACGGAAGCGGCGATCGTATCGCACTTGCTCTTGGTGCGGCTGGCCAGGTGGATATTGGTGAAGATATCGGGGTTCATCGCCATCTTGTGGACGCAGACCGAGCTGACGCCGCCGGCACCGATCACGAGGACTGTCGACATGAAAATATTCTCCGGGTTCGAATCTTGGGCGCTCCCTAGCGAAATGCACCGGCAGCGCCAAACGATCCGCCATCCCCGTTTCCTACTTTGCGTAATTTCGGCATAGCCGGGTGCATGACCGATTATATCCCCTGCCCCCTCTCCGCCCGTTTGCAGCGCCAAACCGGGCCGGATTTTTTTGCCCTTGGACGGTGTAACATGCGGTCCATGTGTTCTACCGGAGCGACGAACTGATGAGCGATATCCGCGCACCGAATCGCGACGGCGTGCTTGCCGCAGCGCGCTCTGTCGCCGCTATCTTGCCCCCCACCCCGCTGTTGCCGGTCGAGATCGGCGGGGTTCGCTGCCATGTGAAAGCGGAAAGCCTGCAGCCTGTCGGCGCGTTCAAGATCCGCGGGGGCTGGTGGCGGCTTTCGAACCTTGATGACATGGAACGGGCGCGCGGCGTGATCGCCGTTTCCTCGGGCAACCATGCGCAGGGCGTTGCCTGGGCGGCTCGTCGTCTCGGGATTGCCGCCGCGATTGTGATGCCGCGCAACGCTCCACAGGTGAAGCTGGAAGCGACCCGTGCTCTGGGCGCGGAAATCGTTCTGTATGACCGCCCCGGCCAAAACCGGGACGACGTGGCGGCCAAGCTGGTGGAAGAACGCGGCGCAGTCCTCGTTCACGCCTTCGGCGATCCCTGGGTCATCGAAGGACAGGGAAGCGCCGGAATAGAGACCGAGGCGCAGCTTGGCCGTGCACCGTCGCGCCTGCTGGTCTGCTGCGGCGGCGGCGGCCTGGCGGCCGGTCTCGCTCTCGCCTGTCCCGAAAGTGCTATTCATATTGTCGAGCCGCACGGGTGGGACATGGTCGGTCGGGCGATCGCGGCTGGCGAGGTGGTCCATGTCGGCGAGAACCCGCCTTCCACCATCTGCGACGCCCTGCAACCCGATGCGACCAAGCCGATCAACCTGTCGGTGCTGCAAGGGCGCGCCGAACCCGGTATCACTGTAACTGACGAGGAAGTCCGGGCAGCACAGCGCTTCGCCTGCGGCCATCTCAACCTCGTGGTCGAACCCGGCGGCGCTGCCGCCCTTGCCGCAGCGCTGGCGGGCAAGGTCGCGGTGGACGAGGACACGGTGATCATGGTCACCGGCGGTAACACCGACGCAGCAAGCTTCGCTGCGACCATCACTGATCGATAGTTGCGTTTGACATTCCATCCGCGCCGCCGCACGTTCGCCGGCAAGGGTCGAAGGGGAGGAAATCGACAATGCTAGCCCAGATGCTCGCACCCGCGGCGGTACTGATCGCGTGGTCGCTGATTATGCTTGTCTGGATGGCTGCAACGCGCCTGCCAGCTATGGGCAAGGCCGGTGGCGGCCTGGGAAATGCCCGTCCGGGCGGTCGCGGCCAGGATCTCGAAGGGGTCCTGCCGGACAAGATCAACTGGAAAGCGCATAATTACGCTCACCTCATGGAACAGCCGACGCTGTTCTACGCCGTCACGATCATCATCGCGCTGCTCGGCGCCAGTGCTTTCGACGTCGTTGCTGCATGGATCTATGTCGCTCTGCGTATCGTGCATTCGGTCTGGCAGGCCACGGTAAACGTCGTAAAGATCCGCTTCCTGCTCTTCTTCCTGTCGAGCGCGGCGCTGATGTATCTCGCCTATCGCGCCATTGCCCTAACCATGTTCCATGACCCGAGCCTGGCGCCGGCATGACAGGGACCGCTTCGATGATTGATTCGCAAATTCTCCAGCCTGTCGTCGTGCTGATGGCGTGGACCATGATCATGTGGCTCTGGATGTACGCCACCCGCATTCCGGCCATGTCGAAAGCGAAGATCCAGCCCGACGACGCGCGCAAGACCGGCACGCTCGACGAACGCCTTCCCGAGCAGGTGCAATGGAAGGCACATAACTACAACCACCTGCACGAACAGCCGACGGTGTTCTACGCGGTGGCGCTTCTGCTCGCCCTGATTGGCTGGGGTGACGGCATGAACGCGCTGATCGCCTGGATCTATGTAGGTCTCAGGATCACCCACTCGCTGGTTCAGGCGACCGCCAATGTCGTGATGGTCCGCTTCGTTCTATTTGCGCTGTCCAGTATCGCTTTGATCGCGTTGATCTTCCACGCCGCCATCGCCGTGTTCGATCTTCACATCTGACGGGGACCGGGCCGCTTACTCTGCAGCCTCCTTGGCTGCATGCGCGTGGCCGTCGATGTCGATCTCGAGGTTGGCAAGGAAGCGTTCTGCATCGAGCGCGGCCATGCAGCCCATCCCGGCGGCCGTAACCGCTTGGCGATAAACGTGGTCGGTGACGTCGCCCGCTGCGAATACGCCCGGAACTTCCGTCTTGGGTGAACCCGGCTCGGTCAGCAGGTAACCACCGTCGTCCATCGGCAGCTTGCCTTTGAACAGTTCGGTGGCAGGGGCGTGGCCAATGGCGACGAAGCCGCCGTCGACGTCGAAGGTACTCGCATCGCCAGTCACCGTGTCGCGCAAGTTGAGATGGGCCAGTGCTCCCGACGGACCGGCCTCGAAACTTTCGACCGTCTTGTTCCACAGCACGCTGATCTTCGGATGATTGAGCAGGCGTTCCTGCAGGATTTTCTCCGCACGCAATTCGTCGCGGCGATGGATCAGGGTCACATCGTCAGAATGGTTGGTCAGGTACAGGGCTTCTTCGACTGCCGTGTTGCCGCCGCCGATCACTGCTACCTTCTTGCCGCGATAGAAGAAGCCATCGCACGTGGCACAGGCTGAAACGCCCTTGCCGCCCAGTTCATGCTCGCCCGGAACGCCGAGCCACTTGGCCTGCGCCCCTGTGGCGATCACCAGAACGTCGGCGATGTATTCGTCGCCGCTGTCTCCGATCGCCTTGAAAGGCGATCCGCCGGCTATGTCCACATCGACAATCGTGTCCCACATCATGCGCGTACCGACATGCTCGGCCTGCTTCTGCATCTGCTCCATCAGCCAGGGACCCTGGATAACGTCTGCGAAGCCGGGATAGTTTTCGACATCTGTCGTGATGGTCAACTGGCCGCCGGGCTGCAGCCCCTGCACCACGATGGGCTCCATCATGGCTCGCGCTGCGTAAATGGCGGCAGAATACCCTGCCGGGCCCGAGCCGATGATAAGCATCTTGGTACGATGGGTAGCCATGTCGTCAATTCCGTAAGTCTGAATGGGTTTTGCGGCTATATGGGAACCGCAGGGCCGAGAGTCACGCAACGAAGCGTGTGATCAGGGCTTCACGAAGCGCTTCATCCACACCTATCGCCTGCTCCAGATAGCCATCGAAGCTCCCGTGGCGATCGCTCGCGATCTCGAGAAAGCGGTCGAGATACTCTTCGCGCACACCGAGCAGGTCCTTTGCCGCACTGTCATCCAGCTTGCGCCCGAGCCGCGCTTCGATGCCGGGGAGTGACTGGCGCGCGAGAACTTCGAACGTAGGGCTGTCATTGGTTCGCAAAAATTCACGTCGCTGGTTCTCTTCGGATACCCCGAGAATATGCAGCAGCATGGTCGCCGCAACGCCCGTCCGGTCCTTCCCGGCATAACAATGGACCAGGCTAGCTCCATCCCTGTTAGCAAGAATGTTGAGATAGCGGCCGAACATGTCGATCATCGCCGGATTGTCGGGCATACGAGTATAGACTGCCAACATGCGCTGACGCGCGAAATCGCCCGCACTCATCTCGGGATCGATATCCATATGAGGGGGACTGCTTGTCGTTTCCCCTTCGTAGAACAGAACTTCGCCATCAAAACCCTCGACCCGCCGGCAGGGGTTGGCGCTGCGCTCGCTCTCACCGCGCAGATCGATGACGGTATGGATGTCCAGCGGAGCGATGGCTGCAAGGTCTGCGTCAGTCGCGCCGACGTGATGGCCGGAGCGAAAGAGCAGTCCCGTACGAACGGCACCCCCGCCTTTCGTGGCCCAGCCGCCATAGTCGCGAAAGTTGTGGATGCCCTGCGTTTTGAGAAAAGGATCACGAATCATGGCGGAGACGGTGGCAGTCGCGCATCGCATGCGCAATCGCGCAGGTCTTGATCAGGCCTCGGAAAGATCGTGCAGGAAATTCCTGGTCCAGTTCTGGACATTGTCATCGCGCACCGTTGCGATCATCTTCTCATACCGACGCTTCCGCTCCACCAGCGGCATATCGAGAGCGATGCGAATAGCGTGGGCGATGTCGTCGGGACTATGCGGATTAACCAGAACTGCGTCTTTCAGTTGAGCAGCAGCGCCGGCAAAGCGTGAAAGGATGAGAACCCCGGGATCTTCCGGATCCTGCGCAGCAACATATTCTTTCGCCACAAGGTTCATGCCATCGCGAAGTGGCGTAACCAGTCCGATCTTGGCCCCGCGAAAGAACCCGAACAGTTCAGCGTGGCTATATCCCCGGTTCACATACCGGATGGGCACCATGTCGACTTCGCTTCGCGCACCATTGATCTGGCCACATTTCTGTTCAAGGGCAGCACGGATTTCCTGATAACTGCCAACGTCTTCCCGGCTCGGCGGAGCGATCTGAATGAAGACGAGATCGCGAATGCTCTCCGGGTTTTTATCGAAGAACCGTCCGATGCCATCTATGCGCTCCGGAATTCCCTTCGAATAGTCGAGCCTGTCCACACCGATCATCGCGATGCGTCGACGCGTCGAACTGATCAGCCGCTGTTGCGCCTGCCGCGCCTCACCATTCTCACCAAGCTTCGAGAAATGTTCCCAGTCGATGCCGATAGGATAAGCTCTTGCGATGGTGGTGCGGCCTTCAAAGGTGACCGTGCCACTGGCCTTGTCAACTTCCGCGCGCAGTTCGTTTTCGCAATAATGCAGAAAGCTTTCGAGCCATTCCTGCGTTTGAAAACCAACGACGTCGTAGAATAGCAGAGTTCGGACCAGCCGTTCGTGATACGGCAGAGAGACGAACATCCTGGTGGCCGGCCAGGGAATGTGGAGAAAAAACCCTATGCGGTTCTTGAGCCCGCGTGAACGCAGCCGTTCGCCGAGCGGGATCAAGTGGTAATCGTGAACCCAAACAATATCTTCTGCGTCAATCAGAGGAGCGCCGAGTTCGGCAAAGCGCTCGTTTACACGCTCGTATCCCTTGGCCGTTTCACGCTCGTATTCTGCCAGATCAAGTCGATCGTGAAATAGCGGCCATAAGGTCGAATTGGCATAGCCATTGTAGTATTCATCGATATCGCGCTGCGAGAGATCGAGCGTGGCTGTTGTTACCCCGTCGGACGTTTGCGTATCGATGTGACCCGTCCGGCCGCTTTCGCTTTCCTCGCCGGACCACCCGAACCACAAGCCCTTGCGATCTTTCAACGCTGCATGCAGCGCGCCTGCTAGGCCACCTTGGGCACCGGCCGCTCCACGAGCTTTGGGAACCGCAACGCGGTTGGAAATGACGACGAGGCGTGGATCTCCGGTCAGCGGACTTCGCTCCAGGGTTTGCTCAAAAGGCCAGCGCAGTTGATTATACCAACTAGCGAGTAGGTCTGCGGGAAGTTCCCCCAAAGCTCGCCCGTTTCATAATCGAGGTCTTCGCTAAGCAGGCCGGAATGGGTCGTGTGACTGAGCATATCGTCAAAAATACCTCGAGCCTCATCGCGGCGCTCAACTAGCGCCAACGCTTCGATCAGCCAGAAGGTGCAGACGTTGAACGCAGTCTCGGGCGCACCGAAATCGTCTTCCGCTGCATAGCGAAGCATGTGATTGCCGCGGCGCAGGTCGCGCTCGATAGCGGCGAAGGTCTTCAGGAAGCGCGCGTCATCCGGCTTGAGATAACGCAGCTCAACCATCTGGAGAAGACTTGCGTCGAGATAGTCGCTCTGGAAGCTGGCGCGGTAGTGGTCGCCTTCGTCCGCCCACGCCATCTCTTCTATCTTTGCGCGTATGGCGGACGCCCTTTCCTGCCAGTAAATTACGCGGTCGCCTTTGCCCAGACGAGCAGCGACGTTCGCGAGACGGTCGCAGGCTGCCCAGCACATGACTGCGGAATAAGTGTGCACTTCCTGCCGGGTACGAAACTCCCACAACCCGGCGTCTGGCTTGTCATGCTTGGCCCACGCGGCTTCGCCAACTTCTTCGAGATGCTCGAAATCGCGGTCGTCGGCCATGCGCAGCAGACGGGTGTCGAAGAAGGCCTGCGCAGTCGGCATGACGATCTGGCCGTAGCAATCATACTGAACCTGTTTGTAGGCGGCATTACCCACACGTACCGGCCCCATGCCGCGATAACCCGCGAGCTTCTCGGCTTCGAATTCGTGGAGTTCGGTTTCCCCCATGACCGAATACAGCGGCTGGATTTGCCCGCCGCGGGCCTGGTCCACGATGTTGCGTAGATAGGCGAGATATTTCTCCAGCACATCGAGCGCGCCGAGGCGATTAAGCGCCTGCACGGTGTAATAGCTGTCGCGGATCCAACAGTAACGGTAGTCCCAGTTGCGCTGGCTGTTCGGTGCCTCCGGAATAGACGTGGTAAGTGCAGCGACGATCGCACCGGTTTCTTCATGCTGGCACAACTTGAGCGCGATTGCCGCCCGGATGACCTCTTCCTGCCATTCGAGAGGTATATGCAGGCCGCGCACCCAATGCTGCCAGTAGCGGGCTGTTGCCGCTTCCGAACGACGGACTTCGCTGCGGATGTTGCCGACGAAGGGTTCATCGGGGCCAAGAAAGAAGTGCTGATCACTCTCGACCCGGTAACTGCGGCCTTCAAGCACATACCCGACTGGCGCATCAGTCGTCAGGCGCAATGCCTGCGGACCGATTAGATAGCGAACATGGTTAGTGCCGTTGGTGGTTTCGGCAAGCTTGGCCCCATATTCCATCATCGGTGCCAGCACCACACGCATGCGCGGCGCACCAGCCACCGGCCTGACGATGCGGGCATAGGCTACGGGACGATACATCCGACCCGAACGTTCGAAGCGCGGCGCGAAATCGTGGATCTCCACTGCGCTTCCGTCTTCGCTTTCCAAGCGCGTGACGAGAATGGCGGTATTGCGTTCATAACGCTGCGTAGCGCTGGTCTGGCCTTCCAATTCGAAGCGCCAGATACCACGATCCCGCGCATCACCGTTCAACAGAGAACAGAAGACCGGGTCGCCATCCACGCGGGGAACACAGCCCCAGACGATGGCTCCCTCACGATCGATCAAGGCGCTGACCTGACAATTACCGATAGGGGAAAGCTCGAGATCGGGCTTCATCATATCTCCAACCAATGGTGCACTGCAGCAACGCTGCCGAGAGCGTATCGTGCCCGCTCACTCGGACGTTCTCCGACGGCGATGCCGAATCCGCCGAATTTTATCGCGCCAGCGAACCCGTCCTCGTCGGTCACATCATCGCCAATGAACACGGGAGTGGCGCCCGCAAAGGGAGCTATTTCCATGAAAGCTTCGACTGCTGCGGCTTTGGTAGCGCCCGGCCGGACGAGTTCGATCACGCCTTTCCCACTGGTAACACAGAGATCGCGCGATCCAGCGAAATCTGCTGCAAAAGCAAGCGTCGCGTCCTTTTTGGCTGGTTGATCACGAAAATGCAGGGCACCGCCGTGCGCTTTCTCTTCGTAGAACAACCCATTGTCTTCGGCATAGGATTTGAGTTCGGCAATCGAGCTATCTGCCAGTCCGCGCGGCTCTTCGCCCAAGCGGGTGCCATCGGCGAGATAGCGCGATGCACCATGCGAACCCGCGCGGCATACGGCCAGTTCACCCAGGTGGCCTGCCAGATCATCCAGTGCGCGGCCGCTGACCAAGGCCAATCTGCCGTCCAGCCGACTGCTCAAGGTCTGAAGGGCGCCTGCCAGCGCATCCGGCACGAAAATTTCACCGGGCCGAGCAGCAATTTCCACCAGTGTGCCATCAAAATCGAGGAAAAGCGCGACCGGTCCCTGCACGAGGAGTTCACCGAGCAGCGGCGGGGCGGGGAGCGTGGTCGAACCGTCCATACTGCAAGCCACTAGCGGCTCCGGCAGCGCGGTCAAACGCCAGAGTTCATGAAATCGTATCTTCTGCTCGAGGAACAAGGATGAGGGTGTTGTCTTCCACCCGCCAGGAGCCGAGGCGCGCAAGCACATTCATCCCGATGACGTTGAAGTCGCCGAAGTTCTCCGCAATCGCAGCATCGGTGCCGCTGGCGCTGACATTGCCGAAGGTAAGGCTATCGACCGTTGCCACATGCGCCTGTACCGTCCCATTCGCCGTGCCGAGCATGATGGGGATGCCGCCGCGTCTTGGTTCGAGCCCCGCCCGTTCTGCCAGCCCAGCTGAAATCGCCGTCAGCGTCGCGCCGGTATCGATCATGAAATTTCCCGGCACGCCGTTTACATCGGCACGGACCCAGAAATGCCCGTCGGCGGATAGGGGAATGCGCGTCTCGCCGCCTTCGACGACCTGTTCGGGCAGGCCGATCTGCGGGACGGCCATGTCGAAGCGGGGATCGAAACGCGAGAGCTGCAAGACGACAGTAAGGAGGATGAGACCAAGCGCAAGTGAACTCGCCATGCGTAGCACGCCGCCGAGCATCGAGCGTTTGGCGATCATTGCGCCGAACCACCCTACAAGCATGGCGACGACCGCCGCCATCAGCAGCTCCGACCGGGGAATGGCACGCAGTGTATCCGCAGCGGCGCTGAAAACGGGCTCGAGTTCCATTATTTACATATAGGAACGTGCCGGTGACACGTCCATGAATAGCCGCAGTCGCTCAGGGCGCTTCGCGTTGCTCGGTTGCGCGAGCTAGTACCACCGAAAACCTTTCATCTTCGTCGACCCATCGCTTGATCGGCGTCCAACCGCCGGCAAGAAGCAGCAGGTTCGCACTACGAGGCGTGAATTTGTGGCTATTTTCGGTATGTATCGTTTCACCAGAACGCATCGAAAAGCTTTCACCCGATACGGTGAAGTCGATGTCCCGATTGGCGACCAGGTGCATTTCGACCCGTGCGAGATCGTCGTTCCATACAGCGCGGTGGTCGAGAGCATCCGCGGGAATGGTCCCTGAAAGTTCCCGGTTGATGCGCGTGACGAGATTCATGTTGAAGGCGGCCGTCACACCATCGGAATCGTCATAGGCGGCTTCGAGTTTCTGCTGGTCCTTGACGAGATCCATCCCGATCAAAAGCAACGGGCTTTCGCCTTCATCCGCTCCGAGCGTGGCCCGCATCGAGCGAAGCAGGTCGACCGCCGTGCGCGGAACCATGTTGCCGATGGTCGAACCCGGGAAGAATCCGAGTTTCTTGAGCGGCCCGACGCCGTCGGGCAGGCTCACGCGGCGCATGAAGTCGGCCTCGACAGGGTGAACCGGGAGATCGGGAAATTTCTGCGACAAGGCGACAGCGCTTTCACGCAGGAAATCGCCCGAGATATCGAGAGGAACATAGGCTGCCGGCTCGATCGCCTCGAGCAGGAGCGGCGTCTTGACCGAGCTGCCAGATCCAAATTCGACCACGGCCCTGCCCTGCCCGACAAGTTGGGCGAATTCATTGCTGCGGGTTTTAAGAATATCGGTTTCCGCACGAGTGGGATAATATTCGTCCAGTTGCGTGATGCGTTCGAACAGCCGTGAGCCTTCCTGATCGTAAAACCAGCGCGCCGGTATGGCCTTCGGCAGCTGATTTAGTCCTTTGAGTACGTCGGCACGAAAAGCGCGATCGACCCCCTCCTCGTCCAAATCGACAAGTGCAATGCCAGTATCGGTTTTCATCAGATGTCCTTTGCCAGCCTGACGCCGGTGAATTGCCACCGTTGGTGTGGGTAGAAGAAGTTGCGATAGCTTGCTCGCGAATGACCTCGCGCGGTCGCGCAGCTCGCACCCTTCAAGACGAACTGCCCGCTCATGAACTTGCCGTTATATTCGCCCACAGCACCTTCGACAGGTCGAAAACGTGGGTAGGGTAGATATCCGGACCGGGTGAACTGCCAACAATCGCCGAACAGTTCGGCGCCGCCACGCGGCAGTGGGGGTGTCGCGTCGTCGAGTTGATTACCGCCTTGGGGGTCATGCGCAGGCAATTCGCCTTCTTGCCCACGGGCGATGGCTTCCCATTCGAATTCGGTTGGCAGGCGGTGGCCAGCCCAACTGGCGAAAGCATCAGCCTCGAAGTAAGAGATGTGCGTTACCGGGGCATCGGGATCGCGCGTCTGCCAGCCGGCGTGAGTAAACTGTTCGTCATCGCGCCAATAAAGCGGCGCACGAATGGCGTTCTCCCGTACCCAGCCCCATCCGTCCGAAAGCCACAAGGTCGCCGTGTCGTATCCGCCATCGGCGATGAATTCATCCCATTCGCCATTCGTGACAAGTCGCGAGGACAGAGCGAAAGGTTCGAGGAGAACGCGGTGAGCAGGCCCCTCGTTGTCGAAGGCGAACCCGTCTGTTTGGTGACCTATCCGCGCGATACCACCGGGATGCGAATGCCAATCGTTCGGGCTGGAATTCGCTTTTGCCGCAGACACATCCCACATCTTCACGCCAAGAGGGTTCTGAAACAGGGCGTGTTTGATATCGGTCAGCAACAATTCCTGATGCTGCTGTTCATGGCTCAGACCGAGCTCGATCAGCGGCGCCAGTTCTTCGCGCCCTAACAGGCCATCCATCGCAGCATCGACATGTTTGCGCCATTCCACGATATCGGACAGCGTCGGACGCGAAAGCATTCCACGCGAAAACCTGGCAATGCGCTCACCCTCCGTCTCGTAATAGGAATTGAAAACGAAGGGCCAATTCTCATCGTAGAGCGCGTAGCCTTCGGCATGATCGCGCAGCAGAAAGGTTTCCCAGAACCAGGTGGTATGGGCGAGATGCCATTTCGCTGGACTGGCATCTTCCATTGACTGAATGGTAGCGTCGGCATCGGACAGCGGCGCGGCCAGAGCCTGGCTCAACCCGCGGACAGCGGCGTAGCGTGCCGGAAGATCTTGCCCTAACGTCAGGATTGATCGCGGCTGGGCATGGGGCATCGTCTATCCCCCCCTTTATATTTCGGCAGCCGGGACATGGCTGGCCTGTCCCATTATGACGCGATTCACCCAGCGTTTAAAGGGTTGAGGTAGAAAAGCCCGCCCGAACAATGAAGTGAACTGCATTCTCCGAATAATGCAGCGGAGGTCGCCGGGTTCCGCACTCTCGTGGGCAGACGTCTGCCGGAAGGAAGGATCAGGCTGCGTCAGCGCGGCGAACGGCCTGTTCTTCGTTCAGCATCTCGGCAATCAGGAAGGCGAGCTCGAGAGACTGAGCGGCGTTGAGGCGGGGATCGCAATGCGTGTGATAGCGATCTTTCAACGCTTCATCGGTGATCGCCACCGCTCCGCCCACACATTCGGTCACGTCCTGCCCGGTCATTTCGACATGGATACCGCCCGGATGCGTCCCTTCGGCACGATGGACGGCGAAGAAGCCCTTCACCTCGGTCAGGATACGATCGAAGGGCCGCGTCTTGTAGCCGCTTTCCGATTTAACGACGTTGCCGTGCATCGGGTCGCAACTCCACACAACGGGGTGGCCTTCCGTCTTTACCGCCCGAACGAGGCGGGGCAGGCCTTCTTCCACCTTGTCGTGGCCGAAGCGACTGATCAGCGTGATGCGGCCCGGTTCGCGCGCTGGGTTGAGCGTATCGAGCAGGCGCAACATAGCGTCCGTTTCGAGGCTGGGGCCGCATTTCATCCCCAACGGATTGCCGATCCCCCGGCAGAATTCGACATGCGCACTATCATCGAACCGAGTACGGTCGCCGATCCAGACCATGTGCGCGCTGGTATCGTACCAATCGCCCGTCAGGCTGTCCCGCCGGGTCATCGCCTGTTCGTACGGGAGCAGCAGCGCTTCGTGGCTCGTGTAAAAGCTGGTGCGCTGCAATTGTGGTAGCACGTGCGGATCGACCCCGCACGCCTCCATGAAATCGAGGGCTTCACCGATGCGATCGGCAATGTCCGAAAATTTGTCGGCCCACGGACTGCGGCCCATGAAATCCAGCGTCCACTGATGAACCTGACGAAGATTGGCATAGCCTCCGGTGGCGAAGGCACGCAGCAGGTTGAGCGTGGCCGCGGCCTGTGAATAGGCGCGCACCATGCGCTGCGGATCGGCTGCGCGGGTGGCTTCGTCGAATTCGATGCCATTGATGTTGTCGCCGAAATAGCTCGGTAGCGTGACCGATCCTTGCGTTTCGGTGTCGGAACTGCGCGGCTTGGCGAACTGGCCTGCCATGCGCCCGACCTTGATCACTGGTTTTTTGCTGGCGAAGGTCATGACGACCGCCATCTGCAACAGCACGCGAAATGTATCGCGGATATTGTTCGGATGAAATTCCGCGAAGCTTTCCGCGCAATCCCCACCCTGGAGCAGAAATGCGTGGCCTTGCGCGACCTCCGCCAGATCCGCCTTGAGCGCGCGCGCCTCGCCTGCGAAAACCAGCGGAGGATGCGTCTCGAGCGTCGTCGTTGCGGCATCGAGAGCAGCCGCGTCGGGATAAGTCGGCAAATGCTTCGCCGTGAATCCCTGCCAGCTGTCGGGTGCCCAATTCGTTGCCATTATATTTTCCATTTGCGTCGCTGAAAGTCGCGCCTGACTGTTCGCCCCTTAGCAGACGAACAGGTATCATGTCGCAAGCAGCATTTGCTTGGCCAGCTTAAAAAGCCGATTGCAGTGACCGGCTCAGCGGCTGGCCGCAGCGGCTCCGGTGCTGGCCGCAGTTGCAAGTTCTTGCCCTTGTGGGATGATCGCCAGGTGCCAGCCTGCGCGGGACCCGAAATACTTCTGCGCCAGCGCCTGCAATTGAGCAGGTGGAACTTCGGTGTAATCGGCCAGCAGATAGCGCAGCATGTCTACCCGGCGAGCATCGACGGTCGAGCCTTCGAGCTGGTAAAGCCAAAAGAGGTTACCGGTTGAGGCTCGGCTGACGTACTGGCGGAGCGGTTCGACGACGCGGTCATATTCGTCCTGACTGACCGGTTCGCTCGCCAGTTCCTTCGCAATACGTTCGGCTTCGGCGAAGAAGACCGGCACGTCTTCGGGTCGCAATTGGGCGAGTGCCGCGATCCGGCCGCCACTTTTAACGTCGCTCGGCCATTCAGACCGGACAACCGGCGAATAGCTCGCGCCGGCATGTTCACGCATGGCGTCCATCAGGCGGTTGTTGAAGACCGACGTGAGTACCTCGAGGTGACGCGATTCGCGCAGATTGTCGACGCCCGCCCCGCTGGGCCAGGCTACGACGGCGGCTGCCTGATTGGCATCGCCGCGGTGATGGCGAACAACCGTCTCGCCGGCTTCGGGAAAGTCGACCCCGCGGTTGAGAACAGCAGCGCTAGGCTCTTCACGCGCAGGCAACGCGCCGAACGTCTTGCGCAGCGTTTCGATCGTAGCCGCTTTGTCGAATTCACCAAAGACGAGTACTTCGACCGGTCCCTGCTTGAGCAGCGGTTCCCATACTTCGCGGAACTTCTCCGGCGTCGCAGCATCGAACATTTCTGGCGTGGGCGTCTGGAAACGCGGATCGCTGTCACGCAGCAGATATTCCAAATCGCGCTGCAGGATACCGCCGGGGCTCGCAGCGTAACTTTCATAAGCGAGTTTGCCCGCCGCCTTTGCACGAATGACCGGATTGGGATCCCAGCCCGGCATCGCCAGCTTGGCAGCGAACAGATAGAGCTGTTCGTCGAGATCAGCTTCGCGCGTTTGCGCATAGAAGGTAAATGCGCCGTCACCGGTTTCAAAATCGAAACCGAACTTGCGGCCTGTAGCGAGACGATCGAGTTCTTCCTGGCCCAGCTCGCCGATACCCGAACCGATCAGTGCAGAACTGCCGAGATTTGCATAGACGGCATCTTCCGCGTCGAGTGCGCGATAGCCGGCGCCGAAGCGAACCTTGACCGCTACCCGTCCAGGTTCGGCATCGTTAGACCACAGGATGGCCTTCACGCCATTGGCGAATTCAACCTTTTCAATATCGAG
The DNA here is from genome assembly GCF_044543405.1 of Qipengyuania sp. NPDC077410. Taxonomy (NCBI): domain Bacteria; kingdom Pseudomonadati; phylum Pseudomonadota; class Alphaproteobacteria; order Sphingomonadales; family Erythrobacteraceae; genus Qipengyuania; species Qipengyuania sp. NPDC077410. The sequence goes on along the minus strand of NZ_JBITWB010000002.1, from coordinate 494,096 downwards.
AACGCCGATCGGTCCCTGAGCAGTTACCTGACCCGGTTCACCGACTGCGGGCAAATCTTCGAAAGACACGGCGCGGCCGGTCAGGCGCGAACCCGTATCGGCTGCGACCGTCTCCTGGAGTGCAGATCGTATCGCCTCTTCATCCGCCTCACCCGTTGCCGGTGTGACATAGGCCGCACGGATAACATCGCCCGTAAACAACGACCGCGTATGTTCGAGCACGAGTTCCGGCGTCAAAGTCTGCTTCATCGAATTGAAAACGGTAAGGACCGTTTCTGGAGCAGCGACCGCTTCGCGAATATCGACAGCGTTCACAATGTCGTCGGCCAGCTGCGGCCCAGGCAGGACGCGCCGCTGTTCGACTTGGCTTTTGAAAACAATTTCGAATTCCGCAAGCTCTCGATCGATTTCTTCCTGCGTCGGCGGAGTGGCCAAAGCATCGGCGATTACGCCGCGAATATCATCAAGCGCCGCTTTCCAGTCGCTGGTCAAAGGAGCGAAAGTGACGAAGGTCATGTCTGACGACCGGCTGACATCATCCTGCGATACCTGCGCATAGAGATAGCTGCCGCCCGAACGCGCGCGGGATTCAAGTCGCCTATTGATGAGAGCCTGAGCCAAGGCGTCGCGTAGCAGACCTTCGTTATAGGCGACGGTGTCCTGAACCGGTCGCCAGGGGCGCATGATCGTGTACGTGAACGAACGGGGCAGATCGGGCTCGACGATGACGCCGATCTCGCCGACCGGGTTGGACGGATCGGCCCCGGCGGGTGCCACTGGATCGCCGAAGTCTGGCGCTGCGACTGCAGGACCATCGCCCTGCCAGTCGCCGAACCACTTTTCGATTTCCGCAGCAAGCACCATCGGGTCGATATCACCTGCAGCAACAACGACCACGTTTTCAGGGCGATACCAACGTTTGTAGAAGGCGCTGACGCTTTCGCCGGTTGCAGCCCGCAGCGTTTCTTCGGTCCCGATCGGGATGCGGTTCGCCAGTCGCTGTCCGGCAAAAAGCACTTCTCGGCTGGCATTGCCAGCCCGTTCGGATGCTCCGCCACGTTCACGCTTTTCAGCAAGTACGATCGGTACTTCTGCTTTCACGTTCGTATCGGATAGGACTGGGCTGCGCACCATGCCGGAAAGAAGCTTCATGCTTTCTGCCAGCTTGGCCGCATTAGTATTGGGCAGATCCAGCTTGAAGACGGTTTCCGTCGGGCTGGTATGCGCATTTGTATCGCTGCCGAAGGTCGCACCGAGCCGCTGCCATGTCGGAATGGCCGCTCCGACCTTCAGATACTGGCTTTCGCGGAAAAGCAGATGCTCCAGAAGGTGGGCATAGCCGCGTTCTGAATCCTCTTCATGCAAGGACCCAGCATCGATGCGAACGCGAACGGAAACCTGATCGGGCGGCACGCCGTTCTTGCGAACAGCATAGCGCAGACCATTGGGCAATTCACCGAAGGTCCATTCCTCGTCGCGCGGAACGTCGCTGCCCTCATAAATCCACGGAGTTTCACCTGCCGGAGTTATATATTGCGGAGCCGGAACGGCCGGTTCCTGCGCGAGGATGGGCTGCGGTACGAGCAGCGCAGCGGGAAGGAAAAGCGCGAGACGCCGGACGGCGCGCGAAAAATTGGTCATGGAAGGCATATAGGCGGGACAACCGTGAAGGCTAGGTGAATGTTCACGCGCCAAGCGTTCCGTCCTTGTCCCCGGTTCCCGAGCTTCCTACATCGTCAGGCATGTTCATAGAGACCGAAACCACGCCCAACCCGTCGAGCCTCAAGTTCCTTCCCGGCCAGCCGGTCATGGGACAGGGAACGCGCGAATTTGCCACGCCGGAGGCGGCAGAGGCCAGCCCGCTGGCTCAGGCAATCTTCGATACCGGAGAGGTGGTGAATGTGTTCTTCGGCGGTGATTTTGTCACCGTCACTGCTGCACCAGGGGTAAACTGGACCGATCTCAAGCCGCAGGTGCTGGCGATTCTGCTCGATCATTTCGTTGCGCAGGCACCGCTCTTCACACCGGGCAGCGCGGGCGGCATTTCGATTCCCCCCGAAAATCAGGGTATGCTGGTCGACGAGCTTGACGAAGATGCAGACATTATTTCTCAGATCAACGAATTGCTGGAAACGAGGGTCCGACCGGCCGTCGCGGGCGACGGAGGCGATATTCAGTATCGCGGGTACCGTGACGGCATAGTTCATCTGCAAATGCAGGGTGCGTGTTCCGGGTGTCCATCATCCACGGCGACGCTCAAGCATGGCATTGAAGGTCTATTGAAACATTATGTCCCAGAGGTCGTTGAAGTCCGGGCAGCCTGATCTTCCAGTTCCAACCGGGATAATTCATGACCACTCAGTTTCACGACACCGCTCTGTCCGGCGATGCGCTCGACCAGATTTTCCGCGAAGCGCGCAGTTACAACGGCTGGCTCGATAAACCGGTAAGCGACGAGCAAATTCACGCGATCTACGAATTGATGAAGATGGGCCCGACATCGGCCAACATGCAGCCTGCGCGTATCGTTTGGGTGAAGTCGCAGGAAGCTAAAGGCAAGCTTGCCGCGCTGGCCTCAGATGGAAATCGCGACAAGATCAAGACTGCTCCCGTCACGGCTATCGTGGGCTATGACATCGATTTCCACGAGGAACTGCCGTGGCTGTTCCCTCATACCGACGCCAAAAGTTGGTTCGAAGGTGACGAGGATGGACGCAAGGAGGGCGCGTTTCGCAATTCCTCCTTGCAAGGAGCCTATCTGATGATCGCTGCCAGAGCTGTTGGGCTGGACTGCGGTCCGATGTCCGGGTTCGACAATAAGGCTGTCGACGAAGAATTCTTCGCTGACGATCCGCGCACTCGCAGCAATTTTATCTGCTCCATCGGGTACGGCGATCCCAGCAGCATCTTTGATCGCAGCCCTCGACCTGACTTCGACAGGTTCAACCGCATCGCCTGACTTGCAGGCCGGCTTTGCCTGAGGCAGTGCGCATTCATGCGCATTCTGGCCATTGAAACTGCAACCGAAGCCTGTTCGATCGCCCTGTTCGATCAGGGGCAACTGATAGACACCCGCCACGAAGTGCTTGGTCGCGGCCATGCCGAACGGCTTGTTCCGATGATTGCGGAACTGCCGGAGAAAGGCCATGCAGAGCAGATCCGCATCTCCTTAGGTCCGGGAAGTTTTACCGGCGTGCGTATCGGACTGGCCGTGGCTCGCGCCTTGGGTGTGGCCTGGAAAGTCCCGGTACGCGGCTACCCTACCCTAGCGCTGGTTGCTGCCATGGCGCGCGCCGGTACGGACCGGGCCGTTACGGTCTGCATGTCCGGGGGCCACGGCGAGTGGTTCGTGCAGGATTTCGGCACTGATGGAATGCCATTGGATGATGTCGCCTCGTTGACTCCAGATACCGCTGCCATGCGCAGAACACAGGACATACTGGCAGGCACGAGAGCGGAGGACCTTGGCGCCTTGATTGGCGTTGCAAGTGCGCCGATCATTCTGCCGAATGCGAGCGATGCCCTTCTTGTGCCCGACGCCCTGCTGCGTCACCAGTTGTCCCCGCTTTATGGCCGGGCGCCCGACGCAAAGCTTCCCACGCAATGACGGACCTCGATCACATTATGAGCGTGATGGATGCTGCGTTCGATCCCCACTGGCGCGAAGCGTGGACGCGGCAGCAGGTCGAAAATTCGCTGGCCATGCCACACACCTATGCGATTATTTTCGATAAACACGCGCGGTTACTAGCACCGGGACACGAAGCAGCAGGGTTCATTCTGGCGCGGCGCGCGCCTGGCGAAGAAGAACTTCTGCTGATCGGCGTTAGGCCCGAGGTAAGAAATAGCGGTGTAGGCCGCGCGCTCATCGAATATTTTTTGGATGTCGCCCGAAAAGAAGGAGCGGAGCGGGTATTCTTGGAGATGCGTGCAAATAATCCGGCTGAGAAATTGTACCTGTCCTGCGGTTTCGAGCCAATCGGCCGTAGAGCGAATTACTACCGCACGCTGGATGGCACGCTGTTGGATGCAATCACCTTCGTGCAAACATTGTAGCTAAGCGCCGATAATAAAACCCGGCGAAATACTTGCAATTTTTTGTCGTTTTCATACAATGTCCGGAAGAACGGGTCGCGACGTTCAACGATATCCCTCAAAATAAAAGGGAAAGTAATGGAAAAATTTGAAACAGACATGTCTGAGACACTTATCACTCTCACCTCGGATATCGTCGCAGCGCATGTCAGCAACAACAGCGTATCCGTAGACGACGTCCCGACATTGATCTCGAATGTGTATTCTGCGCTCTCGGGCCTCAACGGGGAAACAGTCACCAGCGAAGCGCCGCTAGAACCTGCCGTACCGATCCGTTCGTCGGTCAAGAAGGATTACATCATCTGCCTTGAAGACGGCAAGAAGATGAAAATGCTCAAGCGCCACCTCAAGACGGCCTATGACATGACGCCTGACGAATACCGGGCGCGTTGGAACCTGCCGTCCGATTATCCTATGGTCGCGCCAAGCTATGCCGAAAAGCGCCGCGAACTGGCCGTGAAGATTGGCCTTGGCCGCAAGCCCGGTCAGAAGCGGGGCCGGAAGAAGAAGACGGCCTGAACGCTCCGGTTCGCCTTGAGCAAAACGTCCCGGCCCGATAAGGGTGCGGGGCGTTTTTCATTCGGGAATCCATCTTGCACCAGAAAATCGATCTTGAACAATTGTGCGCCGACAAGGGCCTGCGCATTACCGAACAGCGGCGCATAATCGCGCGCGTGCTGTCGGAAAGCGACGATCACCCCGACGTCGAACTGCTTCACGAACGGGCTAACAAGATCGATTCGGGAATTTCAATTGCCACGGTCTATCGTACCGTCCGGCTGTTCGAAGAGGCGGGCATTCTCGATCGCCATGATTTTGGCGATGGCCGTGCCCGTTACGAAGCCGCGCCGGAAGCCCATCATGATCATCTGATCGACGTGGAAACCGGCAAAGTCGTGGAATTCGTCGACCCGGAAATTGAAGCCCTGCAGAAACAGATCGCTGCCAAGCTCGGTTATCGCCTGGTCGACCACAGGCTGGAACTCTATGGCGTCCGCCTCGACCGCGAAAAGTGAGCGCAAGCTTGCGAAATATACCGCCAAGCGACTGGCGGCAGCGAGAGGCGAAAAAGTACCGCTAACAGTCGCTGGCTGGGTCCGGTTCTCCCTGCGCGCATTCGGCATCCTGCTCCTGCTATTGGTGTTCGTGCCGCTGCATTACCTCTACCGGATCTTCGCCTATGGATCCCCCTTCCCCATGCTCTTCTTGCGCTTTACCGCATGGATCGTCGGTGCGCGCGTCAAGATCGTCGGAACGCCGTTGCGGCGCGACGTCTTCTTCATCTCTAACCACATCAGTTGGGTCGATATCCTGAGCATGGCTGGCGCCAGCGGTACGGCTTTTGTCGCCAAGCAGGAATTGTCCGAAGTGCCCGTGATCGGGTGGTTATGTGGGCTCAATCGCACCGTGTTCGTGAAGCGCGAAAACCGCATGGGCGTGGCCGAGCAGATTAATGCGCTGCGAGAAGCTTTGCAGGACAACTGGTCGGTAACGGTTTTTCCCGAAGGCACTGTTACCGACGGCCATTCGCTTCTCCCGTTCAAATCGAGCATGATATCCGTGCTTGAGCCGCCCCCTGCGGGCGTGATGGTGCAGCCGGTCGTGCTGAATTACGGAGAAAACGCCGAGGATATCGCTTGGATCGGCGAGGAAAGCGGCCTGCACAATGCGATGCGGGTCATGGCGCGCAAAGGCAGCTTCCGGCTCTCGCTACACTATCTCGAGCCGTTCAGCCCGGTGGATTACAGGGGGCGCAAGGCGGTAGCCGCAAAGGCTAGAGAAGAGATCGAGCGGCAATTGGTCGCTAACCTCGGCGGACCATTGCGCGACTTCCAGCATGTCGTCGAAGCCGTGCATTATCGTCCAAAAGCGAGCACCGAAATCTCGGACTAAAGCCCCGCCTTTACCAACCAATCGTGAAACAAACGCACCGGTCTTTCTTCCAGCGCGGTTGGCTTGCACACGAACCAGTAACTATAGGGGCTTTCCACCTCTACCTCGAAAAGTCTGGCTAGCCGGGTATCGGCAGCCCGGCGCATGTGATCGTCATGCATAATCGCAATGCCGAGGCCTTGCGCGGCCGCTTCCAGCATGATCTGCCCCGAATCGAAATGGTCGATCGCGGTGGGTTCAAGATCGCCCATGCCAATCTCCCGGCGCCACGCATTGAAGCTTTCCGGAAGCTCGTTGTGGATCAGGAATGTCTGCTTCATCAACAGTGATGCATCGGGGGTGGAGCCCAGACGCTCCGCAAGATCGCGGCTGCAGATTGCGTGGACCTTATTGTAATCGAGCCGAACTGCGTGCAGCCCGCGTGACGGGCCGCGGGATAGGATGATGGCGGCATCGAGCACGTCGCCGACCCGATCTTCCAGATGCGCCCCGGTATCGATATCGATATGAAGAAGCGGGTGCCGCTCCCGTAATTCTCCAAGCCGCGGGAATAGACGTTGAGTGCCGAACAGCGGCAAGACGCCCAAATGCAAACGCAAGACGGAAAGGTTTTCCGACTGGCTTTCAACAGCGCGGGCCAATGCCTCGAGCTGCGGGTTCACTGCTTCGAAAAATGCATGGCCGTCATCGGTCAGCTTCATCGACTGACGGGCACGCGTGAACAGCTTCTTGCCGACGAATTCTTCGAGATTGCCGATCCGTCGTGAAAGAGCCGACGGGCTCAGACCGAGTTCGTCTGCCGCCGCGCGCGCAGAGCCGAGGCGAACCGTGCGGACGAAGGCCTCCAGAGCTCGAAGTGGGGGTAATCGCCGTGTTGCCATGATGGTTGCACGCTATTGACGCAAATCACGCCTGTCGAGCGCGAATGTGCAAAAATCTGCAACAGTTGTCACACGGTGGTCGAATCCGGTTCGGGGGCGTGCAGGCGAAGACGCTTCACATGCGTTTCATCGCCATCGGTCACTTCGATCCGCCACCCGCTGGGATGCTCCAGTATACGGCCAACCTCCGGGACCTGCTCTGCCAGCACGAAGGCGAGACCGCCAAGCGTGTCGACAGATTCCTCAACTTCAGCAAGCGCCGGCGAGACGTTCTCGGCCACATCGTCAAGTTCGGCGCGGGCGTCACAATCCCACATCCCCTCGCCGATATCGACAATCCATTCTTCGGGTGCATCATCGTGCTCATCCTCGATATCGCCGACGATTTCCTCGACCAGATCTTCGATGGTGATGAGGCCGTCGGTGCCGGAGAATTCGTCCACCACGATAGCCAGATGCATGCGCTGCGCACGCATATCGGCCAGCACGTCCAGAGCGTTGCGCGTTTGCGGAACATAGAGCGGCTGTCTCATCAGCACGGTCCAATCGCGCGGAGGCTGTTCGCGGCGAGCGAGGATCGGGAACACGTCCTTGATGTGGATCATGCCGATCACGTCGTCGAGCTGATCGCGATATACCGGCATGCGCGAATGGCCGTGTTCGGCGAACGTATCGACCAGGTCGTCCCAGCTCGCCTTGGCATCGATCGCGATGATCTCGCCGCGCGGCACGGCTACGTCGTCCGCATCGTGTTCGGAGAAGTGCAACAGATTGCGCAGCATCTGCCGCTCGACCAGCGACAGATCGCCGGTGCCGCTGTTTTCCGGCGCCTCTTCGCCGTTCTCCCCCTCATGTTCGTCGATCGCTTCTTCCAGCTGCGCGCGCAGCGAGCGTTCGCCGTGATCGGGGTCGAAGAATTTCCGGATTGCGAGCATCAGCCCGCTGCTACTCTCCGCGTCTCCCGCGGGTGATGACGAATCGGGCATGGCCCTAACAATGCACTCCAGTCAGTTGCGATCCCCATATGGGTCCGCGATGCCTAATTTTGCAAGCGCTGCGATTTCAAGCGCCTCCATCGCTTCGGCCTGAGCGTCGGAATCGACATGATCATGCCCGGCAAGATGGAGCAGCCCGTGGACGATCAGGTGCGCGGCGTGGTCCTCGAGCGCGATGCCCTTTTCCGCCGCCTCGCGGGCGCAGGTCTCGTGCGCCAGTGCGAGATCACCGAGCATTTCTGGGGGCCCCTCGCATGCGAGCGCGAGCAAGTCGTCGCGCTCCAACATGGGGAAGGACAGCACGTTGGTCGGCTTGTCCTTGCCGCGCCACTCCTTGTTGAGCGCGTGGACTTCCTCGTCGATTGTGAAAAGCATCGAGGCAGTGAGGCGCGCGTTCGCCAGCGCCGGTTCGACCCCGCTGGCAGCCTCGACCGCGCGATCGGCCAGCGCCGCCCAGTCAGGCGCCTCGGGCCATCCGTCGATTTCGATGTCGAGCTCCATCAGCCCGCAGAAATCCGAGACATGGACCGCATGTCACACTGTCCAATGGGGAAAAAGCTGGCTTCCGGCGGACTGCTGGGGGCTGGTACTGGAAGAGAGGCGAAATCGAAGTCCATCGGTGTCATCTAGCTGACGGTCCGAAGGTAGGAAAGCGGTGGCTGGAGACGTCTACCTTTGGGTGGAAAGCGCACATGGAGCGCTGTTCAATAATCGCTCGCACCCTTATGCCACAACGTAAGCTCAATTCGCCTGTTCTCAGGCTCTTCAGCCCGCCCTCTCTCGAGCATTCGCGGCCTATCCGAACCAAAATTGTGCCCCGTGGTGTCCGCGCTGGAGAAGCCGCGAGCCTCCAGATATTTCCTAACAACATTCACCCGCAATTGCCCCACCTCTGGGCCTTCAACCTTGTCGGTATGACCCGCCACTTGCGGATATCGCGCGAAGCAATCCTCTGCCGCCAAAATCGCATTATCGAGAATTTTGCGAGCTTCAGCATCTATGAAGGCGCTGTTCTTATCGAAGAAAAGGATAAAAGGCCCAGTGTGACAACTGATCGCTTTTGCCCTGTCCGTAGGCATCGCTGCTAAGCACAGGGCTACGGTCAAGAATAAAGAGCGCGCTACCAATTACCGAAATCCCTCCATGAACGATTTAAGAGTGACATAGGTGCTAAACGTCCGCAATCGGGTCGTTAGCCGACGTCGACCACCCTACGCATCCTTCCCCTCGTAAGCCTCGACGATCCGCCCCACGATCGGGTGGCGCACCACATCGGCGGCCGTAAACCGGATCGTGCCGAAACCGTCGACGCCTTCCAGCTTGCCCACAGCATCGGCGAGACCGCTCATGCCGCCGCCGCCCGGAATGTCGACCTGCCGTGGGTCTCCGCAAACGACCATGCGGCTATTTTGGCCGAAGCGGGTAAGAAACATCTTCATCTGTTCGCGCGTGGTGTTCTGTGCTTCATCGAGAATGACGAAGGCATCGGCCAGTGTGCGTCCGCGCATGAAGGCGATCGGTGCAATCTCGATCTCACCGGAAGCTAGCCGCCGCTCAACCTGTTCGGGCGGCATGCAGTCGTAAAGCGCGTCGTAGAGCGGACGCAGATAGGGATCGACTTTTTCCTTCATGTCGCCGGGCAAGAAGCCGAGCTTTTCACCGGCTTCCACCGCAGGCCGGGACAGGATCAGGCGCTGGACGCTGCCATTGATCAGTTGCGCCACCGCCTGCGCCACTGCGAGATAGGTCTTGCCTGTTCCTGCAGGGCCGAGAGCAAAGATGATATCGTCGCGCACCAGGCTGCGCATGTAGGTTGCCTGCATTGCGCTGCGCGGCACGATCGTCTTGCGCCGCGTGCGGATCATGATCGGCGGCCCGCCCTTGCCATTGCCCGGTTCGGCATCGACGATCCCATCGAAAGTCGGTTCGTCGGACATTGCGATCAAGGCTTCGATCGCGCCTGTATCGAGGTCCTGACCGATCGATAGCTTGTCGTACATGCCCTTCAGCACGTCGCGTGCACGGGCCACGCTGTCTTCCGGCCCTTCGATATGAAGCTGATTGCCGCGCGCCGAGATGAATACGCCCAAGCGGTTTTCGACTTGTACCAGATTGGCATCGAATTGCCCGAACAAGGCGCCCAGCAAGCTCTGATTATCAAAGCCTATGTCAACCTGGGCGCGGCGCACTTCGCGTTGCGGAGAGGGCGGCGGGGTGAAAGACCGGGTGTCCTTCTGTGCGGGTTTACGGGCCATAGGCTCCTTTCGTCTACGACTCGGAATGTAAGCCTCATCGCTCCGGAGGCAAGCTGTTCGCCGCACGATGACGGTGGAAAGTCATCATTCCGTCATTGGCATGCCAGAGCGTCCATCAGACGTGGAGCGTTTCCACCTTTACCGACTCCCCTGACGCGGGGCCAGTAAGGGTGGTCAGGCCCCCACTCTTTCGCGCAGCGTGGCGCTCAGCGAGTTGGGGCCTGCTTCGAGCAATTCCACCTCGACCAGATCGCCGATCGCCACGTCGCCTTCGAACCACGCGCTTTGCAGCCAGGGGGTCTTGCCGAGCCACTGGCCCGGCAGCTTGCCCTTGCGTTCGACGAGGACCTGGCAGGTCTTTCCCACGCTTGCCTCGTTGAATGCGAGCTGATCGCGGTTGAGAGCCGCCTGCAGGCGCTGAAGGCGTTCGTCCATGACCTCTTTTGCCACCTGCCCGTCCATCGTGGCGGCGGGCGTGCCGGGGCGCGGCGAGTATTTGAAGCTGAACGCCTGCGCATATTTGACCTCGTCGACCAGCGCGAGGGTTTCTTCGAACTCTGCTTCGGTTTCGCCGGGGAATCCCACGATGAAATCGCCCGACAGCGCAATGTCGGGCCGCGCAGCGCGCATATCTTCCAGCAGCCGCAGGTAGCTGTCTGCCGTGTGACTGCGGTTCATCGCCTTGAGCACGCGGTCCGATCCGCTCTGCACCGGCAGGTGCAGATAGGGCATCAGCTTTTCGACCTCGGCATGACACCTAACCAGCCCTTTTTCAAAATCGTTGGGATGGCTGGTCGTGTAGCGAATACGCTGCAATTCCGGTATCTTGGCAAGCTCTCTTATCAACCCGTCCAGCCCGCAACTGTCACCTTTCGCATCCACACCGCTCCACGCGTTGACGTTCTGCCCAAGCAGCGTGATTTCACGCGCGCCGCGCTCCGCCAGACGGTGCGCTTCCTTTACCAGATCGGCGAAGGGGCGGGAAATCTCCGCGCCCCGCGTATATGGCACGACGCAATAGGTGCAGAACTTGTCGCAGCCCTCCTGCACCGTGAGGAAGGCTGTAGGAAAGCGTTTTGTCCGCTCCGGCAAGGCCGCGAACTTGGCGATGGCAGGCATGTCCGTATCCGTGGCCCGTTCGCCCTGAACCGCCTTGTCCAGCATTTCGGGCAGGCGGTGATAGGCCTGCGGGCCGACGACCATGCTGACCGCCGGGCTGCGCGCCATGATCTCCTCGCCTTCGGCCTGCGCGACGCAGCCTGCTACCGCGATCAGAGGTTCCTTGCCGACCTTGCGCCCCGCCTTGGTCAGGCGCCCGATGTCCGAATAGACTTTCTCTGCCGCCTTTTCGCGTATGTGGCAGGTGTTGAGGACCACGAGATCGGCTTCCTCGCCCTCAGGCGCCGGCACGATCCCGCGCTTGTCCAGCATGTCGGCCATGCGCTCGCCGTCATAGACGTTCATCTGGCAGCCGAAGCTCTTGACCCTATAGGTCTTGGGGGCGGTAGTCGGTTTCATAGCAGGTGTGCGCCAATAGCGAAGAAGAGGGGTTCCTTCAATGAGAAGGGCGGCACATGGCCGCCCTTCCCGTCTAATTGCTGACCGGAACGGTTACGAGACGGTCGCCTTGACGATCTTGCCCGGTTCACGCGGCGGTTCACCCTTGGGCAGCGCATCGATATGCTCCATGCCGCTCTCTACCTGGCCCCAGACCGTATACTGGCCATCGAGGAATTCGGCGTCGTCGAAGCAGATGAAGAACTGGCTGTTCGCGCTGTCGGGCACCTGGGTGCGGGCCATCGAGCAGGTGCCGCGAGTGTGCGGTTCGCTGTTGAATTCGGCCTTCAGGTCGGGCTTGTCGCTGCCGCCCATGCCGGTGCCGGTCGGATCGCCGCCCTGCGCCATGAAGCCGGGGATGACGCGGTGAAAAATGACGCCGTCGTAGAATCCTTCACCGACGAGTTCGGTGATCCGTTCGACATGGCCCGGAGCCAGATCGGGGCGCAGCTTGATTACCACGTCCTTGTTTTCGCCGTCGCCGGTGTCGAGTGTGAAGGTCAGCTTGTCAGCCATGTGTCGTGTCTCCTGTAAATCGATTGGCGCCTACATAGGGATTGTGCAGAGCGTGTCACCCTCTGCTTGCAATCCCATGGCGGGTGCCTAGAGCGATGCTCATGTCGGAGAGCGACCGCCCCCTCGATGAAGACGGATTCCTGCTCGCGCACGAGCCGGCCGAGGAAGGTCGTCCGGACGACCGCATCGACGACGAGCGCATGGACGAGGAAAATACGTTCAAGCCGGAGTTCGTCCGGGCCGTCGAAGACGCGCTCGAGGAGGGCGACACCAAGGCGGTCTACGAACTGGTCGAGCCGCTTCACCCGGCCGACATTGCCGACCTTCTCGAACTTCTCGAACGGCAGGAACGTTACCAGCTCGCCGCCGCCATAACCGATCTGATGACGTCGGAGGTGGTAGCCGAGCTGAACGATTATGTCCGCGAGGACATGATGGAAGCGCTGCCGCCCGAGGCCGTGGCGCAGATCGTCGACCAACTCGAGACCGACGACGCCGTCCAGCTGATCGAGGATCTGGACGAGGCCGACCAGCGTGCCATTCTGGCCGAGGTCGAGCTGGAGGACCGGATCGCGATCCAGTCCGCCCTGTCCTATCCCGAGGAAACCGCCGGCCGTCTGATGAGCCGCGAGTTCGTGGCCGTGCCCGAACATCTGACGGTGGGCGACCTGATCGATTACCTGCGCGACGGGCGCGACCTGCCCGACGAATTCTTCGAAGTGTTCGTGGTCGACGAAAAGCATCATCCGGTCGGAACCTGCGCCCTGTCGTGGGTGCTGCGTGCGCCGCGCAATGTGGCGCTGGCGGACGTGATGAAGCGCGATCAGACGCTCATCCCGGTCATGCTCGACCAGGAAGAGGTCGGGCTGATGTTCCAGAAATACAATCTGATCAGCGCTGCCGTGGTCGACGAGAACGATCGGCTTGTCGGTCAGATGACGGTCGACGACGTTGTCCACATCATTTCCGAAGAAGCGGGCGAAGACGCCCTGCTGATGTCGGGTGCGGGTGATGGCGACATCAACGAACCGATCCGCGAAGCCTATTCCGCGCGTGTCCGCTGGCTGATCGCCAATCTGGGCACGGCGCTGGTCGCATCGCTCATCATCGCCATGTTCGGCGCAGCGATCGAGCAACTGGTTGCCCTTGCCGTGCTGATGCCGATCGTCGCCAGCATCGGTGGCAATGCGGGCACACAGACCATGGCAGTGACCGTCCGTGCAATCGCCACCAACCAGCTGACGCGCAGCAATACGCGGCGCATCCTGCTGCGGGAAATGCGCGTGGCAGTACTCAACGGCATGACCATCGCGGTCCTCATCGGGCTGGCAACTGGCGTGATCTTCAGCCCGATGCTGGGCGGCGTCATCGCACTTGCGATGGTCATCAACGTGGTCATCGCCGGGCTCGCCGGCGTGCTGGTGCCGGTGATCTTCGACAGGCTCGATCAGGACCCGGCAGTGGCCAGCAGCGTCTTCGTGACCATGATCACAGATTCCATGGGCTTCTTCGCGTTTCTCGGTCTTGCGGTGGCCAGCGGTATCGTCGGCAGCTGACCGGCGGCATTATTCTTTCACGAGCGGCGAACTGGCCCCGTCCTGGGTGAAGGTTGCGCCCGTGACGATCCCATTCTCCTCTGCAAACACGATCTCGGCGTTGACGGCTCGCCAGAAGAATTCCGCTTCCGAACGCGGGAAGATCGGCAATGCGCCCTGCCCCGTGATCGCAGCCATAAGCTGATCGCCCTTCCGCGTGACGACGAGGGCCAGATCGGGGTTGAACCGATAGGTGCCGGTAACCCGGTCCAGTTGTTGCTGCGACAGTTCCACTTCCGTACGGTCCACGCCCGTAGGCGCTTCTGGAACGGCTTTCGCCTCCGCGATCGGCGCACCGATCAGGACGTGAAGTGCGATATCCTGCGCGGACGGTTCGGCGGCGGAATTGGTCAGGGCCACGACCCCGCGACCGGTGGCAGGCTGCAGACCCATGTAGGAGCGGAAACCACCCGTCCCGCCGCCGTGCCCGATCACTTCGCCCGCTGGGGCCATTGTGATCATCCAGCCAAGACCGGCTTTGAACCCCGGCCACTGCCTCGTCTCGCCCAGCGTCAGTTTCATGGCCGGAGCGATGGGAGATTCCGGGTCGAGAGCTCGCTTGAGAAAGATATCCATGTCGTGCGCCGTCGAGCGCAACCCACCAGCCCCGGCGAGAACCGCCAGATTCCAGGCACTGGTGGGCCGCATATATTCGTCGAACCCGCCGATAAACCTAGCCTGCTGATCGGGCGTGAGCGTAATGGCGGTATCTTCCATTCCCAGAGGATCAAGGATGCGGGTTCGCAGCAGGGTTTCGAAATCGCTTTTCGCCGCGCGGGCCAGAACATAACCGAGCAAGCCGACGCCGAGGTTCGAATAGCCATACTGGCTGCCGATTTCTCTGGGCAATTCGTAGGCGGCGAGAAAACCGAGCAGGTCCGCTTCGGTATAATCCGCATAGGGATCCGTGACATCGGACGGGCTGAGATTGTCGGGCAAGCGCGGCAAACCCGAATCCTGCTGCGACAGATTTCGCAGAGTGATCTGCCTGCCGTCACGCCGGGGCATTGTGGCGCCTTCGGGAAGGTAACTCTCGACCGGATCATCGAGGGAAACCGTCCCATCGAGCACCATGTCGGCCAGCAGAAGCCCGGTGAAAACCTTCGTCATCGAGCCGATCTCGAACAAGGTTCGCGCATTCACGCTCGCCTCGTCGCTGGAAATCGTGCGCGCGTTCGCCGCTTCCACCGTACCGACGATCATTTCGGCGCCGGGTCTGCCGGCAAGCCGATCGGTTATGGCTGTCCGGATGGCGTCATCACCGGGAATTTCCCAATCATCCGGAAGGGATGGCTGTTTGACCTCGGCGGTCCGTTCGGGGGGCTGGGCGGCGCTCAGGGTCAACGGAAACTGCATTCCTGCCTGGCTGAACACGCCTTGCCAGGCTTCGGCCTCGGCATCCCACGTGCCCGAATAGGCTGCCCCTATGCCGGGTACGGAGAAGGATAGAGTGTCGGCATCAGCCGCCACTTCCGAAAGCGGAATGTCGAAGGCTTTCTGATCCGGACTGTCGAGCGTTCCCACAATGGCCCCGTCCGCCGCTCGCTCGAGAGCGACGCCGATCGTCAGACTGGTGCCGTTGAGGTCGAGACTGCCGCGCCAATAGCCGTCCGCCTGCTGCGCTACTGCCGGCGCTGCGGCGACAAGCGCTGCGACGATACCGGCATTTCCGATGTGGCTTCTCATGTTCAAAGCACGCTCCCCAGGCGAAATTGCCCGGGCATTCTTACGCCTGATGCCAATCAGATCAATGTCGCGATGCTTTTGGGACTATCGGCAAAATGCACTTGAGTGCGGCGCCCCATCATCCCATCTGGTCCCCATGCCGCTCAATCTGACCAAAATCGCTTTCGGGGCGCAAAGCTATGGCGATATCGAAAGCTGGTATGCGCAGCGGCGTAGCCCTAACCTGACCACGCGTTATCGCCCGACGAAGTGGGAAGAGTGCATCGGCGGATCGCTTTACTGGATCCATCAGCACAGCATCGTGGCACGCAGTGAAATCATCGGATTTTCCGAGACGGCTGACGGGCGCTGGTCGATCGACCTCAAGCCCGAACTCGTCCGCGTGCATCCCCGCCCGAAGCGCGCGCATCAGGGCTGGCGTTATCTCAAGGGAGACGTGCCGCGCGATCTGGCCGAAGGCGAGGACATTGGTGATGCGCTCCCGGGGAAACTGGCAGGCAAGCTGGAGCGCCTGGGACTGATCTGATTTGGTGGAACACGGCACAAGCCCTTGCTTTACAACGATTGTGACCGTCGGACGACCGGAAGCTTTCAGTAATAAGCATCTGTTTTTGCGGGCATTTTCCTTCTTATATTTACGTCGTGGTAAGGGCGCTGACCTAGGGCGCACCTGACTTCAACAGCGCAGCACTCCCATGACCGACCAGCCGAATTTTGCCGATAGTTTCGCTAGCAAGGGCCACCCGCGATTATGGGGTGAACGGGCTGCGACAAGCCAGGCTGCAGGTCGGAATGGCATCCTCCATCGCTATGGCTTCGTGCGCACCAGCATTGCGGACAAGGTCCGCGTGTACACGATTTCCTTCACGGCGATCCTGGTTCTGCTGGGTGTTATCCTTGGCGGCGCACAGGCCGCCCTCACCGCCCGTTCCGATCAGGCAGGCGCCAGCGCATCTCGCGCTATGGCCGCTGCGCAGCTCGCGACGTCGATCGCAGAAAGCCGCTATTTCGCTTCGCGCTTCGCCGCGAGTGGCGATGCCGAGGTCATCAGATCGGCTTTCACGACGCTCGAGCAGGCACACGCCGAGGTCGAGGCGACAATCGCGCTGAAGGGTGGAGATGCCGCTTCGCGCGAGCAGATGGAATGGCTGGTCACGCAGGTCGAAGGCTTCCGTCCGGAACTGCGCGCCCTGCAATCGTCTATCGATGCACACGGTCCTTCCGCCACTGGCGACGCATTGGCGAACGCGATCGACATAAGCGGAGATCAGCTGGCGCAGCAGTCCGCCGACATCGAAGCCACCCTGATCGCGCAGTCGGATACCGCCCAGCAGTCACTCGAAACGCTGAAGACCTGGACCATGATCATCGCCCTGACGCTGATCGCGGGGTGTATCGCGCTGGTTCACCTCGGCGCCAAGACACTTTCGGAACAGGTTTCGGATTCACTGGGCGAGATCACGGGCGCGATGACGAGCCTGGCCGGAGGCGACCGGTCCATCGCCATACCGGGCACCGGCCGAGAGGACGAGATCGGCGAAATGGCTAGAGCGCTGGTAGTATTCCGCGAAAGCGCCGATGCGCTTGCGGACCTTCAGCGAAAGGCACGCGAAGAGCAGAATGCGGTCCTCCGCCGGCTGGTCGATAATTTCCGCGGCGGTGTCGGTGAAGTAGCCGTAAGCGTTGCGCAGGCTTCGCGGGAGCTTCAGTCAACGTCGGCCGACATGGCCGGAGCTGCAACCCAGACGATCGGTTTCGTGGAGCAGGTTTCGCGCGACATGGCAGAAACGCAGATCGGCGTTACCGCGGCGGCCGCGGCCAGCGACCAATTTGCCCTCTCTATAGCGGAAATCGGCAAGCAGGCGGGCAATTCGGCCAGCGTGGTGCAGGACGCGCGGCAGTCGACCGAACTGGCCGACACCAAGATGGCTGAGCTGGCTTACGTGGCTGAAGAAATTGGCGATGTGGTCGATCTGATCGGAGCGATTGCCGACAGGACCAATCTCCTCGCTCTCAACGCTTCGATAGAGGCAGCGCGCGGTGGCGAAGCCGGGCGCGGCTTTGCGGTCGTCGCCTCCGAAGTGAAGGACTTGGCCCGGCAGACCCGCGATGCAACCGGCGAGGTGGCCGCCCGTATAATCGGCATGCAGGCAACGAGCCGGGAGAGCGTCGATGCCCTGGCGCAAATCGGTGAGCGCATTCGTGAGGTCGAACTGACGGCGACCGCCATCGCGCAAGCTGTTGACGAACAGTCGGTTTCGAGCCGCGAACTCGCGCGAAACCTCGACCTTGCGGCCAATGGCGTCGACAATATCGGCAGCAGCATCGCGCAGATAGCACAGATGGCCCGCAATACGGGCAAAGCTTGTGAGCAGGTACTCGCTTCTGCCGATACATTAGACCTGACGGCCCACGATCTCGATGCCCGCTCGCGGGAGTTCGTGGAATCAGTGCGCGCAGCATAAGGCCAGAATCTCGGAACAGGCCCCCTCCCTCGCCCATTGAAACGGCAAAGGAGAATGTACCAATGCCCGAACGCCAATCGCGTCACCCCGACAACGAATTCATCGAGGAAATCACCGAAGGCGACACGCCATCGCAGCAGGGTTCCGCTGGCGGTGAAGTCAACCGCCGTGTGGGCAAGCGCGGCGAAGAAAACAGCGCTACCGACCCCGCCAACCGCGAGCCGGAAACAGGCTCGGACAATCCCGATCAGGATGCTCGGAAAGGCGAAAAGACGCTTTCCGCCATGCAGGATTCGCGCAGCAGCTAGATCGGCGCAGCAGCGATCAGGCCGGAATCTTCGCCGCCACCCGTCGCAGTGCATCCGCGTAGGCTTCGGGTGGCTGAGCGCCGGGGATCATGAACTTGTTTTCTACGATCATCGCCGGAACTCCGGTGATGTTCAGGTCCCAGGCAGCGCTCTCTTCCGCGCGAACCTTGTGGGCGAGTTCTTCGCTCTTTAGCGCAGCTTGCGCTTCGGAACGGTCGAGACCCATGCTTTCGGCGATAGCCATCAGGACCTGATGATCCGCAATGCGGCGACGCTCGTTGAAATGCGCCTTGAACAGAGCAAGTTTGAGTTCGGTCTGCTTTTCGGGTCCGAACTGCTCACCGGCCCATGTCAGCAGCTTGTGCGCATCGAAAGTGTTCCACATCCAGCGCTGCGGCTCGGGATCGGGACCTTCATAATCCAGCGACACGCCAGCGCCTTGGGCCGCTTCGCGCATCCGGCCCTGTACCGCCTTGGACTGTTCGGGGGTGGAGCCATATTTACGCGCGATATGCGCGGCGCTTTCTTCCCCTTCGGCCGGCATGTCGGGATTGAGTTCAAAGGCGTGCCAGCGCACATCCGCCTCGATCTCGCCGTCGAGCAGTTCCAGCCCCTTCTGCAGGGATCCCCAGCCGACCAGACACCACGGGCACATCACGTCGGACCATATATCGATCCGCAAGGTTCGCGGGCTGCTCATCGATCTATCCACCATTGCATCAGGTGATGCGCTATAGCATGCGGCGGAGGGGCAACGAAGCGGCCGTTGCCCGCCAGTGCCGCCTCAACCTCCTCACGCGTGTACCAGTCGATTTCGGCCATCTCGGTTTCGTCGATGGTAAGTTCCTCGCTATCGGCATGGCTGTGGCAGCCGATCATCAACTGGCTCGGAAACGGCCAGGGCTGACTGGCGACATAGGTTACATCGCGCACTTGCACGCCCGATTCTTCCAGCACCTCCCGCGCGACAGCCTCTTCAATGCTCTCACCCGGCTCGACAAAACCGGCGAGTGCCGAAAAGCGGCCCTCGGGCCAGCCGAGACCGCGGCCCAGCATCAGCCGTCCTTCGTGTTCGACCAGCATAATCGTGACGGGGTCGGTGCGCGGGAAATGGCTGGCACCGCATTGCGTGCAGTCGCGCTGCCAACCACCCTTGGCCAGTACCGTCTCACCGCCACAGGCAGCACAGAAACGATGGCGCGCATGCCAGTCGATCAGGCTGCGAGCACCGCCATATAGCGCGAGATCGTCGGGCTGCAGTGTCGCCATCAACGACCATAGTTGTGGGTTAGCCATGCGCGGAGCGGCGTCTCCGCGCGGCGGAACCGCAGCGAAACAGGCCTTGCCGTCATCGAGTCCCAGAAAGCACAGCTCCGCATTCTCGGGCGCATCGGCCAATGTGCCGAATGCCAGCCGCCCGTGATCGTCCAGTGACGGCATCAACCCGTCCAGCGCCAGCAACCGCGCTTTCCAGTTCATATAGCCGCTAAGCCGTTCCGGATCGGCGCGGACATGGTCGGCGCGGTCGAGGCGCGAGCCAGTGAAGGAGAGCACGGGTTAGCTCTTCGCTCCCTGCATGACGGCAAGGTCTTCCAGCACCGCCTTTGGAAAAGCGTCGTGGACCGGGTAGGCTTCGGACGGCATGTACTGCGTCATCAGATTGGCGCGCAGGCCGACCTTGTAGCTTACCAGGGCGACCGTACCGGCAGCCCCGCCCCAGCCGTAGGCGCCGTCGCTTACGCGCCCGCCCGCGCCGAAGCCCTGGCCTTCGATCCACGTACCCTTGGTCGTGGCGGTTTCCGGAAGAAGGTCCGAGGTGCCAAGCTTCACGGCCTTTTCGCTCATGACGCGCCGTCCGTCGATGACGCCGTATCCCAGCAGCATTTCAAGGAAACGATCATAATCGCGCGGGCTCGACACCAGCCCGGCGCCACCGAACGGGAATGGCGGTTTGTCGAGGAAGATCGACGCCCGCGCCGGGTCCATCGGCAGCGGCGAGCCGTTCATGATCCCATAATTCGTCGTCAGACGGCCGATTTCGCTTTCCGGCACGGTGAACCAGGTACTGGTCATGCCGGTGGGTTCGAAGATCCGCGTGCGCAGGAATTCATCGAACTTCATGCCCGATGCCACTTCGATGACGCGGCCCATCAGATCGAGCCCGACAGAATAGCTCCATTTCGAACCCGGCTGCAGCACCAGCGGCATCTTGGCCAGCCGGTCCGCGAAGACATCCAGTCCCTTTACTGCCGTCGCGCGACCGAGGCCGGGAAGCGGAAGACGGCTGACCTGACCCGGGATCAGGCCCTGTTCGGTATAGGCCGCCGCGATCGGGCCTTTCTGCACGATGTTGTAACCAAGGCCTGCAGTGTGGGTAAGCAGCTGGCGCACCGTGATCGGGCGTTCCGCCGGGACCACGTCGGTGATGGAGCCGTCATAGGTCTTCTGCACCATCATGTTGGAATAAGCCGGGAGCAGTTCCGCGATCGGCTGATCGAGCCCAAGTTTGCCTTCGTCAATGAGGATCATCGCTGCCATGCCGGTGATCGGCTTGGTCATGGAATAGATCCGATAGAGACTGTCGGCATCGGCCTTGACCGTTCCGCCCAATGCCAATGTGCCGCGAGCGATATAGAGAGGCTCCTTGTCGCCCCATCCAAGTGTCGCGACCATGTTCGCCACCTTGCGTTCGGTCACGTATTTCTGGACCATCGCGCTGACGTTCTTCCAGTCCGCAGCAGCTTCGCGAGCAAAAGCCATGCGGCCCATCGGAGCACCCGCCAGCGCCGCCCCTGCGGTAAGCCAGGCGCCCCCGCGCAGCAGCGCGCGGCGGGACATGCTGGGGGTGTCGAACTCGCGATAGGCCATTCGTCTCTCTCCGATACTCTGTTTGCGAAGGTTTGTGCGTGAGCGGCGCAGGGCCGTCAATTGCGAATTGAAACTGTTGCATTGCCCCGGTGCTTTACCCATACCGAACACATGCTGAACCTTCTCTCAATCCTGTTCGGACTCGTGTCCCTCGTCGTCGTCATTCCGGCGACTATTCCTCTTCTCGGCTGGGCCAACTGGTTCGCACTGCCGCTGATCGTGATCGGCGTGGTGCTTGGCCAGTTTTCGTCGAGCAACGGGGGACGGAATTTCTGCCTCATCGTCCTGCTGATTGCGGCGATCCGGCTGTCGCTTGGCGGCGGGCTTATCTAACCCGACTGCGCCAACCGGGCAGCCTTGGCAAACAAGGTCGGCAGACCTGCTTCGTCGAGGCTGTTGATCGGCCACCATTCGCCCTGGCCTTCAGGCTGGCTCGCCGCGAGGCTGGTGAGGACCGTCAGCTCGAGCGAGAAATGGGTGAAAGTGTGGCGCACGACGCCGGCGCTCTCCCATATTCTCGGTGATGGCGTTTGCATCGAACCGCTGGAGCGGGCGTTCCAGCCATCGTCAGGCAAGGCGCGCATTCCGCCGAGAATGCCGGTGCCGGGACGCCTGACAAGCCACACGGCCCCATCGTTTTCCATCCAGTAGGCCTGCCCCTGTCGCACCGGTTTTGCCTTCTTCGGGGCCTTGACCGGCAATCGTCCCGGATCGCCCTCGGCCCTTGCCTTGCAGGCGTTCGACAAGGGGCACAGGAGGCATCTGGGATCGCGCGCGGTGCAGATCGTCGCGCCCAGGTCCATCATGGCCTGCGCAAAGTCGCCGGCACGCATATCGGGTGTGATGGCATCGGCTGCTGTGCGAATGGCCTTGCGGGCGGCCGGCAGCGGTTCCTCGATAGCGAACAGTCGCGCGACGACGCGCTCGACATTGGCATCGACCACCACGGCACGTTTTTCAAATGCGATCGCTGCGATTGCCGCAGCGGTATAGGCCCCGAGGCCCGGCAATCTGCGAAGGTCGTTTTCCGTCTCGGGAAAGTGCCCCAGTTCGGCCACGACCCGCGCGCATTTCACGAGATTTCGCGCCCGCGAGTAATAGCCCAGCCCCGCCCACGCCGCCATGACGTCTTCCTCTGGCGCTGCCGCAAGCGCCTCCACATTGGGCCAGCGCGCGAGAAACGCTTCGAAATAGGGTTTCACCGCGGCGACAGTGGTCTGCTGGAGCATGACTTCCGACAGCCAGACGCGGTACGGTTCCGGCGGAGGCGTTCCCGGCTGCGCGCGCCACGGCAGTTCGCGGGCATGCGCGTCATACCAGTCGAGCAAATTGTCAGAGACAGTGGCGGCCACCGCCCGCCTATGGCATGGAGCCAGGCGACATGGGAAGCGACAAGACGAAATCCGAGGCGAAACACTACCGGCGTCCACGCGGCGGGGTGGCCAAGCCTATCAGCGACCTCATGCCGCAGATCGGACGCAGCGCGTTTCGCCGTTACGGCTTCGTCCAGAGCTCGGTCGTCAGCCGCTGGCCTGAAATCGTGGGCGAAATACACGCCCGGACATGCACACCCGAAATGATCCGTTTCCCGCCGGGCGAGAAATCCGAAGGCATCATGCATCTGGTGGTCAAACCTGCACATGCGCCGCTGGTCCAGCAGGTCATTCCGGAAATAATCGAACGGGTGAACCGGTTCTTCGGATATCGTGCCGTCGCCCGGATCAAGCTGCGGCAAGGCGAGGTTAAGCCACCACCGGGAAGAGAGGCGCAGAAAGCGCCGCCTTCGCTCAAACCGATTCCGATGGAATTGGGTGACAGTCTGCGCGATATCGGAGACCCGGAACTGCGTACGGTGCTGGAATCGCTGGCGCGCAGCATCGGGTCTCGAGAAGACGGGGATGACATAAAGTGAAAATCAAATCGTTGGCCATGGCAGCGCTCGCGCTGGTCGGTGCGAGCACGCTGGCTCTTGGCGCAAATGCGCAGGAACGCTTGATGAAGCCCGGCGGCAACTGGGCCGGCATGCTGCAGGCATTCGATGGCGGGCATCTTTTCGGCAACCCGGAAGCCGAAAAGAAGCTGATCGAATTCATGAGCTACACCTGCTCTCACTGCGCGGAATTCGCGCGCAAGGGCGATGCGGCAATCAAGCTGTCCTACGTTCCCACCGGCAAGATCAGCTATGAAGTCCGCCACTTGATCCGCGACCCCGTCGATCTGACCGCCGCGTTACTGACCCACTGCGGCGATGAAAAGAAGTTCGGCGGGAATCACGAAGCGATCATGTATCGTTTTGACGAATGGATGGACAAGGCGCGCAATGCGACACAGGCGCAGCGTTCACGCTGGCAGTTCGGCACGAATTCGGCGCGGTTCCAGGCGATCGCGAGCGACCTCGATTTCTACGAGATAATGGAAACCCGTGGCTACCGCCGGGCCGATCTCGACCGGTGCCTGTCCGATGAAGCGAAAGCGAAGGCTCTGGCCGATACTTCGGCAGCCGATGTTGCGAAGTACCAGCTCACGGGCACGCCGAGCTTCGTACTCGATGGCAAGCTGCTCGAAGCGCATGACTGGCCTTCGCTCGAAAAACGTCTCAAGGACGCAATCTGAAGACCAGTTAACCCCTTTTTCGGGGGAAAGCCCTGTGGATACGCACAATAGCGACTTTCCTTGGGGACATCCCCCGGCATAGCCTCCCCAGCATAGATACGAGGATTTTCATGACCAAGACCTTGCGTTTCGCCCTTGCCGCTCCGCTTGCCCTGGCGCTGGCCGCCTGCGGATCGGGTGCAGAGGAAACCGGTGAGATCCAGGGCGAAGCCATTGCCGCCATCCCCGCACCGGCCGGTACCGAATGGCGCAGCACGGCAGTCATGACCGACGATGGCGGCGTACTCGTCGGTAATCCCGACGCGCCGCTCAAATTGATGGAATACGGCTCGCTCACCTGCCCGACCTGCGCACGGTTCGCGGTGGAAGGCAGCGAGCCCTTGATGGAATATATCGACAGCGGCGTCGTCAGCTTCGAACTGCGCCAATACGCCATCCATGGCCCGCTCGACCTGCTGCTCGGCCGGCTGACCCAATGCGGCCCCGTAGAAGCGGTCCTGCCGCTATCGGACCAGGTCTGGATGAATTACGAAACTATCATGCAGCCGATCCAGACCAATCAGGCCGCTTTCGAAGCAGCGATGCAGCGCCCGATGCAGGAACGCTTCGTGGTGGCCGCCGAACAGATGGGCTATCTCGATTTCTTCGCCGCACGCGGGATCAGCGAAGATCAGGGACGTCAGTGCCTGGCCGATACCGCCAAGCTGGAAGAACAGGCTAACTTCACCCAGCGCTACGGCAGCGAATTCGACATTACCGGCACCCCGACCTTCAAGCTGAACGGCCGCGATGTCGATGCCAACACCTGGGCCGGGCTTGAACCGATACTGCAGCGCGCCGGCGCCAGGTAAAGCTGGCAACGGGGGGCCGGGACAGGAATGGAGATCTCGAAGCTCAAGCTGAGTGGCTTCAAGAGCTTCGTCGAGCCTTCCACCTTGCATATCGAACCGGGGCTGACGGGTGTCGTCGGCCCCAACGGTTGCGGTAAATCCAACCTGCTCGAGGCGATCCGCTGGGTGATGGGCGAAAACTCGCCCAAATCCATGCGGTCGGGCGGAATGGAAGACGTCATCTTCGCCGGCACACAAAGCAGGCCGCAGCGTGATTTTGCCGAAGTCGTTCTTAACGGCGCGGACGATGACGGCGACGAGATGGAAGTCGTCCGGCGAATCGAACGCGGCGCCGGCAGCGCCTATCGCCTGAACGGGCGCGACGTGCGCGCGAAGGACGTGGCGCTGATCTTCGCGGATGCGGCCACCGGCGCGCACAGCCCTGCCCTCGTCAGCCAAGGCAAGATCGCGCAGGTCATCGCCGCAAAGCCCACCGAACGGCGCCAGATGCTCGAAGAAGCCGCGGGCATCGCGGGCCTCCACGTGCGGCGGCGCGATGCCGAAAGCAAACTGCGGCAAACCGAAACGAACCTCGAACGGCTCGAAGACATCATGGCCGGGCTCGACAGCCAGATCGCCTCGCTGCGGCGGCAGGCCAAGCAGGCGGAACGCTATCGCAAGCTGTCCGACGAGATAAAGACCGCCGAAGCGCGGCTGGTCTTCGCCCGCTGGCGCGACGCGGCAGCGGCGGCGGAAGAAGCCAAGAAAGCGGCGGCGGCTGCCGAAGCGAGGGTAAGCGAAACGCAGAAGGCTGCGGACGAGGCGCAAAAGGCGCAGCGGACGGCCGCCGAAGCGCTGGCGGAAGCGCGCGAGGAACAGGCGGACCGCCGGGACGATGCGAGCGCGCATGGGCACCGCATGGCGGCGCTGAGCACACAGCTCGAAGCGGCCGAGCAGCGGCTCGCCGATCTCGACCGGCAGAAGGCGCGGCTCGAAGCCGACAAGGGCGATGCAGACCGATTGACGCGGGATGCCGCCGAGGCGCTTTCGAAGTTGGAGCGCGATCTGGCCGAGAGCGAGAAGGCTCTCTCCACGGACGAGGAACGCCGCCCTGCCCTCGAGCGCGCGCAGGAGCAGGCCGAGCGGGACAGCCGCACAGCCGAACTGGCGCTGGCCAAGGCGACAGCGGACAACGCCGGGGTCGAGGCGGAGTGGCGCGTGGCCGAAGCCGAGATCGCCCAGGCGAAAGCGCGCCTCGACCGGGCCGAAGCGGAAGCACGCCGCATGGCGCAGCAGCGCGCCGCGCTGGCCGGTGAAGATCCGGATGCCGATGTCGATGCTGCCAAAGCCGCAGCCGAGGAGGCCGCAGCCTCGCTGGCTAGCTTTCGAGCAAGGCTGGACGACCTCCAGGCGCGCAAGGCGGAGCTACAGGCGGAGCGCGACGAGGCATCGTCGCACCTCGCCGAAGCCAGGGCCGAACTGTCCGGCGTGCAGCGCGAGTGGGAAGCGCTGAAGCGCGACCGGGAGGCGCGCGAGCGGGCGATGTCCAAGCGCAGCGGTCGCCAGCAGGCGATCGACGGCGTGCGGGCCGCCAAGGGATACGAGCGGGCCGTCGCCGCGGCGCTGGGCCGCGATGGCAAGGCGCTGCTGGGCGTGCCGGAGGGCGATGCGGAGGGGCGGTACTGGACCGGGGCCGATGCGCCCTCGCCCGTGGAGGACAGCCTGTCGGCCCATGTCGAGAGCTGTCCCGCGGAATTGCGCGCTTTGCTGGCCCTTGTGCATGTCGCGCAAGACGACGATGGCCGGGCGCTGGAGCCGGGTCATGCGCTTGTGACGATGGCGGGGCAATTGCGCCGCTGGGACGGTCTGGTGGTGCGCGGCGAAGGTTCTGCGGAGGCCGCACGGCTGGAAGCGGAGAACCGGTTTGCCGAGCTCGACCAGCGCCTGCCTGCCCTGCAAGACGCTGCAACGCATGCCAATCATACGCTTGATCGGGCCGCCGAACAGCTGGTGAACGTTCAGCGGGATCTGATCGCGGCGGAACGCGAACTGGCCGGCGCCGCCGATGCGGAGCGTCAGGCGCTGCGCGCACTGGATCAGGCCGAAGCCGCGCGCGAGAGACTGGCGGCGCGGCTGGAGGAGCTCGACCGCAGCGAGGCCGAGCATGGCGAAGTGATCGCCTCGGCCAAGGCCGATCTCGCATCTGCCGAGGCCAAGCGCGATGCCCTGCCCGATCCCGCAGCCGGTCGCGCATCGCTGGAAGCCGCACGCGCGAGGAACGAAGGGTCCCGGTCGAACCTGCAGGCCCGCGCAGCGGAACTGGCCGCCCACGACCAGGCGCTGGCCGTGGCGCGCGAGCGGGCATCGGCCCAGCGCAGCGACATGGCTAACTGGCAGGCCCGCAGCGGCGATGCCGCACGGCGCCTGTCCGAGATGGAAATCCGGGCGGAGGAAATCGAGGAAGAACGCGCGATCGTCGCCGCCAAGCCGGAAGGGCTGATACGCGAGATCGAACAGGGCGATCAGGTCCGCGACCGGCTGACCCGCGAACTTGCCGCAGCCGAACAGGCGGTGGCCGAGGCAGGGAGCGCCGCACAGGACGCCGACCGCGCCTTTGCCGCCGCAAACGAGGCACTGGCCGAAGCGCGCGAAAACCGCGCCGGCCTTGCCGCCCGGGCCGAAAGTCAGGACAGCCGCCGGATCGAGATGACACGCATCTCGGGCGAGCGGTTCCAGTGCCCGCCGCCGCTGCTGCCCCAGCGCTTCGAATTCGACGAGGACGCCATCCGGTCCGCCGAGGCCGAGAGCGAGGAGATGGACCGCCTGACCGCCAGCCGCGAGCGCATCGGCCCGGTGAATCTCGTCGCCGCGGACGAGCTGGAGCGGATCGAGAGCGAGCATGGCACCAATGCCGCCGATCAGGAGGAATTGCGCGAGGCGGTCAGCCGGTTGCGCGGATCGATCGGCAATCTCAACCGCGAAGGGCGCGAGCGGCTGCGCACGGCGTTCGAGCAGGTCAACGACCACTTCCAGCGCCTGTTCAACCGGCTGTTCGAAGGGGGCGAGGCACACCTTGCACTGATCGACAGCGACGATCCGCTGGAGGCCGGGCTGGAAATCTTTGCCCAGCCACCGGGCAAGAAACTGCAATCGCTAACCCTGCTTTCGGGCGGCGAACAGGCGCTGACCGCCACCGCGCTGATCTTCGGCCTGTTCCTGACGAACCCGGCACCGATCTGCGTGCTGGACGAAGTCGACGCGCCGCTGGACGATGCCAATATCGACCGGTTCTGCGACCTGCTGGACGCGATGGTGCGCGAAACGCAGACCCGTTACCTCATCGTCACGCACAATGCCGTGACCATGAGCAGGATGCACCGCCTGTTCGGCGTGACCATGATCGAAAAAGGCGTCAGCCGTCTCGTCAGCGTGGACCTTGGCGGAGCAGAAGAATTGCTGGCCGCGGAATAGGCTGGCCGGCCCGAGGGGAGAATTTTTCCGACAATGTTATTGCGTTTCCCGATCAGGGCCGCCCTGCTGTGCGCCGCCCTTGCCGCATCGCCATCCCATGCGCAGGACGCCGCGCCGCCGCAGATCGCCATGAGCGATAGCGAACAGGCCGCCCCGGACATGCCGGAACTGCTGTCGATGCGGGAGCGTGCCGAGGTTATCGACCGCATCCTGGCAAAACGGCTCGACACGGTGGTGCCGCAGATCATGCGCGAAGAGGGCATCGACATGTGGGTGCTGATGGCGCGCGAATATTTCGAGGAGCCCGTCATCGCGACCATGCTGGACGGGCAAAGCATGAGTGCGCGGCGCCGCACCATCCTGGTCTTTTACGATCCGGGCGAAGGCCAGCCGGTGGAGCGGCTGACGGTGAGCCGATACGGGCTTGGCGATCTGTTCGAAGCGGCATGGGAGCCGGGTACGCAACCCGACCAGTGGCAGGCGGTCGCGGATATCGTGGCCAAGCGCGACCCGCAGAAGATCGCGATCAACTTCTCCGACCTCAGCGCCTTTGGCGACGGGATGACGCTGAGCCAGTACCGGCTGATGAGCGCGGCGTTGCCGCAGACCTACCGCGACCGCATCGTGTCGGGCGAAACGCTGGCGACACGCTGGCTCGAGCACCGCATTCCGGAAGAGATGGAAATCTATCCCGGCATTGTCCGCATTGCGCATGCGCTGATCGCGCGCGCCTTTTCCCGCGAAGTCATCACGCCCGGCTCGACCACCGCGGCGGATGTCGAATGGTGGTATCGCGATACGCTGGCTTCGCTGGGCCTGACGCCCTGGTTCCACCCGTCGGTCGGCATCCAGCGCGAGGGCGCGGAAGGGATGTTGCGCGGCGACACGGTGATCCAGCCGGGCGATCTGCTGTGGACCGACTTCGGCATTACCTATCTGCGGCTGAACACCGATACGCAGCATCTGGCCTATGTGCTGAAACCGGGCGAAACCTCCGCCCCGCAAGGGCTGACAGACGGCCTTGCCGCGACGAACCGCGTGCAGGATGCACTGCTGGAATCGTTCGAAACCGGGCTGAGCGGAAACGAGATCCTGTCACGCGCGCGCGCGAAGGCGATTGCGCAGGGACTGATGCCGTCGATCTATTCGCATCCAATCGGATATCACGGACACGGCGCGGGAACGCCCATCGGTTTCTGGGACAATCAGAACGGCGACCCCCGCGGCGATTACGCCCTGCGCCCCGACACCGCCTGGTCGATCGAACTGACCAGTTACAACGCCGTACCCGAATGGGGCGGACAAATGGTGGACTTCCGGTCCGAGGAAGACGCCTGGTTCGACGGTGAAAAGGTGCGGCTTCTGGATGGCAGGCAGACGAAGCTCACGCTGATCCCGTCGGAGTGATGCGAGGAGCAGGGAGTGGTTTTGGCGAGGAAACGTGGAGCGCCAGAGGGCCGCTGCTGGGTGGATTTTGGAGTGTCGCTATTGGCCGCTTTTGGGGTGGAAAACTGCCAATCGCGATACTAGGCTAAAATGATGCCGCTCGGTTCGTTCGCTCATAGAATGGCTCGCTTCAACCGAGGCTATGGTCGGATTTTTATTCCGATTTGGCTGGCATTCATTGGGCTATTCACGATTGCTGCTGCCGCTGACTCCTTCTTGGAGTTTGGGTGGGGTTACGGTTGGAACGATGTAAAAATCGGTCTTGCAATGTTCGGTTGTGGAATCGCCTTCAGCTTTCTCTGGCAAGGCGGCCTCAGACTCAGCGAGTGGTTCAACGAGACCATGTTTGGACCTGACCCCGCAAAGAAAGACGATTGAGTCCGCTTTGGAGTCGTTAGCTGCCGGACCGCATTTGCCGCGGTTGCTAGAATATCGGACGGTCGCCATTGAAGCGCTCCGCATGTAGTCGAGGGGGTCTGAATTTAGGGTGGTTAGCTGCCGGTCGGATTTGTCAGTTTGCTGATCAGCCGCAGATGCAAGCTGTGAACGGCCAGGAAAGCTGCGGACAGAAACAGTATGACCGGGACCGCCATTCCTTCCTGACCTGGCCGAGGTTCGGTCATGATCGTTGCGGCGGTTGCGGCGACCAGGACAAGTCCCGCCAGCATCGGCGTAAAGGATAATGCCAAAAGCCGTGGAGCAGTCCAGTTGACTGTTCCTGACATGGACCATTGCATTGGTAGTCGACGCTCTCCCGCGAATTTTCGGTTCGCTCGCAAAGACATGCCTATCAGCGTCAGGAATGCGAACAAGGCGATAACAGCTTGGATCATTCTAATTCCTCCGAAACGAGAAGTTACCAATGATTGGGATGTCCGCAATGGGGGCGTTACCTGACTGTCCGCTCTTGGCAGTCCTCGTTGCAATTCCCGAGCCATCTTCGGTTATCGGAGAAGATCCCGATGCCGCCTATTCGGGCCGACTTTACCTCGGCGCGGCAACTACGGCATCGCCGCCCTTCGCGCCGGAGTCGCGAGGAATCGGTTTCAGGCCGCGAGGGCTGCCTTGAGATCGTTGCGGATTGCTTCGAGTTGGCGGAGCAGGTCAGCGGCTGGCGGCGATTCCGGCGTTGCCGCTTCCGGCGGTGCCGCCTGCTGATCGGACGCGCCGCGCAAGGCGGCTTTCGCGCCTTTCAGCGTATAGCCTTCGCGATTGACGAGGCGCTCGATGCGTTCGACCAGTTCGATATCTTCGGGCCGGTAATAGCGCCGCCCGCCGCTGCGGGTGAGCGGCCTGAGCGTGGGGAACTGCTGTTCCCAATAACGCAGCACATGCGGTTTGATGCCGGTGGCCTTGGCGACTTCGCCGATGGTGCGCAGAGCGCCGCTGTCCTTACCGTCGTCGAAACTCGCCATGCGGATATCCTCAGCCGTTCGCGATCCGCTCTTTCAGGAGCTGACTGGCGCGGAAGGTCATCACGCGGCGCGGCGTGATCGGCACTTCGACCCCGGTCTTGGGATTGCGGCCGACCCGTTCCGACTTGTCGCGCAGAACGAAGCTGCCGAAACCGGAGATCTTCACGTTTTCGCCATCGGACAGAGCATCGCAAATCTTGGCCAGGATCGCTTCGACCATGTCGAGCGATTCAGCGCGGCTGAGACCCATCTTGCGGTTGATGGTTTCAGCGAGGTCGGCCCGCGTCAGTGTGCCTACGGAACGCATAATATTCATTCTTTCTTTCCCCCCAGATGCGACCCTGAGCGAGAATGCGACCCAAATTCAAACTTCGCCAAGCAATATAGAGGTTTGCCGCAGTTCTGGCAAATCGGCTCGGCGTATTTTTGGCCGCACCTACATACGTGCGAGCGATGCGCCCCATGTGAAGCCGCCACCCATCGCTTCGAACATGACGAGATCGCCCTGTTTGATACGGCCATCCTGCACGGCCGTGTCGAGCGCCAGCGGCACGGATGCGGCCGAGGTGTTGGCGTGACGATCGACGGTGACGACCACCTTTTCGGATGGCAGATCGAGTTTGCGCGCGGTGGCATCGAGAATGCGGGCATTGGCCTGATGCGGCACCACCCAGTCGATGTCCGCGGCATTCATACCGGTTTCTTCGAGCACTTCGCGCAGCACGTCGGCCAGATTGACCACGGCGTGGCGGAAAACTTCGCGGCCCTTCATGCGCAGCTTGCCGACTGTGCCCGTGGTGGACGGTCCGCCGTCGACATAGAGCATGTCCTTATGCGCGCCTTCTGCATGGAGGCGGCTGGCGAGGATGCCCGGGCCGTCTTCGGCCACGTCCTTCGCCTCGAGCACGATTGCGCCCGCGCCATCGCCGAAGAGTACGCAGGTCGTGCGATCATCCCAGTCGAGAATGCGGCTGAAAGTTTCGGACCCGATCACCAGCGCCTTCTTTGCCATGCCGGTCCGCAGGAGCGAATCGGCTGTGGCCAGCGCATAGAGGAAGCCCGAACACACGGCCTGCACGTCGAAGGCGACACCGCCGCCGCAACCCAGCGCCGCCTGAACCTGTGTGGCCGTGGCGGGAAAGGTATGGTCGGGCGTGGCCGTGGCCAGAATGATCAGGCCGATTTCGTCAGCATCGACCCCTGCCGCAGCAAGCGCCTTGCGCGATGCGTCGATAGCGAGAGTGGAGGTGGTTTCGCCTTCACCAGCGATATAGCGTTGGCGGATACCCGTCCGCTCGACGATCCATTCGTCGCTGGTGTCCACACGTTCGGCAAGATCGGCATTGCTGACGCAATTGGCCGGTAGCGCCGAGCCGGTTCCCGTGATTACGGAGCGGATCACTTGGCTGCCAATCCTTCTGTACCGACTGCGGCAAGATCGTGTTTGATGCGGTTGGTAATGTCGTCCTCCAGCAGCCGGGCAGCGACCTCGACAGCGTTGGCGACGCCCTTGGCATTGGCGCTGCCGTGGCTTTTCACCACCACACCGTTGAGGCCGAGGAAGACCGCGCCATTATGATTGTTGGGATCGAGATGGTGGCGCAGCAATTCGGTGGCCGGGCGCGAAACGAGGAAGCCGATCTTGGAACGCACGCTGGAAGTGAATGCCTGGCGCAGCAGATCGGTCACGAACCGTGCCGCCCCTTCGATGGCCTTGAGGGCGATATTGCCAGAAAAACCGTCACACACGACCACATCGCATTCGCCGCGATTGATCTTGTCAGCTTCGACATAGCCTTCGAAGTCCATGGCAAGACCGGTCGCGGCGCGCAGCGCTTCGGCGGCGGCCTGGATATCTTCGGTGCCCTTGGTTTCTTCGGTACCGATATTGAGCAGGCGCGTGCGCGGCCGTTCACGCCCCGTAACGACGCGGGCATAGGCAGCCCCCATGATGGCGAACTGGACCAGATTGCGCGCATCGCATTCGCGATTGGCGCCAAGGTCCAGCATGACCACATCATTATCGGTAAGCGTCGGGAGCAGCGCAGCAAGCGCCGGCCGATCAAGACCGGGCATGGTGCGCAGCGCAAGCTTGCTCATCGCCATCAGCGCGCCGGTATTGCCGGCACTGACCGCAGCACCGGCATCGCCCTGCTTCACGGCATTGACCGCCAGACCCATGCTGGTGGTCTTTGCGCGGCGCAAGGCGCGGCTCGGCAGCTCGTCGCCGCCGACCACGTCGTCGCTGTGCAGGATCTCGGAGGCTCCAGCCATGCCGGGATGGGATTCGAGCGCGGCCTTGATCCGCGTTTCGTCACCTACCAGCAGGAACTTGAACTTGTCATGGCGGCGCCGCGCAAGCGCAGCCCCTTCGACCATGACGCGCACGCCTTCATCACCGCCCATCGCATCAACGGCGATACGCGGCAGACTCATGCGGATTCTCCGGCTTTGCTGACGGTCTTAAAGACCGACGGCGATGATTTCGCGACCGTTATAGTAGCCGCAGTGCGGGCACAGATTGTGCGGACGCTTGAGTTCACCGCAGTTCGAGCACTCGTGATGCGCTTCAACCTTGAGCGAATCATGCGCACGGCGATTGCCGCGACGGTGGGGCGATACTTTCCTCTTGGGGACGGCCATGGCGGCACCTGTTCCTCAAACAATTTCAATCAATTTCGGTGGCCGCCCTAGGGGATGGTCCGGCACCGCACAAGAGCGCGTGAACCCGAATATCCCGACCGTGGCGGTGAAGGCGCGCGCTATAGCGAAATTCACAGGGGATGCAACCCGTATCGCTGCCTGATCGGCATTGCGCGGCGCGAACCATCACCCTAGCACCCCAGATGGGTCTCCGGTGGAGAGATCGCAAGGGAAGGACAAGCATGGGCGTTATCCTGCCGGTTACACTGACCGCGGCTGCAGCAGCGGCAATCATAAATCTCTGGCTGAGCATTCGCGTAGGCCAGATGCGCATGGCGACGAAGATTTCCGTCGGCGACGATGACGGCGGCCCGCTGACCGCCCGGATGCGGGCGCAGCTCAACTTCGTGGAGAATACGGCCTTCGTACTGGTGCTGGTGGCGGGCATAGAACTGGCGGGCCGCGGGAATCCCTGGCTGGCCTGGGTGGTTGCCATCTACATGCTGGGCCGTGTCGCCCACGGTTTCGGTATGGACGGAGGGACGCTGGGCAAAGGTCGCTCCATCGGGACGATTGTGACGATGCTGACACAGCTCGGGCTGGCGGCGGTGGCCGTGCTGATCGTGCTTGGCGTGATGTAGGATTGTGCAGGCCGGGTCCTGCGTCCCGGCCCGGCAAAGTATCAGGAAAGCGCGTAGTCGCTGACGAAGGCGTTGGTCTTGCGTTCCTGCCCGAATGTGCTGGTGGGGCCATGACCCGGGATGAAGGTCACATCGTTGCCCAATGGCCAGAGCTTCTGCGTGATCGCATCGATCAGGTCCTGGTGATTGCCCATGGGGAAATCCGTACGCCCGATGCTGCCCTGAAAGAGAACGTCGCCGACGACGGCGAACTTGCTGGGCCGATGGAAGAAAACCACGTGGCCGGGCGTGTGACCGGGGCAGTGGATGACCTCCAGCGTCAGATCGCCCACAGTAACGGTGTCGCCATCTTCGAGCCAGCGGTCGGGTTCGAAAACCTGACCGTTAACGCCGTATTTTGCGCCGTCATCATCCAGGCGGCTGATCCAGAAACGATCAGCTTCCTGCGGCCCTTCGATGGGTAGACCGAGTTCCTTGGCCAGCACCCCGGCTTCGCCGCAGTGGTCGATATGACCATGAGTGATGAGAATTTTCTCCAGTTCGACACCGGTCTTGGCCACGGCGGCCTTCACCTTGCCCAGATCGCCGCCCGGATCGATCAGCGCGCCCTTGTTGGTCGCAGTGCACCAGATCAGCGAGCAATTCTGCTGCAGAGGGGTGACCGGGACGATACCGGCTTTCATCGGGGGCTTGCTTGCAGTGTCGGTCATGCGGGCTGAAATGGCTGCGCGCCTACCCTTTTGCAAGCGCGCATTGCCATTGCCGCCCGCGTATCAGAGGCGCCGGAAATCGGTGATCCGACCGCTTCTGTCGAAGGTGCAGCCGAAGCGATCGCGATCGCCACGGCGCGTTTCCATACGCCCGGTAACCACTACCCTATCGCGGCTTTCCTGATTGACAGAGTTGATCGAAACTCGCCCATAGCGCGAAGCTTCACGCCCGCAGGCATTGACAGCGGCGCGTTCGAAATCGTCGCGACCATTATAGCCATATCCGTAATCGGAACCGTAGCCATCCGAGCCGCCGCCAATTCCGCCGAGGCCGTAACTTGCGCAACCGGACAGCGACAGTGCGCCGACGATAGCGATGGGAAGTAGAGCCTTGCGCATACGATGTCTCCTCGTGTGATGTCCCTGCCACATCCACCAGAGCGCCAGGAGTATGGGAGTTACGTCGTCACCCGGCGTTTGTTCCATTTGCGCATGCTCGCCCCCCTAGACACCACGATCCACAGAGGAGTTGGGCATAGAGTCAAAGCCTGCCCCCTTTCCACACGACCCGACCGATGACCTCGATTTCGTCGCGCGCCAGCTCGATCGGCGCATAGGCATCGTTGGCGCTGATCAGGGCGATGTCGCCGGGACCGCGGGACTGGACCTGCTTGACGTGAAGCGCATCACCGATGCGGACCACGAACACTCCCTCACCGCCCCGCTTGTTGCGATCGACGAAGATCTCGTCGCCCGAACGCAGCAGCGGTTCCATGCTGTCGCCTTCGACCCGAATGGCGGTCAGGTCGGCGCCCTCCAGCCCCATCTCGCGCAGCCAGCGGCGGGAGAACTGAAAGGCGTCATAGGAAATTTCCTCCGCACTGAAGGCACCCGGCCCGGCCGAAGCCTCCAACGGCAGGCGCGGCACCTGCACGAAGCCTTCAGTATCGCCCGAGTCCTGCATTCGCGAGGAGCGCGGCCGGACGATCTCCCGCGTGGCGATCACCTCGTGATCGACGCCCAGGAATTCGGCAATCTTCATCAGGTCCGGCTCGTCCAAATGCCGAGGGCTTCCACGACCGACATACTGGTGCAGATACGCCGGATTACGCCCGATCAGGCGGGCCAGGGCCGACAGGCTGTGCCCCTTCTCACGAATGATCTCCCGCAGTCGTGCGCGGGCATAGCGTTCCTCGGGCTCGTACCGATCGAGCGGTTCGACAAAGTCCATGACCGGCCTCCTTGTTGGCTGGATCGCGGAAAAATCCTATACCATAGTATTTTTCCTAGACAAGTAGGATTTCGGTTGGAACAAATGAGGAACAAGACGAGCGATTCGTCTGTCAGACCAGCCTACCGGGAGCCTTCGCATGCTGATCCGATCCGTCGAGAAATTCCTCCGGCAGCACAAAATGCCGGCCACCAAATTCGGCCGACTGGCCATTCAGGACCCGCGATTCGTACTCGATTTGCGGATGGGTCGCGAACCGCGCGACCGCACCGAGCAACGCATCCGCGGGTTCATGGCAGGCTTCGAAGCTGCCCGTACCGTCACCCCCGCCGCCCAGGAGACTGCCTATGTTGCTTGAGAGCAATTCAGCCAGATCGCCCCGGGCCCGCCGCACATCTGCTGATCGTGTCCGCAAGGCTCTCGCCGAATTGCATAGCGGCGACGGGAAAGTACTCACCCATACGGAGAAAGCATGGGCGAGCATTACCTTCGCTGGCACCCGCCATTCGCTCAAGCTTGTTTTCGCAGGAGCGGACGCCGTCGCGACTGGCGAAATGTTCGTCGCAGAACTGCCCGAACATGAATTTGCCATTCCCGGCCAGATCGTGGCGGACGCAGCGATACTCGAGGTCGAGCATCGGCTGCTACCCGAGCCACGGCTGTTGGTGCAGTGCGAACTGCTGTTGCTGGAGGAGAGTTGATCCGTCCGGCAACGCGACAGGGTCAGTTTCGGCGGACGACGAGATTCCTGATTTCGGTCATGTCTTCCATGGCGAATTTGATCCCTTCGCGGCCCAAGCCCGAATCCTTCACGCCGCCGTACGGCATGTTGTCCACCCGGTAGCTGGGCACGTCGTTGATAACCACACCGCCCACTTCGAGCCGGTCCCACGCATCGAACATCTTGAACAGGTCCCGCGTGAAGATGCCCGCCTGCAGACCGAACGTGCTTCGGTTAACCTCTGCCAGAGCTTCGTCGAAGTCGGAGAATTTCTGGAGAATGGCAAGCGGGCCGAAGGCTTCTTCGTTGAGCGCCTTGGCATCCTTGTGCACGTTTTCGAGCAGCGTGGCTTCGAGCATGTTGCCCTTGCAGCCGCCGCCGGTCAGCAGAGAGGCGCCGCCATCGATGGCATCGTCAATCCATCCCTTGAGCCGGCTCGCTTCCTTTTCCGAGATCATCGGTCCGATAAAGGTATCGCGGTCCTTGGGATCGCCCGCGACCAGACTCTTGGTCTTCTCGACCATCATATCGCGGAAACGGTCGTACACGTCTTCGTGAATGATGATCCGCTGGACGCCGATGCAGCTCTGCCCGCTCTGATAGAAGGCGCCGAAGATGATCCGTTCCAACGCGTCATCCAGATCGGCGTCCCGGTCGACGACGACCGCAGCATTCCCGCCTAGTTCGAGCACCACCTTCTTCTTGCCCGACTTGGCCTTGAGCGCCCAGCCGACGGCAGGCGAGCCGGTGAAGCTGAGCAGCTTCAGCCGCTCGTCTTCGGTAAACATATCGGCGCCGTCGCGATGGGCTGGCAGAATCGAGAAGGCCCCTTCCGGCAAATCCGTTTCCGCCAGAACTTCGCCCATGATGATGGCACCGAGCGGGGTCATGCTGGCAGGCTTCATCACGAACGGGCAGCCCGCGGCGATGGCGGGGGCAACCTTGTGTGCAGCCAGGTTCAGCGGGAAGTTGAACGGCGAGATGAAGCTGCATGGTCCCACCGGAACGCGTTTCCAGATCGCCTGATAGCCTTTCGCCCGTTCGGAAATGTCGAGCGGCATGACTTCGCCATACATCCGCACCGATTCTTCGGCCGCGATACGGAAGGTGTCGATCAGGCGCGTGACTTCGCCTTCGCTATCCTTGATCGGCTTGCCCGCTTCGACGCAAAGGGCATAGGCCAGCTCGTCGAAGCGTTCCTTGAAGCGATCGACACAGTGCTGCAGCACCGCCTGCCGTTCGTAGCTGGCGAGCTTCGCCATCGGTTCCGTGGCCTGCACCGCCCCCGCGATCGCCTGATCGATGATTTCGGGCGTCGCCAGCGCGGTCCGGAAGGCGACCTTGCCGGTGAACTTGTCCATCACCTCGAGATCGGTGTTCGGCTGCTGTGCCTTGTTGTTCAGATAGAGCGGGTAGGTTTCCTTGAGGCTGGGCATGTGATCTCCTGTTCGGAGCATCAACGGCGCGACAAGCGGGAGCGTTCCGTCAGTAGCCGAGCTCGAGGTCGAGCTGCGGCTGGACGGGTTCGCCCTTGTGCCAACGTTCGAGATTTTCGATGAAGCGATCGGCGGACCGCTGGAACATCTTCGTCTGCGCCCTGCCCGACAGATGCATGGTGACCTGCGCATTGCCAAGTTCCCACAAGGGGTGATCTTCGGGCAGTGGTTCGGGATCCGTCACGTCGAGCAGTGCTGCTTCGATCTTTTCTTCCCGCAGGGCAGCGACCAGTGCTTCCTGATCGACGACATCGCCGCGCGCAATGTTCACCAGCACACCGTTCGGGCGCATTGCAGCAAGTTCCAGCGCGCCGATCATGTGCTTCGTTTCGGGAGTGGATGGCACGGCCAGCACGACCCAGTCGAATTCGCCCAGTTTCTGGCGCCATTCGCCCGGACGAAGCGCACCATCGGCACCCGAACGGCGCACGGGAACGACCGTCATGTCGAAGGCTTCGAGGCGCGTCTTGATCAACGAACCGATGGCGCCCATGCCGAGCAGAAGCACACGCTCGCCCGACAATTCCCGCTTGCCCGGACTGTCACGCAGCCATTCATGGCGATCCTGCGCCCGCACCACATCGCGATATCCCTTGGCATGGGATAGCATGAGCATGACGACGTATTCGGCGATGGTGATGGCATTGATGCCGACCCCGTTCGTGACGACCACACCCCGTTCTTTCAGAATGTCGAGAGGCATGAAGTCGAGCCCGGCATAGATCGAATTCAACCATTTGAGGTTGGTCGCCGCCCGGGCAATTTCGATCATGGGTTCTTTTTCATTGAGATCGAACCAGCCGATCTCTGCCTGCGGCGCGAAATCCAGCGCCTGTTCCTTGCTGGTGAACCACAGCGGCTCGACCCATTCGGGAAGGCGCGGTTCGACCAGTGGACGGATCATGGCGGACAGGGCGGCTTTGGTCATCGATTTCTCCTCGACGCCTGTCATTGCCGCTCAGAAACTATTTCGCAAACCGTTCCTTGCGACGGGTAGCGATGTCGAGGATTGCTTCCGCAACTTCGCCGGCATTGCGCAGCACGTGGCTGGGCGGAACCTGCATGATGTCGACCTTGTGCCGATCCTGCCACCGTTCGCGCGCGGCATCGTCCCGTGGGCGGAACGGATCGTCATCCACTTCGATGGCGAGATGCGCTTCTTCGCAATAGAACGGCAGAACGAAATCTTCTGCCGGATGGTCGCGGACGAAAAACAAGCCCTGCGGCGTGTCTTTCAGATGTTGCCACAGGATTGCTTGCGGATCGGCCTTCGTCAAAGCTTCCATTCCCATCCGAGAGGATCACCATCCATAACCTCTACGCCACTGTCTGCAAGACTTTCCCGAATCGCGTCCGACGCGGCGAAATCCTTGGCTACGCGCGCCTCCTTGCGGCGGAACAGTTCGGCCTCGATCTCGCCTTCGGTAATCCGGGCATCGCTGGGGCGGATGCGAAGATCTGTGCGGGTCAGGCCGAACAGTCCCAGTCCCAGGACCTGATCCATCTCTTCGATGACAGCGCGCTTTACACTGGCATCGACCTTTTTCATCGCCAGCGCTTCTTCCAGAGCGACCAGGGCGACCGCCGTGTTCAGATCGTCCGACATGGCGGCTGCGAACTTGTCCCGCAGGGCTGCAAATTTCGGGTGCGAGCGATCGCCTAAGGGCGCGTCTTGCAGCTTTTCCGCCGCCATGACGATCCGCTTCAGCCGCGTGAGGGCCGCACCAAGCCCCTCCCACGAAAACTCCAGCTCGCTGCGGTAATGCGCCTGGAGGCACATCATGCGGTAGGCGAGCGGGTGGTAGCCCTTGTCGATCAGCAATTGCAGACGCAGGAATTCTCCCGAGCTTTTCGACATCTTCCCCGACCGTTCGACGAGGAAGTTGTTGTGCATCCAGATTTTCGCGCCCGAATGTGTCGCCACATCGAGCCCGCCACAACCGCAGAAGGCCTGGTTCTGCGCGATTTCGTTGGGGTGATGGATTTCGCGGTGATCGATGCCGCCGGTATGGATATCAAAGGGGAAGCCGAGCAGCTTTTCGCCCATGACCGAACATTCGAGATGCCAGCCGGGGGCGCCCTTGCCCCACGGACTGTCCCATTCCATCTGCCGTGTCTCGCCCGCAGGTGTCTTGCGCCAGATCGCAAAATCGGCAGCGTTGCGCTTGCCTTCTACCGTTTCGATCCGTCCCTCGCCCTCTTCAGTCACCGCGCGAGCAAGCCTCCCGTAATCGGCGACTGTCGACACGTCGAAATAGAGGCCGGTGTCGAGTTCGTAGCAATGCCTGTCGGCAATGCCCTTTGCGAAATCGATCATCTCGTCGATGTAATCGGTCGCCACCGACCACTTGGCCGGCTCGCGGATGTTGAGCGCCTTCACGTCCGCCCAATAGGCTTCGGTGTAATGCTTGGCGATGTCCCAGATCGACTGCGCCTTGGCCGCAGCCATCTTTTCCATCTTGTCTTCGCCCGCATCGCCATCATCGGTCAGATGACCCACGTCGGTGATGTTGATGATGTGGGTGAGCTCGTAGCCCTTCCAGCTCAGCGTGCGGCCAAGGACATCGGCAAAGACATAGGCGCGCATGTTGCCGATATGGGGGTAGTTGTAGACTGTCGGCCCGCAGCTGTAGACGCGCGCTTCCCCCTCGTGAACGGGCCGGAATTCCTCCAGTTTGCGGGTGAGCGAATTGAACAGCTTCAGGGGCGCGTCGGTCATGAAACGCGCATTAGGTGGCGGCACGCCTACTGCCAACCCTCCCAGCGCACGCTCTCGTCGGTCCCGGCGCGTTTGACGTCGAAATTGTTCACCGGCGCTTCTGTATCGCGGTAGCCGATTGCCATGCCGCAGAAGAAGATGTGGTCTTCGGGAATGTCGACCACTTCGCGGATCTGCGGCGAATAGACCGCCCAGGCTTCCTGGAAGCAGCAATCGAGCCCTTCCTCGCGCAGCAGCAGGGCGATGGTCTGCAGCCACATACCGATATCACTCCACTGTGGAGGCCCCATGTATTTCGGCGTGTGGACCAGCATCAATACGGGTGCCCCGAAGGCCTGGAAATTGCGTGCGAACCACATCAGGCGCTTGGCCTTCTCCTCACGGGAGATTTCGAGCGCGCCGTACATATCTTCGCCCACCCCGCGGCGGCGTTGTTCGTAGGCGCCATCCAGTTCGGGGGGATAGACGTGATATTCGGGCGCATGCGCCGCGCGGCCCTTGGGAAATTCCTCCGCAATCCGGTCGAACAACTTTTGCAGCGGATCGCCGGTCAGGAGGATGCCGTGCCACGGCTGGGTGTTGCCACCCGACGGTGAACGCTGCGCCTTTTCTAGGATACGTGCCAAGATTTCACGCTCGACAGGCGTGTCGAGAAATGCGCGGACGGAACGGCGCGACTGAACGGCTTCGGTGACGTTCATCTGAATGCTGAAATCACGATCAGTATTGCCCCAATGCTCATACCCACAAGGCTGACAGCACGTAACTTTGTGATTGTTGCATGTTCTGGTGGAGGATACGCCTCCAATTGCCGCCGTTCTTCAAAATAGCTTTCGGACGCACCGGCCTTTAATTCGTTCAGCCTCTTCCGCCACCCTTCTACGCTAGCGACATTTTTCTCAGGCCGCCAAAGACCGGATAAAGACCAAATAATTACTAGCATGCCGGTGAGTGCTAGCGTCCAATCCATTCAGCCGTCCACCTCGAACAAATCCGCCAACTGCTCGATGATGGTCCCGCCAAGCTGCTCCACATCCATGATCGTCACCGATCGCTTGTAATAACGGGTCACGTCGTGGCCGATCCCGATGGCCGCCAGTTGCACCGGCGACTGTTTCTCGATCCAGTCGATCACCTTGCGCAGATGTCCCTCGAGATAACCGGCCTGGTTGACCGACAGCGTGCTGTCGTCGACCGGCGCGCCGTCGGAAATCACCATCAGGATGCGGCGGTCCTCGGGGCGGCGGAGCAGGCGGTCGTGCGCCCAGAGCAACGCCTCGCCGTCGATGTTCTCCTTGAGCAATCCTTCGCGCATCATCAGGCCGAGATTGCGGCGCGCACGGCGCCAGGGCTCATCCGCTTTCTTGTAGAGAATATGCCGCAGATCATTGAGGCGACCGGGATTGGCAGGCCGTCCATCGGCCAGCCACATCTCGCGACCCTGCCCGCCCTTCCAGGCGCGGGTTGTAAAGCCCAGAATTTCGGTCTTCACGCCGCAACGCTCGAGCGTGCGCGCAAGTATGTCGGCACTGATCGCGGCAATGGAAATCGGCCGCCCACGCATCGAACCTGAATTGTCGATCAGCAGCGTGACGACCGTGTCCTTGAACTCGGTATCGCGCTCCATCTTGTAGCTAAGTGCGTGACCGGGGCTGACGACCACCCGCGTCAGACGCGCGGCATCGAGCAGACCTTCTTCCTGATCGAAATCCCAGCTGCGGTTCTGCTGCGCCATGAGGCGGCGCTGAAGGCGATTGGCAAGACGTGTGACCACGCCCTGCAATCCGGCGAGCTGGCTGTCGAGATAGGTCCGCAACCGGTCGAGTTCTTCGTTATCGCACAGTTCCGGTGCTTCGACGATCTCGTCGAATTTCTCGGTATAGGCCTTGTATTCGAAAGTATCGGGAAGATCGGTCCACGGCCGATTTGGCCGGACGGGCTGCATACCCTCTTCGCCGTCATCCGAAGGGTCGCCGTCGGCCATTTCCTGCTCGCCATCGACATCCTGATCGGCATCGCCTTCCGCCTCACCGTCGGTGACTTCGCTGCGCGCATCGGCAGCCTGCGGTTCGGCCCCGCCTTCGTCTTCCTCGTCGGTATCCTGTTCTTCCGGGTTTTCGCCTTCCTCGTCCTCGCCATCTTCGGCATCGGTCGGTTCGGGACTATCGGGAAGGGTAAGGTCGAGATGCCGCAGCATATCGAGCGTCAGATCCTGGAAGGCGCGCTGATCGTCGAGGGCATCGGCGAGCCCGTCCATATCGGTGCCGATCTTTG
Organism: Qipengyuania sp. NPDC077410; assembly: GCF_044543405.1. Classification (NCBI taxonomy): domain Bacteria; kingdom Pseudomonadati; phylum Pseudomonadota; class Alphaproteobacteria; order Sphingomonadales; family Erythrobacteraceae; genus Qipengyuania; species Qipengyuania sp. NPDC077410. Next base: position 450,772 of record NZ_JBITWB010000002.1, on the reverse strand, counting down.
CAAGAATATCGTCTCGAACCAGATCGACGGCCGCTTGAGCCCGTTCGGGGATCGCCTCGCCGGTCAAAGCCTCGCGCAGCATCAGCGACAGCGCCGTGGGAAGCGGCACGTCTTTCGCTTCGTCCGCGCGCACTATGGGATCCGATGCCGTACGGAGCTTTACTGCCGAATTCAGATTATCGCGAATGCCTGCATAGCGGGTCGAACCGATCGCCTCATAGCGAACTTGTTCGACGGCATCGTAACAAGCCCGTGCGATGGGCTCTGGCGGCGCGCCCTTGTTATGAAGCGCCTCGTTATGGTGGCGCAGCTTTAACGCGAAGCTGTCAGCGAAACCGCGCGCCTCGATCGCCTGATCGCGGGGCAGATTTCGGCCAGGCAGCGGGACACGGAAATTCTTGCCCGATTGCGCAGGCGCATCCGCGCTCCACGCCACCTCGACCTCAGGCTCGTTCGCGAGCGCGCGCGACGCGCTCGTCAGCGCCTGTTTGAAACGGTCGAGGGGCGTCTGGTCGGTCACTTATGGTCGGTCACTTACTGTGTCGGAATGCTCTGGCCGGTCTTCGCCCAGTCGGCGACGAAGCCCTCGATGCCCTTGTCGGTCAGGATATGTTTGAACAGACCCTTGATGACGGCGGGCGGCATGGTGGCGACATCGGCCCCGATCAGCGCGCTCTTGAGCACGTGAACCGGGTTGCGAACCGAGGCGACGAGGATTTCCGTGCCGAAATTGTAGTTGTTATAAATCTGGCGAATATCGGCGATAAGCTCCATGCCGTCAAAGCCGTTATCGTCATGCCGCCCCACGAAAGGCGAAACAAAGGTCGCCCCCGCCTTGGCTGCGAGCAGCGCCTGATTGGCCGAGAAACACAGCGTGACGTTGACCTGTGTGCCGTCGCCGGTGAGCTTCTTGCAGGTCTTCAGGCCGTCGATCGTCAGCGGAACCTTGATACACACATTGTCGGCAATTTTTCGCAGCGTTTCCGCTTCTTTCATCATCGTGTCGTGATCGAGCGCGACGACTTCGGCACTCACGGGCCCATCCACGATGTCGCAGATTTCCTTGGTTACTTCCATGAAATCGCGGCCCGACTTTGCGATCAGCGACGGATTGGTGGTGACGCCATCGAGCAGGCCGGTGTCGGCCATTTCCCTGATGTCGGCGATGTCGGCAGTGTCGACGAAGAATTTCATGGATTCGCGCTCCGGAAGGCGTTTGAAGTTGTGTCCTGCTGCAAGGGCATAGCGCGCAGCGAGTCAAGACTTGCGGCTAGGCTGGCCCACGGATCGGATGCATCGTCGCGCTCGACCAGAAAGTGTCGCACGCCCTGTCGCTGCGCCTGAATGATGATTTGAGCCAGCGGCAGCGTGCCTTCGCCCACATCGGCCATGCTTCCGTTACCCGCCATATCCTTGAGATGAAGATGGGTGACCCGATCGGCATGCCGTTGAAGAAAACGCAGAGGATCTTCGCCCGCATGAGCCAGCCAGTATGTGTCCAGTTCGAAGCCGATACGCGGATCGAGCTCGTCCATGAGCAGATCGATGGGCCGGATCCCGTCTATCTCTGCAAACTCGAAATCATGGGCGTGATACGCGATCCGCACGTCTTCCCGCTCTGCCAGGTCGGCGATCAGGTTCAAATGCTCCACCCACTCGCGCCATTGAGCCAAGGTTTGCCGCTGATCTTCAGGCAACCAGGCGAGAATGAGTGTATCGCTGCATAGCGCCTTGGTTTCCGCGATTGCAGCCGCCGGATCCGTACGCAGCAACTGCCAGTCTGCATGCACAGCCGCAACCCGCAGTTCCAGCGCACGCGTTTGCTGACAAATCGCCTCGGGCTTGGCCCCGAAGGTCCCGGCAATTTCCACCTCGCGATACCCCAGATCGGCAACGCGACGCAGCGTTGCGAGAGGATCGGCCGCCATGCTTTCACGCACCGTGTAAAGCTGCGCGCCGACGATGGGGCTAGGCTCGATCACAGGTGTGCTGCAGGCTGTGGTGCCCAGAAGGAAAGCGACGAGAAGGGTTCGCATGGATGTTCTATGCCATTCCGTGCCCGGCGCGCCCAGCCGTCTAGATCAATATTGCGCAGCGGCTCCAAACACGCCGATGATCAGGGGATCACGTGTCGCCCTCGGATCACGGCGGATCGCCGCTTCTTCCGCACCGATTTCCCGCCAGATCGTATTGTCCAGACTGGTCGCGAAACGATTGGTCGCCCCAGCGAAATCAACACCCGTCAGCCCCCGGATGAGTTCGCCGACCAGAGGGTCCTGCGAAATACGTATCGCCTGGCCCAGTTCCGGCACCATCGCTTCCACCAGCGTGGCCCCCATCGAACGGCGCAGGAACGCGGTCGCTGCCGTCGGCCCGCCGCGCACCAGATCGAGAGCATTGTTGATACCGACTACACGAACGGCATCGGTAACCAGCGGTGCGGCCCGCGCTGCTCCTTCATAGGCGATGTCGCCGAACGCGCGGTCCAGTCGGTCCTTGAACAGGGCCGAGGTCAGTATCCGCGACAGGACATCCCCGCGTGCGCCCAGCAGATTGCTGAAGCCGACCTGTGCAACCTGCTGGTCCCAGAACCCGTCGGTCTGCAGCATGCGTGCGAAGGCGCGCTCGCTCGACAGGAACAGCATACGCTGCACGGCATCGACGAGACTGAAGCGCGGCACTGACGTACAGGCCGGCAGCAAAAGCAGCCCACCCGATGCCGCCATGCCGCCAAGCAGGGCACGTCGCCCGGTGGGTTTCACGAGAATATCGTTCATATTGTTGGTCCTCATTTCATCCCACCCTTGTTTCCATAGCCTTGCGCCGCCCATATGGCCGAGCGATGAACCGCGTGCGCTGCCTTGTCCTCAATGCTGCCCTGGGGCCCCTTGATTACAAGGTGCCGGAAGGCCTTAGGGTCGAACCCGGATCGGTGGTCGAATGCCCGCTCGGGCCGCGGACCGTCATCGGAATCGTCTGGGAGGCCGAACGGCTGCCGGGTACCGAGGTTCCGGCCGAAAAGCTGCGACCGCTACGCGGTATATTACCCGTCCCGCCGCTTTCGGCCCCTCTGCGCCGCCTGATCGAATGGACAGCCGACTATTACGTCGCCTCCCTCGCCGGGGTGGCAAGAATGGCGCTGTCGTCCGGGGGAGCGCTGAAGGGCCCGGCGACGATGACCGAATATCGCCTCACCGGCGGCTTGCCGGAACGCATGACGCCCCAGCGCCAGGCAGCCATCGACGCACTGGACGGCGAACAGGCCAACATTCGCGAGTTGTCGGGCATTGCGGGCGTGTCCGAAGGGGTCCTGCGAGGGCTAGTCAATCAGGGCGTCCTCGAACCTGTCGAGGTGGATTGCGACCGGCCTTACGACACCGCACGCCCGGATTTCGTACAGGTCGATCTGAGCGCTGAGCAGCAGGCTGTCTCCGACGTGTTCTCCGCTGCGGTGCGCAAGCGGGACTTCGCGCCGTTCCTGCTCGATGGTGTAACCGGGTCGGGGAAGACGGAAACCTATTTCGAACCTGTGGCGGAAGCCTTGCGCATGGGGCGGCAGGTGCTGGTGCTGCTGCCCGAAATCGCCTTGACCGAGAACTTCCTCCACCGGTTCGAAGAACGCTTCGGCGCCGCCCCCATCCTGTGGCATTCCTCGCTCAAATCGACCGAACGTAGGCGCGCCTATCGCGCGGTTTGCGAAGGCTCGGCGCAGGTGGTGGTCGGCGCACGCTCCGCCCTGTACCTACCGTTCGCAAAGCTCGGGCTGATTGTCGTCGACGAAGCGCATGAGACGAGTTTCAAACAGGAAGACGGCGTGCGCTACAATGCGCGCGATGTCGCCGTTATGCGCGGCCATTTCGAAAAGGTGCCTGTCATTCTCGCAAGCGCCACCCCGGCGCTAGAAAGCCTTCAGATGGCGGAGAGCGGGATTTACGCGAAGGTCGATCTGCCCAGCCGCTTCGGCGGCGCGGAATTGCCGGCGATCGAGTTGATCGATCTGACCGAAGAAAAGCCGCCTCAGGGCATGTGGCTGGCGCAGCGGCTGATCGACGGGATCGAGGAACGGTTGGAGCGCGGCGAACAATCGCTGCTTTTCCTGAACCGGCGCGGCTATGCACCGCTGACCTTATGCCGCAATTGCGGCTTCCGGTATCAATGTCCCAATTGCAGCGCCTGGCTGGTCGAGCATCGCTTCACCCGCCGGCTGGCCTGCCACCATTGCGGGCACGAGGCGCCTGCACCACAGGCTTGCACCGAATGCGGCGAACCCGATTGCCTCGTCGCCTGCGGGCCGGGCGTGGAACGGATTGCTGACGAAGTGGCCGAGCGGCTCCCACAGGCCCGCGTATTCGTGGCCACGTCGGACACGCTCAATTCACCGGGCCGTGCCGCAGAATTTATCGCTGCGGTTGAAGCGCGTGAAATCGACGTGATCGTCGGCACCCAGCTGGTCACCAAGGGGTTCCATTTCCCCGAGTTGACGCTGGTCGGCGTCGTCGATGCCGATCTGGGGCTGGAAGGCGGCGATCTGCGCGCAGGGGAAAGGACGTATCAGCAGGTGGCCCAGGTCGCCGGGCGTGCCGGACGCGGTTCAAAGCCGGGTGAAGTCCTGATCCAGACGCGCCATCCCGGGGCCCCGGTGATTGCCGCACTCGCTGCGGGGGACCGGGACGCTTTCTATTCTGCCGAAACCGAAATGCGGCGCGAGGCCGGCGCTCCGCCGTTCGGTCGCTGGGCCTCGATCATCATATCGTCGGAAGACGACGGCGAAGCGCGTGAGGCGGCCAATCGCCTTGGTGCTTTCCGGCCGGATGTGGCGGACTGCATGATCCTGGGACCGGCCCCTGCCCCCATGGCCCTGCTGCGCGGGCGTTACCGCTATCGTTTTCTCATCAATGCCCGTCGCAGTGTGCAACTACAGCACGTGATACGACGGTGGCTGACACAGGTCGATCACCCCGCAGGCGTGCGCGTGGCAGTCGATATCGATCCTTACAGTTTCGTCTAACCGCCACTGCCCGCAGACCCTTGCAAAGATTTCTGCCTGTATTTAGGCTGATAGCTTCAAGTTGGGGGTTACGGAAATCCTGTATCGCACTGTGTGCTGTCTAGTTCGCACGACACATGCGACATTTTCCGGCGAGACCACTTAATTTAGTCTGGGGGTCTGCAAATGATAAAAAAGTTATTGGTATTCGGCATCGCAATGATTGGTACGCCCTTAATGGCCGCCGAAGACTGGTGGTCTGCAGAGACCGACCATTTTCGTGTAATATCTGAAGCCGGCAGGGAGACAGCGCGAGACGTCGCCGTCAACCTAGAACGCCTTCACCAGTCGCTGCGGCTATTCAGGGGCTTGCCTCTCGATGAAGGCAACGTTCATGACAGTGAGAAAGTAACGATATACCAAACGGGTACAGTTTCAGACGTCGGTGAGTTGGCATACTCAGGGGATGTAGCTGGTTTCTTTATCCCGAGAGCCGGCAATTCAGTAGCATTCGCTCCCGCCACGGAGGAACGTCGTTCACGCGGTAGTTTAGGGACGCGGGGGCAAACCCATGAAGAATTAAGCCCTGGGCAAGTATTGTTTCATGAATACACGCACTATTTTTCTCGTCAACACGCACCTGCCGCTTATCCATTTTGGTATAGTGAAGGATTTGCTGAGTTATTTGCCACCATACGCTTCACTGACGATGGCTTTGTACTAGGCGAACCTCCGAGATACCGTAACTTCGTGCTGCGAGAACTCAGTTTCAATGTAAAGGATATTTTAGACTTAGATACTACAGAAAATAAAGTTAGCGGGATCGATATTGCCCGTCAGTATGCCTATGGATGGATGTTTACGAGTTACCTCTCTTTCGAACCTTCGAGGCAGGGACAGCTAGCTAAATATCTACGGCTCGTGACTGAGGGGACTCCAAATCTGCAAGCTGCAACTCAGGCATTTGGCGATTTAGACATTTTGCAGAAAGACTTGGGTAAGTACCACCGCGGTCGAGTTAGGGCTATATCTGTCAACTTCCCTGCAGGAAGCGACCCAGAAATTGAGCTGACCAAACTTACCGAGGCGGAAGCCGCCGTTATGCCGTTGCATATTCGCTCAACCGCGGGGGTCCGTAAGCGCGATGCCAAAAATTTAGCAAAAACTAGCCGAACTCTTGTTGCGAGCTATCCAAACTCACCTGCAGTCTTAGACGCTGCAATGGAAGCAGAATTTGACGCTGAAAATCTAGATGCCGCTGCCGACATGGCTAATGGACTACTAGCCCTAAACAGCAACTCTATACGAGCCCGCACATTCCTAGCTCGGATCGCGCTGGAAGGTGCGGAAAGTGATGCATCCAAGATCGAGCTGGCTAGACAACAGCTCGTTGATGCGAACAGCGTAGATCCAAACCGTCCGGATGTTCTCACGGAGTACTTCAATACTTTTGTATATGCTGGTGAGTCCATTCCGGACGCCGCTAAAATTGGTCTCGAGAAGGCGTTCGATATAGCTCCGTTTGATATCGGCGTTCGCCGCTCGTTAGCTTATCTTCTGCTGCTCGAGAATCGCAGCGACGAAGCGATAGTTATTCTCGGCCCGCTCATAAATTTGCCACATGCTTCGGGGGAAGAAATCGAAGAATTGCGCGAAATGGTTGAGCAGGCCAAGTCCGGAATTACCCAACCCCTGCTTGAAGAATTGCGCCCCAAACTTGACCATGATGAGGAGGAAGACGCAGAATGAACGTTAATCCTGCTCGCTGTCGAACACGGCGCGAGCGGCTTCTACCTTGCCGATGTTGGCGATAGCCCAATTGCCGAGCTGGGCGACAGGGTTGCACAAGGATTTGCCGAGCGCGGTCAGCGCGTAATCGACACGGGGCGGCACTGTCGGCGTCACTGCGCGACTGACGAGCCCGTCCCGCTCCAGCCCGCGCAGCGTCCGTGTCAGCATGCGCTGGGAAATACCGGGAATTTCGCGCCGCAATTCATTGAACCGCCGCGATTCCTCGGTCAGCGCCATCACCACGCGCACGGACCATTTATCCCCGACGCGGGCGAGAATATCGTTCACGGCCGTACATTGCGGCGCGTTGTGAACTTCAAGGGTTACACCGGTGTCCCTATCGGACACAAAAGTGCCTTCTTGTGCAAGTCGGGTTGTAGTTTCCATATAGCCTCCAAGTTATCGATAGTAACTACGGAGTTTCAATAGTGCAAATCCTTCGCATCGACAGTTCGACCACCGGCGATCAATCGATCAGCCGCAAGCTGACCGACGAGCTGGTCGCTCACTTCACGGCCAAACATCCCGACGCCACGCTCGTCACCCGCGATCTCGTCGCAGAACCGCTCGCCCACATCGACCCGATCACCACCAAGGCGATCCGCACCGCGCCGGACACGCATGAAGAAGCCGTCGCGGCTGCCTATCCCGACCAGCGCGCCGTGCTCGACGAATTTCTCGCGAGCGACATCGTGATCGTTGGCGCGCCGATGTACAATTTCACCATCCCCTCACAGCTCAAGGCATGGCTCGATCGCCTCGGTGTGCCCGGCGTCACGTTCCAATATTCTGAAGCTGGACCGGAAGGCTTGGCGGGCGGTCGCAAGGTCGTGATCGCATCGGCGCGTGGCGGCGAATATTCCAACGATCAGATGGCGGAAAACCAGGAAAGCCTGCTGACGACTTTCTTCGGTTTCATTGGGGTCGACGACCTTCATTTCGTGCGCGTCGAAAAAGCCGGCTTCGGTCCGGAAGCGATCGCCGCCGGAATGGAAGCGGCAAAAGAAACGATCGCAAAACTCTGAGGCACCAAGACGGACGCTGGGCATTGAAACGGCAATGCCCGGCCCCGTTATCGTTCCCATACTCGGCGATCAGTTGAGTCGCCAAATCGCGTCGATCCGTGGGTGCGCCAAGGACGACACCGTCATCCTGATGATGGAGGTCTGGGACGAGGCAACATACGTCAAACATCACAAGCAGAAGATCGCCCTGATCTTTTCAGCCATGCGCCACTTCGCCGACGAGTTGCGCGAAGCCGGCTGGACGGTGGCTTACGTCAAGCTCGACGACAAAGACAATGCGGGCAGCTTTACTGGCGAGCTGGCCCGCGCGGTCGAATACCATTCACCGCGCCTGATCAGGGTCGTGGAAGCGGGCGAATGGCGGGTCCGCCAGGATATGGAACAATGGCCCGATAAATTTCCCTGCGACGTGGAGATCCTGCGAGACGACCGCTTCATCTGCCCCCAGCCGGAATTCGATGAATGGGCCGAAGGCCGCACCGAATTGCGGATGGAGTTCTTTTATCGCGAAATGCGCCGAAAGACCGGCCTGCTTATGGATGGGGACAGGCCCGAAGGCGGAGAATGGAACTACGATAGCGAAAACCGCCAGCCACCTAAGGAAGGCCTTGCCGCGCCGGAACGCCCGAAGTTCGAACCAGACCAGATCACACAGCAGGTCATCGAACTGGTCGAAGATCGATTTCGCGATCATTTCGGCAGCCTCGAGAAATTCGAATGGCCCGTCACGCGCGAGGAAGCAGAAGACGCTGCCGACGCGTTTTTCGCCGAACGGATCGAATGCTTCGGTCCCTATCAGGATGCAATGGTCGCGGGCGAGGACGACCTGTTTCACTCTATGCTGTCCACCAGCCTCAATCTCGGGCTGCTCGACCCGCTCGATCTCTGCCATCGCGCCGAGCAAGCCTATCGTGACGGCAAGGCGCCGCTCAATTCGGTGGAAGGCTTCATCCGGCAAATCATCGGCTGGCGAGAATACGTGCGCGGCTTCTATTGGAACCAGATGCCGCATTTGCAGACTGCCAATGAACTCAATGCGCAACGGGGGCTGCCCGAATTCTACTGGACAGGCGAAACCGAAATGGCCTGCCTTGCCGACTGTATCCGTTCGACGCGCGATAACGCGCATGCGCACCATATCCAGCGCCTGATGGTGCTCGGCAATTTTGCATTGCTAGCGGGTATAATTCCGCGCGACGTACAGGACTGGTTCCTTGTTGTTTATGCCGATGCTTACGAATGGGTCGAACTGCCCAATGTGTCGGCCATGATCCTTTATGCCGATGGTGGGAAGCTCGCGTCCAAACCATACGCCGCCAGCGGAAACTACATCAACAAGATGAGCAATTATTGTGCGGGCTGTGCATACTCGCCGAACAAGAAGACCGGCGAAGGCGCATGCCCGTTCAACCCGCTATATTGGCACTTTATGCACCGGCACCGTGACCGGCTGGAAAAGAACCGGCGGATCGGCCGGATTTACGCCAATTGGGATCGGATGGGGTCTGAAAAGCAGCGGGACTACCTGCGTAGTGCAGATCGCTTCCTCAATACCCTCACACCGGCCCGTTCGGGCTGGGCTCGCCGCAAAGATGGTTAACGCTGCGACCTCCTGAACGTCGCTTCACCGCATATTGAGGTCAGATTGACGACTCGTTTGGAGACAAATGGGGGGACGTTCATTTGCGCATAAGGTCGACCTGCACACCGGTGCCGACCCGCGGCCGTGTGCCGCATGTGATTGATGATGGACAAAGGGGGCTCATTTGCCCGCATATGCTTAACGGAGGGGGTGCACCGGACAGGTTTGGTCCGGGCACATGGCACATGCGGTTGACGGTTTAAGGAGAAGATTATGACTGCCATTTCCAAAAGTTCGAAGACATTGGCCATAATTGCCGCACTGACTCTGCCTGTGACCGGTAGTGTCTACGCACAAGAAATCGCACCGCAGGACGGTCAGGACGGTGAAGTTCTAACCACTGTCACCGGCACCACTCCCAGCGATCTGTCCGGCATGCCCGATGGCCCGACCGTCGAAGGCGTCATTTCCGCTCGCACGGACGACAAGATGCAGGTTACCACTGTCGATGGCGCGCGCACCATCGTAGCGATCAGCCCGGCGACTGAAATCCGCAGCAGCGGTGGCTTCCTCGGCCTCAACAAGGATACCCTGCCCCCTGCAGATCTCCTGAATGGTCTGCCTGTCGAAGTCCAAACGGTCGAATGGGCCAATCGCGGTCTGATCGCGACCAAGGTCGCGCTCAAGAGCAAGGACTTGAAGACGGCGCGGATGATCCACAACGGAACGGATCAGCGCTTTGCTTCCAACGAAGCCGCTACCGAGGCTCTGCGTGGCCGGGTCGCCAATATCGACGAATACAACGTGAAGGGCGTCACCAACGTCTATTTCGACACGGGCAAGTACACCCTGTCGGATTCCGCGCGGGCCGAACTGTGTCAGGCCGCTGGCCAGGCAGATGCAACATCGAACGCCCTGCTCCTCGTCGTCGGCTACACCGATTCGACCGGCGATTACGAGTTCAACCAAGAACTCAGCGAAAAGCGCGCGGCGCGCGTCGTCAACTTCCTCCAGCAGGAATGCAAGTGGGCCCCGTATCGCATGATGACGCCGACCGGCATGGCTGAGGCGGATCCTGCGGCGGATAACACGACCGAAGCCGGCAAAGCGCAGAACCGCCGCGTTGCCGTCAACATCCTCGTGAGCAAGAGTGTAGACGGGATGGGGTCCGGGTTCTGATCCGAACCGATCTTCAGCAAAAAGGGCGGGCCTCACGGTCCGCCCTTTTTCTATCGGTCGTTCATGCAATCAAGATACCGGCTGGGCATCTGCATCCGCCCGCTTGATCTCTTTGTGTTCGTCTTCGATCAGTCCGTGCTTCCAGTAGCTCGAGATATAAAGATCGTCCCCGCCAAGGCCCATCTGGCCGCGCAGGTAATCGCGCAGTTTCCTCATCGAGGTGAATTCGCACGCTGCCCACGCGGCGATCTTTCCTTCAGGCTGCCCGATCGATCGCAGCGCCTCGACCAAGAGATCGGGATGCCGTCCCGGTTCCGGATTGATAAGCCAACGGATCTGCACGCCTTCGGGAGCGATGATGTCCGGTCGGTCTGCCTCATCTTGTATCTCGATGACGGCTAATCCCCGAGCATTCGCAGCAAGAGCAGAAAGGTTGACGCAGATGGCTGGCAAAGCAGTCATATCACCGGCGACAAGATAGAAGTCGCGACCTTCCGGCAGGGGCTTGGGCAATCCCGGCCCTCCGACCAGGACGGTATCACCCGGCATTGCCGACAGCGCCCAGCGTGTCGCTGGTCCTGCGGCTTCTCCTCCATGCAATGCGAAATCGACGTCGATCGCATCGCTGCGTTGATGGCGGATCGTATAGGTTCGTATAACCGCTTTCGATGTCGCAGTCGGTGGCGACAGGATGAGTTTGATATAACCGCCTGCAAAGCCGGTGGGAAAGTCTCTTAGCTCATCGCCGCCCAGCGTGATGCGGATCATCGATGGGGACAGGCGCCGGCTGCATTGGACTGTAAGGGTTCGCGGGCTTGGTCTCGTGCTCATCGCCTTCAGTTAATGAGAATCATTCGCAATTCGAGGCCGATTGTTCCGGCGGTTCTCAGGGCGACCGCCCTTACCGCCGTTCCCGCTTCAGCAATTCGCGCTTGATATCGGGGCCATAGGCATAGCCGCCGAGGTCGCCGCCCTTGCGCACGACGCGGTGGCACGGGATCAGAACGGCCACATTGTTCCTTGCGTTCGCGCTCCCCGCCGCGCGTACCGCCTTGGCATTGCCTGCCGCCGCGGCGATTTCCGAATAAGTGCGCGTTTCGCCTGGAGGGATTGCACGCAGCGCGTCCCAGCACGCCTCCTGAAAAGCAGTTCCCTTCACGTCCAACGGGATATGCGAAAAATCACCCGGTGCCTCGACGCTGGCCACGACCTCGGCTAGCAATTTTGCGAACGCGTCGCCGCCTTCCACAAGCTCGGCCTTCGGGAACCGGCGTGCCAGCTCGCTCTCGTCCTCGCCGAACGACAGACGGCAGACGCCCTTCTGCGTCGCCGCGACGAGCATCGGCCCCATGCTCGTTTCGACCACCGCCCAGTTGATCGTCACGCCCGCTCCGCCGTTCGCCCATGCACTTGCCGTCATCCCCAGCCGTCCTTTCGTATTTTCGTAAAAGCGTGATGCCGATCCATAGCCGGCCTCATAGATCGCGCCGGTCACGCTTTCACCGGCCGAAAGGGAATTGCGCGCACGTTCTTCGCGCAGGGCCCGGGCGTAGCTCGCCGGCGAAAGACCGATCGCGCGCTTGAAGATGCGCTGGAAATGCGTCGGCGAATAGCCGGTCAACTCGGCCAGAACCGCGAGCGAAGGTACGTCCTGCGCATTGCGGATCTCGTCGATCGCGGCCAGCACGGCTGCCTCGTCCCGCCCGACGTCGTCCGGCAGACAGCGCTGGCATGCCCGCAAGCCCGCCGCCCGCGCCGCCGCACAATCGGTAAAAAAGCGCACATTGCCCCGGTCCGGATGTCGCGCCGCGCAGGATGGTCGGCAATAGATACCCGTGGTCAGCACGCCGGTGACGAACCGCCCGTCATAGGTTCGGTCGCGCCGCATGACGGCGGCCCAGGCAGTGTCGTCGGTGATGGTCACGGCAGCCTCCCTATAGCGCATGGAACGCCGATGTGCGCCAGTCCCCCGCGCGATGCATCCCGCATCTTGCGATCAAAGCCAATGATCTTCACAAGGCGGCTCCGATGGGACGCCTTCCACTCTTCCTTGCCGCCTTGCTCACGCTCCTCGCGCCGGCGATGGCCCATGCGGATCCTGCCGATATCGATGCGGCCGCCCGCGGCGTGGTGCGCGTCGTCATCATCGGCGAAGAGGATGGCGAGCTGTTCCCGATCAGCCACGGCACGGGCTTCGCCGTCGCCCCGGACAAGGTCGTGACGAACGCCCATGTCGTGCGCGACGCGCTGCGTGACGAGGTGATGAAGATCGGCATCGTCCCCACTGGCGGGGGCGAGGCGGTCTACGGCCAGCTTATCGCCGTTTCGACGCGCAACGATCTGGCGCTCATACGGATCACGGGCGATCTGCGCCTGCCCCCCCTGGCGATTGCCGGCGGGCTGCCGCCCGACAGCGGCGAGGTAACCAGCGTCGGTTATCCGATGAATGTCGACCGCGCCCAGGGGCTCGACATCAGCGACATCTTCCGCAGCCAGCCTCCGGTGAAAAGTCGCGGCTTCATTTCGGGCGCGCGCCCCAGCCGTCAGTTCGACACCATCCTGCACACCGCCCCCATCGCGCGCGGAAACTCCGGGGGTCCCCTGCTCGACGCCTGCGGCCGCGTGGTCGGGGTGAACAGTTTCGGGGCAGACAACGATGGCGGCGATGCGGAATTCTATTTCGCCGTATCCAATCGCGAGCTTCTTCCCTTCCTGCGCGAAAACGAGGTCGAGCCCCGCGTCAACAACACCACCTGCCGTTCCATGGCCGATCTCGACGCGGCCGAGCGGGAACGCATGCAGAGCGAACAGATGGCTGCGCGCGCCGATCTGGCCGAACGCACCGAAGCCACGCGTGCCAGGCGCGAACGCGCCCAGATCGAAGCGCAGCAGGCCGTCATCATGGAGCGTGAAGACCGGGTATTCCTGGCCTTCGTGCTCCTGCTCGTCGCCTTCGGCCTGGGCCAGTGGGCGCTCACCCTGTGGCAGCAGGACGCAGGCGAACGTGACGAGAAGCGTCTTCGCATCGTCGGCGGCGCGACGACCTTCGTCGTCCTGATCGCCCTCGCCGCCTATCTGACCCGCCCGGGCCTCGATGAAATCGACCGCCGCGTCGCGGCCTCCATGCAGGAAGGCGCCGATGGCTCCGATGCGGAACCTGGCGAGGCCAAGGATCTGGCCCTGCTGTGCACGCTCGTGCCCGAACGCAGCCGTATTACCAGTGCGGATACGCAGGACGTGGAATTCGACTGGACCGCCGATGGCTGCGTCAACGAACGCACGCAATATGGCTTTGCCGGCGGTTCGTGGAGCCGCGTGTTCGTGCCCAACGACGAGGCGGCCGTGTCGGTCAACAGTTTCGATCCCGACCGCCGCATCTTCCGCAGCGAACGGTATCTTCTTCCCCGCAGCGAAATGAGCGAAGCGCGCGAAGCCCGGGCCAAATTCGAAGCGCCCCAGTGTGGCAGCGAAGGTGCCGCCTCCAGGCTCGGCGAACTGCAGAGCGAAGTGCTGGGCAAGCTGCCGCAGCAGGCGAACGAACGCCTGGTCTACGAATGCAAGGCGCGAAACTGACGGATCAGGCTGCCAGCGGTTCACCCGTCAGCGTGATGCGGTGCATTTCGCGGGCATGTCCCTGATAATCGTTCGACGCGAAATGCCAGGTCGTGCGGTTGTCCCAGATCGCCACCGACCCCGCTTCCCACGCCACGCGGCAGACATTGTCTGCCTGCGTTGCGGCGTCGTATAGACGTTGCAGCAACGGCAGGCTTTCCTGCCGTGTCCGGCCCACGATATTGATCGTGAAGGCGCTGTTTACATACAGCAGTTTGCGCCCGGTCTGCGGGTGACGGATTACGATGGGATGGGTCGCGCCCGTCTTCAGCCCCTGACCGCGCAAATCGCTGCCGATGTCGGTCTGCGCGTATAGCCCGCCTTCTTCATATATGTGGTCGGCGGTGTGGAAGGCCTCCAGCCCCTCGATCTCCTGCTTCAGTTCGTCGGACAGCGCATCATAAGCCTCGCCCATATGCGCCCACAGCGTATCGCCCCCGCTTGGCGGCAGCGTCCGCGCGACCAGGATCGATCCCATCGCAGGGATCTGGTCGTAGGAATGATCCGTGTGCCATCCGCCGCCAATATTGGTGACCTGATCCGCCCGTTTGCGCACTACTGCGATTTCGGGGTGATCGTCCGTCAGCGGGAAGTAGTTGTTGATGTCGATGCCGCCCCACCTCCTGGCAAAGGCGATATGCGCGTCGGGTGTGAAATCGTCCTGCCCGCGAAACAGGGCGACACCGTGCGTGAAGATCGCCTGCTTTATGCTATCCAGTTCCCGGCCATCCACGCTGGCCAGATTCACACCGGTAATTTCGACCCCGCAATTCGGGGCCAGCGGTACGGTCTCCATCGCTTCTCTCCCGTGCGATTGGTTTCTTTGCGCCACGTAATTTACGCTCTTTAACAACGGAGTCCAGATTCCCGGGCCGGAGTCGGCTTGCCATTGACGGGGGGCTTTGCTAGGCGCGCGCCGACCTTGCCGGGGCGACTCCTGTCTGCCCGCGAACGGCTCGGCTCGCACAGACTTTTCTTCCGGACCCGAGAGGACCTCAAGCGCGTGGATATTTCCGCCGGTATTCAGGCTAGCCTGGCAGGGCGTTACGCTTCGGCCCTGTTCGACCTCGCCAGCGAAAACGGGACCGTGACAGCGGTCGAATCGGACCTCGACAAGATCGAGGCCGCGCTCGGCGAATCGCCCGAGCTCGCTGCCGTCACGACCAACCCCAAGGTGTCGCGTGCCAATGCGCAAGAGGCCTTGTGGGGCGTGTCTGCCCTTCTGGGCGTTTCAGAGCTGACACAGAACTTCCTGGGCGTGCTGGCACAGAACCGCCGCCTGTCGCAGCTTCCGCAGGTAATTCGCGCATTCCGCGCCATCGCCGCCGCACAGCGCGGGGAAGTCACGGCCGAAGTGACCAGCGCGCATGCGCTCAGCGATGCGCAGCTCGCCGATCTGAAAGCCAAGCTGACGGCCCGCGAAGGTCGCACCGTAAAACTTTCCACGAACGTCGACCCCGATCTGCTGGGCGGCCTCGTCGTCACCATCGGTTCGAAGCGCCTCGATGCCTCGATCCGCACCCGTCTCAATTCGCTTTCCCAGGCCATGAAGGCTTAAAGGACACACATCATGGATATCCGCGCCGCAGAAATCTCGAAGGTCATCAAGGACCAGATCGCCAATTTCGGTACTGAAGCCGAAGTCAGCGAAGTCGGTACCGTGCTGTCGGTGGGTGACGGTATTGCCCGCATCCACGGCCTCGATAACGTGCAGGCCGGCGAAATGATCGAATTCGCCAATGGCGTTCAGGGCATGGCGCTCAACCTCGAAGCCGACAACGTCGGTGCGGTTATCTTCGGCTCCGACCAGGAAATCGGCGAAGGCGACAGCGTAAAGCGCACCAACACCATCGTGGACGTTCCCGTCGGCAAGGCCCTTCTTGGCCGCGTGGTCGATGCTCTGGGCAATCCGATCGATGGCAAGGGTCCGATCGAAACGACCGAGCGTCGTCTGGTCGAACAGAAGGCTCCGGGCATCATCCCGCGTGAATCGGTCAGCGAGCCTGTGCAGTCGGGCCTCAAGGCCATCGACGCCCTCGTCCCGGTTGGCCGTGGCCAGCGCGAACTGATCATCGGCGACCGTCAGACCGGTAAATCGGCTGTCGCGATCGACACCTTCATCAACCAGAAGGAAGCCAATCAGTCCGACGATGAAGGCAAGAAGCTTTACTGCATCTACGTCGCCGTCGGCCAGAAGCGTTCGACCGTTGCACAGATCGTGAAGCAGCTCGAAGAAAACGGCGCGATGGAATACACCATCGTCGTGGCCGCAACCGCTTCGGAACCGGCTCCGCTGCAGTACCTCGCACCCTACACCGGCGCTGCGATGGGCGAATTCTTCCGCGACAACGGCATGCACGCCGTCATAGTGTACGACGACCTTTCCAAGCAGGCCGTTGCCTATCGTCAGATGTCGCTGCTGCTTCGTCGTCCTCCGGGCCGTGAAGCCTATCCGGGCGACGTGTTCTATCTCCACAGCCGCCTGCTCGAACGTGCGGCAAAGATGAACAAGGCTGAAGGCGGCGGCTCGCTGACCGCACTGCCGATCATCGAAACGCAGGCCGGTGACGTCTCGGCCTACATTCCGACCAACGTGATCTCGATCACCGACGGCCAGATCTTCCTCGAAACGGACCTGTTCTATCAGGGTATCCGTCCCGCCATTAACGTGGGTCTGTCGGTTTCGCGTGTGGGCGGTGCCGCTCAGACGAAGGCAATGAAGAAGGTCTCGGGCTCGATGAAGCTCGACCTCGCACAGTACCGCGAAATGGCTGCCTTCGCGCAGTTTGGCTCGGACCTCGACGCCGCAACGCAGAAGCTCCTCAACCGCGGTGCGCGCCTGACCGAACTGCTCAAGCAGCCGCAGTTCTCGCCGATGCCGTTCGAAGAGCAGACCGTGTCGATCTTCGCTGGCACCAATGGCTACATCGACGACGTTCCGGTGGATCGCGTGACCGATTACGAAGCCCAGATGCTGAGCTTCATGCGGTCCGAACATGCTGGCGTGCTCGAAGAAATCCGCACCACCGGCAAGTTCGAAGACGACACCAAGAACAAGGTCGTCGACGCGCTGAAGACCTTCGCCAAGCAGTTCGCCTGAGTCCACGAGACACTAAGATAGGGAGCCGAAATGGCTAGCCTCAAGGAACTCAAGGGTCGGATCAACTCGGTCAAATCGACCCAGAAGATCACCAAGGCCAAACAGATGGTCGCAGCGGCCAAGCTGCGTCGCGCTCAGGCTGCGGCCGAAGCTGCACGCCCCTATGCCGAACGGCTGTCGGGCGTCATGGCTTCGCTCGCCGGCAAGGTCAGCGGCGACAGCGCACCCCGGCTGCTGGCCGGCACCGGGAATGACAAGCGTCACCTGCTGGTAGTCGTCAACACCGACAAGGGTCTGTGCGGCGGTCTGAACTCCAACATCGTCAAGGCCGCCAAGATCAAGGCCCGCGCGCTTATCGCCGAAGGCAAGGGCGTGAAGTTCTACCTCGTCGGCAAGAAGGGCCGCGCCCCGATCAAGCGCGATTTTGCCAGCAGCATCGAAAAGCATTTCGATACCTCGGCTGTGCGCAATATCGGGTTTGAAGAAGCAGAGGCTATTGCCGATGATCTGATTGCGCGTTTCGAGAATGGCGAATTCGATGTCGCGCATCTTATCTACCCGATCTTCAAGTCGGCACTGGCGCAGGATCCGACGGTCGATCAGCTTATCCCGGTCCCTTCGCCTGCTCCCGCAGCAGCGTCTACCGGCGGCGATGCCGTCGTCGAATACGAACCGGGCGAAGAGGAAATTCTCGAAGAACTGCTTCCGCGGTATGTGAAGACCCAGCTGTTCGGTGCGTTGCTGGAACGCGAAGCTTCCGAACAGGGCGCTTCGATGACCGCGATGGACAACGCCACGCGCAATGCCGGCGATCTGATCCAGAAGCTCACCATTCAGTACAACCGCAGCCGCCAGGCCGCGATCACGACAGAACTGATCGAAATCATTGCCGGCGCGGAAGCGCTGTAGAATATAAATGGAGAGGATGCCGGAAAGTGTCGCAGAACGCTGACCGGAGCCATACTACGATGATCAAGACTATCCCCGCCCTCGCCGCTCTCGCCCTGCTTGCTGCATGTGGCAATGAACCGGCTGAACAGCCCGTGGCTGAAGTCGCGACGCCCGAACCGGTCGAAACGCTGCCCGCGCCCGATCAGGAACTGTTTTCGGTCAAGTATGCAGAAGCTTGCCCCGACGAAAAGCCCGTCAACACTGCAGTCTGCAAGCGCTCCGGCATGGGTTCTCCGGACGTCGTCTGCGAATTCGGCCTCGGTGACGACGAATACCTGCGTAATAAGGCAACACTCACTGCTGGCGAAGGCGAATGGACCTTTGCCGATCCGGAAAATGTTTGCGTCGGCTAAGACGCGATAAACCCCAAGTCAGGACATAGATCATGGCCACCGCTCCCGTACTCAACCAATCGCCCAATGGCACCATCAGCCAGGTTATCGGCGCCGTCGTCGACGTGCAGTTCGAAGGTGAACTGCCCGGCATCCTGACCGCGCTGGAAACGAAGAACGGCGATAACACGCTGGTTCTCGAAGTCGCGCAGCACCTCGGTGAAAACACCGTTCGCACCATCGCGATGGACGGCACCGACGGCCTCGTTCGTGGCCAGGAAGTCGTCAACACCGGCGCACAGATCACGGTCCCGGTTGGACCGAAGACGCTCGGCCGCATCATGAACGTCATCGGCCAGCCGATCGACGAACGCGGCCCGATCGGCGCAGACCAGACGATGCCGATCCACGCGGAAGCCCCGCTGTTCATCGACCAGTCGACCGAAGCGGCTATTCTCGTCACCGGCATCAAGGTGATCGACCTTCTCGCTCCCTATGCGCGTGGCGGTAAGATCGGCCTGTTCGGCGGCGCCGGCGTTGGCAAAACGGTTCTGATCCAGGAACTGATCAACAACATCGCCAAGGGCCACGGCGGCGTGTCCGTCTTCGCCGGCGTGGGTGAACGTACCCGCGAAGGTAACGATCTCTATCACGAATTCCTCGACGCCGGCGTCATCGCCAAGGACGCGGACGGCAACGCAACGTCCGAAGGTTCGAAAGTGGCGCTCGTTTTCGGTCAGATGAACGAACCTCCGGGCGCCCGCGCCCGCGTCGCTCTTTCGGGTCTGACGATGGCGGAATACTTCCGCGACGTCGAAGGCCAGGACGTGCTGTTCTTCGTCGACAACATCTTCCGCTTCACGCAGGCGGGTTCGGAAGTGTCGGCTCTGCTCGGCCGTATTCCTTCGGCCGTTGGCTATCAGCCCACCCTGTCGACGGACATGGGCAATCTGCAGGAACGCATCACCTCGACCACCAAGGGCTCGATTACCTCGGTCCAGGCCATCTACGTTCCCGCCGACGACCTTACCGACCCGGCCCCGGCAACCTCGTTCGCCCACTTGGACGCAACGACCACGCTGAGCCGCGCGATCTCGGAACTGGGCATCTACCCGGCCGTCGATCCGCTCGACTCCACCAGCCGTGTTCTCGAACCCCGCGTCGTCGGCCAGGAACACTACGAAACGGCCCGTAAGGTCCAGGAAACACTGCAGAAATACAAGAGCCTGCAGGACATCATCGCCATCCTCGGTATGGACGAACTCAGCGAAGAAGATAAGCTGACCGTCGCCCGTGCCCGCAAGATCCAGCGCTTCCTGTCCCAGCCGTTCCACGTCGCCGAAGTGTTCACCAACATTCCGGGCGTGTTCGTCCAGCTCGAAGACACCATCAAGTCGTTCAAGGCCGTCGTCGAAGGCGAATACGATCACCTGCCGGAAGCCGCTTTCTACATGGTAGGCGGCATCGATCAGGCGGTCGAGAAGGCCAAGAAGCTGGCCGAGGAATCGTAAGCACATGGCCCTCCACTTCGAACTCGTCACACCGGCCAAGCTGGTCCGCTCCGAAAACGTCCACATGGTCGTCGTCCCCGGAGCGGAAGGCGAATTTGGTGTGCTCGAGGGTCACGCGCCCTTCATGTCCACGATCCGCGACGGCGCCGTGCAGGTCTACAAGACCGAAGGGGCCGCTCCGGAAAGCATCGAGGTGCGCGGCGGCTTTGCGGAAGTCAGCGAAAAAGGACTGACCGTCCTAGCCGAGCACGTCGAAGGCTGAAGCTCGTACCACAGAATAAACAGGAAGGGCGGCCCCACGGGTCGCCCTTTTTCGTTTCGGAGCAGGCTTGGCACCGAGGAGCGTGCTTACGCGTAATTTAACCAATGTCGGGACATATGCTTGTCATGAGTTCGCTGCCCCAAACCGAGCCGATCAGGAAATGGAGGCGCGCCGATGTCGCCGCGTGTATCGTCCTCCTGCTGGCGGTAATCGCGGTGCGCGCGCCGTGGATCGGGAATGCAAATGCCGACGTAGACGAGCAGCTCTATTCTCTCATCGGCAATGCGATGCTGGAAGGCAAACTACCCTTTGTCGATCTGTGGGACCGAAAGCCGGTTGGCCTGTTTGCACTCTTCGCTCTGGCGCATGCCGTCGGCGGTCCGGCGGCTGCTTCATATCAGGTCCTCGCCGGATTGTTCACATTAGCTGGCGCGGTGATTATGTATGTTCTGTCCCGTGCTCTCGTCGACCGTGTGGCAGCCTCCGGCGCCGGGCTGCTTTATGTTGTGTTGATGTCGACTTACGGCAGCCATTCCGGCCAGTCGGAGGCTTTCTATGTACCGATGATGCTGGCGATGGCACTGCTGGTACGAGATCCTGCCCATCCCCGCGCCTTTCGCCGCGCGCTTGCAGCGATGGTGATCGGCGGGTTGGCCTTGCAAGTGAAATACACTGTCGTTCCGCAATGTATCTTTTTTGGTATGTGGGCGCTTTGGGGGCAGTACAAACTTGGCGCGCCGGTGTCTAAACTCTGGCGGCCAGGGATTGCATTCGCCGCTCTGGGCCTATTTCCAACAATCGCCGTAGGCGCCTTCTACACTGGCATCGGTCACTTCGATGCTTTCCTGTTCGCCAATTTCACGTCGTTTTTTGATCGCCTGCCTTCTCCAAGTGGCAGGCTCGATATAGATCACACCGCATTTGTATCGCCGCTCGTCGTCCTGATCGTTCTCGGCGGTTACGCAGCGATCCGATTAAGTCCACCGCGCGAACGCCAAACCTATATCTTTATTCTTTTCTGGCTTGTCGCGTCTCTTGCAACGGTCTTTCTGCCCGCGACCGTTTATCGGTATTATTACGCGGCATTGGTCCCAAACGCGATTCTGGTAGCCCTTCCGCTCATCGACTGCCGGACAAAAGTACGCTGGATACCGTTTGCAATCGTCCTTGCGGGTGCAGCATCTACGCTGTTCTTGCCGCAGCAATACGCACAGTCGCAAGAACAGAGCGCAACGCTGAATAGGCTGTCACGGGCCATAGCGCCCAATGTCGACAATAAGACCAAATGTTTGTGGGTCTTCGACGGACCGACATCGCTCTACACGCTCAGCGGTAGCTGCCTGCCCACCCGCTACATCTACCCTGATCACTTGAATAACGCTCTTGAGCGAAATGCCCTCGGCTTAGAGCAGACCGACGAGGTGGCACGCATTCTTGCGAACCGGCCGCCGATCATCGTGACCGCTGATACAAAATTCACGATCCAAAACGAAGATGCAGGGCAACTCGTTGAGCGAGCGGTAACAGACCATTATCGCGAATTGACCAATGGCGTCCTCCACGAACGCACAATCAGAGTATGGAAGCGGATCGACTGACAATCGGAAGCTTGAATTTCCGATGATGAGCCTTCACTCTGAGGCCATTCCAAGCTTCTTCGGAGACATGCCCTTGAAACTCGTATCTGCGCTGGCCATTGCGGCTGCCATGACGTTTGCAACGAACACACCCGCAATTGCTCAAGATGGCATTCCCGGCCCTGAGGAAGACAGTTACATCTGGCTCGAAGAAGCGCGCAGCGACAGGGCTCTTGATTGGGTGCGGGCGGAAAACGAACGCACTACGGAGTTGCTGGCGGGCGACCCTCGGTTCGGCGAGGTCAAGGCCGAAGCGCTTGCAATCTACGATAGTGAAGATCGCATTCCCTACGTGTCGATCCGGCCCGACGGACTGTACAATTTCTGGCAGGACAAGCAGAATCCACGCGGGCTTGTCCGCCGCACCACATTGGAAAGCTATCGAACCGACAATCCACAATGGGAAACCGTTCTCGATGTGGATGCACTCGCCAAGGCCGAAGGCCGGGAGTGGGTCTACAAAGGTTACGATTGCCTGCCGCCAGAAGAGCGCCTCTGTATGATCGCGCTATCCGACGGCGGCGAGGACGCCACCGTGCTTCGCGAATTCGATATGTCGACCAAGTCCTTCGTCGATGGCGGTTTCGTCCTGGATCAAAAAAGCCAAGGCGGCATCCAATGGCTGGACCAGGATACACTGCTCGTCAGCCGCGATTTCGGTGAAGGCACACTAACGGAAAGCCAATATCCACGGACAACTCGCGTTTGGAAACGCGGAACGCCAATCGACCAAGCCGAAGAAATCTGGCGCGGCGAGGAAGCCGACGTTTGGTCGGGAGCAACGCTGCTGCGCGATCATACCGGCACTGTACATGGCACGTATGCCTTCCGCGCAACCAGCTTCCACGAAACCGAATACTTCTGGCAGAAAGACGGCGAGTGGCTGCGCCTCGACATGCCGCTCAAAGCAGCGCCCTATGGCCTGATAGACGGCCAGTTGCTCTTTTCGACCGATGTGGATTGGAAGACGCAGGGTCAGACATTCCCAGCGGATGCCTTGATTTCCGTCGATCTGGAAGAGTTCAAGGCCGACCCGAATGGCGCGACCAAGACGCTCGTCTGGGCGCCGGAAGCGAAGCAGACCAAACAAGGCGCGGCGAATACGGCAGAGAGCCTTTATGTAAGCCTTCTCGACAATGTTCGAGGCAGGGTTCTCAAGTTCGACTATGTGGACGGCAAATGGGTTTCCACAGAAATTGCGCTACCGGATAACTCGACACTCGGGGTAGCGGCGGCTTCCGATGGGTCCGACGAGATCATGTATTCGGTGACTGATTTCCTCACCCCGTCGACCCTCTACTATTCCGATGGCAGTGACGCGCCCGAAGTGATCAAGACTTCCCCGAGCAACTTCGATGCGGCCGGGATGGAAGTCGAGCAGTTCGAAGCGACCAGTGCCGATGGGACGAAAATTCCGTATTTCCTCGTCAAGCCCAAGGGCATGGTAATGGATGGCACCAATCCTACCTTGCTGACCGGCTACGGCGGTTTTCAGGTTCCGCGCCTACCGTCTTACCTCGGTTCGATCGGCAAGATCTGGGTTGAGCGTGGCGGAGCCTACATCCTCGGCAACATGCGTGGGGGCGGCGAATTCGGCCCGAACTGGCACCAGTCGGCAATTCGCGAAAACAAGCAGCGCACCTGGGACGATTTCATTGCTATCGCGGAAGACGCGATCGCACGCGGCATCACCAGTCCCGAGCACCTCGGTATCCAGGGTGGCTCGCAGGGCGGATTGCTGGTCGGCACGGCCTTCACCCAGCGACCGGAGCTATTCAACGCGGCAATCGTCCAGATCCCGCTGTTCGACATGCTGCGCTATCACGAGATTGGACGCGGCGCGTCGTGGATCGGCGAATATGGCGATCCACGCATTCCGGAACAGCGCGCCTGGATCGAACCCTATTCTCCCTATCAGAAACTGCTGGAAGGCAAGGATTACCCTGCTCCATTCTTCTGGGCGTCGACTGCGGACGATCGCACCCATCCTGCCCATGCTCGCAAGGGCGCTGCACGGGTTAAGGAACTGGGACAGGATTATTATTATTTCGAAGACACCACCGGTGGCCATTCCGGCGGAGTGGACAACGAACAGCGCGCCAGGCTCCAGGCTCTGCAAATGATCTATCTGCTGCAGCGACTGGCCGACTGATAAACGGGCAGCTTAGGCGACCAATTTGATCCGTCCCTCCGGCCTGGCCGGGGTGGACGGATTTTTGGATTCAAGGGCATTTTTCATCAGGCCCTCAGCCTGCCTCGTCGCCTCGCCGATCGTGAGAGACAGTTTCTTGACCTCGTCGGCGACGACGGCAAAGCCGCGGCCCGCTTCACCAGCTCGCGCGGCCTCTATCGATGCATTCAGTGCCAGAAGGCGCGTCTGGTCAGCGACAGCCTCGATCGTGCGCACGATCTTGCCGATGTCCGAAATGGTCGCTTCCTTGATGTTGGAAGCCTCCACCAGTTCCTTTCGCAGCCGCTCGCTGTCGCGTAGGCGGTCGTCGAGCTCCAGTTCGAGCTCCGTCTGTCGCGTTATATCGGTCGCGATCTTGAGCACTCGGGCAGGCTTTCCATCGGCATCGAAGATGGGCGTGTAGACTGCCTGAAGCCACAGGGTGCCGCCATTACGATGTTCGCGCTTGAAACGATTGGCCATCGTCAGGCCCTCGCCCAGCTGTGCCCAGAACTTACGATACTCGTGCGACTGCGCATAAGTATGATCGCACAACATGCGGTGGTGAAAACCAACCACCTGCTTTTCGCGATATCCGAAGATCTCGAGAAACTTTTCGTTTGCTGCGGTGATGATCCCGTCGAAGGTCATCTGGACCATGCCAAACGATTGCGTTGTCGCAGCCCATACCGCCTTATACTCGGCCAGCTGGCTAGACTTTTCCGTATCCAATGTCGGGGCTCCCGATTAACCTCCACCGCCGGCTAAAGGAACATGGTAAACGAGCTGTAAACGAATAGGGATGGCTGACGGACTTTCGGCCCGCCGCTGCCCGTGATTTCCGAAAAATCGAGCCTACAAGAATCGTACGACGAAAGTGGAAACTGTCAGTCCTTCTTCTCGGCCGCTTTTTTCTTCTTCATCGCATCGTGAAAGCGGTCGGCCCAACCAGGCTTCACGCTCTGCTCGCCGCGGACCACCCGAAGATCGCCTGCACCGACGTCACGGCTGACGGCACTTCCCGCACCGACAATTGCATCCGCGCCAATCGTGACGGGCGCGATGAGAGAGCTGTTGGAGCCGATAAAGGCGCGCTCCCCGATCACGGTCTTGTACTTAAAATAGCCATCGTAATTGCAGGTAATCGTGCCCGCCCCGATATTTGCATTAGCGCCTATTTCAGCATCTCCGAGATAGGAGAGGTGGCTTGCCTTTGCGCCTTCGCCCAGCACTGCCTTTTTCATTTCGACGAAATTGCCGACAAAACTGTTCTTTCCCATAACGGCGCCGGGCCGCAGGCGCGCGTAGGGTCCAACCGAACAGTCTTCTCCGATAGTTGCCCCTTCGAGGTGACAAAAGCTCTTGATATGAGCGCCGCTCGCGATGGTCACACCGGGACCGAACACCACATTCGGGTCGATCGTGACGTCGGCAGCCAGCCTGGTATCGTAACTGAAGAATACGGTTTCCGGAGCCCTCAGAGTGACCCCTTCGCTCATCCAGTAATCGCGCTGATCATCCTGCCATTGCGCTTCTGCAGCCGCCAGTTCGGCCCTGCTGTTGATGCCCGCGACTTCAGCCGCATCGGTTTCCACCACGGCAACTCTATCGCCCCGCGCGATGGCGCCTGTCGCGACATCGGGCAGGTAATATTCACCCTGCGCATTGTCATTGCCGACCCCATCCAGCAGCGCCCACATGTCGTCCGAATGCGCAATGATGAGACCGGAATTGCAAAGGTCGCACGCCCTTTCGTCTTCCGTTGCATCCTTATATTCCACCATCTTCGCCACCCGGCCATCGCGATCGGCAATGATGCGGCCATATTGCAGTGGGTCATTGGGGCGGAAACCGAGCACCGCGACCTTGGCCCCATCGTCCAGCGCAGCGACCAGTTTGCGAACGGTAGCCGCCTTGACCATCGGGCAATCGCCAAAACACACGAGAATGTTACCAGTGAACCCGGCCAATTCTTCGCGCGCCTGTAGCGCAGCGTGGGCCGTGCCAAGCTGGGGTTTCTGAAGAGCGGTCGTGATATCGCGATCCGCCAGCGCGGCATCCAGCTGCTCGCGCTTGTCGCCAACCACGACCACGGTGCGCTGGAGTTCCAGTTCCGCAAGGCTGTCGAGCAGATGCATCAGCATCGGGCGTCCAGCAATCGGATGAAGCACCTTGTGGAGTGTGCTTTTCATGCGGGTTCCCTTGCCGGCAGCAAGAATTATGGCGGCGAATTCGCGATCGGTTTTCATGATCAAGGCCCTTGCCATCATTCCCTTGCAGTTTGAAGGCGCATACTGCACCGCCCGTCGCATGAGCCAACTGCCATTT
This sequence comes from Qipengyuania sp. NPDC077410, assembly GCF_044543405.1. NCBI lineage: Bacteria > Pseudomonadati > Pseudomonadota > Alphaproteobacteria > Sphingomonadales > Erythrobacteraceae > Qipengyuania > Qipengyuania sp. NPDC077410. The sequence goes on along the minus strand of NZ_JBITWB010000002.1, from coordinate 424,305 downwards.
CAGATTATCGGTTTCGATCTCGACGGGACACTGCTCGAAACCCACCGGGACCTCGGCGCAGCCGTCAACCACGCCCTTGAGCTCGGTGGTTTTGAGAAGGTCCCCGCCGATCACGCCAGCGACCTCATCGGCGGCGGTGCGAAGATCATGCTGATGCGCGCGGTAGACGAACAGGGCGGCCTGCCGGAAGAAGAATTCCGCAAGCTCTACAAAGCCATGCTGGCTTTCTACGCAGAGAACAACGCAGTCCACACGCGGCCGTACCCGCACGCCGCCGAGGTACTGGCCGACCTTGAAGATCGTGGCATCGCCATGGTCGTGGTGACAAACAAATTCGAAAGCTTCGCCTCGCAAATCCTGGAATCGCTGGGTCTGCGCGATCGCTTCGCCGGCGTCATCGGCGGCGATACCATGGGCAAGGGACGATCCAAGCCTGCACCGGACCCGATCTTCGAAGCCATCAGGCGTGGCGGTGGGGGGGCGCTCGCCTTCGTGGGCGACAGTTCATACGACGTGAAAGCGGCTCGCGCGGCCAATGTGCCGGTGATCGGCGCACGCTATGGATATTGCGACAAGCCCCGCGGCGAACTGGGTGCGGATGCGGAAATCGATTCGTTGTCCGAACTCATACCGGCTCTCGCGCGGCTCGGCTGAACAGTCCGCCGCTACGGAATGGCGGTCCGCCATGCCCCCTGTTGCAACTGCGAGGGGATCGTGCCACCTCGCAGCCCACATTGACCTTTACGTAAACGACATAGCAGGAGCAGTTCCATGAGCATCGATTTCAAGGACAAGGTAGCAATCGTCACCGGCGCTGGCGGCGGTCTGGGCCGTGAATACGCGCTGGAGCTCGCGCGGCGCGGCGCCAAGGTCGTCGTAAACGATCTGGGTGGTTCGCGCGACGGTACCGGCCATTCGGATATGGCTCTGCAGGTAGTCGAGGAAATCGAAAAGGCCGGCGGCGAAGCGGTTTCGAACGGCGGTTCGGTCACCGAATTCGACCAGATGGAAAAGATGATCGCCGACGCGAAGCAGAAGTGGGGCGGCGTGCATGTCGTCATCAACAACGCCGGCGTTCTGCGCGACAAGACCTTCGCCAAAATGACGATGGACGATTTCGAATTCGTCGTTGACGTTCACCTCAACGGTTCGGCCAATGTCGCCAAGGCAGCTTGGGAAACCATGCGCGAGCAGGCCTATGGCCGTATTCTCATGACCGCGTCCTCGACCGGTCTGTTCGGCAATTTCGGCCAGGCAAACTATGGTGCGGCCAAGCTGGGTCTGGCTGGCCTGACCAAAACGCTGCAGCTCGAAGGTGCGAAATACAACATCAAGGTCAACACGATCTCGCCTGTGGCTGGCACGCGCATGACCGAAGATCTCTTCCCCGAAGAAGCCTTCAAGCTGTTCGATCCGGTCAATGTGGTTCCCGCCGCGCTTTTCCTCGTTAGTGAAGATGCGCCGACCAATGCCATCGTCGGCGCCGGCGCTGGTGGTTTCCATTCCGCCTGGACGGTTATGAACGACGCAGTCTGGCTGAAGGACGAAGATCGCACGGTCGAAGGCTTTGCTGCCAACTGGGACAAGATCAGCGAATTTTCGAACCTCAAGGCCCCGCAGTCCGGTAGCGAACAGTCGGGCGCTATCCTGACCGCAATGCAGAAAGTAACCGGTACGGGGCCGAGCAGGGCCCGCAGCTGATACTGACCGACAGCTTACGAAAGGGCTCGCATCACATGCGGGCCCTTTTTTATGTCCTAATCGTCGATCGCTTTCAGCAAGCGACGTTCGACAGGGGCAATGACGCCGGGCAGTTCATGCCCGCGTTTCAATATCTGGCCGTGTTCACCGAAGAGCGTCCACATGCCCTGCTTATTGCGCAATGCCGGGCGTTTCTCGATCCGCGCCTGCGGCCTTTCCGCTGCGCGTCGGAAAGCTGCAAAAACGGCTACGTCGCGCGTGAAGTCCATGGCATAATCACGCCACTCCCCAGCAGCGACCATGCGTCCGTAAAGATCGAGTATTCGCGTCAGTTCATCGCGACCGAAGCCCACTTGCTGCGGTTTACGCCCGGGGAAAGCGACCACCGTGTCGCCGAGATAGCTCATCAATCTTCGGTCCCGCTGCGTCGGACCGGTTCCCGTTCGGCACGCAGGGCAGTGACTTCCGCCCGCAGCTGCTTAAGCTCGTTCTCGAGCTTTTCGATGCAATCGCGACCAAGCTCGCGCGTGCTTTCGCACGGATCATCGCATGGCGTGCCATAGGGAATGAATTCCTTCACCCACTCCTCAGCCGGGACCAGTGTGCTGCGGGCCTTCAGACCAATCATGGTAGCACCCTCCGGCACTTCATCCGTGACGACCGCATTGGCACCGATACGCGCGCGCCGACCCACAGTAATCGGGCCGATCACCTGCGCCCCCGAACCGATGATGACATCATCCGAAATGGTCGGGTGACGTTTGCCGCCCTTTCCATTCGTCGGGTTCGTCCCGCCCAATGTGACGCACTGATAGATGGTCACATTGTCGCCAATCTCGGCGGTTTCTCCGATCACCGAAAAACCGTGATCGATGAAGAAGTTCTTTCCGATCTTCGCACCGGGATGAATGTCGATCGCCGTGAACATACGGCTCCAGTGATTCACCAATCGGGCGAGAAAAAACAGCTCCGCCTCGAACAGCCAATGCGCGATGCGGTGATACCCGACGGCCCAGACACCAGGATATGTCAGCACTTCCCAGCGGCTGCGGGGGGCCGGATCGCGTGCCTTCACGCTGTCGAGATAGGCGACAAGCCGTTCCAACATTGGCACTATTCTCCCACTCGCGGGCAGTTAAATCAAGCGGCCCTGTTCGGGGCCCTGCACCGCTTCCAGCGCGTCTCGCCATACAGATAGGGTTGCCGGAACCTGCCGTTCAAGGCTCAGCCGGTCGATTTCCGACACGATTTTCTCAATTGCCGCATAGCTGCGCTCCATACGCGGGATGAGATAGGCAGGTGCCCCCTCTCCCAGGACAAGACCGCGCTGCAACGCGTGGTTGCGCATGAGTTCGGCGGCCATATCGTCGTCCGGGGCACCGATCTCGAGTTGCAGGGCAGCCCCCATACGGCTGCGCAAGTCGGGAAGAGTTATCGTCCAGTTTTCGCCATCAACCACAATCAGCAACGGGAAACCGTCTTCCTGGGCCCTGTTCCAGCTATGGAAGACCTCGGTTTCATCAAGCGCCTCCACGCCATCGATCACCCCTCCCGCATGCCGGTTGGCAAACCAGCGCGCCAGAAGCGATTTGCCAGAGCGCGGTGGTCCGTGGAGAATGGCGGTACGAAACGGCCAGTTTTCAGGTGCGGCAAGCGCTTCTGCAACCGCACGGTTGCCGGATCCTATGGCGATGGATGCCGAATCTCTCGCACCTGCCGGAATCAGCGGGAGCGCAATCTGCGACGTCATCGCCTGCGTCTCAGCGACTGATGGCGAGCGCGTTGCTGCCCTGGCTGACGGTAAAGCCCCGTGCGCGCAGGGCATCCGCCAGTTGCGCAATCGTGCCGGAATAGCTGACCGTCATCACCGATGTCCCACCGATCGCCGTGCTACGGATACCCGTATTGCGGACACCGGGCGTGCCCCGCACCGAACTGACGGCTGTATCGAAAGCAGATGCATCGGGGGTCGCGACCTGCACAGTATACAGCGCGACGGAACCTTCGGGCGGAGGCGTGCGGATCGGCGCAGCCGTGATTGCATCGCCGCTCTCGGTCGTCGGCTCTGCAGTTGCCGCGGCCTGATCCTGCGCACGGACCGATCGCCCGAGTTCGAGCAGCCGCTGCAGCGCCGGGCTGAGTTCCGGAGTACCGATGTTGAGCGTCGGATCGGGTTTGAGCGTGCCGTTGGCCAGCGCGGTTTCGAACAGGCGATTGAAGCGGACAACGGCCTTATCCAGCATGGCCGGCAGTTCGGCGGGCGACGCTGCCGTCATTTCGAAGCTACCCAGGAAGTCGTCGTCCGGCCCGAACCTTGCGGTAAACGTACCTTCAACGGGACCGCCCGGATAGGTATACCGCAGATTGGCGATGGGGACGAGCACATCGGCGGCGCCGAACTGGTCCAGTGCATTGCGCCACCACGTGCGGCTGCGTCGGCCGGTCTGTCCATAGGTCAGCAAAAGCGAATCGCCGCCGGCGCCTGCGGGCCTCACGTAATCGATCCGGCTTTGGCCCGCCTGGTATTCAGCCCAGGCCCGTTGCCATGGATTGCGCTGCTCGTAGATCATCTGCGTGCCTGCCGAAACGGTTACCGGCAGGAGCAGCATGGGTGCGGAACGGGTCGCCTCGCCTTGCGCCCCAAGATAGCGGGATGCCCGTTGACGATCGAAAACCACCCCGAGCGTGGCGATATACCGCTTTGGCCCCAGTCGCTCGCGTTCGATGACGATGGCTGACACGAGCGCTTCGATCTGCGAATCGCTCAATTCGGGTCCGTCGAGACGCTCCCAAGCCTTACGCTGCGCTTCGACCCAGGCTTTCTCGCGGGCTTCGGTACCGGTGTCGGCATGTACATCCACTTCGACACCCGAAACCTGGATATCGCTGGTCGACGCGACTGGCGCGATACCACGTTCACCCCCGACTTGCGCCCATACGGCGACGCCCAGCGCGCAGAAAGCGGCCAGCATGATCGCCAATATGGCGGGACGGCGAAGGGCGTGCTGAAGGGAGATAGCTTGGCTCATGGGGAAAACAGGGCGCCTTTTGCCCAAAGGCAACTGGAAATCCAAGCGCGAATGCGTAAGGCGGGTGTCATGAGTGACGAACCGCGCCAGAACACCCCGTCTTACACCTACGAACAGGCAGGTGTTTCAATCGAGGCGGGCAATGCTCTCGTCAAGGCCATCGGGCCTCTGGTGAAGGCCACCATGCGCCCGGGTGCCGATGGAGAAATCGGCGGGTTCGGGGGCTTTTTCGATCCCAAGGCTGCGGGCTACAAGGATCCGCTGCTGGTGGCAGGCAATGATGGCGTCGGCACCAAGCTGAAGCTCGCCATCGATAGCGGCAAACATGACACGGTCGGAATCGATCTCGTTGCCATGTGCGTCAACGATCTGATCGTTCAGGGGGCCGAACCGCTTTTCTTCCTGGACTATTTCGCCACCGGCAAGCTCGAGAATGGCGTAGCCGAGCGGGTCATTGCCGGCATTGCCGAAGGCTGCAAGCAAGCAGGTTGCGCGCTGATCGGTGGTGAAACGGCGGAAATGCCGGGCATGTATGCCGCCGGCGATTACGACCTTGCCGGTTTCTGCGTCGGCGCAGTCGAGCGCGGGGAGCAGTTGACGGGCGAGCGTGTCGCGCCGGGACATATCCTTCTCGGTGTCGCGAGTTCGGGAGTGCATTCCAACGGCTATTCGCTGGTTCGCAGGCTCGCAGAAGACAAGCTGTGGAATCTCCACCGTCCTGCCGTATTCGATCGGGACCGCCTGCTGATCGACACGCTTATCGAGCCGACGCGGATCTATGTGAAGACGCTGCTGCCCTTGGTGCGCGACGGGCTGATCGATGCGATGGCCCACATTACCGGTGGCGGCCTGCTCGAGAACATTCCCCGCGTGCTGCCTGCTGGCGCGCATGCGGAAGTCGATGCGGATGGATGGGAGCAACCGGGACTCATGGCTTTCCTTCAGGCCCAGGGGAATATCGAGCCGGCCGAGATGGCGCGCACGTTCAACTGCGGCGTCGGCATGGTGCTGGCCGTCGAACCCGCCAATGTCGAAATAGTACGCGACCGCCTTGAAAAAGCAGGAGAAACCGTCCTTGCCGTGGGGCGCATCGCCGAAGGTGACAAGGGCTGCACGGTGAAAGGTTCGGCCGGCAGCTGGTCCGCGCGCGATAGCTGGTCGGCGACGCATAATGCCTGACAAGGCGCGGGTCGCGGTCTTCGTTTCCGGACGGGGGACGAATATGGCGGCGCTGCTTTATGCGAGCCGGTTGCCGGGGTGCCCTTACGAGATCGGCCTGGTGGCATCCAACGATCCGGAGGCCGAGGCGCTGACGCTGGCTGAGGCCGAAGGTGTCGCGACTTTCGCGCTGTCCCACAAGGGCATGAAGCGCAGCGAGCATGATGCGGCGATGGAACAGGCGGCGTTGGATGCCAGGGCGCAATATATTGTTCTTGCTGGATATATGCGCATCCTGACCCCCGAGTTCGTGAGACGCTGGGAAGGCCGGATGCTCAATATCCACCCGTCCCTGCTACCCAAATATCCGGGTCTCGACACGCATGCGCGGGCCATTGCGGCAGGCGATTCGCATGGCGGGGCGAGCGTGCATCTGGTCACCGAAGAGCTCGATGCGGGCGAAGTGCTGGGCCAGATCAAAGTGAAGATACATGTCAATCATACGTATGATTCGCTGGCCGAACACGTCCGACACGCCGAACACCAGCTCTATCCCCGGGTCCTGGCGGATTACGTTTCCCGAGGGAGCGACCCGGAGTGGCTGCTGGGCCGCGTCCGCGAACTGGCGCTGGCCCTGCCCGAAACGCACGAACGCGAAAGCCACGGTTCGCCCGGCTTCCGGGTGGGCACGGAAAAATCGGGCAAGTTCTTCGCCTATTTTTCCGACCAGCATCACGGCACACCGCATATTTCGCTGCTGGTGAAATGTTCGAGCATGGACGAGCTTGAAGGCCTCGTCGAAGCGCAGCCGCAAGCCTATTACAAACCCGCCTATTACGGCGCGGCAGGATGGATCGGCGTGATCCTGAACCGGCCCGGCGTCGACTGGGAGAGTGTCGCAGACTGGCTTCAGCGAAGCTGGCGTGCTGTCGCGCCCAAGAGCGTGACCCGCCTGCTCGACGTAGCGGACGAATTCTGACCGCATGGCCAGCCCGCCCCGCCCCCACCCGCTCGCCCGCGCAAAGCCTGCCATATGGGCCGACCGGGCGGTCCAGGCACTGTGGGATGGCGGTGTCACGGCGAAACCCCCGCTCGAGCCGGAGTTCCTGTGGTCGGTTGGCAGCCGGGGCTTCGACAGCGAAGACGAGCATGCGGGCCGCAGCGAAGCCGAGGTCGAGGATTTCCGCACCCGGCTGGATCGGCTTTGCACAAGCCTGAGAGGTGAGGCGAATTTGAGCGCGCTGGGTCACACCATGGCATATGGGCAACTGACGTCCGCCATCCGCAAACGCCATGCACTGGGCCGCATCTGGCGCGAGAGCCCCGAGCTTGCCACGACGGAGATTGCCCCGCCGATCCTTATCGTGGGGCAGATGCGAACGGGCACGACCCGCATTCACCGGCTGATCGCCGCCGATCCGCGCCATACCGGCACCCGGTTCTGCAACAGCCATTATCCGGTACCGGCCAAGCCCGACCTGCGCCCGCTGAAGGCGGGTGCCGCACTGGCCATCGCGCGGCGCATCAATCCCTGGCTGGACACGCTGCATCCGTTCGGCGCCACGCGCATCGACGAGGAAATCGGCTGGCTTGCCGCCGCCCTGTCACCCGCTACGTTCGAAGCGCAGTGGCACATTCCCGAGTTCGTCCGCTGGAGCGAGGCGCGCGACCCCGGACCGGTCTATGCGGAGTTTGCGCGCATCCTGCGTACCGATGCCGCCACGATGGGCGACGAGGCCCTGCCCCGCGCGATCAAGTGCCCGCAGTTTTCGGAAGACCTGCCTGCCCTGCTGGCGCAGTTTCCCGAGGCACGCGTGGTCGTGACGCATCGCGACAGTCAAGCGGTGCTGGACAGTTCCGTGTCGCTGATCGCCAGTCAGATGGCATTCCAGAGCGGTCAGGCCGACCTTGCCACGATACAGGCGGAATGGGGGCGCAAGCTGGCTCTGCGAGAGAAGCGGATCGAGCAGGCGCTGAGCGAGTTCGAGGGGCACGTTGCCCGCGTCGAATTCGAAGCGCTGGGCGCAGACTGGCGCCGGGAAATCATCCGCATCTATGCCGCGCTGGAGATCGAGCAGCTCCCCGCCGCACTGGCGGAGATCGAGCGCGAATACGAACGTTCAAACACCGGGGCGCATCGCGAGCATCGATCCCAGATCGCCCGCTTCGCCGAGGCCTAGATACGACAAGGCCCCGCCGCATCGCTGCGACGAGGCCTGTCATCATCCAGCGGAAAAATCAGCCGACGATTTCGTCTTCGTTGAAGAAGAATTCGATTTCAATCTTGGCGTTTTCATCGCTGTCCGAACCGTGGACCGAGTTGGCTTCGATCGATTCGGCGAAGGCCTTGCGGATCGTGCCTTCATCGGCATCGGCCGGATTTGTGGCGCCCATCACGTCGCGGTTACGCTTTACAGCGTCTTCACCTTCGAGAACCTGTACGACGACCGGACCCGAGATCATGAAGTCGACCAGTTCACCGAAGAAGGGGCGTTCCTTGTGGACCGCGTAGAACCCTTCGGCCTGTTCGCGGGTCATCTGGATGCGCTTCGAAGCGACGACGCGCAGGCCGGCTTCTTCCAGCATCTTGGTGACGGCGCCGGTCAGATTACGACGGGTGGCGTCGGGCTTGATGATCGAAAAGGTGCGGGTAACCGCCATGGGACTGTTCCTTGCGTAGGGATTTTATGGGGAGAGAGTTCTCGCGCGCGCCCCTAGCGCCGCGCGCGCGACCCGGCAAGATTCATTCGAGGCCGCGCCCGATGGACAGTTGCGCCCTGGTGGTATCCCGATCCCGCGTAGCGGTGAGCGAGAAGCTGGTGCCATCCCCGTTTTCGCCGCCGATCATCGTCATCGGTCCGGACTGCAACGAGGTCGCGACGTCGATCCCGGCCGCATCGGCTTCGTTGCGGTAATAGCCCACCAGCTCGTCGAGCGGGGCGTCCGTTTCCAGATTGATGAGGACGAGAAGGCCATCCGCCTGTTCCACCCGGGTGTTGTTGGTGATCGTCGCGTCCGGATAGACGGTGAAGCCGGAAGGCAGGCGAACGGGGACCTTTTCCCCGGAACGCATGGTGGTCGTGATGCCATCGTTATCGGTGAAACGCGCCCGCGTTTCCCCGGTTTCGCGGTCGATGTCGTAGGACCCGCGCGGCTGGACCGACTGAGCGGCATCGCCGGTGCCTGACGCGCCATCTTCGCCGTTCTCGCTGGTGCAGGCCCCCAGCGCCAAGACTGCGAGGATCGTGGCGGCGACGTTCGGGACATGCGGGAATCGGTTCATCATCAACCGATGCACGACTGGCCGAAGAGTTCCGTCAGCGCCCTTCGCGCCAGGCGCCGTTTTCGTCCTGCTTGTTGATCCGGTTGTCGATCGCATCGTCTTTCGCGAAGCGCCGCCACAGATCCGCCGCCGCATCGCGCTGCGCAGCATCGAACATCAAGAGCACGCGGTCGAAGGCCAGCGCTTCGTCACGCCAGCGCCCGTCGACGATCATCGCCATGCGCGCTTCATTGGGGGCATCGCAATTTGCCGAGAGCAGGATCGGCTGGCGCGCCGCATGCGGGCTGTCGGCCATGCCATTGGCTAGAAAGGCCGCGCCCCCCTGCTCCCACAGGACCTTGGACAAGCGGGTGCGCTGGTCTTCGTCTTCACTGACGACGACCAGCCGTTCGCCCGCCTGCAGCACCTTGCGCGCAAGCTTCGCCACGGTCACATCCACCGGATCGCGGCTGAGCTGGTAGAAATCGACGCGGGTCTGGCTCATCGGGGTCCTGTCGGTTCGATCGGCGGGCGCAATGTGCAGCCGCCGATCGAGGATTGGGCTGTCCTATTTCTCCAGCGTGTCGCGCACGAAGCGGTCGACGAGACGCACGCCATAGCCGGTCGCGCCCTTGTTCCAGGTCCGGCCCGGCTTGTCGGACCATACCATGCCCGCAACATCGACATGCGCCCAAGGCGTATCGTCGGAGATGAAGCGCTGGAGGAACTGCGCCGCCGTGATCGATCCGGCCGCCCGGCCACCGATGTTCTTCATGTCGGCAATCGGGGAATTGATCAGCTTGTCGTAAGCGCGGTCGATCGGCATGCGCCAGTTGCGATCGCCGGTGATTTCGCCGGCATCGTGCAGGTCTTTCGCCAGCTTGTCGTCATTCGAGAACACACCGGCAAATTCATTGCCCAGCGCGATGATCATGGCGCCGGTCAGGGTGGCGAAATCGATGATGCGTGCAGGCTGGAATTCTTCCTGCGTCCAGTGCAGCGCATCTGCGAGCACCAGACGGCCTTCGGCATCGGTATTGAGGACTTCGATGGTCTGGCCGCTCATCGAGGTGACGACGTCACCGGGGCGCTGGGCCTTGCCGTCGGGCATATTTTCGACGAGGCCGACGACCCCCACGACATTGGCCTTGGCCTTGCGACCGACGAGAGCGAGCATCGCCCCCGCGACCGCACCGGCGCCGCCCATGTCCCATTTCATGTCTTCCATACCCGGTCCGGGCTTGATCGAGATGCCGCCCGAATCGAAGGTGACGCCCTTGCCCACGAGCGCGGTGGGGGCTTCATCGCCTGCGCCGCCATTCCAGCGAATGGCAAGAATGCGCGATTCCCGATCCGAACCGAGACCGACGCCGAGCAGCGAGCCCATGCCGAGCTTTTCCATCTGCACTTCGTCGAGAACGATCAGTTCCGCGCCGGTGCCCTCGAAGCGCTGCTGGCAGCGTTCGACGAAGGTTTCCGGATAGAGGATGTTGGCCGGTTCGGTGATGAGTTCGCGCGTGAATTCAACGCCGGTAGCGACATGAGCCATGTCTTCCCACGCGGCTTGCGTCCCATCGGGCGCGCCGACCACGGTGACCTTGGCCAGCGTAACCTTCTGGTCGTCCTTCATCTTGGTGCGGTAGATATCGTAGCGCCAGTTGCGCAGGCGCAGGCCGAACAGGACGCTGGCGGCTTCTTCGCCGGAAAGATTGCTGTCCGACAGGTCGAGCACGAGTTCATCGTTGCCGATCGACTGGTATTTGGCTGTCAGCGCGGCGCCGGCCTTTTCGAGATTGGCAAGCCGCGCATCATCCTTGGCGTCGCCCGCACCGGCGATCGCCAGGCGGAAAACCTGACCGTCGCGATCGACGAACCCGTCAAAGACCTGCCCGGTATTGCCCTTGAACCGCGCAGCTTCCATGCCTTCGGTCATCGCCTTGTCGAGACCGACAGGAACCTTGCCCTTGTCGGTGACTTGGGCAACAAGGCGCGCGCTCTGCGGACGGGACTGGGTGAACTGAATTTCCATGGGATCTCCCAAAACAATTTCTGGTGGGGCTGGCGCAATTGGCAGCCGGCCTGCAAGGATGGCGATTGCGATTAGGCGTGGGCGGTGCGATAGGCAAGTGATGCTCCCGCCTGCCGAGTCAGCCAAACGAGCCAGCCGGGTGGCCATTCGTCCAGTGACACTGGCGGCGACAGCGCTGATCCTGTGCGCATCGGCACCGCTTGCAGCCCAGGCCGCGGCGGACGATGTCGGCACGGTCGAAGACCCGCAGGGCGAGCCGGGCAGCGAGCAGCCCACTGTCGATACAGCGGAAAATGTCGACGAGCTGCTGACGATACCCGAACCCAATGCCGGCCTCGACACACCGCCGCCGCCCACCGGCGCGGATGGCATCAATGCCGCCGGCGAACGCGAGATCGGGTTCGAGGCGGACATTCTCGAATACAGTTCGGAAAGCGACGTCGTTACGGCCAGCGGCAACGTCGTGCTGCGCAGCGGCGACCGTTCGCTGCGCGCCGATTCGGTCACCTGGAACGAGGATACGGGCGAGATCGTCGCCAACGGACGCGTCCGCTTCGTGGACGAGAACGGCAATCAGCTGTTTTCCGAACGCGTCGAGCTGACCGACGAGTTCGAAGCCGGGGCGATGGACAATCTGCTGCTGGCGCTGCGCCAGGGCGGCCGGCTGGCCGCCAATCGCGGCGTGCGCGAAAACGATGGCACGGTCGCGCTGGAAGATGCCGCCTACAGCGGTTGCGACGTGGTAACGCCCAAGGGTTGCCCCAAGGAACCGAGCTGGCGGATCACCGCAGAACGGGTGGTCTACAACCCCGACGAACAGCGTATCCGTTTTACAGGTGCCTATCTGGAACTGTTCGGGGCGCGCATCCTGCCTTTGCCGGGCCTGGCGCTGCGGACCGATGGCGGGCCGGTTTCCGGCTTCCTCGTGCCCGACCTGCGCGTGTCGCAGAGCAATGGCGTGGAAGTATCGGGCAGCTATTACATCCGGTTCGCGGAGAACCGCGACCTGACGCTGACCACCCATCTCTATACCCAGGCCGCGCCGATGCTGGCCGGGCAATGGCGGCACCTGACCGACCGCGGCGCCTATCAGGTTACCGGTTATGCCACGCACAGCCAGCGCATCTCGACGCGCACCGGCGACCTGGTCGGGGAAGAGGAATTCCGCGGCTATCTCTTCGCCAACGGCAAGTTCCAGCTGAGCCCGAACTGGAGCCTGACCGGATCGATCCGCCGCGCGACCGACCGCACCTTCCTGCGCCGGTACGACATCAGCCGCGACGACCGGCTGCGGTCGATGGTCGAACTGGAGCGGATCGGGAAACACAGCTACATCTCGCTCGCCGGCTGGGCCACGCAGACGCTGCGCCTGGATCAGCCGCAAGGCGAAGTGCCCATCGCGCTGCCGGTGTTCGACGCCCGCTGGCGGCCCGAAACCCCGATCATGGGCGGGCAGCTCGAGCTGCAGGCCAACACGCTCGCCATCACGCGCGACATCGGCCAGGACACGCAGCGCGCCTTCGCCCGCGCGCAATGGGACCTGCGCCGCGTGACCGGCATGGGCCAGGTCGTGACGCTGACCGGCATGGTGCGCGGCGACGTCTATCATTCGGACGAGAACTTCCTCACCCAGACGCCGAGCTATCGCGGTAATCCCGGCTGGGAATATCGCGGTGTGGCACTGGGCGCGGTGGATGTGCAGTGGCCCTTCGTGGGCGAAGCGTTCGGCGGAACGCAGGTCTTCACCCCGCGGGTCCAGTTCGTGGCGACGCCGCCGATCAGGAACCTCGCGATCCCCAACGAAGATGCGCGGGCGATCGATCTGGAAGATTCCAATCTCTTCGCGCTCAACCGCTTCCCGGGATACGACCGGGTGGAAGACGGGGCGCGTGTAACATACGGCGTCGACTGGTCGCTGCGGGTGCCCGACTGGGAAGTGAAGAGCACGATCGGCCAGTCCTACCGGCTCGACAACGACCGGGAGATATTCCCCGACGGGACGGGCCTGTCGGAAAAATTCTCCGATTTCGTCGGCCGGACGGAGGTGCGGTACCAGAATTTCGTCAAGTTTACGCACCGTTTCCGGCTGGACAAGGACAGCTTCGCCATCCGCCGCAACGAAATCGACGCGGCGGTCGGGTCGAGCAAGACCTATGCGGAACTGGGCTATGTCCGCCTCAACCGCGACATCACGCAGGTCGAGGATCTTCAGGATCGCGAGGAATTGCGCGGCGCGGTGCGCGTGGCCTTCGCCAATTACTGGTCCATCTTCGGATCGGGCGTGTTCAATCTGACCGACCGCGAGGAGGACCCGACCTTCGATTCCGACGGGTTCGATCCGATCCGCACCCGGCTCGGTGTCGCCTATCAGGACGACTGCCTCGAAATCGGGGTGACGTGGCGCCGCGACTACATCAGTTCGGGCGATGCGGAACGCGGCGATACCTTCCAGTTCTATTTCAGTCTGAGAAATCTGGGCTTCCGCTAGGCGGCGCTTGTTGGCACCTTGCGCCAAACACGCTATCCGGCGAGCGATTATCAGCTTCCGTTAAGCCGCATCCCTTCATGGCGACCGGCATATTGGCATCCAGACGTTGCCGTTAGATAGGTTCGACACGTGACTGCAAACATAATTTCCCGACTGCTTTCCGCTGCCGCTGCTGCCGGGCTGGCTACCGCGCCGATCGCGGGACAGGCCCAGGACGCGATGGCGCAAGGCGACCTTCTCGGTCTGCCGAGCGACCTGAGCATGCTCACGAACAGCGATCCGAACAAGCGCGTCGCGACGGCAGTGGTGAACGGTTTCGTGATCACCCAGACCGACATCGACCAGCGCGTCGCGCTGCTCCTCGCCGCGAACGAACGCCCGGTGAGCGAACAGGAAATGGTCCGCGTCCGCATGCAGGTGCTGCGCAATCTGATCGACGAAACGCTGCAGATCCAGGCGGCCCTCTCGCAGGAAATCGAAGTCTCGCAGGCCGAGGTCGACCAGACCTATGCCCGCGTTGCCGCCCAGAACTTCGGTCAGGAGCCTGGGAAGATGGACGATTATCTCACATCGATCGGCTCTTCGCCCGCAGCGCTGAAGCGCCAGATCACGGGCGAACTGGCATGGAACAATCTGCTGCGCCGCAACGTGGCCCCGTTCGTCAACATTTCGACCGACGAGGTGAACGAGATGATCGAACGCATGGAGGCCTCGCGCGGGACGGAAGAATACCGTCTTGGCGAGATCTACCTGTCGGCGACGCCTGAAACGTCATCTGCGGTTGAGGACAATGCCCGCAAGATCGTGGAACAGCTGCGTCAGGGTGGCAGCTTCGTCGCCTATGCCCGCCAGTTCTCCGAAGCATCGACCGCAGCGGTCGGCGGCGATCTCGGCTGGATCCAGCTGCCTCAGCTGAAGAACGAACAGCTCGAACAGGTAGCCAGCGAAATGACCCCCGGTCAGCTCGTCGGGCCGATCGCCATTCCGGGCGGCTATTCGATCCTTTACCTGATCGACCGGCGCCAGGTGCTGATGGCCGATCCGCGCGATGCCGTTCTCAGCCTCAAGCAGATCCAGATCGGATTCGATCCGGGTACGACCGAGGCCGCGGCCCAGCAGCGCGTCGCCCGCTTCACCGAAGGCGTGCAGAAAATCCGTGGCTGCGGTGACGCGGAAAACGTCGCCGCCGAACTCGGCGCGAATGTCGTGACCAATGATCAGATCCGCGTCCGTGCCCTGCCGGAGCAGCTGCAGAACATCATCCTGCAACTGCAGGTCGGCCAGTCCACCCCGCCCTTCGGCTCGTTCGAAGAAGGCGTCCGGGTGCTCATGCTATGCGGCCGGGACGATCCGAAATCGGCTGCCGGTCCGGACTTCAACCAGATCATGGGCCAGCTCGAAGAAGACCGCATCGAAAAGCGTGCCCAGCGTTATCTGCGCGACCTGCGCAACGACGCCTACATCGAGTATAACTGACACCGATCATGGCTCCCCTCGCCGTTTCCCTTGGCGATCCGGCGGGGATCGGGCCTGAGATCATAGCGGAAAGCTGGGCGCGGCGTCAGGAATCTGGCATCGCGCCCTTTTTCGTGGTCGGGGGTGCAAGCGTACTGGCCGAGGCAGCCCGAAGGCGTGGCCTCACTGTCGAAATCGAGGTCATGTCGGATCCTGCGAAGACGGCCCTTGTCTTCGACCGGGCAATACCCGTTCTTGGTACCGAAGATGTGGCTGCTACGCCGGGAAAACCCGACGAGCCTGGTGCCGCGCTGGCGCTGCATTCACTCGCCGAAGCGACGCGATACTGCCTGCTGGGTGCGTCCGCCGGTCTGGTGACGGCCCCCATCGGCAAGGCACAACTGGCCAAGGTCGGTTTCGAATATCCCGGCCAGACCGAATTCCTGGCAGAAGTCTGCGGACTGGCTCCGGATGAAGCCGTGATGATGCTGGCCGGTCCGAGCCTTCGCGCAGTTCCGCTGACCGTTCATTGCGCGCTGGCGGATGTGCCCGGACGGCTGTCGGAGGAACTCATCACGCGCCGCGTCCGGATCGTGGCTGCGGCACTGGCCCATGATTTCGGGATTGCAGACCCTCGGATCGCCGTGTGCGGCCTCAATCCCCATGCGGGCGAAAACGGCCGCTTCGGGGACGAAGAAGCACGCATAATCGCGCCGGCCATCGAAACGCTGGTGACGGAAGGCTTTGCCGTCACCGGCCCTCATCCGGCGGATGCGTTGTTCACACCCCGTGCGCGCCAGACATATGACGCGGCGCTGGCCATGTACCACGATCAGGCCCTGGTGCCGTTGAAGGCGCTGGATTTCGACGAGGGGGTCAATGTCACGCTCGGCCTGCCGATCGTGCGCACCAGCCCCGACCATGGCACCGCTTTCGATATTGCCGGTCGCGGCCTGGCCGAGCCGGGCGCGATGATCGCGGCCCTGAAGATGGCCGGTGAAATCGCCGCCCGCAGGAAGCACGCACACACAGGCTGAGCTTGTCGAAGGCGGCGGGATGGGGCAAGCGTCCCGGCTATGCTTCCACGAGCTCAGCAGAGCGGATTTAGCGCATGACCGCTCTTCCCCCCCTTCGCGAGGTGATCGCCCGCCACGGACTTTCTGCGTCCAAGGCCTTGGGGCAGAATTTCCTCTTCGACGAGCATCTTCTCGACCGGATCGCGGCCGTTCCCGGCGACCTTTCAGGCAAGCAGGTGCTGGAAGTCGGGCCGGGCCCCGGAGGGCTGACCCGCGCCTTGCTGCGTGCCGGCGCGCGCGTCACGGCGATCGAGATGGATCGTCGTTGCCTGCCCGCGCTTGCCGAACTGGGCGAGGCGTTTCCGGGACAGCTGCGGGTGATCGAAGGCGATGCGCTGAAGCTGGATCATGCGGAGTTGATGGGAGGCGAGCCTTTCGCCGTCCTGTCGAACCTGCCTTACAATGTGGGCACCGCGCTGTTCGTACGCTGGCTGGGCGGGGAGCAATGGCCGCCGCTGTGGACCAGCCTCACACTGATGTTCCAGCAGGAGGTCGCCCAGCGGATTGCGGCCCAGCCAGGCGGTTCTGCCTACGGCCGCCTCGCCGTACTGGCCCAGTGGCGCAGTACGGCGAAGCTGGCGATGAAGGTTCATCGCAGCGCCTTTACCCCGCCGCCGAAGGTGATGAGCGCGATCGTGCATGTCGAACCCGGCACCATGCCCGAAGGGGTAAGCGCGCGCATGCTGGAGCGCCTGACCGAAGCCGCGTTCGGCCAGCGCCGCAAAATGCTGCGTCAGAGTTTGAAAGGCGTACCGGGCGCGGTCGAGGCGCTGGAAAAACTGGGCATCGATCCGCAGCGCAGAGCAGAGACGGTAACGGTCGCGGAATTCGTGGAACTCGTCCGGTCGCTGGGGCGCTGAGAGACCTGCAACCTATGCGATAGCGCGCGACTTGCGCAGCAGTTGGTACGCTTCCACCACGCGGCCAAGCTGGCTTTCGTATTGCCGATCCCCGCCATTGCGGTCCGGGTGATAGCGGCGCACCAGTTCCGAATACCGACGGCGCAGACGCCGCCGATCCGTGTTCAGGCCCAGACCCATCGTTTCCAGCGCTTCTGCCTCTTCGCGACTGAAGCGGCCGTCCATCGCCATTTCTGCCTCACGCCGGGCACGGCTCTTGATGCCAGCAGCACGCGCGGAGATGGCTTCCAGAGGATCGTCGAAATCGGACCAGCGCGGCATCCCATCGACGCCCGCGGTTGGACGAAAACTGGGACTTTCGGTCCGCCAGCCCGCCCCCGGGGCCTGTGCGTTATAGATTTCCTCGGCGCTCATCCCTTCGAACCAATCATAGCCCGCATTGAACTCGCGCACATGCTCAAGACACAGCCAGCGCCATTCACCCGGTCCGTCGAAACCATGCCCTCCGCCGCCCGGAGCGCGGAATTCGCCCGGTTCTTCGCAGGATGGATGGGCGCATACCCGCCCGGTGTCTTCGTATCGTCCGTGAAACTTTGTCTGGCGCATTCGTTCTAGGATGGGGAGCGAAGTGCGCTAAGGAAACCCCCGAAAAGGAGATTCGAAACCGTGGCAGGATCAGTCCAGCAGGAAATGGAAGACCTTCTGAAAGAAGCCTTCAGCCCCACGCGGCTTGAGGTAATCAACGACAGCGCAAAGCATTCCGGCCATGCCGGAGACGATGGTAGCGGCGAATCGCATTTTACCGTGGTCATCGAAGCGCCCGCCTTCGCCGACAAGTCCCGCCTCGAACGCCAGCGCATGGTCAACCGCGCGCTGGGCGACATTCCCGGTGAACGTGTCCATGCCCTCGCCATTCAGGCGTCGGCCCCGGTAACGTGAGCGGGCCCGAATACGATCTGTGGTACTGGCCCTCTATCCAGGGCCGCGGAGAATTCGTTCGCCTGTTGATGGAAGCGGCGGGTATTACCTATCGCGACCGCGCACGAAACGATGGCGTCGAAGCTCTGGTCGACGATATGGAACGACGCAGCAAGTCAGATGAATTTGCACCTTATGCGCCGCCCTATCTGGTCGAACGGGAGAGCGGGTTTGCGATCGCGCAGGTCGCCCATATCGTCACCTGGCTGACCGATCGCCACCATCTGGGCACTGGCGACGGGGCGAAGGACCTTCATCTGATCCAGCTGCAGCTGACCATTTCCGACATGGTGGCCGAGGTGCACAATGTGCACCATCCGATTGCAGGCGGCCTGTATTTCGACGATCAGAAGGATGCGGCGATCAGGGCTGCCGAGGCATTTCGTGAGGAGCGCATTCCCAAATTCTTCGATCATTTCGAGACCGCCCTCGGCATTTGCGACGGTCCGTTCGTTGCCGGCACGAAGTGGTCGCATGTCGACACATCGTTATTTCAGCTGGTCGCAGGGCTGCGTTATGCGTTCCCCAATCGGATGGCTGCGGTGGAGAGCGACTACCCCCGTCTGATAGCCTGCAGCAATGCAGTCTCGACTATCGAAGGGATTGCAGCTTATCTCGCAAGCGATCGGCGTATCGCTTTCAACGAAGACGGTATCTTCCGTCATTACGAGGACCTCGACCCGGCATGAGCAATTTCGAGCAGACCCTAACCCCGACCACTCACGATCTGGGCCAGTTCGAAGTTCGACGGGTCTTGCCGGCCAAATCCCGCAGCATGGTGGGTCCGTTCATCTTCGTCGACCAGTTCGGCCCGGCGCAGCTCGATCTGGGTTCGGGAATGGACGTCCGGCCCCACCCGCATATCAATCTCGCCACGGTGACCTGGCTGTTCGAAGGCGCCATCGACCATCGCGACAGCATCGGCAGCTTTGCCACGATCCGCCCGGGTCAGGTCAATCTGATGACGGCCGGCAAAGGCATCGTTCATTCCGAGCGCTCCCCCGAAGCGGAGCGCAAGGCCGGTCCCAAGCTTTATGGCATGCAGACATGGCTCGCCCTGCCGGACGGGCGCGAGGAAATCGATCCGGCTTTCGAAGCGGTGACCAATCTGCCGGTCATCGAGGACGGACATGCCAAGGCCATCGTTATCATGGGAGAATTGTGGGGCGAACGTGCGCCGACCACGACGCATGCCGACACGATCTACGCCGAAATCATGCTGGAGCCAGGTGGCATGATCCCATTGGAGGAAGATGCCGACGAACGCGCGGTGATGCTGGTGGGCGGCGAGGCGTCGGTCGATGGGCACGCGCTGACGTTATACCAGCTTGCCGTGTTGCAGCCGGGCCGCGAAATGACTCTGGAGAGCAGGAGCGGCGCGCGCGTCATGCTGATGGGCGGCGAGGCGTTCACCACCAAGCGCCACGCCTGGTGGAACTTCGTCAGTTCAAGCCGGGAACGCATCAACCAGGCCAAGGACGACTGGCATGAAGGTCGTTTCGGCACGGTGCCGGGCGAAGACGGGGAATTCATTCCCTTGCCTGACGGCGCGCCCAAGACGGTGACCTATCCATAAGGGGGATATGATGAGCTTCGAAGGCAAGACCGCCTGGATCACGGGCGCCAGCAGCGGCATCGGTGCAGCGCTGGCACGTGAATGGGCAAGCCGGGGCGCCAATATCATCCTGTCGGGCCGGGACGAAGCGAGACTGGCCGATGTCGCAGACACACTGCAGCACGAATCTCTGGTACTGCCTTTCGACGTGCGCGACGATATGGCGATGCAGGCCGCGACCGAGCAGGCAATCGCCTGGAAGGGCGTGGACATTTTCGTGGCCAATGCTGGCGTGTCGCAGCGCAGTGCAGCCGTCGACACGGACATGAGCGTCTATCGCGAGATCATCGATATCGACCTGACCGCGCAGATCGCGGCGACGCAGGCGCTGCTGCCGCATGTAACCGCGCGTGGCAGCGGGCACCTGCTGTTCATCAGTTCCATTGCGGGCAAGGTCGGCGTGCCCATGCGTACCGCCTATTGCGCGGCCAAGTTCGGGCTGGTCGGCTATGCCGATGCGCTGCGCGCCGAGCTGTCGCAATCGGGCATCTCGGTCCACGTGGTCTGCCCGGGTTCCGTCGCCACCGACGTGAGCCGCAATGCGCTGACCGCGGATGGCAGCAAGCGCGGGCGCAGCGACAAGGTGATCGATAACGGCATCGATCCGGCCGAAGCGGCCAGTCGCATCGTCAGCGCAGTCGAGGCGAACCAACGAGAAATCATCGTGGCGGAAGGCGTGGAAGAAGCGATGGGCGAATTGCGCCGCACGCCCGACCAGTTGCTCGATCAGGTCGCGGGCATGGTTGCCGCCGGTTACATGGAGAAGATGAAAGCGGAGGAGTGACCATGGGGCTGGAACAGAAGCGGATTGCGCTGGGCAATGGAATCGAACTCGATGTGGTCGATGAAGGGCCTCGCGATGCGCCGGTCCTGATCTTCCTGCACGGCTTTCCCGAGAGCCACCGCACCTGGCGCCATCAGATCGCGCATTTTTCCGACCGCTTCCGCTGCATCGCGCCGGACCAGCGCGGCTATCGCGGATCGTCCAAGCCGCAGGCGGTGGCCGACTATTCGCCCGACAAGCTGGTGGGCGACATCTTCCTGCTGGCCGCTGCGCTGGGCGTTGAGGACTTCACCATCGTCGGGCATGACTGGGGCGGCGCGATCGCATGGGGCGTAGCGCTGGCCGGCCAGGATACGGGCCGCGTGACCCGCGCGATAGTCGCCAACGCACCGCATCCGCAGGTCTTCCAGAAGCTGCTCTACACCAGCAAGGTTCAGCGCGAAGCCAGCCAGTACATGCGTGGTTTCCGCGATCCGGCGAACGACGCGCTGGTGCGCGAACACGGGCTGGGCGGGATTCTGATGCAGGAAATCAAATGGGATGCGCCCGACCGGATGGAGCCGGAAGAGCGTGCCATGCTGCTGGAAGACTGGCAGGACCGTGATGCCGCCTTCGCCATGCTCAACTGGTATCGCGCCAGCCCGATCGACGTGCCCACGATGGATGCGCCGTTCGGATTGCCCGAAGGCTGGACCGCCCCCGCCCTGCCGCGGCTGCGCCTGCCGACCCTGGTTATCTGGGCGCAGGACGATCTGGCCCTGCCGCCGGAAAATACAGCAGGCATGCGCGAGTGCATTGAAGATTTCACGCTGGTCGAGGTGCCCAACTGCGGCCACTTCGTACCATGGGAAGCGCCGCTCGCCGTCAACGAGGCGATGGAGGCGTTTCTCGAGCGTCCGGCTTAGTAGTCAGCCCTCCCACTCAATCCACGATCCATGGGGGTGGGCCGTGGCGAGCTTCTGCCACGCCTGCCCGCCGGGCCAATATCGCACGGTCAGTTCATGGCGGTGCGTATCGCGATTGGCTTCCAGGCTGATCCAGGCAAGTGGCTTGTCCTTACTCGCCTCTTGGCCGGCCTGTTCCATCATCTCCACGATCCCTTCCCGCTCTTCTTGCGGGATATACTGCCAGACCACCGAATGCATCAGGACGCGGGTCGTACGCTCCTGCTGGGGCCGGGCAAGGCGATCGCGCAGGAAATCCGCTGCGCGCATTCGTGCCACCTCGGGCGGGAAGGTATTAGCCGCCGCGATTGCAGCGTCCATCCGGGCGAACCGTTCGGTGAATTCGGGCCAGATGAACGCCTTGAGGCGTAGCGCCTGCTTCTCATCGGTCAGATCGACTGGTGCAACATCGCAACCTTCGGCGGCGATGATATCGAAATCGCGATCCGGCGGAGGTTCGCCGCGCCACTCCGGCGTCAGGTGAATACGCGAAGACTTCGGTCCTACAGCCACCCCGCCCAGATCGTAGCGATAACGGCGCATCATCAGATTTATT
The DNA here is from genome assembly GCF_044543405.1 of Qipengyuania sp. NPDC077410. Taxonomy (NCBI): domain Bacteria; kingdom Pseudomonadati; phylum Pseudomonadota; class Alphaproteobacteria; order Sphingomonadales; family Erythrobacteraceae; genus Qipengyuania; species Qipengyuania sp. NPDC077410. The sequence continues at coordinate 402,370 of NZ_JBITWB010000002.1, read as the reverse complement.
CCCGCGCTCGAACCAATTTCAAGTAGGTCGAACTCGCCGGGAAGCCCGTGATCGACCAACCACAGAAATGCCGCCGCATATCCGGCAGACCGGCCCGCCTCATTGGTCTGCGGGGGCCCATCGAGCCACGGCATCAAATATGGTTCGTGCCGCTCTATGGCATCGGCGATCAATTCAGCCGCATTGTTCGGCCCCAGCCCTTCGTATATTGGCGCAAGACGCGGTTCCTCGCCGCTCAGATGAAGCGCGTGCAACCCGCCAGCCAATCTCAGTGGCAGGGCATCGGCCAGCGCCGGCCCTGCCCATCGCCGCACTCTGCGCATTACCGCACCGCCGCGTTCGGTGTCTATCAAGTCACGCAAGGCCTGACATACCGTGGCCGTGATGGCAGCGTTGCTGGACCGGCAATATGCAACTTGGTTTTCGAAAGCCCGCGCAACCGTTTCCGGGCCCGTAGCTTCGGGATCGCTCGCGACATATTCCGCTTTGTCGATCGTCATTGCCCTTTGGCCTCCTGCTGCCTATTTGCGCAGCCCATGAACGACAGCCTGACCTTCGCCGTTCCCAAGGGGCGGATCCTCGACGAGGCCCTGCCTGTCATGGCGCGTGCCGGCGTGGTGCCCGAAGATGCCTTTCACGACAAGGCCAACCGCTCGCTGACCTTCGCGACGACGCGCGACGATATGCGGCTGATCCGCGTGCGCGCATTCGACGTGGCGACTTTCGTCGCGCATGGCGCTGCGCAGATGGGCATCGTCGGGTCGGACGTGATCGAGGAGTTCGATTATGCCGATCTTTATGCGCCGGTCGATCTCGATTTCGGACATTGCCGGCTGTCGGTTGCCGAGCCGAAGGAAGGCGCAGCCAGTGTCGACGGGGCCAGCCACCTGCGTGTCGCGACCAAATACCCAAATCTGACACGCCGCCATTTCGAACGGCAGGGTATCCAGGCCGAATGCGTCAAGCTGAACGGGGCGATGGAAATCGCACCTGCACTGGGGCTGGCAGGGCGGATCGTCGACCTCGTTTCGACCGGGACCACACTGCGCGAAAACGGCCTGGTTGAAACCAGCCGCATTCTGGACATCTCCGCCCGGCTTATCGTCAACCGCGCCGCCTTGAAGACCGATCCGCGCATCGCTGCGCTGGTCGAGGAATTCCGCGCCGACGCTGCCCGGCGCGAGGCCGCCTGATGCAGTTTCTGCGCACCAGCGACGCCGATTTTTCCAAGAAATTCGATCGCGTCGTGCGAGACAGGCGCGAAAGCGACGCTCAGGTCGGGCGGGATGTCGCAACGATGATCAACGAAGTGCGCGAACGCGGCGATAGTGCGCTGGTCGAATACACGACCCGCTTCGATGGGCATCACCTGACACGGGATAGCGACTGGCAGATTCCGCTGGAGGAATGCTGCGCTGCCTACGAAGCGCTCGACGCCGATCTGCGCGACGCGCTCGAACTCGCCGCATCGCGCATCCGCGCCTATCACGAAGGCCAGCTACCTTCTGACCGCGACTACACCGATGATATCGGCATGCGCCTCGGGGCGCGTTGGCGGCCGGTTGATGCCGCCGGGCTCTATGTTCCCGGGGGCCGCGCAGCCTATCCGTCTTCCCTTCTGATGAACGCGATCCCTGCCAGGGTTGCCGGGGTGGAGCGTCTCGTCGTCACCACACCCACGCCGAAGGGCGAGGTCAATCCGCTGGTTCTGGCGGCTGCCCATATCGCCGGGGTCGACGAAATCTGGCGCGTCGGCGGGGCACAGGCCGTGGCCGCACTCGCCTACGGTACGAAACGGATCGGCAAGGTCGATGTTATCGCCGGACCGGGCAACGCCTGGGTCGCGGAAGCCAAGCGCCAGCTTTATGGCGTGGTCGGCATCGACATGGTGGCAGGGCCGAGCGAAATTCTCGTGATCGCGGATGGCAACAACAACCCTGACTGGATCGCCGCCGATCTGTTGAGTCAGGCGGAGCATGACCCGACGAGCCAATCGATCCTGATTACCGACAGCGAAAACCTTGCCCGTCAGGTCGAGGATGCGGTCGACATCACCCTGATGAAATTGCCGACGGCGAAAACTGCGAAGGCAAGCTGGGACACCCATGGCTTGATCGTACTGGTCGATAGCCTCGACGAAGCCCCTGCCCTGTCCGACCGCCTCGCTGCCGAACATGTCGAGCTTATGGTCGACGAACCGCAATCCCTGTTCGATGCCATGCGCCATGCAGGCAGCGTGTTTTTGGGCCGACACACGCCCGAGGCAGTGGGTGATTATATTGCCGGGCCCAACCACGTTCTTCCCACTGGGCGCCGCGCCCGCTTTGCCAGCGGATTGTCGGTGCTTGATTTCATGAAGCGCACCAGTTTTATCGACGCCTCCGAAGCTGCCCTTGCGGCCATCGGCCCGGCCGCGGTGAAACTGGCGGAGGCAGAAGGTCTCCCCGCGCACGCCCTATCGATTTCGACGAGACTGAAATGAGCCAGAATTCCAGATCCCAGGCCCGCAGCGCCGCTCGCCTCGGCGCCGTTCAGGCGCTCTACCAGCAGCAGATGGAAGGCACGCGCCTTGCCAAGCTGCTTGACGAATTTCACCAGCACCGCCTTGGCCGCGTCATCGAGGACGAGGAATATGCGGAAGCGGATGTCGACTTCTTCGATGACATCGTCGGCGGGGTCGAGGCACGGCGCGAAGAGATCGACGGCAAATTGACCGCGCGGCTGGCCGAAGGCTGGACGCTGGCAAGGCTCGACAAGACCATGCTGCAGATATTGCGTGCCGGAACCTACGAACTGATCGCCCGGCCCGATGTGCCCAAGGCCAGCGCGATCAGTGAATATGTCGATGTCGCCAAAGCCTTCTTCGACGACCGCGAGGCGAAGTTCGTCAACGGCGTCCTGGATGCTGTGGCCAAGGATGCCGGACGCTGAACGAAGCCGGGTTCATCTCTGCGCTGAAGGCGCTGGCAGATAATTCGGCAGCCCGTGGGCTGGAAGATGACGCCGCAGTCATCGAAATAGGCGGCGAACGCCTTGTCCTGACGCATGATACGCTGGTTCAGGGCGTCCATGTGCGCGAGGATGAAGACCCGGCCGACATTGCGTGGAAACTCATTGCAGTGAACCTTTCCGACCTAGCAGCGAAAGGCGCGCAACCGGTCGGCGTGCTCGTGTCCCATATGCTGGGCGACGATGACGATCGGTTTGCGCAGGGCCTTGGAGAAATTCTGGAAGCTTACGACGTACCGCTTCTGGGAGGCGATACGGTTAGGGCCGATGGACGGCGGGTCTGGGGCTGTACGGCAATCGGAAAGGCCAGCAGCATAACCGTGCCGGACCGGCGCGGCGCGCAGGCGGGTGATGCCATATACGTCACCGGCGTTCTGGGGCGTGCGATGCTGGGGATGGAGGAGCGTGGTTCCGGCAGTACCAACGATCTCGCCTATCGCCGGCCGCAGCCGCTACTGGCGGAAGGCCAGTCGCTTGCCCCCCTCGTGAGTGCGATGATGGACGTGTCGGACGGGCTCCTCCTCGATAGCTGGCGTATGGCGCAGGCGAGCAGGACATGCTTCGATATCGATGCCGGCAGCATTCCTGCAGCCGATCCCGAACGGCGCGAGGAATGCATGCGCTGGGGCGACGATTATCAGCTGCTCTTCACCATGTCGGACGGTAATGCACCGCCCGTATCGGCCACCCGCATCGGCACCGTCCTTTCGGGCCCGCCGGGGCTCCTCCTCGATGGTGACATGCTGACACCCGAAGACGGCCTCGGCTACCGGCACTGATCGCTTGCGCACATGATGGCTAGCAGGCGAAGATTGCTGCGCATTTCGGCCTTGTCACGCAACATAGGCCCCTTATACCCCTAGCCCAGATGGTTCTGCGTTTCCCGCGCAGACCGCATATAAAATCAATCGGGAGGGGAAATTTCAGTGGACCTTGTTTTCATAGCAATTGTGCTGGGACTGCTTGCCGTCGTGTACGGCTTCGTCACCAGCCGCCAGGTGCTCAGTTCCGGCGCCGGCAACGAAAAGATGCAGGAAATCGCCGCGGCCATTCAGGAAGGTGCGCAGGCCTATCTCAAGCGCCAGTATACCACCATTGCCATTGTTGGTGTGGTCGTGGCGGTGCTCGTCTTCATCTTCCTCGGCATTATCCCGGCAACCGGTTTCGTGATCGGCGCGATTCTTTCGGGCGTTGCAGGCTTCATCGGGATGAATATCTCGGTACGCTCGAACGTCCGCACGGCTGCCGCTGCGCAAAGCGGATTGCAGCAGGGTCTCACCATCGCGTTTCGCGCCGGTGCCATCACCGGCATGCTGGTGGCGGGCCTCGCCCTTCTCGCGATCGCGGTGTTCTTCTGGTACCTCGTGGGCCCCAGTGGCCACGCACCCAACAGCCGGGAGGTGATCGATGGTCTGGTCGGTCTGGCATTCGGCGCCTCGCTCATTTCCATCTTTGCGCGTCTGGGCGGCGGTATCTTCACCAAGGCTGCCGACGTTGGCGCCGATCTGGTCGGCAAGGTGGAAGCCGGCATTCCGGAAGACGATCCGCGCAACCCTGCCGTGATCGCCGACAATGTGGGCGACAATGTCGGTGACTGCGCCGGGATGGCGGCCGACCTGTTCGAAACCTATGTCGTCACCGTCGGTGCGACCATGGTTCTCACCGCACTGCTGCTCAAGGGACTGGGCGATTTGCTGATGCCCATGATGGCCCTGCCGCTGCTGATCGGCGGTGCCTGCATCGTGACCAGCATCATCGGAACCTATTTCGTGAAGCTCGGCAAGGGCAGCACGAATGTGATGGGGGCGATGTACAAAGGCTTCCTCGTCACCGCACTGCTCTCGATCCCGCTGATCTGGATCGTGATCAATGTTGCCCTTGGCGGCATGGATACCGTCATCGGCGGCAGCACGGTAACGGAAATCGTTGCTGCAACCGATGGTACCAATCTCGCAGAAGAGGGGCTTTCCGAACAGATCGGCGGTTTCACCGGCTGGTCGCTGTTCTACTGCTCGCTCATCGGTCTTGCGATTACGGGCCTGATCATCTGGATCACCGAATATTATACCGGCACGAACTATCGCCCGGTAAAATCGATCGCCAAGGCATCGGAAACCGGCCACGGCACCAATGTCATCCAGGGTCTGGCCATCAGTCTTGAATCGACCGCATTGCCGACGATCCTGATCGTTGCGGGCATCATCGCCACGTTCCAGCTCGCAGGGCTCATGGGTATTGCCTATGCTGCCACCGCCATGCTGGCCCTGGCAGGCATGGTCGTGGCGCTGGACGCCTATGGCCCTGTCACCGACAATGCCGGAGGCATCGCGGAAATGGCTGGCCTCGACGACAGTGTACGGGAAAAGACCGACTTGCTCGACGCTGTGGGCAACACCACCAAGGCGGTGACCAAGGGCTATGCTATCGGATCTGCCGGCCTCGCCGCGTTGGTCCTGTTCGCAGCCTACACCACCGATCTTGCCGAATTCTTCCCGAATGCGGACGTCGATTTCAGTCTTGAGAACCCATACGTCATCGTCGGCCTGCTGCTGGGCGCGCTGCTCCCCTACCTGTTCGGTGCAATGGGCATGACCGCAGTAGGCCGCGCCGCGGGCGATGTGGTGAAGGACGTGCGTGAACAGTTCGCCGGCGATCCGGGCATCATGGCCGGCACCAGCAAGCCGAACTATGCCCGCACGGTCGATCTCGTTACCAAAGCGGCGATCAAGGAAATGATCGTGCCTTCGATGCTGCCGGTACTGGCCCCGATCGTGGTCTATTACGTGATCACGCTGATCGCGGGCCAAGAAAATGGCTTCGCTGCGCTGGGTGCACTGCTGCTTGGGGTGATCGTGGGCGGTATCTTCGTCGCATTGTCCATGACCGCCGGTGGCGGCGCATGGGACAATGCGAAAAAATACATCGAAGACGGCCATCACGGCGGCAAGGGCAGCGAAGCGCACAAGGCTGCAGTGACCGGCGACACCGTGGGCGATCCCTACAAGGATACGGCAGGCCCGGCGGTAAACCCGATGATCAAGATCACCAATATCGTCGCCCTGCTGCTGCTGGCTGCGCTCGCGACTGGCTGATCTTGTAATTTTGTCCAAATCCGGGGCGGCGGTATCGGCGGGTACCGCCGCCCTTTGCGTTTGGCGCATTAAGCAAGTTTAAGGCGCTTCGATATATGCTATCGCCCGACAAGGGGACGCCTTCAATTGACGCGGATCGAAGACCTGATCGAAGACGGCTGGCGTGGGGAACCCGCGAGCGTCGGGTCACGCGCCATTGGTCCCGACGGGCTTTCCGTACGACCCTGGAAAGACTGCATTTCGACGGAGTTCGTGCAATCGTGGCGCCGTCTTGCCGCGTCCGCAGCCACGCCCAATCCGTTTGGCGAACACTGGTTCGTCCTGCCCTCACTCGAGCAGTTCGATCCTCGCGGCACCGTTCATCTGGCGACACTGGTCGTGGACGGCGAACTGGCGGGCCTCATGCCACTTTACCGGGCCCGCGACTATCACGGCCATCCATTGCCCCACATCGGCAACTGGATGCACCCGAATAGCTTTTGCGGGGAACCGTTGATTGCGGGGGATCATGCAGACGCGTTCTGGTCGGCCCTACTCGACTGGAGCGACCGTAATTGGCGATCGAGCCTGTTCCTTCATATCGCTTGTCTCCCCGGCGACGGGATTGCTCTCGATACGCTGAACCGTGTCTGCAAGGCGAAGCGAAGGGCTAACCGGGTTGTCCATCGCGTTAGCCGGGCCTGTCTTCGCCGCGGTCTGTCGCCCGAAGCTCATCTGGTCTCCATCCTCGGAAAGAAGCGCCGCAAGGAATTGTCTCGCAAGCGGCGGCGGCTGGAGGAAACCGGCCATACGATTTTTACCAGAGCGACAGGGGAGGACTGTCTGGACGAATGGATCGACCAGTTTCTAAAGCTCGAAGATGCAGGCTGGAAAGGACAGGAAAGTTCCTCGCTCGTCAGCGCGCGGCAAACCGCTTGTTTTTTCCGTGAAAGCCTTCACGGCGCGGCCCGGGAGCATAGGCTGGAGCGGCTGGCATTCCATGTCGACGGCAAGCCGGTGGCGATGCTCTGCAATTTCGTCACGCCCCCCCTCGCCCACAGCTTCAAGACCGCTTTCGACGAGGATCTTTACAAACTGTCGCCCGGAATGCTGTTGCAGGTAGAAAACCTCGCCCTGCTGGAGCGCGAAGAAATCGGGATGACCGATAGCTGCGCGGCTGCCGGCCATCCCATGATCGAACAGATCTGGGACGATCGCCGCGAAATCGTTTCCCTGTCCATTCCGGTCGGCGGCGCGATCCGCCGGGGGGTCGGCGACATTCTGACATCAATCGAAGCCCGCAGGTCGGAGAACAACCGATGACCGCACACGATCAGACGCTTACCGCCCGCCGAACACGGGTGTTTTCGGGTGAATCATACGCTCGATTCGCACGTGATTACCCCGAAAGACCGCACGTCCTGCGCCATGACTTGAAGGATGACGACCGCCTCGCGCTCGATGCGCTGGCCGGTCTGGCGGAAGCTCTGCCGCAGCGTTCCGTCGAGTACAACCGCGGAGATCTGCCGGTAGGCGTGGATGGAAAGCCAGGTTCGAACGGGCTCACCATCGGCGAAACCATTCGCCATATAGCCACCAGCAACAGCTGGGCAGTGCTCAAGAATATCGAGCAAATCCCTGAATATAACGCTCTGCTGATGGGGCTTCTGGAAGAGCTTCGCCCCATGATCGAGGCCACGACCGGCACCATGCTGACACCGCAGGGCTTCATCTTCATATCCAGCCCGAACGCTGTCACGCCCTACCATTTCGATCCGGAACACAACATCTTGCTGCAGCTCAAGGGCAACAAGGTCATGACCCAGTTCCCGGCGGGCAACCCCACCTATGCTCCCGATGAGGTCCATGAAAGCTATCACCTTGGCGGACCGCGCGAACTGCCTTGGAGCAACGATTTGCTGCCCGGCGGCACCGCCTTCGCGATCGATCCGGGAGAGGCCGTCTACGTGCCTGTCATGGCGCCGCATTTCGTGCGCAATGGATCGGCCAGTTCCATCTCGCTTTCCATCACCTGGCGCAGCGAATGGAGCTACGCTGAATCCGATTCCCGCTGCTTCAACGGGATCGTGCGGAAATGGGGCATCAACCCGCGTGCGCCGGGGCGCTGGCCAGCCAGCAATCGTGCAAAGTCACTGGCCTACCGGGCTTGGCGAAGGACCTTCCGCTCCGCCAAGTGACTTGCTGACAGGTCGGGCGCTTGACGGATACGTAAACCCTCCGCAAAGCCATTGGAGTGAGCGAAAAACAGTCCCCTGAGCAATTGGTCGCAGAGCTCGTCAGCCTGCTGACTGTGTCCCGCGACGGCGAAGACGCCTTTACCGCCCCGCAGCAAGCTGGCGGGGTCGGGCGCGTATTCGGCGGTCAGGTCATTGCCCAGGCCCTGCAAGCCGCGCAAGCGACCGCGCCTGATGGGCTGGAAGCACATTCGCTGCACGCCTACTTTCTTCGTGGCGGGAAGGAGGGCGTGGATATCGCCTATCGTACCGCGCGCGACTTCGACGGACGCAGTTTTGCCAATCGACGCGTCGTTGCCAGTCAGGCAGATGATACTGGCGAGCAGCGCGCCATTCTGAACCTGACCGCGAGTTTCCAGCGACCGGAGGACGGCCTGTCGCATGACGATGTGGCCATGCCGGATGTTGCAGCGCCCGAAGAACTCAAGAGCGATCAGGAAATGCGCCGCGCCATGGTCGAGCGTGCTGGAGACCGAATGGGCGAACAGCAACGCGCTCTCGTCCTGCGCCCTCGACCTATCGACATGCGCACGGTCGATCAGTTGCACTGGATGAACAGCGAACCGCGCGCGCCCCGAGCGCATACCTGGTTCCGTACCGTCTCCGATCTGCCTTCGATCCTCGAGAACCCTGCACTGCATCGTGCGATTATCGCCTACGCGAGTGACTATACCTTGTTGGGGACCAGCGCGTTGCCCCACGGGCTTAGCTGGATGCGGGGCGAACTCGTCGGTGCCAGCCTGGATCATGCGATCTGGTTCCATCGCCCCGCCCGCGCCGACGAATGGCTGCTCTACGCCACCGATGCCCCATGGAGCGGTGGCGGGAGGGGTTTCAACCGCGGACGCATCTTCAACCGCGCGGGCGAACTGGTCGCCAGTGTCGCGCAGGAAGGGATGATGCGAAAACGGGTAAAGACAGGCGAATAGCTCGGCCCAACGGATGCAGACGCAAAAAGGGCGGGATGCATGGCACCCCGCCCTTCCTTCCTGGTCCTTCAGGAAGCTGGCAGATGGATTACCAGGAAGCCTGGAACCCGGCGCGTGCGCCCACCTCGCCGGAGTCGAAGCCGACCCCAAGGCCACCGGTAAACACGGTGTTGTCGCTTACGCGGAGGCCAACCGAAGCCGAACCTGCGACACGGTCGTTATAATAGCCGAAGCCGCCCGCTACGCCGAAGCGCTTACCCGGCATGATGATTGGCGATTCCATGGCCAGCGCCATTGCCACGCCTTCGTTTGCACGGCGGGCCTGCACGCTGTTTTCGGCAGCAAGGTCGAACAGGAGACCGGTTTGGCCCTGCAGATCCATGATAGCGGCGGAGTTGCCGGCGATCGCCACGCTGTTTGCCTGCACGTCGGTGAAGCTGGCAAGATTACTCAGCCCTGCTGACGAACTGACGCCCAGCGTTCCGTTGGCATCGGCTGTTACCACAGCAATGGGTCCGACTTGCGATCCTGTGCTTGTGTCGAGCGAAGCGACCACGACCTGTCCATCGTTGGTCGCGCTGGCGCCATTACCGATGGCGACCGAATTAGTGCCCGTCGCACTGGCCAGATTACCTACGGCAATCGATCCATCGCCAGCCGCAGCGGCAGCTTCACCTACTGCGACCGAGCGAACACCGGAGGCATTTGAAAGGTGGCCGAGCGCCGTGGCACGTTCCGCTCCAGCCGATGACTGCCAACCATAAGCTGTCGCGCCCGGACCTGTCGCAACGCTTTCGCCGCCGACTGCGGTGGTCGAATTGCCCATCGCCATCGCCGTGTCGCCAATTGCCAGAGCATCCACTCCATTGGCGATCGCTTCATTGCCGATCGCGGTGCTGAAGTCAGTCTGTGCATCGGCGTTCTCGCCTATCGCGACAGAGCGAACGCCCTGCGCGGTAGCGAGGTGACCGAGCGCAGTGGCTCGCTCTGCACCGGCAGAGGACTGCCAGCCAAAAGCGGACGCGCCCGGCCCGGTGGCAACGCTTTCGCCGCCGATAGCCGAGGTCGAATTGCCCATAGCGGTCGCGTCTGCACCAAGAGCAAGTGCATCCACACCGTCGGCAACCGAGCCATCGCCATCACCGTCGCCATCGCTGCCGATGGAGATAGCGCCCACGCCGCGAGCTTCGGCGTCGCCGCCGAGTGCGATGCCAGCGTCATCGGTTGCGAGGGCACCGAATGCGCCACCGTCGGTGTTGCCGCCGATAGCTATGCCGCCACGACCCTGCGCAGCGGCAGCTTCACCTACTGCGACCGACGCGAAACCATCCGACGTTGCCAGATGGCCCAAGGCGGTAGAGCGCTCTGCATTGGCTTGTGCTTGCCAGCCAAAGGCAGACGCGCCCGGTCCGGTCGCGACGCTTTCACCGCCGACCGCACTGGTCGAATTGCCCATGGCCATTGCCGTATCGCCAACAGCCAGTGCGTCGATACCGTTGGCGATCGATTCATTGCCAATCGCCGTTGCATTGTCCGTCTGGGCATCGGCGTTCTCACCGATCGCGACGGAGCGAACACCCTGTGCGGTTGCCAGATGCCCGACAGCAGTTGCGCGTTCAGCGGTTGCGAGTGCTTGCCAGCCGAAGGCCGACGCACCCGGCCCGGTTGCGACGCTTTCGCCGCCAATTGCACTGGTCGAATTGCCCATTGCCATCGCCGTGTCACCAACAGCCAGTGCATCGATGCCATTCGCGATCGATTCATTGCCGATCGCTGTCGCATTGTCTGTCTGGGCATCGGCATTCTCGCCCACAGCGACAGAGCGAACCCCTTGCGCCGTCGCAAGATGGCCAAGCGCCGTCGCGCGTTCACCGGTCGCCATCGATTGCCAGCCATAAGCGCTTGCGCCAGGGCCGGTAGCGACCGACTCTCCGCCGACCGCGGTGGTGGAAGGGCCGGTCGCGGTAGCGGGGGCGGCTCCGGCATCGTCGCTGCCGATTGCCACTGCATCGGTACCATCTGCCACGGCACCTGTTCCGACGGCGACGCCGCCGTTACCTGTCGCAACCGAATCGATGCCGCACTCGGTAGAATTTGTATTGGCGGCATTACATTCCGGGGTTCCATCTGCCAGCGCAGGCGTGGCAAATGCCAGGCCTGCAGTACCGGCCAGAAGCGCGGCTGCGATGCGATTTTCGAAAGTCTTGATCATGATGCTTTCTCTTTCCTTTAACGGACCAGAAAGCCGATCGACGCGGGCCATCCTCTCCCACAGCTGGCGGTTATTCCACCTTGTTCTGCACGAAGACCTACGGGTCTCGGCTGCCATCCCGATCGAGATGACGCCAACAGCTACTTGCGTGCAGCCCGATCGGATGCACTCGCGCGCAGAAAAATAAGAATATGCATCTCAACGCCCTGAATAGTATCAGAGAATTATTTTGAGATTTGGCTCAGACTTCCGCCAGAGGACCTGCCAGCAGGATCGGCATGGTAGGCGTTTCGTGCCGTTCGCCCGTGTCGTCTTCGAAAGTGACGGCCAGCGTTGCTCCCGCCGCCAGCAACGAGCTTTCCTCGACCGACAGGTCACGAGCGAAATTGCCCTGCTGGGGAATTGCGCCCAAAGATATCGGGGCACCACCTGCAGGAATGACCCATAGTTCGGGAGTCTTGCCCGGTTCCGCTTCCAGACCGGCGATTGCGAGCCTTAGCTGCCCGCTTTCGGGATCGATGCGGCTCGCAAGACTGCGATTGGCTTCCGCATCTGTCAGTTGGGCAACAAGTTGATCACCCGCAACTGCGGCAATTTCCGGCGGTGCAATCGGTGATGTCGCTGGGGTGGACAGGAAGAGAACCAAGGCCGCTGCTGCTGCGCTCACGCCAACGAGCGCAGCAGCAATGCTCCATCCCGCAGGGCCCCGCCCGTGCACAGGGGCCATCGCTGCTGCGGCCGGCATGTCTCGCTGGGCATCAATTGCGTCGATCCGTGCAACAATACCCTGCCATACAGCATCGGAGGGCAGAGCGCTCCGCGCTCCTTCACTCATCGCGCCGAGCCGGGCCTCCCACCATTCGACCGCCGCCGCGAAGGTCACGTCGGAAAGCTGCAAGCGACGAGCGGCCGCCAGGTCACTGCCCTCGAGTACACCCAGAGCGAGTTCGCCCGCGGTCAGGAACGGGTCGTCCGACTGAATTACTTCGTCATCAGCCACCAAGGCAGCCCTTCAAACCGGCAAGGCCGCGCCTGATCCAGCTCTTCAATGTGCCGAGCGGAACGTCGATTTTGAGAGCAAGCTCGGAATATGAATAGCCATCGAAGAACGCGAGCCTGATGGAACGGCGCTGATCACCCGACAGCCTTTTCAAACAGCGCGCCAAAGCTTCGCTCTCTTCCATCGCACACAACCATTCGTCGGCGGGAAGAACATCGGTGTCTTCGACTTCGGGCAGCGTCGCTTCCGCCCGTTCGACGATCCGACCGTCACGGCGCAGTTCGTCGAGCGCGGTATTCCGTGCGATCGTGCATAGCCAGGTAATCGGGCTACCCTTGCGGCTGTCGAAACGCGCGGCACGCCGCCAGACTTTGACATAGACATCCTGAAGGACATCCTCGGCTCGTTCGCGGTCTGGAACGATCCTCGCGATTGTGCCGAAAAGCTTGGCAGACGTCAGGCGATAGACGGTTTTAAGCGCCCTACGATCGCCGCCAGCAATGCCGGCCATCGCCCCCGTCAATTCCTCGCGCGCAGCCGACATTCGTCTCATCTACCCCCTGACACCGATGTGTCCGCCACCGGAGCATCGATGTCAAGGTAAGGTTCTGTCAGCGAAAACCATGTCCGCGAGGTATTTACTCGGTCGCGAGCGCCTTCTCGATCTCAGCCAGCGGGACCAGTTTGAAATTCTGCGCCTTCCCTTCGTTCATGCCGTCCTGGGCGATGAACAGTCCGCCGGGAAATGCCGGTCCGAAATCGCCTGCCATCGCTTCGATCCCGTCGGTCTCCTCGGCACTGCCGAAAGCACCTTTTGCGATGCGAAACCGCCCTGCAGGTGTCATGTCGGGCAAAGCATAACGCATATAGGTGTTGTCGCCCTGGCTGGACGCATAGAGCCAGCCGCCATCGGTGCCGTCGGGAACCAGCGCCAGTCCTTCAACATCGGCGACTAGCTTGCGCCCGTCCACCTCGGCGACCAGCTCGCCCGTCGTTGCATCGGACCGGAACCGCCAGATGCCGACGTCTTCTTCTCCGATGTAGAGCGTACCGTTGCGATGATCGACAACGCAGCCTTCGGGTTGGGTGCGGACCTGCATTGTGCGACGTTCGCGCGCGGCAGGCGCCGCGTCGAGCGCGATTTCCCATTCCCCGATCCGCCCGCTTTTGGGGGCAGTGTAGACGATAAGGGTGTTGCCGCGACGTGTACCGCAGATACCGTAAGCCTCGCCCGGACCGGTGGCGACGCGACCTAGCTTCGTCAGCGTGCCTTTCGCCGTATCGAGCCGATAAAGCATGATGCCGGCATTTACGGGATCACTCCGGTCACTGGCAAAGACGATCACGCCCATATCGCCCATGTCGACGAGATCGACATTGTTCAGCGCAGGGTGTTCGCTGAAGCTCTTCACCTCGCCGTCGAGGCCATAGACGTAGAGCCCGCCCTTCTTGTCGGTCGCGACGATCAGGCTGTCGCTCGGCGATGCGGCGTTGTGCCAGATCGCAGGATCATCGGCAGCGTCTTCATTCGCCGTCGCTACCGGCACGGTTTCTGCAACGGCATAAACCGGGACGGCTGGCTCGCCGGGCATTGGGGTAGTCGCACATGCGGCAAGACTGACGCTGGCGAGGATGGGAAGTGTGCTACGCATCAGAAAGTCCCCCTCACGCCGCCCTTCATGGTCCAGTTGTATTCCTCGTACTGGAACAGGTTACGCTGGTTGCCGAGCGTGTTGTAAGCAAAATATTTCGCGTTGTTGATGTTCACCCATTCATAGAAGATCTGAATACCATCGGTGACCCGAAATTTGGCCGACAGATCGAGCTGGAAGTGGTCGTCGACAAAGCGATCGTATTCGGCCGTCCCAGCCAGTTCGTCGAGATACTTGTCGCGGTAGGTGCCCGACAGGCGGATATCGACCGGTCCTTTATCGTAACCGAGCGATAGGTTGGCAGTATGCTTCGATGTCGCGGGGAGCGTGATCTTGCGAGGATCGGCAATGTCGCCATCGGTGAACACCGTGCCCGTTGCATCGGTATAAGTGTAGTTACCGCTGACGACGAACCCGTCAAACGGTTCGGGCAGGAAGGTAAACGCCTGCGAAACTCCGATTTCCACGCCGAACACCTCGGCCGTATCGCCATTCAGAGGAATGACCGCCTCATCGAATTCAATCCCGCGGTAGACACCGTTGAACGGCGGATCGTCACCCTCGAAATTGGCATCCACGATGTAATCCTTGATGGATTTGTAGAAGATGCCGGCCGTGATCGCACCGGTGCTGCTCATGTAATATTCGGCCGAGGCATCGAAATTCCACGCCTTGTACGGCAGAAGGTCGGGGTTGCCGAACTCGCCTTCGCGCTCGTCATCGTCATTCTGTTCGACAGCGAAACGAGGCGCAAGGCGCGACAATTTTGGGCGCACGAGACTGCGGTATCCGGCTAAGCGCAGAACCACGTTCCGGGTCGGCTCGAAACGGACATTCAGGCTGGGCAGCCAGTTGCCATAGTTCTTGTCGATCGTGGTGGGTTCGACGAGCACAGTGTCGTCGGCGGCTTCACCCCCATCAGGCAAAGTGCCCCCTTCCTCGACGAGCGTGACGAGATTGCCGCGAATGTCGTTGCTGGTGTGTTCGTAACGCAGACCGCCGATGACACGCAGAGTGGAGCTGTCCCACCGGCCAAGAAGATAACCAGCCATGATGTCTTCGCCGACCGAATAGTCAGACACCGCTGAATCGAAGGCACTATCGAGTGCAACAAATTCGAAATCGTCACGATTTGCGCGGAAGAAGTCGCTGGCACCGGTGTTGCTCGCCATCGGTTCGAGGGAAATCAGGCGATAGGTGGCAGAGCCCAGAGCCTGGTCCAGCGTGAAACTGTCGTTCTCGTAAAATTCGATGTTGGCATTGTAACGCTTGTCCCGCCAGCGGCCCTTGGCACCGGCCTGAACCGTGAATTCACCCCCGTCCGTGATGAACCGGCGCCCGAAGTCAACGCGTCCCGCCCATTCCTCGTCACTCGCGTCCGAAAGCGCGGTGTATTCGATATCGGTCAGTTCGTAAGCTGCCGGATCGTAGAAGCTGCCCGGATCGGAATTGACGGTGTAGAGCGGAACGCGCGGATCCGTCAGATCGAAGCCGATTTCGAGGCCGTCGTCCGAGAAACGCTGGCGGAATTCTGCCGGGTCGACGCTGCCATTCTCGCGTTCGGAAGCGCGGGCATAGCTGGCAGAGTAGTCAGCGAACCAGGTTCCCGTATCGGTTTTTCCGCCTGCAACGACAGACCAGATCCGCTGGCGTTCGAAACGGTCCTTGATATCGCGTTCTACGCCGATCCGCTGGCGCACCGTGTCGGCAGGATCGTCGCTTTCCGGATCTTGAATGGTCGCATCGTTGAACGTTGCGATGCCGTTGGCGAAGCTGGTCGGTCCGTAATCCTCGAAGTCGCCCATGTCGAACGTCAGCCGGCGGCGATATTCCTGATCGTCGAATTGGCTCCACGTCCCCTTGACGTAAAGGTCGGTGGTATCGCTGGCGCGAAAATCGAAGCCCAAGGTGCCGCTGATCCGTTCGCGTTCCACGTCATAGTCGCGATACTGCAGTTCGAGAGGAACGATGCCGCCCTCGTCGATCCAGTCGTCGGCTTCGATATTGTCGGTTTCAAACTTGCGTCGATAATAGGAAACGCCGCCGGATATGCCGAAATTGTCGCTAAGAAGCGTGGCGAAATCGAGGCTTGCTTTCGGCGTCAGTGCGTCGGCGTAATCGTTATAACTCCCTTCGAGCTTGACGATCAGCAAGTCCTTCTTGCGATCGAAAGCGCTGGTTGTCTGGATTTCGACCGAAGCACCGATTGTGTCGGCATCCATGTCGGGAGTGAGCGATTTCTTCACTTCGATAGATTCGATGATGTCGCTGGAGATAACATCGAGCGCGACCGAGCGCACATCGCTTTCGGGTGAAGGCAAACGGACCCCATTGAGTGAGGTCGATACGAGCTCCGGATCGAGGCCGCGCGCCGATACGAAGCGCCCCTCCCCCTGATCGTTCAGCACGTTCACGCCGGGCAGGCGGCGCAAGCTTTCGGCGACGTTCTGGTCGGGGAACTGGCCGATCGCATCGCGCGTCAACACATCGGAGATGCCATCGGCTTCCTTCTTGCGCGAAAGCGCGCTGGACAAGTTGGCAGCCTGACCAACCACCAGGATCTCATCATCCCCGAAACCTGCGAGCGCAACATCCTCGCGCACTGTGCCGGTAGCGGGGACGCTGATCGACCGGGTGGCGGTTTCCGCACCGACATACGTAATTTCCAGCGTGTAATCGCCAGCCGGAACATCGGCAAACAGGAAGGAGCCGTCTCGCGATGTTGCTGTCACGCGGTCCAGTTCGACAATGCGGACCTGCGCACTACGCAGCGCAATGGTGTTACTTGTATCCGAAACCGTCCCGGCGACCTCGCCAGCATGAGCAAGAACGGGAAGTGACATGGCGGCGATTGCAGCGCCGGCGAATAGGGAATGTCTGATTTTCATGGTTGCCCTCCGAGTAAGTTGAGGGCCGCCTAGCTTCGGTGTTTGACCGGTTGATTGCCGCACGGAGGCGGTTTGACGACAAATGCGCTATTTTTGCCTTTCATTTGTCACAATGCCGGGCCTTGCGAGCGCTCGACCGACCGTCAGTGCAAATAATGCGGGCCAAACGCGCAATTTGCGTGTAGGGCGCACGCGATTGCGGGCCGTGCCCGCTCCGCGACGAGCCGGCACCCCCTGCCGAGCCCCGCGCCCAAAAGAAAGAATTCAATGTCGTTTTCCCACCTCCCACCGGTGATCGGCGAGGCTTTGACCGCTCGTGGCTACGAGGCGCTCACCCCCGTTCAGAAGGCCGTGACCGAAGCCGAATCGCATGGTCGCGACCTGATCGTTTCCGCTCAGACCGGCAGCGGGAAGACGGTTGCCTTCGGCCTGGCCCTTGCCGACCAGTTGCTGAGCGACCTCGGCGGCTCGCCATTGAGCGAGACCCCCCTCGTGCTCGTAGTGGCTCCAACGCGCGAATTGGCGCTGCAGGTCAGCCGTGAACTTGGGTGGCTTTTTGCAGGTGCAAGCCTGCGCATCGCAACCTGTGTCGGCGGGATGGATGCGAGCAAGGAACGGCGCAACCTGCGTGGCGGACCGGCCATCGTCGTCGGCACCCCGGGGCGCCTGCGCGACCATATCGAGCGCGGCGCATTGGACCTGTCGGGCCTTATCGGCGTGGTACTCGACGAAGCGGACGAAATGCTCGACATGGGTTTTCGCGAAGATCTCGAGGAAATCCTCGACGCGACACCCGAGACACGCCGCACGCTTCTCTTCTCCGCCACCATGCCCCGCCCGATCGAACGGCTGGCCGAACGCTATCAGCGCAACGCATTGAGGCTTTCGCTGGTCGGCGAAACGCGTGGACATGGCGATATCGCCTATCAGGGCGTTGCTGTCGGGCCGTCGGAAATCGAAAACGCGGTTGTCAACCTGCTGCGTTTTCACGAGGCTGAGACGGCAATCTGCTTCTGCGCCACTCGCGAAAGCGTCCGCCGCCTTCACGCGACCTTGCAGAACCGTGGCTTCGGCGTGGTCGCGCTTTCTGGTGAGCATTCGCAGAGCGAACGCAATCAGGCCCTTCAGGCACTGCGAGACCGCCGCGCACGCGTGTGTGTGGCGACCGACGTTGCGGCTCGCGGTATCGATCTTCCGACCTTGAGCCTCGTCATTCATGTCGAGATACCGCGCGACGCGGAAACGCTGCAGCACCGTTCCGGTCGCACAGGCCGTGCGGGCAAAAAGGGTATCGCCGCCATTGTGGTCCCCCACAACCGGCGCCGCCGGGTGGAAGGCATGCTGCGGGGCGCACAGATCGAAGCCGAATGGATCGATGCGCCGACTCCGGAAGCCATCCGGAAAAAAGACCGTACCCGTCTGATCGAGAACCTCACGGCACCGCGCGAAATCGAAGAGTATGATCGCGAACTCGCTGCCGACATCATGACCCGTATGGCCCCGGAAGATATCGCCGCTGCACTGGTGCAGGCGCACAGGGCGGAAATGCCCGAGCCGGAAGAACTGCTCGCCAACACGCCCGAAGCACGTGAAAAGGCCAAGGCCGAACGTCACCGTCCCGGCTTCGAAGATGTCGTGTGGTTCCGCATGGACATCGGGCGACGCCAGAATGCCGAGCCGCGCTGGATTCTACCGCTGATCTGTCGCCGCGGGCACATCACGCGGAATGAAATCGGTGCGATCCGCATTGGCCAGCATGAAACCTGGTTTCAGGTGCCCCGTCCCATTGCTGCCAAGTTCGCGGATGCTGTGCAGCGCACAGCAAGCCCCGATGACGAACAGGACGCCATTGCCATTGTCGAAGCACCGGAAGGCCCACGTGTCGAAGCGCGTGAGAACCGCAAGCATGGTGGCGGTGGCAAAGTCCACGCTCGCCCGCTGAACAGGAAGCCCGGCGGCGGCGGCGGCTTCAGAGGGAAGTCCGGCAATGGGAAGCCGGAGGGCAGCGGGTTCCGCGGCAAGACCAACGACAGCAAACCCGGTGGCGGTTTCCGGGGCAAGTCTGGCGAGGGCAAACCCGGCGGCGGCTTCAGGGGAAAACCCGGCGATAACAAACCTGCCGGCGGCAAACCCTTCAAGAAGGGCAAGCCCTTCAAGGGGAAGGGTAAACCGCCCAAGCCCTGAAGTGGGCCGCTGACCTTGCACCTATGAACACACCGGCTAGGGTAATGCTTTGCCCTAGCCGGAGCGTTCCATGATCCTACGCAGCCTCGCCATAACGACTGCCCTGTTCTTCACCACTTCTGCGATCGCGCAGCAGCCGGAAGGAGAGCCGGCGGGCATCGATCCGGACAAGCTGGAAGAAACCGTGCGCACCATGGCTTCCGACCAGTTTGAGGGACGAGCGCCTGGAACGGTCGGCGAAGAACGGACCATCGGTTACCTCATCGGGCGTTTGCAGGGACTGGGGCTGGAACCGGGCGGCGAAGACGGTACTTGGACCCAGAAGGTGCCATTGCTTCACACGCGCCTTGGCACCCCGGGGACCCTGTCGTTCAAACATGGCGGCACGACCAAAAATCTGAACTTCCCGAAAGATATTTACGTGTCGACCCTGCAGCCGTCCGATACGGCCGCTATCGACAACGCCCCGCTGGTTTTTGTCGGCTACGGTGTCGATGCGCCAGAACGAGGTTGGGACGATTTCAAGGGTGTCGACCTCAAGGGAAAAGTCGCCGTGTTCCTGGTGAACGATCCGGATTTCCATGCCCAGGATGGTGAAGAAGTCGCGGGCACATTCGGGGGCCGTACGATGACCTATTACGGCCGCTGGACCTACAAATTCGAAGAGGCTGCGCGGCAGGGGGCGATCGGCGCGCTGATCGTCCACGAAACACCGGGTGCTGGTTATGGCTGGAATGTCGTGGAGAGCCCTGGGGGCGAGAATTACGATGTCGTCCGCCCCGAGGATTATATCACCAGCCTTGCGCTGCAGGGCTGGATCTCAGGAGAAACCGCCGAAACGCTGTTCGCTTCTGCCGGGCAGGATCTGGCCGAACTGAGCATCGCTGCGCGGCGCAGGGATTTCAAACCTGTCGATCTTGATACGACGTTTTCCGCATCGTTCCCCGTAAAGAGCGATGTAGTTCAGAGCCAGAATGTACTGGCGAAGATCTCCGGCACATCAAAACCGGACGAAAGTATAATCTACGGCGCTCACTGGGACGCCTATGGTGAAGGTGAACCGGACGAACAGGGCCGCATCTACCGCGCAGGCGCGAATGACGATGCGCTGGGCGTTGCCGGGCTGTTTGAAATCGCCCGCGCATTCAAGAGTGGCCCCGCGCCCGAACGCAGCGTGATCTTCGCCTTCTGGACTGCGGAAGAGCGCGGGTTGCTCGGATCCGAATACTATGCCGCCAATCCGATATATCCGCTGGACAAGACCGTCGCCAATTTCGACCTGGACATCTTGCAAACCGCGGGCCGGTCGAAGGATGTGATCCTGGTCGGTAAAGGGCAAAGTACGTTGGAAGACGATCTTGCCCGCTTTGCGCAGGCCCAGGGGCGTACTGTAAGCGAGGAAAGCCTACCCGAACGTGGCCTGTTCTATCGAGCCGACCATTTCAGCCTTGCCAAGCGCGGCGTGCCGGTAATGCTGATGATGGGCATCGCGGGCGCTTCCGATCTGGTCGAAGGCGGTAACGACGCCGGTCAGGCGTGGGTCGATGCCTACACCGGTGATTGCTACCACGCCGCCTGCGACGCTTGGAGCGAAGACTGGAACCTTGCAGGAGCGGTGGAGGACATCGCCCTGTTCCGCGATATGGGCGCCGAGCTAGCAAACAGCGAGCACTGGCCTGAATGGAAGGACGGCTCCGAGTTCAAGCAAGTGCGCGAAGAAAGCGCAGGGGCGAGGGGCGCGCACTAAGCCTACCGAGAAAATGCAGGCGATAATGAACCGGCCGAATAAAGCTGAGGGCCAGCCATTTCAATTGCCTGCGCTTGAGCGTCACACATTCCGTTTTGGCCGAACACGGTCAGCTATGATCGTGTAAATCCACCGCTCTTGAGAGCCGTACGTAAACTTGTGCCATTCAATCCTCGCTTTCTCAAATCCAAGGATGCGCAAGTATTCTTCAACCAGCAGCGGGGGGAGACGATACCAACCGTCAGTTATACCGTGCGGATCAGAACCACGAGGCATGAACTTTGGATTTTTCGCAAACTTGCTCTTCAATTTAGAATAGGGCGAAAGATCGGCAACTATAATCGTCTCATCGGTAATACGCGCGGCATTCTCCAGGGCTAGAAAAGGGTCGCGCAGGTGCAATAGAATGCTTCCAAAAACGGAAACTTCTACAGAACCAATTGAGGTTGGAATGTCGTATACCACTCCATTGACCATCTTTGCTCTAGAAGAAAAAGCTTCATGACATAGCCAGTAGCCATTATTAATCATTCGCAAATGATTGCGACGGCTTTCCCGTGCAGCTTTATTGTCATTGACTTCGAAAGGAACAATATCCCAATCGAATTCATCCGACAGGTCGTATGAAACCACATCGGCGCCTTGCTTCTCAATGAAGAAGCTCAAAATGCCGGAGGCTGCACCAACGTCGAGCACGCGCTTACCCGCAAAGTCGAAATGCCCTAAATACTCGCCCTCACGACCTCGGAGGTCCCACTCGCCTGCGATGGTCCCATGGCCGGGGACGTCCATCGTGTGGTAGAAATAACAATCACTTAAAGATTCAATTTTTCGAGGTTCCGCATACGGGGCACCTAAACCCGCGACATCGGCGCGCCCAAGCTGTTCATGCATAAATTCTTCCAAAAGCTGCTTGGCGTTCCTATAGATTGGAGTGCTTGAACTGCAAGGCGCCTATCCGGATAGCAAATATTCTCTCGCTCATTACGAAAAAGCGACGAGCACGATCGAAACGGTCAGAGCGCGCTCCTAAGTCATTCCACGACCGTCACCCGCCCGCGTGGTAGAAGTAGTAGATCTGCTGCGCCACGCCTTCGCTGATGCCGGGCGCGCATTCAAGAGTGGCCCCGCGCCCGAACGCAGCGTGATCTTCGCCTTCTGGACTGCGGAAGAGCGCGGTTTGCTCGGATCCGAATACTATGCCGCCGATCCAATTTATCTGCTGGACAAGACCGTCGCCAATTTCAACCTGGACATGTTGCAAACCGCGGGCCGGTCGAAGGATGTGATCCTGATCGGTAAAGGCCACAGTACGAAGACGATCTTGCCCGCTTTGCACAAGCCCAGAGGCGTACGGTAAGCGAGGAAAGCCTCCCGAACGCGGCCTGTTCTATCGAGCGGACCATTTCAGCCTTGCCAAGCGTGGCTTATGTGGAAGGACGGCTCCGAGTTCAAGCAAGTGCGCGAGGAAAGCGCAGGCGCGAGGGGCGTACGTCAACCTCAAGAGTAAGTGTGTTTCTCAAGTTGAAATGCAATAAGATTACTCGCAACTCTGCGACCCAAATTCTTTGCGAACAATCTCAGTAGGGTGTTCGTAAGCGGACAGCGCGGGTGTCTCGACACGCAAATGCTGCACACCAGAGATAATCCGATCTCGCAGCCACGCATTTCCCCGGGACTCGTCTAGGTCGGGAAAAATCTTGGTTGCATGGAAGAGAAGCTCTGACGGGCTGAAAACCCAAATTCCCCGCGAATGGGCGTTTGCAAGCTGGCCGGCCAGAGCCACGTTCGTAACTGATCCAACCGCCCTCGCCCGGTCGTGAAGCGATGCGAGGGTTGATGCCTTTGCGGTGCGCCACTCGTCCGGTGAGAATCCACGACTGTGGAGAGAACAGGCCAGTTCGGAGAGATTGGATACCGACGCTACCCAATCCCTCTCAGGTTGCACGAGAACAATTAAAACCAATCGGTATCCGTTTGTGCCATCATCAATGCTCACTCTCAGATTGCTTTTATCCGTGTCAGGATCCTGCGCTTCTAAGCGCGCGGACAGGGCTTCGACAGCCAGCATGTCCATCAGGGCGGCATCGAGCGCAACAAGGCGTCGCAGTGGTGTATCGGACGAAGGAAGCGACCAACTCAGCGCTGTGCCGATGCGACTTCGAGGCTCGGCAGCGACGCTGAGATTTGAAATCTTATCAGCTTCTAATTCCCATTCCGAAGAAGGCTCTCGTCTCGTACCTTCTGGCCGCCAGTCACCGAAACGGTCTTCGATCAAGGCTATGACTGCATCTGGATCGACATCGCCAACAACGCTGATCACTGTCGATACTGGGTGATAAAGATCGCGATAAAGTGCCTCGATCACTTCGATTGGTGCGTTCGCCACATCTTGCGAGTTCTGAGCATCGATAAGGTCGGTCGGTGTTCCAGGCCCAACGGCCGCGACAAGATCGGCATAAATGTGATTCCCGATCCTCTTCTCGTCCATTTCTCTGAGCACGTCTGCACGTTGGCGCTCAATCGCTTCCGGCAGAAAGGTCTGCTCGCTCGCAAACTCCCGCAGAATAAATAGGAGGGTATCTATGTCCTTCACTTTACTAGTGCGGGACGAGAAGTAGTACCTTGAACCGCGCCAATCGGTTGCTCCGGCAGATGGAGCCGGGAATGATACTGGCATACCTATCTCGAGGAGTTGGCCCGGCGGTATGTTCGTCGTGCCATCGAAAGCCATGTGCTCGATGAAATGGACAAGTCCGCGCTCACCTGGTCGGCGTTCCGCAATGAATCCCCCTTCAACGTACATCTCGATGCCAATTCCGGGCTCGGATGATTTGCGCGGCAAAATAACGTAACGCAGGCCGTTTGGAAGTTCGCCAGTCCTCGCGTCGATGACTTCATAAGAACCTACCAAGGGCAAAGTGCCATGTGGGGAAAGCTCCGATTGGACGTCTTCCGACGCCAAGGAGCCTTCAGTGGGCAAAATGCCAAGCAAAAACACCGCTGAAAGTGTTACCCAAAATCGGCAGGTTAACGGTCTCATCATTGCTGGCTGCCACCCATTCACAGTATGTTGCGGGGAATGCTCTCACAGGAAAACGGCGACGCTAATGAACATTTTTCGCCACCTAAAAATCAAACAGCTGATCTACCCTGATGAATATTCGCGATCAATTTAGCCAGACTAAATCCACTAGCCAGGACGGGGAGTTAGCCTTCAATGGTTCTGAGCCTCACCCGCCGGCGTGATAGAAGTCGTAGATCTGCTGCGCCACGCCTTCGCTGATACCGGGCGCGCGTTTGAGGTCGTCTAGCGCGGCCGCTCTTACTTTTCCCGCGGTGCCGAAGTGCAGCAGGAGCGCGCGCTTGCGCGAGGGGCCGATGCCGGGAATCTCATCCAGCGGTGATGCGGTGATCGCGCGGCTGCGCTTTGCGCGGTGGGCACCGATGGCGTAGCGGTGAACCTCATCCCGCAGGGTCTGCAGATAAAACAGCAGCGGTGAATTCACCGGCAGAGTCTTTTCCCGCCCATCCGGGAAGTGGAACACCTCGCGACCCTCCCGCCCGTGATGCGGGCCCTTGGCAATGGCGATCAGGGGCACATTCTCGATCCCCATTTCCGCCAGAGTGTCGCGCACCGATGACATCTGGCCCTTGCCTCCGTCGATCAGGACGAGATCGGGCCATACGGTTTCGTGGCTATTCGCCTTCCCCTCCTCGCCATCCGGATTTTTAGCGAGGTTGCGGAAGCGGCGGCTCATCACTTCGCGCATCATGCCGAAGTCGTCATTGGTCTGCGCGCTCTTGATATTGAACTTGCGGTACTGGCCCTTCTCGAACCCTTCCGCACTTGCCACGACCATCGCACCAACCGCCTTCGTACCCTGGATATGGCTGTTGTCGTAAACCTCGATACGTTGCGGGACGTCATCCAGTTCAAGGAATTCGGCCAGTTCGCGCAGAACCTTTGCCTTCGTACCGCTTTCGGCCAGCCTCCGGTCCAATGCCTCCACAGCATTGCGCTGTGCCTGGCTCATCAACTTCCTGCGCGTGCCACGCTGCGGGATCGAGATCGCCACCGAATGTCCCGCCTTTTCAGCCAGCGCTTCTGCAACGAGTGCCTGTTCGGCAAGTTCGCGATCGACCAGTATCGTACGCGGAGGAGGCACTTCCTCGTAAAATTGCAGCAGCACATCGGACAACACCTCGTCCATGTCGAGATCGCCGATATTGCGCGGATAGAACGTGCGGTGCCCCCAGTTCTGCCCGCCGCGAATAAAGAAAGCCTGCACGCCTACTTGCCCACCCTTGGCTGCGAGTGCGAAGACATCCGCGTCGCCGACTCCCTGCGCATTGATGGCCTGGCTACCCTGGATGAAGGTTGCCGCACGCAAACGGTCGCGCAGGATGGCCGCGGTCTCGAAATCCAGATCTTCGGCCGCCCTCGCCATCTGCTTTTCGATCTGCGTCTGAACGGCGCCCGATTTGCCGCCAAGGAAATCCTTCGCTTCTCGCACAAGGCTGGCATAGCCCGCTTCGTCGATGCGGCCGACACAGGGGGCCGAACAGCGCTTGATCTGGTAAAGCAAACAAGGCCGGTCGCGATTGTTGAAAAAGCTGTCGGTGCAGCTGCGGAGCAGGAACAGCTTCTGCAGCGCGTTCAGCGTCTTGTTGACGGAACCGGCGCTGGCGAAGGGGCCGTAATAATTCCCCTTGGCCTTGCGCGCACCGCGATGCTTCATGATTCGCGGATAGGCATGATCGGCGCGCAGCAGGATGAAGGGGAAGCTCTTGTCGTCGCGCAGCAGCACATTGAACGGCGGACGGTAGCGTTTGATCAACTGGGCTTCGAGCAGCAGCGCTTCTGCTTCGGAATTGGTGGTAACGATTTCCATCGCGCGGCACTGGCTGATCATGCGCTGGATGCGGTTGGTGAGCCCCTTTATCTGGGTGTAGTTCGCCACGCGCGCCTTCAGGCTGCGCGCTTTCCCGACATAAAGCACATCCCCTCGCGTATCGAGCATGCGGTAGACGCCGGGCCGTGGCTTTAGTGTTTTCACCGTATCGCGGATCGCCGTGATACCGGCTTCGAGATCGGGCTGCGCGCTGGCCACGACCTTGGTCGCGCTTTCCTCGTGAAAACGCTCCTTGCCTCTCGGATCGTGTGGAGAACTGGCTTTCGTACGCGACATGGCGGTGGAGATAGTGCGAGGCGAGTGCTTGTGCAAAGCAGCGTTTGCGGCCATCCACCGCGCGATGGACGGGAAACCACTCGCACCGCCGCGGACCATGGGGCTGTTCGGCGCTTCACTATTGCCGGTGAACGGCATGATCGGCGCGGGGATCTTCGCCCTGCCCGCCACACTGTTCTTGGCCGTGGGCGACTTCGCGCCCTGGATGATACTGCTCGGGGGACTGCTGTTCCTTCCACTCACGCTGACCTTTGCCTGGCTGTCGGCGCGGTTCGAACATTCGGGTGGTCCCATCCTCTATGGCGAAGCGGCGTTTGGGCGGTTCGTCGGTTTTCAGGCGGGCTGGGCGCGTTATGCCAGCGCCATCGTTACCGTGGCGGCAAACACGCATGTCATGGTCTCCTATCTCGCCACGCTCTTTCCCGTGCTTGACGGACCGGTCCTGCGCCCGCTGCTGGTCGCAGGCTTCATTGGCTTCATTACCATCGTGAACCTCTTCAGCCTGAGAAGTTCGGTTGCCACGCTGAGCGCCCTCACAGCCGTGAAGCTTCTGCCCCTGTTGGCCTTGATCTTTGCCGGGCTATTCGCCGGCGATCCACGTGCGGGGCTGGTTCTGCCTGAATTCACCGATGCGGAAAGCGTGGTTCTGCTTACATATTACGCCTTCATCGGCTTTGAATATGTCGTGCTGCCCGCAGGCGAAATGAAGAACCCCAAGCGCGACGTACCGCTGGCGCTGGTCGCGATGCTGGGGGCGGTTACGCTGCTCTACATGCTGGTCATCTGGGCCTATATCGCCATCGATCCCGGCGTGGCTGCGGATTCCGAAAACCCGTTGGCATTGGCAGCCGATGCGGCAATGGGTCCGGCAGGCGCGATCGCCATAGTTATTGCCGCGGCCTTCAGCATCGGAGCGAATAATTTCGCAGGCGGCATCAGTCTTCCCCGGATGACATTCGGCATGGCCGAGCGGGGCATGTTGCCACGCTGGTTCATGGCCGTGTCGCCAAGGCTTGATACTCCGGTCAACTCGATCCTGTTCTATGGCGCCGCGAGCATCGCCTTCGGGCTGTGGGAAGGTTTCATGGTGCTGGCTTTGGCGGGCACCCTGACCCGCCTCCTCACCTACCTCATCGCAGCCTTTGCTCTTCCGGTGATCGAACATCGCGAAGGAAGGATCGATCCGGTACATGGCTTTGTGTCGATCCTCACGGTGTTGAGCACACTTTGGGTCGGCACCCATGCCGATGCACAGAGCTGGCAGGTTTTCGGCGGTTTGGTCGTAGCGGGAACGCTGCTCTATTTTGTCGCGCGGCAGGAACGACCGGCTGAACCGCTCGCCCCGCGCTGACATGGCCAGTTTCGACGCGATAATTCTCGGCGCGGGGGCCGCCGGATTGATGTGTGCGGCGCGTGCCGGTCAACGGGGTAAGCGCGTCTTGGTGCTCGAACGGGCTGAAAAACCGGGTAAGAAAATCCTGATATCGGGCGGCGGTCGATGCAACTTCACCAATATCGGCGCCGGACCAACCAATTACCTCAGTGCCAATCCTCATTTCGCGAAATCGGCGCTGGCGCGTTATACCTCGCGCGACTTTCTCTCGCTTGTAGAAAGCTACGGCATCGCGTGGCATGAAAAGACGCTCGGCCAATTGTTCTGCGATGGATCGGCAAAGCAGATCGTTGCCATGCTACTGGAGGAATGCGCACGTGCGCGTGAGAGTGGCGGCGACGTAGAAATCCGCTGCGGCGAGGAAATTGCGTCGGTCGAACGTGACGGCCTATTTAAGGTCACCACTTCGGCTGAAGCGTCAACCGCGCCCGCTCTTGTCATTGCGACCGGCGGACCATCCATCCCGAAAATGGGCGCCACCAGTTATGCCTACGAATTGGCGCGCCAGTTCGGATTGAAGCTGGTGGAGCCCCGCCCCGCGCTCGTTCCGTTAACACTCGGCGGCGAAGAGGTCCTGTTTCGCGATATTTCCGGCGTGTCCGCGCCCGTTGTGGCCACTGCCAACAAAGCCTCCTTTGCAGAAGCAGCGTTATTCACCCATCGCGGCTTGTCTGGTCCGGCGATCCTTCAGGCCAGTTCGTACTGGCGACCAGGCGATCCGCTGCTGGTAGATTTCCTGCCCGACCAGACAGCTGAGTGGCTGATGGATGCAAAGCGCACCAGCCCGCGCGTTGGCTTGAAGACTCTTTTGCGTGAAGCTCTCCCGGCACGGCTGGCCGATATCCTGGCCGACAAGATCGGGATCGAAGGCGACCTCGGCAATATGCCCGACAAGGCTTTACGCAGCGCAGGTGAGCGGTTGAAACGCTGGGCGTTCCATCCGAACGGGACCGAAGGCTTTGCCAAGGCGGAGGTCACCGTCGGCGGTATCTCTACTGCCGAACTGTCGTCCCGCACAATGGAAGCGAAGCGCCTTCCCGGCCTGTTCGCCATTGGTGAGGCAGTTGATGTGACCGGCTGGCTTGGCGGTTATAATTTCCAATGGGCCTGGGCTAGCGGCGTCGCGGCGGGCGACGCGCTGTAAACGCTCGCCCGCGCCAACCCGCCAGCAATCAAAAGACTTTCCGCAGCTCGAGCGAAACCACACGTCCCAACGGATCGACGAGGTCAGGCTGATAGCCAAGTGGGACTAGTCCGTTCTCATCCGTCACACGCTGCCGGGCATCGAAGATGTTGTCGACCCGGAGCGAGAGGCGCGCTCCCTTGAAAAAGCCCGGTGTCTCACCGGTGAGCCACTTCTGCTCCTCGAGATTCATGAACAGGCGCAGGTCGAAAGTGGCAAGGTCATGGAACGTCAGCGTGTCCACATCGGTGCCGCTGGCATAATTGCCCGACAGGCGCAGACCCATGCCCTTGTAGAACAGCCCGCCTTCCATGGTAAAGTTATGCCGGCTGATGCCCGATCCGCTCAGGGCGTCGCCGTTCAGTAGATCGAGTTCCGGAATGCCAGGCGCGATCAGCGCCGAATTCTCGAGTTCGATCGTGTGATAGAGCGACAGGTTCCAGCGTCCTTGACCGTCGCCGCCGCCCCGACCGCCACGTCCTCCGCCGCCACCACGGCGGCCGCCTCCTCGCGCTTCACCAGCCCCGGACGAACCGGCAGTACGTGTTTCGGCTCCGTCTTTTCCGGCTTGCGGCGAAGCGCAGACCCGGCTGCGCAACTCGTTCAACCGGGCTTCGTCGATCTGGCCATCGGGGCCCGTCAGGCGCTCGCGAATGCGTTCGGGCAGTGCGGCAAGATCAACCGGGGTTGAGGCGGACGGATCTGCCGCGTTCCAACCTATGCAAAGCGCTTGGCGCATCGCGGCCATTCGCTGCGGATCGGGCGCACCATCCGCGCTGCAGAAGCGTTCGCGCATCTGTGCGACACGGGCCGGATCGATCTGTCCGTCTTCGCCGCGCAGTCGCTGCTGCATCTGTTCTGGCAATTGAGAAATATCGGGCTCTGCGCCTTCCTTGCAGAATTGCGCGCGAATTTGGGCGAAGCGCTCGGTGTTGAAGCCGCCACGGCCCTGCCCTGCTCCGCCCTGTCCCGGTGCCGATCCTTGTCCTCCGGCAGCGCCCATGCGCGCCATGAAGCCTCCGCGCCTTCCGCCGCCGCCTTCGCTCTCGGGGGCGGGCTTGCCGACTTTGCCGAAGAAGTTGAAACCGTAGCGGATGCGCGAAGAATTACGTTCGGCAAACGTCACCGGCCGCCGGTCCAGCTCCACCAACTGCCCATCGACGCGTGTCACGCGATCAGGGAATGCCGCCTCGATGGCGGGTGTCAGGACGGGGAAGCTTTCGGTCACGTCGTCCGAACGGTTGCGGAAATATTCGACGCGGAAATTGGACCTGTCGAACAGATCGAAATCGTAGGATGCGGACAGCTTGATATCGCGCTGCGTCTCCGCAAGCAGATCCGGATTGCCGCCCGTGACGACGTTGGCCAGCACCGTGTCGCCAGTGACAAAGTCGAACACCGGGACGTTGACGTCGACGATCTGCGGCGATCCAAGCTGGGTCAGGCTCGGTGCGGCCTCGCGCACGGTGTAGCTCGCCTGCAGCGACAGGCTTTCAGACGGCCGCCAGTTCAATCCGGCATTCCAGTTCGTCAGCGTCCCGAAATCGGAAAGGTCGTCGATGCCACCGCCCAAATCGAGACTGAGTTCGCCCAACGCGCCGAGGAAATCCTCGCGCGCGCTGGCAAGCGGTATACCCAGATTGACGCCGGCAAGCGCGCGGCGGCGGTTGAGCGATGTTTCCAGCCCGTTCGTACGCGTGTCTGTGCTGTCGATTCCGTTGAGCTTGTACCCGACCTTGGCGGTCACATTGACCTCGCCGCTCGGCAGTAGGATCGGCTGCCCCGTGAGCGTCGCGAGTGTATCGATCGTATAGGTCTTGCTGCGCGCCTCATCGAAACCAGCGCTGGGGACGGTCCCCAGATCACCCGTGATGTCGATCTCGCCCGCAGCGGCAGCTGCCACCAGGCCGCTCGTATCGCGTCGGCGGTCGATTTCCGATGTGCTCCATCCGCGCGCTGCATCCAGCGTCAGGGCAAGGTTCCAGTCGCCCACGGGCGCGTTCAACGAACTGCCCAATGAGGCGGTGGTCGAAGATGTCCGGCGCGTGATCGGATCGGCATCGATCGCGCGCAGTTCGGTGTTACCATCGGGATCGGTCAGCAGCACCGTATCCAGCCCGGACAGCGATCGGGTGACGCTGCGCTCCAGATTGCCGTTGATCGAGAAAGTCGGCGCCCGCGCGCCTTCGCCGAAACTGGTGTTCCAGGTTGTCTCGAGCTCGAACCCTTCGCTGTCGGAGGCAAGGCTGCGAAAGGCGGCAGGATCCGGATCGGACGCCACGGTCGGCACGCTGTTTTCGGTCTGGATGATCCCGCGTTCGGCTTCCGTCAGCATGGATGACGTGTTGAATTCCGCACCCAGCAACAGACGGTCGCCGCCGTTGATAGTCAGCTGCGAATATTCCGCTTCGCCGCTCGACCGGCCCCCTGCCGTGGGCTGTCCGTATTCCAGTTCTACCTCGCGGCTGGCGAAATTGTCCTTCAGGATGAAATTGACCACGCGCTGATCGGCGGGATAGCCATATTGCAGGGCGACCTCTTCCGGAAATACCTCTACCTTGACGATCGCTTCGGGCGGATAGCGGCGGAACTCGCGGAAGCTCGAAACGCGCCGTCCGTTGACCAGGAAGACCGGACGCCCGCTGCCGCGGCCACTGGCCGATCCCGTCTGGGGCCCCAATTGCTCGATCAGGTCAGCCAGCGAATCCGCACCGTAGGCTGCAATGTCCGCTTCATCGAGTTCGACCACCGGCGGGACATCGGTCTGCACCTGCCCGCGCACACGTTCGCCGGTTACGATGATGGCATCGTCGGGAAGGGGTTCGTCCTGCGATCCTTGCTGGCTTGTCGCAGGTGCGGGATCGGCATCCTGTGCGAAGGCCGGCGTGGCAAGCGCAATGGTCAGCGCAAGTGCGGAAATACGGGGGAGATAGTGCATGGAAAGCGTTGTGATCCTGTCTCAATTCTCTTCCGTCCCCGGCAGCATGGCTGGACGAGGCGGAGCCGGCAGGCAAGAAATGTCGGGTAACAAAATGTCGCGCCAGCCTTGCGCCGCGCTTAACGACCGAGTCTTCCCTTTTGTCCCTACTGCCGCTATGGGCGCGCGACACAAATCGACCAACGGCACAGTCCAAGGAACTACATGGCGAAAGAAGAACTTCTCGAAATGCGCGGCAGGGTGGTGGAACTGCTGCCCAATGCGATGTTCCGCGTCGAGCTCGAGAACGGCCATGAAGTGCTCGGCCACACCGCCGGCAAGATGCGCAAGAACCGTATCCGCGTGCTCGTCGGTGACGAAGTGCTTTGCGAACTGACGCCCTACGATCTCACGAAGGCGCGCATTACTTACCGCTTCATGCCAGGTCGCGGCGGCCCCGGCCCCCAATAAGCGCACGTGGGCCAGCCCACCCTCGTTCTAGCATCGGCCAGTCCCCGCAGGCGCGAGCTTCTCGCCCGTCTCGGGTTGACGCCTGCTGCCATCAATCCCGCGGACATCGATGAAACGCCCCATAAGGGCGAATTGCCGCGCGACTATGCAAAGCGCATGGCGCGCGAAAAGGCGCAGGCTGCCGCATCCGGTGACGGCCACGTACTCGCCGGCGACACGGTCGTAGCCGCGGGCCGCCGCATCCTGCCCAAGGCCGAAGACGAAGCCACGGCCCGCAAATGCCTCGAACTGCTGTCGGGTCGACGCCACCGCGTCCTTTCCGCCATCGCCCTTCGCGCACCGGACGGCGCCATCCGTGAACGGCTGAGCGAAACGGTGGTAATGTTCAAGCGCCTCTCGTCCGCCGAAATCGACGCCTATCTCGCCAGCGGCGAATGGGAAGGCAAGGCAGGTGGCTATGCCATTCAGGGCATCGCGGAAGGGTTGATCAGCCGGATTCAGGGCAGCCATTCGGGTGTGGTTGGCCTGCCTCTCTATGAAACGCGCACATTGCTGCGCGCCGCTGGGTTCGACATTGCCTGAATGGCAGGTCGAAGAGGGTATCGGCGAACGCCGGGCCCTGCTGCTTGATGGTGAAACACCTCTCGCCGCCGGCGTCCACTGGCCGGGTGAAATCCAGGCGGGCGATGAATTCGAAGGCAAGCTGCTGCGCAAGACAGGCGCACGAGGAACCGCGCAACATCCCTCCGGCCGCGAGGTTCTGGTGGATAAACTTCCGCGCGATGCAAGCGAGGGCGCAAACTATCTTTTCGCCATAACGCGCAGCGCGATGACGGAACGCGGACGCTTCAAACTCCCAGCCGCCCGGCCGGTTTCAACGATTGCTGGCACACTATCTGATCCGTCGGCCAACGCCAGGTCGGTCCGTCGCTTCCCCGCGGGGGTCTGGGAAGACATCTGGCATGCTGCATCCTCCGGCGAGGTCGAGTTCGCTGGCGGCTCGCTACTCTTTGCGGTGACGCCGGCCATGACACTGATCGATATCGATGGCGACCTGCCTCCGCGCGAACTGTCCCTCGCCGCAGTTCCGCAAATCGCACGCTGGCTCACGCTCTTCGATCTCGGCGGCTCGATCGGGATCGATTTTCCAACCCTCCAGA
The DNA here is from genome assembly GCF_044543405.1 of Qipengyuania sp. NPDC077410. Lineage (NCBI taxonomy): Bacteria > Pseudomonadati > Pseudomonadota > Alphaproteobacteria > Sphingomonadales > Erythrobacteraceae > Qipengyuania > Qipengyuania sp. NPDC077410. The sequence continues at coordinate 369,107 of NZ_JBITWB010000002.1, read as the reverse complement.
CGAAATCCGACCGCAAGGCGGTGGATTCGGCGCTCGAAGAGGCGTTGTCGGGTTTTTCCCATGAACGCACGGCAATGAACGGCTTCGGCCTCGTTCAGATTGTTGCTCGGCTTCACGGCCCGTCGCTGCTGCATCGTTTCGCCACCTCGCGCATAGGTATGGCGGCCCGCATGGCGCTACGCCGCGCCGAAATGGTCGAAGGGCCCGGCGCGACATTGTTGACCGTTCATCCCGCGTTGAGGCCACGGCTCGGGCCCGAATGGATCGCCGAACTCGAGCGGCGCACCGCGCGCCCGGTGCGCATTGCGATCGACCCGGGGCTTGCGATCGAAGCGGCCACTGCCCAGATCGTCCCGCATGACGACTAGATCCCGCCCTTGCCCGATCTGCAAACGGGCCCGCAGCGAAGAATACGCGCCGTTCTGTTCCAGCCGCTGCCGCGACCGCGATTTATCGAAATGGTTTGGCGACGGCTATTCCGTGGCCGGGCGGCCTGCCCTGCCCGAAGAAATCGCGGCGGAATTCAGCGACGGCAAGGAAGAGTAGAAATTCCCCCCTTGCCAAGGCGGACGAGCTTCGCCATAGGCGCGCTCTCACTGCTCACGGGGCCCTTTCAGGCTCCATAGCAGACGCAGTGTGCCCGGGTAGCTCAGTGGTAGAGCAGACGATTGAAAATCGTCGTGTCGGTGGTTCGACTCCGCCCCTGGGCACCACTTCTTCTCCAGCAGATCTTCAGCAGCAACGCTATTTCCTTGCGCTCAAGCCGGCCGGCTTCGAAGCCTTCGATAATAGCCCGCTTCGGTACCTCGAACTGCACCTGGGCTATCACGGAGATGATTTCCTTCTGGAAGATAGGGCGGCCGGTATCGTCCCGAAGCGGCATATTTTTGTGGGGTTGGGTATCAATCTACGAGAATTGCTCTTCAAGGATTCACAAAGTACGGTCGGGAAAGCGGCGGGCGACGTGCTGGATTATTTCCAGCTCCCCTATACTGCAGTCCATACTCACCTGACCGATTAACGTATTGATGCTGAGGAACCTCGCACGGTTCCGCGAAGATGACCGCATAACTCGGCTTCACCGCTGGTATGCATCCTGCCCCTTACCCGCGACGCTTCCCCTCCACCCCCGCGCAAGCTAGGCACGCCCTATGCATGACACCAGCAGCGCGCTTTCCGCTTTCGACATTGCCGCGATCCTCGTCGTGGCTTCCGCCTTGCTGGGCTGGTTCAACCATCATTTCATCAAGCTGCCCCATGTCATCGGCTTGACCGTGATGGGCGCGTTGACGGCCATCGGCCTGATGATTGCGAATGCCTTCATTCCCGCGATTACGCTGGGCGACTGGGTGACCGACATCTTGCGGCAGCTGAATTTCACCGAAACGCTGCTGCAGGGGATGCTGAGTTTTCTGCTCTTCGCCGGTGCATTGCATGTCGATCTCGACCGGCTGAAGGTCGCCTGGCTTCCGGTTCTCCTGCTTTCGACCGTGGGCGTGATCGTCTCGACCGTGCTCGTCGGCCTGGCGATGTGGGGCGTCGGCCTGCTGCTTGCCCTGCCCGTCGCACCCATCTGGTACTTCGTCTTCGGCGCGCTGATCGCCCCGACAGATCCGGTGTCCGTGCTCGGTGTGCTCAGGGAAGAGAGCGTACCTCAGTCCCTGCAAAGCGCGGTGGCGGGCGAAAGCCTGTTCAACGACGGTGTGGGCATCGTCGTCTTCATCATTCTGCTGGGCGCTGCCATCAGCGGCACCGAATTCTCACTGGCCGAAGGTGCGCGGCTGTTCGCGATTGAGGCAGGCGGCGGCATCCTCGTCGGGCTAGCGGCAGGTTATGTCGGCTACCGCGCTCTGGCGGGAATGGACGAATACGCGCTGGAAGTGCTGGTGACGCTGGCTATCGTCATGGGCGGGTATGCCCTGTGCAGCTATCTGCATGTATCGGGCCCGCTGGCCATGGCTGTCGCGGGCCTGCTAGTCGGCAACCAGGGGGTTACCTATGCGATGAGCGATGTGACCCGCGACTATGTCATCAAGTTCTGGGAGCTCGTGGACGAATTGCTCAATTCGGTGCTGTTCCTTCTGATCGGGCTCGAAATGATTGTCCTGGTCGTCGGCTTCGAGGAAGCCATCCTCGCTCTGGCGGCGATTCCGCTTACGCTGGCGGCCCGTGCCATCAGCATCATCGTGTCCACCAGGACGATCCCCGCCGCTCGCCTGCAGGACAAGGGTGCGGGGCCGGTGCTGTGGTGGGGCGGCCTGCGCGGCGGCATTTCGATCGCGCTCGCGCTTTCGCTCCCGCCCGGGGAAACCCGCGACCTCATCCTTGCCGCGACATTCGCCGCCGTCCTGTTCAGCGTCCTGGTTCAGCGCGCCACTCTGGGCCGGCTGATCGAAAAGCTGAAAGAAGATCGCGCGCCCGCCGTGGAACGGGAAGCCCGCGGCAGTCCGCCCGCATGATTGCTTTCCCCGGCCCCTTCCGGTAAGCGCGGGATCAATCGCCCCGGGGCGTGCGGATCGCGTCGATTCCACCTGCCGGGGCGCACGCTTTTTTGCGCGAAGGAATGCATGCCCATGGCACGTCGCCGCCAGATCTACGAAGGCAAGGCCAAGATCCTCTACGAAGGCCCCGAACCGGGTACGATCATCCAGTATTTCAAGGATGACGCGACCGCCTTCAATGCGCAGAAGAAGGGCACGATCAACGGCAAGGGCGTGATCAATAATCGCATCAGCGAATATGTGTTCACCCGCCTGTCGCACATCGGCATCCCGACGCATTTCATCCGTCGCCTCAACATGCGCGAACAGCTCGTCCGCCAGGTGGAAATCATTCCGCTGGAAGTGGTGGTGCGCAATGTCGCTGCCGGCACGCTGTCCAAGCGTCTCGGCATCGAAGAAGGCGAAATGCTCCCGCACACTCTGATCGAATATTGCCTCAAGGACGATTCCCTGGGCGACCCCAAGGTCTCGGAAGAAGAAATCGCCTGCTTCAACTGGTGCAGCCATGAAGAACTGCAGGACATGTCCAGCATGGCGATCCGCATCAATGATTTCATGTGCGGCATGTTCGCCGCGATTGATATCCGGCTCGTCGATTTCAAACTCGAATTCGGCCGTATCTGGGATGGCGATTACAGCCGCGTGATCCTCGCCGACGAAATCAGCCCCGACGGCTGCCGCCTGTGGGACATCAACACCGGCGAAAAGCTGGACAAGGACCGGTTCCGCCGCGACCTGGGCGGCGAAAGCGAAGCCTATCAGGAAGTCGCGCGCCGTCTCGGCCTGCTGCAGAACGACGATAGCGGCCCCGGCGAAGTGCTCGACATGAACGCTCACCGTGGCCGGCTGCGGACCCCGACCAAGCCCAAGAAATAATCAGACGACGTAGCTGAGCGTCAGCCCGCTCGGCGCGATGGCGAAAGCGCATTCGGGCATGTGATCGCCGTCGACCTGCACCGGCGTCACGCAGCGATCGAACTCGATCCTGCGGCAGGTGCGGATATCGGCGAGCCCCATCCGCGCCAGCGGCAGGCGCAGCAGCACCCCCAGGCTTAGCGCGATCGTGCCGAGCCGCGTCGCGCGTTTCACCGTGATCAGTTCGACCGAATCCGCGCCCAGCCGGGCCCCCGGGCTGACCTGGAACGGCCCGGCGTAAAGGGCGGCGTGGCTCACGATGGCCGCTTCCGCTTCATATTCGAACCGCTCCCCATCGGCGAGTTCGCCGCGAATGGTCATTGTGTCGCGGGGCCACTCGCGCATCTGCTGCGCCAGCGCGACGACATAGGCATAGCGCCCGATGCGCTGCTTCAGCCTGCTGTCCACCCTCGCGACGGCGTGGCTGTCCGGCCCGATGGAAACGCAGGACACGATCGGCATGTCCCCCAGCCGGTAGAGCGGGGATTGCACCCAGCTCTCCGGCCCGCGCTCCCACGCCGCGCGCACGGCCTCGGCAAAGCGCTGGGGTGACCGCGGATAGCCCAGTTCGCGCGCGACCAGATTGATCGTGCCCGAAGGTGCCACGCAGATCGGCATGCTCCCTGCCCGCTCGCCCAGCGCCTGCACCGTATCGCGCAATGTGCCGTCACCGCCATGGACGCAGACCAGATCGGCCTGGCCGGAAAGGCGCGCGCCTGCTGCCGTCGTCGGCATCGGGGTAACACGAAAACCCGCCTCGATCAGCGCATCGCGCAGGGCCTCAAGATGGTCGTCGCTGAAACTGCCCGAAACGGGATTGTAGACGAGGTCGAGCGCAGGCATCCCCCTCCCCTATCGCAGGGCCATGCCGGTGCAAACACGCAGTTGGTGGAACCGGCGATGCCGCCAGCAGAATTTGGTCGCAAGCCGCTTGGCTTTGCCCCCTCGCCCCCATAGCGTGATCTGCATGAAGTCGACCGTTTTTCGCCGCGCGATCGCCGCGCTGCCGCTCCTTGCCCTGACCTCGCCCATCGCAGCACAGGACGATCCCCCCGCCCTTCCGGCCGATACGGTGCAGTCGACGACCGGTTGGGGTCATCCGGTTTACGATATCGCGCCCGATCCGGCGGTCCGCTTCGGCGTGCTCGAAAACGGCATGCGCTATGCGATCCTCAGGAACGGTACGCCGCAGGGTACCGCCGTCATCCGGTTCGGCTTCGACGTGGGCTGGATCGATGAAGGCGAGCAGGAACTCGGTCTTGCCCACATGCTCGAACACATGGCCTTCAATGGGTCGACCAATGTGCCCGAAGGCGAGATGATCAAGCTGCTCGAACGGCTTGGCCTTGCCTTCGGCGCGGACACCAATGCCTCGACCGGGTTCGAAGATACGATCTACAAGCTGGACCTGCCCCGGACCGACCCCGATCTGGTCGACACCGCGCTGATGCTGATGCGCGAAACGGCCAGCGAACTGACCATTGCCGATGAGGCGGTCGACCGGGAACGCGGCATCATCCAGTCGGAAACCCGCACCCGCAACAATTTCTCGATCCGGCGGATCAAGGACTATTTCCAGTTCATCGCGCCCGGCACCCGCTATGCCACGCGCTTTCGCGCCGATGGCACGGATGCGATCATCGACACTGCGCCGGGCGCGACCGTACGCGACCTCTACTCCCGCTTCTATCGTCCCGACAACGCGGCCCTCGTCATCGTCGGCGATCTCGATCCCGACGCGGTCGAAGCCAGCATCAAGGACCGCTTCGGCGACTGGCAGGCCCCGGAAACGCCCCGGGTCGAGGTGGACAAGGGCACTCTCGATCTTTCGCGCGGACCCGCTGCGGCGAATTTCGTCGATCCCGACGTGCAGTATCTGGTCACCATCGATCGCTTCGCCCCCTATCAGGACCGCAAGCCCACCGTCGCGGAAACGGACCAGTCGCGCCTGATCAGCCTCGGCACGGCGATCCTCAACCGGCGCTTGCAGACGATCGCCAACGGCGCAGATGCCCCGATCATCGGCGCCAGCGCGTCCTCCTCCGACTTCTTCGACATCCAGCGTCAGACACAGCTCGTGGTGCAGGCCCGCGAAGGCGAATGGCAGCGCGCGCTCGAAGTGGGCGAACAGGAATGGCGGCGCGCCGTCGAATACGGTTTTACCGATGCGGAACTCGCCGAACAGCTAGCCAATTTCGAACAGCGCTATCGCGATGCGGCCAGCCAGCAGGATACGCGCCGCAACAGCCAGCTGGCAGACGGTATTCTCTCGACGGCACGGCGCGAACGGATTTTCGTCAGCCCCCAGACGACCTACGACCTGTTCCTCGCGCAAAAGCCGTCCATCACCGCGGCTGCTGTCTCGCAGGCTTTCGCCCGGCATTATGCTCTCACCGATCCGCTGATCCACGTCTCGACCAAACAGGCGATTCCCGACGCACAGGAAACGATCCTCGACGTCTGGCGGGCCTCGCAGACGCAGCCGGTCGCCGCCCCGCTCGACACCAGCGGGCTGGACTTCGCCTACACCGATTTCGGGCCGCCCTCGGCAATCGCGGACGATACGGTGATCGACGATCTCGGCGTGCGCACCATTCGCTTTGCCAACAATGTCCGGTTGAATCTCAAGCCAACCGATTTCGAAAAGGGGCGCCTGCGTTTCGCCATCCGCGTCGGTTCTGGCCAGCTGTCCATCCCGGAAGACGAAATCGCGCAGGCTGTCTTCCTGTCGGCCGTCAGTGCGCTGGGCGGGCTCGGCCAGCATGGCTACGACGAATTGCGCCAGATCCTTGCCGGTCGCCGGGTCACCTACGGTTTCGATGCAGGAGCGGACATGTTTACCGTGCGCGGCATCGGCACCATGGCCGACCTGCCGCTGCAGATGCAGCTCAGTGCCGCCTATCTCAGCGATCCCGGCCTGCGCCCTGAAATGCTGACCCGCTGGCAGGCTCTCATCCCGCCCTATATCGCCCAGCTCGATGCGACCCCGCAGGCCGTTGCGCGTTCGCAGGTTCCCCAGATCCTGTCCGATGGCAATCCGCGCTTCGGCGTTCCATCGAAAGACAGGCTGGAAGCGGTGACGCTCGAAGACGCGCGCCGTATCGTCAGCGATCGGATCGGGACCGCGCCTGTCGAAATATCGGTCGTCGGCGATTTCGACAGCGATGCCGTGATCGATGCGGTCGCATCCAGCTTCGGGGCGCTTCCTCCGCGCGCTGCAACGCTCGACAGCCATGAAAGCGAACGGATCGCGCATTTTGCCGATGACCGCAGGGAACGGGTGCTGACCCATGCCGGCGCGCCGGATCAGGCCTTGGCCATGACCTACTGGCCCACGACCGACGACGATGATGCCCAGGAAGAAGCGACCATGCAGATGCTCGCCACCGTCATGCGCCTCGAAATGCTCGACCGCATCCGCGAAGAACTGGGTGCTTCCTATTCTCCCTCAGCGGGATCGAGCATGTCGCACATCTACCGCGACTTCGGCACTTTCTCGACCTCGGTCGTGGTCGAACCGGGGCAGGCGGACGAAGTCTTCGAAGTCGTCGATGAAATCGCGCAGGACTTCCGCAGCGCGCCCGTCGACACCGATCTTCTGGAACGTGCCCGCAAGCCGCTGCTGGAAAAGATTGCCCTGAGCAGGCGCGAAAATGGCTGGTGGCTCGGTATCATCGACGAAGCGCAACTGCGCGCCGAACGCCTCGATCGCGTGCGCAGCTACGAAGACCGAATACGCGCGATTACCCCTGAAATGCTTCAGCAGGCGGCCCTGCGCTATCTCGATCCGGCACAGGAACTGCGCATCCGCATCGTCCACGAAAGTCTGGTGGATGCCGAATGAAAAAAGGGCCGGAAGGATCGCCCCTCCCGGCCCTTTTTCGATCGGTTCGATGTGCCTTTAGTAATTGATACGGGCAGATACGCCGAACACGCGCGGATCGTTGACGAAAGCGGTATTGTTGTTGAAGTCGATCCCGCCCTTCACATTGTCGGCATCGGTGATGTTGCGCACGAAGGCTGCCAGTTCGAACGTACCGTCGGCCTTGGCATAGCCAGCCCGCAGACCGCCTTCGATCTGGTTGTTCGAATTGAATTCCTCGCTTTCATACAGGAAGAAGTTGGTCTTCCCCTGATATGCCCAGTCGGTGAAGAAGAAGATCTCTCCGGCATTGCCGATCGGGAAGGCATAGCGCCGTCAGATCCGCAATCCATTCCGGGGCATTGGGGAAGGGGTTACCATCCACCAGGGCGCGGGTGCTGCCCGATAGCACGACAGTGGGATCCACGATCGTGCACTGGGCGCAGATGCCGACCGCCAGCGTATTGTCCTTGATCTCGGTGTGGTTCCAGCTCACCCCGGCCGTGATCAGGAAGTTGGGCGTAGCCTGAAACGCGCTGTCCAGTTCGAACCCGTATCCGCGTCCCTTGTCGGCATTGACCAGCTGGACCAGATTGTCCGCCCCGCCGACGGCGGTGAACTGCGGGTCCTTGATCGTGTAGTAATAGACCGCACCGTTCAGGCGAATGCGGCGATCCGCCAGCTCCGACTTCAGGCCGGCTTCATAGCTCATGATCTTTTCCGACGTGGCGACCGACGGTGCCGAACCGAAAGCGACGTCGCGCCCCTGGATGGTCGGCGCACGGAAACCGCTGGCTACGCGCGCATAGATGCTGGCGTCGCCGCTCAGATCGTAGAATGCTGCCAGATCCCAGCTCAGCCGCTCGTCGGAAACAGTCGTGAACTGCGGTGCCGCTCCCGCCACGACCACGAAATCCTTGTCGTCTTCGGTATAACGCAGGCCGCCCGTCAGCTTCAGCGCATCTGTCACTTGCGAACTGACTTGACCGAATACCGCCCAGCTCTCGTTCGTGTGGTTTACGGTAACGGGAGGCGGGAAGTCGAAACCGACGGTCGTGACGTCGAAATCGCTGTCGAAATAGAACCCGCCGACCTGCCATTCGAACGGGCCGTTCGAATTGGACGCAAGCCTGACTTCCTGGGTGAACTGGTTCAGATCGATCGAATCCTGCGTGTCGCTGGGAAACGGAATGAAACCCGGCCCGGTGACCAGATTGCCACCATCGATGTCGCCGCGGCTGCGGCCCTCGGTATCGGCCCAGCTGGTGATGCTGGTCAGCGTTGCGAAGTCGGCGTCGTAATCGACCTTCGCCGTGGCGATCTGCGCCTTGTAGGCCGCCTCGTTACGTCCGCCCGCATCGTAGAAAACGGTGTCGCGGTCGTAATTGTCGTTCAGGTCGTTGTTACCCGGCCCGAGGATGTTCGCCCGGAACAGAGTGGACTGACCGTCGAGGTCGCGCACGGCATAGCTGCCGAGGATCGACAGGCGGTCACTCGGGGTGACCAACAGCTGCGCTCGACCGGCGATCTCGCTGTAGCCGCCGTACACGTCCTTTTCGCCGGTAAAGCCGTTGTCGACCCAGTTGTCGCGTTGCTGCCACAGGCCGGATACTCGCAGCGAAGCCAGACCCGGTACTAGCGGTACCGTCACGCCGCCATCGATGGATACGGTGTTGAAGGTGCCATAGCTCAGCGACCCGTTGACGGCGAACTCGTCGCCCGGCTTCACGGTGTCGATCTTTACGATACCGGCCGGCGTGTTACGCCCGAACAGGGTGCCCTGCGGGCCGCGAAGAACCTCGATCCGTTCGACGTCGAAAATCGGGAAGGACTTCAGCGTCACGTTTTCCATCACCACATCGTCCATGACGACGGATACGGGCTGCGATGCTGCCAGATCGAAATCGGTATTGCCCAGACCGCGGATATAAAACCGCGGCGCAGCGCGTCCGTTCGAGCTTTCGATGAACAGACCCGGGACGCGGGCCGAAAGCGCGGTGATTTCGGCGCCTGCATCGAAGATCGTGCGGACCGTGCTCGCATCCAGGGTCGCAGCCGACACCGGCACGTCCTGGAGATTCTCCTCACGGCGGTTCGCGGTCACGATAATCGTGTTGAGCTGCCCGTCGGCGGCTGCTTCCGTGCCCGTCTGATCGGCGGTCTGCGCCATGGCGGGCTGCGCAGCGAAGGCTGCAAAAGCGATAGTGCTCGCCCCGAAAAGATGGGCAGCGGTGGTCCGGATCGTCATTTTAAGGAGGTGTCCTGCTTGAGCGCGCAACTGGGATAGGCGGGCATTTGGAGGGGTACGGCAATCTTCGCCGCACATGCACAATAGCAGGTTGCGAGATGAAATGGAGTTCCTCTCCATCCCATAAGGCAGAATCGTGACAATTGTTGCAGTGGCGCTACAGCCGTCGCGGATATGTCACGCCCCGCGCCATCACCATGCGATCGTTGCGAGGTGCTTGAACGCTCGGCGACGGTGCGCCATAGGCGCGCCAACACGAAAGGCTTGCTCGATGAAAATCCGCGTCCATGTCTCGCTAAAGCCCGGCGTTCTCGATCCGCAGGGTCGCGCCGTCCACCATGCGCTCGAAGGGCTCGGCTTTGCCGGGGTCGAAGATGTGCGTATCGGCAGGCTGATCGAACTCGATGTGGCCGACGGCACCGATGATGCGGCGCTCGCCGACATGTGCGAAAAGCTGCTCGCCAACACGGTGATCGAAAACTACCGCATCGAGAAGGTCGACTGATGGCTTTCCGCGCCGCCGTCATCACCTTCCCCGGGTCGAATTGCGATCGCGACATGGCTGTCGCTATCGAACGGGTTTCGGGCACTGCGCCGATCCGCGTGTGGCATGGCGATGCCCATTTGCCCGAAGATCTCGATTTCATCGCTCTGCCCGGCGGTTTCTCCTACGGCGACTATCTGCGCTCGGGCGCGATGGCGGCGAACAGCCCGATCATGCAAAGCGTGAAGCGCCGGGCCGAACGCGGCGTGCCGGTCCTCGGTGTCTGCAACGGCTTTCAGGTCCTCACCGAAGCCGGACTCCTGCCGGGCGCACTTATGCGCAACGCCAGCCAGAATTTCATCTGCCGCACCGTTGCGCTCAAGGTGGAAAACGACCGCTCACTGTTCACCAGCGGTTACGCAGCGGGGCAGACCATCGATATTCCCGTCGCGCACCATGACGGCAATTATTTCGCCGACGACGAAACGCTCGACATGCTCGAAGGCGAAGGGCGCGTCGCCTTCCGCTACGTCGAAAACTGCAACGGCTCGCAGCGCGACATCGCCGGTGTTCTGAACGCCGAAGGCAATGTGCTCGGCATGATGCCGCACCCCGAACGCGCCGTCGAACAAGCGCATGGCGGAACCGACGGTCTCGCCCTGTTCGAAAATGCCATCAAGACACTTGTTTCGGCCTGATCATACGTATGATTGACATGCGTATCGTCTGATTATGCGCTGATGAGGCGCTCGCCGCCTTGCCGGTCGAACAGGCGATGGACATCCTCGGCGGGCATCGGCCGGCCGAAGTAATAGCCCTGTATCTTGCTGCAACCCAAGTGCTGGATCAGCGCCGCTTCCTCAGCGTTTTCAACGCCTTCTGCGGTCGTCGTCATGCCCAGGCTATCCGCCATGGCTACCACCGCGCGGATGATCGCCAGCGATTCCGGGCTCTTCTGCGCGGCCCCCTGCACGAAGCTGCGGTCGACCTTGATCGTCGAGAACTTGAGCTTCCGCAAATACCCCAGCGACGAATACCCGGTCCCGAAATCGTCCAGCGCAATCGAGCATCCAAGCGCCATGCACTGCTCCAGCGCCTTGCGCGCCACGCCCCCGTCGCGCATGAAAATGCTTTCCGTAACCTCAATTTCCAACCGGTGTGGCTCGAGCCCGCTATGCGACAGCGCACGCACGACCGTGGCGGCAAAGTCCGGTTCGAGCAGTTGCTCGGGCGACACGTTGACGTTGACCTTCACGTCCTTGGGCCATTCCGCCGCCGCTTCCCTGCACGCCTCCTGCAGGACCCACGTACCGATCGGCACGATCAGGCGCGTGTCTTCGGCGAGCGGAATGAATTTTGCCGGGCTGACAAAGCCGTGCTCTGCGCTTTTCCAGCGGATCAGGGCTTCGAAGCTGACTATCGCCTCCGAATTGGCATCGACCACGGGCTGGTAATGCAGTTGCATCTCGTTGCGTTCGAGCGCGTGGCGCAGCGAATGTTCCAGCTGCCGCTTCTCCTCCGCATTCGCATGCAACGAAGGTTCGTACTCGCAGTGGATCCCGCCACCTTCATCCTTGGCGCGGTATAGCGCCAGATCGGCATTGCGCAGCAGTTCTTCCACGGTGCGTCCATCGCGGGGGCCACAGGCGGAGCCGACGCTTGCGCCGACATAAAGGACCTGGTTCTCGATCTTGTACGGCTCGGACAGCCGTTCGATAATCGCGCGAGCCAGCCATTCGATACGGCTCCTGTCGGATGCATCCCGGATCACGACTGCAAATTCGTCCCCGCCCAATCGGCCGCAAACCTCGCCTTCTCTAGTCAGAGGCTTCAAGCGTGCCGCAACCTCCGCCAGCATCTGATCGCCGACCAGATGTCCGAGCGAATCGTTGATGGCCTTGAAGCGGTCCAGGTCGATCATCAAGCAGGCACAGCGGGACCGCCAGTCCGCCGAATACTTCAGCGCATCGCCCAAGGCTTCGTTGAGCATGCGTCGATTGGGCAACTGCGTAAGCGTGTCGTAGCGGGCGAGATAGGCGATCTTCTCTGACGATTCCCGCTGTTCGGTCACGTCGGACCCGACACCGCGGAACCCCTGGTAATTGCCGACATCATCCACAATGGGCGTACCTGACAATTCCCACCAGCGGTCCTGCCCTTCAATCGACACACGGATGGTGAAGTTCGAGAAATTTTCCCGCCGCTTCAGCTTCTCGGCAAGCTCGTGAAGACTTTCCGGAAATGATCCCGTCTTCCAGCCACTGCCGGAAATGAGTTGCAGAAAGGATTGCCCCTCCACGTCGCGAGGTTCCTTACCGAGCGCAAAAGCAAAGCGTGGTGATACAGCCTTGAGCCGCCGGCGCGTGTCGATTTGCCAAAGCCAGTCTGCCTGGCCTTCCTCGAATTCGCGCAGCAGCATGGACACCACTTCGCTCTTTTCCTGCATCGCCGTTTCAGCAATTCGAGCAGCTACCGCCACACGGGCGCTCTCGATCACCCCGAAGGTCGCCAGTAACGTCGAAATGACGACGATGGCAGCCAGACTGAACTGGAACGTCACGATACTCGCGATGAAACCGCCGACGCCGGCTGCAAGGGCAAAGGCGATTGCACTGAGTGGAACGCTGAAGCGGCTTACCGTTGTGCCAAGGATCAGCATGGCGACAACGGCCCACACGATTTCCGTTTGAACCGGATCCGCAATGAAAGCGCAGGTGATCATACCCAATGACCACACCGCCCCTTTCGCCGCCGCCGCAAAAGCATGAGACTTCATTTCGGCGACGGCCACATACCGACTCTCGGCATCAGCCAGACGCATGTCTGCGCGAGCGGAGAAAACGACGGCTGCTAGCAAGGCACCAGCCCAGACAACGATCACAAGAGCATTGACCGAGCTGAATAGCCCGGCTGCGATCAGGATAAAGCCCGTGATGTGAAGTATAGCCCGCGCTCTTACACGCTCTCTGAGCAGGGCGTATTGCCGCCCATGAATGAGCGACCAATCGCTGCCTTCGGGCGATTCGAGCCCGATGGCTTGGCGGATAGAGAGTGCAGTAGCACTCATGTCCTGTCTGTTGGGCTGGTCGCTCACACGAGCACGGTTAGCCGCAAAACCTTATTACGCGGTAAAAACGCAAGCAGTACGATCAAATGTCGATAAGTCACTCCACCGTCACGGATTTTGCAAGGTTGCGTGGTTGATCGACATCCGTGCCTTTGACGCAAGCGACATGGTAAGCGAGCAACTGGACCGGGATGGCGTAGACCAGCGGTGCGATCAGGGGGTGAACCTGCGGCATTTCGATCGTCGCAAGGCATCCCTCCCCGGCTTCTTCCAAACCCTTGGCATCTGAAATCAGAACGATTTGCCCTCCCCGCGCGCGAACCTCTTCCATGTTCGAGACTGTCTTTTCAAACAGGGGTCCCGACGGCGCGAGAACGATAACGGGCACTTCGCTGTCGATCAGCGCGATCGGCCCATGTTTCATCTCGCCACTGGCATAGCCTTCCGCGTGAATGTAACTGATTTCTTTAAGTTTTAAGGCGCCTTCCATCGCGAGTGGAAAGTCCGGACCACGCCCGAGATAAAGTACATCGCGTGCCGGCGCGATCAGGTGAGCCATGCTGGCGATATCATCATCGTGATCGAGCGCGGCATTAAGCGCAGCAGGGGCCTCCAGCAGATGACCGACGACTGCCTGCTCTTCTTCCCGGCTCATCAAGCCCTTCTTGACCGCCATATGTGCAGCCAGAGCTGCAAGGACAGCCAATTGACAACTGAAGGCTTTCGTCGATGCGACACCAATTTCCGGTCCGGCATGGGTCGGCAAAAGGAGATCGGCCTCGCGCGCCATCGAACTTGTCGGCACATTCACGATCACGCCGATTGTCTGACCGTTTTCCTTGCAATGCCGCAGAGCCGCAAGCGTATCGGCCGTTTCTCCGCTCTGGGAAATGAACAGCGCGAGGCCGCCTTCCTCAAGCACGGGTTCGCGATAGCGGAACTCGGAAGCCACATCGATGTCGACCGGAACCCGCGCGAACTGCTCGAACCAGTATTTCGCAACCATCCCTGCGTAATAGGATGTTCCGCAGGCAACGATGGTGATGCGCTTGATGCGCGAAATATCGAAATCGAATTGTGGCAGGGCGACCGAATTATCCGATTGGCGTAGATAGGAACCCAGCGTCTGGGCCACCACCGTCGGCTGTTCGAAGATCTCTTTCTGCATGAAATGGCGATAATTGCCTTTTTCCACGGCTGCGGCCGACGCACCCGAGTTGCGAATTTCACGTGTCACCGCAGTATTTTCCGCATCGTAAATCGACGCGCCATCACGCGTGACCACAACCCAGTCGCCTTCTTCGAGATAGCTGATTTCCTGTGTGAGCGGCGCAAGCGCCAGCGCGTCGGAACCGATGTAGGTCTCGTTTACGCCATACCCAACGACGAGCGGGGATCCTCTACGGGCACCAATCAGAATGTCTGGATGATCGCGGAATGCTATCGCGAGCGCAAAGGCTCCACGCAGACGGGGCAGAACATCTGCAACAGCTTCCTGAGGGCTGTGGCCGTTTTCAACGAGCCTTGAAACAAGATGCGCCACCACCTCACTATCGGTGTCGCTCTCCAGAGCACGACCTGCATCGCGCAGTTCGGCGCGCAGTTCCTTGAAGTTTTCGATGATCCCGTTGTGAACGAGCGCTACGTGCTCGGTAGCATGTGGATGGGCGTTCTTCGCGGTCGGCGCCCCGTGCGTTGCCCAGCGAGTATGAGCAATTCCGATCTCGCCCGGGGCCGGATTGTCCGCCAATTCCGCAATGAGGTTGTTGAGCTTGCCTTCGGCTCTACGGCGAACGAGCGCGCCCTCATGTATCGTGCATATCCCGGCGCTATCGTATCCGCGGTATTCCATCCTGCGCAAACCATCGACGAGGCGCTCCGCCACGGGTTTGTTGCCGACAATACCGATAATTCCGCACATGGATCGCATTCTCCGATAAGCGCTGCCGGGGCAGACTTAGCGGTTCTCACTGTGCAATCAATCGGCGCAGTCGATGTTTCGCCCGCATGGCACTTTGCTGCAGGCCAAGCATCGCGTTCCGACCACCAGACATTAGGGAAAAATCAAGGTTTCCATTTTATTCACCAAGCTTCGAGACACGGGCTTTGCCGCGAATGGGCAGGGTTGCGCCAGGCGAATCAAGAGATACCTCGGGGGTTACCGACAATGAGCGCATTCGGACGGAAAAACGGACCGGCAGGAATGGGTGCCGGTGCGCGTCCGCAATTTGGCGTAGCGAAACCCATGCGTGGAGGTACAGCCACGCCTGAGCAGTCGAAGGATTCCGGATCTTCGGGCGGCGAACAGTTCCCGCCCCTTCCTGCAAACGCGCCAACGGCAACTGGCATGTCAGCCGGCAGTAGCGACGCGATGTCCCGCCTGGACGAGCGAATGAACACCACCCACTCTGGCGAGAGTCAGGTCGGGGGTTTCGAAGCAAGCGTTCACAAGATCAAAGAGCAGGTTCTCCCGCGCCTGCTCGAACGAGTAGACCCGGAAGCCGCCGCCACCTTGTCCAAGGATGAACTGTCGGAAGAATTTCGTCCGATCATCATGGAGGTGCTAGCCGAGCTGAAGGTAACGCTAAACCGCCGCGAACAATTTGCGCTCGAAAAGGTGCTGGTCGACGAGCTGCTGGGATTTGGCCCGCTCGAAGAGTTGCTGAATGATCCCGACGTGTCGGACATCATGGTGAACGGACCCGACCAGACCTATATCGAGAAGAAGGGCAAACTGATCATCGCGCCGATCAAGTTCCGCGATGAAACCCACCTCTTCCAGATTGCCCAGCGTATTGTGAACCAGGTCGGCCGCCGCGTCGATCAGACCACGCCTCTGGCCGACGCGCGCCTCAAGGATGGATCGCGCGTCAACGTCATCGTGCCACCGCTCAGTCTGCGCGGCACGGCCATTTCCATTCGTAAATTCTCCGAAAAGCCGATCACGCTTGACATGCTCAAGGACTTCGGTTCGATGAGCGAAAAGATGTGTACCGCCCTGAAGATTGCGGGCGCGTGCCGGATGAACATCGTCATTTCGGGCGGTACCGGTTCGGGTAAGACGACCATGCTCAACGCCCTGTCGAAGATGATCGACCCAGGCGAGCGCGTTCTCACTATCGAGGACGCGGCCGAGTTGCGCCTGCAGCAGCCGCACTGGCTGCCACTTGAAACCCGCCCCCCGAACCTTGAGGGGCAAGGCGCCATCACCATCGGCGATCTCGTGAAGAACGCCCTACGTATGCGTCCGGACCGTATCATTCTCGGCGAAATCCGCGGCGCGGAATGTTTCGACCTCCTCGCCGCCATGAACACCGGCCACGACGGTTCGATGTGTACGCTCCACGCGAACAGTCCACGCGAATGTCTCGGCCGTATGGAAAACATGATCCTGATGGGTGACATCAAGATTCCGAAAGAAGCCATCTCGCGCCAGATTGCGGAATCTGTCGACCTCATCGTGCAGGTGAAGCGCCTTCGCGATGGTTCGCGCCGCACAACCAACATCACCGAGGTGATCGGGATGGAAGGCGATGTGATCGTTACCCAGGAACTGTTCAAATTCGAATATCTTGACGAGAGCGAAGATGGCAAGATCTTGGGCGAATTCCGCTCGTCGGGCCTACGCCCCTATACGCTCGAAAAGGCGCGGCAATTCGGCTTCGACCAAGCTTATCTCGAAGCCTGTCTTTAACGGTCAATGATCACTATCCACGCAAGATTACCGGCACGGACAGTGCCAGCAGACCACCTCCGAACACGGCAAAGACCAGGAAAAGCCCGGTCCATGGCATCCAGCCGACGCGGTTGATTTCGCGGCGCCTGGACCTGCGCCGTTCCATCAACATGCAGCTCAATGCGATCAGCAGGAAAATGCCGCCCCAGAACACGGCGAGTTCGGCATCGCTGGCAAAAAGAAGAAAGTCGGGCTCGGCCATGGCGCGAGCATATGGATATGCTGCGGCTCAGGTTCAATTGCCCCGGGAACCGGTTGCATCATCTCCCGTTCTGTACCCGGAACCCAATCAGGGCGCCTTTTCGGGAAGGAAGAACCATGATCAAGAAAATCCTGCTTGCACTCGGCATCACTTCGATGACGCTGACCGCCGCAGCCTGCAACACCGTTCGCGGTGCCGGTGACGATCTCGAATCCGCCGCAAACACGGTGGACGACGAAATCTAAGGACCTGACCACCACACATCGAGAGCGCCCGCCACAGGCGGGCGTTTTCATTTGGGGTGGGAGTGGGCCTGTAGACCAGCATAAGGTTGTTCGCGGGCATTGGGTACCGCGCGGTCCGGTGAAGGCGTTCGGCGCGTGCCAGATCATCCATATCTGAGATCTGCCGGAGACCCCATTCGGGGTTACGGGCTTTGAGGCTGGCGTCGAATTCGAGGTTCGATGGCGCCGTGTCGATGTCGCTCTCGATATAGGGGCCATAGAGGATCAGGGGGGCGTTGCCGGTCAGGATACGCCTTGCTCCGGCAAAGAGGCCTTCTGTCGCTCTCCACGGGCTGATGTGAACCATATTCATACTAGGCATCACTACAGGTGTGCACCTCGATCCAGTCATTTCAATAGGTTAGAAATTCCCAGGCAGATGGACCACATCAATCCATTGGCCGGTGAAAAATAAGTTTAGGCGCGTGCTTACTAGTGTCTCTCAGGAGGTCTCGCAGGAGTGCTTTGTAACGTCCACTCTACGGCCTCGCACGGGAAAGTGTGAGCGTCCGATTTGCGGTGTGAAGCGGTCGTTGCGCCACCCGAGGCGATTGGCTCAACGTAATTGAGCTAAATCTCCGGCACGAATGAGGGCTTCACCGTGATACAATGCAAAGAAGCCCGCTAAGGTGAAGGAAACTAGCGCGATCGATGTAAGTCTATCCCACCAAACGCTTTCCGCTGGTGTGACCCATTCCGCTTTAGAGCGACGAAAAACACCCGCTACGATCATCCAGAGCACCCAATTGGCAGCAATGAACGGAAAGAGCGGCGCGCGCGGATTGACAAGAGGAACTAGCGCCAAGGTAGCAGATGCAGTCAAGCAAAGCCCGACAGCTACTGCGAAATTCCGAAATGTGATGATCCGCGCCAAGCTCACCAATCCTTCTCCTTCCGAGTAACTTTAGCTACTCAAGTTATGTCCGCAATGGGTCGTTAGCTGACAGGCAGCTTTCGGTGCCAACCGTGGCAAAGCTGCCAGTCCGCTTTTGGACGGGTCGTTCCTGTTATCGAATGTCCGATTAGGGGTGGAAAGCGGACATCGTGGCCAGTAGGTGTGGGGAGCATGGCCTCTCGCATTTCAATAGTTCTGTCTCTCCTTGTTGCTGGCTGCACCACTATTGAGACTAACGAACCTGCCAGCGAGCTCCCTTACGGCTGCGATGATCTTGTCGTAATAGGTCGCATCGCCACAGTAGGCAGCACGACACTTCATGATCGTGATGAGGTCTTGCCAAATTGGCGAAGCGAATGGCGCCTTCAAGTCCGCGCCAAGCGAATAGTGAGAGGGTCAGAACGGCGGCAGGTTATTCCGGCAACAGCGATCTCTCACGCGCAGATACGGGATGACCGTGACTTCCTGATTGTCCTGCAGCCAAAGGAGGGCGGGGCCTACAACTTAGAGACGGCTGCTCTATGGCAGGTCAGGCCGCGCCCGATCCTAGCTGAGCCTTGTTCGTAATGTCCACAATGGGGTCGCTAGCTGCCTGTCCGCTTCTCTGTTGAAAATGAGCAAAGCCGTAATTCCGTACAAATCTAGCTCACAGGCCGCTTGCAGAACCTCTTCGGTAGACCACAGAGAGGTTATTTGCGGGCATCTCGTAGCGGATGGTGCGTTCAAATCCGAACGTAGCAGCCACCTCGTCCACGTGAGCTAATGTACGGAGGCCCCAAGCCGGATTTCGCTCTTTCAAGGAGCGGTCGAACGCCAAGTTGGATGGAGCAGTTTCCACACCTTCTTCCAAGTACGGGCCATAGAGTATAATTGGAGCGGCCTCTGTAAGGTATTTCGAGCATCCTCTGAACAGCCCGACAGTCGCTTTCCAATCGCTTATGTGGATCATATTGATGCAAACGCAGGCATCATATTTGCGATAACCTACTGATTTTCCGTTGTAACAACTGTCAGAATGCATTTTCACGCATAGGATGGCGTCTGCATTTCCAACAGGCCAGGGGGGATGGGATGCGTCGAGTTGGATTGCGGGCCGCAGGTTGGCGAGCTTTGCTTCGCTGGCCCACGCGTCGATCGAGGCCACCGCTTCCTGATCGAAATCGCTCGGCTGCCAGGTCAGTTCGGGAAAGCGGCTGGCCATGAACAGGGCGTGTTCGCCCGTGCCGCTGGCGATTTCGAGGACCAGTCCGCTGGCGGGCAGTTCCTGCGCCAGCACGTCGGCAATCGGTCCCGAGTTGCGGGCCGTAGCGGGTGCATGACGTTTCAATTGACCTGCCTGTCCCGCCCTTGCCAGTAAGGGGCCCGCAGCTCGCGCCGCAGGATCTTGCCGCTGGCATTGCGCGGCATTTCCGGAATGAGATTCACGGTCTTGGGTACCTTGAAACCGGCCAGTCGCTCGCGCGTGAAGGCAATGACGTCGTCGGGATCCAGCACTTGGCCCGGCTTCGGCACCACACAGGCCTTGACCGCTTCGCCCCAGGTTTCGTCGGGCACGCCGATCACCGCGACCTCTCCCACCGCCGGATGACCGTAGATCGCGCTTTCCACCTGCGCCGGATAGACGTTCTCGCCGCCCGATATGATCATGTCCTTCATGCGGTCCTGGATGTACACATAGCCATCCCGGTCCATATAGGCGGCATCCCCTGTATGCATCCAGCCGTCCTTGAGCGCCGCCGTCGTCGCGTCCGGAAGGTTCCAGTAGCCAGCCATGTTCGAGGGGCTTTTGCAGATCAGCTCGCCCACCTCGCCGATGGGTAGTTCCTCGCCGTCGTCACCCACCACTTTGAGCTCTGCGCCCGGGACGGCCCTGCCTGCCGATTTCATGCGCTCGTTGCCTTCGAGACAATGGTCCTCCGGTGGCAGCATCGCGATCGTGCCGGTTGTTTCCGTCATGCCATAGCATTGCAGAAAGCCCGCATCCGGAATGGTGTGGACGGCTTCGCGCAACAGATCGAGGGGGATCGGTGCCGCGCCATACATGACGTATTTGACCCCCGACATATCGGTGTTCCTGGCGCGCGGATGGTGAACGACCATCTGCAGCGCGGCCGGGACGATGAAGAGCCGGGTGATCCCCTGTTCAAACCCGTCCAGCACGCCATCGGGTGTGAATTCGGCCTGCACAATTCCGCGTATGCCGGCAGCCAGCGCCATGATCCCCAAACCGGTTCCGCCGATGTGCGCGCATGGCATGCAGATGAGGATCGCTTCATCATCATCCCAGCTCGACCATGGCTGGGCCGCCTCTTCCGCCGGCTGGCGTAGCGAAAAGAGATTGGCATTCGTCAGGACCGCGCCCTTGGGATTCCCTGTGGTGCCAGACGTGTAGAGCTGGAGGACTGCGTCCTGAGGCCCGGCCCCTGTAAAATCATCGGCCGGTGCAGAAGCAATTTCGGCCTGCGCACCGCGCGTATCGATTACCTGGGGTGGGCTTTCGATCTGGCTGCAAGCCATGGCAGCAAGATCATCGAACCCTTCCCCGGTAAACAGCAGCCGTGCCCCGGTGTCTTCGAGGATATAGGCGATCTCCGGTGCAGCCAGTCGCCAGCCGATCGGGACCATGACCACGCCCATGCGCGCAGCCGAATAGAACAGTTCGAAATAATGGCGCGCATTCTTGCCCAGCCAGGCAATCCTGTCGCCCTTCGCCAGCCCGTGCGTTCGCAGCATGGAAACAATTCTGCGCGACCGCTCCTCGAGCTGAGAAAAGGTCAGCGCATCGCCATCCTGTTCGAGCGCAACCTGATCCGGTTTTTCAAGCGCCCAGTGGTGGATGAGCTCATCGAATGTGAGCCTTTGCGTTTCAGTCATGAAGCCTCTCCGCTTTTGACAGCTTTTGCAGCATCATGCCATCTCGGTTGCTTCGTGCAACCTGTTTTGCGTCACTTCCAGCGACCGGCCGACCGGGCGCGTTTTTCCCGAATTACGAGCCATAGAAACAGCCCCACCGGCCCGGCCATGAAGGTGGCCACCAGGATCGGTGCCTGGACAAGCCGGGAGAAGTTCTTCGCGTCGGCATCGCGCGCGATCCACAAGCCGGCGAAGAGGTCGAAGGCGAGGTAATGTAT
The DNA here is from genome assembly GCF_044543405.1 of Qipengyuania sp. NPDC077410. NCBI lineage: Bacteria > Pseudomonadati > Pseudomonadota > Alphaproteobacteria > Sphingomonadales > Erythrobacteraceae > Qipengyuania > Qipengyuania sp. NPDC077410. Next base: position 347,782 of record NZ_JBITWB010000002.1, on the reverse strand, counting down.
CCACCCGATGGTCACGCCTCCATCGCTGGCGAAAATCGCGCGTACGCCGTCGATCGTCGAAAAGCCGGCCGAGCCGCTTGAGCCACCCGGATCGAACGTTCCAGTAAGGATGCCCACGAGGCCGACGAGATACGCAAAGCTCAACAGGCCGACGCCTGCGTAAAGGACAGCAGCCAGCAGTGCCGGCCAGCGCGGAAGCAGTATCAATCCCGCCCACATGACCATGGCGAGCAGGTTTGCAGTGCTGAAAACCGTATCCCACATGCCGGATCTCCTTAGGCTCTAACTCGCGTCGTGTTCGATCTGCGGTAACGTCTTCGCTGCACGCAGTATGCCGTCATTGTCATGGACGAAACGGCCCCTCGCCGCCCGTTTGGCAAGCGCAAGCGCAGCCTGGGCGACACTGTCGGCCCTGATTGCGCGGAACCGGCGGTAGCTGCCGTGCAGCAGGAGGTTGCCCAAAGGCGCCGCAGCGATACCAAACCGTTCCGCTGGACGGCGATCGCCTTCGCGCTTTCCGATCAGAAGGCCGGGCCGCAGTATGTCCAACCGGCCGAAGCGCATCTTGGTCAGTTCCCGCTCGACCTCACCCTTCACTTTCAGATAGAACTTGCTCGACATTGGATCCGCGCCTGCAGAGCTGACATGGACGAAACGTTCTACATCCAGTTTCCTGGCAGCCTGCGCGGTTTCCAGAACCAGATCATGATCGACGGCGCGGAACGCCGCTTCTTCCTCGCCAGCTTTCTTCCACGTCGTACCCAGCGCACAAATCAGAGCCGTGGGCCGTATCGCCTCGATTACTTCGCCCCACTTGGCAGGTTCAGCGACGAAAAGTTCCATCCGAATACCGCGAGGCAACTTCATTTCGCGCCGCGCGATGCCCGTCAGGCGAACGTCCTCGCGCCCGATGCATTGACCGATAACCGTCGTGCCGATCAGCCCCGTTGCGCCGATCAACGCGATGCGGATCGTATCAGACATTGCTCAGTCCCTCAGGGGCACGACCGTAAATGCGCCGACACTGATCGATGGCGTAGCGATCGGTCATACCGGCGATGAAATCGGCGATATGGCGGCTGCGCTCCGGTTCCTGTTTCGGCAGCGATGCAAGCCACGGTGAAGGCAGATTGGTCTCATCCTGATGGTAGGCTGCAAACAGGCGCGCAATAACGTCCCGCGCATGTTCAGCCGTCGCGATCTGTTCATCGTGATAATACAGCCGATCGTACATGAACCGCTTGAGCCTGCGCTCATGCTCGCGCATCGCCGGAGTGAAAGTGGCCAGTTGGCGCCCTGCTGCGCGCACTTCGTCGACGCTCATGATCCCGCTGGTCTGCGCGCGGGTTTGCGTGATCACGTCGTTTACCATCAACCCGATCTGCGTCCTGACGAGCTCGCGCTGCTGGCGATCGCGCGGGGCGTGGGGAAACCGCCGTTCGACTTCGCGCCATTGATCGGCAAGCCAGTCGAGCGAGAGCAGATCGTCGAGCGAGAGGAAACCTGCGCGCAGACCATCGTCTATGTCGTGATTGTCATAGGCGATATCGTCCGCAACAGCGGCGACCTGCGCTTCGAGCGAGGGCCAGGTCGACAGTTCGAGCGAAAAGGCCTGATCGATTTCAGCAAGCGCCCAGCTGGGAGCCGCCACGGGGCCGTTGTGCTTGGCCAGACCTTCAAGCGTTTCCCACGTCAGGTTCAAGCCGTCATGGTCGCAATAGGGACCTTCGAGCCGGGCCAGGGTGCGCAGGCCCTGAGCATTGTGATCATAACCGCCCGCATGGACCATCGCCTGTTCGAGCGCCTTTTCGCCTGCATGTCCGAACGGCGGATGTCCGATATCATGCCCGAGACAAAGCGCCTCCGTCAGATCTTCGTTAAGGCCCAGTTCGCGTGCGATTACCCGACCGACCTGGGCCACTTCCAGGCTGTGTGTCAGGCGGGTGCGGTAGTGGTCACCATCCGGTGCGATGAAGACCTGCGTCTTCGATCGCAGGCGCCGGAATGCGATGGAATGGACAATCCGGTCGCGGTCACGCTGGAATTCGCTGCGGGGGCCGCGCGAACCTGCTCGTTCCTCGGGAAACTCGCGCCCGCGACTTGCGGCGGGATCGGATGCGTAGGGTGCTGTGTGCATGCGCGGCGACGCTTAGGTCAGCGGCAGGGGGGCGACAACGTGAACGAAAAGCGAACCCGGCGGATTTTCGGCAGGTTGTGCGGCGCAGAGGCCGGGTTCGTCGTCCGGATCAGGTCAGGACAGAATCCAATCCGCCGCAGCCCGGCAGTGAATATCGGTGGAATTGTAGACCGGGAGCACGTTGGCGTCGGTATCGACGACGAGTTCGAGTTCGGTGCAGGCGAGCACGATGGCTTCCGCCCCTTCTTTTTCCTTCATCGTAATGATGGTCTTGAGCGCGCGTTCGGCATCGCGTGTGACCCGGCCGAGCATGAGTTCCTTGTAAATGATCCCGTCGACGAGTTCGACATCACCCTGATCGGGCGCGAGCAGGTCCACGCCATGCGAGACGAGACGCTGGCGATAGAAGCTTTCCGTCATCACGAAACGGGTACCCAGAAGCGCGGCGTTCTTGCAGTCGTCTTCCTCCATCGCCTTGCCAACGCAATCGGCGATGTGGAGCACCGGAATGGAGACGGCTTCGGTCAGGCGATCATAGACCTTGTGCATCGTATTGGCTGCCATGACGAGCCCTTCGGCTCCGCCAGCTTCCAGCCGCCGGGCAGATTCTACCAGCGTCGAAGCGATGCTGTCCCAATCATCGGCGTTCTTGGCCGCCGCGATTGGCGCATAGTCCAGACTTTCGATCAGCATCGGAGGGCTCGCCATCGGCGGCGCCTTCTTCTGCACGATTTTATTGATCCGTTCGTAATATGCCCGAGTGGAAATCCAACTCATGCCCCCGATAATGCCGAGTTTCCGCAACCGTCCGTCCTTTTCCGCCCTGAAATCAACCTGATCGCAGTTTGCCCACGTATCAGGGGGTTAGAACGGGTTGCGCCAGAGGCGGTTCCATCGCTTTTCCATGCTTCTGCGCCAGTGTGCCCAAGAAGGCCCAAAACGAGGTATTCCCGCCAGCAGACGAGCGTGCACGCATCACGGTCTCATCTGTGCGATCCAGCGTCGTACAATATCCAGCCCGTCGTCATCGACTGTGGATTTGCCAAGCTCGGGCATCGCAACACCGGGCTCGGCGCTGGCCATGCGATAGGTCAGGATGGATGTGTCGGGCGAACCCGGCACGATATCGAACATGTGGCCGCCAGCCCCGCGACCGGCGGCAACCGGGCGTTTGCCGATCCCGATCGCATCCGGTGACTTCTGTTCCCAACGCAGGTCCAGCCCGCTGTTCGAAGCTGTCGCATCGGGCTGATGGCAATGCGCGCAATTGACGTCCAGATAGCCACGCGCGGCATCGGCCAGATCCGCGCTCTGGCGCAATTCCCAGATCGGCAACTGGTCCGATCCATCCGGGACCGCATCGAGATGGGCCGAGGCGACCATTTTGCCAAGCCATTCGCGCGACAGGTTTCGCGCCTTAGGTCCGATCGGAGTAACCGCACCGCCGAGGCCATGGCATTCCTTGCACTGGTTCTTGTTCGGAACGCGGTAGCTGATAGCCTCCCCGCCCGGTGTCGTGACATCGACACGCGCGCCTGCAATGGCCAGCCGCGCCTCGGTCTGTTCGTCATTCCAGACGTAAGGCAGTGCCAGCCAGCCATCCGCGCGATGCAGCAGCACACGCGTTTCGATCAGGCGGCGCCCGCCATCCTGATCGAATGCGAAAGTCTTGATCAGCGCCCCTCCTACCGGAATGTCGAGCAGCCCTTCGCCTTGCGCCTTCATCGCCGCGCCACCGGGCACATAGACGAAACGCAATTTCTCGGCGCCGTCCGAATACAGGGGTGTATTGAGCCGGTAAGGCGTGACCCCCTGCCCCGGTTGCTGTTCAGTCTGGTTTTCGAAGAAGCCGAAGTCGGACAAGTTCTGCGGCAAACCGTGCAGCACCGCCGCATCGTTCACCTGTGCGCGCGAGTTTCCCGGCTGGAGAAGTTCCGCCCGCACGGCAACGGACCCGGCCAGCGCGAGGCATGCGCTGGCGAGCAGGGCGACAGCCGGTTTCATGCCCCCAGCCGGTCGTCCAGTTCGGCGGGCGCGCCAATGCCGTTTCTGTCGAATTCGCCAGTCGGCGCCGCAACGGTCAACGGCCCGGGCTTCGCCGCATCGAGCCCCTTGCCCACTTCGGTGAGATTGAGGCTCCAGCCGGAGGTATCCTCGACCGCGGTCACGGAGCCAAGCCCATCCCACAGCACCGGCGGCAACTCGCCCCCGAAGGCACCGAGCAACATGTCCGCCCCATCGAGCTGGGGGTCGTAACCGCCGCCGTCATAGAGGTTTTCGCCGATCACGACATCGCGCGGAAGCGGATTGTACCGCTCGTCGTCGAAGCTCTGGGTGTAAGCGATGACCATGATCGGAGCGGTCGGATTTCTCGAAAGGATGTTGTTCTCGATAAGGACCTTGTCATTGGCCATGATCAGGATGCCGGTGCCCCGGCGCACGCTCGCGACGATATTGCCGGGAGGGGCGAAATTGGGCGTGTCGTTCGCGACCACGAGATTGTTCGCCACGATCACATTGCCGCCGCCCATGACCGGTAGCGCCGGCAGATCGAACACCAGAATGCCGCCGGTATTGCGCGTCGCGACGTTATGTTCGACCAGGGCATTGCGGCTGTTCTCGATCTCGATCCCGGCTACATTCGCCTCGGCGATCGAATTGCGCACCGTGATGCCGTTCGATTGGCCCACATAGATGCCGGCATCGGATGCCCCGGTGACCTTCACACCGTCGATCAACACCCCGGTGCTTTCGACGGGATAAATCCCGTAGGCCCCGTTTTCCGCGTGCGGGCCGCGCGTCCATGTGACGCGAATGCGGTGATAGACGATGTTGTCGGCGCCTTTGGACTTGATGCCGTCGCCCTTGGGGTTTTCCAGCGCGAAATCGCGCAGGGTTACGTTGTCGCTGGTGACCAGCAGCCCTTCGCCCGAACCCTGCTGGCCGGTGAAATCGAGAACCGTACCATCCATTCCCGCACCGCGGACGGTGACATTGTCGACATCGAGGCTGAGGCCATCGGTGACGGTATAGCGGCCCGCCGCAAGGACGATCTCGTCGCCCGGCTCGGCAAGGATCAGCGCCTCCTGCAAGGCCTTCTGAGCGTCTTCGCCCGGGGCGACATTATGCGTCGCGGCGAATGCGGGCATTGCACAGGCGAGCAATGCAGCGGCAAGCGGCAGTCTGATGGTCATGAGTCTCTCCCTTGCAACGCATTGTGGCGCAAGGTCGAACGATTGCAAGGGTCTCAGCCGGCCCCGAAGGCGCATATGGCAGCGGACGTGGCGGAAACTTCCAGCACTTCGGGGTCGTCCACGCGGCGTACCCGCTCGAGAAATTCGGCGATGTTCAGCGGAATATCCGCTTCGCCTTCCTCGGGCCGGAGGCTTTCGAGCTTGCGCAGCTGGCCGATCGAAAGCCGGTCCGCCATGCGGCCTGCCATGCACTCGGCCATCGGCTGGGGCAGTCCGGCAGCGACCATTTCATCCTCGAGCCTATCTTCCACCGATCCCTGGAAGCCGCCGCCAACGGTGGCCCACAGGATCAGCCCGGCGATAACCAGAACCGCAAGAATAATCGCGACCCGTTTCATGTCAGTCGAGCGCCTTCACGATTTCTTCGACCATCTTCTTGGCATCGGACAGCAGCATCATCGTCTGGTCCATGTAGAACACATCGTTGTCGACCCCGGCATAGCCGACGCCGCCCATCGACCGCTTGATGAAGAAGACCTGCTTGGCCTTGTCCACGTCGAACACGGGCATGCCGTAAATGGGCGAAGACTTGTCGGTCTTGGCCGCCGGATTGACCACGTCGTTGGCCCCGATGATGAAAGCCACATCGGCTTGCGAAAATTCGCTGTTAATGTCCTCCAGTTCGAACACCTTGTCGTAATCCACGCTGGCTTCGGCCAGCAGCACGTTCATGTGACCCGGCATGCGGCCGGCGACCGGGTGAATGGCGAACTTCACCTCGACGCCTTTTTCCTCCAGCACGTCGGTCATTTCGCGAAGAGCGTGCTGCGCCTGCGCAACCGCCATGCCGTAACCCGGGATGATGATGACCTTTTCCGCCTGTTCCAGCATGAAGGCGGCGTCGGCCGCACTGCCCTGCTTGTACGGGCGCTGTTCGCGCGGCTCGCCGGAAGCGCCGCCGCCGTCATCCGCGCCGAACCCGCCTGCAATCACGCTGATGAAGCTGCGGTTCATCGCGCGACACATGATGTAGCTGAGGATCGCGCCCGACGATCCGACCAGCGCGCCGGTGATGATCATCGCGGTATTGCCGAGCGTGAAGCCCATCGCCGCTGCCGCCCAGCCCGAGTAGGAGTTCAGCATCGACACCACGACCGGCATGTCCGCCCCGCCAATGGGGATTATAAGTAGGAAGCCGATGACGAAAGCGAGCACGGTCAGCGCAATGATCAGCGGCAAGGTCTCGTCGGGCCCTGCCATAGCGAAGAGCGCAGTAAGCACGATGATTGCGGCGAGCGTGCCGAGATTGATGACATGCCTTGCGGGAAGGAGAATGGGCGAACCGCTCATTTTGCCCGAGAGCTTGAGGAAGGCGATGACTGAGCCGGAGAATGTGATCGCCCCGATAGCGATGCCGAGGCCCATCTCGACCTTGGAAACCGAAGAAATGCCCATCATGATGTTCTCAACATCGAGATCGACGATCCGGTCTATCTCTACGAACAGCCCGAAGGCGTCGGGATTGAGATAGGCCGCCCAGCCCACCAGCACTGCGGCAAGACCGACGAGGCTGTGGAACCCCGCCACCAGTTCGGGCATCGCCGTCATGGCGATACGGCGGGCGATGGTGATGCCGATCAGCGCGCCGATGGCAATCGCGGCGAGGATTTCGCCGAAGGATGCCCAGTCGATGACGAAAATTTCGGTGCAGAAACCAAACGTGGCCCCGTCACTGAGTTTTAAATTATCGCAGTTTCCACTCGATTGCATCGGCCAATGCGTCATCAGCGTCGTCACGACGGCGATCAGCATTCCGACCATGCCGAAGCGGTTGCCCGTCCGGCTCGTCGCAGGGCTGGATAAGCCGCGCAGCGCCAGGATGAAGAACACGCCCGCGACGAGATAGGCGAGCGCGACCCAAGGGCTGACGGTCTCTCCTGTGGCGGCATGGGCGGGCACGGCCAAGACCGCGAATGGCGCGGCAAGCAGAAGGCGAAGCATCACTTCTTCTCCTTCTTTTTGTACATCGCGAGCATTCGCGCCGTCACTGCGAACCCGCCGAAAATGTTGACGCTGGCGAGCACGATGCCGAGCAGGCCCAGCCACTTCGCCCCCGGCACGTCCGCCGCCGCGGCCGCGATCAGCGCGCCGACGATGATGACGCTGGAAATCGCATTGGTCACCGCCATCAGGGGCGTGTGCAGCGCAGGCGTGACCGACCAGACGACGTAATAGCCGACGAAGCATGCCAGCACGAAGATCGACAGGATGCTTATGAAATCCAAGGCGACGTCCCCTTCCCTCTTTGTCCCTGCCTTATTGCAAGCAGGGCATGGCAAGTCGAGCGCCAAACGAAATGGGCCGCGAATGCTCGATGCATCCGCGGCCCCGCTATTCGATACAGGTCAAATTACATAGAGGGCGTCAGCACGCCGTTGACGACGTGGATCACGCCATTCGACTGCATTACGTCGGCTTGCGTTACCGTAGCCGAACTGTTGTTCATGCCTTTGATCATCACATTTCCGCCCTGCATGGTGAAGGTGAGCGGCTCCCCTTCGACCGTAGTCAGCGTTGCGGTGCCGTTACCAGCGCGGATCCGCTGCATGAGATCGGCAGCCGTGATGCGTCCGGGTACGACATGATAGGTCAGCACCTTCTGCAAGGCAGCACGATTGCTGTCCATCATGAGCGAATTGAGCATGGATTGAGGAACGCGCGAGAAGGCTTCGTCGGTGGGTGCGAATACGGTGAACGGTCCGGGCCCGGAAAGCGTATCGACCAACTGCGCCTGCTTCACTGCAGCGACCAATGTCGTGTGAATTGGCGAATTTACCGCGTTTTCGATGATGTTCATCGTGGGGTACATTGCCGCACCGTCCACGTAAGCCACCTGTTCGTCCATCGCCATGTTATCGCCCATGCTCATGCAGCCGGCCGTGGCGACGCTCATCGCTGCGAGAGCGGCGAAGGCGAATTTCTTAGGATAGTTCATAGTGGGATGCTCCTGTTTCTACAGGAACAGTTACGCGGCCATGTGCAGATCGGATGCACTTTTATTTTGAAGGAGTCGCGGGAAGCTCAGCCTGCCAGTCTGGAGTTCACGACCTTGTTGTCTTTTGTCAGCCGAACGGCATCGCCGATTTCTTCGTCCAGCACGGGACGTCCCGTCTCCTTGTCCCAGAAAGCGAAGAGGAAATTGTAGAGGTTGCGCGCGAATAACGCCGAGGCATCAGCAGCGAGATGATTGGCAGTGTTCGCGTAGCCAACGATTTTCACGCCGTGCTTCTCTACTGTCTGGTCAGGCACCGAACCTTCCACATTGCCGCCCTGCGCCACGGCGAGATCGAAGATCACGCTGCCCGGTTTCATGCTGGCGATCTGTCCGTCCGAGATCAATCGCGGTGCAGGCCTACCCGGGATAAGGGCAGTCGTAATGACGATGTCCTGCTTCGCGATGTGTGCGGAAACCAGTTCGGCCTGAGCTTTCTGGTATTCTTCGCTCATCTCGGTGGCATAACCGCCCGAACCTTCGCCCTCGATACCGGCGACATTTTCGACGAAGATCGGTTTCGCACCCAGCGATTGAATCTGCTCCCTGGTCGCGGAGCGTACGTCGGTTGCACTTACCTGTGCGCCGAGCCTCTTCGCCGTAGCGATTGCCTGCAAACCGGCCACCCCCACACCCATTACGAAAACCTTGGCCGCCTGAACGGTACCGGCAGCGGTCATCATCATAGGAAATGCACGGCCATAGGTATTCGCGGCAGTAAGCACTGCCTTGTATCCGGCGAGGTTCGACTGGCTCGACAAAACGTCCATGCTCTGCGCACGTGTGATGCGCGGCATGAATTCCATGCTCAAGGCTTCCAGCCCCGCCGCAGCATAGGCCGCAACCAGCTCGCCATTACGGAACGGATCGAACGTCGCTGCAACCCACGCACCGGGTTTCGCACCCGTTAGCTGCGTCGGATCAGGGGCCTGAACGCCGAGGATAATATCGGCCCCGCTGATAACATCGGCCGAGGTGCCGACTTCGGCACCCGCCTCGCGATACGCATCGTCGGTGATCGAGGCGCCGAGCCCGGCACCTTGTTCGATTGCGACCGTGGCCCCGAGCGCAGCGAACTTCTTCGCCGTTTCGGGTGTCAGCGCCACCCGGCTTTCACCGGGAGCGCGTTCTTTCATCACCGCGATGCGTAGCGCCATGCGCCTAGTCTGAAATCAGAATGACGACGAACAGGGCAATCAGGGCAATCAGCGGCACGGACCATTTGAGCGTACCAATAAAGGAGCCGTAAGTCCTGCTGTGCGCCTTCATGTCGTTGGCGGAGTCCATCTTTCGTATTCCCATCATGGAGTTTGATATTGAAGTCGATCTATCGCGGTGGTGCGCGCTGCTCAACCCCGCTGTTGCCAAATACCGCTTGGAACAGCCTTAATTGGCAATTAACCCGCCGCGCGTAAGACATATGCGAACGGATATGTACCATGTCCGGGGACCGAGGGAGCATTGCGAACCAAGATGGCAACACAGGAACCACGCCTGCTGATGCTGATCAACGACGAACCGGCGCAGAACCGGCTCGTCGCAACCCTCGCCGCACGCGCAGGCTGGCGCGTCGTCAGTTTCACGAGTGGCGAAGAAGCGCTCGAAATGCTGGCGTCTCCGGAATCTGATCAGGTCCACGCAATACTGTTCGACAAATGGACCGACGGAAATGCGCCGCGCGACCTGATCCGCGAATTGCGCGATGCGCGGCCCGATACGCCGCTTCTAGCGCTGACGGCCGACAATTCACCGCTGTTCGCGGTCGAGGCCATGCGGGCGGGCGCGACCGATTTTCTGGTCAAACCGCTCGGTCCCAATCGACTGCTGCAGGCGCTCGACAGGGCGGATCATTCCGAACTACCCGACGCCGAGCTTCAACCCTTGGCAGAGAAACTGCCGCACCCGGTCGATTTCGATGCCATGGTCGGTTCGGCGGCACCGTTTCGTACCGCGCTGGCCAAGGCAGCCACTGCTTCGCGCGGCCACGCCCACGTGCTGGTCGAGGGCGAGCGCGGTACCGGCAAGGACATGCTGACGCGGGCAATGCACGCGGCCAGTACCCGGGCCAAGGCGATCATGCGCGTCGTCCATTGCGGAGGAATGCCTCCCGCATCGCTCGAATCGCTGCTGTTCGGGCACGAAAAGGGAGCCTTTGCGGGTGCTTTCGACCGCCAGACCGGGCTTATCGAATATTGCGATGGCGGCACACTGATCCTGGTCGATGTCGATCGCCTCCCCGCAGACCAGCAACAACGGCTTGCCGGCGTGCTTGCCAGCGGTATCGTTCGCCCGACGGGCGCCTCCCACGGCTTCAAGATCGATCTGCGTATCTTTGCCACCTCAACGCTTCCGCTCGACAAGCTGACGGCGAATGGCGAGTTTTCCAAGGAGTTGTTCGAACAGCTTTCCGCCACGCGCATCCGCCTGCCGGCGCTGCGCGAACGGCTGGGCGACATACCGGCGCTGACCCGGTACTTCCTCAGCCTCATCGGTGAGCGGCCCGGCCTCAAACATCATTCTATCGCAGACAGCGCGCTCAGCCTGCTCGAAGCCTATGACTGGCCGGGAAACATCCGCCAGTTTCAGGCTGTGCTGTTCCGGGCCTGCGTGTTCGAACAGCGCGAAGCCCTGACCGCGCACAGTTTCCAGAAGCTGGCCGCCCTGATCGGCGACAAGGCCGACCGCGGCGAGAGCCGGGCCCGGGGATTGGGTGTCCTGCTGTACACCGAAGACGGGCATGTCAGGCCGCTGGAAGAGATCGAGGCCGATATCATCCGTCTCGCCATCGGCCATTATCGCGGGCGCATGACCGAGGTGGCTCGCAGGCTCGGCATCGGCCGCTCGACATTGTATCGCAAACTCGCCGAACTCGGGATCGACGACGCCGCCTGATCGACTCGTAAGAGAAGCGATCAGGCGGGCAGGTCGGCGAAATCGGTCAGCGCCGCATCGCGCAGCCCCCGCCATACATTGCGCGCCTGAACAGTTTCGGCGACGTCGTGCACGCGTATGAGCTGAACGCCTGCATCAATGCCTTTCACCGCCAGCGCCACGCTGCCGCCAAGTCGATCGCCAGCCTCTGCCTCGTTCGAAAGTGCACCGATCATTCGCTTGCGGCTGACTCCGAGCAGGAGCGGGTGCCCGAGCGCGTGGAACAGGGGCAATGCGTTCATCAAGGCGAGATTGTCCGCCAGGCTCTTGCCGAAGCCAATACCCGGATCGAGCAGGATATTGCGAGCCTCGATCCCCGCCGACAGCGCCGCATCGCGTCGCTCGCGCAAGGCGTCGAACACGTCGAAGACGACGTTGGAATATTCCCCGCCGTGGTGAAGATCGTCCCCGCCCGCACCCGGCGCGTGCATAAGGACGACGGGACAACCGGCCTGAGCCACGACCTCCGCGCTGCGCGGATCATACGCGAGGCCGGATACGTCGTTGACCAGATGCGCGCCAGCCTCCAGCGCCGCCTCCATCACGGCAGCCTTGCGTGTGTCGATGCTGACCGCAGCGCCCATGCCGACACAGGCTTCGATGGCCGGCACGATGCGCTCGATCTCGTCCCCTTCCCAAAGGGCCTTTGCACCCGGGCGGGTACTTTCGCCGCCGATATCGATGATCGCAGCGCCCGCCTCGACCATAGTGGCCGCGTGATCGCGCCCCGCCTCGCGGTCATCGAGGAACCGGCCCCCGTCGCTGAAGCTGTCGGGTGTCGCGTTGAGGATGCCCATAATTTGCGGCTGGTCGAGCCGGATGGTTCGTGCGCCAAGCTCCAGGGGCGGCTGCACAAGCGCGAGATTGGACCACTGCGTTTCCGCCTCCGCCGCACACTCGTCGGGCAACCGACCCAGGATTTCGGCCATGCTATCGGGAGCTGCCAGCCAGCGCTCCGCCACAACGCCATCGCGGCGCAGAACGACGGCAAAGCGACTGGCATACACCATGCTGCCCGCAAGCCGGATCGCATTGCCATGCTCGCTCTGCGGACCCGACACGAGGCCGACGGGCCGAATATAGACACTGTCACTCATTCAGCTTTGTCCCTCAAAACCTGAGACATGGACCGGGTGTTACACCGTTCAGGAGCAAAAATTTGTCGCTGTGGGCAGTATGAGGTCTTTTTGCTCAGAAAACCGTCAGCTCGCTCGGAAAACCTGACTGTTCGCGATGGAATACTGTCTGTTTGCGCTCCGATCCCGTCGGTTTGCATAAATTGCTGCGTCAGATTGGGCGTGTAGCGGCGAGCAGAAACGCATTGAGAGGCGGGTAACATAAAATTGGCCATGGATGTACGTCGTAGCGCGCGAAAGCTCTGTAGGCCATGGATGTACGTCGTAGCGCGCGAAAGCTCTGTAGGACAGTGGGTCGCGGTGAAACAAGAGGTCAGTCTGGTCGGTCTTCGCGCGGTTGCTGCGGCAGGAAGCCCCGTGCGAGGACGATGTAGAGTTTTTCGCGGCACACCATGCTGCCGGCCCAGTCTCCGATCAGTGCAGTGGCGAAAAGCGGCAGGATGACGTGGCTGCTGCCGGTTGCTTCACCCAGAATGATCACCGCCGTCAGAGGTGCGCGGACCACGCCGGTGAAATATCCCGCCATGCCGAGCAGCACGATCAGCCCCGCCTGTTCGCTTGGGAAAAGCGGAGTCAGCCACTGTCCAAACCCGGCACCCGCCGCCAGCGAGGGCGCGAAAATCCCGCCTGGAATTCCGCTCGCGCTGGTCGCCAGCGCAGCGAAGAACTTGGCCGGGCCGAACCAGAAGTCGCCCTCTCGCCCCTCAAGCAGAGCGGTCGTCGGCTCATAGCCTGTTCCGGCTGCATCGCCATCGGTGACGAAGATCAGGAGTCCCACTACAATGCCACAGACCAGCGCCGTGATCATCGGCTTGCGGTCGAGCAAAGCAGCCCAACGCCCATCCGGGCCGCGCAGCATCAGGAAAAGACGAGAGAACAATCCTCCCAAGAGCCCACCCAGCAGGCCCGCCAGCGGCGCAGCGACCAGCACTGTGGTGATGGGAAGGCTGCCCTCCAGTTCGCCGAAGTAGATGTAGTCGCCCGCCAGCCCCTGCGCCGTGAGCCCGGCGATCATGACCGCGCCCATGACCAGGATCGCGACGCGTTGTTCGTAGGCGACGGCCAGTTCTTCGATCGCGAAGGCAATTCCCGCCAGCGGCGTATTGAACGCGGCCGCAACGCCGGCAGCACCGCCCGCAATCACCACCCCGGGCGTCACGCGCAGGCGAAACAGTCGATGGACCTGTACCATTATCGCACCGGCCAGCTGCACCGTCGGCCCTTCGCGCCCGACCGATGCGCCGCCCAGCAATGCGACGACTGTCAGGACGATCTTCGCCAGTGCAGCGCGCAAGGAAAGCAATGCGCGAGCGATACGCCCCATCGGTTGGCGGCTGGCGGCCATGACCTGCGGTATGCCGGACCCGCGCGCCTCACGGGCGAAACGACGGGTCAGCACGGACACGAGCAGGAACGTCAGCGGGGTCAGGACCAGCGGAAGATAGACGTAATCACGGCGCAGCGAGGCGAACATCGCCTGCGCGCCATCGCCCAGTTTGGCAAAGAGCAGCGCGGCCAAGCCGATCAATATCGCCGAAACCAGCATGGCGATACGCCGGTGCCAGTCGTCCGCACCGACCAGTTCCTGCGGCATCTTGCCTGTCAGAAACCGGGGTCTGCGGGGAATGAGCGCCATCGAAGCGCTCTCTATGGGCGGCGGCGCAATGAGTCCAGCGGGCCCCGCGCTGTGCCTTCAACGCCGTCGATGTGCAGTCGTGCGGTCTAGCCAGTTATCGAGGGATGCCGAAAGTCTTGTTCCCGAACCACCGTCAAGCGTCTCCTACGCGTCCTGTCTCCGGCGCGATCAGTACTGTGTTGCGGCCACTTTGCTTGGCTTTGTACAGCGCATTGTCGGCGCGCCGTAGGGTTTGTTCACTGGTGCTCGAGCAGCCTGCCACGCCGGCAGAGAAGGTGATCGGGTTCATCGGCTCGTCGGTTTCGCGCAGCCTCAGTTTGCGAAAGGCCAGGTCATCCTTGGCAGCCTGCACCTTTTCGACCATCCTCGCAGGGTCGGGGATTTCGGCGATCACCAGGAATTCCTCCCCGCCCCAGCGTGCCACCGGCCAGGGCGCGAGCGATTCCTCCAGCGCGGTCGCGACCAGTTTCAGGGCCCGGTCGCCGACCGTATGGCCATAGGTATCGTTGATCGACTTGAAATGATCGACATCGATGATCGCGATGCAATAGCGAACCTTGCGCGTTTCGAGATCCTGAATGGTCGTGCGGGCGGCGCGGCGGTTGGCGATGCCGGTCAGTTCATCGACCAGCGCCTTGTTGCGCGCTTCTTCGAGATCGCGCTGGAGCCTGTCGATCCGGTTGGATGAACTAGCCAGTTCGCGTTCGGCCTGGGCCGCCCGATCGACGATGCGACAGATTGCGCTGGTCAGATCTTCGCCCTCTGCCCCTTCGCGGATCACCTGGCTTTCCTCGGCAATGTCGCGGCCCACGTCGCCCGCCTGACGCTGCGTTTCACGCGCCAGTTCACCTGCGGCGTCGAGAAATAAGTCGAGCGCCTCGTCACGTGCGGCAATCCGTTCTGCCGGATCTTCCGAAGCCTGGGCGAATTTCTGCATGATTTCGGCAACAGCTTCCTGCGTCATGCGCATGCCGCTATCGATATAGGTGTCGGTTTCCTCGACGATCACCTTGCTGGTCCGGTTGAGATAAAGATACCCGAAGCGATAGTTGAACGGAGTGGGATCGAGCAGATTGCCGGCGAGAAACGCCAGGACTTTGCTGCCGATAGTGTCCTGTTTCATCTGCCTGCCACTACAATTTACCTGCCCGGCCTGCGTGAGGCCGGGTGCGGCAATACAGTCGATTGGTAAATTCTTGCAAAAAACCGCGCGGATCGTGCGTCAGTCTTCCACAGCCAGCAGATACAGCTGACGGGCCGCATCGATGGGCTTTACCTCGCCGCCATTTTCATAATGCCAGAAGGTCCACCCATTGCAGCTGGGTGCGCCTTGCAGGTCTTTGCCCAGCCCGTGGATGCTGCCGGTCTGCTTTTCATAAGCCAGCGAGCCGTCGGCGCGGACTTTTGCGACCCAGCGGCGTTTCTTGTCGAACACCTGCGTGCCCGGTTTGATGAAGCCATTTTCGACCAATGCCCCGAAAGCGACCTTCGGCGCGGCTTTCGCGCTCTGCATCGTGGTCAGCGCGCTTTCGTCTAGTGGGAGTTCCTTCTCGATACGCTTGAGCGCCGCATCGCGATAATTGCCTTCGCGTTCGCAGCCGATCCATTCACGCCCCAGCCGCTTGGCCACGGCGCCGGTAGTGCCGGTGCCGAAGAACGGGTCGAGCACCACGTCGCCGCGTTCGGTCGTCGACAGCAGCACACGATAGAGCAATGCCTCGGGTTTCTGCGTCGGGTGGACCTTGTGGCCGCCTTCCTTCAACCGCTCCCCGCCATTGCAGATCGGCAGAACCCAGTCGCTGCGCATCTGTAATTCATCGTTCAGCGTCTTCATGGCGCGATAGTTGAAATGGTATTTGGCCTTTTCGCCCTGGCTGCACCACAGCAGCGTTTCATGCGCATTTGTGAAGCGGGTGCCCTTGAAATTGGGCATGGGGTTCGACTTGCGCCAGACGATGTCGTTGAGGATCCAGAAGCCCAGATCCTGCAGGATCGCGCCGACACGGTAAATGTTATGATAGCTGCCGATGACCCATAGCGCCCCATCGGGCTTGAGCACGCGCTTGGCTTCCGTCAGCCATTCGCGGGTGAAATCGTCGTAGATCTTGAAGCTGTCGAACTGGTCCCAGTGATCGGTCACCGCATCCACATGGCTGCCATCGGGCCGGTTCAGATCGCCGCCCAGCTGGAGATTGTAAGGCGGATCGGCAAAGACGAGGTCCACGGACGCATCGGGCAGCGAACGCATCGCTTCCACGCAGTCACCGTCCAAGATGCGCCCCAAGGGCAGCAATTCCTTCGGTACATCCGCAATTTTAACCGCCGCTTTTGCACGACTCTTCGTGGTCTCGATGACCCCCATGATATTCGTCCCTGTCCTTAGTTATCCACAGGGTGAGTCCAAGCGGACTCCGCGTCAAGCACGAAAAACCTAAGTCACGATGGTTAAGGTCGGGTGTCCTACAGAGAACAGAAGGTGCCCGTCACAACATATTGAGTCCATGCGAAATATGCGGACTCAATATTGTGGGGTGTGGCACTCAGGACTCAATCTGGCCCGATACGGCAGATGTCAGAGCAGCGCCATCTGCGACACCGGGGCGAAGCTGCGCCGGTGGAGCGGCGTGGGCCCGTGCATGCGCAGCGCTTCCATATGTTCGGCGGTGCCATATCCGGCATTGCGGTCCCAGCCATAATGCGGGTGGGTTTCGGCGGCTTCGCGCATCAGACGGTCGCGATGTTCCTTGGCGAGGATGCTGGCGGCACCGATGCATTTCTCCTTGCCATCCCCGCCCACGATGGGCCGCGCTCCTGCCCAGCGCCATTCGGGATGGCGACCGTGCGGCGTCATGTTGCCATCGATCAGAACCTCTTCCGGCTCGCAGCCCATGGCGTCGACCAGCCGGCTTACCGCCAGCGTCATCGCCAGCATGGTGGCCTGAAAAATGTTGATCCGGTCGATCTCTTCGGGCTCGACCACGGCAAGCCCCCAGACGCATCGTGTACGAATTTGCGGCTCGAGCAGGGAACGGCGCTTGGCCGAAAGCTTTTTAGAATCGTCGAGACCCGGAGGTGCCGGGTTGCACAATACCACCGCGGCCGCCACCACCGGCCCTGCCAGCGGCCCGCGGCCCGCCTCGTCCACACCGACGATCAGCGGCGCAGCACCAAGGCCACAATCGGGAGTTGAATGATACATGCGCCAGTTCGTCCTTGCTGCCACCCTATCGCCTATGGCTCTGCTCGCAAGTTGCGGCAACGCTGCTTCCGGGGATAGCGCGCAGACCCAATCAACGCCTATGCCATCGGAAACCATCTCCGTATCCAGTGGCCAGGATCTGAACGCGCAGGATTACGGCACCTTCGACGAGCCGTGGGCGGCTGAATTTGCGCCAGGCACCGATACGCTGTTTATTACGGAACGGGGAGGCACGATCAAATTCGTAGATACGGCGAACGGTACGCAAGGGACCGTAACAGGCGCGCCCGAGGTCGATTATGGCGGCCAGGGCGGGCTTGGCGACATAGCTTTCCTGCCGTCCGAATCCTCGAGCAGCCTGGATCGCCGCACGATCTATCTGAGCTGGGCCGAAGCGGGCGAAGGCGATACGCGCGGGGCTGTGGTCGGCCGTGGAACTCTGGAATGCGCGCAGACGAATGCCTGTGCAATCGAGGGACTGGAGGTAATCTGGCGGCAGGCGCCGAAGGTAACGGGCCGCGGGCACTATTCGCACCGCCTCGCCTTCAGCCCGGACGAACGCTACCTCTTCGTTGCCAGCGGCGACCGCCAGAAAATGCAGCCTGCACAGGATACGTCGAATAATCTCGGCTCTATCGTGCGTCTGAACCTCGACGGATCGACTGCAGCAGGCAATCCGCTTGCTGGCGAAGGCGGTATCAGCGCACAGCTATGGTCGTGGGGACACCGCAACATCCTCGGCCTGCAGTTCGATGGCCAGGGTCGCCTGTGGGATCTGGAGCACGGCCCCGCTGGCGGTGACGAATTGAACCTCGTGCAATCGGGCGGGAATTACGGCTGGCCCGAGGTCTCTGGCGGCGATCATTACGACGGCAAACCGATACCCCGCAATTCCACGAGAGACGATTTCATCAAGCCGGCAGTCAACTGGACTCCGGTAATCGCGCCGGGCGATTTCATCTTCTATTCCGGTGATCAGTTCGCAGGTTGGAAGGGCGCGGCGGTGATCGCGGCCATGAAGCCTTCCGCTCTCGTCGTCGTGACGATCGACGGTGAAAGCGCGCGCGAAACGCAGCGCATACCGTTTGAAAAACGTCTGCGTGAAATCGTACAGGGTCCAGACGGCGCGATCTGGGTGCTCGAAGACAAGGAAGGCGGGCGGCTGCTCAAACTAACACCGGGCTAAGGCGAATTTGATCGACTTGGCCTGCGGCGCGCCCTAATCGGCGCGCCCTTATGGCGACGCTCGTTCCCCTTTCCGCTATCGACCCGCAAATGGTCGAAGAATTGCTCGATGCCTCCTTCGGCGAGGGGCGACATGCCCGCACGGCCTATCGCATCCGCGAAGGGACCGACTGGCTTGACGCGCTGAGCTTTGCCGCGCTCGACGATGACGATTATCTGGCCGGCACGATCCAGCTCTGGCCGGTCGCGCTGACGGACCCGCGCGGACGCGCGCACCCGATGATCATGGTGGGTCCAGTTGCAGTCATGCCGGGACGGCAGGGCGAAGGTTTCGGCAAGGCGCTGATGGCCGCCAGTCTCGGCGCGATCGACGCGGGTTTCGAAGACGGCGCCTCGCCCCTGCCCCAGGTTATGATCGGTGATCCCGACTATTACGATCGCTGGCAGTTCACCGCTGCGCACACGCAGGGCTGGCACTGCCCGGGTCCGTTCGAAAAACACCGCTTGCTGGCGCGCAGCGGCAATCCGGCAATCCTGCCCGCAGAAGGAATGCTGGGCCCGTGGAGCTTGGCGAACTAGTCGCTATCTGGCATCGGCAGTTCCACGATGCCCTATACCCCGCCCCCAGAACTCGCCGGCATGTCGCTGGCACAGATTGCCGAGGCCGTTGCGGAGCGAAAGCTTCCGCCGGTCGAACAATGGTCGCCCGACAATATCGATGACAGTCACATGCGCATTGGTGCCGACGGAACCTGGTATCACGAGGGTTCGGCGATCAAGCGCCCCGGCATGGTGCGCGCCTTTGCGGGCCTCCTGAACCGGGAAGAAGACGGCAGCTACTGGCTCGTCGTGCCTTATCAGAAACTGTCGATAGAGGTGGAAGATGCCTGCTTCATCGCAACCGATGTCAGCGAGACCGAAGGCGACCTCGCCTTCCGGCTGAACACCGACGAACTGGTGGTGGCTGGGCTTGATCATCCGATACGCGCGGCCGGCGATGGCGACAGTCCATCGCTCTATATTCACGTCCGTCGCGGTTGCGAGGCGCGGCTAAACCGTTCGACCTATGAACAGCTCGCCCGCATCGCGCTCGAGCGCGGTGACGACTGGACCGTGAAGAGCGGCGGCGAGACTTTTTCGCTTCTGCCTACATGAGCGAGATCTTCGACCGTCTTACCCAGTTGTTCGAACAGGGCCATGCGCGTGATGTCGGCGAGCTCATGTCGGACAGCCGCTTCGCCGACCTTGATCGCACCGCCGACGCAGCCGTCCTGATCGCGGTGACCGAGCGACCCGATCCCACAGTCATCCTGACGCAAAGGCCGCGGACCATGCGCGATCATCCCGGACAGGTCGCGTTCCCCGGGGGCAAGGTCGAAGACGGCGAAAGCGCGGTGGACGCGGCGTTACGCGAAGCATGGGAAGAACTGGCGATCGAGCCAGAGAACGTCCGGCTGATCGGCACGACTGACCGCTATCAAACCGGTACAGGGTTCGATATCACCCCAGTCCTTGCCACAGTGCCACGCGATCTTTCCATCCGCCCGGACCCGCGTGAAGTCGAAAGCTGGTTCGAATGCCCCCTCGAAAAGCTCATGGACGCTTCGCAATGGAACCACGATTCGGTCTTCTGGAAAGGGGCTACGCGCGAATATCTGGAAATGAATCATGATGGTTACCGGATCTGGGGTGTGACGGCAGCCATCTGCTGGAACCTGTCCCGTCGGATAGCGTGGCTGGAGGCGCATTGATGACGGCACATCTGCCAAAGGCCGAATGGACGCAGCGCGCGAGCCTCGCCAAGCTCGTCGAAACGCTGGGCGCTGACGATATTCGCTGGGTCGGCGGCTGCGTACGCGACACGATGCTGGACTATCGCGTGCATGATATCGACGCGGCGACGCGGCATCTGCCCGCCACCGTCATCGATCGCTGCAAGGATGCCGGTATCCGCACTGTTCCCACCGGTATCGACCACGGCACCGTGACCGCGATCTTCGACGACGGAAATGTGGAGATCACCACGCTGCGGCGCGATGTTGCGACCGATGGCAGGCGCGCCACGATCGCCTTTTCCCACGAATGGAAAGACGATGCGGCGCGGCGCGATTTCACCATCAATGCGCTGTATGCCCACCCGGAAACCCTCGAAATCTCGGATTATTTCAGCGGCCTTGCCGATCTTTCCGCCAGGCGTGTGCGCTTCATCGGCGATGCCGAAACGCGCATACAGGAAGATCACCTGCGCATATTGCGCTATTTCCGCTTCGCCACGCGCTTCGGTGATGGCTGGGATGAAGAGGCCACGGCCGCATGCAGCGCCCTCGCCCCGACCCTGAAGGGCCTGAGCCGCGAACGCGTGGGCTGGGAAATGCAGAACCTGCTCGCCCTACCCGATCCGTCCGCGACAATTGCGAAGATGCGCGCCCTTGGGGTGTTGCAGGAAGTGCTGCCCGAATGCGGCAGGCGCGAGGTGGATCAGCTGGGTCGCCTGATCGAGGCGGAAAGGGCCGCCGACATAGAACCCGATGCCATGCGGCGGATGGCTGCGCTTTTGCCGGCCGTGCCGCCGGTTGCAGAGGCTGTATCGGCCCGCCTGCGTCTGTCCCGCAGCCAGCGCGATCGCCTGATGTGCGTGGCCCGCCGCGATCCCCGCGACGGTGATCGTCCTCGCGGACTAGCTTATGAGGTTGGCAAGGATTGCGCGCTTGATCGCCTGTTGATCGCAGGAAAAGACCCGTCGTCGATCGTCGGATGGGAAGCGCCCCGCTTTCCGCTGAGAGGGGGCGAGATCGTTGCACGCGGCGTGGGCAAGGGACCCGAGGTCGCGCGCATACTGCAGCGGATCGAAAAGCGCTGGGTGGATGAACAATTCCCGACGCGCACCAGGGTTGAAGAATTGCTCGACGAGGAACTCGCCGCTCGCTGAACATCCACTCAATGCGCGCTTCAGCCTCGCTTAAGGTGCACTGCAGCATAAAGGCCTCGCGGTTGCAAAAAAACGCAGTCCGTGACATACAGTACCCGTTCTCCCGTGGGGGGACTTGCGGGTGTCGGGAACCACACTCTCGCCCGCTCTTTCCATTCTTGATCGGCTCGATCGCGCGTTTCGCGTGTGGGGGAGCCGCGTATTTCGAATAACAAGCCTTGGAGTTTTATATGAAAATCGCGAAGCTGGCGCTTGCCGCCGTCGCCCTCACCACCACCGCAGCCGTTGCCCCCGGCGTTGCCGTCGCGCAGGAAGCCACCGCTTCCGTCGCAGCTGGCGCAACCGTCTATGGCAATGACGGCGCCGAAATCGGCACCATCGAAGCCGTTCAGGGCGACACCGTCCTTCTGGCCGTCGATGACATGAAGGCACCTGTACCTGCCAATGCCTTCGGCACCACCGAGGACAAGGTTTCGCTCAACGCCACCAAGGCGCAGATCGTCGGCATGCTGCAGGCAGCCCAGAAGGAAGCTTTCGCAAAGCGTGACGCTGCCCTGGTCGTCGGTGCCAACGCCGTCACTGCCAAGAACGCGCCGCTCGGCACCGTTCTCGAAATCGACGGTGACAATGTGATCATCGCCCGTGGCGGCGACGAGACCAAGAAGGTCACCCTGCTGCGCGAACATTTCGCTGCCAGCCCGACCGGCACCCTGATGGCGCTGCTGACCAATGCGCAGATCGATGCGGCCATGGGCGCCTCGGCACCCGCTGCCGAAAGCGCCGGCGAGTAATCGTCTAGCGAATAATCCCTGAGCCTGTTTCAGGGTCGCGAAAGGCCGGGAGTGCGCAAGCGCTTCCGGCCTTTTTCTCATGCGGTCAATTCACCTCTGCCGCGGCAGTCATCGGAACCGTTGCGTCAGGTAAACTTGTTGTCGCGCGGGAAACCCTGCGGCGGCATCCGCCCTGCCCCGCCGCGGGCCACCTTCCATTGCCACATCTCGCCTTCCGTGCGTGTACGGCCTTCCTTGCCGCCCATGGTCCAGCTCAACCCCTCTGCCAGAGTGAAGGTGGTCGCATCGGACAGGCCCCCGTCGCGATAACGCTGCAAGGTCACGCCCTGACCGCGGGCAAGTTCGGGCAGTTCCTCGAGATTGAAGACCACCAGCTTGCGATTGTCCCCCACGCAGGCGACGTGGTCATGACCTTCTTCTATCGTCCGCGCCACCACCATCTTCGCATCGCCCTTGAGGTTGACGACCTGCCGCCCCTTGCGTGTTTCGGCGAGCAGTTCGTCGGTGGTCGTACCGAAGCCCTTGCCCGTGTCCGCCACCAGCAGCAGGCGCTGTTTCGGCTTGTGGACGATCAGCGCCACGATATGCGCACTGGCATCGATATCCAGCGTATTGCGCACCGGTTCGCCAAAGCCGCGCGCGCCGGGCAGCTTGTCCGCCCCGATCGTGAAGAACCGCCCCTTGTCGGTCGCCAGCAGCAGCTTGTCGGTAGTCTGCGCATGGATCACGAAGGCAGGACCATCGCCTTCCTTGTATTTGAAATCCTGATCCAGCGGCAGATGTCCCTTTGCACCGCGGATCCAGCCCTTCTGCGACAGGATCACCGTTACCGGCTCCTTCTCGATCATCGCGTCCATGCTGAATTCGACCGCGGGCGCTGCTTCCCGAATGCTCGTCCGGCGGGCCCCCAATGCGGTGTCTTCGCCATATTCCTTGCGCAGCGCATTGAGATCGCGCTTCAGCCGCGTGCGTTGGCGTGCTGGCGAGCCGAGCAGCTTGTCCAGCTCGTCCTGTTCCTTGAGCAGGTCGTCCTTTTCCTGGCGAAGCTGCATTTCCTCAAGCTTGCGCAAACTGCGCAGCCGCATGTTCAGGATCGCTTCGGCCTGCCGGTCGGTCAGGCTGAATTCCTCCATCATCACCGCCTTGGGCTCATCCTCGTAACGGATGATCTCGATCACCCGGTCGAGGTTGAGGAAGGCGATGATGTAGCCTTCGACCAGCTCCAGCCGCCGCGCGATCTGGTCCAGCCGGTGCTGGCTGCGGCGCTGCAGAATGTCGATCTGGCTGGCGATCCAGTTGTTCAGCAGTTCCTTTAGCCCCATCACCATCGGCGTGCGGCTGGCGTCGAGCACGTTGAGGTTGAGCCCGAACCGCGTTTCCATATCGGTCAGCTTGTACAGGCTTTCCTTGAGCAGCTCGGGGTCGACATTGCGGCTGCGCGGGACCAGCACGATGCGGATCTTTTCATCGCTCTCGTCGCGCACGTCTTCCAGGATGGGCAGCTTCCGGTCTGCGATTGCCTGCGCGATCTGTTCGATCAGCTTGCCCTTGGCCACCTGATAGGGGATCTCGCTGATCACGAGCTGCCATTGCCCGCCACCCATTCGCTCGATCCCCGCTTCGCGATCTTCTGCGCTGGCTGCTTCTGCCGCGTGAAAACGCCCGCGCACACGGAATGACCCGCGGCCGGTCTCATACGCCGCAGCTACAAGTTCCGCGCTTTCGGCTACGATGCCTCCGGTGGCGAAGTCCGGGCCCTTGAACAGCTCCATCAGCCGCGCATGTTCGACATGCGGGTTGTCGATTACTTCAAGCGTAGCGTCGACGATCTCTGCGACATTGTGGCTGGGTATGTTGGTCGCCATGCCCACGGCGATGCCGCTCGCGCCGTTGGCAAGCAGATTGGGGAACAGGCCGGGAAATATCTCCGGCTCCTGCTCTTCCCCATTGTAGGTAGGAATGAACTCGACCGTGCCTTCGTCGAGCCCCTCCATCAGCCGCAGCGCGGTCTTCGTCAGCCGCGCTTCGGTGTACCGATAGGCCGCGGCGTTATCGCCATCGATATTGCCGAAATTGCCCTGGCCTTCGACCAGCGGATATCGCAGCGCGAAATCCTGCGCGAGGCGGACCATTGCATCGTAGACGCTGGCATCGCCGTGGGGGTGATACTTGCCGATCACGTCGCCCACCACGCGTGCGGACTTCTTGAACGCGCTGGAAGGGTCGAGCTTCAGCTGGCGCATCGCCCACAGCAGGCGGCGATGCACGGGCTTTAACCCGTCGCGAAGGTCCGGCAGCGATCGCGCGGTGATCGTGCTCAGCGCGTAGACCAGATACCTTTCGGACAGAGCGCTGTCGAACGGGGCGTCGACGATCGCGTCGAACGGGTCTTTGTCACTGTCGAGCGTGGTTTCATTGGCGGCCATGACACTCGCCCTACCACCGCCACGCCCCGCCTAGAAGAACGGAACAACCCGCTTTCCCCACGCATTGCATGAGTAACAGCAAATCAAGGAGTTTCCCATGAGCAAGCGCGTAATGATCCTCGCCACCGATGGCTTCGAACAGTCCGAACTCGAAAAGCCCAAAGCGAACCTCGAAAAGGCGGGCATCGAAACCGTCGTCGTCAGCCTCGAAAGCGGTGAAATCAAGGGCTGGGACCAGGATGACTGGGGCAACAGCGTCAAGGTCGACAAAGTCATCGATGATGTATCCGATTGTTCCGATTTCGATGGACTGCTGATCCCCGGGGGCCAGATCAATCCCGACCTTCTCCGCGTGAACGACCGCGCAGTCGCGATCGTGCGTGAATTCAACGATGCGGGTAAGCCGATTGCAGCTATCTGCCATGCCCCCTGGATGCTGATCGAAGCCGGCATCGTCGAAGGCAAGACGGCAACCTGCTACAAATCGATCCGCACCGATCTGAAGAATGCCGGCGCCAACGTGGTCGATCAGGAAGTTGCCCAGGACGGCAACCTTATCACCAGCCGCAACCCTGACGACATCCCTGCCTTCAGCAAGGCACTGATCGAAATGCTCGGCGAAACGGCCGACAAGGCAGAGCTCGAAGCCGCCTGAACCTAAATACCCTGTAACAACGAGAGCCTCGCCGCATCACTGCGGCGGGGCTTTTCGTTTGGGACTAAGTTCTTCAGCCGAAAGTCCCAGACAGTATTTGCTCGTCAGCTTGTCTGTTGCTCGTCGATCCAGGCATCGACGCGGCGTTCCAGCAGCGAAAGCGGCAGAGCGCCGTCGCCCAGCACCACATCGTGGAACCCGCGAATGTCGAATTTATCGCCGAGTTCCTTTTCCGCCTTCGCACGCAGATCGAGGATCTTGTTCATCCCGATCTTATAGCTTGTCGCCTGCCCCGGCATGACCAGATAGCGTCGCACCTCGTTTCGGATCGTTTCCGCATTCTGGGGAGAATTCTCGGTGAAATAGGCAATGGCCTGATCTTCAGTCCAGCCCTTGGAATGCAGTCCCGTGTCCACGACCAGCCTGATCGCGCGCCACAGTTCCGAACTTAGCCGCCCGAAGTCCGAATATGGGTCCTGATACGTCCCCGGAATTTCCTTGGCAAAACGCTCCGAATACAGGCCCCACCCTTCCGTGTAGGCACCGTAGAATTGCTGAGTCTGGAATTTCGGTACGCCGGTCAGTTCCTGTGCGATGGAGATTTGCATGTGATGGCCTGGCAGGCCTTCGTGATAGGCGATCACCTCCAGCATGTTCTTCGGCATCGCGCTCATGTCGGACAGGTGAGCGTAATAGATCCCCGGCCGCGATCCGTCGGGCGTGCCAGAATTGTAATGCTGCGCCCCGCCATCCTGCTCGCGGAACTGCTCCACCCTCCGCACTTCCAGCCCGGCCTTGGGCAGCAGACCGAAATACTGGGGCAGCTTGGATTCGATGTTGTCCAGCGCCGCCGTCGCAGCGTCGATGTACATCTGTGCGCCTTCGTCGCCCTGCGGGAAGTAATTGTCCTTGTCTTCCTTGATATAGGTGAAGAATGACTGGAGATCGCCGTCGAAGCCCACCTGGTCCTTGATCGCTTCCATTTCGGCATGAATGCGCTTCACATCGTCAAGACCGATCTGGTGCACCTGCTCCGCGGTAAGATCGGTGGTCGTGCTGTTCGACAGACGATGGGCGTAATACCCGTCCCCATTGGGCAGCACCCCGACACCGACACCGATTTCGGGGGCATTGGGGCGGTCTGCGGTCATGAACGTGATCAGCCTGTCGTAGCCTGCCTTGTACCCGCCCTTCAGCGCAGCTTCGAGCTCGCCCTGCATCGTTTCGCCATCGGCAGCGGTGATCGTGCCAGCTTCGACCAGAGCGGCGATCTTCTTCTTGCCGTCCTCCCACAATGCGTTGTCGGCAGTATCATCGAACGGCGCACCGGAAATCAGCTTCTTCGATTCGTCGATCACGAAGTCATACGCGAAATAGGGCGGACGTACGCCAGCGGCTGCACGGGGTTCCGCGATGTCGACCAGCTGGCCCAGAGCACGCCCGATTTCCGACACGCGCGAAATATAATCGCGCATGTCCTGCGCCGTATCCACGCGGTGCTGCGAAATCAGTAGCGTCGGGAGATAGGTATGCGCCCCGTGCATCTGGGTAAAGACATAGCCATCGTCGCGCCATTTGGCCGATTCTGCCGCCTGTTCGTACTCGTATTTCCAGAGGTCGTAGGACAGCTTGTCGGCACTGCTCAGGCTATCGTAATCGAAGGTACGCTCCATCTCCTCGACGGTAGCCTTCTTCCACGCCAGATCCTTGTCCTGCGCGGCGAGCGAAAAATCATCGATTTCGCCGTAGCGTTCCTTGCGACCCAGCGAAGTGAGCCACAGTGGGCTGTCCATCACCTGCTCTTCGTATTTCGCATCGAACCAGGCGCGCAATTCGGCATTGTGATTTTCGCTGGACGCTTCGCTCGTCTCGGCTGGGGCGGTTTGCGCAAAGGCAGGCGCGGTGACCGCGAACAGTGCGACAGGTGCTGCGGCGAGCAGCAGAGTATTCTGGAAACGCATGACAATCCCTCAAAAGTCCCGGTGTTTGGTGGCGACATCGCTACATGGCAGCGGGACCGGGGCAAAGGCCAATCGACCAAGGGCAATCGAAAAGGGACCGGCGGTCAACGCCGCATGTCATAACTTTCAGCCGGAATGGTAACAGTAAGGCCGTCCATCTCTTCGGTCAGGTCGATCTGGCACGACAGGCGGCTGGTGCGCGCAACACCTGCTGCAAGGTCCAGCATGTCCTCTTCCTCTTCGCTCGCTTCTTCGAGGCGGTCGAACCATTCGCCTGCAACGATGACATGACATGTGGAACAGGCCATCTGCCCTTCGCAGGTCCCTTCCAGCGGCAGGCCAGCCGCCTGCGCCACACGCAGGAGGTTGTCGCCCGCTTCGGCTTGTGCGCTGACGGTGTCACCGTTCGACGTGACGAATTCGATTTTCACAATCCTTGCGCCTCCGCAGCAGCATTGATCTTGGCAGCGGCCTCCTCGATCTCGTCGAGCGTGGTATAGCGCCCGAAGCCTAGCCGGATCGAGGATTTCGCCTGCTTGTCCGATAGGCCGATGGCCTTCAGCACATGGCTCGGGCGACCCGATCCGCTGGCACAGGCGCTGCCAGCGGAAAACATCACATCGCGCACATCGCTCATCAACCTGCCCACATCCAGTCCTTCTCGGCGGATGTTGAGATTGCCGTGCCAGCGCGCTTCGGCGCTGCCGTTGAGCGTCCAGTCATCAAACAGTTCGCGGGCACTGTTCCACAGTGTTCGGACGTGTTCGGCGTCCTGATCAAACGTCTCATTCGCACGTTGTGCCGCCGCCCCCATGCCGGCGATCAATGCTGGCGACAGCGTTCCCGATCGCAGACCGAACTCCTGCCCGCCGCCGGTTTGCACCTCTTCGAGGTCCAGCCCGTCGCGCACCCACAGCGCGCCAACGCCTTTGGGTCCATGGAACTTGTGGGCCGAAATGGCGATCATGTCTGCGCCGGTCAGCTCGATCCGCCCATAGGCCTGAACTGCATCACACAGGAACAACGCATTGTTTTCCTTGGCCTTGCGATACCATTCGATGGTCGGCTGGATCGTGCCGATCTCGTTATTGACCTGCATAACGCAGATCAGCCGCGTATCGTCTGGCACGTCCTGCCGCGTGTTGCACTGGCCATCCTTTGCGACGTTCAAGACATGGCTCGGCCCCGCGGCCTGTGCAGTATCGCCCACAGCAGAATGCTCGATCGCCGAATAGGACACGGTGCCGCCACGCCCCGACCCGCGGATCGCCAGATTGAGCGCCTCGGTCGCGCCACTCGTGAACACGATCTTGCCGCCGGCCGGAAACAGCGCGGCCACCTGATCTCGAGCCAGTTCCACTGCGGCATTCGCCTGCCGTCCCATGCGGTGCGCGCTGTGCGGATTACCGAAGCCGGTACCGCCGGGCCCGTCGAGCCACCGCAGCATCGCGTCCCGCGCCTCGGGCGCGAGCGGGGTAGTCGCCTGATAGTCGAGATAGATCACTTCACCCTCATACAGTCATTACCAGCGAAGCGAAGGGTGCACGGCGAAGTTCCACCTCATGCCCCCCTTTGGCCGTAGAAAGGAGAACTAGGCGCCTGCCAGATCGAGCCAGACTTCGCAAAAGCGTTCAACTTCCTTGCGAGAGGTATTCCAGCCGATCGAGACCCGGATGGTGTTTGACGCAATCTCGGGCTGGACCTGCATCGCCTCGAGCACGCGGCTGGTCTTCATCGTCCCGCTGGAACAGGCCGATCCCTGCGATACTGCGATACCTGCCATGTCGAAGCGCATGACCTGTGCCGTCGCGCTCATTCTGGGCATCGCGATGGCCCGGATAAACGGCGTTGGTTCCGCAAGACTATCGGACAGCCATGTGCCGCCGATCCTGCGACATTCATGTGCCAGCGCATCGAGCGGTTCGAGAACATCCGGCGTGATGTACGGATCACCACAGGCTTCGAGGGCTGCTGCCATGCCGAGCACGCCAGGCAGGTTTTCAGTCCCGCGCCGATAACCACGCTCCTGCCCACCCAATGGTTCGAGAAGGGCGTAATCGGTTACCAGCAGCGCGCCGACTCCGATCGGGCCGCCGAATTTGTGCGCCGACACGATCGCCATATCGCAGGGCGGCAGCATCATCTTGCCGGCGCTTTGCGCGCAGTCGGCCAACAACAGTCCGCTGGCGTTTCGAACGGTGTCGGCAACGGCGGACAGGTCCTGGCGGTTGCCTGTCTCCGAATTGACATGCTGCACAGCGACCAGTGGGCGCTCGCGCTCCACCGCTTCGATCAACACGTCGAGGTCGAGCGCGCCATCCCTGAGAACCGGCAGCCTTTCCGCCTCCGGCGCGGCTTGGAGCAGGCAATCGTGCTCCACTGTCGATACCAGGCGCGCACCTGCCTTTGCATGGCGAAGCGCCATGATCGCAGCCTCGCTCGCGCCGCTGGTGAAGATTACTTCGCCACTCCAATCCAGCCGAGCTTTCACCCGCTCACGAGCGTCCTCGAGGAGGCTGCGCGCCTTGCGCCCCTCGGCATGGGGACTGGACGGATTGGCCCACAGCGCGAAGCCTTCATCCATCGCCGCACGCGCTTCGGGGCGCAGCGGTGTGGTGGCGGCATGGTCGAGATAGATGCGTTTCGGGATGATACGTGCTCGAAATGATTGCGATTTGGACGACAAACCCTATATAGCGCGCCACTTCGCGCAAAGCCCTGTCCGGTGCAAGCGCTTCGACTTTTGCTTAGGGTACCCCTCCCATGCCGACCGTGATCTTTCCCGGCCCCGAAGGCCGCCTCGAAGGCCGTTTCTCTCCCGCCCCGCGTCCCCGGGCGCCTGTGGCCATGATCCTGCACCCGCATCCGCAGGGCGGCGGCACCATGAACGAGCAGATGACGCAGCGTCTTTACAAGACGTTCGTCAACCGCGGTTTCGCGACGCTTCGCTTCAATTTCCGCGGCGTCGGTCGCAGCCAGGGCAGCTTCGACAACGGCGTCGGCGAATTGTCGGACGCTGCAAGCGCGCTCGACTGGGTGCAGCAGATCCATCCGGAAGCGCAGGTGACCTGGGTCGCAGGTGTCAGCTTCGGTGCCCTGATCGGCATGCAGCTCCTGATGCGTCGCCCCGAAATTCGCGGCTGGATCAGCATCGGTGCACCGGCGAGCATGTACGACTTCTCCTTCCTCGCTCCGTGCCCTGCCAGCGGTATTTTCATCCATGGTGCACAGGATACTGTGGTGCAGCCGCAGGCGGTTACCAAGCTGGTCGAAAAGCTTCGCACGCAGAAGCATATCACAGTGCATCACGAAGAAATCCCGCGCGCCAATCACTTCTTCGAGAACGAGCAGGAAGAACTAATGAAGTCGGTCGACAATTACCTCGACTTTCGCCTCGATCCGAGCTGCCCGATCAAGTGATCTGATCGGGCCGACAGCCCGCTTCCCACATACACATTCAGTCGGCAGCCAGATGCTGAACGATACCGCTTGCCTCTTTTTTGTTACGTTGTAACATTGCCAGTCAAAGACTCGCAAAAGCGACTTCGATTTGGAAGAGGCGCAACACTCATGTCCTTCGTTGACCAATCCCGCCGACCCTCCCCCGCCAGTATGGCAGCGGTAATCGGGGTTCATGCAGCTATCGGTGCCGCGCTTGTCGCCGGCCTGACCGTCAGCGGCGCAATGCCGGAAATCGTGAACAAGATCGGGGCGACCAACATACCGATCCCGCCGCCGCCCCCGCCGGCCGATCCGGTCGAACCAAGCACCAGCGAATCCACACCGACCATTGTTCAAGCGCCGCCGACCCAGTTCGACATCAATCCCATTGATACGCCATTCGACACTACCCCGATCCCTGTTCCGAACCTGCCAACCGTCCCGTCGGGAACAGCCTTTGAATTACCGGCCCCGACGCCGCAGCCAAGTTTCGACCCCGTAAGCGCAAAGCCGCGCAACGATCCGGCGCGCTGGCTGACCGATAACGATTACCGCCCAAGCTGGGCCCGGCGCGAATTGACCGGCACGGCCCGGTTCAGGCTGGAAATTGCGGCTACCGGCAAGGTCACCAGTTGCACTGTAACTGGGTCGACAGGCCATTCGGAGCTCGACGCTGCGACCTGTGCGCTTGTTACGAAAAGAGCGCGGTTCGAACCTGCACGCGGATCGAACGGCGAGCCGGTTGCCGGTACCTTCTCCAGCGCGGTGAAGTGGGAATTGCCTAACTAGGCTTATCGGGTGCCCTGCTCGAGCTTGTCGAGCGGGGCACTGCCCCCTGCGTCGGGAACGGTCCATATCGCCACGTTCATCAGCGCGATGGCGGCCAGCACGACCATCAGCAGCGCGTTTTTTACGTTCCCGGTTCGGCGCCACATGAAATAGGCGCCCGCGACCAGCAGGATTGCAGCGAGAACGGTGATGGAGAGCACGGCGTCGAGCATGGTCTTGCCATAGCTTCCCCCATTTTCATCGCAAGCCATCAATGCGGAACGCGCCCACCCCTTGCCCGTTCGAAGATGCAAGGAGACGACCATGAGCATATTCGGAAAGATCAAGGATTCGATTTTCGGCGAGAAGCCGAAGCCGCAGGAAACACCTGCGACCGCACCGGCCACCAAGGCAGCGCCGCAACCCACCGGTAACGCCTGGGCCGATGCTCCTGTCGTGGAACAGCAGGCCAGACCCGTCATCGATATCGAGAACAATCTCGACAACATGCCTGGCGCCGACCGGCTGAACTGGCGCACATCGATCGTCGACCTGATGAAGCTGATCGGCGTCGACAGCGATTACGACAGCCGCAAGGCGCTCGCGGTAGAGTTGGGGCGCGAGGATTATTCGGGCAGTGCGGAAGACAATATGTGGCTGCACCGGCGTGTCATGAAGGAACTGGCCGCAAGCGGCGGCAGGGTTCCAGCCGAATTCCTCGACTGATTTGACAGACTTGCACGCGGGCCGCACACCCGCGTGCATGAACCAGTCACGCTTCGACATAACCCGCCGACAGGCTCTTTCAGGCCTCGGCGCAACCTCCGCCCTTGCTTTGACCGGATGTGCTACCACCGGACGCACCGGAGCGGTTGCCCAGGCCCAGTCCATGGGCGTGGAACGGCTGCTCGAGATCGTCGGGTATAATCTGCTCGAACACGAGCCGGAGCGGGCAACATCGCTGGGTGTCGATACGGGCCGCCATTACGGCTTGCGCAGCAAGCTCGAAGATCAGTCGATTGCCGGACAGGAAGCCTACGCAGCAACCCTTCGCAGAGACCTCGAACTGGTCCGGTCCGTTCCGCGGGACGGTCTCGACAGCGAAAATCTGACCAATCTGGAAGTCGTCGAAAGCGCTTACGAAGTGGCGCTCGATGGATTTGCCCTGCCCTATGGCGATACGCCGGTCGGCAACTGGCGCACGGCGCCCTACGTCGTGATCCAGAATGTCGGCCAGTACCTCGCCCTGCCGCGCTTCATGCAATCGGATCACAAGGTCGAAAATGGCAATGATGCCGACGCCTATATCGAACGTATGGAACAGATGCCCGCCGTCTTCGATGGCGAGCTGGAACGGATCAAGGCTGCCCGAGGCATGGGCGTGGTTCCGCCCGATTTCCTGCTCGACAAGGCAATCGGTCAGATGGAACAGACCATCGCCAGTGCAGGCAAGGGCGAACTGTTTGCCGACGATCTGCGCGCCAAACTCACCGCCATGGGCATGCCTGAAAGTCACGCGAACCGGGCAAAGATTCTCGAAACCGGGCCGATCGCAGAAGCACTCGATCGCCAACTTCGGGAACTGCGCGCGGAACGGGCCGTGGCGACGGCGGAGCCCGGCATTTCCGCCCGGCCGCAGGGCGATGCATTCTACAATTGGGCGTTACGATCCAGCACGACGACCCGGCTTACACCCGAAGAGGTCCACCAGCAGGGTCTCGAAGAGCTCGAAGAACTGCATGCCCGCATGGATCCGATCCTTCGCGAGATCGGCTATACCTCCGGTTCGGTTGGCGATCGGATGCAGGCATTGTCGCAAGATCCGCGGTACAAATTTGCCGAAGGCGATCCTGGCCGCAAGCAGATCATGGACTTCATCGCAGAGCGGCTGGACTGGATTCGCGGCCAGATGCCGCGCGCTTTCCACACACTTGTCGATCCCAACATGGAAGTACGCCGCATCCCGCCGGCGGAAGAGGTTGGGGCACCCGGCGCCTATGGCGGGGCAGGCAGCAAGGATGGCACGATCCCGGGCCGTTTCTGGATCAACCTGAGGACTACCGACCTCCATCGCAAATACGATCTCGCCGACCTGACCTATCACGAAGCCATCCCTGGCCATGTGTGGGAAGGCGAATACTCCAACCGCCTGCCGCTGATCCGCTCGGTGCTGGCCTTCAATCCCTTCAGCGAAGGTTGGGCTCTTTACGGCGAACAGCTGGCCGACGAACTGGGGGCATATGACGAATTTGTCGTTGGCCGCCTCGGCTATCTCCAGAGCCTCGCGTTCCGGGCCTGCCGCATGGTGGTCGACACCGGCCTCCACGCCAAGGGCTGGAGCCGCGCTCAGGCGGTCAACTTCTTTGTCGAACGCAATGGCAGCAAACCGGCAGAAGTCGAAAGCGAAGTGGATCGATACTGCAGCTGGCCCGGACAGGCCACCGGCTACAAGCTCGGCCACAGCCGCATTGTCGATCAACGTGCCAGGGCGGAAACAACCATGGGCACCGCTTACGACTTCAAGGCCTTCAACGACGCAGTCGTGCTCGGCGGCAACGTGCCGATGGATGTGCTGGAAAAGAATGTCGGTCGGTACATTGCCTCCGCGCAAGGGTAATTCAGTCTAGCGGACCTGCGCTTCGGTTTCGACCAGGTTGATTTCGAATAGGCTCGGCCATCGTTTTCCGGTCACGAAAAGACGTCGCTTCTTCGGGTCCCAGGCGATGCCGTTGAGCACCGTGTCGCGGTCCGTCATTGGGATGCTATCGACGATCGCTCGCAAGTCGACGAGGCGCTTGATCACGCCATCGGCCGGGTCGATGGCGACGATGAAGGGGGATTGCCACACATTGGCGTAGACCAGACCGTCAATCATCTCGAGTTCGTTGAGGTTTGGCAGGGGCTGGCCATTCATCGTGACCGGGATCATGCGCAGAACCTCGAAGCTCTCTGGGTCCAGAACGCGCAAGGTAGCAGTGCCATCGGAGTGAATGAGACCTTCATCCGACGTTGTAAGGCCCCACCCTTCGAAGGGGACTCCATCTTTCGAGCCTGCGGGCTTGAGGGTTTTTGCATGCCAGCGGTGGATCACACCGTTTCGCCAGGTCAGGCTGATGAATTCCCGCCCCGACAGGGCCAGCCCCTCTCCGAACTGGTCTGCGGGGATAGCACTTCTGTTAAGGACCTTGCCCGTTTCGAGATCGACCTTGCGGACTTCGGACTGCCCTTCCTGTCCGGTGCTCTCGAACAGATGCCCGTCGTGCCAGACGAGGCCTTGCGTGAACGCTGCGGTATCGTGCGGATATGTCGCGACGATTTCTGCGCGATAGACTGCCGGCCCGCTATAAACCTCAGGGGCTGGCGTTCTCTCTGCTGACGGGGCAGCGTCCTGAGCTGTCGCCACGGGAGCCATGGCCGGGGTTAGCCACGTGAAAGCGGCGGCAATGAACAGGATGGCACGGTGCGTCATGATCTCTCCCATCCGTTTCCGGGGCTTAGCCTTGCATGAATTGATCGGCGCCCGGAATCAACGGCCCCCGGTCCGCTTTTCAGCGGCCGGGGGTCTCCTCTCCAACGCTCGGGTTCCGCTGGACAGCGGAACCGATCTCATCAGGCGGCGACAGCCGTGTTCGGCGCGGCATCGCGCACGCCTTGGTCGACATGGGCCGCGAAGGGCTCGAAATTGTCGACGAACAGCTGCACCAGCTTGCGCGCGGTACGGTCGTATTCGTCTTTGTCGGTCCAGGTCGAACGGGGGTCGAGGATGCCATCATCCACGCCCGCGACGCTGACCGGGACTTCGAAACCAAAATTGGGATCCTTGCGGAATTCCGCATTGTTCAGGCTGCCGTCGAGCGCGGCGTTGAGCAGTGCACGCGTGGCCTTGATCGGCATGCGGCTACCCGTGCCGTATTTGCCGCCAGTCCAGCCGGTGTTGACCAGCCAACAGGCGACTTCGCCCTTCGCGATCCGCTCTTTCAAAAGATTGCCGTAGACGCTGGGATGGCGAGGCATGAAGGGCGCGCCGAAGCAGGTGCTGAAAGTCGCTTCGGGTTCCGTCACGCCGATTTCGGTCCCGGCAACCTTGGCCGTATAGCCCGACAGGAAGTGATACATCGCCTGATCGGGGGTCAACCGCGCGATCGGGGGGAGAACGCCGAACGCATCGGCGGTCAACATGATCACGTTGCTGGGCGGAGGCCCCATGTTCTCGGCGGAGGTATTGGGAATTGACGACAGCGGATAGGCACCGCGGGTGTTTTCCGCGAGGCTGTTGTCGTCAAGGTCGATTTCGCCCGCATCGTTCATCACGACGTTTTCGAGCACGGTGCCTTCCATCTTGGTGGTGGCGTAGATTTCGGGCTCGGCTTCCGGGTTCAGGCGGATCATCTTTGCATAGCAGCCGCCTTCGAAATTGAAGACTGCAGTATCCGACCAGCCATGCTCGTCATCGCCGATCAGCGTGCGGCTGGCATCGGCGGAAAGCGTGGTCTTTCCGGTGCCGGACAGGCCGAAGAACACGGCGCTCTTGCCGTCCTGTCCGATATTCGCCGAACAATGCATCGGCATGACGCCCTTCACCGGCAGCAGGTAATTCAGAATGCCGAAGACACTCTTCTTCATTTCACCCGCATAGCGCGTGCCGCCGATGAGGATCAGCTTTTCGCTGAGATTGACCGCGATCACGGTTTCGCTGCGCGTGCCATGGCGTTCCGGATCGGCGCGGAAGCTCGGCAGGTCGATGATCGTGTATTCGGGCACGAACCCGTCCAGTTCAGCCTCGGTAGGGCGCACCAGCAGCGTGCGAATGAACTGGTTGTGCCAGGCGAGTTCGTTGATGACGCGCACGTTGACGCGATATTCCGGCTGCGAGCCGCCGAACAGGTCGGCGACGTAGAGGTCGCCCTTCTCGGCGACGGCCTTGAGAAAATCTTCCTTGAGTGCCGCGAAATGGTCGGGCGACATCGAAGCGTTGTTGTCCCACCACACGGTATCTTCGGTTTCGCCATCGCGAACGATGAACTTGTCCTTCGCGCTGCGGCCTGTGTGCTTGCCCGTTTCCACGACCAGCGGGCCATGCTTGGCTTTGCGGCCTTCGCCATTTTTCAATGCAGCGGCGGTCAGCTCTTCCGACGTGAGATTCGGGTGAATGGTTGCGGAAGTCTCGATGCCCTGCGCGGCAAGCGAGTGGGAAAGCGAAAAGGTCACTGAATTCTCCGGCGCGTGTGCGGGTTCGTTCTGGAATCGCCGGCGCATACGAATGCGTGGCTTGCTCAGATGCCAATAGTCCTGCCGTAACTCGGCGTCAAATCGCCATCGAACAATATGTTGTGGCGTATGCGCGGGCCACGTTGTTTTGCTCTTTCAATGTCGCTAGTCACTCTCCTTATGGAGAGCATGACAGCAGATGCCGCGCCGCAGGGCGAAAGCAACCGGACGGTCATCGCGCTGGTCGATGACGATCGCAATATTCTGACCACCGTCTCGATCGCGTTGCAGGGCGAAGGCTTTGCCACACGCGTCTATTCAGACGGCGAGGCTGCTCTTGGCGCGCTGCTGTCCAATCCGCCCGACCTAGCCATCTTCGACATCAAGATGCCCAAGATGGACGGGATGGAACTTTTGCGCCGCCTGCGCGAAAAATCGCCGCTGCCGGTCATTTTCCTGACCAGCAAGGATGACGAAACCGACGAGGAAGCCGGCTTCGAAATGGGCGCGGATGATTACATCGCCAAGCCTTTCAGCCTGCGCCTGCTGCTGGCCCGCATCCGCGCCATCCTCCGGCGTAGCGGGAGCGACCATCCCCTGATCCTCTCCGAACAGTTCGACGAAAAGCCGGGCGAAGTGCTCGAACGCGGTCGCCTGTACATGGACCCTGCCCGGCACCACGTCACGTGGGAGGGTGAAGCCGTTTCGCTGACGGTGACCGAATTTCTCCTGCTCGAGGCGCTGGCCACGCGCCCCGGCGTGATCAAGAGCCGCAACCAGTTGATGGATGCCGCCTATCCCGACGATGTCTTCGTCGACGATCGAACGGTCGACAGTCACATCAAGCGCATGCGGCGCAAGTTCCGCGCCGTCGACAAGACCTTTTCCGCCATCGAAACGCTTTACGGCGCAGGCTACAGTTTCAACGAAGGCTGATGTCGGAAATCGGTAGCGTATTGAAAGGCGATCCGCGGCTGGAAAAGCTGCGCTGGTCGCGGCGGCTCTCGCTCACCAGCCGCATCCTGTTCGTGAACATCCTGCCGCTGGTCCTGCTGGGCGGCGGCGTCATCTATGTCGACGCCTATCGCAAGCAGCTCCTCGACGAACGCTTCAAGCTCGCCCTCGTCGAAGCGCAGATCACGGCAGAGGCGCTGGCCGGCGCTTCGCCCAAGCGCCAGGAAGCCCTGCTGATCCAGATCGGCAAGGAACAGCGCCTGCGCCTGCGGGTCTACAGCCCCGACGGTTCGCTCGAAGCCGACAGTTTCAAGCTCGCCCCGCCCAGCTTCGCACTGGCGCGCAAGGAAGATATCGACCCCAACGCCTTCGCGCTGCGGATGGACCGCTGGTTCGACCGGGTGGTCGGCGCGCCGGCCGTTCCCGACTACCGCGAGCCGGAGACGGACGACATCAACGACTGGCCCGAGCTGCTGCGGGCCCGCGGAGAAAGCCTGACCCAGATCGTCCTGCGCGATGCGCCCGACGGCACGCATGTCATCAACGCCGCGGCCCCTGTCGGGCTCGATGGCGACACGCTCCTGCTCACCCGCAATCCGGTCGACATCACCGCCCGGGTGCGGACGGCACGCTCCACGGTCGCGCTGGTGGTCTTCCTCGCGCTCGTCATTTCCACGCTGCTGTCGCTGTTTCTGGCGCAGACCATCGTGCGCCCCTTGCGCGAGCTGGTCCAGGCCGCCGTGCGCGTGCGGCAGGGGCGCGACCGTCAGGTGGAGGTTCCGCGCCTGCCCCAGCGCCGCGACGAGATCGGCATGCTCGCCCGCTCGATCTCCGACATGACTGCGGCCCTGCGCCAGCGTATCGACGCGGTCGAACATTTCGCGGCGGATGTCGCGCACGAGATAAAGAACCCGCTCGCTTCCCTGCGCAGTGCGACCGAATCGCTCGCCAAGGTGGAAGACCCCAAGCTGCGCGGGCAACTGATCGATATCGCCATCCATGACGTGCGCCGGATCGATCGTCTCGTGACCGAGATTTCCGACGCCAGCCGGATCGATGCGGAA
Organism: Qipengyuania sp. NPDC077410; assembly: GCF_044543405.1. Taxonomy (NCBI): domain Bacteria; kingdom Pseudomonadati; phylum Pseudomonadota; class Alphaproteobacteria; order Sphingomonadales; family Erythrobacteraceae; genus Qipengyuania; species Qipengyuania sp. NPDC077410. The sequence goes on along the minus strand of NZ_JBITWB010000002.1, from coordinate 309,115 downwards.
ATGTCGCGGACCGAATTCGAACCGGTGGACCTTGCGCAGCTGCTGCGCACCATCGTCGACAATCGCGAGACGCGCGACGAGAACGAGGGCCGCATGGTCGTCATCACCGGTGACGACCGGTCCGTGCCGATCATGGGCGTCCCCGCGCGGCTGGAACGCGTCATCCAGAACCTGCTCGACAACGCCGTGTCCTTCTCGCCGCCGGCCGGCAGGATCGTGGCCGAAATCACTCGGAGCGACAATCGCATCACCCTCTCCATTTCCGACGAAGGGCCGGGCATTCCGGAAGAAAAGCGCGAGCGGGTGTTCCAGCGCTTCCACTCCGACCGTCCCGAGGAAGAGGATTTCGGCAACCATTCCGGGCTCGGCCTCGCCATCGCCCGCACCATTGCCGAAGCGCATGATGGCACGCTGGTCGCGACATCGCGTGCCGACGGCGAAGAAGGCGCCTGCCTCCAGCTCAGTCTCCCGGCCAAGCGGTGACGGTCCTTGCCAATGTCACGGCTGTCGCGATCGGTGGCCGTGCCTTGCTGATCGAAGGTCCGCCGGGATCGGGCAAGTCCTCCCTCGCCCTCGCCCTGATCGATCGCGGCGCCCTGCTGATCGGCGACGATGCGGTGCATCTGGCGCATGACGGCGCGGCGCTGATCGCCTCCCCGCCCCCCAATACCTGCGGCCTCATCGAAATCCGCAACGTCGGTATCGCCGAATTGCCCGTGTCGAGCGGTCCATTGGCCCTCTTCCTCACCCTCGATCCCGAAGCGCCCCGCTTCCCGCTCGATCCGGCAATGCGAACGATTGCGGGGGTCGATATTCCGTCCCTGCCCTTCGCGCCGGGCGATGCCGTGCAGGCCCTGCGCGCGGAATATGCACTGGCGCATCACGGTCTCCCCTTCCCCAATTCGGGTGCAACACAATAGAGATGGCGCACATGCCCGACGAATCGCCCTCTCCGCAGCGCATCCTGCTCGTCACCGGCCTTTCGGGCGCGGGCAAATCGACTGCGCTTCAGGTGCTCGAAGATCTCGGCTGGGAAGCGCTCGACAATTTCCCGATCCGCATGCTCGGCAGCCTCGTCGATAGCGGGGACAACACCTTGCCCGTGGCCATCGGTTTCGATTCGCGGACACGCGGTTTCGTCCCCGCGGAAATCATCGCGCTGTGCAAACAACTCGAGGCGCGCGACGATGTTGAACTGACCACCCTGTTCATCGATTGCGGCAGTACGGAACTCGAACGGCGCTACAATGAAACGCGCCGGCTCCACCCCATGGCTCGCGGCCGCCCCGTGCTGGACGGCATAAAGGCCGAACGCGAACTGCTCGAACCGCTACGGCGCTGGGCCGATATCGTCGTCGACACCACCACCTATGCAACCAATCAGCTGCAGCAGGTCGTGCGCGAACGCTTTGCCGACGACACCGAACGCCACATGACGATCACGATTTCCAGTTTCGGCTTTGCCCGCGGCATGCCGCCTCTGGCCGATCTGCTGTTCGATATGCGGTTTCTCGACAATCCGCACTGGGTCCCCGGCCTGCGCGAATTGACCGGCCTCGATGCACCGGTGGCCGAACATATCGCCGCCGACCCCGCCTTTACCCCCGCATTTGACCGCATCATCGATCTGCTGCGCGAAGTCATGCCGCGCTATGCCGCCCAGGGGCGCAGCTATCTCAATATAGCTTTCGGGTGTACCGGAGGGAGACACCGCTCGGTTTACAGTGCGGAACGGGCGGCAGAGGTCTTGCGCGAAGATGGATTTTCGCCCACGGTTCTGCATCGCAACCTTGGGTCGCGTCCCGCCGACCGGCTGGAGCGCCGCTAGACCCAAGGGCAAGGAATGGTTAAGGGCCACGCAGGCACACTCTTCGGGCATCGCAACGGAACTGAAGCTGCATGATCGGCATGATCCTCGTCACCCACGGCAAATTGGCCGAACATTTCATCGACGCTATGGAGCATGTCGTTGGCAAGCAGGAGCATGTGGCAACCATATGCATCGGCCCGAACGATGACATGGAACAGCGTCGCGCCGATATCGCCAATGCGATCAAAGAGGTCGATAGCGGTAAGGGCGCCATCATTCTAACCGATCTGTTCGGCGGTACCCCGTCCAATCTGGCAATCTCGCTGCTCGATACGGGGCGGGTGGAAGTCATCGCCGGGATCAACCTGCCCATGCTGATCCGCCTGGCTGGCGCCCGCAAAAGCATGGATGTGGTCGATGCAGTGCACGCGGCGCAGACCGCCGGGCGCAATTACATCACCGTGGCCAGCGAATTTCTGGGCCAGGACATCCAGAGCGCGCGGAAAGCCTCTTGAGCGAGCTGCGCCGGTCAATCGAGGTCGTCAACCAGCGGGGCCTGCATGCACGGGCCAGCGCCAAATTCGTCAACGCGGTTGCCGAACTTCCGGACACGTGCACCGTTCGCGTTGCCAAGGGCGACAACGAAGCGGCCGGCGGCTCGATATTGGGCCTGATGATGCTTGGTGCGGCCAAAGGCGACACGATCGAAATCATCGTGGCAGGCGATAATGCCGAAGCGGTGATGGCCGAACTGTCCGCCATGGTCCAGGATGGCTTCGGAGAGCCGTAGGATCATGGCTTCAAGCGAAATGAACCGCCGTCACATCACCGGTTTTTCCAATCCCACCGTCAAGGCTCTGCGCGCCTTGCGGGAAAAGAAACACCGCAAGGCTTCGGGCAGGTTCCTGGCCGAAGGGCTGCGATTGCTGACCGATGCGCGCGAATGCGGGCATGTGCCCGAAACACTCGTTCTCGCCGATCGCCGTGATCCGCACCCCTTGCTCAGCGCCCTGGAAGCCGCAGTTGAATCAGGTGGCGGCGAGGTGATCGAAACCACGCCGGACATCCTTTCCAAGATTACGGGCAAGGACAATCCGCAGGCGGTAGCCGGTGTATTTGCAGAATTCGATACCTCGCTCGGCGCTCTCGACCGGTCACGGAGCGATATCTGGCTCGTCGCGCAGGCCCTTCGCGATCCCGGCAATCTGGGCACGATGTTGCGGACCGGCGATGCCATCGGCGCAGGCGGGGTCATCCTGATCGACGATTGCGCCGACCCTTTCAGTGTGGAGGCGGTGCGCGCCAGCATGGGCGCGGTGTTTACGCAATCCATCGCGCTCGCGCGCTGGGATGAATTCGAAAGCTGGCTGCGGGCAGGCACGGGTCAGCTGGTTGCGGCCAGTCTTCGTGATGCCCAACCCTATCGCAGCGCACCTTACGCCGCGCCCTGCTTCGTCATGGTCGGGAATGAAAGTCGCGGCCTTCCCGAAGAATACGAAATGGCCTGCGATCTGCGAGTGACCATGCCGATGAAAGGGCGCGCAGACAGCCTCAATGCTGCGGTAGCCGCGGCTGTTCTGGGATACGAAGTTCTGGCAGCGCTCGACGCCTGAGGCGCCCGCGCAATCAGGCTGGCTGAAGCTGGCCGTTCAGGCCGAACAGACGCGACACGACATCGTCGGCACCGCTGGGCTTGGCCAGTATCGGTGCATCCAGATCGCGCAATGCTTCTCCGGCCCGGTCGAGGTCGCCGGTATGCAGCAGGAACGGCACGCCGCGTGCGCGTAGCTCGACCGCCACCGGCTCGCAGGTTTCCCCCTTGCCCAGATTGACGTCGAGCACCGCGCCGTCGAACTCCGCTCCGTCCATGGCTTCGAAGGCTTCATCGCAGGATACCGTCACGACCGCCTCGGCCCCTGCATCTTCAAATGCAAGTTGCAGGTCCATCGCGATCAATGGCTCATCTTCAAGTATCAGAATGCACTTCATGATTTCAGCGGCAGCGAGATTTTGGCCCGCAACCCGTCTTCCTCCCATGTCCGGTCGAGCGTTCCGCGCGAGTAGGCCAGTAATCTTTCTGCGATGTCGAACCCCGTACCGGTGATTTCCGGCTCGCCCGAAATGCGGGGACCGCCGGTTTCCTTCCAGTCGATCACCAGCGCCTGGCGTTCGTGCCGGTCCTGCGTGTGATGCCAGGATACGGTGATCTTGCCGTCCTCATTGGACAGCGCGCCATATTTCGACGCATTGGTCGCAAGTTCGTGCAGCGTCAGCCCCATGGCGGAAACCGCATTCGGCTCGGTCCGGGCGCCATTGCCTTCGAACAGGATGCGATCGCCTTCGGGATCGTAGGGATTCAATACCGACCGGATCGCCTGCCCGACCTCAATCGTGCCCAGCGCGGCATCGTCCAGCGTCGGCTCATACGCGCGGCCCAGTGCCTGGACGCGTTCGTTGATCTTGCTCGATACGTTGCGCGCATTCATCGCGCGCCCGGTTATGTTCACGATTCCGCCGATTACGGCAAAGACGTTTTTCAGCCGGTGTGAAACTTCGCGGGCCATCGCCTTGGCGTGTTTTTCTTCCGCACGGGCCAGATGGATGTCGGTGACGTCCCACTGGCTGCCGAAGAAATACCGCAGCTTGCCCTCTTCGTCGTAAATCGGACCGAGATGGAGAGCATTCCAGAATGTCGAGCCATCCTTGCGGTAATTCAGCAGCTCGACGACCAGCACTTCTTCCGTGCGTATGGCATCGCGGATTTTCGCGACCTGCGACTGGTCGGTCTTGGGGCCCTGCAGGAAACGGCAGTTTCTGCCGACGATCTCGGCCTGCTTGTAACCGGTAAGTTTTTCGAACGCCTTGTTACAGAAGACGATAGGGTCGTCTTCCAGGCGCGGGTCGGTCAGGCAAACCGCCATGCGGGTCTGCGCCATTGCCTGTTCGAAAAGCAGGCCTGACGAGCCGGGGAAGTTGTCCTCCTCGGCGTTGAAAGGCCGCCCGGTATGTTGGGCCTGTTCGAAAGTTTTGCGCGACCCATCGCCGTTGCCGCGATGCATGTAAGTGTTTCCTGCTACTTCAACCTGTCTGTTAACCCGGCATATGCCGGTAACTATTGCAGTAGCAACGCCAAAAACGCCGGCGGGGTCCCGGTTTTTTCCCCTTGGCTATTCCGCAGCTTCGCGATCCGGCTGTCTGTCATTGCCGATCAGGGCGGCATCTTCGGCGTTATAGCGCGGTGTCGCCTCGACTATCGGCACCTCGTCGATCTCGCGCTTGCCAATCTCGATGCCCTTATCGTGCAGCCGGCGTCCGGCGGACAGTACATTGCGCTCGAAACTGCCGACGAACTTGTTGTAATTGTTGACGGCTGTCTCCAGCCCGCCACCCACGCGCTTCATATGTTCGGCAGCCACGGCCAGGCGATCGTACAGTTCCGCCCCCGCCTTGCCGATCTCTACCGCTTCACGCGCGATGGTGTCCTGCCGCCAGACCTGCGCAACGGTGCGCGCGATCGCGACGAGGTTGGTCGGCGTCGCCAGCAACACCTTGTTGCGGAACGCGAAATCCCACAATTCGGGATCGTGCTCGAGCGCGGCGGCCACGAAATGCTCGCCCGGGACGAACATGACCACGTAATCGGGCGTATCGTCGAACTGGCTCTGATAGCTTTTCGAACCCAGCGTCTGGACGTGATTGCGCATGGACTTCGCATGCAGATCGAGGTTTCTGATACGCTCGTTTTCGTCATCGGCCTCGAATGCGGCCTGATAGGCGTTCAGCGATACCTTGGCATCGATCACCAGTTTCTTTTGACCCGGAACGTGGACCACCGCATCGGGCCGCAGGCGGCCTTCGTCGGTTTCGATCGAATGCTCCAGATTGAAATCGGTATGTTCCGACAGGCCGCATTGCTCCAGCACGTTCTGCAATGCCCGCTCACCCCAGCGCCCCCGCGCCTTGGGGGCATTGGTCAGGGAATTGCCGAGCCGCTGCGCCTCGCGCCGCACTTCCTCTTGCCCACGCTGCATTTCGGTGATCTGCTGGTAAAGCCGGCCGAATGCATCGGTGCGCTTTTCCTCCAGCGCCGCGACCTGTTTTTCATAGGCTTCCAGCCGCTTGCCGACCGGGTCGAGCAATGCGCGCAGTTTTTCCTCGCTGGTCTTTTCCGAATGGCCAAGTCGCTCGTTCGCCCGCTCTAGGAAGGCTTCCTGCGCCCTCGACAGCACGGCCGAGCCGGTGTTCTGGAATTCCTTGAGCAATTCTTCGCGCGCTTCGATCAGCAGCCGTTTCTGCTCGTCGAAATTGGCGGTCTTTTCCTTCAGCGTTGCGAGTTCGGCGCCCAGTTCGCCATTGCTGCGCCGCAGATTGTCGAGCGCCGCCTCATGGTTCCTGCGCGTATCGCGCAATTCGGCGTCGAGCGAATCGGCCCGCCCTGCCCGCACGGTCGCATTTTCCAGATCGACGATCGCCTTGCGAAACTTCTCTTCCGTCTCGCGCGCTTCCGCATCGCGCTCCCCATGGCGCGCCTTCCATTCGGCCACGGGCCGCGATCCCAAAAACCATCCCAGGCCCGCTCCTGCGAGGAGCGCCACGATTGCAATGACTGCCATTTCCATGGGTGCAGGCTAGGCGGAACACATACGGAACACCACCCCTTTCCTACAGCAATCCCCGACGCTATGTTCGCATCGGGTCCCTCTATTCCAAAGGCACGTCCACGCGCCCGTTTTTCTCGAACAAAGCGGTGCCAGCGAATGTACTTCATCAACCAGCCCAGCAAAAAGGCGACCCGCTACCGCGAATCGCCTCTTCGGAATCCGTGATTATGTAGGAAGCCTACGCCGCTTCGCGCAGCTTCTTCAGCTTCTTGAGCGCCATATTCCGCTTCAACCGCGAAAGATGGTCGATGAATAAAATACCTTCAAGATGGTCCATCTCATGCTGGATGCAGGTCGCCATGAGGCCTTCAAGATCCTCTTCATGCGTTTCGCCTTCGAGGTCCTGGTACCGCACACGGCAGGTGGCCGGACGATCGACATCCGCGAAGATGTCGGGCACCGACAGGCACCCTTCCTGATAGCTCGCCAACTCTTCCGCCGGGTCGAGGATTTCCGGATTGATGAAGACCCGCGGCTCTTTGACGGTCGGGTAATGCACATGCTCGTGGCCGCCGTGATTGCAGACCTCGCCCTCGGCTTCCTCGTCTTCCGGCTGAAGGTCGATCACCAGCACCCGCTTTGGAACGCCGACCTGGATCGCCGCAAGCCCGATGCCGGGTGCCGCATACATCGTTTCGAACATGTCCGCGACGAGCTCGTTCAGCTCGTCGTTGAATTCGGTAACCGGTTCGGACACGGTTTTGAGCCGGGGATCCGGCACTTCGAGAATCTGTCTTATCGCCATGGCCGCAAGATATGCGCGTCGCGCCGTTTATTCAATCTGAATAGGGCGCATACTGTGATCGGTCAGCCCATCGGTCTGCGCGCCCGCAACGCCTGAGCAAGCGTGCCTTCATCCAGATAATCGAGTTCGCCGCCGACCGGCAGGCCATGGGCCAACTGCGTGATGCGCACGGGGAAGGCCTCCAGCCTTTCCGCAAGATAATGGGCAGTAGTTTGCCCTTCTAGAGTGGCGTTCATGGCAAGGACGATCTCGTCTACCCCGCCTTCTTCCACACGCGCCAGTAGTGATGCGATGTTGAGATCTTCGGGTCGCACCCCGTCGAGCGCGGACAGCTTGCCGCCGAGTACGTGATACTTGCCGGTAAAAAGCTTTGCCCGGTCGAGAGCCCACAAATCGGCCACGTCCTCGACCACGCAGAGCGATTTCACATCGCGCCGCTGATCGGCGCAAATCGCGCACGGATTGGTCGTGTCGACATTGCCGCAGGTGTCGCATTCGACGAGCGCCTCGCCAACGGTCGCGAGCGCTTCGAGCAGTGCCGGCAACGCGCTTTCCCTGCGTTTGACCAGCCACAACACCGCCCGCCGTGCACTACGTGGGCCAAGGCCGGGCAGCCGCGCCAGCACGGAGGCCAGCGTCTCGATCTCTTGCGATGCCATAGCTGCACAGATAGGGGCGCGATAAGAACAGAGAAAGACCACAAGAGCCGTTCATGCGCACAATCTTTATGGGAACGCCGGAATTCGCAGTGCCAACGCTTCAGGCGCTGGTCGATGCCGCGCATGAGGTGGTCTGCGTCTATACCCAGCCGCCGCGTCCGGGCGGTCGGCGGGGAAAAGAACTGACCAAAACACCCGTGCACCAGCGCGCAAGCGATCTCGGGATCGAGGTGCGCCATCCCAAATCGCTCAAGTCTGCAGAGGAGCAGGAGGCCTTTGCCGCCCTGAAAGCCGACGTGGCAATCGTCGCGGCCTATGGCCTGATACTGCCCCAGCCGATACTCGATGCGCCCGCACATGGCTGTCTCAACGTACATGCGTCGATCCTGCCGCGCTGGCGCGGTGCCGCGCCGATTCACCGGGCGGTCATGGCGGGCGATCCGGTGACGGGGGTCACGATCATGCAGATGGAAGCGGGCCTCGATACCGGCCCGATGATTACATTTGCGCGAACCCCTATCGAAGACAAGACAACCGGCGAACTCACTGACGAACTTGCCGAGATCGGGGCGCAACTGATGGTCGGCACGTTGATCGATCTGACCGCGCTGCATCCGCTGGAGCAGGACGACAAGGACGCGACCTACGCCGACAAGATCGACAAGGCAGAGGCGCGGATCGACTGGAACCGTCCTGCCGGGGATGTGGTCCGGCACATCCATGGTCTGTCACCTTTCCCCGGCGCATGGTTCGAGCTCGACGAAACCCGTGTCAAAGTGCTGCGTGCCGAATGTGTCGAAGCCGCCGGTTCGCCCGGCGAAGTGACCGACGATCGCCTGACGATTGCTTGCAGGGAAGGCGCTATTCGTCCGGTCGAACTACAGCGTGCTGGCAAACCGAAGATGAATCTCGACACCTTTCTGCGCGGCAAATCGGTTGCCAAAGGAACCCGGCTCGCTTGACCCGTTTTGCTCTGACCCTCGAATTCGACGGAACCCCGTTCTTCGGCCTCCAGCGGCAGAAGGACGGGCCGAGCGTGCAGCAGGCAGTAGAGGAAGCGGCATATCGCGTTCTTGGTGAAGAAGTCCGGCTGCACAGCGCCGGCCGCACGGACACCGGTGTTCATGCACTCGCCATGCGCAGTCATTTAGACATCGAGAAGCATATAGAGCCTTTCCGACTGATGGAGGCGCTCAACGCTCATTTACGCCCCGATCCCATAGCGGTGACGCATTGCGAAGTGGTGGCGGACGATTGGCATTCACGCTTTTCCTGCTCTGGCCGCGCATATGTCTATCGCATTGCAAATCGCCGCGCGCCGCTGACCTTGGAGAAAGATCGACTCTGGCAGATCCCGCAGGATCTGGACCACGAAGCCATGCACCGGGCGGCGCAAGCGCTGGTCGGTTTACATGATTTCACCACGTTCCGTTCCGTGCACTGTCAGGCGGAAAGCCCGATAAAAACTCTCGACCGGCTAGACGTTGAGCGGGATGGTGATGAAGTTCGCATTCATGCAGCAGCGCGCAGTTTCCTTCATCATCAGGTACGATCGATGGTCGGCTGTCTGGCGCTTGTGGGAATGGGCCGGTGGCGCGAAACACGATTGGCCGAAGCGCTGCAAGCGCGCGATCGACAAGCGCTTGGGCTCAATGCTCCTCCGCACGGCCTTTATTTCGTTCGGGCCGTCTATCCCGACGATACTTGACCTAACGTCACCCTAGCCAAGGCCGATTTCGCGGCGTAGCGACACGCCCAATACGTTTCGTATCGCAACGAAAGGGCACGAGGATGACGACTACAGGCAAACAACTTTTCACCACTCTGACGAGCGATGGCACCCTCACCGTTGAGATCGCAAATAGCGAGTTTCCCGATCCCACCGGCAATCAGGTGCTGGTTAAAATGGAGGCCGCGCCGATCAATCCGAGCGACCTCGCAATTCTGACCGGCGCTGCGGATTTCGAAAATGCCGAATATTCGCCGGGCAAGGTCGTCGCAAAGATGCCCGAGCCGTTCAACAGCGGGCAGAAAGCGCGCCATGGCCAGCGCCTGCCAGCCGGTAACGAAGGTGCGGGCACGGTGGTCGCCACGGGCGATTCCGACATGGCCAAGGCGTTGATGGGCCAGCGCGTCGCCTGCGTGCCGGGCACGGCCTACAGCCAGTACGCAATCGCCGACGCTTCGATGTGCCTGCCGCTGGGCGATCACAGTGCAGAGGACGGCGCATCGAGCTTCGTTAATCCCATGACCGCCCTCGGTTTTGCGGAGAACGCGAAGATGGATGGTCAGGAAGCAATCCTTCACACTGTCGGCGCCTCCAATCTGGGTCAGATGCTCGTGAAAATCTGCCGGGAAGATGGCCTTGGTTTGGTCAATATCGTGCGGAAGAGCGATCAGGTCGACTTGCTGAAGGATCTCGGCGCGAAGCACATCGTCAATTCTGCGGATGGCGATTTCATGGATCAGCTAAAATCCGCGATCGATGAAACCAACGCCTTTTATGGCTTCGACCCTATCGGTGGCGGCAAGATGGTCGACAGCTGTTTCAAGGCGATGGAGCAGGTCGCTTCGAAAAAGATGAGCGAATATTCGCGCTATGGTTCGAACCAGCAGAAGCGGATGTTCATTTACGGCCGGCTGGACATGGGGCCCACCACCCTCACCCCCTCCTATGGTTTCGGGTGGACCCTGTCGGGATGGCTGCTGACGCCGTTCCTGCAGATGGCCGGTGGCGAGACTGTCGCCCGAATGCGCAAGCGCGTGCTGGACAATCTGACCACCACCTTTGCCAGCAGCTACAAGTCGAAGGTCGACCTTGAAGGCATGCTGACAAAGGAAGCTATTCTGGATTACCGCCAGATGAAAACCGGCGAGAAATATCTGGTTATGCCCAACGGCTGACTTAGCGTCCGTCGAAAGCGCGCTGGATGGCGGCGGGTTCGGTCTCGCCGCCCGCCAGCAGCAATTGCAGCAGAATGCGTGCCTTCTGCGGGTTCAGCGCACGAGCAGCAACAAAAGCGTTCGTATCGTCGTCGGGTTCGCGATCGACCATGCCCTCGTCCGCGCGGCTGGCGCGCACGACCAATGTGCCCTCCTTTGCGAGCCTGACCAGTTCCTGGCGCACACATTCCGGCAAGTTGCCTTCACCCACGCCCGCCACCACGACGCCGCGCGTCGTGGTGCCGAGCTGGCGGGATACGCTTTGCGCATCCAGCCCGGCGTAAACATACACGATCGCAACTTCCGGCAGGTCTTTCGGCAGGTCGAACCGAGCCGGCGTATCGCTGCGCCAAGGCGCTCCGAACCACTCAAGCGAGGCGGGTGTCACCATGCCTACCGATTCGCGAGGGAAGCCACGAAACGCTTCGGTGCCGCGTGTGCGGACCTTGTAGACATCTCGCGCTGCGAACATGCGATCGCCCATGACCACCAGCACCCCACGCCCCGCAGCCTGCGCATCGCTGGCCACGCGCACGGCATTGGCGAAGTTTCGCAAACCGTCGTAGCCCACAGCGTCGGCAGGCCGCATCGCACCCACCACCACGACCGGTTTGTTCGCCGGCAAAGTCAGATCGAGCAGGAAAGCGGTTTCTTCCAGCGTATCGGTACCGTGCGTAACGATAAGCCCGTCGCATTCCTCGTCAGCAAGGGCTTCCATCGCGCGCGCATGCAGCGGGTGCCAGACGGCGGGTCCGACATCGGCCGAATCGATATTCGCGATCTGCGTTCCCGAAAGCTCAGCTTCAAGACCGAGCCCCCCGACCCGCTCGAGGTAATCCTCGATTCCGATCTCTCCCGCGCGATAATCCTTCGCGATGGCACTGCCAGCTATCCCGGCAATCGTGCCACCGGTAGCCAATACGGTGAGCTTGCTCTTCATATGCAGCCGCCTAGCGGCGCCCATGCAATCTCGGCAATTGATTTTGAAGATTTGGACGCTATTAGCAGCACCTCCGCACATGGAGCGGGCGCTTAGCTCAGTTGGTAGAGCATCTCGTTTACACCGAGAGGGTCGGCGGTTCGAGCCCGTCAGCGCCCACCATTCCCCGACAGGGGCCACACAGGCGGTAGCGCGGGAGAGGGTATCCGCCAGACTTACGACATCGCGATCGTTGGATGTGGTCCGGCAGGCCTTGCCGCGGCCATCCTGTTGCATGGCGATGGTCACCAGGTGACGCTGTTCGAGCGATTCGATCAGCCACAACCTCTTGGCTCCGGCCTGATGCTGCAACCTTCGGGCATGGCCGTTCTCGACCGAATGGGCCTGTCGAATGAAATCGCTGCCCGCGGCGCGCGGATCGATGCACTGTTCGGTCTCGACGAACACGGTCGAACGGCATTGGACGCCCCCTATTCCAAGCTCGGGTCAGGTGAGGCGTTCGGAATCGGTATCCACCGGGCAAGCCTGTTCGCGGTGCTGTATGCGCGGGCAATCGCAGCGGGCATATCCATTCGCACCGGGTCGGAAATCCACAACAGCGTATTGGAAGGGCGAAGACGTCACATTATCGCGCGTGACGGCACCCGTGCGGGACCCTTCGATCTGGTCGTAGACGCAAGCGGATGGGCATCACGTATCGAGTTCGGCGAGCAGCGGGGCCTGCTCCCGTTCGGCGCACTATGGGCGGCAATTCCTGTCGAACCAAGTGACCGGCACGCGAAAAACCTCCTCGAACAGCGCTATCGCCGCGCCTCCCAGATGATCGGCATACTGCCAATCGGCTCGCGCAGCCCGGGCTTGCCCGACGAGGTGGCTCTGTTCTGGTCGTTGAAGCGTGACGCGTATTCTCAGTGGAGGTCCTCACCCCTCGCTGTATGGAAAAGCCAGGTCCGCACTCTGTGGCCCGAGGCCGATTTCCTCCTGGACAGAATTTCCTGTCACGACGACCTTACCTTTGCACGCTACGCCCATCGCAGCTCGCATCGCCCGTATCGTGAACGTCTGGTACGAATCGGGGATGCCTGGCATTCAGCAAGTCCGCAACTCGGCCAGGGAGCGAACATGGCCTTGCTCGATGCATGGGGGCTCGCAGCAGGTCTGCGCGAAGGACGCACTCTAACCGAAGGATTACGACTGTCCGCCAGCTGGCGGCGCGATCATGTCGCGCTGTATCAGGCGGTGACGGCCGCGTTCACGCCCCTGTTTCAATCGAGCGATGACTTATGGCCGTGGATCCGCGACCGCATCGTCGCGCCGCTATCCCGTTTTGGCCCGGTGGCGCGGATACAGGCACAGCTGATGAGCGGATTGTTCGGATTTCCGCTCCCCATGCTCGGCCTGGAAGTGCCCGACTATTCGGCGATCGCCGCGTCGATGGCCGCTCGCGCGTCCTCGCTGGACCAATCGTAATCGCCCTGTACGCGCCAGATTTCCTGACCGGCACCATCGTACAGGACGGTCGTCGGCATGACCCCGCCCCCAATCGCAAAGCTGAGTTCGTTTTCCGGGTCCATCCAAGGTTCAAGCCGGGCGTAGCCTTTTTCTGCGAAGAATGGCGCAACCTTCTCGGCGCCTTGCATGTCCTGGCTCGCCGTCACCACCCTGAGCCGACCGTCGTACTCGCTCGCCAGATCGTCCAGCAGCGGCATTTCCTTCACACACGGAGCACACCAGGTTGCCCAGAGGTTGAGCAGGACCGGCGTGCCCTGCAACGCCCCGAGATTGAGCGTGCGCCCATCCGGGTTGCTCAGGTTGACCGCGGGCATCAGCGCGCCGGCCTCACTTGTATCGATTTCTCCGGTAGGCACGGATGAAGCGCTGCTTTCTTGCGCGTCTTCGGACGTGCCCCTATCGCAGGCCGCGACAGCAAGACCGAGGACGATGGCTAGCGTGAACGACGTACGGGACACGAAAAACTCCAACAGCATGTGGGGAGGCAGGTTCGCCGAAGGGCCTAGCGCGATCATGCGCGAAATCAATGCCTCAATCCCTTTCGACAAGGCGCTCTGGCGCGAGGATATCGCGGGAAGCCGGGCGCATGTGGCCATGCTGGCCCAACAAGGCATTGTGAGCGAGGCTGACGCGAAGGCGATCGATGAAGGCTTGCAGCAAGTCGCGGCCGAATATGAACGCGGCGGCGTACCCGAGGATTGGGACCTCGAGGACATCCACATGACCGCCGAAGCCCGCCTGACCGAGATCGTGGGCCCCGCTGCCGGGCGCTTGCACACGGCCCGCAGCCGCAACGATCAGGTGGCGACCGATTTCCGCATGTGGGTGCGCAGCGCCATGCAGCGCTCCATTGCGGGTATCGATGCCCTGCTTTCCGCGCTGGTCGGCAGAGCCGAGGAGCATGCCGATAGCATCATGCCCGGGTTCACGCATTTGCAGACGGCGCAGCCGGTAACTCTGGGACATCACCTGCTCGCCTATTTCGAAATGCTGATCCGCGATCGCTCGCGCTTTAATGATGCCCTGGTACGGATGGATGAATGTCCGCTCGGCTCGGCAGCACTGGCCGGAACGGGGTTCGATATCGATCGCGACATGACGGCAAACGCGCTCGGCTTTGCGATGCCGACCCGCAATAGTCTCGATGCCGTGTCCGACCGTGATTTCGCGCTCGATTACCTGATGGCTGCGAGCCAGTGCTCGCTTCACCTCAGCCGCCTGGCGGAAGAATTCATCATCTGGGCCAGCCAGCCCTTCGGTTTCGTCAAGCTGCCGGATACGCTTTCGACCGGCAGTTCGATCATGCCGCAGAAGCGCAATCCCGATGCGGCCGAACTGGTGCGTGGGCACGCGGGCAGGGTCATCGGCTGCGCGACCAGTCTGATGATCACCATGAAGGGCCTCCCCCTCGCCTATTCGAAAGACATGCAGGACGACAAGCCGCCGGTTTTCGAAGCTGCCGGTCTGCTCGATCTCAGCCTGGCGGCGATGGCGGGGATGGTGGCGGACAGCCGCTTTGAAACGGCTCGCATGCGCCAGGCGGCCGAAGCAGGACATGCGACCGCCACCGATCTGGCCGACTGGCTGGTGCGGCAGGCCGACATCCCGTTTCGCGAGGCTCATCATATCACGGGCGCGGCGGTTAAACTGGCCGACGAAAAAGGCGTGGCGCTGGACGGTTTGTCCATCGGCGATCTTAAGGCGATCGATTCCCGGATCGATGAGCGCGTGTTCGACGCGCTGTCGGTCGATGCTTCCGTCGCGGCACGCGCGTCCTATGGCGGCACCGCCCCGGTTCGCGTAAGGGAACAGGTAGCCGCGGCGAAAAAGCGCCTCGGGCTGGAGGATTGATGCGTAACTGGGTTGTACTTGCCGCTTTGCTCATGCTCGGTGCTTGCGGGCAGAAATCCGCACTGGAACCGGTTGAAGGATCGTCGCTTCCGCCCGCACCCTATGGCGCGCAGGTTCAGCCGACTGCGGACGAACTCCTTGAACTGGATCCGGAAGCGGCGCCCGATCGTAACGTCGAACTGCGCACTCGCTCGGAGGAACGCGAGGACGATCCGTTCGACCTCCCTCCCCAGTAATTTCAGCGCCCGAAGCAAGGCTTGCTCGACAGTGACCCGCGCTTTCGGCACAGGCGTCAGCCATGGACTATTTCCAGCTTAAAGACGGCGTCCTCCACGCCGAAGACGTTGCCCTGTCCCGTATCGCGGAAGAGGTGGGCACACCGGTTTACGTCTATTCGCGCGCTACTCTCGAACGCCATGCTCGGGTCTTCCGGGATGCGCTTTCCGGCCTCCATGATCCGCATATCGCCTTCGCGGTTAAGGCGAATCCGAACCTTGCAGTTCTCAAGGTCTTGGCCAACGAAGGCTATGGCGCGGACGTAGTTTCCAGCGGCGAACTGGCGCGCGCGTTGGCAGCCGGCATGAAACCTGCGGACATCGTTTTTTCAGGTGTCGGAAAAACCCATGCGGAACTCCTGCATGGACTGGAAGCAGGCATCGGCCAGTTCAATATCGAGAGCGAGGAAGAGGGATACGAACTGGCTGCAATCGCTGAACGGCATGGCAGCCGCGCAGCCTGCGCCCTTCGCGTCAATCCTGATGTGGATGCCCGCACCCATGAAAAAATCTCGACCGGCAAGCGGGAAAACAAGTTCGGTGTCCCGCTCGATCGGGCTGCCGAAATATATACCCGGCTTGCGCAGGTAGACGGCCTCGATATGCGCGGCGTGGCCGTCCACATCGGCAGCCAGCTTTCAACTCTCGAACCCTTGGAAACCGCCTTCGAGAAAGTCGGCGCGCTCATTGCGGAACTGCGGGATAAGGGCTGCGCCGTGACGCATGCCGACCTCGGTGGTGGTCTGGGTGTTCCTTACAAGGCGGGTGAAAAAATGCCCTCGCCCGAAGAATACGGCTCGATGGTCGCCCGGGTCACTGCGAAATGGGATGTCCGCCTGATGTTCGAACCGGGCCGCGTCATCGCAGGCAATGCCGGCGTCCTGCTAACGCGGGTCATCCGGTCCAAGCGCAGCGGGAACGGGCCGCCTTTCGTGGTGGTCGATGCCGCAATGAACGATCTTGCGCGACCGGCCATGTATGGTGCCTGGCATGATTTCGATGCAGTCGCGCCGACCGGCAATCGCATGACCGCACATATCGTGGGTCCGATCTGCGAGACCGGCGACACCTTCGCGATGGACCGCGAATGCGACGCGCTGGTGGCGGGCGATCTCGCCGTCTTCCGCACGGCGGGCGCATACGGTGCGACCATGGCGTCTTCGTATAATTCCCGCGGTTTCGTGGCCGAAGTGCTGGTAGACGGCGATCGCTTTGCCGTGGTCGCGGACCGCATTGCGGCGGCTGCCATAATGGATGCCGAACGCGTGCCGGACTGGCTCGGCTGATGCATTCGCTCCCGCTTTTCCATCGCATTTCGGGGAAGCGCGTCGTCGTGGTAGGCGTTGGTGATATGGCCGACGCCAAAGCCCGGCTTGTCGAACGGGCGGGCGGCATTCCATGCGCTGAAACCGAAGCGCATCATGCGCAGCTTGCCTTCGTTGCGCTGGAGGACGAGCGCGCTTCCGAAAGCGCGGCCCGCCGGCTTAAGCAGGCCGGTTTGCTGGTGAATGTCGCCGACCGTCCCGACCTTTGCGATTTCACCTTGCCCAGCGTGCTCGACCGCGATCCAGTACTGGTCGCAGTAAGTACGGGCGGGGCGTCTGCCGGCCTTGCCAAGCACCTTCGCCTCCGTCTCGAAGCGGTACTGCCCCAGACCCTCGGTACACTGGCTACGGCCTTGTTCACCGCCCGTGACAGGATCCGCACCCGCTTTCCCGAAAGCAATGCGCGCAGGCGAGCGATCGATGCAGCACTCCAGGAACATGGCGTGCTGGATCCGTTCGAAGAAGCGAGCGCCGCTTCAGTTGAAAACTGGCTGGATGGCGCACAAGAAAACGCGAGTTCACAGGTCGTTGAATTTACTATTGCGAGCGACGACCCCGAAGATTTGACGCTGCGTCAGGCACGCGCTCTGGGAAAGGCCGACATCATTCTGCATGATGCACACATTCCGGATACCATTCTGGCGCGCGCTCGCGCCGACGCTGTTAGGAAAGCACTGCCCGCCGACCCGCCGGCCGAGGGATTGACTGTAATTCTACGCCGTAAGGGCTAGACGCTCGCCAGTTCCGCAGCGCCTACTTCCGCAAGATAGCTGGCCATCGCGTCGGCCGTTGTATCTGCAAGAGCGATATAAGCGCGGCGGCGATCGTGGGGATCGGAAACGCGCATCAGTAGATCGGCATCGACCATCTGGCCAATCCAGCGCAGGGCCGTGGTCGCTGGCACGCCCGCTGCGATACAAAGCGAAGTGACGCTAACCCGTCGCCGCTCTGATCGGGCAGCCGCCAAGTCGAGCAGAATATCCCAGGCCGGATCGGCAAACAAACCGGCATCGAAATACTGCGCGCGCAATTGCCGGGCCTTTATCAGCCTGCGGATAATGGAAGAGTCAGGCAACTGGACCCGCTCGGTCCGTTTTCGAGAGCCTGAATGATCGTCTTCCTCACCTCGCCATCCGGGAGACGGAGATTCAAATCGAAATGCGCCGCCCCCGACTCGCTGTCCCGGCGACATTAATTCCAGCCTTTCGGCAATGCGCCCCACCTGTTCGGTGAGACGGAGCAGCATCAAACGGTCGTCTTCCCCCATTTCGCGCAAACGCAGATTTGGAAGAAGCGCAAGCACACGGCCAATGGCAATCACGCGCTCTGCACGGGCCGGGTCCACGAGAATCTGTACTGCGGACATCGATAGACATCCAAAGACGCTGTCGAGCGCCCCCATCGTTGTGGAAATGACCAGATGGGCACCGGCCTTGCCGCCGCGCATATCCAGCCGGGATAAGAGCGCCATCGCATCCGCAGTGGCTTCAGAACAATCGACGAGCACCAGATCCCCCAGCGCCGTCAGAGGCCCTTGTGCGTATTCTTCCAGACTGCAGCTATCGAGCACGCGGAAACCGGCCGAAGATGCATCCGCACACATTTCTTCCCGCAAATAATCGCGATCAGCCAGCACCGTTACGGTCAGCTGGCATCCAGCAGCATTGCATATCGGCTCGTACAGAAAATCCTGCTGCATCGAATCGCGCTCCATTTCCTTGACGCGAACAGAATGAGAACAAAGCGAGGTTGAGTCAAGAATGTGGTAGATGCTATTTGCAATCCAGCAGCGATATGGGGCGGAGGAGTGGCCGGATTGCTTTGTCGAACTACGGCCGGATTTCGATCGGTGTGCCATCAGGCACGAGGCTCCACACCTCCGCTATTTCCGCGTTGGACATTGCGATGCAACCATCGGTCCAGTCACCTGGTACGCGCGCATCGAACGGCAGGCCGTTGGGTTGTCCGTGAATAAAGATCAGCCCGCCCGGAGACCGCCCGTGGGCATTTGCGAAGGCCCTGTCCTGCGCATTGGGATAATCGATATACAGGCTGAGATAATAGCTCGACTGTTCGTTACCGTAGCTGATCGTATAACGCCCTTCCGGCGTTCGCTCGTCACCTTCGAACTGTTTGTGACCCACTGGCGCATCGCCATATTGCAGACCTGAATAAGCGCGAATGACCTTGCCGTCCTGATAGAGCCATAACTTGCGGTCGGACTTGTCGATCAGAACGAAATCGGCTCGCTCCCCCGCTCGGGCCTCCTGGGCTTGAACAAGCGGCGCGGGAAGCAGCAGGGCCGCGGCTAGCAGGCAAAACGAGATGGCGGCGAAGCGCATGGCTTCGCCACCATAGCGCATTTTCGGCCTCAATCCATGAACGGATCGCGCATCAGTATGGTATCGTCGCGCTCCGGACTGGTCGACACCAGCGAGACGGGGGTTTCGATCAATTCCTGTATGCGTTGGATATACTTCACGGCGTTGGCCGGAAGGTCGGCAAAGCTACGCGCGCCGGCAGTGGACTCCGTCCAGCCATCCATAGTTTCATAGATCGGCTCGAGTGCCGCCTGGTCGGCCGAATGACTTGGGAAGTAATCGTATACCTGGCCGCGCAGGCGATAACCCGTACAGATTTTCACCTCGTCCAGCCCATCCAGCACGTCGATTTTAGTCAAGGCGATTCCGGTGACACCGCTGATCGCGCAGCTCTGACGCACAAGCACCGCATCGAACCAACCCACACGGCGCTGGCGCCCGGTAACGGTGCCGAACTCGTGACCACGCTCCCCGATGCCCTGGCCAATTTCGTCTTCCAGCTCGGTCGGAAACGGCCCACTACCTACGCGAGTGGTATAAGCCTTGACGATACCGAGCACATAACCGGTCGCATTGGGCCCGAGGCCGCTACCCGCTGCCGCAGTGCCGCTGACAGTATTTGAGCTGGTAACGAACGGATAGGTTCCGTGATCAATATCGAGCAGTACGCCCTGCGCCCCCTCGAACAGAATTTTGGCTCCTGCCTTGCGAACCTTCTTGAGCCGCTTCCACACCGGTTGGGCGAACTGGAGCACAAACGGAGCGATTTCGCGCAATTGCGAAAGCAGTTGCTCCCTATCGATGGGTGGTTGGTCGAAACCCGCACGAAGCGCATCGTGATGGGCGCAGAGACGGTCCAGTTGAGGGTCGAGATCGTCGAGATGCGCAAGGTCGCATACCCGAATGGCTCGGCGGCCAACCTTGTCCTCGTAAGCCGGCCCGATCCCGCGACCGGTTGTCCCGATCTTGCCCGATCCGGCAGCCGTTTCCCGCAATCCGTCGAGGTCGCGGTGAAACGGCAGGATCAGCGGGCAGTTGTCTGCGACAGCGAAGTTGTCGGGATTGATCTCGACGCCCTGCCCCTCGAGCTTTTCCACCTCGGCCTTGAGATGCCAGGGATCCAGCACCACGCCATTGCCGACAATACTCAACGTACCGGTGACGATACCGCTCGGCAATAGCGAGAGCTTGTACGTCGTATCGCCAACCACGAGCGTGTGGCCAGCGTTGTGGCCACCCTGAAAACGCACGACGGCATCGGCCCGACTGGCAAGCCAATCGACGATTTTGCCTTTGCCCTCATCGCCCCACTGGGCACCGATTACGGTCACATTTGCCATGATTACGCCTTTTCCCCTGCCAGGGGATCCACGAGGTCCTTCGACAGGACTCGACCAAGGGATGGAATGGAGAAGCGGAAACCCGCTTCAAATGCGGTGCGCGACCTAGGGGGCCATGGGTTTTCCGTCAAGCCGCGGAAACTTTGCTGCACTCTACCATTGACTGAACACAAGGAGATTTCATGACAGACTATCCCATGCTCACCCTGAACGATGACCGCCAGCTTCCGCAGATCGGCTTCGGTACGTATCAGATCGATAATGACAAAGCCGCAGAAGCTGTGCGAACGGCCGTCGATGTTGGTTACAAAATGGTCGATACGGCAGCCGTTTATCAGAATGAAGACGGCGTCGGTGACGGCCTGACCGAAACTCCGGACATCTTCCTGCAGACGAAAATCTGGAACGCGAGCCAAGGGTATGACAGGACTCTGAAAGCGGCAGATAAGTGCCTTGATCGCCTAGGGCGTGATAACGTCGACATGCTGCTCATTCACTGGCCCTGTCCGGAGAAAGGGTTGTTCGTCGAAACGTGGAAAGCACTGATCGAGCTTCGCGATCAGGGCAAAGCCAAATCCATCGGCGTGTCGAACTTCCGGACGGAAGATCTGAAGCGGATCGCGGACGATACTGGGGTGACGCCCGCTCTCAACCAGATAGAACTGCATCCGTCCTTTCAGCAACGCGAACTACGCAAGCAGCATAGCGATATGGGTATCGTCACGCAAAGCTGGTCCCCGCTTGGACAAGGCGCGGGAATGGAAAATTCAACGATTGCGAGCATTGCCGAAGAGACTGGTCATTCAGCCAGCGCCGTGATCTTGCGGTGGCATCTGCAGCACGGGCTTTGCCCAATTCCCAAGGCTTCCAGCCGTGACCATATCGAAGCAAACTTCTCGGCGATCTCTTTCACGCTGTCGGATGAACAGATGGCACGGATCGACGCATTGGACGATGCTGATGGCCGGATAGGTCCAGAGCCGAGCAAACTGAACGAGTGAGGTTGGAGAAAGCCGGGGATGCAGCCTGCTAAAGAGACTGCTAAAGGCGGTGCCGTGAAAACCGTACCCGCCCCTCTACCGATCCGCATTGCCGCGCTCTACCAGTTCGCGAGATTTGACGATCCCGCCTCCATCAAGCCCGATTTGTCGGCGTGTATGGAAGAGGCTGGCGTGCGCGGCACTCTGCTTCTGGCCCGCGAAGGGATCAATGGCACCATCGCAGGGTCGGACGAAAGTATCGACGCCGTTCTCGCTCATGTCCGCACCTTGCCCGGCTGCTCCAACATCGAGGTCAAGGAATCGCGTTCCGACACGATGCCCTTCCATCGCACCAAAGTGCGTCTGAAGAGGGAGATCGTGACAATGGGCCAGCCCGATCTCGATCCGTTGTCTGGAGTGGGTACCTATGTCGATCCCCAAGACTGGAACGCGCTGATCGCCGATCCCGACGTGATTGTGATCGATACTCGCAACGATTACGAAGTGCAG
The DNA here is from genome assembly GCF_044543405.1 of Qipengyuania sp. NPDC077410. Lineage (NCBI taxonomy): Bacteria > Pseudomonadati > Pseudomonadota > Alphaproteobacteria > Sphingomonadales > Erythrobacteraceae > Qipengyuania > Qipengyuania sp. NPDC077410. Next base: position 287,243 of record NZ_JBITWB010000002.1, on the reverse strand, counting down.
ATTGGCACCTTCGAAGGGGCGATCGACCCTGAAACGAAAAGCTTCGGAGAGTTCCCCGATTGGTTCCGAGCCAAGCGGGCGGAGATCGAAGACACAGGTCGCTCACCAAAAATCGCCATGTTCTGCACCGGCGGAATCCGCTGCGAAAAGTCGACCGCCTTCGCTCGTTCCGAAGGGGTAAAGGAAGTCTACCACCTTAAAGGCGGCATTCTGAACTACCTCGAACATGTTCCGGAACAGGAAAGCCTGTGGCGCGGCGAATGCTTCGTCTTCGATGAACGGGTCAGCGTGGGCCATGGTCTCAAGCTTGGCGATCATTCACTATGTCGTGCGTGCAGGCGGCCCTTGAGCAGGGAAGATATGGCGCACGAGCATTTCGTCGAAGGCGTATCGTGCCACCGCTGCCATGGCGAACGCAGCGAAGAACAGCGAGCTCGTTACAGCGAGCGGCACCGGCAGGCGACGTTGGCCGGTGCGCGCGGACAGAATCATATCGGTCGCAGGGATGATATCGAAACGGATGACTGAGGTGATCCTCTACAGTTTCCGTCGTTGTCCCTATGCGATGCGCGCACGCATGGCGTTGAGCGTGAGCGGTGCCAGTTACGAACACCGCGAAGTGGTGTTGCGCGACAAGCCGCCCGAGATGCTGGAGGTGTCACCCAAGGGAACGGTCCCTGTTCTGGTCGTGTCGGGTGCCCCGCCTTTGGAAGAAAGCCTGGACATCATGCACTGGGCATTGGGACAAAACGATCCGGAAGGCTGGCTCGATCGAAACGATCCGCACTTGATCGAGACCAATGATGGCCCCTTCAAGCACCATCTGGATCGCTACAAATACGCGACCCGCTATGATGACGTGGACCCTGAAGAGCACCGGGCGGCAGCGTTCGATATCCTCAAGCAACTCGACGAGCGGCTGGCCGGTACCACCTATCTATGCGGAGCTCGGCGCGGCTTGGCAGACATCGCAATCTTTCCCTTCATCCGTCAGTTTGCCAATGCCGACCGTGCTTGGTTCGACGCGTTGGACCTGCCCGCTCTCCAAAAGTGGCTGGAAGGACTCCTCGTCTCGGACCTTTTCGCCGGGGTGATGCGGAAACATCCGCAATGGAAGTCAGCGGATTAGAGCGTCCGGGGGGCGTCCCCATCCAGAACATGCGAACATCCCAGCTGCTGCGGGTCGTCGGTCGGTTCAACCGCCGCCACCGTACGCCAGCCGATCGCTCGCAGCCGAGCTGCCGTCCCACGATCATGGCCGAGCGGGAGAAAAAGCTTCTTCCCGCCATCGCCATTCGTGGCACCTAGCGCATCGAGCAACGGGTCCATGTAGAGCGAAAAACCTGTCGCAGCTTCTTCGCTCCCGCGAATAGTATAAGTCCCACCTCGCCCAAGCGCGCCGCGCGCTCCGTCGCCATAAAGCGTGAAGCCGAACCAGCTCTGGTATTCGAAACCATGCCGTTCCGTGGGATCGAGCGTTACCCGTGCTCGCTCACCGATCGTCGCCGCAATCGTCCTCAAACCCTCGATCCTGCTGGCCAGCGCCCCGCCGGCATCAAGCGCGGCGAGCTTGTCGATGGCCGTCGCAAAGTCACCCGTGGCATAGAGTAGCGGAAGGTAGGCATCGCCGCCCGCTTCGCGCAGACCGCCCGCATCCTTCGTGTCGAGTTCGCGCCGCACCGCTTCGCGCTGGTCCGGTGCCAGGGGCATGGCATCCTGCGCCAGAGCGTCGACCGAGTCTGGCAAGGTAAAATCGACCGAGATATTGGTAACGCCCGCAGCCGTGAGCGCGTCGATCGCGACCGAGACGATTTCGCTGGCCGCTGCCACGCTGTCCGTTCCGATCAACTCCGCGCCCATTTGCAGCCGCTGGCGTGCCGGATCCAGCTGGCTCGCGCTGAGAAAGGCGACGTCACCTGCATAACACAGGCGCAAGGGGCGCGGCGCATGTGCCATACCCGTCGCCGCGATACGCCCGATCTGCACCGTGATGTCGCTGCGAAGCGCGAGCGTTCGCAAACTGTCGGGATCGGTAAAACGCACCATCCGGCGCGTCGCCACGCCGTCCATGCGGCCGGCCAGCGACTGTTCGAACTCGACCAGTGGAGGGCGGACGCGGTCATAGCCGTGGCCATCCATCGCATCGAGCACTGCGCGCATCGCAGAAGTGATCTTGCGGGCGCGATCCGGGAGAGCGTCTTCGAGACCGACAGGCAGGAGGTCGTCAGCTGTTGTCATAATGACGCGCCCCCTGCCCTATCGTTTATCAGAACGCCAGCGGCATCACGGTCTTCACGCCTTCCAGCGCACAGGCCGCCTTTACGACGTCGTCCGGGATCGGCTGGTCGACACTCAGCAGGAGCACCGCTTCCCCCCCGGCCGCGCGGCGGCCAAGGTTGAATGTACCGATGTTGATGCCGTTCTCGCCCAGAAGAGAACCGATGCGGCCGATGAAACCGGGCGCGTCCTCATTTACGATATAGAGCATATGGCCATCGAGTTCGGCTTCGATCCGGACGCCGAAGATTTCCGTCAGACGCGGCGCATCGGCACCGAACAGCGTACCGGCGACCGAACGGTCGCCAGCCTCGGTGCCCACCGTGACACGCAGCAGCGTGTTATAGGCGCCTTCCTTCTCGTGGCGAATGGACCGGATGTCGAGGCCACGTTCCTTGGCCAGGAAAGGCGCATTGACCATGTTCACCGTGTCCGAATACTGCCGCATCAGGCCGGCCAGAACCGCGCCCTCGATCGGCTTACCGGAAAGTTCTGCAGCGGCACCCTCGCGCTCGATGCTGATCTTGGTCAGATTTCCATGTGCAAGCTGACCTACGAGACTGCCGAGGTTTTCCGCCAGCTTCATATAGGGTTTTAGCTTGGGCGCTTCTTCGGCGCTTAGCGATGGCATGTTGAGGGCATTGGTAACGCCGCCGCTGACCAGATAATCAGCCATCTGTTCCGCCACCTGCAGCGCGACGTTGACCTGCGCTTCGGTCGTGCTCGCACCAAGATGCGGGGTGCAGATAAAATTGGATTTGCCGAACAGTGGGCTATCCTTGGCCGGCTCCGTCTGGAACACGTCCAGGGCCGCCCCGGCGACCTGCCCACTGTCGAGGGCTTCTGCCAGCGCTGCTTCGTCGATCAACCCACCTCGTGCGCAATTGACGATCCGGACACCGGGCTTCGTTTTCGCAAGATTCTCCTTCGACAGGATATTGCGCGTTTCGTCGGTCAGCGGCGTGTGGAGCGTAATGAAATCCGCCTTGCCGAGCAGCGTGTCGAGGTCTGCTTTCTCCACACCGATTTCTACTGCGCGCTCTTCGGTGAGGAAGGGATCATAAGCTACGACCTTCATCCGCAGTCCCAAAGCGCGCGCAGCGACGATCGATCCGATATTGCCCGCACCGATAAGGCCCAGCGTCTTGCCGGTCACCTCGACGCCCATGAAGTCGTTCTTGGGCCATTCGCCGGCCTGCGTCCGTGCGTTTGCGGCCGGGATCTGGCGCGCAAGTGCGAACATCATGGCGATGGCATGCTCGGCCGTGGTGATCGAATTGCCGAAAGGCGTGTTCATCACCACCACGCCCTTGGCGCTGGCGGCGGGAATATCGACATTGTCGACCCCGATGCCTGCACGCCCGACAACCTTCAGATTGTCCGCGGCATCGATAATATCCTTGGTAACCTTGGTAGCTGAACGGATGGCAAGGCCATCATACTGGCCGATGACCGCCTTCAGTTCATCGGGCGTCATGCCCGGCTTCACGTCGACGTCACAGCCACGTTCTTCGAAAATGCGGGCGGCGTTCGGGTCCATCTTGTCCGAAATGAGGACTTTGGGCTTGCTCATGACAGATGCTCCTGTCGTTGCCTCCGGCCATGAGGCCGGGTCATGAATTGGAAATAGGGCTGGTGGCGGCAGGGGGCCCCTGCCGCCAACCGGATCAACCGTTCTTGACCTTCTCGTAGGCCCACTCGATCCACGGCAGCAGGCGCTTGAGGTCTTCCTGCTCGACCGTGCCGCCGCACCAGATGCGCAGGGACGGCGGGGCATCGCGATAGCCGTTGAAGTCGTACCCGACGTCGCGGTCTTCCAGCAGTTTGACGATCTTTTTCGGAACGCCAGCCTTATCCTCTTCTGACAGGCTATCGTACCAGTCGCCCTGGAAGACGAAGCAAACGCCGGTGTTGGTCCGCTTGGCCGGATCGGCAACCATGTTGCGCAGCCACGGCGTCGCCTCGATCCAGTCCTTGACCAGCTTCGCATTGGCATCGGCCCGCTCGAACATCGCCTTGCGGCCGCCGATCGACTGCGCCCATTCGAGTGCGTCGATATAATCTTCGGTCGCAAGCATCGAGGGCGTATTGATCGTCGCGCCTTCGAAGATGCCGGTGTTGATCTTTCCGCCCTTCTTGAGACGGAAGAGCTTGGGGAGCGGCCAATCGGGATCGTATTCCTCGATCCGGGCCACGGCTTTGGGGCTGAGGATCAGCATGCCGTGCTGGGCTTCCGAGCCCATCACCTTCTGCCAGCTGTACGTGGTGGCATCGAGCTTCGCCCAGTCCATCTCCATGGCGAAGATGGCGCTGGTGGCATCGTTGATCGTCACGCCTTCGCGATCCTTCGCGAGCCAGTCCGTGTCCGGTATCTTCGCACCCGAAGTGGTCCCGTTCCAGGTAAAGACGACGTCGTTATCCTGCGGGATGGATGCCAGGTCCGGGATCTCGCCGTAATCGGCATCCAGCGTGGTCAGCTTGGGCAACTTGAGCTGCTTGACCGCGTCTTGGATCCAGACGTTGCCAAAGCTTTCCCATGCCGCGACAGTCGCCGGGCGATCGGGCTTCAGCATCGTCCACATTGCGCATTCCAGCGCCCCAGTGTCCGAGGCAGGCATGATGCCGACCAGATAGTCTTCGGGAACGCCCAGCATTTCCTTGGACAGGTCGATGGCATGTTTCAGCCGTGACTTGCCAAGCGCGCTGCGATGCGAGCGGCCGAGCGATTCGGTTTTGAGATCGGCGGCAGACCAGCCCTTGTGCTTGGCGGTCGGTCCGGACGAAAAGAAAGGGCGCTCGGGTTTGAGCGTCGGTTCGGCAGTCATGTATTCTCTCCTTGCAGAGAGCTCGCGCGGCGTTGGGACCGCGTGGCCCGTCGGCGGCAATATAGTTGCGCGTGAGCAAGTCAATGCGAAATGCTGGACAAGCGGCAAACCGGGTCTGTGTATCGACAAGCGACCACTCGCCAAAACCCTCGTGCCGGACTATGGCCGCCCGCAATGGACGTGACCGATCTTCGCATCGCGCTGTTTAGCGGAAACTACAATTATACCCGCGACGGCTGCAATCAGGCGCTCAATCGCCTCGCCGACTACCTGCTGCGGCAGGGAGCGGCCTTGCGAGTGTATTCGCCGGTAGTGGAAAAGCCGGATTTCCCTCCGACGGGTGATCTGGTGGACGTGCCGAATATGCGGATGCCGGTGCCCCGTCGGGGGGAATACCGACTCGGCCTGCCTCTCGATTCAAAAGCGCGAGCGGACTTGGCGGCCTTCGCTCCCAATATGGTGCATCTTTCCGCTCCCGATTTTACCGGCCATTCGGCGTTGAAATGGTCGCGAAAGCGGGACATTCCCGTTCTCGCATCGGTGCATACCCGGTTCGAAACCTATCCGCGTTATTACAACGTCGGGTTCCTGGAGCCAGTGGTCGAATCCTTCCTTCGTCGCTTCTACCACCGTTGCGATGCTCTGGTTGCGCCTTCGCAGAGCCAGATCGAAGAGCTCAAGGCGCAGGACATGCACAACGACATTTCCCTTTGGTCGCGCGGCGTGGACCGGACCGTATTCGATCCGTCGAAGCGCGATCTGGAATGGAGAAGAGCAAATGGCCTCGCCGACGACGATGTGGCCATCGTGTTCCTTGGCCGACTTGTGATGGAAAAAGGTCTCGACGTTTTCGCCGAGACCATTGTCCAGCTACGCAGGCGCCAGATACCTCACAAGGTATTGGTCATTGGCGATGGTCCCGCTCGCAGCTGGTTCGAAAAGGCTTTACCCGGGGGAACCTTCGTCGGTTTCAGAACCGGCGCCGATCTCAGCCAGGCGCTCGCCAGCGGAGACATTTTCTTCAACCCTTCGATTACCGAAACCTTCGGCAATGTCACTCTGGAAGCCATGGCCAGCGGTCTGCCGGTCGTTGCGGCTGGGGCGACAGGCGCGGCCAGTCTCGTGAACGATGGCGAAACCGGACGGCTCGTTGAACCCGACAAGCCCGATGCCTTCGCGCAAGCCTGTGCGGAAGCACTTGCCCCCTACTGCATGGACGACGCCTTGCGCCTCGAACACGGCGCGAATGGCGAAAAAGCCTCACGCGCCTACTCCTGGGACGCCATCAACCAATCTGTTGTCGACACATACCTTCGCCTGCAAAGGCAGCGCGGACGCTAATCTAGCTGAGGACGCCCTGCGCGCGCATCCTGATCGCGTACCACAAGGTGAAAAACGTGATGATCCAGATTGCCGCGTCGAGCGCCGGATTGTTCATGTCTTCCGGCAGATCGATTGCGACGCGCTGAAAATACGTCGTCCCAACTAGGCCGACAATCGAAATTGCCAGCGAATGGATCGCAAATCTCGACCGGGCCAGAAGCAGGATCGAACCTAGAAACGCCCCCCAGACGCCCAATGCCCAGAAGCCGGTCGCCCAAGCCGGAAAAGTATCGAAATAGGCGATCTGGCTGGACGACATTCCCAAGGCGTCAAGCTGCCCCAGTTCGGTCATCAGGTAACTTGTGATCCCAAGCCCGTTCCAAAGTAGCGTGACTATGCCGACTGCCCACAAGTGCCACGGCGTCGTGATGGATGTATTCATGACTGAACCCTCCCCTCGCGACCCGGTGCAGCAGAATATCACGTGCGGCACCGGGAGCAAAGAGAGACGCCGGTCAGAGGCGTTCGATCTTCTTGGCGAGGTCGTCAACCAGATCGACGATTTCGCGCATCGTCTCTTCTTCTAGTTTGCCCGACCGTGCACGATTTTTCAGCACGGTCGCCAGATTCCCGATCGCGCGGAACATTTCCGGCGTCGCGAAGGCCTTCCCCGATTTGGCGCGCCGCTCCCGCTGCCCTTCGATCCGCTCGATCAGTCCGTCGGTTTCGTCCTTCCTGTCGGTCAACTCGCCACGTCCCTTTTCGGTGGCGCGGTAGGCCTTGCGCGGTTCGTCGCCTTCGACCTCGCGGATAAGTCCCTCGTCTTCGAGCAGCGACAGGGTGGGATAGACCGAACCGGGGCTCGGCGAATAGCTGCCGCCTGTCATATCTTCGACCGCCTTGATCAGCTCGTAACCATGGCGCGGCTCCTGTGCGATCAGGTGTAGAAGCAGCAACCGCAACTCTCCGGGAGCAAACATGCGCCGCCCGCGTGTACGCTGCTTCTTGTCCCGGCGGTGGCCGGTTGAGAATGGGCCACCCGCGCCGAACGGCCCACCGGGTCCGAACGGTCCGTCGGGCCCGAAGGGACCTTTCGGACCGAAGATCCCATCGGGCCCGAAAAAGCTGTTCGTACTGAACGATTTCCTGAGCCTCCCATCCCGATCATCGTCGGCATCGATGTCTATTTCGACATCCACATCGAAGTCACGGCCCTCGGGATAATCGGGAATATGTCCTTCGTCGGGTTCATCTCTGCGCTTGTCATTAGTCATATCGAGTCTCCTATAAGATATGCCTACGATATATCTTATGAAGCTCCCGTAAGAGAGTCATGCAAAACCCGGATGAAGACACTATGTCAGTCGACCAATGGCCGACCTGTTTCCCGATAGCCTTCCCGCTTCCACACCGGACGATGCTCCGCGCGAAGATGCGCCGCTGGCCGATCGCCTGCGCCCGCGCTCGCTTAATGAGGTAGTCGGTCAACACCATCTGACTGGTCCCGAAGGCGCGATCGGGCGGATGGTCGCGGCAGGGTGCCTTTCTAGTATGATCCTGTGGGGCCCGCCCGGGACGGGCAAGACGACTATTGCCCGGCTACTCGCGGACAGCGTCGGTATGCGCTTCGAAAGCGTCAGCGCGGTCTTTAGCGGTGTCGCCGATCTGAAGAAGGCTTTCGCCGCCGCAGACCAGGCCGCCGAGGCGGGCCAACGCACGCTGCTGTTTGTTGACGAGATTCACCGTTTCAACCGCGCGCAGCAGGACGGCTTCCTGCCATTCGTCGAACGCGGCACCGTTACATTGGTCGGCGCGACCACCGAAAATCCTAGCTTCGCACTCAACGCCGCATTGCTCAGCCGCGCGCAGGTGCTGATACTGCAACGGCTCGACCACGAAGCGCTCGGTACGCTGCTCGACAAGGCTGAAGAGCTCGAAGGCCCCCTTCCCCTCACCGCCGAGGCGCGTAACGCCCTTGTCGCCAGCGCCGACGGTGACGGCCGCTTTCTACTCAACCAAGCGGAAACGCTATACAATGCGAAGATCGAAGAGCCGCTAGACCCCGCGGCGCTCGGCCAGTTTCTGCAGCGGCGCGTTGCGGTTTACGACAAGGATCGCGAAGGTCACTACAACCTCATTTCCGCGCTTCACAAGGCGGTGCGCGGCAGCGACGTCCAGGCAAGCCTCTACTACCTCGCCCGGATGCTGACTGCCGGGGAAGAGCCGCGCTTTCTCGCGCGCCGCCTCATCCGGATGGCGGTCGAGGATATCGGCATGGCCGATCCGCAGGCGCTGGTCCAGTGCATGGCAGCCAAGGACGCGTTCGAATTTCTCGGCAGTCCGGAAGGCGAGCTCGCACTGGTTCAAGCCTGCACCTATCTCGCCACGGCGCCCAAATCGAACGCGGTCTACAAGGCTCAGAAGGCCTCCTTCAAATCCGCGCGAGAGACGGGCAGCCTGATGCCGCCGCAGAACATCCTCAATGCCCCTACCAAGCTGATGAAGGACATCGGCTATGGTTCGGGCTACACCTACGATCACGACGCGCAGGAAGGCTTCTCGGGCGACAATTACTGGCCCGACGAAATGGAACCCCAGCACTATTATCAACCCGTCGAACGCGGGTTCGAGCGCGAGGTGAAGAAGCGGCTCGACTATTGGGAGAAGCTACGGCGCGATCGTGGGGAGGTTTAGTCATTTTCTCGCCATCGACTGGTCCGGTGCCAAGGGGCCTGTTCAGAAAGGCATAGCGCTCGCGCTCTCGCACACAGATGGCGGGGCGCCGGTTCTGGTTGAACCCGGCCGGGGTTGGTCGCGCGAGGACGTCCTCGCCCTTCTTCGCAACGATTTGCCGGACGATACGCTGGTCGGCCTGGATCTGGGCATCGCGCTGCCCTTTGCCGATTGCGGCGCTTATTTTCCCGGCAGCGGTTCGGCCGTGCCCGATGCACCGTCGCTGTGGGCGCTGATCGACGATATCTGTGCAGGCGATCTCAATCTGGGAGCCCAGACCTTCGTCGACCATCCCGAATTCAAACCGTACTTTCGCGACGGCGTTCATACCGGAATGCATTTCGCGTGCGATGGGGCCGCGCATGGCCGCGGGCGCTTCCGCGTCACCGAACATGCGCAGGCGGCTATGGGATGCAAACCCTATTCAAACTTCAACCTCGTCGGCGCCGCACAGGTCGGCAAGTCGAGCCTCACCGGTATGCGCATGCTGCACAGACTTCGCGGCCATCTTCCGGTGTGGCCGATAGATAGCCTGCCTTCGAACGGCTCGGTTGTTGCGGAGATCTACACCAGCCTTGCCGCGCTGGAGGCCGGGCGCAGCGCTTCAAAGGCCAAGATGCGCAGCTTCCAAGCTCTGAATGAAGCATTGGCATCGCTGGGCAGCGCACAGGTCGCGGGCACCGGCCCGATCGACGATCACTCGTCAGACGCTCTGTTGACGGCCGCATGGCTGCGCACGGCAGGCAATGACAGCGCGCGATGGAAGCCTGCCAGCCTTACCCTGGACCTTGCCCGAACCGAAGGCTGGACCTTCGGCGCGATATGACACTCTGGCGGATTTCCTGGTGGAGCCGAGCGGGATCGAACCGCTGACCTCGTCATTGCGAACGACGCGCTCTCCCAACTGAGCTACGGCCCCGTTCCAGGTTTGCGGCACCGCGACATGAAGCGATGCTAGACGCGCCGTCTAGCGGATGACGGCGCGCCTGAAAAGCATCGTTGAGATCAGTTCTGCGGCGTGTCGTCGTCGCCCGCATCGTTGGGAATGGGCTGCACGATCGGCACGGAAGACCGCGTTTCGTCAACCGGTGCCACCGGTATCTGCGCTCCGGTATCCGGATCGATAACCTTGGTTTCGGCCACAGGGGCCGCGCTCAGCGTAGAGGGATCGGCCCCTGGCTTCGGCCGGTCGAACGCCCGTGCGTTCTTGACGGCAACATAACCGGGCTGCGAGGCACCGTAACGCTCGCCATATTTCGCATCCCAGGCAGCGGCGTCTTTCTCATACTGCTCGTACGCCACGAAGAATCGTTCGAACGGCCCTTCGAGCGCCGCGAAATTTGCCAGGGCAAAGGCCTGCGCATCCAGATCTTCGGCTGCCGCATATTGCTGGGAAATGCCCAGCGCCGTGCGACAGAGATCCGCGCGTGCCGGCGGCAGGGCGAAATAGTTGTAGACCATCGTCATCTGGCCTTCGCGAGCCTGGATGGCGGGACGGCCCTTGCCATATTCCTTGCGATACTGGGCATCGATGCGGTCGTTTACCTGCTTCAGCGTCCGCGCGTGATCCTTTATATAGCTGCTGTAGCTATCGAGTACGGTTTGATACTGCGGATCGAGGCAGTTCAGCGCCGCAACGTTCCATGCCGACCGGAAATGCCAGACCTTCTCGTCGTCCGAAATGCCGAGATTGACCGTCTCGCGCATGCCCAGCGCGTTCACCTGAGGAATATCCATGACATAGGACGCCTGGCTCGGCGGCAGCGGCCTGATGGGCACTGCTTCGACCGGCGGCGGAGGCGGCGGTGGGGGCGGTGGAGGAGGAGGCGTGGCGCAGGCAGCCAGAGCGGATATTCCGACAGCCACGGCTGCCATACGAATGGTGATATTTGAACCGCGGCTCATGGCGCGCTGACCCTCCTCGATAAAGCTGACATTCACCCTGCGCCGTCACGCCTTGACGGGGGATGAAGCGGTTCTTTCCGTAGACGGTTGTTCGGCCAAAGAAAATGCCCGGAGTGTCGATTACACCCCGGGCACGTTCAAGCGATTCCTGTGTGCGACGAGTAGGTTAACTCTATTCGCGATTGCCCATGAACTGCAGCAGGAACATGAACATGTTGATGAAATCGAGGTACAGGCTCAGCGCGCCCATGATGATCGCCTTGCCGGCGAATTCGGTACCGCGCAGATACTGATATTCCATCTTCAGGCGCTGCGTATCGTAAGCCGTAAGACCCGCGAAGATCAGCACGCCGATGAAGCTGATTGCCATCGCCATCGTGTTCGACTGCAGGAAGATATTGATCACCATCCCAATCAGCAGGCCGATCACACCCATCACCAGGAAGGTGCCAAAGCCCTGAAGGTTCTTCTTCGTAGTATAGCCGTACAGGCTGAGACCAGCGAAGGCACCCGCGGTCGCAAAGAAGGTGGCGGCGATCGATTCACCCGTAAAGCGCAGGAAAATCGTGGACATGGACAGACCCATGACGATCGCGAACGACCAGAACAGAATCTGCAGCGTTCCCTTGCTCATCTTGTTCAGGCCGAAGCTCATGGCCAGAACGAAGCCGAGCGGTGCGAGTGCGACGATCCACATCATCGGCCCGCTGGCGAAGGACACCGCCAGCCCGCTTTGCGCGGCCAGCAAGGCCACGACGCCGGTCAGCAAAACGCCCGAAGTCATGTAGTTGTAGATCGACAGCATGTGCTTGCGCAGCCCAGCGTCGAAGGTCTCCTGCCTGGCAACGGCGTCGCCAGCGCGCGGCACCGAGCCGAAGCCCTGCCTCTGGTCGGTGTCGTTCCAATTGGCCATCTGTTTAAAACTCCTTCTGGCAGAGCGGAAATACGCCCTACTCCTCAACGGGAATATCGACATTTAGCTCCCCGATTTCAAGCGAAACCGGACATTCCAGTCTTAATACCGGTTAACGGTTACAGGGAATATTCTCAGGCTTCGCCTGCCGCATCCACCATGGCATCTTCCAGCGCCTCTTCCGGCGTGCGCCCGCCCCATAGAATGAACTGGAACGCGGGGTAGAACCGGTCACACTCATCGACCGCAATTTCCACCAGCGCCTGCGCCTGGCCCAGGCTCAGCAATCCGTCATCTCCCAGCATGGTGCCGTTCCGATACAGCAGCACCCCGCCGTTGGACCAGATGTCGAAATGTCCCAGCCACATCTGTTCGTTGACCAGCGACACCAGTTCATGCGCCGACGCCATCTTGTCCTTGGAAATGCGAATGTCCGGCAGGCACAGGATCTGCAGGACCATGTCGTCGGGTCGCCAGATTCCGCGCAACTGATATTTGGTCCAGCTTCCCTGGATTTCGCCGCTCATTTCGGTTTGCGTCGATTCGCAGGGCCAGCCCCGGGCCTCGAACAAGGCGATGAGCATTTCGAGAGGTGCCGCGCCCTGGTCTACCTCGTAGCGTTCTTCCGACGGTCTCATCGAAACTGTTCCATCCAAGTCATGACGGCTGGATGCAGAAGCGATGGGCACCTTGGCAATGGAACCGGGCGTCGACGCTGGGGAGAACCGTTAAGGCCTGTGCAAAGCCTGTGAACAAATCTTCGCGCGGCCCCTGCCGCGCCCGTGTCACAGCTTTTCGATCGCTTCGCCGGCCGCGCTGGTAAACGTAAAGGAATCGACCCCCAACTCCTTGAGTTCCTTCACCATTTCACGGGCCTTGGCAGCACTGTCATAGGGACCGGATAAGAGGCGGTTCGCTTCGCCCCACGGGGTCACGAACGGCCCTTTGCCCTCGAGCTTGCCTTCCGCCTTGCGTGAAATGCGCCGCCAGTCGAACCCCAGGGCATCGGTATCCTTGCCAGTGGCAACCTGAACCCAATGTCGCGAAGGATGCGCGGGCGGCGGTGGTGGCTTGGGTTCGTCCCGCTCACGCGGGATCTTGATCTTGGTGATGTCGACCGCACCGTTTGCCGCAGGCACCCTGCTTTCGGGCGCCAGCGAAAAGCTGCTGAAAGCCTCTTCGACCGAAGCGAGATCGGGCTCCTCCTGCGCGGATGGCAAGGGCGAAGCGGATTGCGAATTGGGGAACGCCCCGGCCTCGCCTGCACGCGCCAAACCAGCCGCCTCTTCCATTGCGCGGGGCGGATCACGTTCGGTTACCGTCGTCGCCAGCGAAGGCCGCTGTCCGCTCAGCGTTGCTGTTGCCGGTTGCGGCGAAAGTGCAGGAGGCAATTCACCCGACGGCGTTGGGGTGGGCGCAGGACCTGGCGTCGGTGTGGGTGCCGGTGAAGGCACGAACCTTGGCGTCGGTGTGGGCGTGGGCGCAGGCGCCGTAAGTGATGCCGTCGCCGGACGCATATCGGCCTGCGCCACTCTGGCCGGTTGCGGCGCAGGCTGCGCCGTTTGTGCCGATGTACCGGAATAGTTCGCGATACGCCTGTCGTCCGTGCCGATGGCAGCAGCGCGCGGGAATATGCCAAGATTGCCTGCCGCAGCCTGCTGGGCTTTGGTAAGGCGCGGCATATACTCGAAATAGGCCGCCATTCGCGCGCCCATGCCGGATGACAGCATGGTGTTCGCGATTTCCTTCGCTTCGCGCGCCTTGCCCATGATCGCCAGGCCGAAAGCACGTGTGCGATATGCGGATACGTCGCGTTTTTGGAGCAGCGGCAGCAAGGTCGCCTCGAATCCCTCGCGATCGCCGGAAATTGCCTGGCTCAAGGCAAGGCGCCGAGTGATCTCGTCGCCTGAACCATTGGCCAGCGCGACGCGATAAAGCTGCTGCGCACTGGCTGCGTCGCCCACAAGATCGAAAGCGAGTCCACGGTCTTCGGCCATCTGCGCCGTCGTCACGCCCGCTTGTTCGGCTTCTGCGAAGAGCCGCAAGGCTTCGACCGGTCTGCGCGAGCGAGTATAGGCTTTCGCCAGTCCCAGCTTCATTCGCGCATTGTTGGGCGACAGATCGTTGGCACGGCCGAAGAAGCCGATTGCAGCTTCTATGTCCCCCAACTCCAGCGACGCCTCGCCCGCATCGAGCAGGGCGGACACGTCCGTGGCGTCCTGCGCTAGGCGGGACAGCGCATCACCCAGCCGACCTTCGGCAGGCGCCGGAAGCGGCTGGACGATCTCGCGCTGAGCGGACACGCGCTCTGACTGCGCTGCCAATGCCAGCAGCGCCACAGCAGCACCGAATTGCCCTTTCGAAATCATGTCCTGTCCTTGGCAGCCCAGGCGTTAACCAGCGCTGACGCGGTCGCAATTACTGATTGTTCTGGCGACCGAGAAAACGCGGGATGTTGAGCCCCGAACCATTGCCATCGTCATCATCGTCGTCGCTATCGTCTTCGGGACGCGTTGCTCCGCGCGACAGATTGGCCATGCGTTCGAACAGCGTATTGCCCGGCAGCGAGCCGCCGCCACGTTCGCCGGAGCCGGAACCGCCGCCCGAACCGCCTTCTTCGTTCCCGCCGGATTCGCCGGGCACCAGCGGACGACGGCGTCCCGGCTTGGTTGCCAACGGGCTTTCGCCCGCGACATGTTCGTCACCGAGTTCGAATTCGTCCTGCGAATTGCCCGCCGGGTCGGAAAGGTTGAGCGGTTCGCGCTCGTCGCCCCAGCCATCGTCGGTCGGCGCACCGCCGAAGCCGCTGTCGTCAGCCGGCGCAGGGACGGAATCTTCGTCGTCGAAACGCTCGGTCCGTTCGTTACGCAGCCCGGCGAGAGGATCGACGATATCGTCGACATCGTCATATTCGTCTTCGGCGTCGTCGTTCAGCGAGCGCGACGTAGCGGGCGACAGGCCGAATGGCTGTGCACTATCGTCATCGGCCTCGTCCGTAAGGTCGAAAGCATCGGCTTCGGCCGGCTCCGGATCGGCGGACAGGCCTTCGTTCAGTTCGAACGGCTCGTCTTCCGGTTCGCTGCGGTTCGGCAGGTCGAGCACGGGGCGCTTCGGCGCACTGCTTTCACGCATCGAGAACGAACGCGAAGGGGCTGCCGCGATCGAACCGTCATGTTCGATACCTGTCGCAACGACCGATACGCGAATCTTGCCATCGAGATCGGGATTGAACGCCGAGCCCCAGATGATGTTCGCATCTTCATCGACCAGTTCGCGGATGTGATTGGCCGCCTCGTCGACTTCGAGCAGCTTCATGTCCTCGCCGCCGATGATCGAGATGATGACGCCCTTGGCACCGGTCATCGACACGCCGTCGAGCAGCGGATTGGCGATGGCGCGCTCGGCAGCTTCGAGAGCGCGGTTGTCGCCTTCGCCTTCGCCGGTGCCCATCATCGCCTTGCCCATTTCGCTCATCACCGAACGCACGTCGGCGAAGTCGAGGTTGATGAGGCCCGGCATGACCATGAGGTCGGTAATCGACCGCACGCCCTGCTGCAGCACCTCGTCGGCAAGCATGAACGCTTCCTTGAAGGTCGTTTCGGCCTTGGCCACCAGGAACAGGTTCTGGTTGGGGATGACGATCAGCGTATCGACGTGCTTCTGCAGCTCGTCGATGCCTGCTTCGGCAGCGCGCATGCGGCGCGTGCCTTCGAACAGGAACGGCTTGGTCACGACGCCGACGGTCAGCACGCCCTTCTTGCGCGCCGCTTCTGCGATGACGGGTGCGGCGCCTGTCCCGGTGCCGCCGCCCATGCCGGCTGCGATGAAGACCATGTTGACGCCGTCCATCGCGTCTTCGATCTCTTCGACCGTTTCTTCAGCCGCGGCCTTGCCCACTTCGGGGCGCGCGCCCGCACCAAGGCCGCCCGTGATGTCGGGGCCGAGCTGGATCCGCTTGTCGGAAGGCGAGGTACTCAGAGCCTGCGCGTCGGTATTGGCGACGATGAACTCGACGCCTTCGATCTGTGCCTGCATCATGTTGGCGATCGCGTTGCCGCCGGCACCACCGACGCCCACGACCATGATCTTGGGACGAAGGTCGTCGTCCGATGCCGGTCCGATATTGATGCTCATTCAAGAGTCCCCGTAGAATTCAAAAGTCGCCCGTGGGCGTTATGTCACAACTCTGGCATAAAGCTAATCGCAGGTCGAAGCGATACTTGCCTTATCCACAAGGGCTAATGGCGCAGTAACGCTGTGATACAACCTTAAAAATACTCACGCACCGCTTGAAACACACGGTTGACCAGACCGATGCCGCGATAGCGGTTGGTCGGCTGATAGCGCGGGCCGACCGATCGGATGTCGACCGGGTCGTCCGCGGCATAAAGGCACAGGCCCGCCAGCGTCGCGAATCCGGGCGTCGCATGCGCTTCGGGCAGGCCCTGCAATGCCGGCGGCTTGCCGATCCGGACCGGGCGCCCCAGCGCGCCCTGCATGAATTCTGCGACGCCGTGCAATTCCGCGCCCCCGCCGGTCAGCACCACCTGTCCGCCTTGCGCGCCGGTAAAGCCCATCGACTTGAGCGCCTTGCCGATTTCCGTCGTGATGATGCCCAGCCTGTCGGTGACGATCGACACCAGTTCCGCCCTGGCGATCCGGTTGTGTTCGTCCGCGCCGCGCGCCAGCCGCCCGCCGGGGTCCTCGCCGGGGCCGTTCACAGGGATCATCTCGCGGTGATCGGTCGGGGTAGCGATGGCCGAACCCGATACGCATTTCAGCCGTTCCGCCTGGCTGCGCCGGATGCCCAGCGACGATGCGATCGCATCGGTGATGTCGTTCGAACCGATCGGAATGGATTTCAGCCCCAGCAGCATGCCTGCCGCATGGACCGAGACATTGGTCACCTGCGCCCCGATCTCGACCAGCGCCACACCCAGATCGCGCTCTTCGCGGGTGAGGCAGGCATAGGCCGCGGCAAGCGGGCTCGCTACCACGCCCTCGACATCGAGATGCGCGGTCTGCACCGCCTCGATCAGATTGCGCACCGGCGCGCCTTCGGCCAGCGTCACATGGACATCCACGCCCAGCGCTTCGGCGTGCAGGCCCTTGGGGTTCGCCACGCCATGCGCCCCGTCCAGCGTATAATGCGCCGGCTGCGCGTGCAGCACCATGCGCCCGTCGGGATGGAGATGGTCGCGCGCGGCATACAGCAGGTGTTCGATATCGTCTTCTTCGATGCGCCGCCCGCCGATGGCGATCTCGACGCTGGATATCTTGCTCGACAGGCCCGCGCCCGCACAGCCGATCCACACGCTCTGGACCGATGTGTTGGCATTGGCTTCCGCCTTCTCGACCGCGGTGCGGATCGCATGGCTTGCCGCGCGCATGTCGGCGACATAGCCGCGCTTGATGCCTTCGCTGGCCCGGTGGCTGGAGCCGAGGACGACCATCTCGCCGCCCTCCGCCTGCCCCATGATCATGGCCGAAACCCTGAACGAACCGATATTCACCGCCCCGAAGACCCGGGTAATGCGCGGCTGCTGGGTTGCCACTATTGAGCCCTTCCGTTCAACGCCATCTGCTTCGGGCACGGCCCGTCCGCACAGCGCAGATAGGCCCGGTCGGGAACGCGCATGTCGATCGCGATCGGCTTGCCTCCGATCAGGCGGTGCATCCCGTCGAGCTGGGCGAATTTCACCAGCGCCGGCGCGCCGAGATCGCCTTCGGGAAGCGCGAGCAACTGCCCAGTCTTGAACGTCAGGTTCCAGCGCCGGTTACCGACCCACTGGGCAGACGCGATCTGCGGCTTCAGCGCGGGCGCTGCATCGAGCAGCCGGCCCAGTTCCTGCACCTGGCGCGCCGCGCCCGGCCCTTCGATCAGCAGCTTGCCTTCGGCTGCCTTCGCGCTGATCGGCTCGAGCTCGTGGCCCTCGGCATCGATCAGCACCAGGCGGTCGGGCTTGCGCAGCACCGCATGCGGCACCCGCTCGACGATATCCACCTTCAGCGTATCGGGCAGCTGGCGCGAAACGCGCGCGTCCTCGACCCAGGGAAGCTCCAGCAGGCGCGCGCGCACATCTTCCAGATCGACCAGCGGCATCGGGCGGTCCTGTTCCGCCAGTACCCGCTCGTAGACCAGCTGCTCGTTCATGCGCTCCACGCCCGAAACCCGCACCCGGCTGACCTCGAATCCGGATCGCGCGGCCGATTTGGACAGTTCCGCCTTGGCCAGTTCCGGCACGCCGGCATAGCTGGCGATGGTCCAGGCAATCGCCAGCCCGGCGACGATGATCGCGCCCAGAAAGAACCTGTGCCACTGCTCTTCGGTAAACGGCAGCGCGGCCATGGCGCGATCGAACAGCCCGCTGGTGTGGCTGCGCGCAGCGCGGGCTTTCTGGCTGCGGTTGCGCGCCGCTGCGGAACGGCGCACCCCGGTGGGTTTGCGCGTGACCTTAGCCATCGCCGCCCCCGGGCTTCACCGCGTGATCGCGCAATGCAGCGGCAACCACCAGTTCGCACAATTCGCCATATTCGATGCCGGCAAAGCGCGCCTGTTCGGGCACCAGGCTCAGCGGCGTCATGCCGGGCTGCGTATTGGTTTCCAGGACGAACAGGCCCTCTTCGCCCTGCTCCTCGTCCCAGCGGAAATCGGTCCGGCTGGTCCCCCGGCACCCCAGCGCCTTGTGCGCCTTCAGCGCATATTCGAGGCACAGATCGGTAATATGCTCGGGGATTTCCGCCGGGCAGATGTGATCGGTCATCCCATCGGTATATTTGGCTTCGAAATCGTAGAACCCGCTCTTGGGCCTCAGCTCGGTCACGCCCAGCGCGCGCGGCCCGCCCTCGAAATCGACCACGGCCGACGTCAGCTCGCGCCCCTTGATATAGGGTTCGGCCAGCAGTTCGGCGAATTCCTGCCACGGGCCCTTGGCATCGGGCATGATCGGATTGCCGTAATTGCCTTCATCTGTGACGATGGCGACACCCACCGAACTGCCTTCGTTGACGGGCTTCAGCACATAGGGGCGCGGCATGGGGTCGCGCTCGTGCAGTTCCGCACTTTTCACGATCCGCCCGCCGGGCATGGGGATGCCATGCGGCACCAGTGCCTGCTTGGTCAGCTGCTTGTCGATCGCGATGACCGATGTCGCCAGGCCCGAATGCGTATAGGGCACGCCCATCAGGTCGAGCATGCCCTGCACCGTCCCGTCTTCGCCCGGCACGCCGTGCAGCGCGTTGAAGACGACGTCCGGCGCCACCTCGGCGATGCGCGCGGCCACCTTGCGATCCATGTCGATGCGCGTGACCGTGTGGCCGCGCTCTTCCAGTGCCTTGGCCACGCCTTCGCCCGACATCAGGCTGACCGGCCGTTCATTGGCCCAGCCACCCATCAGAACCGCGACGTGGAGTTTAGGGAGGCTAGTCATTCCCGCGCTCCATCAGCCCCACGCCCACGTAAGCGAGCCAAAATCCCCACACGGTTGCGGCGTAGAAACCCAAGGACATGAGGAAGGAGCCACTGCCAACCTTCCACGCAGCGACCAGATCGAGATTGCGAAAGTCGGCCAACGCGCTCGCAAGCGCGGTGAAACACAGGATCAGCGTTCCAAACGCTACGATTCCCAATCCAAACAGATTCCTGAACACAAACCTGATCACGGTCGCCCCACTCGTTGAATTTCCCATTCCAGCAGCACGCCCGAATCTTCGTAGACGCGGCGCTTCACCAGTTCGCCCAGCCCTTCGATGTCGGCGCTGGTGGCATTGTCGACATTGAGCAGGAAGTTGGTGTGCTTCTCGCTCACCTGCGCGCCGCCCAGCCTCAGCCCGCGGCACCCGGCTGCATCCACCAGCTCCCACGCCTTCTTTCCCGGCGGGTTCTTGAAAGTGGATCCGCCGGTCTTGGTGCGCAGCGGCTGCGAATTTTCGCGCGCTTCGCCGATTTCGTCCATCTTCGCGCCGATTGTCGCAGGATCGCCGGGCTCGCCCTGGAACCGCGCGCGGACGACCACAGCCGCGTCGGGCAAGGCCGAATGACGATAGGTATAGCGCAGATCGGCCGCGGGAAGCGTCACCAGCCGGCCGCCCGGCAGGATCACGTCGCAATCGATCAGCACGTCGCTGACTTCGCGGCCATAGGCGCCGCCGTTCATGCGCACGAACCCGCCGACAGTGCCGGGAATACCGCGCATGAACTCGACGCCTGCAATTCCTGCATCGCGGGCGGTGGAAGCGACGAGTATGCCGTGCGCGCCGGCCCCGCAGGTCAGCGTATGGTCCTCGCCCACTTCGATACTGGCAAAGGGCTTGCCCAGCTTTACGACCACGCCCGGCACGCCGCCGTCGCGCACGATCAGGTTCGACCCCAGCCCCAGCGCCATCACCGGAAGATCGCCGTCCAGCCGTTCCAGGAACAGCTTCAGATCGTCCGTATCGGCCGGCTCGAACAGCCAGTCGGCGTGGCCACCCGCCTTGAACCAGACCAGCTTGGCCAGCGGCGCATCGGGCGTCAGCTTG
This sequence comes from Qipengyuania sp. NPDC077410, assembly GCF_044543405.1. Taxonomy (NCBI): domain Bacteria; kingdom Pseudomonadati; phylum Pseudomonadota; class Alphaproteobacteria; order Sphingomonadales; family Erythrobacteraceae; genus Qipengyuania; species Qipengyuania sp. NPDC077410. The sequence continues at coordinate 266,747 of NZ_JBITWB010000002.1, read as the reverse complement.
CCGCGCAGACCGTAGGTGTCGATGGGCGCGATGACGCTGCCTTCGACTTCGCAGTCGGGCGCCATGCCGCTATCCCAGTTCCACACATCGTCGGGCTGCTCCATCTCGCTCACGATGTCGTCGCCTTCGCGATGCCATTGGCAAGTCCGGCGGCCCACTGGGTGATATCGCCTGCACCAAGGCAGACCACGAAATCGCCGGCGCGCAGATCCTCGACCAGCTTTTCCGCCAGATCGGTCTCGTCCGTCACCGTGCGTGCCGCCCGGTGGCCGCGTGCCTTCAACCCTGCGACAAGTGCGTCCGCATCGACGCCGTCGATCGGATCCTCGCCCGCGGCATAGACCGGGGTGACATAGACTTCGTCCGCCGCATTGAAGCAGCTCTGGAAGTCATCCATCAGATCGCGCAGGCGGGTGTAACGGTGCGGCTGGACCACCGCGATGACGCGGCCTTCGCCTGCGCTCTCGCGTGCGGCGGCCAGCACGGCCTTGATCTCCACCGGGTGGTGGCCGTAATCGTCGATGATTGTCGCAACGCCGCCGCCGCTGGGAACTTCGCCCACCTTGGTGAACCGCCGCCGGACACCGCCGAATGCGGAAAAGCCATTGCAGATGATCTCGTCGGGGCAGCCCATTTCGATCGACACGGCTATCGCAGCCAGTGCATTCTGGACATTGTGGCGCCCGGGCATCGGCAGTCGCACGCCTTCGATCCGGCGGTCTTCCTTGCCGCGCCGGCGCACGATGACGTCGAACACATTGCCCCCGGCATCCGGGCGCACGTTCACACCGCAGATATCGGCCTGCAGATTGAAGCCATAGGTCACGACGTTACGGTCGCGGACCTTGCCGATCACGGCCTGCACTTCCTCGTGATCGATGCACAGGATCGCCGCGCCATAGAAGGGGACATTGTGGATGAACTCCACGAACGCGTCCTTTACCCCGTCGAAATCGCCGTAATGGTCCAGATGCTCGGGATCGATATTGGTGACTACCGCGATGGTGCCGTCCAGCCGCAGGAAGCTGCCGTCGCTTTCGTCGGCCTCGACCACCATCCATTCGCTGTCGCCCAGCCGTGCATTCGAACCATATTGTTCGATGATCCCGCCATTGATGACGGTCGGATCGATGTTGCCTGCATCCAGCAGGGCCGCGATCATGCTGGTCGTGGTCGTCTTGCCATGCGTACCGGCCACGGCGACGGTCGATTTCAACCGCATCAGCTCGGCCAGCATTTCCGCACGGCGCACCACGGGAATACGGTTTTCCAGCGCAAAGGCGACTTCGGGGTTGGTACGCTTCACCGCGGTAGATGTTACGACGACCGCAGCGCCTTCGACGTTTTCGGGGGCATGGCCGATGGCGATCTTTACGCCGCGCTGGCGCAGCCGTTCGACGGTCGCGCTCTCCTTCATGTCGGAACCCTGCACCGTATAGCCCAGGTTCGCCATCACCTCGGCGATGCCGGACATGCCGATGCCGCCGATGCCGACGAAGTGGATCGTGCCGATATCTGTCGGGACGCCTCTCATTCCGACATCTCCCGTGCCGCACGCTTGCCATGGGCCTGCCTCATCGCCTGACCGGCAGCGATGCCTTGCGATGCGCCGCGCGCATTGTTTCCGCCCACGCGGATGACATCCATCATCTCTGCCCCGCCGAAGCTTTCGACCAGATCGGCCAGGTCTTCGACGGCCTTGGGCCGCCCACAATTCCAGGCCGCATGGGCGGCATTGGCCAGCCCCTGCGGATTTTCGGCCAGCGCCTTGATCTGCTTGGCCAGTTCCTTGCCCGTAAAGCGTTCCTGGCGGATCATCCGTGCCCCGCCCGATTTGGACAGTTCGCGCGCATTGGCCGCCTGATGATCGTCGGTCGCGATCGGCAGCGGCACCAGTATGGCGGGCCGCCCCACAGCGGTCAGTTCCGCGATGGTCGATGCCCCGGCCCGGCCGATAAACAGATGCGTATCGGCAAGCCGCGCGGCCATGTCCTCGAAATAGGTCGCCAGTTCGGCCGGTATGCCATGATTGCGATAGCGTTCGCGTACGGCATCCAGATCTTCCGGGCGGCACTGCTGCGTCACCTGCAACCGCTGGCGCAGCGCGGGCGGAAGCATGGACAGCCCATCGGGCACAACTTCGGACAGCACACGCGCTCCCTGGCTTCCTCCGGTCACCAGTACGCGCAGCAGGCCGTCTTCACCGAACGCCGGGAAAGGTTCTTCACGCAGCGACAGTACGCCCGCGCGCACCGGATTGCCGACAAGATGCACTTTCTCGGCGTGCTTGGCATCCAGCCGCTGCACTTCGGGATAGGCCGTGGCGATCGCATTGACCCGCCGGGCAAACAGGCGGTTCACCCTGCCCAGAACGGCATTCTGTTCATGCACCACGATAGGCACGTCTGCACTGCTCGCGGCAAGGATGGTCGGCAGCGAAGGATAACCGCCGAAGCCAACGACGGCGCTCGGCTCGAAGCTTTCGAACAGGCGCAGCGCCATGCGCCGCCCTTCCAGTACCGCCTTGATCCCTTTGATCCAGGTCAGCGGGTTCTTGCCGAACCGGCCGGCCGGGATGACATGGGCGGGCAGGAAATCGGGCTTGCCGGGAATCTCCGCCCCGCGCGTATCGGTGATCAGCGCGACGTGGTGGCCCCGCCGTTCCAGTTCGGTGGCAAGTGCGAAGGCGGGCAGCAGATGCCCGCCGGTCCCGCCCGCGGCAAGGACGTAATGGCGATTGGCGCCGGTCATGGGTGGATCTCCCGGCGAACACTGCCCGTCTGGCTTCTGATCGGGTTCGTCTGGTCTTTCATCGGGGCCGTCTGCCCCATGCCGAACAAATCGCCAAGCCCCTTGGTCCGGCTTTTCAGGAACGGATTTCGCCGCGTGATTGCCAGAAGCAATCCGATGTTCAGACAGATGGCGATCGTGGAAGACCCGCCATAGCTCACCAGCGGCAGCGTCATCCCCTTCGACGGGAACAGCTGCAGATTGACCAGTATGTTGATGAACGCCTGCCCGCCCAGCAGGGCCGTCAGGCCCGCTCCGGCCAGAAGCGCGAACAGGTCTTCCTCGTCGATCAGGCGCAGCAGCACCCGCGCCACGATTGCCAGATACAGCAGGACGATCAGTCCGCAGGCGATCAGGCCGAATTCTTCGCCGATGACGCTGAAGATATAGTCGGTATGGGCCTCGGGCAGGCTCATCTTGCGGATGCCCAGCCCATAACCAGCGCCCAGCCAGCCGCCCGCCACGATCGTGCGCGCACCTAGATCCACCTGATCGTATGCGGTCCCGCCGCCGATGAAGCTGTCGATACGGTGGCGCGCATTGTCATAGAGGAAATAGGTCGCCGTCAGCACGGCCAGCACGCCGCCGATGACCGCGCCCAGCCGCTTCACGTCGATCCCGGCCAGGATCATGGCGACGAACCAGACGCCGCCGAACAGGATCGTGCCGCCGAAATCGGGCTGCATCATCATCAGCGCCGCGATCAGCGCCACATATCCGGTCGCGATGCCGGCCACCGGCATGTTCGGATCGCGCATCCGCCATGACAGGATCCATGCGGTCGCAATGGCGAAACCGGGCTTGAGGAACTCGGACGGCTGGAATTGCATGCCCAGGCTTATCCAGCGCCGCGCGCCATTGATCTCGACCCCGACGAAGGGGACGATGAACAGCAGCGCCGTCATTCCCGCGGCCAGCAGCAGGCCGAAGCGCCGCGCATTCTCCCGCGTGAGCATCGATATGCCGAGCATGGTTCCGATGGCCAGCACCTGCCAGGCCAGATGGCGATAGAAGAAATACAGCGGGTTCAGCGTCTCGCTGCTGGTCGACAGCCGGTTGGCGCTCGCCGGGCTCGCCGCGGCAACGGCCACCGTGCCCAGCCCCATCAGCAGCAGCACGAGCAGCAGCAGCACGCGATCGATCTCGCGCCACCAGATCTTCAGTTCGGACCAGCGCGACAACTTGCCTTTCGGCATATGCGCCGGTTGACGCTTGCCGGGAACATAGGGCTGCATGGTGCTCATCTGAGCGCCTCCACCAGTTCGCGGAAATGTTCGCCGCGCGCTTCGAAGTCGCGATACTGGTCGAAACTGGCGCAGGCGGGCGACAGCAGGACGGTATCACCCGACACGGCTGCGTTCGACGCGTCGAACAACGCTTGTTCGAGCGTAACTGAACGTTTGATCGACACCCTTTTTTCCAACAGTCGGGCGAACTCGTCGCCCGATTTGCCGATGGTATAGGCGGCCTTCACATGGCCCAGTTCGGCCTCGCACTCGCCCAGGCCCGGCTCTTTCGCCAGCCCGCCAACGATCCAGTGAATGTTCTCGAAAGCCGCCAGCGCCGGGGCCGAAGCGGCCGTATTTGTGCCCTTGCTGTCGTTGACATACGCCACCCCGCCGATCTCCGCGACCCGCTCCATACGGTGCGGAAGGCCTGGATACGTGCGCAAGCCTTCGCGGATCTGATCGATCGGAATGCCAAGGATGTCGCACGCCTCGATCGCGGCCGCCGCGTTCTCGCGGTTGTGGGATCCTGCCAGGGATTTCCAACCATTCTGCTCGTCCGGCGCAATCCCTCTATGTTGGAAGACGTCCTCCAGAATGCTGGCGATCGATCCTTCCGCGAACTGGCCGAGCGAGCGCGCATCGGTAAAGCGCGCGATGGAATGCTGGCCTCGCTTCTGCATCGCAAACAGCCGTGACTTGCTCGCCGCATAGGCGTCGAAACCGTCATACCGGTCCAGATGGTCCGGCGTGATATTCAGCAGGATCGCCACATCGCAAGCGAGCGAAAAGGTCAGGTCGATCTGATAGCTCGACAGCTCCAGGACATAGACCCCGCCTTCGGGCAACGGCTCCTGCTCGAGGATCGGCAGACCGATATTCCCACCCATCGCCGTGGGCACGCCCGCCGCCTTCAGGATGTGATGAACCAGCGCGGTGGTAGTCGATTTCCCGTTCGTACCGGTTATGCCGACAACCTTGTGCGACGGCAATTCCGACCGCGCCTGCGCAAAGAGTTCGATGTCGCCGATGACCGGCACGCCATAACCGTCCGCATGCGGCTTGATCGGGTGCGTGTTGAGCGGAACGCCGGGACTGACGACGACGCCCGCGTAACCGGTTAGGTCCGCCTCCAGCGGATCCCCGATGGCGCAGCGCCCGGCAAAAGGCTCGCGCGCCTCTATGCGGTCGTCCCATACCAGCACCTCGGCTCCTGCCGCCAGCAGCGCCTCGACCGTGGCCCGGCCGGAACGCGCCAGTCCGAGAACGGCGTACTTCTTGTCCTTCCAGGCGGATGAAGTGATCATCGCAGCTTGAGCGTCGCCAGCCCCATGAGTGCAAGCACGATCGCCACGATCCAGAACCGGATCACGACCTTGCTCTCCGACCAGCCAAGCTGCTCGAAATGATGATGGATCGGCGCCATGCGGAAGACCCGCTTGCCGGTCCGCTTGAACCAGAAGACCTGGATGATGACGCTCAGCGCCTCGAACACGAACAGCCCGCCGACCACCGCGAGAACGATCTCGTGGTGTGTGGAGACCGCTACTGCGCCGAGTGCGCCGCCGAGCGCCAGCGACCCCGTATCGCCCATGAACACGGCAGCGGGCGGCGCATTAAACCAGAGGAAAGCGAGGCCAGCGCCCATGATAGCGGCACAGAATATCGCCAGTTCGCCCGCACCGGGAACATGCGGGATGCCGAGATAGCTAGAAAAATCCACGCGGCCTACGAGATAGGAGATAAGGGCGAATGTCCCGGCCGCGATAATGACCGGCATCGTCGCCAACCCGTCCAGCCCGTCAGTCAGGTTGACCGCATTGCCCGCCCCTACGATCACGATGGCCGCGAAGACATAGTAGAACGGGCCCATTTCCAGGCCGAGATTATTGAAGAACGGGACGTACAGAAACGTGTTGATCTGGCTGACGGCGAGATAGCTCGCCACGCCCGCAACCGCGAATTCCATCAATAGCCGGACCCGGGCGGAAACCCCCTTGTGGCTCGACTTCGTCACCTTGTCGTAATCGTCCAGGAATCCGATCAGGCCGAAGCCGAGCGTCACCGCGAGCACGGCCCAGATGAACGGATTGCGCAGATCCATCCAGATCAGAACGGCCAGCGACAGGCTGATCAGGATCATCAAGCCGCCCATTGTCGGCGTACCGCGCTTGGCCAGATGGCTCTGCGGGCCATCTTCGCGGATCGGCTGCCCTTTGCCCTGCCGCACCCGAAGCATGTCGATGAAGCGCGGGCCGATGACGAGCCCGATCACGAGCGCGGTCATCAGCGTCGCCCCGGCGCGGAACGTCTGGTAGCGCACGAGGTTGAAGATGCCTTCGAAATTCAACCATTCGGCGAGGAGGTATAGCAAATCGGCCTCTCGTCGCGCCTAGCGGGCGCGGATGAAATGATCCACGAGCCGGCCAAGACCGACCGAGTTGGAGCCCTTGACCAGCACGGCATCGCCTGCGACGACACCGAAGTCTTCGAGCAGCTCGATCGCCTCGTCGGCAGTTCGGCAATGCGCCCACGCAATGGGCTTGCCAAGGACGGAACTCTCCGGTTTCCCCAGTTCGCGTGCGAGGGCGGACATCTCTTCGCCAACCAGAATGGCATAATCGACATCGGCAGCCAGCACCGGCTCGGACAGAGCGGCATGAAACTGGGGACCGAAATCGCCCAGTTCCTTCATCGCACCAAGCACGGCAATGCGGCGCCCCGACGGCGTCTGGCCTAGCTGCGCCAAAGTGGCGCGCATACTGGCCGGGTTGGCGTTGTAACTTTCGTCAATCAGCAGCGCTTTGCCGCCGGGCACATCGATGCCGTGACGCGCACCCCGCCCCTTGAGCCCACCCATCTCGGCAAGCGCCAGCCCGGCTGCCGCCATATCGCCGCCCGCAGCGCGTACAGCAGCCATCACGGCTAGCGAGTTCACGACCCAGTGATCGCCGGGTTCGGCAACGGTGTAACACAGCCGTCCTTCAGGGAATTCGCACGTCACGAGGCTGCCGCCGTTGGCGCTCGGAATGGCATCCAGCAAGCGAACGTCGGCGAAACGTGCCCTTCCGAAGCTGACGACCTTTGCGCCCGCGCGCAGGGCGGCCAGCTTGAGTTGTTCGTAATGCTCGGTGTCGGCCGGGATGACGGCGGTGCCGCCTGGCTCCAGACCGGCAAAGATCTCGGCCTTGGCTGCAGCGATCGCCTCCATGCTGCCGAGATTTTCGATATGTGCCGGGGCTATCGTGGTGATAACCGCTACATGCGGGCGAACCTGGGTAGTCAGCCCTTCGATCTCGCCAGCATGGTTCATGCCCATTTCGAAAATGCCGAAGCGGCTGCGCGCAGGCATACGCGTCAGGCTCAGCGGCACACCAACGTGGTTGTTGTAGCTGCGGGTAGAACGATGGGCCGCGCCGCGGCTCGCGCGTTCGAGACTGGCGAAGATGGCTTCCTTCACGCCAGTCTTGCCGACCGATCCGGTCACGCCGATAATCTTCGCTTCCACACGGCTGCGCGCTGCACGGGCAAGCGCCTTCAGCGCTTCAGTCGTGTCATCGACAAGGATGTGGGGCCAGTCGATCGGGCGATCGACGATCGCGCCCGCAGCGCCGTTGGCGAAGGCTTTTTCGAGGAAGCGATGGCCATCCATCGCTTCGCCCCTGAGCGCGACGAACAAATCGCCATTGACCACGTCCCGGCTGTCCATTTCGACCCCGGCAACCTGAAAGTCATGGCTGGCCGTACCGCCTACAGCGTCGGCAATATCCTTTGCCGTCCACAGCGTCAGCGGAAGGCGGTCGCGCGGATCGGCAGGCCACTCAATATAGGCCGGATGTCGCAGGATGGCCGCGCTCATGCATCACCTCTGGCGATCTGCGCAGCGCACTCGCGCGCAACCTCGACATCGTCGAAAGGCAGGACCCGCATATTTTCTCCCGATCCGATGATCTGACCCGTTTCATGTCCCTTGCCGGCGATGAGGACGATATCGTCCGCACCTGCTTCGGCGATGGCTACAAGGATGGCTTCGCGACGGTCGCCTATTTCGCGTGCCTGCGGCGCTCCCTCAAGCACCTGGCGGCGGATATCCGCAGGATCCTCACCGCGGGGGTTATCGTCGGTCACGATTACGACATGGCTTGCCTTGGCCGCCGCCTCGCCCATGGGTGCCCGCTTCCCGTGATCCCGATCCCCGCCGGCGCCGAACACGGTGATGAGCCGGCCCGAAACATGCGGCTCGAGCGCCTGGATCGCCGCTTCGAGCGCATCGGCGGTATGGGCGTAATCGACATACACCGGCGCGCCCGAAGGCGCGATGACCGCGCGTTCGAGCCTGCCGCGAACGGGTTGCAGACGGGCAACGGCATCCCAAACCAACCCCGCATCGAGACCGGACGCGAGTGCAAGTCCTGCTGCGGTGAGCGCGTTGGAAACCTGATAGGCGCCGATCAGCGGCAGATTGATCGTCCGGATCTTGCCCTCATGCTCAACGCTCAGCGACTGCCCAAGCTGGGTCGGCTCTCTTTTCGTAAGGCGGATCGTTTCGCCCTGTTCGCCGACAGTCATGATCTTCAAGCCGCGCGCCTCGGCATGCTTCACCACGCGGGCATTCCAGCCGCTATCGCCAGATCCCATCCACACGACTGCGGTCGCATCGTCCGCCACAACCTCGTCGAAGAGCCGCATCTTGGCGGCGAAATAGTCTTCCATATCCGCGTGGTAATCGAGATGATCGCGGCTGAAATTGGTGAAGCCCGCTGCTTCGACGGACACGCCCTCGTTGCGGAATTGCGAGAGACCATGGCTCGACGCTTCGAAAGCCACGTGTGTCACACCTTCACGCGCCAGGCCGCTCAAGTTCGACAGGAAGGTCACGATATCCGGGGTGGTCAGGCCAGTGGAGACGCTACCATCGGGGGTGGTGACGCCCAACGTACCGATGCTCGCGGCCCGTTCACCTGCCATACGCCAGATCTGGCGAGTCATTTCGACAGTCGAGGTTTTGCCGTTCGTACCTGTTACCGCGACGATATGCTGCGGCACCGGGGTGAAGTACCGGGCCGCCAGCGCTGCAAAGGCACGGCGGGGGGTGTCGTCGGCAATGTGGATGGCACCATTCACGACAGCTTCGGGCCGAGCCACAATGGCGACCGCGCCGCTTTCTATCGCTGCGGCAATGAAATCCTCGCCATTGACCTGCGCGCCTTGAAACGCACCGAAAACCGTTCCCGGGGCAACCTTGCGATTGTCGATCGCGAAACCCGTCACATTGACGTCGGCATCGCACGCGATCCCCGCAGCAGCACAGAGCTTGGACAGCTTCACCGGTTGGCCTCCGGGATAAGCGGCTTGATGTCGGAGATGTCGACATCGCGCGTATCGTCGGGGCGCACGCCAATGAGAGGTCCGATACGCGGCACCAGACGGCCCACGATCGGCGCGGCGTTCCATGCGGCGGTGCGCTGATAGGAGCTAGCGACCGTCCCGCGCGGTTCGTCGAGCATGGCGATGACCACGTAGCGCGGACGATCCATCGGGAACGCGGCCGCAAAGGTCGAAACCAGTGCAGTGCGACGATAGCCCGCCGAACCGCCCGGCTTTTCAGCCGAACCCGTTTTGCCGCCGACGCGGTAGCCGGGTGCATCCGCATTGCGTCCCGTGCCGTAGATCGAGATAGCGCGCAGCAACTGGCGCATGCGGCTGGACGTGGACGCCTTGAACACGCGGCGACCCTTCGGCGCCTCGCCCGGGCCCAGTTTCTTCAGCGTGGCCGGGCGCCAGATGCCGCCGTTGACCATTGCCGCATAGGCACTGGCCAGATGAAGGGGGGTCACGGCGATGCCATGCCCATATCCCACGGTCATCGACCGCAGACGTGGCCATTTCTCACCGGGCCAGATCGGGAAGCCTTTTGCCGGCAGTTCGATATAGGGCCGTTCGTTCATGCCCAGATCCATCATGTAACGACGCATCCGCTCAGGTCCGAGCTCGTCGACGACGCGGGCCGTTACAGTATTGGACGAATGGATCAGCGTTTCCACGACATTCAGGGTCGCGCCCATGTCGTGGCTGTCCTTGATGCGGAAGCGTCCCGCTTTGACCGGGGTTGCATCCCACCGTCGGCCAAGGTCACGGACCACGCCAGCGTCGATCGCCGCGGCGACCGACAACGGCTTGAATGTCGATCCGAGTTCGTAGACCTGGTTTGTAACGCGGTTGAACATCAGCTTTTCGCCCCGCGCGTCGATCTTGTTGGGATCGAATTCGGGCAAAGATGCGAGTGCCAGCACCTCGCCGGTATTCACATCCAGAACGATGCCGGCCCCGCCTTGCGCCTGTACGAGCTTCATCCCGCGGCGCAGTTCATCTTCGAGTGCGCCCTGAACACGGGAATCGATCGACAGGGCGATGGGCGTGCCGCGCGTAGCCGGATCGGACAGATGTTTGTTGAAGACCTGTTCCATCCCCACGCGCCCGTCACCGTCGGCGGCAACATAGCCGAGGACGTGAGCCGCCATCGATCCTTGCGGGTAATGGCGATCTGTTTCCGTCGGCATTTCGAGCGCCAGCTCACCGATTTCCTGAACCCGGTTCGCCTCTTCGGGCAACACGCGACGGCGAATGTAGCCCTGCTTGCCGGCCGCAAATTGCGCAGCGACGGCCTTTTCGTTCAGATCGGGGAAAATCGCTTTGAGTTTCGCAGCAACGACCGCCGGTTCGCGCACCAGCGGCGTACCGCCCTCGCCCAGCGCTTCGGGATTGAACCACAAAGCGTAAGCCGGAAATGCACGCGCCAGCGGAATACCGTTGCGGTCCGTAATCTCGCCCCGGGGCGGAAGGAGCGCTTCTTCAAGCGATGTCCCCCTGAGGCCTTCGTCCGACATGCCGAGATAAGCGATGCGGACCAGCGCCAGCATCGCGATGAAGGCAAACCCCAGAACCACCCACAACACCCGCCAACGAGCGAGTGTGAGCGATTGCTGGCGAATGGTGACAAGCTGGACCCGGCCGGAGGCCACCGCCATGCTGACTGCACCATGCCCGCTTTTTCCCGCGGCAATGGCGGGGCCAAAGCCGGAAAAAGCGTTCACTGGCTGACCTCCGCCACGGCGGCGATGCCGACCGCCGGGCTGGACAGGCGCTCGGCGAGCCCCCCGGCTGTTACCGCTGCCAGTTCGCGCCGGTCCGGACGATGGGCGGCGCTTTCCTCGTCATCGTCGATCCAGTCGGCGAAGAGGCTTTCCGATTCAGGTTCCGGTCGGTTCAAGGCCACGCGCACCGGAGATGGCGCGTTGATACCGCGCGGAGTGCCCAAAGCCGCAAGCTGGCGTTCACTCTCGAGATATTGGTCGGCACGTGGAGCGGAATACCCGAACTCGACCGCGTTCCAATCCGACAACTGCTGCTGGCTGGCGCGGGTTTCGAATTCGGTTTCGAGCATGAGCTTGGCCTGCTGTGCGGCGATGATCTGGCGCTCGGCGAGGCGCACGTCGCTCTTCACGGCGTTCACCTTGAACGTCAACGCCAGTAGCAGGGCGAAACAAACGGCGAGAACAAGCGCCCAGCCGATCTGACGAATACGCGATCCTCCGACCATCACGCGGCCTCCCGTGCGGGCGTTGCGGTCCGCGTCGCAGCGCGCAGGACAGACGAACGGGCGCGCGGATTGCCTTCGATCTCGGCCTCACCCGGCTTGATGGCCTTGCTGACTTTCGAAAAAACCGGATCGTCCTGCGCTGCCAAAGGGACATGACGCGAGGCGCTCGGGGTTGAGGACGCCTCGCGCAGGAAGCGCTTGACGATCCGGTCTTCGAGGCTGTGGAAGCTGACCACCACGAGGCGGCCCCCTTCACGCAGCACGTGCTCGGCGGCGGACAGTGCTTGGGACAGTTCGTCCAGCTCGCCGTTCACGTGAATTCTGATGGCTTGAAAAGTGCGGGTGGCCGGGTCTTTCTTATCGTGCGGTTTGTGGCCCAGCGCCTTGCGTACGACACGCGCCAGTTCGCCGGTCGTTTCGAGCGGACGTGCTGCTACGATGGCGCGGGCAACCCGGCGGGACTGGCGTTCTTCTCCATATGTATAGAGAACATCGGCGATCGCCTTCTCGTCGGCACCGTTGAGAAAATCCGCCGCGCTCACCCCTTCCTGGCTCATGCGCATGTCCAGCGGACCATCCGACGAGAAGGCAAATCCGCGATGCGCCTGGTCGAGCTGCATCGATGATACGCCGATATCCATCACCACGCCGTCGACCCGCGCGATACCCGCCGCCGCCATGACGTCGACCATTTCGGAAAAGCGATGGGGATGCAGAACCAGACGGGGTGGATTTTCTTCCGCTTCGCTCCAGCCGCGGCCTGCGGCGATTGCGTCGGGATCCCGGTCGAATGCATGGACGATGGCACCGCGTTCCAGCAGCGCGCGCGTATAACCGCCCGCCCCGAAGGTCGCGTCGATCACGAAGTCGCCCGGCTGCGGGTCAAGCGCTTCGATTACTTCGTCGAGAAGGACGGGGATGTGCGGCGCCCCGGTCACTTGCCAGCACCTTTGGCAGCGCCCTTATCCTTCGCATCGGCCAGAAAGCTTTCGCATGCCGCCTTGGCGCCGGCCCAGTCGTCGCCCATCTGGGCAAGCTCTTCCGGATTCCACAATGTGAAGAAGCGCCCGCCACCCTGGAAATAGAGGCCATCGTCGATGTTGCCGAGCGTGCGCAGGTGATCGGGCATGACGAAGCGACCGCTGTCGTCGAACGGCATTTCGATGAAGCCGAAGAGCTGGCTGGACCGGGTATCGCGATCGAATTCCTTGCCAAGCCGAACCGCAAGTTCTTCTTCGCGATCGAGCTGGGCCTCGAGCTCGGGCTTGCGCGACAGGCCGAAGCCGACGAGGCAGTTCCATGACGGATGCTTCATCAGGCACAGGACGCGCCCGTCGCTCGATTCCTTAACAGCCTTACGGAAAAGGGGGGGAAGCACGAAGCGGCCCTTGTCGCCCGCGGGCGAATAGGCCTGTCCGCTATACCCTCCGAAAGACACTGTCCCCAAACCCCAAATACGGTTTCGATTACCTCCCCATCAGGCAACACTTCCCCGTTCGCCCACACAGGTGGGCGAGGCGCCCGCCCCGTTGACCGAGCGCAAATAGACAGTGCTTGTCCGATGTGTGTTTGGTTTATCGCGGGCAGAGCCGGGATGGAAGGGAAAATTGCGGGATTTTACGGGATAAGCTCGTAAAGCATTGAATTAACTATATATAATTCGTTCGAGCAGAATTGATCTCATTACCGAGCGTCCCATTGGATGTCAGCAAAAACACGGATTTGCGCGAGTCCATCGATGGACTCGCGTCATGATCCCGAATCTTTCCCGTAAAATCCCTTGGGATCAGTTTAGTGCATCGCCGATCAGGGTCGCCAGCAAGACTTGCCTTTGCGCTGAGATCGCCGCCGTCTCTTCACTATCCAATATCGCTGCATCCGCCATCAATGTGACGCGCCCGTTCCCGACACTGCACCAAGCGAAAAGTCCCGCTTCCGAAATTGTGCATTTGCCATCTCCCGTCGCGACGAACTGGCCCGCAAGATTGACGGGATACTGATTGCCGGAAGCAGATATCAGGCGCTCCTCGCTTGGCTGGGCATCGTCGAAGCGCAGTTCGAGTCCCCAGCGGGTGAGGATGGGAGAAAGGAGCACAACATCTTGCGGGCGGCGACGATCGCCGAGCGCGAAATCGCTGTGACGTGTAAGAAGCGGATCGGCGAAAATCAGCAGCCGACCTCCCGCGCGCAACCAATTGTCGAGTGCCACATTCTCGGACGGAGCAAGCGGTCGCGGTTGCGCCATAATTATGCGATCGAGCCCGTCGATCGCATCGGGCTCCACAGTGTCGAGCGGCTCGATGTCGAATCGCTGTTCGATAAGGTCGCGGACCCAGTCGCTGTGGTTTGAGCCATCGAGTATTGCCGCCATGTCGCCCTCGCCCCAGTAAATCGGCAGGGTCGAGAACAGACCGACAGGGTGTTTGTGAGCGACCTCTTCGCTGACCTTGCCCGTGGAACAGGCTGCAAGCAGCACCGTCAGCAATGTAAGAACGCCTTTAGTTCTCGGCAGGCGAAGCATTGCTCTCAACCCGTGGCGGCGGCGTCAAAACGGTATCTGGAACGGCCGTCGGCTCGACTGCGAGATCGGGAACCACACCGGCCTCTACCAACGGATCGTTCCTCGGAGCTGTCTGCGTCGGCTCGGTAGTAGGGGCAGCCTCGGGCACCGTCGTCGCATCTGTTTCGGCAGCACGGTCTTGGATGATGCTAGCCAGACCGACGAGCAGGATCATCATGACGATCCCGGTCGCGCCGATCTGCAGACGTTGCACCGTCCGCTCGCGGCGCGCGTCTACGCCCCCGTTGACGTCGGGCAGCTCGCGCACCGATGGCTTGCGGCTCATGTCGAAAAATTGCGGCACGCGCATTAGCCTAGGCACCCCTGCCTGCCAGTCAATCGCCGGATTGCAACCAATCGAAAACCGGCAACTTTTTGGACGCCAGCCATTCGGCATTGTAGAGCGTGGAGAGGTAGCGGAAGCCGGTATCGCACAATATCGTGGCCACCCGCGGATTTTCGCGCCCCTCTTCGACCAGTTGTTTGCCCAGGGCGATGGCACCGGCAACGTTGATACCGCTCGACAGACCGAGGCACAGCCCTTCTTCGCGCAGCAGGCGGGCCACCCATTCTAGGCCTTCTTCATCCGAAACGCGGAACTGCGTATCGATCGGCGCGCCTTCCAGATTTCCGGTTATACGCCCCTGCCCGATCCCTTCGGCGACAGAGGACCCTTCAGCCTTAAGCTCGCCATTGGCGAAATAGTTGTACAGAGCTGCGCCGTGCGGGTCGGTCAGCGCAATGACGATGTTTTCGTCGAACTCTTTCAGGCCCATACCGACACCGGCGATGGTCCCGCCGGTTCCTGCGGCACAGGTAAAGCCGTCGATCCGGCCTTCGAGCTGCTCCCACAGTTCCTTGGCCGTTGTTTCGATGTGCGCCTTGCGATTGGCGGTGTTGTCGAACTGGCCTGCCCAGATCGCACCGTCGATTTCCTCCGCCATCCGGCGCGACACGTGCTGGAAATGGTTGCAGTCGGCATATTTGGTCGGCGGCACGGTGACCAGTTCCGCCCCGAGCGCGCGGATCGTGTCCATCTTCTCGTGGCTCTGGTTGTCGGGCATCACGATGATGGTCCGATAGCCCAGCGCATTGGCCACCAGCGCGATACCGATGCCGGTATTGCCCGCGGTTCCTTCGACCACAGTGCCGCCAGGCTTCAGGTCTCCGCGCGCTTCCGCATCGCGAATGATATACAGGGCAGCCCGGTCCTTCACGCTTGCGCCTGGATTGGCGAATTCGCATTTCCCGAAGATGTCGCAGCCGGCTTCCGCGCTCGGCCCTTCGAGGCGCACGAGCGGCGTGTTGCCGATGAGATCGAGCGTGTGCTCGCGTACTGGAATTGAAGTCATGTCTGGCGAGGTAGGCGCAGCCACCTTAACCCGCAAACAACATCAATCTTCAGGCGCGATAGTAACCTTCAATCCGTCGAGTTCCGGCGTGAAGGGTATCTGGCAGGAAAGGCGCGATGTCGGGCTGCGATGATCGGTCGATTCCAGCAGATCGTCTTCGTCCTCGCTCATTTCCGGCAATTTGCCGGCGAAGGATTCGTCGACGTGAACATGGCAGGTTGCGCAGGAACAACAGCCACCACACAAGGCCAGGAGTTCGTCGAAACCGTTATCGCGGATTGCTTCCATCACGGTCAGGCCGTCGGATACGTCGATTTCGCTGGTTTCGCCTTCGCGCGTGGTGACGATCAGTTTCGGCATTTTACGTCTTTCCTCGGTTGCAAAGGGCCACTGGCCCAACCTATGCGTCGCGCTGCTATTCAATCGGGAAAGGGAAGGCAAGCACACTCGCCATGGGCCTGACCAACGCACAATTGCGCGAACATCTCGACGCTGTAGCCGCAGATGACGCCATCGTCGCCGCCGCAATCGAGCGGTGCGGCTATCCCGAGGAGCGCATTCGCTCCACGGGTTACCGCACGCTCCTGCGCACGATCGTAGGCCAGCAGGTGAGCGTCGCGTCTGCTGCAGCAGTCTGGAACAAGCTGGAGGCGGAACTTGGCGAGGACATGCTTCCACAGGATTTGCTGGCCCGCGACTTCGATACATTGCGCGCCTGCGGACTGTCCCGTCAGAAACAGGGCTACGCCCGCAGCCTGTGCGAATTGGTGGCGAGTGGAGAATTGGCCTTTGACAACCTGCCCGAAGACGATGAAGCGGCCATTGCCGAACTCACCAGGATCAAGGGTATTGGCCGCTGGTCGGCGGAAATATATTTGCTGTTTGCGGAAGGGCGTCAGGACATCTGGCCTGCGGGCGACCTGGCGGTGCAGGAAGCCGTCGGACGCATGCTCGAATTGCCGGCAAGACCGGGCGAAAAGGAAACGCGTGAGTTGGGGGAAAGATGGCGGCCCCATCGCGGCGCAATGGCCATCTTCACCTGGCACACATATAATAACGCCGCGCTTTAGACGCGCGTGAGGGAGAGACAGCATGGGTGATCGCAGGGCCATTTTCATTACTGGCGGTGGATCCGGAATCGGACGTGCAGTTGCCGTTTATTTCGGCCAGCGCGGTTGGTTTGTCGGCCTTGGCGATATCGACAAGGCGGGCATGCGCGAAACCGAAGAAATGATCGGAAACGGCTTTGTCTATTCGCACCCCCTCGATGTGCGTGACCGCTCCGCTTGGGACGAAGCGCTGGATGCATTTTCCGTGGCTGCCGGCGGGCGCATCGATGTGCTGTTCAACAACGCAGGCGTACCACTGGGCGGATCGCTGACCGAAAACAGCGCCGAGGAAATCGAACGCACGCTCGACATCAATCTCAAGGGCGTACTATTCGGCGCACAGGCGGCCTACCCCTACCTCAAGCAGACGGCCCCCGGCTCGTGCCTGCTTAATACCGCGAGTGCAGCGGGCTTGTACGGAACACCCGGGGCAAGCGTCTATTCGGCGACCAAGTTCGGGGTTCGTGCCGTGACGGAAAGCCTGGATGGGGAATGGGCTGTGGATGGGATCAATGTCCGCTCTCTCATGCCCAGTTTCATCGACACCCCCCTGCTCGATCACAACCCCAATGCGCGATCGAACGAGGATATTCGCCAGCGGGTGACCGGTGCAGGGCTCGAAATCACACCGGTCGCGGATGTCGCTGCTGCGGCATGGGCCGCCATCCACGGCGACAAATTGCATACCGTCGTCGGCAAGACCGCTAAAACGCTGGCGTTCGGCGCACGCTGGCTGCCTGGCCGGGTTCGCAAGCAGACGCGCGCGCTGACCAGGCCGATGGGCGAATAACGAAGGTCAGGCCAGCAGCGCGTCGATCTTGCGCGCCATTTTCACATCGCGCAGGCTCAACCCGCCTGCATCATGCGTCGTCAGTGTGATTTCGACCCGATTATAGACATTGAACCATTCGGGGTGGTGATCGCGCGTTTCGGCAATCATGGCCACCCGCGTCATGAACGAAAACGCTTCGGAGAAATCGGAGAATTCGAACTTGCGCTCGATCGCAGCGCCATCGCGGCACGACGACCACTTCGGCAGCGCCCTCAGCCAGCTATCGCGTTCTTCCTCGCTCAACTGTTCTACTGCCATAACGCACGAATCTCCTCTCGCTTGTCGCGTGGGCGCCTTTTGCCTATCGCTCCCGCCCATGCAAGCTCGCCTCGCCGCAAAGGACATTGCCTGCCGTCGGGGCGAAAGACTGCTTTTCCGCAAGCTGTCGATAGACTGCGTCGCCGGCGATGCCGTGCACGTTACGGGGCCCAACGGCGTCGGCAAATCCAGCTTGATCCGTATTCTTGCCGGCTTGCTCCGTCCCTATGCAGGGGATGTGCAGCATTACGGCGGAAGGGGCCTGGTCGATGAACGGTTGGCACTCGACGCCAATCTGCCGTTGGGCAAGGCCCTGGCCTTTTGGGAACGACTGGATGGCAATGCCGATATGGGACGCGCGGGCGACCTGCTCCAGCTCGCGCCGTTGCTGGACATTCCGGTTCGATATCTCTCGACCGGGCAGAAAAAGCGCGCTGCCCTTGCCCGCCTGATCAACTCCAATTGCCCGATCTGGCTGCTGGACGAACCGCTGAACGGGTTGGACCATCATGCGCAAACGGTTTTCGAAGCGCTGATAGATCAGCATTGCCGTGCCGGTGGGATCGCTATTGCCGCATCGCACCAGCCAATCGCGCTACCCGCGCCGCAAGCCATCGCTCTGGCGGACTTTGCCGCATGATCGCTGCGCTGCTCAGACGGGATCTGGCCACCTTGCTGCCGGGCGGACGCGGCGGCAGCGGGCTGCTGCCGCTGCTGTTCTTTCTTGCCGTCGCCATGCTATATCCCTTTGCCGTCGGCCCCGACGCGCAATTGCTCGCACGGACCGGCGGAGGTGTAATCTGGATCGCAGCGCTCCTCGCCGCGATCCTGCCGCTGGAAAAGCTGGTGTCGGGCGATCTCGACGCCGGGATCTTCGATCAGCTGCGTCTGCGCGGCATCAGCGAAGAAACGGCGATGGCCGTCAGATTGCTCGCACACTGGCTGGCCTTTGCGCCGTTCCTTCTGCTCGCAACCTTACCGGCAGCCGCTTTGCTTGGCCTTGATGGCAAGACCACGCAGACAGTGCTCTTGGGACTAGTGGCAGGCACTCCGGGACTGGCGGCGGTGGGCCTTATCGTCGCCGCGCTTACCGCAAGCATGCGCGGCGGCGCGGCACTGGCAGGATTGATGGTCATCCCCCTGGCGGTGCCGATCCTCATTTTCGGCGCTGGCGCCCTCGCGCGTCCCGATCCCGGTGGTCTATTGCTCGCCGGGGCGATCAGTCTGGGGTTGTGCGCCGTGGCACCCTTCGGCGCCGGGGCTGCGCTGAAGGCAACCCGCGAAACCTAATACGGCGGCTTGTGCAGCCCCTTGGGACTTTCGGTAAAGATTTCCACACCATCGTCGGTGACTGCGATGGAATGTTCGAACTGCGCCGATAGCGACTTGTCGCGCGTCACTGCAGTCCAGCCGTCGCGCAGGATCTTGGCGTGCGGTCGGCCCGCGTTGATCATCGGTTCGATGGTGAAGAACATCCCGGGTTTCAGTTCCGGCCCCGTTCCGGCGCGCGCCGCATGGATCACTTCCGGCGCATCATGGAACAACCGGCCAAGGCCGTGACCGCAGAACTCCTGCACGACGCCATAACGGAACTGGCGCGCATGTTCTTCGATCGCTGCCCCGATATCGCCAAGGCGTGCGCCCGGTTTCGACGCAGCATCGATCCCCAACATTAGGCATTCATAGGTCACATCGACCAGCTTGCGCGCCTTGAGCGAAGGTTCGCCGGCAAAATACATCCGGCTTGTATCGCCATGCCAGCCATCCAGCAGCGGCGTGACGTCGATATTGACGATGTCGCCGTCCTTGAGAGCCTTGTCGGACGGTATGCCATGACAGATCACATGATTGATCGACGTGCAGCAGCTATGCGCATAACCGCGATAACCCATGGTTGCAGGCACAGCACCTGCATCCAGCATCATGGTGCGCGCCTTGTCGTCTATCTCGCCGGTCGTCACACCTGGCTGGACGAAAGTGGTCAGCTCGTCGAGGATTTTCGCCGCAAGACGCCCTGCCTTGCGCATGCCTTCATACCCGTCCGGGCCATGCAGCTTGATTGTCCCATCGCGATAGACGGTCTCGTCCGCCTCGATTACCTGATATTCCGTCATGCCGTGCACATAGTGTCTTTGGGCCGGAATTGCGAGATGCCTATCGGCGAACGCTGAACGTACTCGCATATGCAGGCTTCACTGCATCGATCACACTGGCTGTAACATCGAAATCCAGCTCATAGGCGCCTTCTGCATAGGGCCCGGCAACATACGGGCCGAAATAGATCCCGATCCGATCGAAGGTGTTGCCATTCGACGATCCGACCAGCACCGTGGCTTCGTCGAGCCCAGGGCAATTATCGAACATGCTGTCGCTATCGGGTTGGACCGCCGTGCCTCGCCGCTTTTCCCGCTCCTTGTTGAGCGCATCGCAAAGCCGCGCGCCAAGCCCCTGCTCCAGGGCGACCGGCGAATTGAACATTTCGACCCCGGCAAGAGACGCCTTGGCCTGCTTGTCCCATACCAGCGACTGCTTGCCATACATTCCGTGCGCGCCGCCGGTATAATCGGAATAGTCGGCCGACAGACTGAGGAAATCGGGCAGGCTGGCGACGACCTTCCAATCCTTTGCGAAGCTGCGGCTACGGCAACCACCGCAATCGCCGTCACCGGCGAGTTCGGTCAGTGTTGCATCCCATTCGGCGCGGTCTTCCTTCTCGCGCTGATCACGCTCTGCCCCCAACTGCTTTGCGAGTTCTGGAATGGCGCTTACTGCAGCGGGCCATTTGTAGGAAAACTCCCAGGTTCCGCCATCTTTCTCGGCGGTTTTCGCGATGTTGACCGCTTCCGCCTTGGTGCTTGAACTGGCCGAAGCACTCGCCTGCGCGGACGGATTGGACGTCCCCGTCTTGTCGGCGTACTCGGCTCCGTCGGAGCAGGCTGCACTCGACAGGGCGAGCGAAATCAGGAACAGGGGCGCGCGCATCACGGTTTCCTTTGCGACAACGATAGTCAGGGGTACGTCTTGAATATGGCCGACAAGCAAACGCTTATCCAGCCCGACCAGGGACAGGAAGCGATTTCCATTCATCTCGTCAACCGCGACGGATACTCGGACTGGCGCAAAAAACTCTCGACCAGCCAACGCGCGGCTCTGGAAGGCCAGAAATTCGACGGGAGCGGCTATCAGGTCGGCATCGTACCGGATGGTGACGGTTGGTTCGCCGTCGGCGGGGTTGCTGATCCGAAGGAACTTTCCAGCTGGTGCATGGCCAAGCTCGCGGAAAACCTTCCCGAAGGGACGTATCGCAGGGCTGAGGGCGAACCGGGCCCCGCCCTGCATGGATGGCAGACGGCGCAGCATATATTCGATCGCTACAAGAAACCCGAACGGCCGACGGGCCCCCGGGTGCTCCTGACCAGGGACGTGAAAGCGATCGATAGCGCCGTCGCAGAAGCGCAGGCCGTGTGCCTGGTGCGCGATCTGGTCAATACACCGGCAGAAGATATGGGGCCGGCAGCGCTTGAAGAGCAATGCGAAAAGCTGGCGAAGCAGCATTCCGCCAAATTGAGCGTCACTAAGGGCGATGCACTCGAACAGGAGTATCCCATGGTCCATGCCGTGGGACGCGCCGCCGCGCGCCATCATGCACCGCGTATCATGCATCTTACATGGGGCAAGGAAAGCGATCCGGTCCTGGCCATCGTCGGTAAGGGCGTGTGTTTCGACAGCGGCGGCCTGGATGTAAAAAGCTCCACCGGCATGCTGCTCATGAAAAAGGATATGGGCGGCGCGGCGCACGCCATCGCGCTGGCAGGCCTTGTTATGAATGCAGGTCTTCCTGTCCGTTTGCACCTGCTTGTTCCGGCAGTTGAAAATGCCATAAGTTCCAACAGCTTTCGCCCCGGCGATGTCCTCAAGAGCCGCAAGGGACTGACTGTCGAAATCGGCAATACAGATGCCGAAGGCCGGCTCATCCTGGGCGACGCGCTGCAGCGGGCAAGCGAAGAGAAGCCCGACCTTATTATCGATTTCGCTACGCTCACCGGCGCTGCGCGGGTGGCGCTCGGGCCTGAATATCCGGCGCTCATGACGCGCAGGGATGCAACCGCGGAGGCGCTGATCGCTGCAGGCAAGGCTCATGACGACGAACCCTGGCGCCTGCCCCTTCCCGATGCCTATCGTGAATGGCTGGTCTCGGAAATTGCGGACACCAACAATGCCCACGGCAATGCCTTTGCAGGGGCGAGCGTCGCAGGCCTGTTCCTCGACAAGTTCGTCGGCGAAGGGATCGACTGGGCGCATTTCGATACCTTTGCCTGGCGCCCGCAGGCAAAACCGGGACGTCCCAAGGGCGGCGATGCCTATGGGTTGAGGGCCGCATGGCACATGTTGCAGGCGCGTTTCGGTGGAGGCTGAGGCTCGCCGCCTTGCCTGAAGTGAGCCGCGGCGTTAAGCGCGCGCAACGTTCATTTCCGGATTCTGCCCTCAGCGTGACTGCTCAAGCCAGCTACTCTCTTCCCGAAGGTATCGTCGGACTTACCGGTCCGGTGGAAAAGCCCGCGCCCGGCACTTTGCCGTTGCGCGGCGATCTCGCGCATATTGCCTTGGCGAAACATTATCTGGCCGCCCATTATGTCATCCCCCAGCTCCGCAATATCGGAGATACGCCTGCAACGCTGATGCTCGCTATGCGCGACGATGCCGAAGTGGGCGCTACACTGGATGCCGGACAGGAAGTCGAGGTGCTGGACTGCGCGGGCGACTGGGCGTGGGTGGCGTGCGGGCCGGAAGGGCCGAGCGGATATATCCGGCTGGGCATGCTGGCTGCGAGCGAGTGACGCATAAAATCTTCATCGACGGCGCTGCAGGCACGACCGGCCTCGAGATTGCCGACCGGCTGGCCGAACGCAGCGAGTTCGAGCTGCTGAGGCTGGACGATGCGAAGCGCAAGGACCCTGCTGCGCGGCGCGAAGCGCTGAACGAAGCGGATATCGCCATCCTGTGCCTGCCCGACGATGCGGCGCGCGAAGCCGTTGAAATGATTGACACTTCCGGCGGCACGAGAGTGATCGACGCGTCCAGCGCGCACCGCACGAGCGAGGGCTGGTGCTATGGTTTTCCCGAGCTGATCGGCAGCGAGCGGGTGGCCGATGCGCGGCGGGTGAGCAACCCCGGATGCTACCCCACAGGCTTCCTCGCGCTGGTCGCGCCGCTGGTGCGTGCGGGGCTGTTGCCGGCCGACTGGCCGTACACGGTCAACGCCGTGAGCGGATATTCCGGCGGCGGAAGCATGCTAATCAAACGTATGATCGAGGAGCCGAACATAGCGTTTCGGACATATGCGCTCGATCTGGCGCACAAACACCTGCCGGAAATGCAGGCGCATGCCGAACTGGAACACCCCGTGCTGTTCGCACCGTCGGTCGTCCCGGCCTATCGCGGCATGATCGTCGAGGTGCCGCTGCACCTCGGTGCCATGGACGGCGAGCGTCATGCGGACGACCTGCGAACGGCCCTGGCCGAATTCTACGCGGGATCGGACGTCGTCGCGGTTCATGATGCCACCCCGGTGAGCGAGCTACTGCTCGACACCGATGCCGCACCGTCCGACGGGCTGGAACTGTTCGTGTTCGGAAACGAAGGCGGATGGAATGCGCGCTTGATCGCCCGGCTCGACAATCTGGGCAAAGGCGCGAGCGGTGCAGCCGTGCAGAACCTCAACCTGATGTGCGGCCTGCCCGAGACCGCCGGCCTCATCCTGCCCAAAAATTAGGCAAGTCGTGACTGCCGTGTAAGCAGCACTCTGCGCTCGCATCGAGGCAGTTGCGCCAGTTGCACGCCAGTCATCGCAAAAATTGCGCCAACTCAGTTTGGCGCGCATCGATTCTTCGGTTAGGCCCCTCCGCCAAGGCCTTGGCACGATTCTTGGAAAGAAACGCGCGAAGGGTGGAGCGACACCATTCCTCAGGGGTTCGGAGACGACGTGAAAAAGATCGAAGCGATCATCAAGCCATTCAAGCTCGACGAGGTGAAGGAAGCCCTGCACGAAATCGGCGTGTCGGGAATCACCGTGACCGAGGCGAAAGGCTTCGGGCGGCAGAAAGGCCATACCGAGCTGTATCGCGGCGCCGAATACGTCGTCGATTTCCTTCCCAAGGTGAAGCTGGAGGTCGTGGTGGCAGACGGCATCGCGGACCGCACGGTGGAAGCCATCGCCGCCGCCGCCCAGACGGGCCGCATCGGCGACGGCAAGATTTTCATTTCGTCGATCGAAGGCGCCCTGCGCATCCGCACAGGCGAGCGCGACGACGACGCAATCTGAGTTAGCGCGGGAAAAACCCGCAGGAATTTTCAGTTCAAACGGAGGCAATACCAATGGCAAGTGCAAGCGACGTCCTGAAACAGATCAAGGACGAAAGCATCGAGTGGGTCGATCTGCGCTTCACCGATCCCAAGGGCAAGTGGCAGCACCTGACGATGGTGGCCGGGATCCTGACCGAAGACGAACTCGATGACGGCCTGATGTTCGACGGTTCGTCCATCGCCGGCTGGAAGGTCATCAACGAAAGCGACATGATCCTGAAGCCCGACCTGGAACGGGTCTATATCGATCCGTTCAGCGCCGAGCCGATGATGATCCTGTTCTGCGACATCGTCGAACCTTCGACGGGCGAATGGTATGCGCGCGATCCGCGCACGACCGCCAAGCGCGCCGAAGCCTTCCTGAAGTCGACGGGCATCGGCGACACGATCTATGTCGGTCCCGAAGCCGAATTCTTCATGTTCGACGATGTGCGTTTCGAAGACGGTTATGCCGGTTCGGGATATGCGATCGACGACATCGAACTGCCAACCAACAGCGGCAAGGAATACGAAAGCGGCAACATGGCGCACCGCCCCCGCGCCAAGGGCGGATATTTCCCCGTTGCCCCGGTCGACAGCGCCGTCGACATCCGCGGCGAAATGGTTTCGACCATGATCGAAATGGGATTGAACTGCGACAAGCACCACCACGAAGTGGCCGCGGCGCAGCACGAACTGGGCCTGACCTTCGGCACGCTGGTCGAAACCGCCGACAACATGCAGATCTACAAGTATGTCGTGCATCAGGTGGCCCACATCTACGGCAAGACCGCGACCTTCATGCCCAAGCCGATCAAGGCGGATAACGGCAGCGGCATGCACACGCACATGTCGATCTGGGACGACGGCAAGCCGACCTTCGCCGGCAACCAGTACGGCGGCCTGAGCGAAAACTGCCTCTATTACATCGGCGGCGTCATCAAGCATGCCAAGGCCCTGAACGCCTTCACCAACCCGACGACCAACAGCTACAAGCGGCTGGTCCCCGGCTTCGAAGCACCGGTTCTGCTGGCCTATTCGGCGCGCAACCGTTCCGCTTCGTGCCGCATCCCCTACGGTGCGGGCGACAAGGCAAAGCGCGTGGAATTCCGTTTCCCCGACGCCATGGCCAACCCCTACCTTGCCTATGCCGCCTTGCTGATGGCCGGTCTCGACGGGATCCAGAACAAGATCCACCCGGGCGAAGCCATGGACAAGAACCTGTACGACCTGCCGCCGGCGGAGCTGGCCGAGGTCCCGACGGTTTGCGGATCGCTGCGCGAAGCACTGGAAGCGCTGGAAGCCGATCACGAGTTCCTGCTGAAGGGCGACGTCTTCACCAAGGACCAGATCGAGGCCTATGCCGAACTGAAGTGGGAAGAAGTCCTGCGCGTCGATACGACGCCCTGCCCCGCCGAATTCGACATGTATTACAGCGCCTGATCGGCCCTGTTATTTCACCGAGGAAAGGCCGTCCGGGCGACCGGGCGGCCTTTTTCGCGCGCCCGGTGAAAAACCATTTTCCTACACGCCCATTCGATGCCTAATCAGGTTGCCTCGTTTTCATGGAGGCCCTGATGAACCGCAAACCCCTGTTCGACATCGTGAGAAACCTGCTTGGCCGCGGCTTGCGCCAATCAGAGGTCGACGCACTGGACAAGGCGATCGACACGATGACCGGCGTGGCCGGGGCACCGCATGAGGTCAGCCCGGCAGGCATACGCCTGATTCAGGAGTTCGAAGGCTGTGCGCGCGTGCGGGACGATGGCATGGTCGAGGCCTATCCCGATCCCGGTAGCGGCGGCGATCCGTGGACGATCGGATGGGGGGCAACGGGAACCGATATCGGCCCCGGCACGGTGTGGACCCAGGAGGAATGCGACCGGCGCCTTGCTGCCGATATCGAGCGCCATGCCCGCGATGTGGTGCAGGCCATCGGCGATGCGCCGACCAGCCAGGCGCAATTCGATGCGCTGGTGAGCTTCCATTACAACACCGGCGCGATTGCCCGTTCGACACTGCTCAAACGGCACCTGGCGGGCGATCATGCAGGCGCGGCCAAAGAATTCCACCGTTGGGTTTACGCGGCCGGACGAGTGCTGAAAGGCCTGATCCGCCGCCGGCGCGCCGAGGCTGCGCTTTATGGGGCAGCTTGAAAACCGCAGAGTTCTGCCAATTCTTGCGCGTAGGTTAACCGGAACCGGAAGCCTCCATCCCCCGTTAGCCCGGCAAAGGAGTTCTAATGATGCGTATCCTGCTAGCAGGAGCAGCCGCGATCGCCTTGGCAGCAAGTGGCGCCTATGCCCAACCGGGCAAGAACGGAGACAACGGCAACGGCCCGGGTAACGGCAAGCACAATAATGCCGCCAAGGTCGAGCGTGGTCCGCCGGATCGCGGTCCCCAGCGTCCAGGCAACGGCAACAGGGATGCCAGGCCTGACAAACGCATGGCCCAGCAGCCCGACAGACGAGATGCCCGCCAGAATGTCTCCCGTGAAATCGAACGCCGGGTCAGTCAGCGACCTCAAGAGCGCGCTGTCGAACGGCGGGTGGACCGGCGCGATGACCGCAGGGATCTGTCGCAGCGGGCCGAGCGTCGCATCGAGCGATCCGTCGAGCGACGCGTGGACCGAAGGGACGGACGCCGCGATGTCCGGCGGGGCGATCGCAACCTTATCAATTATGTCGACCGCGTGCGGTACGACCAGGACCGGACCTTTCTCGTGCGCGACAGGGACCGGCGAGCAATCGCCGGCTGTCCGCCGGGTCTGGCGAAGAAGTACAATGGCTGCATGCCGCCGGGACAGGCCAAGAAGCGGTACGACAATTACCGCACCTGGAACGGGTACGATTATCGGCCCCGCCTGTTCGGTCTGAAGAATTACAGCTCGGGCCGGTATTATTACGACGAGGGCTATCTTCTGCGTCCGGCGAGCGATGGCGGAATAGCTGGATATATCCCCCTGCTGGGAGGAGCGCTGGCAATCGGCAATCAGTGGCCGTCGAGCTATTCGAGCCATTCGGTGCCCGACTATTACGTCGATTATTACGATCTGGGGCCTAGAGATTCCTACCGCTATGCCGACAACGTCATTTACCGGGTGAACCCGAGCGATTCAGCGATCCAGTCGGTGGTTGCCCTGTTGACCGGTGATGATTTTACCATCGGTGAGCCGATGCCGTCAGGCTATGACGTCTATAACGTGCCCTACCCGTATCGGGACCGGTACAACGACAGTGACGACGCGTGGTATCGATATTCGGATGGTTATGTCTATCAGATCGACCCCCAGACCCAGTTGATTTCCGCCGCCATCGACCTGCTGGTCTGAAGGGACAGAACATGACCGAAGCATGGAAAAGCGGCCTTGCCGCAATCGCTCTCGTTACCCTTCCCCTGGTTGCAGCATGCAGCGATACGGAAGAACATACTGCACAAGGCGCCACGCGGGACGATGGAACCCTTACGCTGGCGGCCGCCCTGGGGGCCGAGAAGGATCTGGATATCGTGCGCGAGGCGATGGACGAATCCGAACTGTCCGGCGTGCTCGACGGCCCGGCAAGCTACACAATTCTGGCGCCCGACGACGCCGCATTCGAAGCCCTGGGCAAGGAAGGCGAAACGCTGCTCGAAGACGAGCAACGCCCGGTTCTGGTGGCGCTATTGCGCGACCATCTGTTGCCCGGCCATCTGACGCCGGAATCGATTGGGGAAGCCATCGACCGCAAGGGCGGCCCGGTAACGATGGCCACACTCGGCGAGACGGATGTCATCTTCTCCCGGGAAGGCGACGGCATCAAGGCGGAGCTGGAAGATGGCGGCAGCGCCAGTTTTGCCGGGACGGCGACCGCCACCAACAACGGTGTCGTCATACCGATCAGCCAGGTGCTGATGCCGCCGAAGGACTGACCGCGCGGGTCAGTAATCGCGGCTGATTTCGGCGACGACGCTTTCGCGCCCGACCGTCGACACGGCAGCGAGCAGCGACAGCCAGCTGGTCACACGGAATTCCACTTCCGTAGCGCTGTAGCCGCGTCCATCCGTGATGATTTCCGCGTAGAAGCGGCGCCCGAAATTCTTGCCCAATGCGACGCCCGTGCCGCGGCCCAATGCGGGATCGGCGCTGACGATACGCAGGCGATCGAGCCCGATTGCGGAGCGCAACTGGTTGATCGGGTCCATGCCGCCCCCGCCGCGCAGACTGGCCACGGCCGCGCCAAGCTGCAGAGCGTCGGTCGCCGAGAGGCTGGTGACCGAACCGCCGAAGAGCAGGCGGGCCAGCAGTTCTTCTTCCGGCAGGGAGGGGTTGGATGTGAAGGTGATTTCGGGCTGTGTTGCGCTGCCCCGGACGTTCGCTTCGACGTTGAGGCCATCCCGGTCCGTTTCCGCACGAATGTCGAGCAGGGGATCGATCGGCGCGTCCACATCGAATTCGATCTCGCCGCGGGTCAGTTCGAAGCGGGTTCCGGCAAAGGTGTAATTGCCGCGAACCACTTCCGCACGCCCGCCGATGCGCGGATCGGACGTATTGCCGCGCAGGACGATGTCCGCAGCCCATTCGCTGTCCAGCCCCATGCCATCGACATCGATGCGGCTGCTCGCCTTGGCATTGATGAGATATTGCCAGGGGCGGCCGGCCGCCACCTGCGGATCGCGGTTGGCGGGCGTATTGATTTCGCGCGTGGCGATTTGCGGGACACGCAGATCGTCGGCCGCCGTGCCCAGCGTCCAGCTGGCCCGGTTGACGCGGACCTTACCTGCAATCGTCCCGCCGAGCCCGTCCGAGACGATCCGCAGCGGTCCGGTGACCGTGGCGCTGAGGCCGCCCGTATCGAGCAGGCGCGCATTCTTGGCCGAGGCGCGCAGATCGATGATCGGCCCGCGGATTTCCAGTACCCTGCCCTGAACCGTCTCGCCCAGGGTCCGCAGATCGACGATGCCGCTGCCGCTGACGCTGCCGCCGTTGACCGCCGTACCAGCAAAGCGCGTAAGCTGAAGGCGCGACCCCTGGAACCGGCCGCGCATGGCAATATCGCGAATGTCGGTGCCCGACAGCGAACTGCGCAATTGCAGGCTGTCGCCCGAGATGGAGCCGCGCACCGTGGGATCGCGCAACGTGCCGGTTGCATTTGCGGCGATGGCGATGGGGCCGGTTATGTCGAACGTATCGAGAGCGGCGAGCCGCCACAGGCTTTCGGCCGCACCGCGATAGCGTAGCTGGCCCGACAGGCGGCCTGCCCGCAGCCGTTCGATAAGGATACCCTGCTGCGGCAGACCGGTGATCCGCGCCTGCACACGCCCGCGCTGGATATCCTCGTTCTGCAACAGGGCACGCGCCTGAAGATCGCTCTCGGTCAGTTCCGCAACCAGCGAGACGTTCACCGGGCGCGACGTCAGCACGAGGCCGGAGCGCGTCAGCCCTTCGATCTTCACCTTGGCTTCGCCCACCGGCACCATGTCGGCACCGGTGCGATAATGGACCGTGCCCGAAATCGTCCCGCCAAGGCCGGTATCGGCTTTCGCGACATCGATGAGGGAGAGCGGCATGCGGGCGAGCTTGAAATCGAAATCGAGATCCCTGCCGCCGAAATCGCCGGACACGATCATCCCGCCGTCGCCATAGGAGAATTGCGTCGGTGCGAGGCGCCAGCCCCCGCCGTCCAGACTTGTGAGCACGGCGCGGCGCGGCATGGAAATGCGGCGACCGGCAAACCGACCCTGTGCGGCGAGCGCGATGCGATCGGGCCGGATGGTCGCATTTGCATCCAGCACGAAGCGCCCGCTGCGCCTGCCCGAGAGCGAGGCATCCACTCGCCCGACGCCGTTCTCGACCTCGCCGCGGGCTGCAAGCTGGGAAATGAACAGCGTGCCGTAAGACAATCCGGCTGCCGTACCCGAGCCGGAAAAGCTCGTGTTGCCATCGCGAATGAGGCCCGTCGCATCGATATCCGCGCGGGTGATGCGCAAGGGCGTATCGCCGCCGAAGCGCGCATTGCGGGCTCGCAGGTCGACCTGCAGGCCCTGTCCGCCGCCGCGCGGCGTCAGCGCCACGGTCCCGTCGAGACCGCCACCGGCGAAAGCGAGCGTGCCGTCCGCGCCGCCATCCACCAGCGCAATGGCGCCGGTGACACTGGTATCGGACACGCGCATGGTCTCGATCGTGATGCGGGTCGGACCGCCGGACGGTGCGATAAGGCCAAGCTGGCCGGCAAAGGGTCCGAGCACCGAATTGCCTTCGGTATCGATGGCAAAACCCTCTTCTGACGGAGCGATCGCCACGCGGACGTTGTCGAGGCCGGTCGCAGGCCGTGCGAAAACCAGCGCGGCGCTCGGCCCGGCGTCGGTGAGGCTGGCTTCTACGGTGAAGGGGCCGAAATCGGTATGCGTGCCCTCCCCTGCAAGCTTGGTAGTCCCGTCCCGAACGCTGCCATCGAGCGCCATCTGCACCTTGCTTGCATCGATGCGCAGACGATTGAAATCGAGCGGGGCATTGCCGCCCACCGCGACCCCGCCGCGCACGCGGATGGGTGTGCCGGCGAGGTTGGCCAGCGTCGCGTTGGTAACAGGGGCAATGCGCGCATCGAGATCGGCCGAGAGACGCCACGGCGCTTGCGGTGCGAGGGCAAGCTGGATGACCGCGGTCCCGTTCAACGTGCCGACATTGTCGAGGGCCAGCCGTTCTGCGCGGATCGGTCCGCGGATCTGGTATCGGCCCGCGGACAGGTCGCCACGAAGAGCCAGATTGGCCGAGGTGCCGGGGAACGCAAGACACAGATCGTCCGACAGAAGGGTCGACCCGCTCAGCACAAGCGTGCCGCGCCCGGTGCCGTTCACCAGGCGCGGATCGAGCATGGCATTGCCGCTCGTCACCCGTGAAACCGCAAGCCCCAGGGGCAGCGTCCACCGTGTGCCATCGTACCGGGCAGTGCCCTGCTGCCGGATGCCAGCCAACTTCGTACCGCCGATGTCGACTTCGCCCACCGTCAGATCGTGGCGGATCGCGAGATCTGAAAAGGCCCCGTCGACCGTCGCATCGATCCGCCCGTTGCGCAGGGCGATACCTTCGCCGAGCAGGGCCGGGTCGCGCACGGAAGCGGCGAGTTCGATATTTTCTGCCCTGTTGTCCGCAAGGTCGAGCAGGCCGTTGGCATCCAGTATCAATCCGCGCCCGGCCATCATCACACGGCCATTAAAGCGGCGCTGGTCTATCGCGATATCCGCTTTAAGCGCGACATCATCGCCCAGCGCACGCGCGGGGATGCCGCTGAGGAAATCCGACGGATCGAACTTTCCAAGAAGGCCCAAACGTCCCGATGCATTGGTTATCCGCATCGCGGCGATGCGAGCGTCCTCGCTACGGACCAGCAGGCTGCCGGACCATTGCGACCATGTGCCATCCCCGCGAATGCGTGCGGTGTAGGGGGCATCGAGACCGGCCATGGCTGTGATCGGACCATCTGCCGATGCATCGACATCCAGAGACAGGTCGAAGGTATCGCCGTCCGGTTCGGCATCCAGCAGCAGCGCGAGCCGGTCCCGTTCGCCCAGACGGCCATCGATATCGACCATGAGGCGACTGTCGGTGACATCGGCACCGCCGGTGATATCGACGCGCTGCGGACGGTTGCCGGCGATACCGGGAGCAAGGGTCAGATTGTCTATTTCGAGCCGGTCGATCGAGATGTCGAACCCGGGCAGTACGGGATTGTCTTCTTCGCTTGGCAAGAATTCCGGAGTGCGCGCGAGAGTAGCCCGGCGAGCGGCGAAGCTGTCGATTTCCAGCCGGTTGGAAAGCCAGCCCCCCGGATTCCAGTCGATTTCGGCGCGAGGTATGGTGAGAAAGACGCCCTTGGGATCGGACAGGCGCACATCGTGAAGGACCGCCGCCCCGTAGAGATTACCCTCTATTCGTCCGATCCGGATGTTGAGGCCGTTGGGGAAAGTGCGTTCCGCAATGCGGCTGGCGATGAAGCGTTCACCAAGCGGCGTGTTGAGAACGACAAGCGCCCCAACGATCAGAAGTACGAAAGCGGCCGCAATGCTGAGCAGCCACTTGCCAACGCGCCCAACGCGAAGGCGCCGCCGGACAGGACGCTCCTCGATGTCAGCGGCCGGTTGATCGGTGGCCATCAGAAAGCCTGACCCAGCGAAATGTAGACCCCAACGGGCGAATCTTCTGGCTCGGGGTTTAGCGGAATGCCCACATCGAGCCGGATCGGGCCGAAACCGGTGGTGTATCGCACACCTACACCGGCGCCGAACTTGATGAAGCGGAAGTCGGGCACTGTGTCGATCGAGACGCTACCGGCATCGATGAAGGGCACGACGGAGAGCGCGCCGTCGAACAGACCGGTGCCGACACGCGCTTCCAGGGATGCTTCGACGAGGCTGCGCCCGCCCGTCGGTTCAAGCAGATCGTTCTTCGGTCCGATCGCCTGGAAACCATAGCCACGGACAGAACCGCCGCCACCTGCGTAAAGCCTGCGTGACGGTGCGATGCCAGCCAGTTCGGCACCCTGAATGCTGGCAAACCGTGCGCGAGCGGCGATCACCGTCCTCTGGCCTACGGACTGATAGAAGGACGCGTCCGCCTGATTCCTCAGATAATAATATTGCTGGCCGCCCGTGCGAGAGGTTTCCGGACCGAGGAACCCGGTCAGGCGAAAGCCACGCGTGGGATCGAGGAGTGAATCGCTGGTGTCGATGGTGGCCCTGCCAAAAAGCGAGGCGATGAAATAGGTCTGACGGGGGCGCGGAATGCCGCCAATCACCCGGTTGCGTTCATCGGTCGCGAGGATTTCCATGCCGATGCCCCAAGCCAGCGGCTTCTGGAACAATAGGGTGGATGTGCGTTCGTATGTGCCGGTCAGCGCCACCGTGTCGGCATCGTAAGCAATGGTGTCGATACTGGATGCATAGACATCCGCGGTAAGAACCTTGTCCCTGCCACCCAGATTGTTCTTGCGGAAGGTTACACCGGCGAGCTGTTCGCGCGTTCCGATAATCCCGCGCAAGCGCAGAGAACCTTCAGGCGGGAACAGGTTGCGATGTTCCCAGCTTGCCTGAAGCCGGATACCTTCTTCCGAACCGTAGCCGACAGCGCCCGATATGGTGCGCAGTTTGGCCCGCTCCATCGTGACATCCATGGCGACCACACCGGGCTCGTCCCCACGGGGAGGCACGACTTCGCGGGCCTGCACATCGACGGTAGATACAAGGCTGGTAGCCGTAATTGCACGGCGCAGGTCGAGTTCGATACTGCGCTTGTACACATCCCCCGGGTCGAAACGGGCGATCGTGGCGAGGTGGCGGCCGGAAAGAAATTCCTCGTCGTTGCTGACTACATCCCCGAACACATACTTGCCCTTGGGCCGCACATGCATGGTCAGGTCGCCCTGCACCCGTTCGTGATCGATCAGCAGTTCGGGTTCGTCGATTTCGGCAAAGGCGTATCCGGTTTCGCCCAATGCCCGATCGAGGTTGAAACGCTGCGTGACAATCGTGTCCGACTGAAGATAGTCGCCAACCTTGATATCGAAAGACTGACGCAGAGTTCCGGCATCTACTGCCGTGTCGAGATCGCCGAGATCGATCGCACCATATGTATATCGTGCACCCGGAATGACATCGAACCGCACCCGAGGGCGCCGATCCGCCGAATCCTCTCCGGCCCGGCGGGTACCGATCGTGCGGATGACCTCGCCTTCGTAATAGCCATACACCCGAAGCAGCGTTTCAAGGAGTTCCTCATCCTTTCGGGCACGGGCGGCAAGCTGTGCGACATTTTCGTCGCCGTCGCCCAGTTCCTCGATGGTTGAAAGTGCTTCGAACCTGTCGACGAAATCCTCGCGCTCGCTGAAGGGCGGCTCCTTCTGCGGGAATCCGAGCACCAGCGAGCCCGACAGTTCCTCTACATCGGTTTCGTCGAATGCCAGCCGCGGTGCATCGTCGAGCAACTGAACGAATTCGATATCCTCTTCCGGCTCGAGCGGAACCAGCGGATCGAGATCGACATCTTCCGGCCAGGCGATCGACATGTCGGGCGCTTCGGAAATCGGAGTTTCCGCATCGAGCTGAGATCCTGCCTCGGCTTGCGAGATGACCTGTTCGTCCGTGCCCTGCTGCGCCCAGTCATCGGGGCTTTCGACGGCGCTGTCCGGTATGAGCTCGTCGAGCGAAGAGGTGGCAGGACTATCCTGCGCAGCCAAGGGAGTGGCGCCCGCCAGCGCGATTGCTGCCAGACAGGTTCCGATAACGGACCCCGCAATATCAGTCGGTAATGCGATATTCCGCTGCGAGCCCGTCCTTTGCGGGGAGAGCTTCTTCGCGGCGCCGGCCCCGTGGAGCGGTTGCATTGGCGATAAGTCGCTTCTGCTCCCTTTCTGGCATGCGTTCCCATCCACCGCGGGTAAGGCGTTCGAGCGGCCGATAACGGACTTTGTACTGCATCCGCTCTGCCCCTTCGACCCAATAGCCGAGATAGACATAGGGCAGGTCTCGTTCCGCCGCTCTGCGGATGTGGTCGAGAATGATGTAGTTCCCAAGCCCGGCGCGTCCCTCGTGGTCAGGATCGTAGAAGCTGTAGATCATCGACAGCCCGTCACCCTGATAATCCGTGAGGCAAGCTCCGACCAAGCGCCCCTGCTCGGCACCGATCCCCGGCTCACGATATTCGATCACATAGCTAGATACGCTGGTGTGTTCCACCATATCTGCGAAATCGGTTTCTTCCATCTGCGTCATCCCGCCACCGGGGTGACGTGCAGCGAGATATTTCTGCAGCAATTCGAACTGTTCCGCCGTGGCCCATGGGCGGCATTCCGTGGCGATCAGATCGTCATGGGCTTTCAGCGTGCGTTTCTGTGTCGACGATGGCTGGAATTCATCCGCCACGACACGCACCGAGACGCAAGCCTGGCAGTCAAGACAGGATGGGCGATAGGCCACCGTCTGACTGCGGCGAAAACCGATGCGGCCCAGCGCTTCGTTCAGCTCGTCGGCATTGTCGCCGCGCAGTTCGGTGAACACCTTGCGTTCGCTCTTGCCCGGCAGATACGGACACGGCGCAGGGCTGGTCACGAAAAAGCGCGGGAAGCGAATCGGTGCGGTCACTTTCGGCTGCATCCTTTCAGAGGTTAAGAAATCCTTACCTGTTAGACGCATCAATGCCAGACGCGATCCAGCGTTAAAACCCTCTTAACCATGAAAAGCACAGGCCATCCGTCGAATTACTCGAAACGGAGGGAAAAATGGTAGGCTCGAATGGGCGGCATGCCGCCCGCTAGTCAGGCCAGTTCGGCCATTTCGACTACATATCCCTTGTCGCGCAGCGAGTTCACGAGCCGGTCGATCTGTTCACCGTCGCGCGCTTCGCATTCGATTTCCGCCGTGAGGCCTTTGGCCGGCAGTGTGGTGAAAATGCGCTGGTGATAGATTTCGATGATGTTGACGTTGTGTTCGTTGAACTCGCGCATGACCTTGAACAATGCGCCAGGTCGATCCTGCAACACGATCTGCAAGCGAGCGAGACGCCCGGATCGCGCAAGGTCGCGTAGGAGCACATTGGCGAGCAGGCGCGTGTCGATATTGCCGCCGCACAGGACGAGGCCGACGGTCTTTCCCCTGAACTTGTCCGGGTTCGACAGGATCGCTGCAAGGCCCGCAGCCCCCGCGCCTTCGACAACGGTCTTTTCGATCTGCAGCAGGAGCGCGACCGCATGTTCGAGAGCCGCTTCTGGCACCAGAAGCACATCATCGACCAGTTCGGCGATAATCTGGCGGGTGAACTGCCCGGGCGCCTTCACGGCAATGCCTTCCGCCAGCGTATCGCCGCCACAGGGACGCTCGTCACCCGTGACTGCCGAATACATCGATGGGTAGAGTTCGGCCTGAACACCGACCATTTCGATATCGGGCTTGAGCGCTCTGGCCACGGTGGCCATCCCGCTCATCAATCCGCCGCCGCCGATCGGTACGACAAGACAATCGAAGTCGTCCTTGTCCTCGATCATCTCCAGCGCGACCGTGCCCTGCCCGGCCGCAACCAGAGGATCGTCGAACGGGTGGACAAAGGTTAGGCCGCGTTCCTCTTCCAGTTCGCGCGCATGGGCATAGGCCTCGTCGAAGGTCTCGCCGAAGAGCGTGACATTCCCGCCCACGCTTTCGGTCTGCATGACCTTAACGCTGGGTGTGGTCTGCG
Source organism: Qipengyuania sp. NPDC077410 (assembly GCF_044543405.1). Classification (NCBI taxonomy): domain Bacteria; kingdom Pseudomonadati; phylum Pseudomonadota; class Alphaproteobacteria; order Sphingomonadales; family Erythrobacteraceae; genus Qipengyuania; species Qipengyuania sp. NPDC077410. The sequence continues at coordinate 230,479 of NZ_JBITWB010000002.1, read as the reverse complement.
GCATTACGATGGTGACCGGAACGCCCAGACGCCGGCCATGATAGCTCAACCCCTGGGAGTGATTGCCGGCGGATGCCGCGATCACGCCCCGCGCGCGCTGTTCCTCGTTGAGATGGAGCAGCGCATTGAGCGCGCCGCGTTCCTTGTATGCGGCTGTGAACTGGTGATTTTCGAACTTGAGCCAGATGTCGGCCCCGGAAATTTCCGACAGGGTCTGCGAGCGCAACATCGGCGTCCGGACCACGGCACCTTCGATACGCGCAGCGGCAGCGCGCACATCGTCGAGGGTAAGGAGCTCGGTCGCCTTGGCGGCAGCACGGACGGAAGATGCTTCGTTCATGTTAGCGGCCCTACGGCTAGGCGCCATGCGACGCAACGTCCGAAAGGGTTTGCCTGCAGCAAGCTATGCCTTATCGGATGCCGCTGGAAACGAGCACTGGATCGCCTGAAATGAAGTTCAAACTCCTTGCCACCACCTTTGCCTTTGCACTCGCCATGCCAGCCGCGGCCGACGTGCTGGTCGACAATGTGGAAGGGATTACCTTCGACGAAGATGGCAAGATCAAGCGGTTCAATGCGCTGGTCATCGATGATGACGGCAAGGTCGCGCAGATCCTGTCATCGAAAGACAAGAAGCCCCAGACCGATTACCGCGAGAACGGCAGGGGCGCGGTCATGATCCCCGGGCTGATCGATGCTCACGCGCACGTAATGGGCATCGGCATCGGTGCGCTGACGCTGGATCTGTCGGAGACCAATTCGCTGGAGGAAGCGCTGGACAAGATCCGTCGCTTTGCTGCCGAGAACGAGTCGCGGCCCTGGATTCTCGGACGTGGCTGGAACCAGGAGAAATGGGGCCTTGGCAGATTTCCAACGGCTGCCGAACTCGACAGTGCGGTCTCCGACCGGCCAGTTTATCTGCAGCGCGTGGACGGCCATGCCGGCTGGGCGAACAGCATAGCCATGCAGGCTGCTGGCATCACTGCAGAAACGAAGAGTCCGGAAGGTGGCCGCGTGGAACGGATGGCGGGATCACAGCAGCCCTCGGGCGTGTTCGTCGATGCCGCAGAAGAACTGATGACACGCGCCATTCCGGCGCCGCGCCCGAACGAGCGCGACCTTGCCTTTGCAGAAGCACAAAAGGTCCTGAACAGTTACGGGATCACTGCAGTCGCGGACATGGGAACGACTATCGAGGACTGGCAGGCATATCGCAGGGCAGGCGACAAAGGCGCCCTTACGGTGAGGATCATGTCCTATGCCGGCGGTCCCGAGCAGATGGAACTTATTGCCGGCGCCCGGCCTTCGCCATGGCTTTATGACGACAAGCTGCGCATGAACGGGATCAAGATCTATCTCGACGGCGCACTCGGCAGCCGGGGCGCATGGCTGAAGCAGCCTTATGCCGACGATCCGGGCAATACCGGACTTCCGCTCACTGGCCCCGCCAAACTGCGCAACGTACTGGTGCGCGCCGCCCAGGGGAATTTCCAGCCCGCGATCCACGCCATCGGGACCGCGGCGAATGAGGATGCACTGGACGCGATCATAGAGATTGCCGAAAGCTTCCCGGGTGATCGGCGCTGGCGCATCGAGCATGCGCAGATCGTCGATCCGGTCGACCTGCCCAAGTTCGGTCAGGACGGCATTATCGCGTCCATGCAACCTGTTCATCAGACGAGCGATCGCGTCATGGCAGAAGCCCGGCTCGGCCCCGACCGCCTCGCCGGCGCCTATGCATGGAACTCGATCCTGAAGGCGGGTGGACGGCTGGCTTTCGGGTCCGATGCTCCGGTCGAATCGCCTGACCCGTTTGCAGCGCTGGCCGCTGCGACGACGCGCATGGATGCGAATGGCGAGCCATTTGGCGGCTGGCACCCCGAAGAACGCGTGAACCGTGAACAGGCGCTGGCGGCCTTCACCAGCGAAGCCGCCTACGCAGGGTTTGCAGAGGGCCGCTTCGGCAAGCTGCTACCCGGCGAACGCGCCGATTTCGTTCTCATCGATCGCGATCCCCTGATCTCCAGTCCGGGAGAGTTGCGGGCCACCAAGGTGATCGAAACCTGGGTGGGTGGACGGAAGGTCTACGACGCGGACTGAGGCTCTTCGGGCTTTTCGACGACTGCTTTCCGGCGTTTCTCGGTCAGACGCATCAGCACCAGCGAGCCTTCGAACAAGAGCAGAAGCGGAATTGCGAGCAGCAATTGCGAGCCGGGATCGGGCGGCGTGATGATGGCCGCAACCGCAACCACGAGCACGACCACATACCGTCTTGCCGCCACAAGCTGGTCGCGGGTTACGATCCCTGCCCGATGTAATAGCAAAAGCAAGACAGGCAGGAGGAAGCTCATTCCGAAAGCGAGAATGAACTGCATCACCAGACCGAGATATTCGTTTGCGGTCGGAAGCGCTTGGATTTTGAGACCGCCCGCCGTCCCCTGAAAGCCCAGAAACCAGCGAAACGCGGTGGGCATGACGACGAAATAGGCGAGCGACGCCCCCATCAGGAAAAGGATGGGCGTGGCCAGAATAAATGGCAGGAAAGCTTTCTTCTCGCGCGCATATAGCCCTGGGGCCACGAACGCCCAAAGCTGATTGGCGATAACCGGGAAGCTCAGACAGAACCCGGCGAACAGCGCCACCTTCAGCTCGACAAAGAACACTTCGTAGAGCTTCGTGAAGATGAGCTGGCCTTCCCCTTCGGGAAAGGCATTCTTGAGCGGCTGGATCAGAAACCCGAGAATGGGATCGGCGAAGTACAGGCACACCCCGAAGGCCACCACCAACGCGAGGACGCATTTTACGAGCCGCGAGCGTAGTTCGATCAGATGATCGAGAAGCGGTGCCTGGCTTTCGTCGATGTCCCTTATCACCGCCATGTCAGCTGTCCTTCCCCGAAGCGGGAGGATTGAGAGGCAGTGGCGGCTCGTCCGAATGCTCCGGCGCCTTCACCGGTGCAGCGCGCCTGATCGCAGCTTCCGCCGCGGCATCGGCATCGGGGACTTCACCTGCCGCCGACAGAGGCTCCATCTCATTCGGCAACAGATTTTCGGGCCCACCGCCTTCCGGTTGCGCGCCGTCGGGATACTTTGCCATGATTTCCTTGTTCCGTGCCGCCCATTTCTCTTCCATTTCCTCGATCTCGGCCTGACGAACGACTTCGTCGATCCCGGCACGGAAATGGTTGGACATGCGGCGCAGCTTGCCGATCCAGCGACCAGCCGTACGAAGCGCCTTGGGCATGTCTTTTGGCCCAATCACCAGGATCGCCACAATGACGATCACCAGCAATTCGCTGGCACCGATATCGAACATGGCTGCCTCCGCCCGCTAGCGGATTATTTCGGGTCGGTGGTCTGCTTGACCTGATCTGCGGTCAGGCCTTCGTCAGCAGGTTTTGCGTCATGAGATATCTGCTTGGCGGGCTTTTCTTCTTCATTCATGCCCTGCTTGAAGCTTTTGATACCTTTTCCGAAATCGCCCATCATCTCGGAGATGCGGCCACGGCCGAACAGGACGAGGATGACGACGGCGATGATGGCAAGTTGCCAGACACTGAGACCCATGGGACCTTCTTTCTCGGTTATGCAGTTTCGATTATAGGCGTTGTGGGACGTTTGTACCAGTCAGTCCTCGCCGGTAGGGTCGCGATTCCCGTCTGTGTTATCGCTTTGTTGGTCGGCGTGGCTCTCGCCAACGAGCTCATCATAGGCATCCTCGACAGGATCGAGCAGACCCGTAGCCCGCAATTCGGCAATTCCCGGTAAATCCCGACGGCTCGACAGGCCGAAATGTTCGAGGAATTCCGCTGTGGTGGCGTATATAGTCGGCCGCCCGGGCACCTCACGCCGCCCGGCGATTTTTACCCAACCGGCTTCCATCAGCACATCCAGCGTACCGCCGCTGGTCTGTACGCCGCGAATTGATTCGATTTCGGCGCGGCTTACCGGCTCGTGGTAGGCAATTATCGCCAAGACCTCCGTGGCCGCGCGGCTGAGCCTGCGAACCCGTTCTTTCTCACGCCGCAAGAGATGCGCCAAATCGGGCGCGGTTTCGAAGTGCCAGCGCTTGCCCCGCTCGACCAGATGCACGCCTCTCTTCTCGTAATGATCGGCGACGCTCCGCAATGCGTCGCGGACATCGCCTACCGCAGCGCCGCCGAGGAAGCCCGCGAGCGCTTCTGCAGTCATCGGTTCCTCTGCCGCAAACAAGGCAGCTTCTACAGCGCGGTCCAGTTCGTTCATCAGGTGGAAACCCGGCGAAGGTGAAGCGGACCGAACGTATCTTCCTGCTGCAGTTCGGCTTTGCCCAACCTGGCCAGTTCGAGCGCGGCAACGAAACTGGATGCGAGCGCGGATCGTTTGAGGCGTGGCTCTGCATGGGGAGGAAGGAATTCGCGCAGCTCCATCCAGTCGAGCGTAACACCCAGCATGTTCGAAACCCGGTCGAGTGCCGATTCCAGCGTCATGACGGGACGTTCGCGGACCATGTGAATGGCCGGTGCAGTACGTGCCTTCACTTTCCCGTACGCTTCTATCAACGAGAATTGATCGCACTGCCAAAGGTTCTTGCGCGCTATTTCCAACCCCTCCGGACTGCCGCGCAGGAAGACATCGCGCCCGATCCGGTCCCCCCCCATCAGGCGCGCGGCCGCATCGCGCATTGCGCCAAGGCGCTGAAGCCGCAACTGAAGCTTCAGAGCCAGTTCCTCGGGGCTCGGATCCTCCTGCTCTTCCTTGGGCAGGAGCATCGCCGATTTAAGGTATGCCAGCCATGCCGCCATCACGAGGTAGTCGGCGGCAAGTTCCAGTTTCAGTGCTTCGGCTGTATCGATGTAATCGAGATACTGGTCGACCAGCGAAAGTATCGAAATCGAACGCAAGTCGACCTTTTGGCGCCGCGCAAGATCGAGCAGCAGATCGAGCGGCCCTTCCCACCCATCGAGTTCAAGATACAGGGAATTTTCATCGGCAGCATTTTCGCTGGCGATGCCTTCCCACCCATCATGGTCAGTGGCCTTATTTTCGCTGAAGAGCAGGCCGTTTGCGCTCATGCCGGCTGTTCTTGGGCGATAGCCAGCAAGGTATCCCGATTCGCCAGCAATTCCGCCGTTTCCGGCCCATCATCCGGTTCGTGCATTGCCGCGAGCACCCGGTCGAGCCGCTCGATCGTCTTCTGCCCCATGGCCTTGCCGCTTTCAGCTATCGCGACTTGGTCGTCCATCCTGGCCCAGCAGTTAAGTACGATATCGCACCCCGCATCGAGCGCGCGGATAGATCGCTCGACGATGGTCCCATCCAGCGCCTGCATGTCGATATCGTCGGATAGCAGCAGGCCATTGAAACCGATCCGGCCGCGGATGATCTCACGAATAACTTTTGCCGACAATGTTGCCGGGTGGTCCGCGTCCCAGGCTTCGAACACCATGTGCGCGCTCATGCCGAGCGGGTGCGACGACAAGGTGCGAAAAGGCTTGATATCGACCTCGAGCTCCTCATCGCTGGCGTCGACGCGCGGAAGTTCCTTGTGCGAATCGCTGGTCGCTCGGCCGTGACCCGGCATATGTTTCAGGCACCCGACGATACCTGCCCGGCCCAATCCATCCAGCACCGCCCGGCCGAGTGCGGCCACCTGCATCGGTTCGGTCCCGAGAGCACGGTCGCCAATCACATCGTCGGTCTCGGGCCGGCGCACGTCGAAGGGCGCATGGTAATCGACCGAAATTCCCATTTCTGCGAGTTCGCGGCCCATGGCTTCTGCATTGGCGCGCGCTGCCTCGATCGCGGAAGCCGGCGCGACATTCCATAGCGCAGCGAAGGCCTCTCCTGCAGGATAGCGTTGCCACACCGGCGGCTTCATCCGGGCGACCCGCCCGCCTTCCTGATCGATCGAGACAATCAAGCGTTCGCGACCATGAATTTCGCGAAGGTTGTCCGTCAGTTTGCGCAACTGATCCTTGCTGTCGCAATTACGCCCGAAAAGGATGTATCCGGCGGGATCGGCATCCTTGAAGAAGGCGCGTTCGTCGGCCGTCAATTCGAGGCCGGAAATGCCGAAGATGGCGGGTGTCATGGCTGGAAAGTGAGGCCTTTGCAGATTTCCCGCAAGATCGGTGCCGTTGGCGGGTGTGGAAATTGAGCCTTACTGCGCGCCTATTTGACGAAGCATGCCAGACCATCGGCCTTCAGTGCATTGCATAGCCTGTTGGCGGCGGCACGGTCGCCGGTCATAGCCTGCAACCGGAAAACTCGCCCGATATCGACCTGCGCTTCGACGACGCGATGCCGCACTCCGTTCAACGCCTCCGTCTGGCGGATAAGGTTAGACCATGCAGCTTCCGCATCCTCGCGCCGCGGGAAAGCACCGACCTGGACGGCACCTGCGGAAGACTGCGTCGTTTCGACCGGCGGCTCACTGACCGTGGATGCGATGGATGGGCTCGCTGCCACGCTGTCCATCGGTGCCGAAGCGGGCCGATCGGCCAGCTTGCCTTCACGCGTTTGCCCTTCGCCCACGGCGAAACTGGTATCACCGGTTCCGGCGAAAGTCTTGCCACCGGGATTTTCGGGTCTTGTTTTGTACGGTCCGTCAGGCGCTTCAATCAGGCTGCCATCCGCCTCTGGCTCGTTGGAAACCTGACTGGTTACGAACCATATTCCCCCGACCACCGCGGCCAGCAATGTAATCGCCAGTGTTCCGAGCATGATAAGCCGGGACGTATCGAACCCCGCGGCATCGCCTTCATCGTCTGCCGCCTCGAGCCAGGGCAGGCTCTCATCATCGGCGAGATCGAGTTCGTCCTCGCTCTCCCAATCGTCGTCCGTGTCGTACGGCGTGGACCCCATCATGCTCACATCTCCTCGACCGCCTCGACCCCCAGAATGGCGAGGCCGTTGCGGATCACCTGCCCGACCTGCGCCACCAGAAACAGGCGCGCGGCGGTCAATTCGGGATCGCTATCCTGAATGATCCGCTTCGAGGGATCGTCATTACCCGCATTCCAAAAGCTGTGAAAGGCCGCAGCCAGATCGCCCAGGAAGAATGCGATGCGATGCGGTTCGCGCGCCTTCGCGGCAGCTTCTACCACGCGCGGGAATTGCGCCGCTTCGCGCACCAGTGCCAACTCGCTGTCGTCCAACCGGTCCAGATGCGCATCGTCCGGCTCGACCCCGGCCTTGCGCAGCGTCGAGCGCATTCGTGCATGGGCGTATTGGAGATAAAAAACCGGATTGTCCTTGGACGCCTCAACGACCTTGGCGAAATCGAATTCCATCTGCGCATCGGGTTTGCGGGTAAGCATGGTAAAACGCACCACGTCCTTGCCCACTTCGTTGACGACATCGGCCAGCGTGACGAAGGTACCCGAACGCTTCGACATCTTGACCGGCTCGCCGTCGCGCAGGAGCTTGACCATCTGCACCAGCTTGACGTCGAAAGGTACATCGCGCCCGGCGCCTCTGGTGAGCGCTGCGACCGCAGCCCTGATACGCTTGACGGTGCCTGCATGGTCCGCACCCCAGATATCGATAAGCGCATCCGCCTTCTCCGCCTTCTGGAAGTGATAGGCGAGATCGGCGCCGAAATAGGTCCATGCCCCATTCGATTTCTTGATCGGGCGATCCTGATCATCGCCGAATTCTGTCGAACGGAACAGAGGTAGTTCAACAGGTTCCCAATCCTCCGGCGGAGCCTTGCCCTTGGGCGCCTCGAGCACGCCATCGTAGACGAAACCATGTTCGCGCAGCCATGCTTCCGCTGCTTCGGGCTTCTTCGCCGCCTGCAACTCCGCTTCCGATGAAAAGAGGTCGTGATGAATGCCCAGAAGCGACAGGTCTTCGCGAATCATTTCCATCATCGCGGCGACCGAACGCTGGCGGAACAGCGCAAGCCATTCGCTTTCATCACCATCCCTGTACGCCGGCCCGAATTCCTGTGCGAGTCGTTCCCCGACCGGCTTCAGATAGTCGCCGGGATAGAGCCCTTCAGGGATATCCCCGATCTCTTCACCCAACGCCTCCCGATACCGCAGGTGCGCGGACCGGGCGAGCACGTCCACCTGACCGCCGGCATCGTTGACGTAATATTCGCGGGTGACGCGATAGCCTGCCCATTCGAGCAGGCCACAAAGCGCGTCGCCCACCACCGCACCGCGGCAGTGACCCATATGCATGGGGCCGGTAGGGTTTGCAGAAACATATTCGACGTTGACCGTGAGGCCCTTGCCCATGTCCGACCTGCCGTAATCGGCGCCCAGCGAAGCAATCGCCTGGATTTCACGCCGCCATACGTCGCTTTCCAACCGCAGGTTGATGAAGCCGGGACCTGCGATCTCGGCCTCGGCAATCGCCGGATCACGCTGAAGATGTTCGACGATCTTTTCCGCCAGTGCGCGCGGATTGCTTTTCGCCTGCTTGGCAAGAACCATCGCCGCGTTTGTCGCGAGGTCGCCATGGGACGGGTCTCGCGGCGGTTCCACGGTAACATTGCCGCGTGCCGCGTCGGCAGGCAGCGAGCCCTCCATTTCGAGAGCATCCAATACCGCGTCGATCCGGGCCGCGAAGGCCGCGTGAAGTGTCTGCATTTCAGCCATGGCGCGCGCCTAGCCTATCGACGCGAAATGGCAAGATAGCAGCGACTATCGCGTAGCGTTGTAACGCAGCTGATCTTCGGTCAGTTGGAAGCCCACCAGCAGTTCGAAGGTAGCCCGCTGGAGTGCAGCACGCACCGTCGGATCGGCCAGTGGATCAAGCGCCGCGTCGGGATCGCCAGCTTCGCGTTTGCGGGTGATCTGGTCGCGAATTTCAGCAGGAAGCGTGGCTTCGGCGCGATTTACATAAGCGCCAGCCGTGCCGCGTGCCTGAGCGCGTTCCTGCCCATCGGCAAACTGAAGGGTCACGCTGCCGATGCGCTTGGTCACAACCGAAGAACCGCCACGCAGGACGGTGGAGAAATAAGGCAGCGTAACGGTCCGGCTGCCACTGGTGTCCGCACGACGTGCCACGACATCGAAGGTCGCTTCGGTGTAAACCCGATCATCTGCGCTTTCATTGCAGGTCGAACGCAGGTTCGTGATCGCTGCCGTCACGTCCAGATCGGCGCTGGTGGTCGAACCGGGAGTACGGAACGTCGTGATATCGCCCGTGTAATCGGGAATCCCAACGGCAGGACAGGTACTCCTCACCGCGGTAATGCCGACACCCTGATCGATCACCAGGTCCCCTTCCTTGGCGCATCCGGCCAACGCTAGGCCCAAGGCGAGCGCGGGAAGAAGGCGGGTACGGATGGTCATGCGGCTAGTTTCCCTTTTACGGTCATTCGAATTCGTCGCCCCTCGGGACTGCGCTTGCCCTAGCTTGGCCTGCACGAAAGCGCTAGAGGGCGGGACATGAACGCCCCCTTTCCATCCACGCCTGCCATACCCGGACGCGATCCGCGTCTGCCTTTGAAGCTCATTGTCGCAGCGCCTCGCGGATTCTGTGCCGGCGTCGATCGTGCGATCGAGATAGTCGAGAGGGCGCTGCTCAAGTTCGGCGCGCCCGTCTATGTGCGTCACGAAATCGTGCACAATCAGTACGTGGTCGACAGTCTCAAAGCCAAGGGGGCCATATTTGTCGAGGAGCTGGACGAGGTACCCGACGATGCGCCGGTGGTTTTCAGTGCTCACGGCGTCCCCAAGACGGTGCCTGCCGAAGCCGAACGCCGCAACATGCTGTATGTCGATGCGACCTGTCCCCTCGTCAGCAAGGTTCACCGGCAGGCGGAGCGGCAGGTCGAAAAGGGCCAACACATCCTGTTTATCGGGCATGCCGGACACCCCGAAGTCATTGGGACGATGGGCCAGGTACCGCCGGGTCAGATCACTCTGGTCGAGACGGTCGAGGACGTTGCCGATCTCGATTTCACACCAGAAGACAATTTGTCCTATCTGTCGCAGACCACCCTTTCGGTCGACGATACCCACGATATCATCGCCGCGCTGCAAGAACGCTTCCCGCAGATCGTCGCCCCGAAGGCAGAAGACATCTGCTACGCGACAAGCAACAGGCAGGCGGCCGTTAAACAGATTGCAGCAAGCTGCGACCTGGTACTGGTTATCGGCGCACCGAATTCCTCCAATTCCCTTCGTTTGGTCGAAGTATCGGAAAGGATGGGGACTGACGCCCGTTTGATCCAGCGCGCCGATGAAATCGACCCTAGCTGGCTGGAGGGCGTCGGCACGGTCGGGCTGACGGCCGGTGCATCCGCACCTGAAAAACTGGTTCGCGAAGTCGTCGACCGGCTGTCCGACTGGCGCGCCGTGGAAGAGGATATTGTCACGGCAGCGGAAGAGAACATGATCTTCAAGCTGCCGCGTCAGCTAACTGAATAGGTGGCGGTCTACACCCATCTGGGCGCTGAAGACCTGGCGCGCCTGATCGCGAAATACGATGCCGGTCGACTGGTTTCGGCCAAAGGTATTGCCGAAGGCGTTTCGAATTCGAACTGGCTGATCGAAACGACCCAAGCACGTTATATTCTGACGATGTATGAACGCCGGATCGAACTAGCCGATCTGCCGTTTTTTCTCGCCCTGCTGGACCACCTGTCCGAAGCGGGCTGCCCCGTGCCGCGCACCATACATGATCGTAGCGGAGCGCCTTTCCGCATGGTGGGTGAAAAAGCCGCAGCGCTGATTGAATTTCTTCCCGGCGTGTCGCCGACCACTCCCGATCCCGACCAGGCGCGCGCGGTCGGTTCTGCACTCGCGCAGATACATCTCGCCGCCGGGAGTTTCGCGATGAGCCGGCCGAACGATCTCGGCCCCCAACAGACCTCAGCCATCCTGCATGAGTGCGGCGCCGATGCGCTCGCTTCGATAGACCCCAGTCTTCCCGACATCCTCGATGTCGCCACTGGCATCGCGCGAAACTGGCCCAACGATCTGCCGCTTTCCATTATTCATTCGGACCTGTTTCCCGACAATGTGCTGATGCTGGGTGACCGAGTCACGGGCATGATAGATTTCTATTTCGCTTGCACCGGCGCGATGGCCTACGATCTTGCAGTTACGCATGCGGCTTGGTGTTTTGATCGGTCGGGCATGCACCTGAACCAGGCGCTCGGCGCTGCGCTGGTAGAAGGGTACGATTCGGTCCGGCCCTTGAATAAGAGCGAGCGCGATCACCTGCCGTTGCTCGCACAGGGAGCTTGCCTGCGCTTTATTGCCAGCCGCGCCCAGGATTGGCTGGACACGCCTGCCGACGCCCTCGTCCGCCGCAAGGACCCGATGGATTTCGTGCATCGACTGGAATTCTATCGCGACAAGGGGCAGAGCGCGTTCTCATGAAGAAAGTCGAACTTTTTACCGACGGAGCCTGCAAGGGAAACCCCGGGCCCGGCGGTTGGGGCGCGCTCCTGCGCATGGGGGCGCATGAGAAGGAACTGTCGGGAAGCGAAGCCGATACTACCAACAACCGCATGGAGATGACGGCTGCGATCAAGGGCCTGAGTGCTCTCATCGAACCGTGCGAGGTCGATCTCTATACCGACAGCAAGTATCTCATCGATGGTATTACGAAGTGGGTGCACGGCTGGAAGAAACGCGGCTGGGTCAACGCCAGCAAGAAGCCGGTACGCAATGCCGAACTATGGCATGAACTGATCGACTTGACCGCGCGGCACAAAGTGGATTGGCACTGGGTCAAGGGCCATTCCGGTCACGTGGAAAACGACCGGGTCGATCGCTTGGCAAGTGACGAGGCCGATCGGATAGCCGGGCGGAACTAACCTCGTAAGAAGTTCAGCCGAAGCGATCCGGCGAGTAAAGGTTCGCATCGAGATTCGCTGTCATCTCGTCCCTGCCTTCGCCCAGCAACAATTGCCGCGCTAACCGTGCCGCAGCGGGGGACGTTTGTATCCCGAAGCCACCTTGCCCAGCAAACCACGCGAATCCGTCGATCTTCGGGTCGAATCCGTAAACCGGCCTGCGGTCGGCAGCAAAACTGCGCAAGCCAGCCCACTTGTGCTCGACCGCCTCGATCTGCCAGTCGACCACTTGTTCAAGCCGCGCAATCGCTTGAGCAACTGCCAATTCCTCCGGTGCCGCATCGCAAGGCACGCTCGGTTCTTCGTCTTGGGGACTCACCCAGAGCCGCCCTCCCGCTTCGGGCTTGAAATAAAACTTGCCCTCAATGTCGAGCACGAGAGGCAAATCTTCCGGCACGTTTCTGCCGAGGCGGAGCTGGGCCACCGTACGACGATAGGGCGTAATTCCCGCTTGCCGCGCTCCCGCCATCGCAGCCAGTCCGTCTGCCCACGCCCCCGCCGCGTTTACGACGCAATCGGTGTGATAGTCTTGCCCGCGGACATCGGTGATACGCCAACACCCCGATATCCGCTGGAGACCGGTGACCCGCGCCCGGCATTGCAGGTTCACGCCGGTATCGAGCGCTTGTCGAAGGTAATGGGCGTGGAGCGCTGCTACATCGATATCAGCGCAGGCCGGTTCCCAAACCGCAGCCGACCATGCCGGACGTATCCCCGGAACGCGGCGCTGCACCTCGGCGGCCCCCAGCCGCTCCAGCACCGCCCCCGTTGCCTGGAACCGCTCGAGAAAATCACTGACAAGTGCCGCATCCTCATCGCGCGCAACGTACAAGGCCCCCCGTTGCCGCAGAAAGCCGCCGCTGCGCAGATATTCCCCGGATGCCAGCGTAAGCGGAACGATGTCCGGGCCGCCATAGCACTCCTCCCAGAATGCAGCAGAACGCCCCGTGGCATGATATCCCGGCCGGTCCTCCGCTTCCAGCAGCAGGACCCGTGCACCGCCTAGCGAGAGTTCGGCGGCCAGGCTGGCGCCTGCGATCCCGGCGCCGATCAATGCGAAATCGTATGTACTCACGAAACCTCTGGCGGAGCCACCCGGTCGAGAAATTCGGCGATGCCTGCCATTGCACGCCCTCGTACGGGCTGAACTTCCCGAAGGATTTCATGGCGCGCTTCATTGCCGAACGCCAGCAACTCTCCATTGGGAAATCGCTGTGCGGCGCGCACCGCGGACGGATGACGAACGAGCTTGTCTGCAGATGTGCTGATGATGAGGACAGGCACCTCCACGTTCTCCATCGCGCCGCGCTTTTCCAACTGGCGCGTCGAGGCATAGGCCCGCTCGACCCAGCCCCAGCTTCCCGGCCCCATGACCAGTTCGGGTCGCCTCTCCCGCCACCATAATTCGTCCGCATACCGACCGGCATCGTGTGTCAGCAGGTCGGAGCGATTCGCCGGCATTTCGCCGGGTTTCTCGCTCCACTTCCATGCGGGCCGCGTGGGCTTGCCGATCTTGGTCATGAACCAAGCGACGAAGTGCGATACCCCCAGCGGCAGCGGAGGACCCGACATGCCGAGCATCGGCGCGCTGAGTATCGCTGCGTCGGGATCGATCTGCCCATCCACCAGCGCACGCGTGACGAGGTGCCCCCCCATCGAGTGACCGACGACTATATGCGGCCCGCGCGTCTCTGTTTTCCAAGTCTTCCAGAGAAAGGCCAGGTCATCGACCCAGTCGGAAAAGTCCCCGACATGTCCTGTGATTGCATCGTCGCCCAAACGCCCCGATCCAGCCTGCCCGCGCCAGTCCGCCGCGGTCACGTGCCAGCCAGCGCGACTCCACTCGACGAGGGTTTCGAGATACTTTTCGTAGAAGTCGCCGCGGCCGGGCATGAAAAGGATCGCCCCGCGCTTGCCCTCATCCCAAGCCGGTAAATCGATCCGGCGGATTTCATGGCCATCCGCTAACGCAAACCCGCTCTCTACAGCCCCGGCCGGCATCGCGCGCCGATCGATGGATTGCCTTTCTGCCTGCATAACGGTGACCGGACATCCTCGTATGGTTACTGTTTGGTAAGCACGTTCCTGTAGCACCGGGCCCGAAGAAAGCCTCGGGGGCGACATGCAAAGCGAAATTTCCACCTACGTATTGCTCGCCGGATTGGCAATCGCACTGCTCTGGGTAATCGTAACGGATCTGAAGAGTCGTACGATCAGCAACCGGCTGACGATGGCGGTCGCCTTGGGCGCGCCGGTATTCTGGCTATCGACTGGTTTGCCGCTCTGGCCGGGCGTCGCCCTTCAGATCGGTTTGGCCGCCATTGTGTTCGCCGTGTGCTGCATATTGTTCGCTATCCGTCAGATGGGCGGCGGCGATGTGAAGCTGCTCTCGGCGCTAGCATTGTGGGTACCGCCCTCGCAGTTCACTCTGCTGCTGGTTGCCATGGCGATGCTCGGCTGGGTGCTGACCATGGCGATTGGCGCCTGGCGCGTAGCCCATTCCACTACCGTCCGGACCCGCCCTTTGCGCGATGCCATACTGTTGGGTCTGGGCACGGCCATTGCTGCGTTGTTCGCAAGCGCCGTTCTGGGTGGACCACGACTTTCAGTTCCGGCCGATCTGCTCGGCTCCGTAACGAATAGCCCTATCGCGGTTATCGGCCTGATGCTGGCACCCTTCATCATCCTGCTTGTCGTAACGCTTGGTTCGATCCGCATCATCCGGCGGCACGATCGCGACTTATGGGTCCCTTACGGTCCCGCGATTTCGCTCGCCGCTCTGTGGGTAATGGCAAGCGGCCAGATGTTCCGGCCGGTCGGCGCGATAGCCGCGGGCTGACAACGCGATTTTAACCAATTCGCCCGTAAAGCTTGAAACCATACTTGCCCGCACTGGGATTTCGCGGGCTGAACTAGGGGGCTACAAAGCCATGGATAGGAAGAAGCTGGTTCTGCTGGTTGCTGCACTGATCATCGCGGTCGGTACGGCACTTGTCGCACGGAGCATGTTTGCGGGTGCAGGCGCACCGCAGGCCGAGGCTGCCGCGCAGGTCGAACCGCAGGGACCCAAGGTCCTTGTTGCACAACGTGCGCTCCCGGTCGGGACGATCATCACCGCCGATGCCATCGGCTTTCAAGCGTGGCCTGCCGAACTGGTCCAGGATGCGTATTTCCTCGACGGCGAGGCGGATATCACGAAGCTTCTCGGCACTGTCGTCCGCCATCCGATCACGGCTGGCGAACCTGTGACGCAGGGCTCTCTGGTTGCCCCCGGAGATCGGGGTTTTCTCGCTGCCGCTCTGACGCCGGGCATGCGCGCCATAACGGTTCCGGTTACCGCCCAGTCGGGTGTAGCCGGGTTCGTCTTCCCAGGCGACCGGGTGGACATGGTTCTGACCCAGCAGGTCGAAGGTAGCGAAGAGTCCAGCCTGAAGGCATCGGAAACCATTCTTCGTAACCTTCGCGTTCTGGCAACGGACCAGTCGACCGTTTCGGAAAAGGCGGAAGACGGATCGACCGTGGTCAAGGCATTCAGCACTGTCACGCTCGAAGTAACCCCGGTCATTGCCGAGAAGGTCGCCGTGGCGCAGACGATCGGCACGCTCAGCTTGTCGCTGCGCTCACTCGCCGACAATCAGAGCGAACTCGAACGGGCCATCGCTTCGGGTGACGTTTCTATTCCGGATAACGCCACGCCCGAGCAGGAAGAACGGCTCCTGCGCGAAGCCATGGCGCGTCCGGATGACGGCAAGAGCACCTACGTGACCGGCGGCGACGTATCGCGCTTCCAGCGCCGTACGGCCCCTGCGCAGGGCACCAGCGCACCGCAAGCCGCTTACGGCGACGGACCACCGGTTCGCAGTGGTCCCAGCGTGCGGGTCACCCGCGGCAAGCAGACCGAGGATGTATCGATTGGTGCAGTCGGATCGAGCACGGCGCGCGGTGCAGCAAGTGCCGCACAGACATTGCCTGCCGCCCAAGCTGTAGGTGTGAGATGAGCAGGAAAAAGCAACAGGAACGCCATTCAGGGGGCAATTCCATGACACGTCGCCTTACAACGAAACTCCTGCTCTCCAGCCTGGCGTTGACGCCGCTGGCGGCAGCCCCGGTTACCACCGCCACTGCCCAGTCTGTGGTTCGTCCCAACTCCGAGATCGTTCTCTCCATCGGTCGCGGTGAACTGGTCAATGTACCGGGCAATATGGCCGATGTCTTTGTCGCCGACGACAATGTCGCCGACGTCCAGGTCAAATCGCAACGCCAGCTCTATGTCTTCGGCAAGGCCGGTGGCGAAACGACGATCTACGCTAGCAATAATGCCGGCGATATCGTGTGGTCCGCCAATGTCCGCGTCGGGTCGAATATCGGCAGTATCGACCAGCTACTCGCCCTCGCCATGCCGGAAGCCAACATTTCGGTCGCTACCATGGGGTCGAATGTCATTCTTCTAACCGGGACGGTCGCCGCCCCGGAAGATGCCGAAGAAGCGCAGCGTCTTGTCGAAGCCTTCGTCGGCACGGAATCGAATGTCATCAGCCGCCTGCGGATGGCGACGCCGCTGCAGGTCAATCTGCAAGTGCGTATTGCCGAAGTCAGTCGCAGCTTCGTACGTGCGATTGGGGTCAACTTGACCAGCATCGACAGCACGGGAGGCTTTCAGTTCGGCGTCGGTCAGGGGCGCAGTGGTTTCATCAATGGTGGACGGCTTCCCGCTCTCGGTGTGGGGAACACACCGATTGGACTGCTCCCTGATCCGGCAGATCCGACCAAGCTTGTACAAGCAGAAGGCACTCGGATTGGGGGAGTTTCCCCGGGCACCACGCTCGGTGCGATGGGAAGATTTCTTGGGCTCGACATTGGAGCCGCGCTGGACCTCGCTGAAAACGAAGGGCTCGTGACCACGCTCTCGCAGCCAAACCTGACCGCTCTTTCCGGCGAAACGGCAGAATTCCTCGCGGGTGGCGAGTTTCCGATCCCCCTTAGTCAGGGTCTCGGCACTACCACCATCGAGTACAAGAACTACGGCGTAAGCCTCGCCTATACGCCCACCGTGCTCGCCAATGGGCGCATCTCGATGCGGGTACGTCCAGAAGTATCGGAGCTTTCCAGCCAAGGCGCTGTTGTCTTCGAAGGCTTCCAGATCCCGGCACTCGTAACGCGGCGTGCAGAAACGACGGTGGAACTTGGCTCGGGCCAGAGCTTCATGATTGCGGGCCTGTTGTCCAACAATGCCACGAACACGATCGACAAGGCCCCGGGCCTCGGTAACATCCCGATCCTTGGCAACCTGTTCCGTTCGACCACCTATCGCAAAGGCGAAACCGAACTGGTGATCGTGGTGACACCGTATCTCGTGAAGCCCGTCGATGCGAACGACATCCATTTGCCGACCGATGGCTTCCGCAAACCGGACGAATTTCAGCGTTTGCTCGGCTTCCAGCAGAGCGATGGCGTTTCGGGCGGTGAACGGCCGAAGCCGCGGGCGGTCGAAACCGCGCCGGGCGAGCCCGGCATTTCTGGCGGCCAGCCTTTGAACAATGGCGAACCGCAGGCGGCCCTCCAGCCCGATGCGCGCCGCAATGAACGCACGGCGTCGGCCAAGCCCGGCTTCAGCTTCGACTAAGGGAGACGAGTACAATGGCAAAGGCAATCAATCGCAAGCTCGCCGGATCTCTGGCCGTCTCGCTCAGCCTCGTGCTCGGCGCATGCGGGGGCATGGGGACTGAAAATCGCACACTGTACAGCGTGCACCAACCGGTAGTCGAACGCACCAATTTCACTCTCGATGCCAGCACCGGTGGCGATGGCCTGGCGGTTAGCGAGCAGCAGCGCATCGCCGACTGGTTCGATGCGATGAATTTGGGTTACGGCGACCGCGTCTCGATCGACGATCCGAGCGTCAACCCGGCTGTGAAGCGTGACTTGGCGGCGCTTGCGGGTCGGCACGGCGTGCTGATCAGCGAAGAAGCACCCGTGACGGCAGGGTATGTGAACCCTGGTCAGGCCAGAATTGTCGTGACCCGCTCGACCGCCAGTGTTCCGGGATGCCCTGACTGGTCGGCCAATGGCGAACACAACCCGACGAATGCGACATCACCGGGTTATGGCTGCGCTGTGAACGGTAATCTGGCGGCAATGGTCGCCAATCCGGAAGACCTCATCACCGGCCAGAAAGGCACCGGCGAAACGGTCGTCAGCACCTCTACCAAAGCCATCAAGGCGTATCGCGACCTTGCGCCGACCGGAGCGACCGGCGGACTGGCCGAAGTCAACACCCAAGAAGGAGGCTAACCAGCCATGAGCGCTTCACTGAAACCCGGTCTGGCCGGAAACCGCGATCCTTTTGCGGCCTATATCTGTGATGAAAACGCCCTCGACGTCCTTCGTCCGGTGGTGATCGAACTCGGCTGGCAACCTGAAAAATGCAACAAGGGTGGACTGCGCAACGCAATCCAGTCCTTGTCGGTATCGGCCAGCCCGAACATCCTGATGGTCGATCTTTCCGAAAGTGGCGACCCGCTGAACGACATCAATGCGCTTGCAGAAGTCTGCGAGCCGGGAACCGTCGTTATCGCGATCGGACAGGTCAACGATGTCCGTCTGTACCGGGATCTGCTCGCCAGCGGCATTCATGACTACCTGCTCAAGCCGCTATCCGCCGGCATGCTGCGGGATTCCCTCAACCAGGCGCAGGCCGTCTTCATGGCTCCGCGCGGGGGCGAAGAAGAAGGTGTGAAGCATCACGTTTCCACTGCCGTCATCGGCACACGCGGCGGCGTCGGCGCATCGACAATCGTAACGTCGCTTGCCTGGATCTTCTCGTCAGAGAAGCGCATGCCGACAGCGTTGCTCGATCTGGATGTCCACTTCGGCACCGGTGCGCTTACGCTGGATCTCGAACCGGGACGCGGACTGACCGATGCAATCGACAATCCCAGTCGTATCGATGGCCTGTTCATTGAACGCGCCATGATCCGGGCGAATGACAACCTGGCCATTCTCTCCGCGGAAGCTCCGATCAACCAGCCGCTCATGACGGATGGCTCGGCCTTCATGCAACTGCAGGAAGAATTCAAGCACACGTTCGAAATGACGGTGCTCGACATGCCGCGCAACATGATGATCAATTTCCCGCACCTGCTCAACGACGTGAACGTCGTCGTTCTGGCAACGGAAATGTCACTCGCGTCGGCACGCGATACGATCCGCATCCTTTCGTGGCTCAAGAACAACGCACCGCATTCGCAGGTCGTGATCGTCGCCAACAAAGTTCAGCCGGGTGTCGCCGAAATCAGCAAGGCCGACTTCGAAGCGTCGATCGAACGCAAGATCGACGTGATGGTGCCCTTCGACCAGAAAGCCGCTGCCAATGCCGCGAAACTGGGCAAGACGTTCGTCGATGCGAACAATGGATCGAAAGCGACGGCCGCGATCAAGCAGCTTTCCGCTCAGGTCATTGGTGCCGGTGACGAGAATATCGCAGGGGCCGGCAACGGCGGCGGCGCCAAGAAATCACTTCTCGGCAATCTCGATCTCAAGAGCCTTCTGGCGAAGAAGAAAGACACGCGGGTCAAGGAACCCGCGCAGTAACGACGCGAAGCTTTGGGCTCGCGCGCATTAGGTTTGGACGGAGTTTGGCATGAACATAATCCAGCTGACATTGATGGCAGGGGGTATCCTCGCCCTACTGGCGATCGGCTATGTTCTGTTCTCCGGCCCTGACGCAGGAAAGGCCAGCCAACGGCGTTTGCAGCAGGTGCGATACCGCCATTCGGACAGCACGGATACAAAGGTCGAATCGCAGCTGAAGAAGGCCATCGCTGCCCGCCGCCCGACGGCCTATAAAGTAGCCGGGTCGGGGTCGCGCATCGAAGCTCTGGCCAACCGCCTTGACCGCACCGGCAAGGGCTGGACGCTTAGCCAATATGCCTACGCCTCGCTTGGCCTGGGATTTGTGGTCGCCCTGCTACTTTTCTTGCGGAGCGGGTCCTTGCCGCTTTCGTTCGGCGTAGGGATACTGGTCGGTGCAGGGCTTCCCCATTTCATCGTCAATCGCGCAATCAAAAAGCGGACCAACAACTTCAACAAGAAGTTCCCCGATGCCATCGAACTGCTGGTTCGCGGTCTGCGCTCGGGCCTGCCCGTCACCGAAACGCTTTCGGTTGTCGCACAGGAAGTGCCCGGTCCGGTAGGTGAAGAATTCAAGGGCATCGTCGAACGGACCAAGATCGGCCGGACGATGGAGGAATCGCTGCAGGCGACCGCCGATCGCCTGGGGATTGCGGAGTTCAATTTCTTCTGCATCACGCTGGCCATTCAGCGCGAAACCGGCGGCAACCTTGCAGAAACGCTTTCCAACCTCTCGGACGTGCTGCGCAAGCGCGCGCAGATGAAGCTGAAGATCAAGGCGATGAGCTCTGAATCCAAGGCGTCTGCCTACATTGTCGGATCGCTGCCCTTCATCGTCTTCGTTCTGATCTACTGGGTGAATCCAACATATATCGGCGGCTTCTTCGAAGACGATCGCCTGATCGTCACCGGATTGGGCGGCCTCGTATGGATGAGCATCGGTGGCTTCATCATGGCCAAGATGGTCAGTTTCGAAATCTGAGTTGAGGAAAGACTAGAGCAATGGACCCCGTGACCGGCCCCACCCTCCTCGGCTTCGACGTCTATGTCGTCGGCTCGATCCTTGTCGGCATAGCTGCCGCAGCAGTCGTCTTTGCGATCTACACCGCGGTGACCATCAAGGATCCGATGGCCAAGCGGGTCAGAGCCCTCGAGGGTCGTCGCGAAGAACTCAAGATGGGCCTCGTCACGTCGAGCGCCAAGAAACGGCAAAGCCTGGTTCGCAAGACGGACACGACCGAGAGAATCAAGGACACGCTGGGCAGCATGAAGGTGCTGCAGCAAAGCCAGATCGAAAGCGTACAGCAGAAGCTGGCCCATGCCGGAATCCGCAACAAGGAACTGGCGATTGTCGTGATCGGCCTGCGTGCCGTTCTTCCCGTTCTGCTGGGCGGTTTTGCCTTTGTCATGCTCTACCTGGTTGAGGTTTATCCCGACTGGCAGATGAAGCGCGTCGCTGCGCTCGGTCTGGCCCTTTTCCTGGGTTACAAGGGCCCCGAAATCTATCTCAGCAACATCGCCAAGAAGCGCGAAGACGCCATTCGCAAAGGCCTGCCTGACGCGCTCGACCTGCTCGTTATCTGCGCGGAAGCCGGACTGACCGTCGATGCGGCGTTCAACCGCGTCGCTCGCGAACTTGGCCGCGCCTATCCCGAACTCGGCGAAGAGTTTACGCTGACCGCGATCGAACTGTCCTTCCTCAACGAACGAAAGAAGGCCTTCGACAACCTTGCCTACCGCGTGAACCTCGACGCGGTGAAGGGTGTGGTCACGACCATGATCCAGACAGAGCGCTATGGTACACCGCTGGCCTCCGCACTGCGCGTCTTGTCGGCAGAGTTCCGCAACGAACGTATGATGCGCGCAGAAGAGAAGGCCGCGCGCCTTCCTGCCATCATGACCGTACCGCTGATCATGTTCATTCTGCCGGTGCTGTTTATCGTCATTCTCGGCCCGGCGGCTTGTTCGATTGCCGACGCCTTCAGCGGCGGCATTGGCTAACCGGTCAACGCGTAAGTGATCTGAAAGCCCTGGTCGACTGCGTTAGTCGGCCAGGCTTTCCGCGTCGAAGTCTCCGGCCTGGTCGCGCACGCGCCCGAGCATATCGAGTAGATCCACTCGTTCTTGCTCGCTCAGCACGGAAAACAGCTCCTCCTCGATCTTCAGGGCCAACGGCATGATGCCGGCGTGCACGGCCCGCCCTTCACTGGTCAGTTCGAGCAGATGCGAGCGGCCATCGCTGGCGTTTGGAGAGCGCTGGGCGAGACCGCGCTGCTCCAGCCGCTTGCACGCTCGATTGACCGGCACCTTGTCCATGAGCGTCTGCTGCGAAAGCTCGCGCTGGGTCAGCGCGCCATGATCACCCAGCACCGCCATGATGCGCCACTCGGTAGTCTTCAGCGCAAACCGTTTGCGATATTGTTCCGCGATGCGCGTCGATACGGCATTCGAAGCGATGGACAATTGATAAGGCAGGAACTCGGCAAGGCGCTGGGCAGGCTGGTGTTTCGACATGCCGACGACCTTGGATTCCCGCGTTGGCCTTGGCAAGGCCGTTACGACTGTGACCGTCTCAAGCGAAACTATTCGTAGCCGGGTTCGTCCCACCACGGGTAGAAGTCGGGCATGTTTTCGCTGACCGTGTCAGGATAGGCGGGCGGGCGCTTTTCGAGGAAGCTGCGGACACCTTCCTTGCTGTCCTCGCTCTTGCCGAGCCGGTAGATCGAGCGGCTGTCGATCCGGTGGGCCATCATGGGATGGTCCGTCGCGGAAAGCCGCCACAGCATTGCCCGCGTCATGGCGACCGACACGGCGGATGTGTTGTCGGCAATCTCGCGCGCCAGGCTCACCGCCGCATCCATCAGTTCGTCCTGGGGATGTACCGATCGGACAAGGCCGCGCTCACGCGCTTCCCCGGCATCGAAGATACGCCCGGTCATGCACCATTCCAGCGCCGTCTGCATGCCCACGAGCCGCGGCAGGAACCAGCTTGAACAGGCTTCCGGCGTGATCCCGCGCCGGGCGAAGACGAAGCCGAAGCGCGCGTTGTCGCTACAAAGTCGCATATCGAAGGGAAGCTGCATTGTCGCGCCCACGCCCACCGCGACACCATTGCAGGCACCGATCAGCGGCTTTTGCGAATTGAACAGGCGAAGGACGAGGCGGCCGCCGCCGTCGCGAACGCGGGTATCCGAAAGATCGTCGACCGGATCGTGACGCGCGAATACATTGCCCGCGCCCTCGTCGGGCGTCAGGTCGGCACCGGCGCAAAATGCACGATCACCCTCGCCCGTCACGATCACGGCGCGCACGCCGTCGTCCGCATCGGTGATGTCGATGGCATCGATCATCTCCTGCATCATGACGCCGGTGAAGGCGTTCATCTTTTCGGGGCGGGAGAGCGTGAGGGTGGCGATACCGTCGGCAGTATCGAGCTTGATCTGGGTGAATTCGGTCATCGATTCGGCGCTCCGTTCGTCGTCGTCACAGAACACATGGACCGCATGTTACACAGTCCAGGCGCACAAAATCCGCCGTTCCCGAAATCGCTGTCGAAGCACGCGAAAGAGGAACGGCGGACCATCATCAGCTGAACCCAATCAGAGATCGGGCGAGTAGGAAAGTCCGATGGCGCGGATCACCGTGGCGCCATCCGGATTGCGCCGTCGAGGCGGACATCTTCACCGTTGAAATAGCCACATTCAATCATGGTCATGGCCAGCCGGGCATATTCGTCGGGATTGCCGAGGCGCTTGGGGAACGGGACGCTGGCCGCCAGCGCTTCCTTCACCTGCACAGGTGCCGCGTTCATCAGCGGGGTGTTGAAGATGCCGGGCAGGATCGTGTTCACACGAATGCCTTCGCTCATCAGGTCGCGTGCGATCGGCAAGGTCATGCCGATGACGCCGCCTTTCGACGCGGAATAAGCGGCCTGACCCATCTGGCCATCTTCGCCTGCAACCGATGCGGTATTCACGATGGCGCCGCGGTCACCGTCTTCCGACAGCGGATCGAGCGTCATCATGCCGGCCGCCGACTTGGCGATGCAACGGAAGGTGCCAACGAGATTCACCTGAATGACGAAATCGAAGGCGGACAGGGGGAAGTGGCTGATCTCGCCACTCTGCTTGTCACGCTTGGCGGTCTTGATCGCATTGCCGATACCGGCGCAATTGACGAGGATGCGTTCCTGGCCATGGGCTTCGCGCGCCTTGGCAAAACCCGCATCGACATCTTCATCGCTGGTGACATTGACCTTGCAGAAGATGCCACCGATGTCCTTGGCAACCGCCTCGCCCTTTTCCTCGTTCATGTCGAAGATGGCGACCTTCGCCCCCTTCGCGGCAATTGCGCGGGCGGTAGCTTCGCCGAGGCCGGAGGCCCCACCGGTGACGACTGCGGGGGTATTGCTACTGACTTCCATGAATATTCCTCTCAATCACTCTATAGGATCCGGCCATGGCCGGTATCATTCTCGCACGGGTTCGAAACTGAATTTCGCTTTCCGGCTTTGGCCGGATTGGCGCGCTTCGTCAAAGCGCCTCGACGATAGTGACATTGGCAACGCCGCCACCTTCACACATCGTCTGCAGGCCATACTTCTTGCCCCGCGCTTTCAGCGCATGAACGAGCGTGGCCATCAATTTCGTGCCCGACGCCCCTAGCGGATGGCCCAGCGCAATCGCACCGCCATTGACGTTGAGCTTGTCCGGATCGGCTCCGGTATGCTTAAGCCAGGCGAGCGGGACAGGGGCGAATGCTTCGTTCACCTCGTAGAGATCGATGTCGCCGATCTTCATACCGGCGCGCTGAAGAGCGCGGTCGGTGGCAAACAGCGGTTCTTCGAGCATGATTACAGGGTCGCCGGCAGTGACTGTAAGGTTGTGAATCCGCGCCATCGGCGTCAGGCCGTAGTCCTTCAGCGCCTGTTCCGACACGACGAGAACCGCGCTGGAGCCGTCGCATATCTGGCTGCTGGTGGCCGCGGTAATCTTACCCTCCGGGCTGAGCAGCTTGACTCCCGCGATGCCATCGAGCGTCGCATCGAAGCGGATGCCCTCATCGACCGTGTGGCATTCCTCGCCCTCGGCCGTATCGATCTCGACACCGACGATTTCCCGGTCGAACGCGCCCGACTTGGTGGCCTCAATCGCTTTCTGGTGACTGGCGAAGGCGAAGCGATCAAGATCGTCCTTCGAAAACCCGTGCTTCTGCGCAATCATCTCGGCACCCATGAACTGGCTCCACTGAATGCCGGGATATTTCTCCTCCAAACCCGGTGACTTGTAGTTACCCAGACCCTCTTTCATGTGGAACATGGCGGTCGAACCCATTGGCACCCGGCTCATGCTTTCGACGCCTGCTGCGATCACGACATCCTGCGTACCGCTCATCACCGCCTGCGCGGCGAACTGGATCGCCTGCTGGCTTGAACCGCACTGGCGATCGATCGTGACCGCAGGAACACCCTCGCCCAGATGCTTTGACGCGAGCACCGCGTTGCGCCCGACCTGCATCGCCTGCTCGCCGCCTTGGCTGACGCATCCCATGACCACATCGTCGATGGCCGTGGCCTCGAGACCGCTGCGCTCCATGATCGCGTCCAGCGATTTCGCGGCGAGATCAACCGGATGCACCCCGGCAAGACGACCCCCACGGCGCCCCCCGGCGGTACGGACGGCTTCGACTATGTAGGCTTGGGGCATTCAACGGGCTCCATTTCGTTTCGATTTGCTACTGGGTTATGTAGCGTTAACGTAAAGGTCAAGTTCGGTTCGGTCTTGCATGTCGAAGGGTGCGATGCGAACCTGT
This sequence comes from Qipengyuania sp. NPDC077410, assembly GCF_044543405.1. Classification (NCBI taxonomy): domain Bacteria; kingdom Pseudomonadati; phylum Pseudomonadota; class Alphaproteobacteria; order Sphingomonadales; family Erythrobacteraceae; genus Qipengyuania; species Qipengyuania sp. NPDC077410. The sequence goes on along the minus strand of NZ_JBITWB010000002.1, from coordinate 205,234 downwards.
TAACAACATGAAGAAGCTGTTTGAACTGAACCCGCTGATTGATCGCGAGGCCTACGCGGCTAGATTTGCAGCCCATAGCCGCGTTCAAATTCGTAATGTGCTGACGGACGAAACCGCTAGAGAAATCCAAATGATCCTTACTCGGGCCACTCCTTGGGGTATGGCCGTCCAAGCGGGGGAGAAAGGTGGTGCTAAGCCGGAGACCTTTGACAGGAAGTTGATCGTCACGGCAGAAGGCTCGGAACGAGTGAACCGTGCCGCCAACGCAGCCCACTCGGCCTCAGCGCAGGGCGAATACGCGTTTCGCTTTGCCCACTATCCGATTGTAGAGGCAATCAATCAGAAATGGGATCCCGGCGGGGTTCATGAAATGCTTTTAGAACACTTGAACGCTCCGGCATTTCTAGAGCTTGTGCGAAAGGTCACTGGTTTTGACGATCTTGTAAAAGCGGATGGGCAAGCAACGTTATTTGCAGCAAACCATTACCTTGGTCGTCATATCGATAGTCACGTCGCCGAAGGCTGGAAGGTAGCCTACGTCCTCAACCTTACACGCGAGGACTGGCACCCCGACTGGGGCGGATATTTGCTATTTTTAGATGAAGACGGCGATGTGATCGAAGGGTTCCGCCCTCGATTCAACGCTCTGAACCTGTTCGCTGTCCCACAAAGCCACTTAGTCAGTTACGTGCCGCCTTTTGCGCCATTGGGTAGGTTGGCAATCACCGGATGGTTGCGCGACAAGTGACTCCCAAGGAATGGTATCTCGCCGCAGAGGCTGCCGAAAAGGCTGGAAATCTGTACGATGCTACCAAGCTGCTCGATCTAGGTTTGGCAGAACACCCGAGCAGTGCGGATCTGGCAAATAGTGCAGGCTCTCTCGCTCTTCGTAGGAATGAGGCAAGTTCGGCCTCCTCCCATTTCAAAAAAGCCTCTGAACTTCAGCCGGACAACTTAGACTTTAAATTAAATCTCGCGATCTCGTTGACAGAAATACCAAACTACGAGGCTGCATTAGCGCTACTGCATGAGATCGAGCAGCGTGCCAGACATTGGGCGAGATACTGGTCTATAAGAGCTAATGCCGAGCGATCGTCTGGCAGGCTTTCAGCTGCGTCCACTTCATATGAACAATGCTTATCCCTAGACGATGCGCATGTACGCGCCTTGCATGGACGAGCCAGAGTCGCCCTTGAACGTGGCGAACCGCTTGCGTCGCAGTATTTCGATCGTGCTCTAGCCCGCAATCAAGGAGATGCAGATCTTTGGTTGGGAAAGGCGCAAGCTCTGAGCGCCGAAGGTGACTATGCGGGAGCCCGCCACGTAGTTGAGCAAATCGTCTCAGCAGCCCCAGCATTCCTTGAGGGATTACGGTTCTTGGCGCAGTTGCGGCTTGCGGCGGGCGAGTGGGAATTCGCCCAGCATTTCCACATGGCTGCGACTGCTGCGCCTAATGATCAAAACATCCCCAAGATCCATGCATATTTGCTTGCTTCGGCGGATCGGCCTAGCGAGGCCGCCGAAATATCACATGCTGCACGGATGCGGTTTCCGGATCAGCCTGCTTTTGCGCTTGCCGAAGCCAGCTATGCCAGCGCAGCTGGCCAGACCCTCCGCGCAGAAGGGATTTTTGCCGAATTGCAATTGGATACCGTGGACCGGTTTGTGCAGGAGTGCCGTCATCGGCTCCGCCAACGCGATTTCGACAAGGCTAACCTTCTTGCGTCACAGGCTTTGACGCACGCACCCGATGATGTTTCAGCGTGGGCTTTGCAAGGGCTGGTATGGCGCCTCGTTGGAGATGAACGCGCTTATTGGATGCATGAGCAACCGGCTTTGGTTCAAACACGTGCACTGGAAGGCCGATCGACTTTGCTGGAACGCATAAGTGAGGCCCTAAACGCCCTGCATGATCGGTCGAGTTTCCCGCTTGCTCAGTCACTGCGTGGCGGCACGCAGACCCCTCACATTCTATTTGCGCGATGCGAACCGGTTTTTGCCGAGCTGCATGATGCCATCGTCCACACTCTGCGTTCCTACCGTAGCGCACTTCCGCCGAGCGACGAGACACACCCCCTACTTAGCTATCGCGACAAACCATGGCGATTGGGAGGATCTTGGTCTGTCCGCCTTAATGGGGGCGGGGATCACCATGCCTCACACATCCATCCTCAGGGAATTATTTCCTCCGCGCTTTATATTCAGTTACCCGAGGCATCCTCGCGTAATAACAAGGAGGCTTGTCTGGAAATCGGACGACCTCCACCTGACCTGAACCTCGAACTTGGTCCATTAACTACTATCGCCCCAGAAGTCGGCGAGCTCGCGCTGTTTCCCTCAACGCTGTATCACGGCACTACTCCGTTTTCAGAAGGTAGTCGCATGTCGGTAGCTTTCGACATCATCTCTAGTCGACAACAGCGCGATGATTGAAGGTCGAAACAAGGCTCGTGCGTGGGCGGAATTCTGGGCCCGCCAAAGCGGAAGTGATGGTGGGTGCCTTCCCCAGCAAATGAAAAACATCGAAGAAGCCCAGCGAGCCGCGTGGCACAATTTTTCTTCCCGCTTGCCCGAAAACGCAAAGGTCCTCGACCTCGCGACCGGAAACGGGCGAGTACTAGCTTGGCTGCTGAACTTTAAGAACAATATCAATGCGGTAGGTATTGATCTATCTCCTCACCTACCACCTTCTCCGAACGGAACTGAAATCCACTGTGGTGTCGCGATGGAGCGCCTTCCATTTGCAGATGATAGCTTTGACGTTGTTACGAGTCAGTTCGGCTTTGAATATGGAGACTGCAAACTGACGGCCCGGGAAATCAACCGGGTACTAACGACAGGCGGGCGAGCAGGACTTATGCTTCACCGCGGGGACGGGCCAATCCTTCAACATAATGTCCATAGGCGCGCACAAATCGCCTGGGTCATTAATGAAACTGGATTGCTCGAGCGAGTGCGGGCAGCCGCAAACGAAGGCCCGACGGCTTTACGCGAGGTCACAGAGCTGGCGGCCGCGCGCGCGCGCTATGGCGAACGCCGATGGGGCCATGGTTCCGCTGCGTGGGAAATACCGGAAGCTATCAGGCTGACACTCATGCTGGGGAGTAATGGACCCCGTGAGAAATTGCATGAGACGCTGGACGCCATTGAAAGGCAAGCGCGCAGCGAGGTGGAGCGGATCGACTGTCTAGCAGAAGCGTGCAGCGCAGCCGACGATCGTGATGCTTTGCGACATATCTTTACGTCGGCAGGTTTGGCTGTTGTTGAAACGATAGACGTCGCTGAAAATTCGGGACGTCGCTTCGCTAGCCTGATCGTTCTTGAAACGCGGTAAACTACTGATCAAAGCCAATGCCCGGCTGAGAGGAGAGCAAATGAAAAGGGCGGCGGACTAAAGTCCGCCGCCCTCTTTTTGTCGTCTATTCGACGCTCTTTAGAACTTGAAGTTCGCAGAAACGAAGAAGTCGCGGCCGAGCACGTCAAAGACGCCAGGGTAGGTGTTTGCCTGTTCTTGGTTATCACCAAGCAACGTACCGTTGTTGGTCGAAGTTACGACGCCGTCAGGACCGAAAGTCGGGGTCTGCGGCAACGTGTCAAAGATGTTGTTCACGCCGAAGGTGAACGTCATCTTTTCCGACGCCATAAACGAGAACGTAAGATCAAGCAGATCGTATGCCGGGATACGTTCGACACCGTTGAAAGCGGCATAATCGATCGAGTCATCGTCATCGTTGACAGCCGAGAGGTGGCGCCAGCGAACCGAAGTCGTGATCGGACCGTCGATCAGCGATGCGCGAGCCGTCCATTTGAAGGTCGATGTCGGCTGACCACACGTCGCACCAAACAAACCTGCACAATCGAGCCGATCAGCTCCCGGGAATTCAACGACCGAAGATTCTTCAGTCCACGTTCCGAGGAACGAGATGTTGAAGTCCTGTTCACCCGTGTCGGTTGCCAAGGAGAACGGCAGCGTGGTGGTGTAGGTAGCTTGAAGGTCGACACCCGACACATTGAACGTCGCGATATTCTGACCACCCAGCGCAGGCGGGGCATCGACGTCAATCTGCCCTGCACCATTCCTGATTCCGCCAATGAACGGAGCACAGATCGGATCAGCGAGATCCTGAACCTGGTTAAAGCAGAGATCAAACGTACGTGCCAACGTGATCGTCGAAATCGCATCTTCGATTTCGATATTGAAGTAGTCGGCGGTCAGCGTGAAGCCCGGAACGAACGACGGTTGGAACACGACGCCCGCAGTCCAGCTTGTCGACGTTTCTTCCTGCAGGTTCGGATTACCACCGAACGTCGCAGGAATCTGCGTGTTTGGCTGGATGAGAGTTCCCCCACCGACAGTGCCGGCCGGTACGCCCGTAGCTTCACACAGCGCTACGATGGTCGGGTTCGTTGCATTTGCCGCAACCGAGCAAGGATCGGTTGCGCCAGGGAAGCCCAACGCCTGCCCGCCAAAAAGCTCGCCCACGTTAGGTGCACGGACTGCGCGCTGGTACTGACCACGAAGACCGATGTCGGGGATCGGGAAGAATTCCACGCCCCCAGCATAAGTCCAAACACCGCCGACTGCGTCGAGCGAATAGTCGGAATAGCGACCTGCACCCGACAGTTCGAGACGTGCCGTACCGAACTGGATCGGGACGTTAACTTCAGCGAACAGTTCCTTGACGTCATACTCGCCTTCAGTTGCCTGACCCGCGTTGAAGCCGATCACATCGCCGGATGAAAGCGCCGTATCCGGAATGAACTGCGAAGCGACCTTGCGATATTCACCGCCGACCGCGAAGCCAATCGGATCCGAATCCGCTCCGAGAGCGAAGTCGCCGAAGGTCCCGGAAATGACAGCGTTAGCAACCTGCTGACTCGAAACATCACCGTTTTGTGCGAGGATCGAAATCTGATCCACCATCGCAGGCGTCAGAGTGTTCGGACCAAAGATGTTAATCGGCGCTGCCGAGCCATCAAGGCCTGCCTGGAATGCAGAGCGCGAGATGTTACCAGCCTGTACGTTTGCATTCCGCGTGCGCGAATACATGTAATACGCGTCGTAGCTCAGGTAATCATTGATCGGGCCACGCATGCCGGCGAGCAAACGAAAAGCGTTGCGCTCATCAAGCGAGTTGCGCGAACCCGTTTCGACGACGCGCCGATTGATGTTCGCACGTACTACGCCCGGGTCGTCAGCCTCTCCGGCAGCCAAATTCCGGGCAGTTTCTTCAGCATCGATCGCCTGGAACGTGGCAAGCGCTTCTGCATCCAAAAACGCAGACACCGAGTCAATGTCGATGTTGAATGCGCCGGTAACCGGCGTTGCAGCAAGTTCGGTCGCCACGCGATTGTTGACGTAGGCAACTTCGGTATAAGCCGTATGGCCGCCCCCGATGTCGTAATCAGCGTAGCCGCCGATCAGATAACGTTCTTGGGGAAGCTGGAGATAGTTAGCCGGGGCGTAGTTGAACGAACCCGTACCCGGACGGAACGAACCCGGATCGTCGAAGAAGACCGCGTTCGTAGCCTGGTTGAAATCGCCAATTCCGTTATCGGTAGGTTCTACAGCAGGGGTGCTCGGATTGTCCCGACGGAAGCGCGGACCAAGGCCGCTGGCACCACCCACGTATGTGATCGTACCATTCGGCGTCGTAGCCGAACCGAACTGCTGTTGCGGTTCGCCAAACGATTCACCGCCAAGAGCGAAGTTGGAGAAACCGCGCTGCCCCTGGAAAATAGAATCGCGATTGTAATATTCAGCAAAGACCGTGGCATGACCGCGACCTTCGTCGAAGCTCGTACCGATCGCACCATGGATTTCATAACGTGCGCCATCGCCACGCTCGGTGATCGAATACTGACCACCGACTTCGACGCCTTCGACCTGCTTGAGGCGGAAGTTCACAACACCGGCCAGAGCGTCCGAACCATAAACAGCCGAAGCACCGCCGGTTACGACATCAACCGAATCAAGCAAGAACGATGGGATGGTATTAAGATCGACAACCTGCGCCGTATCGTAAGACAACCACCGGCGACCGTTGACAAGGACCAGAGTCCGAGCAGCACCAAGACCACGAAGGTTCAAGGTAGCCGTTCCGTTACCTGGATTGTTCGAGAAGGATGTCGTTCCTGGAACAACCTGCGGCAATTGGTTGATGACGTTTTCAACGTTGACGGTGCCCGACAACTGGAATTCTTCGTCCTGAACAACTGCGACCGGCGCAGCCGTTTCAACGTTACGACGAGCAATGCGCGAGCCGGTTACGATGATAGGCGCAGCTTCTTCAACCTGCGCGGCCGGCTGCGTTGCCGGTTCATTCTCCTGATCGTCAACCTGAGCATATGCTGGCGCAGCAATCATGGCACCCGCCATGACGGTGCCGGTCAACAGCGAAGCTTTTGATAAGCGATAAGCCATTTGTAACCCCTCAATTACGAGCGCCGCCTGATGGCGCCCTTCCATAAACTGGATTCAGACCAATGTCCGAATGGTGCGATCTACGCAATGGGGCAGTAACTGAGCAATCAGATGTTGGTGCTTTACGTAACGGAGTTTTCTCGGTGTGACATTCTAGTTACAGAGCGCGCCACTTTGCGCACACGTTAAAATCGCATAGAGAACAAGGATCATACAGGAGGTCGGACTCATATGCCCCTAATCATAAAGAAGAACAGAGACAATTTGCGGCTACGAGTGTTGAGATGCAGAATTGCGATCGTTTGTGGATTCACGGTTCTTGTTCCCTCCATGTCAGTTGCGCAGGATCAGAAAGATCAACAAGCGCTTGATCGACTTGCGGGCCTAGAGCGCTGCCGTGAGCTTTCGGATTCGACGAGCCGGCTCGCATGCTTTGACCAGGAGTCAGCAAGGCTCGTTGAAGCAACCAGTACAGGCGAGTTCCAAATCGTCGACCGCCAAGAAGTGCAGAAGACTAGCCGCGGCCTGTTTGGTTTTTCCCTTCCAAAGTTGGGCATTTTCGCCGGCACATCGGGCGACGATCTCGAAAAATCCATGCAGACGGAAATTACCTCGCTTCGCCGGATCGATGCCGATAGCTGGATAATGACGATTGCTGAGGGGAGTGTATGGCGCATTTCCGATGCCCATCGCGGTTTCAAACCCCGCGTTGGGGCTCCAGTTGAGCTGGAACGCGCGGCGATGGGCTCGTACTGGGTCAGAGTCGATGGCCAGATTGGGGTTAAAGGTCGAAGAATCGAATAGGCCTCAAGACGACCCTTGCATTGAACGATACTGGCTTATGCGCCGGCCGGTTGCCTGAAATTCTTAACGTTGCCCAAAAAAATGATAAATATCGCTGAAATCGAGCATAATCCGGATTGGGTGCCCCACGGACTAAATCTAAATACTAAGACAGTCGAATTTTTACGAATTCCGTCTGCACAACTCGCTCTTCCGGGTTTTCTTGCCGAATTCAATCCGGAACACATCGAGGACAGAACTTTCATCGCCTTCGACGATGTTTTGTCGATGGCACCTCCTCGGGGCTCGCTCCATTTCATTTTTCATACGGCCTTCTGTCGCTCCACTCTATTAACCCGTGCACTCAACATACCATCTGTGTCAGACGGATTAAACGAGCCTGGGATATTCGCCGCGCTGACAAACGCCGGCGAGGACGCCGGTCCACTTATTAGGCCGATACTCAGGCTGTTAGCGAGGCCACGAGGGAGCCAGCACGTAGTTTTTGTTAAGCCGACCAACCACTCTAACCGACTGATACCGACACTGCTGAAAGCAGCGCCAAATGCCAAAGCTATTTTGATAACGAATGATGTCCCATATTTTCTCGAAAGCGTGCAACGACGAGGTTTACTCGGCCGCAACTGGGTTCGAAAACTCTATCTCGAATTGCAAGCCTACGCCGGGATTGATTTCCAGATGGATGCACGTGAAACATATCTATTGACCGACATGCAATCCGGGGCCCTAGCCTGGTTGTTAAATCAAAATTTCTTTCATCTTGTCGCATCCAGCGCGTTAGGTAATCGGATACGGGTTGTCGATGGCGAATGGTTCAATAAACATCGAGCTGAAACCCTAGAGGCAATCCTTGAATTTGTGGGCATCGCATTGTCTCAAGAGGATGCATTGCAAGCCGCCAACGGGCCCGCCTTTGCAACCCACTCGAAACTCGGCGGAGAGTACGCCGACAAAAGTTTGAGCGTAACTCGCGAAAAGGGGCCAACTCAAAGCGAGGAAATACAGCAGGTACAGCGCTGGTTAAAGGAAATTGAAGCGCAGTTACCGATCATTGCTCCTGTTAGGCAAAGCCTCGCCTGAACCAAGGTTTGTTGATGACCATTCTGCACCTGAAATTGCTGGCATGGCATTGTGACATATTTGATACGCGAATGAGATAACAGCAGCGACAGCAATAATTTTACCTCTGCAACTCTTGCCCAAAGCGTCGGTCCTTGCTTCAACTCTGCTGTGGGCCGGTTTCCCCGGTTCAAGTAGGGGACTAAATCAGATGAAAAAGACCTTCTCCGCTATGAGCGGACGGGCCGCACTTTTTACAAGCGTCGGCCTTGCTTCGATCGCTTGTTCTACTCCTGTAATTGCACAGGATACGGAGGCGAGTACCGAAAGTAACGCTCCTGCGAGCGTGGATACCAGCACGCCTGAAGCGGGTGCTATCGTCGTCACGGGATCGCGTATTCGCCGCGATGAATTCACCACGGCAGAACCGATCACCGTCATCACTGCAGAAGAAGTGACGCAGTCAGGTTTCAACAGCATTACCGACGCATTGCAAAGTAACGCTGTTACTCAGGGCGCTGGCCAGATTAATAACTTTTATGGCGGCTTCGTTACCGACGGCGGTACCGGCGCCAACACGCTAGGCCTCCGTGGGCTTGGCCCGGCACGCACGTTGATTCTGCTCAACGGTCGTCGCCTGGCGCCCGGTGGTACGCGCGGCTCGGTCGTTTCGGCTGACCTAAACGTTCTGCCAACCGCCATAATTGATCGCATCGAAGTTCTGAAGGCTGGCGCATCCTCTGTTTATGGGTCGGACGCAGTTGCTGGGGTGGTCAACATCCTCACTGATCAGTCTCTCTCCGGCCTCAATCTCGATATGCAGGTCAACGTGCCGGAAGTCGGTGCCGGGATCGATCGCCGCATTGCTGCATCATTCGGCGTACAAGCCGATCGTCTCAATCTCGTGGGATCTTTGGAATATCGTAAACGCGACCAGCTTTCGCGTAACGATGTTCGGTTCTTTGACTGCCCGGTTGGTGGTTTTCTTACTGGCGAAGGCACAGCGTTTGGATCGGGCGACACGCCTGGTTTCGACGGTTCGACCTGTTTCACGCTGGATAATGGCGGCGTGACAATTAATACTCTTGGTGCCCCAACCCGCCAGGCTATCAGCCGTACCGACGGTACGATTGGCAGATTTAATCGATTTGTCCCCGCTCCTGGGGTGACGACTGGTCCGTTCCCCGGATTTCTCGGTGTCGACTTCTACAGTCGAGATACGCTTGATCGGGAACAGGAGAATGAGCCACTAATTACAGAAGCCGAGATTTACACGGGCTACCTGTCTGGTGGGTACGAATTGGATGCCCTCGGCAATGCCGAACTCTATGGCGAAGTTCTTGCGACCCGCCGTAAGTCGACTTCGCCTCTCTATCGTCAACTCTCGCTAGATTATGCGCAGGGCAGCCCACTTCTTCCGTTGAGCCTTCGTGACGGTGCGTTTCTGGCACCGAATGAAGTTTCCAACGGCCAAATCATTGCTGCCCGCGCGTTTATCGGGTTTGGTTTGACCGATTCCAGCCAGACCGTCGATTATGTTCGCGTCGGCGGTGGCCTTCGCGGCGATCTCCCGCTTTCCGGCTGGCGTTACGATGCGTATGTCGGCAAATCTTGGAACGATGCAGAATATAATCAGCAGTCATTCTTGACAGATCGCCTCGCAAATTCCTTGAACGCTGTTCAGAACGCGGACGGCTCTTTCAGCTGTGCAAGCCAAGCGTCTAACGCAAACTGCGTGGCGGCTCCCTTCCTGACTGCCGACGTCATCGGGGGTAACTTGCCCCAAGATTTCCGCGATTACATTTTGGCCGACATTCGTGGGACGACGGAATTCCGTGAAACAACCTACGCATTGAACATAGATGGCCCGATTTTCGCCATGCCCGGCGGTGATGTGCAAGTCGCCTTGGGTGCCGAATACCGAGAACAGTCGATCAACGATCAGCCCGATCCTAATGCAACGAACGGCAACCTTTTCGGTCTTACTGCCGGAACGCCCACGGTGGGATCTGACAATGTGAAGGAAGTGTTTGGCGAATTGTTTGTGCCTATCCTGGCAGACACACCTGGGTTCTATCGTCTGAACTTTAATGGCTCAGTCCGCTACACCGACTATGCTTCCTATGGCTCGGACGTCACTTATAAGCTCGGTGCGGAGTGGGAGCCCATTCGTGGCTTTGCATTGCGCGGGAGCTACGGCACGTCGTATCGTGCGCCAGCGCTCGCAGAGCAGTTCCTAGGTGCAACCAGTGGCTTCTTGTCCTCGACGGCAGATCCCTGTGACGATCTTCCTGGATCAGTCGACCAGTCTCCTACCCAGCAGATTATTGCAGCTAACTGTGCGGCGATCGGCCTTCCTGCCGACTTCCAGCAAACAAGCGGCGTATCGGTTTTCCGCGTCGGAGGAGCCGATGCTGGATTGGAAGCAGAAACATCGACTAACTGGTCTGTCGGTGGTGTGATCAACCCTCCTCTACCAACCTCGGTGGGTACGCTCTCGCTGTCGCTCGACTACTTTGACATCAAAGTCGAGAACGGCGTTCAGGATCTAGCAGGCGGTACAATTCTGACCCGCTGCTATTCGGATCCAAACTTCGATCCGAACGCCGGCTTCTGTCGTTTTGTTGAACGTGACCAAAACAACGCCTTGTCGGTCACGAGTTCGTTTGTGAACTTGTCGGAAGACATCGTGAAGGGCTATGAATTTAACGGACGTTACTCGCGCGATATGCTTGGCGGCCGGTTGGTTCTAAACGCGAACGTCACGAAGTACACTGAGCAGTCTACGCGCCTGTTCCCAGAGGAGTTTCTGACCGACGCCAATGGCATCGTGACCGCTCCTGACTGGGTGGGCAACTTCGACGCGACGATGGCATTCGACCGGTTTACTATCCGATACGGTGTTGACTGGACCGATGGCGATAACAACAGAACGTATGAATACTTCGCCTTCGACGAGCAAACTGGGATCACTGATCCCGACCTTGTGCAAGCATATCGCGATGCGTATCTACTCGAAGTGGACGATTATTTCCTCCATAATGCTTCCGTACAGTTCAACGTTGCAGATCGTTTCGAACTCACCGTTGGTGTCCGTAATATCTTTGATACGGCCCCACCGCGCATCACCGCCATCGGCTTTAGCACAGTTGGCAATGCGCCGCTTTATTCCGGCTACGATTACCGTGGTCGTACTTTCTTTGCGGCAGCAAATTTTGATTTCTGAGCGCAGCTAAGTGTATAATAAAAGGGCCCTGGGAAACCGGGGCCCTTTTTGATTCCATTGCGAGGAGATGAAGCGTCACATGACCACCATCTCCAGTTCCCCATCCCCTTCGTCAATCTGCACGGTCGACCCGTCCGGCACCTTGCCCGAAAGGATCATGTCGGCCAGCGGGTCCTGAACGTAGCGCTGCACGGCGCGCTTTAGCGGGCGGGCGCCGTAAACAGGATCATAGCCGACACGGCCGAGCCATTTCTTTGCCGCCTCGCTAAGCTCGAGCGTGACCTTGCGATCCCTGAGCAGCTTCTGCACGCGCTCGATCTGGATATCCACGATTGGCGCCATGTGTTCCTGTGCCAAGCGATGGAACAGGATGATCTCGTCCAGCCGGTTGAGAAACTCGGGCCGGAAATGGCCGCGTACGACATCCATCACCTGCGGTTCGATATCCGCAACTTTCTGATTGTCATCCATATTCGCCAGGTACTGGCTGCCCAGATTGCTGGTCAGGATGATGAGCGTGTTGGAAAAGTCGACCACCCTGCCCTGCCCATCGGTCAGACGTCCATCGTCGAGAACCTGCAGCAGCACATTGAACACGTCTGAGTGCGCCTTTTCGACTTCGTCGAACAGGACCACCTGGTACGGTCGCCGACGGACGGCTTCGGTCAGGACGCCGCCTTCCTCATAGCCGACGTAGCCTGGAGGCGCGCCAATCAGACGGGCGACCGCATGCTTCTCCATGAATTCGCTCATGTCGATGCGCACCATGGCGCTGTCGTCGTCGAACAGGAAGCCCGCCAATGCCTTTGTGAGCTCAGTCTTGCCAACGCCGGTCGGGCCGAGAAACAGGAAGCTGCCCAGCGGGCGCCCGGGGTCCTGCAAGCCCGCCCGAGCGCGGCGTACGGCCTTCGATACGGCGTCGATCGCCTGGGACTGCCCGATGACCCGCTGCGATAGGATGTTCTCCATGTCGAGCAGCTTCTCGCGCTCGCCTTCCATCATCCGATCGACAGGGATACCCGTCCAGCGCGAGACCACGCCAGCGATATCGTCTTCGGTCACCTCCTCCTTGAGCAGAGCGTTGTCGGTCTGCCCGGACGCTTCGGCGAGCTTCTTCTCCAGTTCCGGAATCCTGCCGTATTGCAGCTCGCCGGCTTTCTGCAGATCGCCGCCGCGTTGTGCCTGTTCGAGTTCGATACGCGCCTGGTCGAGGTCTTCCTTGATCCGGGCTTCGGCATGGATCTTGTCGCGTTCGTTCTGCCAACGTGTCGTCAGTTCGCTCGACTGCTGTTCGAGTTCGGACAGTTCCTTGCGCAGATTTTCGAGACGGTCCTTCGAAGCGTCGTCGGTTTCCTTCTGCAACGCCTGCTCTTCGATCCGCAGTTGGATGATCCGGCGGTCGAGCCCCTCGATTTCTTCGGGCTTGCTTTCGACCTCCATGCGGATGCGGCTGGCAGCCTCGTCCATCAGGTCGATCGCCTTGTCGGGCAGGAAGCGGTTCTGGATATAGCGGTTTGATAATTGCGCCGCTGCCACGATTGCGCCGTCGGTAATGCGCACGCCGTGGTGCAGTTCGTATTTGTCCTTGATCCCGCGCAATATGCTGATCGTGTCTTCAACGCTCGGCTCATCGATATAAACCGGCTGGAACCGACGCTGGAGCGCGGGATCCTTCTCGACATACTTTTGGTATTCGTCGAGCGTGGTCGCACCGATGCAATGCAATTCGCCCCGCGAAAGCGCAGGCTTGAGCAGGTTGCCGGCATCCATGCTGCCTTCCGATGCGCCAGCCCCGATCAGCGTGTGCATTTCATCGATGAACAGGATGATCTGCCCTTCGGCGCCTTTGACCTCGTCGAGTACCGACTTCAGCCGCTCCTCGAATTCGCCGCGATATTTTGCGCCCGCAATCAATGCACCCAGGTCGAGCGCCATCAATGTTCGGCCTTTAAGGCTGTCGGGCACGTCGCCATTGGCGATACGCAGGGCGAGGCCTTCGGCAATCGCAGTCTTGCCCGTTCCAGGTTCGCCGATAAGAGCGGGGTTGTTCTTGGTACGGCGGGCGAGGATCTGGACCGTCCGGCGAATTTCCTCGTCTCGGCCGATCACCGGGTCGAGCTTGCCGTCGCGCGCCGCCTGCGTAAGGTCGCGCGCATACTTCTTCATGGCGTCGTAACTTTCCTCCGCGCCCGCACTGTGCGCAGCGCGTCCCTTGGTCACGTCCTGGATCGCCGCTTCCAGTGATTTGACATCGACCCCAGCAGATTTCAGCGCTCTGCCCGCATCGTTATCGGCCATCGTAAGCGCCTGCAGAACCCGCTGGACCGGGACGAAGCTGTCGCCCGCCTTTTTAGCCAATTGTTCGGCCTGGTCGAGTGCGCGAACCGCATCGTTATCAAGCCCAGGCGTCTGCTGCGCCCCGCCGCCCGAGACGGCCGGCACCTTGGCCAAAGCATTATCGACCTCGGTAATCGCCACACCGGGATTGCCCCCGGCACGCTGGATCAACTGGGCAGCCATGCCCTCGCTATCGTCCAGCAACGCCTTCAGCAGATGCGAAGGCGAGATGCGCTGGTGGTTCATGCGGATGGCAACCGTCTGCGCAGCCTGCAGAAAGCCTTTGGCCCGGTCGGTGAACTTTTCGAGATTCATGAATATCCCCGTGTGATTACCAACGCGATATGGTGTGACGTATATACAACACAATAGGTCGCGGTCGTTATTTTCGGCGCAGTCCACTTTTGACGGTCGCGGTGTAAAGCGACCGGGCTGCGATCGCGCCGTTCGTCAGTGTCATGCCATCTGCGAAATTCAACGGCGGACGATCGGTTGACCGGCGCGCAAAGCTTTACATTTTTGTGCGCAATCAAGCCAGACGAGCACCGTTGGCTACGCTGGCTTCGGGCCGTGCGAGGAGGATCGCGCCGTTTGCGTCCGGGAAGCCGAGCACGAGTATCTCCGACATGAAGGGCCCGATCTGGCGCGGGGCGAAATTGACTACTGCCATGACCCGCTGCCCGACGAGGCTTTCAGGAGCGTAGTGTTCGGTGATCTGTGCCGAGCTTTTACGCTCGCCGATGTCTTGCCCCAGATCGACCCACAGCTTGATGGCGGGGCGGCGGGCTTCCGGGAAGGGCTCGGCACGGGTTACCGTGCCGGCACGAATGTCGAGCGCTGCGAAATGCGTAAAGTCTGCATAGTCCATCGCGCGGACTTATGCAGCACGGTGAGGGTCATCAACCCTGGGTGAGCGGTTCCAGTCCCGGCACCATGATCGTCCGGTCGCCGCCAAAGTCTTCGCGCACTACGACCAGGCCCTGCCGTTCGAGGTGATCGAGCAGGCGCCGGATGCGGCCGGGCGAACTGGTGCCATAGGCCCGTGCGAGCGCATGTTCGTCAACCTGCGTTTCACCGGCATGCGCAGCCTTGGCAATGACCAGAAAGGGCCCGAGCAAATCCTCTTCGACGGTCCCGGCGAGTTGCATGATCCTCGCTTGCACGGGTTCCTCCAGCTCACTGAGCCCGGCCCCGGCAACAGCGAAGCGCCGGCGGAAACCGCGCATGTCGGGCATGGGTCCAATCAGGCGTTCACGGCGGCATCGGGTGAGAAACGTCTGGTACTGTGCGCTGGCAGACTGGAATGCGATGCCCTCTTCGCCGGCAAGCTCGGCGATAATCTCCGCGATTCGTGTCGCAACGGCAGACGTATCGATTGGCTCCGGCGCGGCGACCTGCCGTTCTTCTGCATGAGCGATGCTGTCTTCCATCTCGTCGATCCGCGGCGCGGGTGGCGGCGCGGGCGGCGGGGGCGCCTTGGCCACCTCGCTCGCGAGATCGGTGGTGAGCAGAGCCGCCATATCCTCGGGTGCCGTGTCAGGAAGCGCCATCAGGCCTTCGCTGCGAACCGTATGACCGGTTTTTACCGGGCCAATCTTCACCGCCTGCGGGACCCTGGTGATGGCAGGGCCGAGCGCGAGGAAATGGCCGCGCTGCAGTTCACGAATACGCTCCGCCTGCCGACGCTCCATGCCGAGCAGGTCGGCTGCACGGATCATGTCGATGTCGAGAAAGGTTCGCCCCATCAGAAAGTTCGAAGCTTCGGCAGCAACGTTTTTGGCGAGCTTCGCCAGTCGCTGGGTCGCGACCACCCCGGCCAGTCCGCGCTTGCGGCCGCGGCACATGAGATTGGTCATCGCCGACAGCGTCATGCGGCGCGTATCTTCAGCCATCTCGCCCGCCGCCGCAGGGGCGAACATCTGCGCCTCGTCCACCACGACCAGGGCGGGATACCAATGTTCGCGCGGGGCATCGAACAGAGCAGTAAGGAACTGTGCAGCGCAGCGGATCTGCTGTTCCACTTCCAAGCCATCGAGATCGAGCACAACGCTGGCACGATGTTCACGGATACGGCGGGCAAGCGCTTCGATTTCGGGCGGCGAATAGGCCGCGCCGTCGATGACAACATGGCCGAACTTGTCCGCGAGCGAGGGAAAGTCGCCTTCGGGATCGATGACAACCTGCTGCACCATGCCGGCGCTCTCTTCGAGCAGGCGACGCAGCAGGTGTGATTTGCCGCTTCCCGAATTGCCTTGCACGAGCAAACGGGTTGCGAGGAGTTCCTCGATGTCGAACTCGACCGGTTTGCCGGAAGATTCGTGGCCGATGGTGATCTGCGCTGTCACTGCTGGCGGGTTAGACAGCCGAATCCGGATCGGGAAACAGCTGCCGCAGGGTTTTGCCCAATCGCATTGCGAGTTCGGCCCGGTATCGCTAACCCCGTTGCAAGAGAGGACGGGATTTCATGAAGAAATGGTTGGGGCGCATCGGCTTTGCGCTGCTGGTGCTTGTGCTGGCAACATTCATCGCGCTGGCCACGTGGGAGCCCTTCTGGGCCAAACGCGACGATATCGCCCTGCCCGATCGGGCCTACACTGCTGAAATAAGTCGTGACGAATTCAGCGTACCGCACATCTACGGCAAGACCGATGCCGATGTCGCCTATGGCGTCGCCATCGCCCATTCGGAGGACGATTTCTTCACCCTTCAGGATGTGGTTGCGATGAGCCGCGGGCGATATGGCGCGATCGCCGGGCAGGACGGTGCGGCATTCGATTATGCATATCACCTGCTCGATGCGCGCGGCACGGCGGAGAAAAGTTACCCGCGGCTGCCCGAAGACACGCGCGCGCTGTTCGATGCCTATGCGACGGGCCTGAACGATTATGCCCTTCAACATCCGGACGAGGTCAAGCTCGGCAATCTGTTTCCCGTCGATGGTGTCGACGTGGCTGCGGGTTTCGCGCTTCGCCAACCGTTCTTCTTCGGCCTCGGGGACGTCATCGGGCCTTTGGTAGATGGCAAGAAACTGCGCCCCGAGCATGGCCCTGCGATCCCGCCCAGCAGCCGTGAAGCCACGCCGGCGACGGATGCCGTCGAAGTCATCCGAGACGACGAAGTTGCGCCGCCAAGGCAGACGAAAGCACGACCCCTGCCATGGGGCGAGGACGGGGCGCTGGCCGGATCGAATGCCTTTGCCGTGATGCCCGAAAAATCAGGCGGGCCAACCATTCTGGTATCGAATAGCCACCAGCCATGGCGCGGCGGCGTCGCCTGGTACGAACTGGTGGTCGAAAGCGACGAGGGCTGGCATTATGCTGGCGCCAACTTCCCGGGCAGCCCCTTCCCTTTCCTGGGTCACAACGAACATCTGGGCTGGACCAATACGGTCAACACGCCTGACATGGTGGACATCTACAAGCTGGTCGTGAACGATGACGGGACACAGTACCGCATCGGTGACCAGTGGCGCGATCTGGAAAAGCAGACTGTGACCCTGCCGGTAAAACTGGGGCCCATCACACTGCCGATCCGTCGTACGATCTATCGAAGTGTTCACGGCCCGGTGATCAAGAACGACAATGGCTATTTCGCCGTCCGCTATGGCGGGATGGGAAATCTGGGGCAACTCGACGCCTATTATCGCCTTAACAAGGCAACCGATCTGGACGAATTCCAGGCCATTCTTGCGCGGATGGACATTCCGTCCACTAATTTCATCTATGGCGATAAGGAAGGCAACATCGCCTTCATTTACAATGCTGCCCTGCCCGACCGTGCGAAGGGTTACGACTGGCGCAAGATCCTGCCGGGCGACGATCCACGCGCGATCTGGTCTGGCCCGGTGCCCTATCAGTCACTACCCAAATATGTGAACCCGGCGAGCGGCTGGCTCTATAATGCGAACAATGCGCCCTACACGGCCGCAGGGGAAGGCAGCGATCTGTCGCCTGACGATTTTGCCCCCGAACTCGGCGTCGAACTCAAGCAGACCAACCGTTCCCGCAGGGCGTGGAAGCTCATGAGCGAGGCGGAGTTGCTCGACCGGGCGACGCTGGAGAAGATCAAATACGATACCGCCTACGAACGCGAAGGCTATGTCGCGCGTCTGTGGGACGATCTGGCTGCACTCGATCTTTCGGATGACGCCGAGCTTGCGCGCGCGCGCGACATGCTGATGAACTGGGATTTTACCGCCAACAACGTCGGCGAAGCCGATGCGCTGGCACTGCTGATGATCCGTGAGTTCATGGCTTCCAGCTATCAGAACAAGCCCTGGCCCGATGTCCGCGAAGAGCTGGCGAAACAGGTCGCTCATCTCAAGGACTATTTCGGCCGCATCGATCCGCCGATGAGCGAATTGCTGCGTCTGCGCCAGGGAGATGTGGATCTGCCGCTGGATGGTGGGTCGGATACGCTGCGTGCCTCGACCCTATGGGATGTCGACGACGATGGCCGTCTGTCGGTTCGACATGGCGACAGTTTCATCCAGTGGGTGGAATGGCTTCCCGGCCAGCGGGTTTCCTCACGCTCCATCCAGCCATTCGGCGCGGCCACGACGCGGCCTGCGTCGCCGCATTACACCGACCAAGCGACGTTATTCGTCCAGCACCGCCTAAAGCCGGTCCATTTCTGGCGCGAAGACGTGCTTGCCAATTCCGCGTCCCGAAAGGTCGTGACGCATTCTCGATGACGGGTTAGCCTGCCATCTGTCTGTTATATCGAGTCGAATCAAACGACTTGATCGAAGGGGGTTTTCCATGAAAATGAAATCGGTACTTGCTGCGGGCGTCGCCTCGCTCGTTCTGGCAGCATGCACGACAACGCCGAATGGCCAGTCCATGGCCAATGCATCGGCGCCCGTTGCCGAAGCCGGCACTCTGGACGAGCCCGCAGCGCTCGCAACGTTGATCGACGAAGTCCAGATTCCCTATGAAAAATTCACCTTGGACAATGGCCTCGATGTCATTGTGCATACCGATAAAAAGGCGCCCATCGTCGCGCTGGCCGTGTGGTACAATGTCGGTTCCAAGGACGAACCGAAGGGCCAGACCGGTTTCGCCCATTTGTTCGAACACCTTATGTTCAACGGATCCGAAAACGCGCCGGAAGACTACTTCCAGTACCTGCAGGAAATGGGTGCGACCGATTACAACGGCACGACCAATTTCGACCGTACGAATTATTTCCAGACCGTTCCCAAGCCGGCGCTCGAACGCGCCCTCTGGCTGGAAAGCGACCGCATGGGTTATCTGCTGGGCGCGATCACGCAGGAAAAGCTCGATAACCAGCGCGGCGTTGTGCAGAACGAAAAACGGCAGGGCGACAATCAGCCAGGCGGTCTGGTCTTCTATGAAATCGTGAAGACGCTGTTCCCTGCTCCGCACCCTTATGATCATACGCCGATCGGTTCTATGGCCGACCTCGATCAGGCCAGCATGGCAGACGTCCAGAACTGGTTCCGCGACAATTACGGTCCGAACAACGCGACCGTGGTGCTTGCCGGCGACGTAACGGCCGCCGAAGCCCGTACGTTGGTGGAAAAGTATTTTGGCCCGATTTCCCGCGGACCGGTCAACGATCCTGCTCAGGCGAACGTCCCCGAACTGGCGCAGGATGTGCGCACGGTGATGAAGGACCAGGTCGCAGCCACCAATATTTCGAAATACTGGAGCGCTCCCGGGATTACCGACCGCGAACTTACCGCATTGACGGTAGGAACGCAGATCCTCGGTGGCCTGTCTTCCAGCCGCCTCGACAAGACTCTCGTCCGTGATGAGCAATTGGCCGTCGGCGTTTCAGCCGGCAATTATTCGTGGCAGCGCGTCGGTGTGTTGAACGTGGGCGCTACCGCGCGGCCAGGTGTCGACCCCGCCGTGGTCGAAGCCCGGCTCAATGAACTCGTTGCGCAGTTCATTGCCGAGGGCCCGACAGAGGACGAGGTGCGCCGCGCAGCCACGTCGACCGTCTCCCAGACGATCCGTGGCCTTGAGCAGGTAGGCGGGTTCGGTGGAAAGGCCGTCACACTGGCTTCGGGTGAAGTGCTGGCCGCCGATCCGGATTTCTACGCCCGCCAGCTCGAAATCCTTGCCACGCTGACGCCTGGCGAAGTTCAGTCCGCAATGCAGCGCTGGATGACCCGGCCGGCCCTGACGCTGGTTCTCGAACCGGGCGAGCGCGAAGGCGAGTATGAAGAAGCGGCATCGGTTGCCTCTGCCACCGCGGCCACTGACGAAGCCGCAGGGGCGAGCGAGATCACGGTAACGAAAGAACGGCCAAAGCCGCCCATCGCGACGACCGCTACGCTCGATTTCCCCGACGTCCAGCATACCAGGCTCGCAAATGGGATGGAGCTTCATTACGCTATGCGGGACGCGGTCCCCGCGACATATATAACGATGTCGTTCGACGCCGGCACCGCTTCCGACCCGGTGGACAAACGCGGTCTAGAAGCGCTGGCTCTCGGCCTGTTCGACGAAGGCACCACAACGATGGACTCGCAGGAAATCGCCGAAGCCAGCGAACGGCTCGGCGCATCGATCTCCGTTGGCGGCGGTTTCGACCGGTCCAGCTTCACCCTGTCGACACTGTCGGCCAATCTCACGCCGTCGCTTGAGTTGATGTCTGACATCGTACGCAACCCTGCATTCGCACCTGCTGAAATCGAGCGCGTGCGTGCACAGCAGATCACCGGTATCGAGCAGGAATTGCGCACGCCGCAGTCGATCGCGGCGCGGACGCTCGCTCCGATCATTTACGGGGAAGACAGCCCCTACGGCGGTGCCGACAGTGGCACAGTGGCTTCGGTCACTGCCTTGACCCGTGACGACATCACCGGCTTCAAGGATCGCTGGATCCGGCCGGACAATGGTCAGATTTTCGTAGTTTCGGATCGCCCGATCGGTGAAATCACTGCCGCGCTGAACAAGGTGTTCGGCGACTGGCAGGCGCCCACAGTAGCAAAGGGAACCAAGAGTTTCGGCGACATGGCCGCCGTGCCGGAAAAAGCTCGTATCGTCCTGGTCAATCGTCCGAACTCGCCGCAAAGCTTTATTCTCGGTGGACAGCGGACGCCGGTGGATGCGCGTGATGAAACCTACGTCGACTTCCTCAATGGGAATAACGCGCTGGGTGGCAATTTCCTTGCACGCCTCAATATGAACCTGCGCGAGACAAAGGGGTGGAGCTATGGCGTAAGCGGCTTTCCGCAGACACGCGAGAAGGCCGTCGCTTACAACATTGCGGCTCCAGTCCAGGCCGATCGTACCGGCGATGCGCTGGCCGAGCTGATCCGCGAAACCGGGGAGTTCCTCGACACCCGCGGCGTCAGCGAAGCCGAACTGGACCGGATCGTCACTGCAGAAATCGGCGAATTGCCTGGCCAGTTCGAAACCTCCGGCGCCGTGCTCGGAGCCATGCAGAACAACGCCATGTATGGCCGCCCGGACAATTACTACGAATTGCTCGCAGACCGGTATCGCTCGCAGACCCGCAGCAGTCTGGACGAAGCGGTGCGCGCCGCAATCGATGCCGACCGGTTTGTCTGGGTCGTCGTCGGCGATGCAACTGTCGTGGAGCCGCAGCTCGAAAAGCTCGGCCTCGATGTCGAAGTCGTACAGATGGGTCAGTGACTGCTATCGAGATCGCCCTTGTTGACATTGATGTCAGCAAGGGCGATCTAGCGGCCACTCCAGATTGCTAACCGAAGAGAGGAATTTTCATGTCCGTAGCAGGTACTTATGACACCGTCGTCAAGAGCCCGATGGGCGAACAGAAGGGCACCTTCACCGTAGTCCCCGGCGACGACGGGAACACCTTTACCGGATCGATGGCTGGCGGCATGGGCTCCATGGACGTCAAGGACGGCAAGATCGATGGCGACGCGCTTACCTGGGCGATGGACATGACCGTCCCCATGCCGATGACCCTCAACTGCACCGCCAACGTGAACGGCGACCAGCTGACTGGTACGGTGAACGCAGGCGCCTTTGGCGACATGCCGCTGACCGGCCAGCGCCAGGGCTGAGCGCAAACCGATAAATGACAAAGGCGCCGGGAGGATTTCCCGGCGCCTTTTATTGTGCCTGCCGCGAACCGGATCTTTCGGCCTTACCTACTCGCCCACGCCGAAGGCGAAAACGCGCGCGCCGGCTGTACCCGCACTACCGACGAGGCCGGGGCCGGCCCCTCCGCCAACAGCGAAGATGAAGCCATACTGGCCCTTCTCCAGTGCAGTCTCCGGCGTAAGTTTGTACACTCCCTGCGCCACCTGCTCGTAGGTGAAAGGGATCTGGTCCTTGTCCATCACGCCCGCCTTGGCACCGGCGATGTTCATACTGCCGATACGCGCTTCGCGGCGGCCTTTCTTCTGCTCCAGTTCCACGAGCGAAAACTCGTTCGGCGACTGGACCGATGCGCCGAACCCTGTCGAGAACGTTCCGCTCGCCTCGCCATTGGCATTGCCGAGATAGACATAAAATACCGGGTTGGATTTGGGAGAAACAAATCGCGCTTCCTCCCCCGGAATGACCGCCTTCACGCTCGCGCTGGCGATTCCACCCGTCAGCGCATATCCGAAAATGCCGCCCGTTTTTGTCTGTGTGGAAGATGTCGGATCAATCTTCCACATCCGCGGCTCAGCCGACCAGTCGTCGTACAGATAGACGCCGGGAAAATGTGGAGCGAGCGGATCGGCTGCGCTGTCCGACATGGCCGGTGCGACAGATGTCTTCTTGACCATCGCCGCGATCACGGCGCTGGACACGCCCCTGGTTCTCAATTCCAGCAAGGTCGCCGTATCGGTAGCGTAACTGCCTTGATCGGTTTCGATCTTGGCGATGACGGCTTCGTCCCCCAGCCCCGCATCGAGCAGAGTGAGGACATCGGCATTGGTAAGCGTTTCAGCGCAAAGCGGTGCCGACATTGCCAGCGCGCACGGTATCAAGACTGTCCAGAACTTCATATTGCTCCCCCCGGTGCAAATCATGTGTGCAATCGCGAAACGAACGAACGAGACTGCGAAGTCCCATCCGTTCGTTCACTCATACTTCTCAATGCGTTAACGCACTACGTCCATTTCTTCGATCAGTGCCTGTGCACCATCGACCTTGTCCATCACCCACAGCATGTAACGGGTATCGACATGGATCGTGCGCGTGGTGCGCGGATCGAAATACCAGTCCGAATTGACGCTTTCGAAGGTCCCGTCGAACAACAGCCCCACGAGTTCGGCGCGGGAATTGAGTGTTGCCGAGCCGCTGTTGCCGCCGGTGCTGTCGAGGTCCGACAGGAAGTTGACCGGCACCGATCCGATACTGTCGAGCGCATAATCGCCATAATCGCCCGCACGGATTTCGGTCAGTTGCTTGGCCGGCGCATTGAACGGGTCTTCGCCTGTGTCCTTTTCGAGTATGCCTTCCAGCGTGGTGAACGGCAGATAGGCCATGCCATCACGCGGGCTACCGCCAAGAACCTTGCCATACGTGACGCGGAGCGTGCTGTTGGCATCAGGGTAGGTGGCGATGCCTTGAGAGCGCTGCCATTGTGTGATTGCCTGCATATAGGCCGGACGCAGCACCAGCGCGCGCCCTGCCCGTTCCTCGCTCTGTTGTTCCAGATCGATCCCGTAGTCGTAAAGAGCGACCGCGAGCTGCATGAACGGGTCTTTGCTGGCTTCCAGATCGGCTACACTTGCATCCATCAGCGCGAGGCGCGTTTCAGTATCGCCCAGCGTCGTGTTGGCGTAATACCGATCGACGATCGGCTCGGCCTGCGCGGCATCGGTCACGCCTGCCAGGCCTGTCGCCTGATCGAAGACGGCAACGCGTTCGGCCGCAGGCTGAGCCAGATAACCGTTCAGGAACAGGAGCCATTCAGCCTTGTCGACCGAAGCATCGTACCGCCGGTCAAGCGCCTGCAATCCCTGCCGGAAGAACGCCATGTCGCGTTCCTGATACCCGCTCTCGCGCTGGGCGTCGGGCTTCTCCTTTTCCTTCGCAAGGCGATAGAGACGCTGCGCGGTGCCGAGCAACTGCGGGTTGGTCACATTACCATACCAGAAATTGGTGCGGGCCGCCGTGGCGCTTTCTTCCGACAGTTCATCGAGGGCCGCGATCGCTTCGCCGTAGCCGCTGCGCGAAGGATCGGCAGCAATCCAGGCATCGAGCTCAGCTTCGCGTTCTGCGCGCAGGCCGACGAGGTTGACCCGGCGCGCGCCGTCGATCTGGCCGCGCAGGTTCTTTTCGTAGTTGTTGAGACCGGCGAGGCGCGATTCATACTTCACACGCGCGTCCGAACCTTCGGGTGCTGCTTCCTCGATCGTGTCGATCCAGTTGTTCAGCAGTGTGACGAATGTCGGATAGGTCCACTCGAACGTGTTCTTCACTTCGCCGAGCCGCGTGTAGCGATTGGTCGATCCCGGATAGCCTGCAGCCATAACGAAATCGCCGTCATCGAGACCGGCAGCACTCACCTTGAGATGATGCTTGGGACGGTACGGGACATTGTCTTCTGAATATTCGGCAGAGGTCCCATCCGGCGCGACATAAGCGCGATAGAATGAAAAATCGCCAGTGTGACGCGGCCACATCCAGTTATCGATATCGCCGCCATATTTGCCGATAGAATCGGCCGGCGCGTAAACCAGCCGTACGTCCTTCACCTCGAGCCGCTTGATCAGCGTGTATTCCTCGCCGCCATAGAAACTGGCGACTAGGCAGCGATATCCCGCGTCCTGTTCGCATTCCGCGGTGATATCCTTCACCCGCTGATCGACGGTATCGTAACGCTCATTTGGCGAAAGTGCGTCGATGCCTTCGCGGACGCGCGCCGTCACATCGCTGATATCGGTGGTGACATACACACGCGATCCGGGTGCGGCAGGCAATTCTTCGCCCTTCGCCTTGGCGAGGAAGCCGTTTTCGAGATAGTTGTTCTCAGCCGTGGAATTGTACTGCACCGATCCACGGGCGCAGTGGTGATTGGTAACCACCAGCCCTTCGTCCGAAACGAAGCTGGCCGAACAACCCTGCAACTGGACAATGGCGCCCATCGGAAAGCCCGTCAGGTCCGACAAGGCTTCGGGCGATACTTCCAGGCCGGTTTTGCGCAGATCGTCTGCGATCTCTGGCAGTTGTCCGGGCGTGAACATCCCCTCCTTGGCAGCGAGCGGCGCTGCCAGCGACAGAGTGGATGTGGCCGCGCCGGCGAGCAGCGCCGCAGCAAAAACAGATTTTGACATGATAGGTACGATCCCTTCCAGCGCGCAGAACGCGCGTCCCGCCGATATCGCTAGTCCGCTTGGCCGCACCGTTCAAGCGAGGCCATGGCTTTGACCACACACAAAGTTTAGGCGCAGAACGGTGCAAGCAGGACGAGCAGCTTCTGGGAAGGGATCAGACGAATGTCGCTGCCTTGAAATGAACAAAACAGGCGCGCACCTTCCGCAACATGCTGGGTAAACACACAGCCATATGCTTACTGCTCGCCACCGGACTGGCTGGTTGCTCGCTCGCCGACGATGGCAGCGACAGCCCTTCAGCCT
The DNA here is from genome assembly GCF_044543405.1 of Qipengyuania sp. NPDC077410. Classification (NCBI taxonomy): domain Bacteria; kingdom Pseudomonadati; phylum Pseudomonadota; class Alphaproteobacteria; order Sphingomonadales; family Erythrobacteraceae; genus Qipengyuania; species Qipengyuania sp. NPDC077410. Next base: position 179,842 of record NZ_JBITWB010000002.1, on the reverse strand, counting down.
CCGAGCCCAGTCCGGACCTAGCGCTGGAAAGCCGGGTCCTTGCCGTAGTCTGCGATAACGACCGTCCGGATACCCAGGAACAACTGGTTCAACTCGCTCGCTATGCGCGGGAACGCGACGGACGATCGGACCGCATCTGGGAAGTCGCGGACAATCCGGACTGTCCGCAAACGTCCTGAAACAGCGCCCATGACGCGCTTCGACGTTCGCGTCAGCCCAGCTTGTCTTTCAGGATCTGGTTGACCACCGCAGGATTGGCCTTGCCCTGCATCGCCTTCATCGTCTGGCCGACGAAGAAACCGAAGAGCTTGTCCTTGCCGCCGCGATATTCGGCGACCTTGTCCTCGTTGTCGGCAATGATCTTGTCGATCGCGGCTTCGATCGCACCGGTATCGCTGACCTGCTTGAGGCCTTCGGCATCGGCGATCTCTTCCGGATCGCGGCCAGTCTTAAGGACGATTTCGTAAATTTCCTTGGCCTGGCCACCCGATATCTCGCCCTTGTCCTGCATGGCGAGGATGCCGGCCTGCGCCTGTGCGGTCGCATTGGCTGGATCGGCTTCGTCACCGAGCGATTTCAGGACGCCCGGCGCAACCGACAGAGCCCAGTTCGCCACCTGCGTTGCGACCTGCGCCTCGCTTTTGCCGATCTTCGTTGCGGTTGCGGCCAGTAAGGTCTCGAACCGGGCGAAAGTCTCGACCTCCGCCGTCAGTTCGCGCGCGTTGTACGGCGTCAGGCCGAGTTCGCTTTCATACCGCTTTCGCTTGGCATCGGGCAGTTCGGGCAGGCTCGCACGGCAATCGTCGAGGAAGCCGTCTTCCAGCTCCAGCGGCAGCAGGTCCGGGTCGGGGAAGTAGCGGTAGTCGTGCGCATCTTCCTTGCTGCGCATGGTCCGCGTCGTGCCGCTCGCCACGTCGAACAGGCGCGTTTCCTGATCGACCGTGCCGCCGTTCTCCAGCACATCGACCTGTCGGTTCGCCTCGTATTCGATGACCTGCATGACGAAGCGCACCGAATTGACGTTCTTCGTTTCGGTCCGCGTGCCGAATCCTTCGCCCGGTTTGCGCACGCTGACATTCACGTCGGCGCGCATCGAACCTTCTTCCATATTGCCATCGCACGAGCCGACATAGCGCAAGATCGAACGCAGCTTACGCACATAGGCACCGGCTTCGGCCGGGCTGCGCATGTCGGGCTTGGACACGATCTCCATCAAGGCCACGCCGCTGCGGTTGAGATCGACATAGGACATGGTGGGGTGCTGATCGTGCATCAGCTTGCCGGCGTCCTGCTCGACATGGATGCGCTCGATCCCGATGATCTTGTCTTCCGGGATGCCGGCCTTTTCATCTGCATCGATCAGCAGCTGCCCTTCACCCACGATCGGATGGTACAGCTGGCTGATCTGATAGCCTTGCGGAAGATCGGCGTAAAAGTAGTTCTTGCGATCGAACCGGCTGTATTTGTTGATCTGCGCCTCGATTGCCATGCCGGTGCGCACCGCCTGGCGGATACATTCGCGATTGGGCACAGGCAGCATGCCGGGCATCGCAGCATCGACGAGGCTGACCTGCGAGTTGGGCTCGGCACCGAAAGCCGTGCTGGCACCGCTGAACAGCTTGGCGTTGGACGTGACCTGCGCGTGGACTTCCAGGCCGATCACGACTTCCCATTCGCCCGTTGCGCCCTGAATACGATAATCAGTCATCGTCTTTCGACTTTCCATTGTCGCTCTTGAAACGTGCCTCGCCGTGGCTGATGCGCCTCGAAAGGATTGCGGGCACCGCCATCACGCCGAGAACCGCCACGGCGGCTACGAGTGTGAAGATGGCCTCGTTCACCACCACTTCTCCGGTTTCGCCTCAAACCCGGCGCGCTGCTGGATCGCCAGCCCGGCATTCAGCACACCCTGTTCGTCGAAAGGCTTGCCAACGATCTGCAGGCCAAGCGGAAGACCGTCGGCGTTGAGCATGGCCGGCACGCTCATCGCGGGCAGACCGGCAAGGCTTGCCGGGACCGCGAACACATCGTTCAGGTACATCGCCAGCGGATCGTCCTGGTTTTCGCCCAGCGGAAAACTGGCCGTCGGCGTGGTCGGTGCAAGGATCGCATCGCATTCGCCGAACGCCGTGGAGAAATCCTGGCTGATGAGCGTGCGGATTTTCTGCGCCTGCGTGTAGTAGGCATCGTAGAAGCCGGCGCTCAGCACATAGGTGCCGATCAGGATGCGGCGCTTGACCTCATCTCCGAAACCGGCGGCGCGGGTGGCGGCGTACATATCCTGCAACCCCGCCCCGTCGGGGAGATCGCGCAGACCATAACGGACGCCGTCATAGCGCGCGAGATTGCTCGACGCTTCGGCAGGTGCGACGATGTAATAGGCAGGCAGCGCATATTTGGTGTGCGGCAAAGAGATATCGACGATCTCGGCGCCCGCATCGCGCAGCCATTCCTTGCCCTGCTCCCAGCTCTTGAGGATTTCCTCGTCGGTGCCATCCATGCGGTATTCTCTGGGGATACCGATCTTCTTGCCTTTGAGGTTCGCGTCGAGCCCGGATTCCCAGGCTGGCACGTCCATTTCCAGGCTGGTCGAATCCTTCGGATCGAAACCGGCCATGGCTTCGAGCATGATGGCGCAATCTTCGACGCTGCGCGCCATGGGGCCGGCCTGGTCGAGGCTGCTGGCGAAGGCCACTACGCCCCAGCGACTGCATCGGCCATAGGTCGGCTTGATGCCGCAAATGCCGGTAAAGGCAGCAGGCTGTCGGATGGATCCGCCGGTGTCAGTGCCAGTCGCCGCCGGTGCGATGCGAGCGGAGACGGCGCTGGACGATCCGCCGGACGACCCGCCCGGGCTCATCGCGGCATTGGTGCCGTCTTTCTTCCAAGGAGACGAGACATTGCCGAAATAGGAGGTCTCGTTAGAGCTGCCCATGGCGAACTGGTCGAGATTGAGCTTGCCCAGCATGCCCGCGCCCGCATCCCAGAGATTCTGCGACACGGTGCTTTCATATTGCGGGGTAAAGCCTTCAAGGATGTGGCTTGCCGCGGTGGTCTGTACGCCCTTGGTGGCGAACAGGTCCTTCATGCCGATCGGCACGCCGCCCATCTTGCCGAGATCTTCGCCCTTTTCGCGCCGCGCATCGACCGCGTCGGCGGCCGCCGTGGCGTGGTCGGGCGTCGTCACGATGAATGCGTTGAGTTCGCTCGCGGCGGCGACTGCGGTATTGAAAGCATCTGCCACTTCGCGCGCGGTGAAGTCGCCCTTGGCCACCCCGTCGCGGATGTCCTTGACGCCTAAGTCGAGAATATCGCTCATTATTCGATCACCTTGGGCACGCCGAAGAAGCCGTGTTCCGCAGCAGGGGCGTTGGCGAGCACATCGTCGCGGCGCCCGCCTGCGGTCTTCGGGTCGGCATCGACCACATCGTCGCGCAGGCGCAACGTATTGGAGATGACCGCGGTCATCGGTTCGACGCCGGAGCAATCGACCTCGCCCAGCTGTTCGACCCAGGCAAGGATCCCGTTGAGTTCGGGCACCATGCGTTCGAGTTCATCCTCGCCCATCTTGATGCGGGCGAGCGAGGCGATCTTCGCCACTTCTTCGCGTGTAACTGACATACCGCGCGCGTTAGCGGTGCGGGGGGCCTGCTTCAAGCGGCATCGCGCATCAGTCCAGCGGCGGGCCGAAAGGCTGGCCGTCGACGACGATGTAGCGGCGCTCGACCGGGCGCACTTCCAACACGGAATCGGCGGAAATCGGGGGCGTTGGCGCAGGAGGCGGCGCTTCGGTGAGAGGGCCGGAAGCGGGCACTTTGAGGCGGGTATAGGTGGAGCCCTGCAGCAGGGCGACCTGCCGCGTACCGCCAATTTCGCCCAAATCGACACCGATACACATGTCAAAACAACTGTATGAATGGTCCCGAACATACGCTTGGAGGCGCGACTCAAGCGCTGGATCGTCGAAAGTCATGCGAAGTTCCCGATCGGGATCGGTCCGCCCGTAATAACGGGTCGTCCGAGCGGCAGCGGCCTGCGCCAGTTCCCCCACCTGCCCGCTGCGTTTGGCAAGGCGAGCCAGCGCCTGCCGGCCAGCGTCACCGAAATCCCAGCGCAAGGCAGCGAAATCGAAGTCTTCAACAGTGACCGCCCCCGATTCGAGCCGGGCGAGCTGGTTGCGCGTGGAGATCGCCCCGAAATCGAACAGCGGCAGGGCAAGGATGAAGGCGAGCACGCAGGTGCCGACCGCAAGGTGCATATTGGCGGTTCGCACGCCGTCCATCCAGCCGGCCATGGCCCCGGCCATCCGGCCGCGGATCGGAGCGATGAAATAGGCGACACCGTAAGCCACCGCCACCGCCACCGCGACGACGCCCCACAGCCGTTCCGGGCTGAGGCCGTATTCGGAGATACGCGTGCCGGTGGAGATCGCGGCGAGCAGCGCCAGCGGAAGGATCGCCAGCGCGAGCACCAGCGCGGCCCAGCGCAGCACGCGGTTGCCGCTCGCTTCGGCATCGCCATTGCGGACCACGGCATTGACGAGCACGAAACAGGCCGCGGCGAATGAGAGCAGAAGCGGCGTGGGGCTTTCGGTCGCGTTCCACAGCACCGAAATGCCGCTGGCCACGACGGCCAGCAAGAATATGACGAGCGCGACCGCCAGCGGCACGGCGATGATCGAGAAGACCAGCATCACGACCGATTGCAGCGTGCCGATGATCCTGAGCTGGTTGCGCAACACGCCGAGTGCGGCGCCGAATGCAGCGCCCGAAAACATCCAGCCGAACCAGCCCTGATCGACGAGCGTCTTCAGGACATCGATCTTAATGGCGGCAAAGAGCTGCGCGAGGAGAAACAGGAGCAGCCACGATAGCCCGACGAAGGCGAGCGCGCCTGCCACGCAAATGGCATCGGTCCAGACATGGAAATGCGTTTCATCGTAGGAGGTGCGCCAGCGCCAGCGATGAAAACCGGCCTGGAACAGCGGCAGCGCAAGCGCGATGGCGACGATCCCGGCAGCGAACCAGAACGGCGCATCGACATGGGTTTCGCTGGCCAGTGCGACGCGCCAGGCGATCCCGCCCATGATCAGCGCCACGACGGCGGCAAAGGCGAGCGGCTGTTTCCAGCGGCCGCGATCGACGGTGAAAGCGAGAGCGAGCGACCCGAAGGCCAAAGCAGCGGTCAGCGCGGCACGCCACGGCGCCCACACATCCGCATTCCATTCGGCAAGGAAATATACACCGAGGCCCGCCAGCCCCAGGAGGGCGGCAAGGCCCCACGGGCGAAGCGGCCAGTCGGAATGGAGGGAGGACGTATTCGGATCGCCGGGCTGGCTCATGCGACCTCCCCCGTATCGGTTATTCGGCGGGCGGCGGCACCGGCTGGCCGGGTTCGCCCGGCTGGCCCTGCTGCTGCTGGCCCATCATCTGCTGGAGCGCATTGGCACGGGCCTGGAAATCGTCCCGGCTCATGAAATCGACGACTTCGACATCGAAGGTCAGATCGGCATTGGGCGGGATCGGCGAACCGGGAGGCGGTTCGGCGCCATAGGCCTGTTCCGCCGGAATGGTGAGGACGTAGCTGCCGCCCTTCTGCATCTGCGTCAACCCTTCGATGAAGCCATCGATGATCGCCCCTTCTTCGAGCAGCAGCGGATTACCTTCCGGAAACAGGCCGGGCGGGATCGGCAGCGGCTGCGAGCGATCGAATTCGGTCCCGTCGGCAAGCTTGCCGACATATTTCACGAACACCACGTCGCCCATTTTTGGCGAATCGCCCGTGCCAGCGGTTACCGTTTCGACATCCAGCCCCTTGGGAATGGCGGCCCAGGCAAGGCCGGCACCCAGCAAAACGGCCACCGCGACGCCAAGCCAGAGCTTGGTCAGCGAGCCTTTCTTGATGGGCTGGAGAGGAACGCGGGTAATCTCGGTCATGAAAAAGTGTCCTGATACGCAAAGGGCGCGGATTTCTCCGCGCCCTCATGGCTTAGCTTCGTGGCAGCCGCAATAGCGACTTACTTGATGCCGTCGCGTTCCATGCGCTTACGTTCCATCTTGCGGGCGCGGCGAACGGCAGCAGCCTTTTCACGGGCGCGCTTTTCGCTGGGCTTTTCGTAGTGGCGGCGCAGCTTCATTTCGCGATATACGCCTTCACGCTGCAGCTTCTTCTTGAGCGCACGGAGAGCTTGGTCGACATTGTTATCGCGAACCATGATCTGCATAAACTTCAATACCTCAACTTGCGGGCCAGAGCCCGCGCAGCGGGTTTTGCCTCCTTGAAACGGTTTCGCCAATAGAACGAAATACGCGCCGAATCCGTTCCGGATCGGCTCGAACGGGTGCGCACATACGGATTCGCTCCGTAAATGGCAAGTGTTTGTAGCAATCGCAGATGCGGGCGCGCGCATCGGGATGACGAACGCGCAAATGGCGGCTAAGGGCACCGGCGATGTCCTCCTTTTCTCCCTTCGTCGCAGCGCTGCACGTCTTTCTGGGCGGCGGGGTCGGTGCGGTGCTCCGCTGGCAGCTTGGCCGTGCCATGACAAGCTGGCTGGGCGCCCCGATCATCAGCGTTTTCCCGTTCGCTACGCTTGCCGCCAATGCCGCGGGCAGCCTGTTCATGGGCCTGCTGGCCGGATGGCTGGCGCGCCACGGATCGGGCGGGAGCGAACAGCTGCGCCTGCTGCTGGGCGTGGGCCTGCTGGGCGGCTTCACGACTTTCAGCGCCTTCAGCCTTGAAATGGTGCTGCTGATCGAACGCGGTCAGTACCTGTTCGCCCTGCTTTACGCCTTCCTGTCGATCGCGCTTGGCATCACCGGACTGATGGTAGGCCTTGGTGTAATGAGGATGGCAGGATGAAGACTTCCGACGAAGTGCGCAGTTTCACGGTCGAGGCCGATGACGATGGCATCCGGGTGGACCGCTGGTTCAAGCGCCACCTGCCCCAGGTCGGCTTCGGCACGGTCAGCAAATGGGCCCGCACCGGGCAGGTGCGCGTCGACGGCAAGCGGGTGAAGCCGGACGACCGGCTGGAACAGGGCCAGCAGATCCGCGTGCCCCCGGGCGGCGATGCGCCGCACAAGAAGGAAAAGACCAAGCGCGAGCTGAAGCCTGCCGAAATCGAGCAGGCCGAAGGCATGGTCATCACCAAGACCAAGGGCGCGCTGGTGCTGAACAAGCCGCCGGGCCTTGCCACGCAGGGCGGAACCAACACGTTCAACCACGTCGATGGCCTGCTGGATGCCTATGCTCCGGGTGAGGACGAGGTGCGCCCGCGGCTGGTCCACCGGCTGGACAAGGATACCAGTGGCGTGCTGCTGGTGGCGCGCACACCGGGCAGCGCATCGTTCTTTTCCAAGCGGTTTTCGGGCCGTTCCGCCAAGAAGGTCTATTGGGCACTGGTGATCGGCGTGCCCGATATCCGCGAAGGTGTGATCGAGGCCCCGCTGGCCAAGCAGCCCGGTTCGGGCGGCGAGAAGATGCATGTCGACCATGAAGACGGACAGGCTGCGAAAACCAAATATCGCGTGGTCGACAGCGCGGGCAAGAAAGCCGCCTGGCTCGAACTGCAGCCGATGACCGGGCGAACCCACCAGTTGCGCGTCCATTGCGCGGCCATGGGCCATCCGATCGTGGGCGACGGGAAATACGGCGGCAAGGATGCGTTTCTTACCGGAACCATCAGCCGCAAGATGCATCTGCATGCGCGGCGCCTGATCATCGACAGTCCCGATGGCGGCAAGCTGGACGTAACGGCAGAACTGCCCGAACATTTCGCCGCATCGCTCGAACAGCTGGGTTTCGATGTGAACGCCAGCGACGCCACCCCCATGCGCGACGATCCGCCGCCCAAGAGCCGCGAGGAAAAGAAGCAGCAGGCGCGCCAGCACGCGAAAAACTTCCGCAAGTCGCAGCGTTCGCCGCGGCGCGCACGTGGTGCAGCCACCGGCAAGCCGAAGCCCAAGGGCAAGCGCTGATGCATCCCAACCCGCTTTTCAGAAGCGAGGATCATGCGCTGATGCGCGAATGGATCGGCCGGGCGGCGTTCGGCATGGTGTTTCTGACCACGCCCGAAGGGCCGCGGGTTGCCCATACCCCCTTTATCCTGCGCGACGAGAACCGGCTGCAATTCCACCTTGCCCGGGGCAATGCCCTGACCCGTTCGCTGGAAGGAGCAACCGCCCTCGCCCTGATCAACGGCCCAGACGGGTATGTTTCGCCGCGATGGTACGACAACCGCGACACGGTGCCGACCTGGGATTATGTCGCGATCGAGATGGAAGGCCCGGTGCGGCGCATCGCGGATGACGAACTCGACACGTTGCTTTACGATCTGATCGACACGCACGAACACCGCATCGAAGGCGATCGCTGGAGCGCCGGGGAGGCGAGCGAGCCGATGTGGAACGGGTTGTTCAAGGCCATCGTCGGTTTCGAAATGGAGGTGCGCGAATGGCGCCCGACCTTCAAGCTATCGCAGAAACGCACCCCGGCAGAGCGCGCGGCGATCATCGCCGGTCTTGCCGGGAACGGTAACGAAGCGCTTGCCGCAGCCATCGGCGGAAATGCCGCATGAGCAGGCTGGTGGTGTTCGATTGTGACGGGACGCTGGTGGATGGCCAGGCCGCGATCTGCGAGACGATGGAACTGGCCTTTACCAGCAATGGGCTGGCCGCACCCGACCGGCACCATGTGCGCCGGATGGTCGGGCTGAGCCTGCCCTATGCGCTGCGCGAACTGGCGCCGGATGTCAGCGACGAACAGCGCCATGCGGTGGTGGAAGCATACAAGACCGGATTTCGCGACCTGCGCCAGTCGGGCGGACTGCGCGAGCCGCTGTTTGCCGGAATTGCCGAATTGATCGAGGAACTGGCGGCCGAAGACTGGCTGCTGGCCGTGGCGACGGGCAAGAGCGATCGCGGCCTGCATTCATGCCTCGACACGCATGGCATCCGCCATCGCTTCACTTCATTGCAGACGGCCGACCGCCATCCATCCAAGCCCCACCCGGCGATGCTGGAAGCCGCCCTGGTCGAAGCGGGAGTGGCGCCGGGCGAGGCCGTGATGATCGGCGATACGAGTTTCGACATGGAAATGGCGGTGGCCGCGGGCGTGCGGGCGATCGGCGTTTCGTGGGGCTATCACGAAGCGCAGGAACTGATCGACACCGGGGCCAGCGCGGTGGCCGATACGGCAGCGCAATTAGGAGAGATGATCCGTGGACCAGCATGATCCCGCCAAAACCCGGTTCCTTGCGATTCAGGCCATGCGCCTGTCCGGCCTGTTGCTGGGCGTGGTCGGGGCCTTGATCCTGGGCGAAGTCCTGCCGTTCCCTGAAATGCTCGGTTACCTGTTCATGGCGCTGGGGCTGGTGGGCGTTTTCATCGTGCCGACCACGCTCGCCAAGCGGTGGAGCAGCCGCAAGTGAAGCGGTTTTACAAGGACGTTTCCGTCGACGAAGTGGATGGCGGCTGGCAGGTTTCGCTGGATGGCCGGGCCATCCGAACGCAGGGCAGCAAGCAGCCGCAGATCGTGCCGAGCCGCGTTCTGGCGAATGCGCTGGCGAGCGAATGGCAGGATCAGGGCGACAAGATCGACCCCGGGCTGTTCCTGTTTCGCGATCACGCGGATTTCGCCATCGACATCGTCCGGGCGGACCGGGACGCGGCGATCGACAAGCTGATCGGTTATGCCGAGACCGACACGCTGTGTTACCGCGCCGATCCCGAAGATGCGCTGTATCGCCATCAGCAGGACCGGTGGGAGCCGCTGGTCGAACATCTGGAAAACCGGTTCGGCATGCGGTTCCAGCGCGTGAGCGGGATCGTCCATCGCCCGCAGGCGGAAGAAACGCTGGCGGCGCTGCGCCATCATCTGGAAACGCTGGACGATTTCGCGCTGGCCGGCGTGACGGCCATGGCATCGCTTGCCGCGTCGCTGTGCATTGCGCTGCTGGCGAGCGAGGAAGCCGTCAAAGATCCCATGGCATTGTGGCGGGACGCCAACCTCGAGGAAGAATGGCAGGCCGACAGGTGGGGCCGGGACGAGGAAGCGGAAGCCGTCCGTAAACGCCGGGCCGACGATTTCTCGGCCGCGCAGGTTTTTACGACGCTGGCCGCGACGCGTTAAGCGCCCTGGCCGACCCAGTCGGCGATCTGCCCGGCGACATCATTGGCCGCCTGATTGAGCGCCGGACCGACGAAGGCCGTTTCCGGCGCTGCAACGGGAACGCGCGATTCGAACCGCCGCGTCGTCACATTGGACGAAGCGCCGTTGCGGACCGCATCGAACACGACCACCACATCCCTGCTGCGCGCGTCATAGCCGAAGCTGCGCAGCGTGCCGTGCAACCGGTCGATTGCGCCGACGCCCGGATCGTCACCATCGACGACCATGCGGCCGGTACGCGAACGGATGGTTTCGGCAACCAGCTGACCGAACAGGCGCGCGGGCCGATCGACCCATACGGCATCCTGCAGATAGGCCAGTTCGGTGTCGGTCACCTGGACCGGAACGCGGGTCACATCGATCGCCTTGGTCGATCCGAATTCGACCAGCGCGATGGCGTTGCTTTGCGACATGGGCGCGCCTGCCCCGGCCGGAACCGTTGCGGTGGGCGTCAGCGTCAGCAGGCTGTCGGGCGCTTCGCCGCCGAAGCTGAGGCAGCCGCCCAGCAGCAGCGCCGGAGCCAGCGCGGCAAGTTTAATGGTGCTTTTCATGCTCAGGCCCCTCACGGCTTGTAATCAGGCAATGGCTGGCTCGACAGCAGCGAACCTGCACCCTTTTCGTCGATCTTCTCGGTCACGTCGCGCAGCGCCTTGCTTGTGGCGCGCAGATCGCGCAGCGTCGCCTCTGCCGCGGGCAGCGTGCTTTCGGTCAGCTGCTTGGTCGCGGGGCGGGCATCGTTCAGCGTGTCTTCCAGCGCCTTGGCCGCACCGCTGGCGGATTCCAGCGTCGAGCGAAGATCGCGGGCGATGGCTTCGCCTTCCTGGTTGATGATGCGATCGGTCGAACGGGTGACCGTTTCGAACTGGTCGAGCGCTTCCGCCGCTTCGCGCAGCGTCACCTGGAGTTCCGCCATCGTGCGCTCCATCTGCGGGGCCGCATCGGCGAAACCGGCGCTGGCGGCATTGGCATTGGCGAGGATCTGCGAAATCTGTTCCTGGTTGCGATCGCTGAGCAGGACGGTCAGCCGCTCGGTCAGCGTGGCCAGCCGTTCCAGCAGCAGCGGCGCGCTGGCAAGCACGGCGCCGAAGCCACCGCCTGCCGTGGGCGGAATGATCGGCACGCCTTCGGTGCAGGCGGTCGTCTCGCACGAAATCGGCGGCGCACCGGTGCGCGCGCCATCGAGCGTGATGGTCGATACGCCGGTGAAGCTGCCCTGGATCGTGGCGGTGGTGCCCACGAGAATGGGCACGGTGTCCTTCACCTTGATGCGGACGCGGACGAATTCGGGATCCTTGTCCCACAGTTCGATCTGGGTGACCTGACCGACCGGCACGCCCGAAAAATCGACGCCGCTGCCATTGGCCAACCCCGATACCGACTGCTTGAAGAAGATGTCGTATTCGTCCTGCGCGCCGCCGCCCAGCCTGGCGAGCCAGACGATGAACAGCGCGAGCGCGCCGAGGATCAGCAGCGACACCGCCCCCACCCAAACGTGATTTGCCCGCGTTTCCATTGGTTTCGCCCTATGCCTTGCCCGCAGGCGGTTTGTCCAACGCTTTGACCACGTTCGCCGCGAGCGGCTTGTCCATGTGACTGCGCAGTTCGTCGAGCGCCTGCGCCGTCAGCGCCGCGCGGCCGCGTGGCCCGTTGAAATATTCCTGTATCCAGGGGTGGTCCAGTTCCATCAGATTGGGAACCGTATCGACCGCGATCACCTTCTTGTCCGCCAGCACCGCCACGCGGTCGCAGATTTCGTGCAGCGTATCGAGATCGTGCGTGATGAGGAACACGGTGAGACCCAGCGTTTCCTTCAGCTCGCGCGTAAGGTTGTCGAACGCCGCCGCCCCGATGGGGTCGAGCCCCGCGGTCGGTTCGTCCAGGAACAGCAGTTCGGGATCGAGCGCCAGCGCGCGGGCCAGACCGGCGCGCTTCTTCATCCCGCCGGACAGTTCGCTGGGATATTTGCTCACCGCCTCTTCCGGCAGGCCCGAAAGGATCGTCTTGTAGCGCGCGATTTCATGGCGCAGCTCGGCATCGATTTCGGGATAGAACTGCTTCAGCGGCACTTCGACGTTTTCGCCCACGGTCAGTGTGCTGAACAGCGCCCCGCCCTGGAACAGCACGCCCCAGCGATTGCGGATGCCGATATCCTGTTCGGGATCGGTGCCGACCACGGAACGGCCGAACACACGGATGTCCCCTTCCGCAGGGTGCTGCAACCCGATGATGGAGCGCATCAGCACCGACTTGCCCGTGCCCGAGCCGCCGACCACGCCGAGGATTTCCCCCCGCCTGACCTTGAGATCGAGATCCTGGTGAATGACCTGATCGCCGAAGCGGTTGGTCAGCCCTTCCACTTCGATCGGATATTCGCCGCGAAAACGCTCGTGGCGCTCGAGCTGCCGGCCGGTTTCGTCCTGTGCCATCAGGCCCACCCGACCTTGGTGAAGAACACCGCGAAGAAGGCGTCGATCACGATCACGGCAAAGATGCCGGTAACCACCGCCATTGTGGTGCGCAGGCCGACGTCTTCGGAATTCCCCTTCACCTGCATGCCGTGATAGCAACCGGCCAGCGCCACGATCAGGCCGAAGACCGGCGCCTTGAGCAGGCCGACCCACAAATCGTAGATCGGGACGACATCCTGAATACGGCTCAGGAAGGTCCAGAACGGTATGCCCAGCATGAACTCCCCGACCACGGCGCCGCCGATGATGGCGACGGCTGCAGCGTAGAAGCCCAGCAGCGGCATCATCAGCACTGCTGCCATGATTCGCGGCACGACCAGCGCTTCCATCGGGGATATGCCGATGGTCTGCATGGCGTCGACTTCCTCGGTCAGGCGCATGGTGCCGATCTGCGCGGCAAAGGCGCTGCCCGAACGGCCCGCGACCATGATTGCGGTCATCAGCACGCCCAGTTCGCGCAGGGTAATCCGGCCGACGAGGTTCACGGTCAGCGTTTCCGCCCCGAACTGCGCCAGCTGCACGGCCCCCTGCTGCGCAATGACGATCCCGATCAGGAAGCTCATCAGCCCCACGATCGGCAGGGCCGAAATACCCACCAGTTCCAGCTGGCGGACCAGCGCCAGCCAGCGGAACCGCTTGGGATGGCGGATCAGGCTGCCGATGGACAAAAGCAGCGCGCCCAGAAAGCCGACCACGCCGTAAACGCCCTTGCGGGCATTGAGCATCTTCTGGCCGATCGCTTCGGGTACGCGTTCGAACACCGGCAGGCGCGGAGCGCCGATGTCTTCCTTCGAGCCGGTGTCTTTCAGCGCTTCGATCAGACGTTCCGCCCGCGGGCTCGCCCCGGTCAAGTCGGCGTTGAATTCTCTGGAAATACTGCAGGCCACCCAGGCGCCGACCGTGTCGATTTCGCTGATTGCGGACAGGTCGACCTTGGTTATCTGCCCGTCCAGCGCGCGCAGATCGTGATCGACCTGGCCGATCGTGGACACCAGGAAGGGTCCCGACAGGACGAGCACATTGCCCCCGTCATCCCCTTCGACCAGCTCATATTCGGCAATACCACCCATTGCGGGCGGGTATGAGGGGAAATGAGTCGCTTGCCAAGCGACTATCGCCGCACATCACCTGCAGCGTTGCATCGCAACAAGGGCGCTGGCAAAGGCGACGCCATGAGCACCGAGCTACCGAAAACATTCGATCCCGCCGAAATCGAGGCGCGCTGGTACGCGCATTGGGAAGGAGAGGGCCTGTTCCGCCCCGACCGCCCGCAGGCCGAACCCTATACCATCGTCAACCCGCCGCCCAATGTGACCGGCAGCCTGCATATCGGCCACGCGCTCGACAACACCCTGCAGGACGTGATGATCCGTTACGAACGGCTGCGCGGCAAGGATGCGTTGTGGGTGGTCGGCACCGATCACGCAGGCATTGCCACGCAGATGGTGGTGGAACGCCAGCTCGAGGCCAGTCAGGACAAACGCACCAATTATTCGCGCGAGGATTTCATCGCGAAGGTGTGGGAATGGAAGGAAGAAAGCGGCGGCACGATCACCCGCCAGCTGCGCCGTCTGGGTTGTTCGATGGACTGGTCGCGCGAACAGTTCACGATGGACGATCATTTTTCGCAGGCCGTGCTCAAGACCTTCGTCGACCTGCATAATGACGGGCTGATCTATCGCGACAAGCGGCTGGTCAACTGGGATCCCAAGCTGAAGACGGCGATTTCCGATCTCGAGGTCGAGACGCAGGATGTGAAGGGCAGTTTCTGGCACTTCAGATATCCGCTCGAAGACGGTGTGACGCTGGCCGACGGGCGCGATTACATCGAAGTCGCCACCACGCGGCCCGAAACCATGCTGGCCGATATGGCGGTTGCCGTGCATCCCGATGATGCGCGTTACGCATCGGTCGTGGGCAAGCATGTCGTGCTGCCCATCACCGGCCGCCGCGTGCCCATCGTCGCGGACGAACATGCCGATCCCGAACTCGGTTCGGGCGCGGTCAAGATCACGCCGGGCCACGACTTCAACGATTTCGAAGTCGGCAAGCGCGCCGGGTTCAAGCCAGCCGACATGCTCAACATGCTCGATGGCGAAGCCAATGTCTGCCAGACAGCGGACGGGCTGGTGCCGGAGGAATTCCTCGGCCTTCACCGCTTCAAGCGCGAGGGCGTGGACGGCGCCCGCGAACTGGTCGTCCGGCGACTGAAGGAACTGGATTGCCTCATTCCGCATGTCACGAAGGACAAGGAAGGCAACGCTGTCGAGCACGATGCCGAACCGCGCACCATCGCGACGCCGTTCGGCGACCGCGGCGGCGTGGTGATCGAACCCTGGCTGACCGACCAGTGGTATGTCGATGCCGAAACGCTGGCGAAGAAGCCGATCGAGGCCGTGAAGAGCGGCGCAGTCGAAATCGTCCCGAAAAGCTGGGAGAAGACCTTCTTCAACTGGATGGAAAACATCCAGCCCTGGTGCGTCAGCCGCCAGCTCTGGTGGGGTCACCGGATCCCGGCGTGGTATGACGCCGACGGCAAAGCCTATGTCGCGATGACGCAAGAAGAGGCGCAGGCACAGGCTGGCGACGGCATCGCGCTGACCCGCGACGAAGACGTCCTCGACACCTGGTTCTCTTCCGCGCTGTGGCCGTCCGCCACCCTCGGCTGGCCGGACAAGACCGATCTCGTCGAAAAGCACTACCCCAACAGCCTGCTGATCTCCGGCTTCGACATCCTGTTCTTCTGGGATGCCCGGATGATGATGATGGGGCAGTACAACACCGGCCAGAACCCCTGGCCCAGGCTCTATCTCCACGGCCTTGTCCGCGCGGCAGACGGGCAGAAGATGTCCAAGTCCAAGGGCAATGTCGTCGATCCGCTGGGCCTGATCGACCAGTACGGCGCCGATGCGCTGCGCTTCTTCATGGCGGCGATGGAAAGCCAGGGCCGCGACATCAAGATGGATGACAAGCGGATCGAGGGATACCGCAATTTCGCGACCAAGCTGTGGAATGCCACGCGCTTCTGCCAGTCCAACGGGATCGTCGGCGGCATCGGCGATCATACCGGCCCGGGGCTATCCCCCAAGCTGGCGGTCAATCGCTGGATCATCGGCGAAGTCATCGAAACCAGGGACGCGCTCGACAAGGCGCTGGCCGAACTGCGTTTCGATGCGGCCGCGAACACGATCTACCACTTCGTGTGGGACCGGTTCTGCGACTGGTACATCGAACTGATCAAGGGCAATTTCGATGACGAGACGAAGGCGGTAGCCGGCTGGGCGCTCGACCAGATCCTGGTCATGCTGCACCCGTTCATGCCCTTCATCACCGAAGAGCTGTGGTCCAAGCAGGCCGAACGCGCCGATTACCCGCTGATCACTGCGCAATGGCCCGATCCGCAGGCCGAGATCGACGCGGCGGCCAAGGCGGAAATCGACTGGCTGATCGCGCTGACCAGCGCGGTGCGTACCGCCAAGAACGAACTGGGCATTCCGCCGGGCGCGAAGCTCGAAGCTTTCTGCCCGGCGCCCAGCACGCTGGCGAAATCGGTGGTCGAGGCCAATGGCGCAGCGATCGAGCGGCTTGCCCGCCTGACCCCGATCCACATGGCCGATGCCCCCGCCGGTGCCGCCATGCAGATCGCAGCCGGCGAGGATGCCTTCGTGATCCCGCTTGAAGGTGTGATCGACATTGCGTCCGAGAAAGCCCGCCTTTCCAAGGCGCTCGAAGCGTCCACCAAGGAAGCCAAGTCGCTCGAAGGGCGTCTGTCCAACGCGAACTTCGTCGATCGCGCCAAGCCCGAAGCGGTCGAAAAGGCCCGCGCCGATCACGCCCATCACACCGCAGAGGTCGAACGCCTGACTGCTGCGCTGGCGCGGCTGGGGTAAGGTAGCTCTTTCCTACACGGGGACATTTTGCCTATGCCGGGGATATGAATCCCCGGCCCATCCGTATCTGCGCGAAACGCATGTGGGAAATCATCGTGACAGGGCCTGCGCGAAAGGTGACACCTTCGAATTGGGGAAAGCCAACTTTCCTGTTTTCTCACAATAATTTGAGCGCAGCGTCGCGGCCTGCCGGAGTTTTTATTTTGCATGGGGTCGGTGTAAACCCGTCAGGACTGGCATGGCGCTGATACTCGCGACCGACGATGAAGGCGGGCCGGAAATTTTCGCGTCGGTTCAGGGCGAAGGGCCGAGCATGGGCATGCCGGTCGCCTTCATGCGCCTGTCGCGCTGCAACCTTGCCTGTGTGTGGTGCGACACCGCCTATACCTGGCATTTCCAGGGCGACGAACGCCCCCATCGCGGCGGCGTGGAATACGACCGCAAGGCCAACCAGCTCTCGCTGCCGGAAGATGAAGTCGCCGCGCGCATCACGGCGCTGGGGCAAAGCCGCCTTGTCATAACCGGGGGCGAACCCTTGCTGCAGGCCCCTGCCCTTGGCCGCCTGCTCGAGCTGTTGCCCGATGTGTCGGTCGAGATCGAAACCAACGGGACCACCAGGGCCCCCGCCCCGCTCGATATCCGCATCGACCAGTTCAACGTCAGCCCCAAGCTGGCGCATAGCGGCAATCCCGCCGAACTGGCGCTGCTGCCCGAACGGCTCGATGCCTATGCCACCGATCCGCGCGCGTGGTTCAAATTCGTGATCGCGGAACCCGCAGACGTCGACGAGGTCCTGGCGCTGCGCGACCGGTACCGCTTCAGGCCCGGCCATGTGTTCCTGATGGCCGAAGGCACCGATAGCGAGACCTTGCGCGAGCGCGAGAAATGGCTCGCGCCGCTCTGCGTGCGCCATGGTTTCCGGTTGAGCGACCGCCTGCACATCCACCTGTTCGGAGACACACGGGCCACATGAGACCGCCGACGCCAGCCAAGCCGCGCGATCTGACCAGCGGACCGGTTCTCAAGACACTGGTCCTGTTCAGCCTGCCCACGCTCGCATCCAATCTGCTCCAGTCGCTCAACGGCTCGGTCAATTCGATCTGGGTCGGGCGGCTGCTGGGTGAAGCGGCACTGGCTGCAACCGCCAATGCCAATATCATCATGTTCCTCACCTTCGCCGCCGTCTTCGGTTTCGGCATGGCGGCAACGGTCAAGATGGGGCAGGCGTTCGGTGCATCCGATACCGATCAGGCGCGGCGGACATTCGGCACCGCCATGGGGTTCTGCCTTACGCTCGCGCTGATTGTGGCGATTGCAGGCTGGCTGGCATCGCCCGCCCTGCTGCAGGCGCTGGGCACACCGGAACAGGCCTACACGCTCGCTTTGTCATATCTGCGCGTCATCTTCATCGCGATCCCCGGTTCCATGGCCACGGTGATGATCGCCATGGGCCTGCGCGGTTCGGGGGATGCGCGAACGCCCTTCATTTTCATGGCGCTGACGGTCGTGCTCGATATCGTGCTCAACCCGCTGCTGATTGCCGGGATCGGCCCCTTCCCGCGGCTTGGTATTGCCGGGTCGGCGCTGTCCACCGCGATCGCGGGCTATGTGTCGCTCGCCGGGCTGGTCGCCTATGTCTACTGGCGCGATCTGCCCCTGCGGCTGCGCGGCAGGGAAATTGGCTATCTCATCCCGCGGCGGGCCGAAATGGGCTACATCCTCGGCAAGGGTCTGCCGATGGGGGCGCAGATGCTGCTGGTGTCTTCGGCGGGGATCGTCTTCATCGGCCTCGTCAACCGCGAAGGGCTGCTTGCGGCCGCCGCCTACAGCGCGTCGCTGCAATTATGGACCTATCTCCAGATGCCCGCGATGGCGATCGGTGCCGGGGCCAGTGCCATGGCGGCGCAGGCCATCGGGGCGGGCAAGCTGGACCGGCTGGACCAGATCAGCCGCGCCGGGGTGACCACGAACCTGGTGCTGACCGGCGTCATGACCGCGCTGCTGCTGCTGTTCGACCGCGCGGCGCTGGTTCTGTTCCTGGGTCCCGAAAGTCCTGCCGTGGCGCTGGCCCGCCACATCCAGTTCCTGGCGAGCTGGAGCTTCATCATCTTCGGGGTGACGATCGTGCTGTTCGGCACCATGCGCGCTGGCGGCGTCGTCTATGCGCCGCTGATCGTGCTGGGGATCGCGCTGTTCCCGGCGCGGCTCGGCTTCTACTACGCTCTGGTCGACACGCTGGGACAGGATGCCCTGTGGCTGAGCTTCCCCTTCGGCTCCTTCGTCGGCGTTGCGCTGGCGATCGTCGCCTATCGCCGCAAGGGCTGGCGCCTCAAGGCACGCGCCATCTCGCCGGAACGCGCGGCGGAGGAGGTCAATACGAATGGCGAAGCGGTCGGGCGGTTCAAGCCCGACATGTAACGCCGCGAGATCGAATCAGCCCTGCGAACGCCAGCGCAACACGGTGCGCTGGACGGTTTCCTCTTCGCCGCCGGTCTTGTTCCACAGTTCCACGAAGCTCGGGTCTTCCGATGCCGGGCGCCGCGATTCCTCCAGATTGTCGAAGCTGACGCGCATGGGGATGGCCACGCCCTCGCCGCAGATGATGCATTCGCGATTGCGCAGGGCCGGGATCGCATCGAGGAACCCGCGCGCACCTTCCGGCATGGCGGCCCGCACGAATTCCTGGTCGCGGTCGTTGTTGAGGCGCATCGAAATGATCGTGCCGCATTGCGACAGCACGCCTTCGGCAAGGTCGGACGGACGCTGCGTGATCAGGCCGAGCGAGATGCCGTATTTGCGGCCCTCCTTGGCGATCCGGCTAAGGATGGTGCCGACCGAATTGCCATCGGCATTCTTCTCGTTCGGAACGTAGCGATGCGCTTCCTCGCACACGAGCAGGATCGGCGATGTACGCTCCTCGCGGCCCCAGATGGCGAAGTCGAAGACCAGGCGGCTGAGCACGGCAACCACGGTCGCGGTAATGTCCGAGGGGACGCCCGACACGTCGATGATCGAAATCGGCTTGCCGTTGGATGGCATGCGGAAGATCTTGGCGATGAAATCGGCCATCGTGTCGGCCACCAGCATGCCGGAGAACATGAACTGGTACCGCGGGTCGCCCTTGATCTCGTCGAGCTTGTTCTTGATCCGCATGTAAGGGGCGGAGTTGGTCGATTTGTCGAGCTTGCCCATCCCGTCCTGAATCTCGTTAGACAGGTCGGACAGGAGATAGGGAATGGGGGAATCGACCGTGATCTTGCCCATGCTTTCGGCAAGGCGGCTTTTCTGCCGGGCCTTGAGCAGACAGCGCGCCAGAATGTCTGCATCGACCTGGCGCTCATTGCCGTTGCTGGTGAGCAGCACTTCGCAATGCTCCTCGAAATTCATGATCCAGTACGGCATCTGGAGGTTCGAGACGTCGAGGATCACGCCGGTATGGCGGAACGCCGCCGAATATTCGCCATGCGGATCGATCATGACGATATGCCCTTCGGGCGCCGCCTCGCAGATACGGTGCAGCAACAGGGCCGCGCTGGTCGATTTGCCGGTGCCGGTCGAACCCAGCAGCGCAAAGTGCTTCCCGAGCATGGCATCGATATAGATGCCCGCACGGATGTCCTTCGTGGGATAGACCTTGCCGATCGTTACCGCGCTGCGTCCGTCGCTCGCATAGACCTGCTTGAGGTCCTGCGTCGACGCGGGATAGACCATCCCGCCTGGAACGGGATAGCGTGTCACACCGCGGCGGAAACCATGGAGCTTTCCGGTCAGCTTCTCCTCGATCCCTTCGCCGAGAAAATCGATATTGGCGAGGATGGACCCTGCCTTGCGATCCTGGCGCTGATTGCGAACGCTGGCGAGAAGCCAGCTGTTGCCGACGCGGATCTTGACCTGCGAACCGACCTGTCCGGCCATGGCGATCGATGGATCGTCATCTTCGGTGCACTCGTTGAGGCGTTGCAGGTCGATGGCAATCATCGAACCCGAACCGGCGATCTCCAGCACCACGCCAATGGGTTGGGTGGCATTCTCGCTGACCGGTTCTTCTTCTGCGGTGGCTTCAACCGCATTCGCAGGCTCGCGCTGCGGTGCAAGGCCCGACGGGCGCGGCGGCGCGTCTCCCAGCGTTGGTGTAATGCGTTCGACAGGCGCAATCGGTTCGACAGACACCGGTTGGTCAGATGTCACATCCCCGCAAGGCTGCGGCTGGTGAACATATCCCGAAGGGGACACATATGGAGCGGATTGTTCGGCGCTGCGCCTGATCCGGTCCCGTAGCGAATTGCTGCGCGGCTGCGGCGGCTCTGCGCCATCTTCCATCGCCGGATCGAAGGTACGGTAGTTGGGATTGCCCATTTCGGTCATCGGTCAGCTGTGCCCCACGTATGACGCCCCATTTGCGCCAGCGTATCGCCTGCCCGAAACTGCTTAAGATGTGGTCAACGCCGCCGCGCCAGAAAGGATTACATCAACGCGAACAACCGGCCTGCTGCCCAGCCCATCCCCACGGCAAGAGCGACCGCCATCAGGCCGTAGGCCAGCGACCATTCCTGAGAATATTCCGCTACGAGCCGTTCGAAGCCGACCTTCTTCACTTCGACTTCCGCCTGAGCCGATGCAATGACCCGCCCATCGCGAACAGCGAATGTTTCCGCCGTATATGTGCCGGTAGAGACGCTGGACGGCAGCGAAATGCGCGACTGGTAGAGCACCTGTTCGCTGATCTGAACGCCTTCGAAATCCTGCTTGTAGAGCTGCTGGCGCGTCTTGAGATCGACAAGCCCGGCCTTGAAGCGCGCCTGTTCTTCCGGATCGATCACGCCGCTCGGTGACAACTGGATGTAGTCGGTTCCGAACTCGTAGATCGCGGCGGTCTTCTCGTCGACGATCTCCGATACAGGGCGCGAAGAGGCGACGGCGAAGAACGACGGGACGGAGCGGAAATCGCTGCTCGCCGCATTGACCCACACGCCGACGAAACGCTCCTTCTCGCGCAGTCGAACCGGTTCGGACGGGCCCTTGAGAACCACGACGATATCGTAGTCGCTGCCTGCCGCCCTGCCCAGCGGATCGAGCACCGCGCCGAAAAGCAGCAACTCGGTTCCGGTAAAGCCTTGCCGTACGCGCACTTCATGCTGACTCACTTCGGGCACGAGGATGGGATCCCGCTGACCCATCAGCGCAAAAGCGAAGAGGATGAGAAGAAGCGCCCTCACAACGGATACAGCGTGTAGATTTCGTCCGGCTGATAGAACAGGCCGAGGAACATGCGGAACGCCACGAGCAGGACGATCGCAGCGAGGATAAGGCGCAATATCTCGGGCTTTGCCTTGACCGCGATCTGGGAGCCGATCTGCGCGCCCGTCACCGAACCTACCAGCAGCAGGAACACCAGCACGATATCGACCGCCTTGGTGGTCAGCGAGTGCATGAGAGTTGTGGCCATTGTCACGAACAGAATATTGTAGAGCGAAGTGCCGACGACGACATTTGCGCTCATGCCCAGAATATAGAGCATGGCAGGAACAAGGATGAACCCGCCACCCACGCCCATCAGCATGGTCAGGACACCGACCGCCACGCCCACAACCAGTGGCGCGATCGGGGAAATGTAGAGGCCCGAACGGTAAAAACGCCAGCGCATTGGCAGGCTCGCGATAATGGGGTGGTGCCGCCTTCGAGCCGCCTGCGAACTGCCGGTGCCACGCAGCGTCTGCACCGCTTCGCGTGCCATCAACATGCCAATCGTGCCGAGCAGGATGACGTAGAGCGCACTGATAACCACGTCGATCTGACCGATCGAGCGCAGAAAACGGAAGAGGAGCGCGCCGAATCCGGATCCGACGATACCCCCCGCCACCATGACCATCCCCATGCGATAATCGACACCGCCGCGACCGCCGTGCGCCAGCACGCCGGTGACACTCGCGCCGGTGACCTGCGTCGATGCCGATGCGGCCGCCACGGTCGGTGGGATGCCATAGAAAATTAGCAACGGAGTGGTCAGAAACCCGCCGCCCACACCGAACAATCCGGAAAGAATGCCCGTCAAAGCTCCCAGCGCGACGATCCACAGTCCATTTACGGACAGGTTCGCAATTGGGAGATAGACATCCATGCCCTCGCCCTATCGCAGCGGGGGGACGGTTGGAAGCCGGACTATGTCAGAACCCGGTCGAAAGCGTCAGAACGCCACCATTTCCCGGCGCTGCATTGCCAGCAACACGCACGCGGTAGCCCGCTTCCAGACGAACAGGCGCACCCGCGGCGGATAGATTGAGGGTCACTGCGGGTCCCACATCGACCCGGGACGCCCCTTTCTGGGCGCCGCCCCAGGCGCCCGCTCCAAGCGACAGACCACCCGGACCGAAATTCACCGCCCGGCGTTCCACGACCAGAACGCCATCTGCGAATGGGGTTGCGAAATCGCCGCCGACATAGCCAGCCTGGCCATAGGCTCGCGCCGTCACCTCCATCGGCAGCCTTACCTGCTCGAATCCCCCCGCCACGAAGGCTGCAGGCCTCAATTCGGTTGATCCATCGCGATGCGTCGCCCGCGCTTCAGCGTGAAGATCGATCGGTATCTTCGCGAGAGGGCGGACACGCAGGCCAAGGGCTGTATCCGTCTGTCCGTCGCTGCCGAGATCGCGGTTGGCGCGGAAATATGCCGCTGGTCGGCGGGCGCTGGATCGATCGAGACTATACGCCAGCACAGCGCCGGCCTGACTACCCCCGTAACTGGCCGGCCGCGATCCGCCTTCCGTCGGCAAGGATCTACCCTCTCGCGCGACCAACCAGGCGTCGATCCGCCAGGCCGAGCCCGCCGGTCGAGTATCCTCTCGCACAGAAGAAACTGGTCGATTGGTTGGCTCGGGCAATTGGTCTCGAGTGCTGGCGACCGCCAATTCGCCAAGCGATTCTCCAAGTCGCGGAGCCACCACCTGCTCAAGATGAAGGCTACCAGCCCCCGATCCAGCTTTCCCGCTGCGCACCAGTGCGGCAAATCCAATCTGCTTTAGGCGCCCGGTTTTACGAGCGACGCGGGGAGCGCCGGTGCCACCATTTCCCGCTCGAATGCTCGGCGGACCGAAATTGCCGGTTCGATGATCCGTGTGTCCGGGTGCGCTTTCGATCTTGTCGAGCCCCATCATTACCAGGTCAGGCGTAATGGCTGGTGGCAGCAACGGATTTTCCCACGTCGCCGCGCGCAGTAAAAGCCATCCAGCCGTCAGCAGGCACAGGAACAGAACCGGTTGCCCCTGACGTTGCGCGATCAGATTATGCACCGGCTTTATCGACCGTTTTCAGCAGCGCCGGGTGATCCCAATGTTCCGTCTTATCCCATATCACCGGGGCACCGCGAAGGGTCTTGATGTAGGCTATCAGGGCGCGCCGCCCAGCCATGATCGCAATGATATTCGATACGAAAGTTCGCGGAATGGCGATCAATCCCTGACGCCAGCCATATTCGCGCGCAGTGAAGCAGGCACGCATCAGAAAGCGCATCACCACGCCGAACAGATTGAGCCAGAGCAACGCTGAAAGTAGCGGTGAAACAGCAGGAAGTGCCACGATATGCAGTTCACTCAGCATCATGGATATCGCGGCAAACACGAGCAGCGAATAGGCTAGCACCAGAAGTATGGCGGCGAGCGGCCCGCGCCGGTCGCGAAGCTGCATCCAGAGATCGACCGGCTTCCGGTCCCAGCCCAGCCGGTCCCACCCCTGCAAGGCGATGCCGTGCATCCAGCGCGTCTTCTGACGCACCGATTCGTCGCGGCCGGTTGGGAAAAACGCGCGCGTCGCAATCAAGCGGCCATCGCAGCCGCGTACGCGAATGAACCGACCTCGTCCTCCAGCCTGGGCGATCTTGAGACCGAGTTCGTAGTCTTCGGTAAGGGATTCTCGCGCAAAAGGGCTGCCGCCTTCCCGCGCCGCCAAGGCTGCCAAAGCATTGCGCGCGATCCCGCAGCCGACACCGGCACCTGGGATGGCTGCCCCCAATGCGTCTCTGACAACCAGAGCCTTGCCATGCGATTCTGCGAATTCATCCGAATAATGCGAGCCGATCCACGGCGAACGATGCTGCGGGAGGGCGAGCACCGGAAGCTGCACGAACTGTGCGTGCCATAGCGCCTGATCCAAAAGGGAAAGCGCGGCGGGATCGACCATGTCTTCCGCATCGTGCAGCACGACCATGGAGGCTTTCTGTCCGGATCGCACCTCATCCTCTTCCAGCGCCCGATACAGACGGTTTAGACAGTCAGCCTTCGATGTCGGTCCATCTTCACCGTGAATCACCAGCCGTACGCGCGGATCGCCCCGCGTCGCGGCGATAACGGCCGCCATGGTATAGGGGTCGTTGCGATAACAGCCGACATAGATGGTCACTTCCGGCTGCGGCCAGACGTCCAGCATATGCACGAGCGTGGGGCCGATGACGGCTTCTTCGCGCCAGGTCGGAATGAATACGGCAGCAGGGCCGGCTAGGCTTGTAATGGCCTCTGGATCGCCTTCTTTCAGGCGAGGTGTCGCGATACGTCCGGTGAGACGCATCCAGACATAAGTACAGTCGAGAGCGAACTCGTCGATCATGCCGAGTGCAAAGAATGCTGCCGCGAACAGCAGTAATTCGTGCTGCACGAGCACGAACCATTCCGCGAAAGTAAACGACCCCAGTACCATACGGCACCCCCTGCCTATTTCGTTAACCTCCGCTTTCAAGACTTGCAACATGGGACGCTTTACGGGAGAGAGCGTCGCCAAGATGAACCAACGTCCTTCAGGAATCCGCCTCGTATTTGCCCCCGTTCGCGCGCTTTTCGTCAGCGACGCATCGGCCGGCATCCTGCTTATCCTCGTGGCGATCGCCGCGATGCTGGCGGCCAACTCGCCGCTTGCAGGTGAATACGAGCAGCTTTTCTACGGCGAATTGCCCTGGACGCCGATCCCAAAGCTCTACGACATGCATTTGTGGATCAACGACGGGCTCATGGCGCTGTTCTTCTTCGTCGTCGGACTCGAAGTTAAGCGCGAATGGATAGAAGGACAGCTATCGACCGCTGAATCCCGCCGCCTGCCAATTCTTGCAGCGGTTGCGGGCATGGCAGTCCCTGCCCTGGTCTATGTCGGCGTGGTCGGCGGCGATGCCGAACTGATGCGCGGCTGGGCAATTCCGGCGGCGACGGACATAGCCTTTGCCATGGGCGTACTTGGTCTGTTGGGGAACCGCTGCCCGGCATCGCTGCGCCTTTTCCTCCTGACCGTTGCGATCGTCGACGATATCGGCGCCGTGATGGTCATAGCTCTGTTCTATACCGCGCAGATCAAACTCGGCTGGCTCGCTGCTGCCGGCGCGGTAGTCCTGGCCATGATGGTCCTGAACAAGATGCGCGTGGCACGATATTGGCCGTATATCCTGCTCGCGCTGGTCCTGTGGTACTTCGTCCTCAATTCGGGGATCCATGCCACCATCGCGGGCGTCGTCGCGGCGCTGTGCATTCCCATGGTCGGCCCCGACGACCAGACCATGGTCGAGCGTATGGAACACGGGCTTGCCCCGTGGAGCGCCTACCTGATCGTTCCGGTATTCGGCTTTGCCAACGCCGGAGTGCCGCTCGCCGGCATGGGTCTGGAACAGGTCTTCGCCCCGCTCCCGCTTGCGATCGCGGCCGGCCTGTTCGTCGGCAAGCAGATCGGGATATTCTCGGCGATCTTCGTTGCCGACAAGATCGGCTTCGCGCCACGGCCGGATCAGGCTAGCTGGCCCGAAATATGGGGAGTTTCCATCCTGTGCGGGATCGGCTTCACCATGTCGCTGTTCATCAGCGGGCTTGCCTTTACCGGCCAGCAA
The DNA here is from genome assembly GCF_044543405.1 of Qipengyuania sp. NPDC077410. Lineage (NCBI taxonomy): Bacteria > Pseudomonadati > Pseudomonadota > Alphaproteobacteria > Sphingomonadales > Erythrobacteraceae > Qipengyuania > Qipengyuania sp. NPDC077410. Next base: position 153,461 of record NZ_JBITWB010000002.1, on the reverse strand, counting down.
TTGCTGATCAACGAGGCGAAGATCGGAATCCTCCTCGGCTCGCTGATCTCGGCAATAGTCGGCTACACCATCCTGCGCATGTCCGCGCAGCATCCCGACGATATGCGCTCCCCATATATCGACTGACGCGGCTTACCAGCTCCCGGTATTTTCCATGCTTGCCCAAGGCTCGCATGGCTCGAGAGATCCGTCCTGCAGCAGCTCGATCGAAATGCCGTCGGGCGTCCTGACAAAGGCCATGTGCCCGTCACGCGGGGGCCGGTTGATGGTATGGCCGGCATCCATGATGGCCTGGCAGGTCTTGTAAATATTCTCGACCCGATAGGCGAGATGGCCGAAATTGCGGCCACCCGAATAAGTCTCCGGATCGCTGCCGTCCTGCGGGGGCCAGTTGTAGGTAAGTTCCACTTCCGCGACGCCTTCCTGACCGGGGGCTGCCAGGAAAATAAGCGTGAAGCGACCCGCTTCGTTATCGAAACGGCGCGTTTCTTCCACCCCGATCAGCTTGAAAAACGCTACAGTGGCCTCCGGGTCGGTCACGCGGATCATCGTGTGAAGATATTTGGTCAATTGGAACTCCATTCATCTATATTAAAGCACGGTTCACCGAGCAGAATTTAGGTTGCGCTCCGCCAGACTGGCCAGAGAGGAACGCGATCATGTCCGACGAACCCGAAACGGTAGCGCCAAGTGCCACGCACAGGCGCGGGGATGCAACTTTGAAACGCTGGATTGCGAGCGCCGGCATACTTTCGGCCGGTCTGTTCATCGGCGGATTCGTCCTCGGCGATGGGCTCGTGCGCATGAAGGCGGCCGAGCGCACAGTGACTGTTCGCGGCCTTGCCGAACGCGAAGTGACCGCGGATCTGGCAACATGGACTTTGTCCTTCGCGTCGACCGCCACAAACTTGCAGAGTGCGCAGGCAAGCACCGATAAAGACGCCGTGGCGGTGCGCGAGTTTTTCGAGCGCATGGGTTTTCCTGCAGAAGCGCTCACGCCTGCCGGGATAAATGTCTCGAACTACACCGACAACGGGACCGTCTTTTACACCGTGCGGCAACGTATCGTTCTTCGGACCGAAGATATCAATCGCGCTCAGCGCGCCGTGCGAAATCAGGCCGAACTGGTCCGTAACGGGGTCGTTCTCGAAGACGGATCGGGTATCAGTTACACCTTTACCGGCCTCAATTCGATCAAGCCCGCAATGGTCGCCGAGGCGACGAAAGATGCTCGCGCCTCTGCCGAACAGTTTGCCCAGGACAGCGGTGCGGATGTTGGGGGCATTCGCAAAGCAACGCAGGGATATTTTTCAATCGAGGCGCGCGATGGCGAAGCGGGCGGCTGGGGCGTGGGCGACACGCCGTTCAAGAAGGTGCGCGTCGTGACGACTGTTGATTTCGCCCTCGATTAGGGGCGAAAAAGGGGGCGCACCAACCGATGCGCCCCGCACTTCCTTGGTGCCCCCGTTAGAAGCTGGCCGACAGGGTCGCCACGATAGCATCGTCGGTATAGCCGTCGATCGAAGGACCCTCGACGCCAACATAGGCCACGCCGAGTTCGAAATTGCCTTTTGCCACGCTCCCGCCAAGCGACCAGTCGAAGCCTGTATCGTCCAGAGTACCCGCCACGAACGGAGGTGCCAGTACGCCATCGGTATATCCAAGATGGCCGTTTATGCTGATCGGCGTGTCCGGAATGCCGAAGCCGAGATCGGTGTAGAGATACAGGTTGTCCTGTCCGCTCAGCGAATCCTGTTTCGGCGCGTAGGCCACTCCAAAGGTCGCAGCGGCAGGCCCGAGCGTGGTGCTGACCGACGCGTAAGGTTCCCAATAGTCCGTATCGAGGCCGAGATCTTCCGTGGGGTAGATGTAGTACAAGACCCCCAGATCAACGCTCACCGCTTCGGTCAGATTGCCGCTCCACCCGGCATAGATGTCGAGTTCAAGATCGCCATAGGATGGCCCGCCCTTGATCGAAGATGCCCAGGTTCCGACATAAAACCCGCTGTCGTGGGCGACATCGAACCCGCCCTGAAGAGCCGGGTCTCCTCCGGACTGGGAAATGCCGCGGAACCGGTAGTCGGTCGTCAGCGCAACATTGGCCGACGCAGTAATCGAACTGCTCGCAGCTTCATCTTCCGATTGAGCCATGGCCGGCGTTGCGAGAGAAATGCTCGCCATAGCGAGCGATGCGGCCATCAGGCCGCGAAAGGACGTTAGCATCACAAACTCCTGTACGAGTGTCGCTTCGTCCCACCTGCGAATCCGGCGGAGCCATTTTATTAGGCTTCTCGTCCAGATACACTCATAAACCTGCCCAAAAGCGCACCATTGCGCAAGATCGAGTCAAAAACCTTTCGCATACGCAGCAATAGGTGTGCTTTTTCCGCAACTGCGAAGACGAGCGCCCCGCGCCGTCAGTTGCTCCTTGCGAGACAAGGGCGTATCTCCCGAACAGTCAATTTGCGCTACCCGGGTCTGTTTCAGGTACCATGTTCAATCTTGCGAAGCTTTTTGGTCGGCGTGGTGAGCCCACACGTCGTCCGAGCGTCCCCGACGGCGAGCGCTATTACGTCATTGGCGATATACATGGACGCTGTGACCTGCTGGACCAGTTGATCGAGGCTATCGAGCGGGATGACGCTGCATCGGGAGCCGCCGACAGTACGGTGATCTTGTTGGGCGATCTTATCGACCGCGGTCCGGAAAGTGCACGGGTGGTCGAAACTGCGCGTAAATGGGGTAAGCGCCGACGCGTGCACTGCATCGCCGGAAACCACGAAGAGATGTTTCTCGAGAGTTTCACGGACCGCGAGATGCTACGCCATTTCCTCAAGCATGGTGGGCGGGAAACGGTATTGAGTTACGGTATCAAACGTAAACGCTATAACGAACTCACCATGAAGGAACTTCAGGTCGAGCTGAACGAGCTGGTCCCGAAGAAGCACCGCAAGTTTCTGGAACGCATGGAGAATATGGTCGTCGCCGGCGACTATGTTTTTGTCCATGCGGGCATCAATCCCAAACGCGCGATCGACGATCAGAAGCAGTCGGATCTGCGCTGGATCCGCGAACGGTTTCTCAAGCATGACGAACCCTTCAGCCATGTAATTGTCCACGGGCATACGATCTTCGAAGAGATCGAACATACCGATCACCGGATCGGCATAGACACGGGCGCCTTTCGCACCGGCAATCTCACCGCACTGGTCCTCGAAGGCGACACCCGCCGGGTCATTCAGGCGCGGGACGTGAACGGCGATATGACTACCGTGCACTCGGAATTTGCTTGGTGAAGCATTCTTATCGACACTCGAAGCGATCGGATCGGGACCGATCCTGCCCCGACGAGCGTTTCCCAACCTGTTTTCTCCCGAGGAGTATGACCTTTGTCGCTCGATCATTCTGAAGGTTTGGATAACCCGGCCGCAAAGTGGACCGTGGTCGTTACCATGGTGGCGCTGGTCCTGTTGATCGGCATTTCGATCTGGGCGGCCTTTTCCATCCGGCTCGATACCTTCGCTCGTATCGACGAAGGATCAGAGCGCATCCATATACGCGGCACGGAAACCAAGTTCATCGGCCACGCGACAGGCAGCTATTCGGGACACGAGGTTCTGATCGAAGGCTTGCCCACCATCGAACAGCTGCAGGAACTGCCGATCGCCTGGCGCGCCCTGTGCGTGGTCCGCGATGATCCCCACACCGATTGGAGCACGGCCGACCCCATGATGAAGGTTCATCTTCATTCCGACGAAATGAACGAAGCCTGCCGGCCGTTCGAAGGGCTCGAAGTCGACGGGCAACTCGTTCCGGAGAAGGCGCCCGAGCCTTCGCTGTTACCGGGTGCGACAGGTTTGCCAGGGAGCCTGTAAGCCGGGTTCTGTCCCGCCCGCGGTATGCTTGCACACCTGCCGCGCGGGGGCAGCCATTCGTCTAGGCCACGGATTGCTCCGCAGCTCGAGCAGCCAACCCGGGCGGTCGATGCGAAACGCACCTGCTGTTTCCAGCGCGCCGCCCCTATTCGGCCTTGCTCCGGGTGGGGTTTGCCATGCGGGCCGCGTTACCGAAGCCCCGGTGCGCTCTTACCGCACCCTTTCACCCTTGCCTGATCCTGTCCTTGGCGAACCTCAGCAGGCCATCGGCGGTATGCTCTCTGTGGCACTTTCCCTGTGGTTGCCCACGGCGGGCGTTACCCGCCACCCTTGTTTCGTGGAGCCCGGACTTTCCTCGTACCTTGCGGCACGCGGCTGCCCAGCCCCCTGGCGCCTGTCGCGATAGATCAGGCGCCGCAAATTGCCAAGCCGGCAATCGAGGAGGCAAGATTCTCCCTTAGTGAGACAGATTGTTTGATCCGAAACCGATTCATCTGCTCCAACTGCAACTGCGTATTACTTGACTCCAGCCGCGCGCCACCCTCTCCTGTCGTCAAGGAGATAGAGCTTGGACACGCCACTACCCCCAACGCTGCGGCAGGAAGAGCTCGATGAATTCCTGCGCGCCTGCGCAATGGTGACTGCTCCTACCCGCGACATATCGCGAGCATTGGTGCAGCAATTATGCGAACTGCTTCAAAAAGCACCGCAATTTCTCAAGCGCTATTTCACACCGCCCATCAAGTCCGTTGCCGATCCCTTATTCAGTGCGGATGCTCTCGAGCAGATACTTTTGCTGACGACGCAACAGGCCGGTATTTTGACCTCACGGTCCCAATCGGGCAACTCCATCGCCACCGTCGCTTTGCCCGAACTCGACATCGAGCGGACGTTTGCCAGCCCCACCTGCCTCGCCGTGGCCATGGCCGGTGCCATTGCGGCTGGCGCACACGCAGCGATCCTGGCCCAACCCGGCGAAGGACTGAAAGAAGCTTAGACTGTCGCAAATTGGCGGATGTCTAGAGGGGCTACTCCCTGAAATTGGCCAGATGCCGCTCAACTGCGCTTGAGCTGACTTTCAGACTGCGTGCGATGTCATTCTTGATGAATTCATCCGGCAAGTGCCACGCAGAGGCGGCAAGGATGCCACCAGGTCTTTCGCTATCGGCTGCCCATATTGCCTCCTCGACAATCTCCCTGCCTCGCGGCGATAGCTGCAGAGTAAAGTCATCGGAATCGGATCGTTCGAGTGTGCAGAGCACAAGCCCCTGTTCGAGCAATCCATTCAAATGCTCCAGGAAGCGCTCGCGCGGCACACGGGCGGACTGACAACATTCGGGGAAAAAAATTGGCCTGTCGTTCGCCCTCATGACGAAGAGGTAAGTGAGAATATCCCAAATCTCCTCGTTCATTGCTCCACTGAATTGGTAATTTGCGAACGACTCGTCACCGTGTGGGGCGCTCCCACTATCGCCAAGAACAAGGAGGGCACGCTGCCAATCGGCTATGGAAATCACGTGCCCCGCAATACTGCGCCGCACAGCGTCTTCGATCGGCGTCATATCAGGCGGCTTTCCCGCATGCTGATCACGCGCCTGCGCCCTACGACCAGATGATCGATGAGAGTAACGCCAAGGCATTTTGCTTGTGCCAAAAGCTCCGTGGTTTGCCGTATGTCGGTATTACTTGGCGTAGCATCCCCAGAAGGGTGATTGTGGGCGATCAGCATCTGGCGGGCATCCAGTGCGAGCGCGCGTCCGAACAACCGACGCGCCGACAGCACAACCTGCCCTTCCTGACCTTCGGCAATAGTCTCTTCTGAGATCACGAACCCCGCCTCGTCCGCCAATATCGCGATCATCCGCTCGTGCCGCAGCCCGCCGATGCTTTGGATCAGGTAGCGATCGAGTGAGGAGCGATCGTCACCGAGACGTGTCCGTACGATCTCTTCGCGGCTCCCGTCATGAAGCAGTTGGCGAACCGCCAGAAGAGCTTCGACCCAGTGCTCACCATGCACGGCACATTCACGCAGGTCCGCTTCATCGGCATTGGAAATGGCGCTGATCGAACCGAAGCGATGCAACAGCCGGTCCGCAAGTTCGTTCGGCTCCGCAGATAGCGGAGTCATGAGCGCGGTCAGGTGGTGGTGCGCTGCATCCGTCGGGAATGGGCCATTGTGCCGATGCCTGTAATGATTAACGCCAGCCAGACCGGCCACCGCTCCATTATTGCATAGACGAGCGGCTCGAGGGGCGCATGCGCTGCGCGCAGCAGGTGGGAAACCACGGCGATGGTTTGCGCCGAGCTCACCCATAAGGTCCACCAACGATCGGATGAAAGCGCCACGGCTGTAACCGCAACCAGAGCACAGACGTCAATAAGGAAGCGAAAGGTTTGCAGTGAGCCGTAGCCGTCCTGACTCCACGTACCCGTGGCCAGCCACCGGGCAATCCCGGCAAAGACCAGCACGAAATAGACTGTAGCGACATATTTCTCAGGCTTTCCGCCCCTGCTCCAAGCAAAAGCGAGGACTGCGAGCGTGAGCGCTACCTGGATCAGAAACCGGGTCATCGCTCATGCAATTGCGCCCTCGCTCTTGCTTAGGCAAGTCAGGCAGCGATCGTCGTTACATGCTCGGCAGAGGTAAACGATTTATCCGGGCAGGTTGGTTCTTCTCCTGCGCCCGTTTCAACGGCGATCTTGCGAAGCTGATCGTGGACCCTGGCGGCTTCGCCGCGAGCTTCGATTAGCCCGCCGACAATCTTTTGAAGGCGAAGCAATGCGCGCTGGCTTTCCAGTTCAGGAGCGCCGGGCACATCGCGGCCGGCCATTGCCGCACTATGAAGGAGAGCAGTTGTTTTCGCCAACGCATCCGCGATGGCGACTTCGGACTCGCCCAGTTCGCGAGCAATACGGGCAGTAGCAGTAGTAAGATCAAGCGACATTGATTTCTCCTCAGGCGTTTCAGCCAAGGAGAGGTTGCAACCTAGACCATGGTGCCCAGCGCGTTTGCGAAGGCCATCGACAGCACGGCGACCATCATGATTGCCACCGCACCGACGAGTATCAGCAGCAATTTGCCACCGATTCCAAGATCCGAAGGTTTGATCCCCGGCTGCAGCCCCTGAGGCATCCGGTCCCAAGCCGCTCTTCCATCGAATGTGAGCGAATCTTCGAACGTGTAGGATTTCCCGGGTGGCTGCGGGATCGTTGGTGCAGCAATGGGTGGAAAATTAATTAGTATGGCCGGATCGTCTATGATTTGATCATACTGTTCTGCCCATGCCCGATAATGGCGAAGCACTTCGACGCGGGGCATGTGGCCAAGTTTTGCTCGCACCGCATCGATGCGCTTGTCGATCGTGACCGGAGCGAGTCCCAGTTCTTTTGCAATTTCCTTGGACGTCAGATGCTGGCAAGCCAGCCGCAAGACCTCGTCCTGCTTATCGGTCAAACGACCGAACACGGTATGGATGTCGTACTGATCCATAGCTGATCTGTACGCCATCAAGGTGGCAGGGGCAATTCCAACCGCCCGCCACGGGTCGGCTGCGTCCAGGTTCGGGCTTCCGGATCGGTGGGCTGCTTCGACTTGCGACCGGTGCGACTACCGAGTGTGTCCGCGATCGCGATCCAGGAGTAACTGGAACAGGATGGCGCGAACCTCACCGTCGATTTCGCCGTTGATCTTCTCCGGACGCCAGCGGCGCTGGAACGCCTCGACCGCCTTGCGACCGTCGGTAATGTCGTAACCGAAACGCTCGAGCGCGAGGTAGAAGGCTGCGTCGTTGTCGAACGGATCGCCGCGTTCGAGCTTTTCCGGGCGTGGCAGGCACAGGCCGTATTCGGCCAGCCGGTCCCAGGGGAAAAGCTCACCCGGATCAATCTTGCGCGCAGGTGCCACATCCGAATGTCCGACGACATTTGCGCGCGGGATGTCATATTCCTTCACGATGCGCGCAACCAGGGGCACGAGCGCTTCGAACTGCGCATCGTTGAATTCGCGATAGCCATATCTGTGGCCGGGATGGTCGAGCTCGATACCGATGCTGGCCGAATTCACATCCTTGTGTCCGCGCCAGTAGGATACGCCTGCATGCCAGGCGCGTTTTTCCTCGGGTACCAGCCGTACGACCTCACCCTGTTCGCCGATCAGGTAGTGCGCCGACACCTTGGCTTCCGGATCGCACAACCGTTCGATTGCGAACCCCTTGTCCTCCATTTCGGTGTAATGGATGACCAGCATGGAAATCGGCGAGCTGCGTTCGTCATGGTTCGGCGAAAGGACCTCCCGGTCGACGAGTTCGTCCTTGCTGGCTGGCAGCCCGTCGCCGACCTTGCCGAAATCGGAGTTCAACCGATCATTCCTTCACCCTGCGGCAGAACCGCGCCAAGCACCAATGCGTCGGCGCCTTTATGATACTGCAAACCGCCGCCGTTTTCCGACGCCAGAAGATGTATCATATGCGCTGCCGCCGTGCGGCTGGTCAGATCCGACCGGTCGAGCGAACCGTCCAGCGCCTTGCCGATCGTCTCGTCGAAGGCGATCTTGGGACCTGCGGCACGAACCACGATTTCGCACGCGCCATCGCGCACTTCCGCACCAATATCGAGCGTCCCTCCGCGCACCAGCGCATCGATGGCCAGTTGCGCAAAATTCAGCAGCACCTTGACCGCCGGCTTGGCGAGGGTCCGTTCGGCGAGCGCCCAGTTGATCGACACGCTTGGTTTGTCGGCAACAAGTGCTTCGATCAGCGCCTTCGGTTCGGTGATTTCCACCTGCTCGCCGAAGCCGCCCGCTGCGCCGAATGCCAGGCGAAAGAACTTCAGCTTGTTCGTGCTGATGAGCGCACTTTGTTCGAGCAGCTCCATCACATTGGCACGCATTTCGGGATCGGTTTCCATGGCCAACAGCTCGAGCCCGTTTGACAGGGCCCCTACCGGGCTGAGCATGTCGTGGCACAGGCGCGAACAAAGCATCGCGGCAAGATCGATCGATTGGCGGTCGTCCATTTGGGTCCCGAATAGTGAAGATTGGTTTTGTGTCTTAGCGAGGGGCGACCTCATAGGGAAGCGCTTCGAACCCTGCATCCCCCGAACGCCAGAAGCTGATTCGCTCCGCCGCGATTATCGCCCAGACCGACCCATCCGGTGCTGCAATGGCGCGATCGGTCGCAGATGGCTCGGCCAGACCATTAGGGTGCGAATGGTAATAGCCCAGAACCTGCAGATCGCCATCGCGCGCGGCACGGTGCGCATCGATCAGCGCCTGCGGATCGATCTCGAAATGCTGTCGCGGGTCCGGGTGAACGTTCGCCGCAGCCCTGGCCTGCACTATCCCTTCGCCACGTCCCAGGAGTATACCGCAACATTCCAGCGGATGGGCGCACCTCGCTTCGCATAACAGGTGCTCGATTACATTGCTTGAGACTTCGGTTGCCATCGCACATGGCTCTAGCATGCCCGATGGTGAAATCATCACTGGAACACTCACGATCGCCGGGCGCCTGGATAAGGCGCTGGCAGGTGCAACAGATCTATCGCGGGAGCGGGTAAAGGGTTTGATTGCCGCCGGGGCTGTCCAGATCGACGGTACAACCGCACGAAACGGTTCGGCAAAGGTGAAGGAAGGCGCCGCTTATTCCATCAGCCTTCCCCCTCCCGAAATGCTGGCAGCCGAACCGCAAGACATTCCGCTGAATGTCGTCTTCGAAGATCAGCACCTGATCGTCATAAACAAGCCTGCGGGGATGGTAGTCCATCCTGCGGCGGGCAATCGGGACGGTACGCTGGTCAACGCACTGCTGTTTCACTGTAAGGGGCAATTGTCCGGCATCAATGGCGTGGCGCGCCCCGGGATCGTTCACCGGATCGACAAGGATACGTCCGGCCTCCTCGTCGTCGCCAAGTCGGACGCAGCCCACGAAGGATTGGCGAAGCAGTTTGCCGACCATTCGATCATCCGTCGCTACCTCGCCGTGTGTGCCGGACATCCCAACCCGGCGTCCGGCACGATTGCGGGCCGTATCGGCCGGTCCGATCGCGATCGCAAGAAAATGGCGGTGCTTCCCGACGATTTGACGCGCGGCAAGCATGCCGTCACGCATTACGAGGTTCGCCAACGCCTGAACCACGCCTCGCTCATCGAATGCCGACTGGAAACCGGGCGCACGCATCAGGTACGCGTTCACTGCGCGTCAATCGGTCATGCGCTATTGGGAGACCCTGTCTACGGACGCACTCCGAAGAGCCTCCGGGCCCTTCTCGAGGACCTCGGTTTTCGGCGTCAGGCACTGCATGCGGCACGGTTGGGATTCAGACATCCTATCAGCGCTGAAACCTTGGATTTCTGCGCCGAACTGCCCTCCGATATGCGGGAACTGATCGACGAAACCGCACGTTGAAATCGATGAAACGCGTGTGCATTTTCGCCGGCGTCAGCTATACGTAACCGACGTGGCCCGAGAGTCGGATGCCCAGCAGGGGTCCGCCATGTGTGGTCGACGCTAGAAAGGTCAGGGTACAAGTGAGCAATACCAAAACTTTGAGCGTTCCAGCGCTCGGCGGGGAGCAAAGCCTCAACCGCTATCTTTCCGAAATAAAGAAGTTTCCCGTACTGACGCAAGAGCAGGAATATATGCTCGCCAAGCGCTACGAGGAACATGACGATACCGAAGCTGCCGCGCAGCTTGTGACGTCGCACCTGCGGCTCGTGGCCAAGATTGCCATGGGCTACCGCGGTTACGGCCTGCCGGTGTCTGACCTTATCTCCGAAGGCAATGTCGGTCTCATGCAGGGCGTGAAGAAGTTCGAAGCCGACCGCGGCTTCCGCCTCGCGACCTATGCCATGTGGTGGATCAAGGCGAGCATCCAGGAATATATCCTTCGCTCGTGGAGCCTCGTGAAAATGGGGACTACTGCGGCACAGAAGAAGCTGTTCTTCAATCTGCGCCGGATGAAGAAAAACCTCGATGCCTACGAGGATACCGACCTTCATCCTGACGATGTGACGAAGATCGCCACCGATCTCGGCGTGCCCGAGCAGGAAGTGATCAACATGAACCGCCGCATGATCATGGGCGGCGACGGTTCGCTGAACACTCCGATGCGCAATGGCGAAGAAGGCTCCGGCGAATGGCAGGACTGGCTTAGCGATGACGGTCCGTTGCAGGACGAACTGGTCGCCGATGCGCAGGAATCGGAAGTGCGTCACGATATGCTGGTCGAGGCGATGGATAGCCTCAATGACCGTGAAAAGCATATCCTGACCGAACGCCGCCTGACGGAAAATCCGCAGACCCTGGAAGAACTTTCGCAGGTCTACGATGTCAGCCGCGAACGCATCCGCCAGATCGAAGTGCGCGCATTCGAAAAGCTGCAAAAGGCGATGAAAACCATCGCCGGGGAAAAGCTGCTGCCAGGCGTCGCCTGAGCCTAAGCTCTGAACGAAGAAAAGGGGCGCATCCTTAACTGGATGCGCCCCTTCTTCATTGCGGCAGCTTCGATCAGAACTTGCTGGTCATTTCCAGCGCCTTGTCGAAACGCCCTTCAGCCTCGGCGTTACGTAGGAAGAGGACATTCTGGGTCAGCACCTCCTGAGGCGTTTCTTCTGCGGTGAAACCGAGCATCGTCTCTTCGATGAACTCGTCGAGCGGCATATAGCCTTCACGCGTGGACTGGCCGGGCGTCAGTTCGGTCTGAACCGCAGGCGGCGCAAGCTCGATTACCTCGACCTTACCCTCAAGCTTGGCGCGCAGCGACACCGTATAGCTGTGCATGGCGGCCTTTGTTGCCGAATATGTCGCCGTGCGCGGCATCGGCACGAAGGCAAGTCCCGAAGTCACATTGATGATCGCCGCGTTCTCCTGTGCCTTCAGATGCTCGATAAGCCCGTCGATCAGCCGGATGGGTCCCAGCAGATTTGTGGCTATCGTTGCCTCCGCGTCACCTAGCTCACGCTCCTCGGTAATATCCTCGAACCGCATGATCCCGGCATTGTTCACCAACACATTGATCGCCGGATGTACTTCAACGACTTTCTCGGCGAAGCGAGCAATATCCTCGGCATCACCGACGTCGACGATCATCGTATGGATGTTGGCATGTCCCGCGGCAGTCTCATCCAGCGAGGACCGTGTCCGGCCTGCGACGATGACTGTATTGCCAAGGTCATGCCATTTATGCGCCAGTTCGCGCCCGATGCCGCTTCCACCACCGGTGATGAGGATCGTGTTTCCGCTCGTTTGCATGTCGTGTCTCCTTCTGGCTGGACATGCAATCCAGTTAGTGGCTTGCTTTCATTTCGGAAGAAGGCACTTTTTCGTGCGGTACTTACCCAAAGGTTAGAAATGGCGAATCCTGCAGTCACCAGTTATGCGGACGACGAGAAAATCGACCAATTGGTCAACGAAACCATCGCGCGGGTGGCGGACAAGTGGACGTTCCTCTTGATCGAAGCACTCGAAGACCGCGCCCCGAAACGGTTCAGTCAGCTCTCCCGCGAAGTGCCGGGAATCAGCCAGAAGATGCTGACCCAGACCCTTCGCCGTATGGAGCGTGAAGGTCTGGTGCTGAGAACTGTCTTCCCGGAAGTCCCGCCACGCGTCGAATATGCCTTGTCCGACCTCGGCTTCGAGTTGGGCGAGGCATTTTGCGGCGTATGGCATTGGGCAGAAGCGAACATCGACAAGATCGAAGAAGCGCGAGCGAGTTATGATGCCCGACGCTGACCCGCCGATTGCGAACGGCTCCTTCCATCCGTAGAGGCGTCCGTCATGCAACGATTGATCATGTTTTTGCTGAAGGCAGTAGTCGGCTTTATCGGCCTAAGTCTTACACTCGTGGTGCTGTTCAAGTTCGTGCCGGTTCCAGTGACGGCGACCATGGTGATGGATGCCAATGGAATCACCAAGGACTGGACTTCGCTCTCGAACATCGATCGCAGCATGGTTCGTGCAGTCATTGCCGCGGAGGATGGAAAATTCTGCACACACGATGGCTTCGACCGGGAAGCCATCGAGAAGGCGATCGAAAGCAACGCCCGCGGCGGACGTATTCGTGGTGGTTCGACCATAAGTCAGCAGACCGCCAAGAACGTTTTTCTATGGCAAGGCGGCGGTTACGTTCGGAAAGGCTTTGAAGCCTGGTTCACTTTCCTGATCGAAAAGATCTGGGGCAAGCGGCGGATCATGGAAGTGTACCTCAACGTCGCAGAAACGGGCATTGGCACGTATGGCGTAGAAGCCGGAGCGCAGCGCTATTTCGGCAAGTCGGCGGCATCCCTCAGCCCGATCGAAGCCGCGCGCATGGCGGCGGCTCTGCCTTTGCCCAAAGAAAGATCAGTAAAGAATCCTCGCGGGTGGCTGGCCCGGCACGGCAATACGATCGCGGCACGTATCGGCGCCGTCCGTCGCGATGGGCTGGATAGCTGTATCTGACCCGCAGCGCCTGGCGCTTCGTATTCTGTAATGAGGCGCCCACCACTGACGATCCGGCAGGTGAACCACGCACGCTATGATATTGCATATCCCGCTGTTTTTCATCGTTTTTCTTGTGTTTCGGCAGATCCGTACGGTACTCTGCTTCGCATAGGCATCTGACTCAGGGTAACGGGCGAAGACATGAGCCTAAGTCACAAGAACAGTCATGATGGCGACCATGGGCACAGCCATGCTCCGGCCGATTTCGGCAATGCGTTTCTGATCGGCATCTTGCTCAATACCGGGTTCGTGGTTGTCGAGGCGGTCTATGGCTGGATGTCCGGATCGATGGCGCTGATCGCGGATGCAGGCCACAATCTTTCCGATGTCCTTGCTCTGCTTTTGGCCTGGGGGGCGAGCGTTGCTGCCAAGCGCCCGGCATCGGTACGCTTCACCTATGGCTTTAAGAGCTCAACGATTCTTGCAGCCCTGCTCAATGCCGGCCTCCTGTTGATAGCCATCGGTGCGATCCTGTTCGAAACGCTCAATCGTATGGCCGAGCCCCCCGCGGTGCAGGGCGAAACGATGGCCATCGTCGCAGGGATCGGCATCGTCATTAACGCGGGCACTGCCGCGCTGTTCATGCGGGGGCAGCACGATATCAACATCCGTGGCGCTTTCCTGCACATGGCTGCAGACGCGCTTGTCAGTGCCGGAGTGGTTATTGCCGGATTGGCAATCATTTGGACTGGGGAAAGCTGGATCGACCCGGCTGTCAGCTTCGCCATCGTTTTGGTCATCGCCTGGGGGACGTGGGGCCTTTTGAAAGACAGCGTGGCAATGAGCATGCTCGCGGTGCCCAAGGGGATTTCTGAAAGCGGCGTTCGCGAATATCTCGAAAGCCTGTCCGGCGTCGAAGCGGTCCACGACCTTCACATCTGGCCGATGAGCACCACCGAAACGGCGCTTACTGCGCACCTGATAATCCCCACCGGTCATCCCGGCGACCAGTTCCTGCGCGATGTCGCTCACGATCTTGAACACCATCATCGCATTGGTCACACGACACTGCAGATAGAACTCACGTTTTCAGCATGCGCTGCAGGCTGCTGATCGCGGAACGAAAAAGCCCGCCGGTGACGGCGGGCTTGATCTCTTAATCCGTTACCGAAGAAACTCGCGCTTCAGGCAGCTTCTTCCTTGTCCTCGGCCTTCTTCCCGCCGTGGACCTGGATAGGTTCTTTCTTACCTTCGACCACATCCTTGTCGATCACGATTTCCGTCACCCCGTCCATGTCGGGGAGGTCGAACATCGTGTCGAGCAGGATCGCTTCGACGATCGAACGCAGACCACGTGCCCCGGTCTTCCGCTTGATCGCCCGCTCGGCAATCGCCCGCAGCGCTTCGTCGGTGAAGGTCAGTTCAACGTCTTCGAGCTCGAACAGCTTATGGTACTGTTTGGCGATCGCGTTCTTCGGTTCCTGCAGGATTGTCACGAGTGCATCGACATCGAGATCGTGCAACGTGGCAATGACCGGCAATCGGCCGACGAATTCCGGAATGAGGCCGAATTTCAGAAGATCTTCCGGCTCGCTCTTTTCCAGCAGTTCGCCAACGCGGCGCTTGTCCGGATCGGCGACATGCGCGCCAAAGCCGATGGAACGCTTTTGCAAGCGATCGGCAATGATCTTGTCGAGGCCGGCAAAGGCGCCACCGCAGATAAACAGGATATTGGTCGTATCGACCTGAAGGAATTCCTGCTGCGGATGCTTGCGCCCGCCCTGAGGCGGGACGCTGGCCGTTGTACCTTCCATCAGCTTGAGGAGAGCCTGCTGCACACCTTCGCCGCTCACATCGCGCGTGATCGACGGGTTTTCCGCCTTGCGCGTGATCTTGTCGATCTCGTCGATGTAGACGATCCCGTGCTGCGCCTTCTCGACATTGTAGTCGGAAGCCTGAAGCAGCTTGAGAATGATGTTTTCCACGTCTTCGCCCACATAACCGGCTTCGGTCAGCGTGGTGGCATCGGCCATGGTGAAGGGAACATCGAAGGTGCGTGCGAGCGTCTGAGCCAGCAGCGTCTTGCCCGAGCCGGTGGGCCCGACAAGCAGGATGTTCGACTTGGCGAGTTCGACATCGCCGGCCTTCGCCCCGTGCTTGAGCCGCTTGTAGTGGTTGTGAACCGCAACGGAAAGAACGCGCTTGGCACGCTCCTGGCCGATGACATAATCCGCAAGAGTGGCGCAAATCTCGGCCGGCGTCGGGACGTCGCCTTCCTTCTTGCCGGTCAGACCCGCCTTGGTTTCTTCCCGAATGATGTCATTGCACAGCTCGACACATTCGTCGCAGATGAACACGGTGGGGCCCGCGATGAGCTTCCTCACCTCGTGCTGCGACTTGCCACAGAAACTGCAATATAGGGTCGATTTGCTGTCGGTTCCGCTCAACTTGGTCATATCCTAAACGTCTTCCCCGCGCGCCCCTTGGGAGAATTCCGACTCTAGGGGACACGTGGTTTGGGTCAATATCCTAGGTAGCGAGCTGCCCTTGCCATAAGCTGAAGCGGCAAGGTTGCTCAAATCCTACGACATTCTTGCAACAGTCCCGCGCAGGAACACTTTCCGGCGCGGGCAGCTGCCGTTCTACTTACTCTGGCGCACCACCGCTGCCTTCGGCGTCACTGCCATCGGCTTCGGGACGCGTCTCGAAAACCTTGTCGACGATACCGAATTTCATCGCTTCGTCGGCTTCAAGAAATGTGTCGCGGTCCATCGCCTTCTCGATCTCATCGAGGCTCTGACCGGTATATTTCACATACAGATCGTTCATCCGCTTCTTGATCCGCAGGATTTCACGTGCCTGGATTTCGATGTCGCTGGCCATGCCGCGCGCACCGCCGGATGGTTGGTGAACCATGATGCGAGCGTTGGGCAGAGCAATACGCATTCCGGGCTCGCCCGCCGCGAGCAGGAAGGAACCCATGCTTGCAGCCTGGCCCATGCAGACGGTGGACACGCGCGGCTTGATGTACTGCATCGTATCGTGGATCGCCATACCGGCTGTCACCACGCCACCGGGCGAATTGATGTACATGCTGATCGGCTTGCTGGGATTTTCGCTTTCCAGAAACAGCAGCTGCGCAGTGATAAGCGAAGCCATGCCATCTTCCACCTGACCGGTGACGAACACAATGCGTTCACGCAGCAAGCGGCTGAATATGTCGAAGCTACGCTCACCGCGGCTGGTCTGTTCTACGACCACCGGCACAAGCGCGCCGGTTATGGGATCGGTGGTGAACTGGCCCTGGGCACCAAAGCGGGTCTCTGGCGCATCGCTGCCGAACAGGTCGATCATGAAAAGTCCTCTCGTCGGATCGGTTGGCCGCCTATGTCGCCATGGAACGAGCGATGTTCAAGAGGCATCGCTCGGTAATGCGGGGGATACTTTCGGCAACAGTCGTTCGTCCGGTCGGGTTGTCGATCAAATTCGTTGATCGGCAGTTAAACGACGTCGGTCGAACCGGCGTAGGCCGTTTCGCCTACAGATGTAAACGCAAAGTCCAACTTTAGAGGGATTGGACAATCTTCATGCGTTTGCACGGACTGCTGCTTACTACTGCCACCATCGTCATCGCCGGCAGCATCGCATCGCCCGCCCTCGCCCAGGATGCGGCTACGGCAGAGGATGCGACGCCTGTCGCGAACGCTCCTGGCGGCTCCGCGCGGACCTTCGATCCTGCATATTTCGCACAGTTCGCCCCGCGCAATGCGCTCGACATGGTTACGCGTATTCCGGGCTTCATAATAACGGGCGGCAATGATCAGGGCCAGCGAGGTCTCGGCCAGGCAACGCAGAACGTCGTTGTGAACGGTGAGCGCCTGTCCAGCAAATCTGACAGCGTAGCGGACCAGCTTCGTCGCATCCCGGCAAGCGACGTCGTGCGTATCGAGCTGGTCGACGGCAACACGCTCGATATTCCCGGGTTGACCGGGGTGGTCGCCAATGTCGTTTACGAAAGCAATGCGGCTTCCGGCCAGTTCCGCTGGACGACCGGCTTCAGGCCTCACAACACGGCGGCTGAACTCTTCGGCGGCGAAATCTCGGTCACCGGCAAGACCGGCAAACTGAATTACACCGTCGCGCTGTCCAATCCCAACAATCGCTTCGGCGCCGACGGCCCCATAACGATCACCGATGGGGCTGGGGAATTGATCGAAACGCAATATTCGGTCTTCTCCGGCAAATCGGACGAACCCAAGCTGGCTACCACCCTCGCCTACGATTTCGGCGGCGGCGTACAGGCCAACCTCAACCTGAATTATGCAGAAGATTTCTATTATCGCAGGGAGCCGGAAATCGGAATTCCCGTCGTTGGTCCTATCCGCACACGCCAGGTGCGTACCCACGAAGACGGCCCGCAATACGAAATTGGCGGCGATATTCAGTTTCCGCTTGGCCCCGGAACGCTCAAGCTGATCGGCCTCGAAAATTACGAACGGGACAATTTCACCCAGACGCTGGTCGATCGCTTCGACGACGGCAGCGCCGCTACCGGAGTTCGTTTTGATCAAACCAACGGCTACGGCGAACGCATCGGGAGAGCGGAGTATAGCTGGAAACTGTGGCAGGCCGACTGGCAATTGTCCGGGGAAGCTGCGTTCAACCGGCTGGATCGCAGTTCGGCCCTGTTCGATCTTGCACCCGATGGGGAATTTGTCTCGCTGCCTTTTCCTGGAGGAACGGGCGGGGTGCGCGAAGATCGCTATGAAACGAGCCTGAGCTTTTCGCGTGCCGTCTCGCCCACCTTATCGGTCCAGGCCATCGGGACAATGGAATTTTCGAAGATCGAGCAAACCGGTGCGATGCCCAATTCGCGAAGCTTCAAGCGTCCCAAGGGATCGTTGGCAGCGACGTGGAAACCCACGAGCGACTTCGATGTCTCGCTGACTTTGGCCCGGCGCGTCAGCCAGTTGTCGTTCGGCGATTTTCTCGCCAGCGTCTCGCTCAACAACGATAACGAAAATGGCGGCAACAATGAACTGGTGCCCTATCAGAGCTGGAACGTCGAGCTGGAAGCGAACAAGACGTTCGGCCCCTGGGGTTCGCTGAAGCTGGAAGCCCGACAGGCATGGTTCGAGGACTTCATCGATTTCTTCCCGCTACCTGACGGCGGAGAAGCCCGCGGAAATATCGGCGATGCACGGCGCCTTCATCTGGAGGCCAACGCCACATTGAAAATGGACCCGATTGGATGGAAGGGCGCACGTTTCGACATCGTCGCGGTCAAGCGTTACATGTATGTCGATGATCCCTTCACCGGTATCACGCGCGGCTTTTCCTACGATCAGGAGGGCGCCCTGCAGATCGACTTTCGCCACGATATTCCCTCGACCGACTGGGCCTGGGGCGCAACCGTGGAGCATTTCGACAATGCGCCCTACGCCAGGCGATACGAGGAGGGGCGTGAATGGGAAGGACCGTTCTTCGATGCCTTCTTCATCGAACACAAGGATGTCTTCGGTCTCACTGTCAGGGCGCAGGCCGTCAACACATTGCTGGGCGCACGTAATTACTTTCGAAGAACGGTATACGACGGTCCGCGCCCGGATGGCGAGGTGTCGTTCCACGAGTTTGCGGACCGCCGCATCGGACCGATCTTTCGCCTGACGATCAGCGGAGATTTCTGAACGGGGACTTGTAATGCGGCCGCAAGCTGGCACCCTGCGTCGATGATAAAGCCAAGCCTCGCCTTCGCGGCCATCGCCTTGGGGGCAACCCCCGCAACGCCGCTCTCGGCACAGGAAGCGCAGAACGATGCGCGCGCCTATCTCGACCGGATAGCCGCAATCGACGATGCAGGGCCCGAACTGAATGCGGTCATTGCGGTCAATCGCAATGCGCCGGACGAAGCGAGAGTGGCGGAAGCGGCCGGACTGCCACTGGCGGGCCGGACCGTTTTGGTAAAAGACAATATCGAAACCCGCGAATTGCCTACCACGGCAGGTAGCCTCGCACTGGCCGGCAATAACACCGGGCGGGACGCTCCGCTGATCGCCAATCTTCGCGCGGCAGGCGGCGTGGTTCTGGGTAAGGCCAACCTTTCCGAATGGGCCAACATCCGCTCGAACAATTCGACCAGCGGGTGGAGCGCGGTCGGCGGGTTGACCCGCAATCCGCACGACACCGACCGTAATAGCTGTGGGTCATCCGCCGGCAGTGGTGCGGCTGTCGCAGCGCATCTCGCCTGGGCAGCCATCGGCACCGAAACCGACGGATCGATCACGTGTCCCGCCAGCATCAATGGTGTCGTCGGGTTCAAGCCCACGGTCGGCTTGATCAGCCGCACGCATGTCGTCCCGATCAGCCATTCGCAGGATACCGCGGGCCCCATGGCGCGAAGCGTGGCCGATGCGGCATTGTTGCTCAACGCGATAGCCGGCAGCGATCCTGCCGATCCCGCCACGGCCGAAGCCGATGCTCATGTCACCGATTTCACTACGGGCTTGGCTGATGCATCTCTGAAGGGCATACGTATCGGCGTGCTCGTCAACCAGATTGGCGATCGCGAAGATGTGCGCGCGATTTTTGAAACCGCGCTTGACGATCTGCGCCGTGCAGGCGCCGATTTGGTCGAAATCGCATTCGAGCCGAACGACGAGATGGGTCGCGACGAGTTCGCGACGCTGCTTTACGAACTGCGCACCGACATGAATGCCTATCTCGCCACACTTCCGGGAAAGGATATGCCGCGCAGCCTTGCCGATCTTATCGCCTTCAACAGAGCGAACGCGGCTGAAGAAATGCGCTGGTTCGACCAGGGCCTGTTTGAAATGGCAGTCGAGCGTACCGACGAGCAGGCTTACCGCGCAGCGCGCGAGAACGCGCTGCATCTCGCCGCAGATCGCGGCATCGATCGCCTGCTAGAAGAAAACCAGGTCGCTCTATTGGTGGTCCCTACCCGTGGGCCGGCATGGACAAGCGACCTTGTGAACGGCGATAACTTCGACGGCAGCATTGGCGCGGGCTCGCTCGCTGCCATCGCAGGTTACCCTCACCTGACCGTGCCAATGGGCTCGGTGGAGCGCCTGCCTGTGGGGATAAGCTTTATGGGACCGAAATGGTCGGACCACTTGGTGCTGAAAGCAGGGGCAGCATACGAAAGCGCTCGTACTGCGACGATCCCAGAGCCGTCACTGCAGCCATGGTCACCTGGCGACTGATGCGTCTGCCGAAATCGAAAAAGGGGCGGCGAACCTGAGTTCGCCGCCCCTTTTCGATACTCGTCCAGCGAGCGTTATTTTTTCGGTGCGGCTTTCTTCGCCGGAGCCTTCTTGGCGGCGGGCTTTTTAGCGGCAGGCTTGTCGTCGGCCTTCTCCGCAGCAGGCTTCTTCGCCGCCGTCTTTTTGGCGGGGGCCTTTTTCGCAGCGGGCTTTTCGTCGCCGTCCTTATCGTCGGCCTTCTCCGCCGGAGCTTTCTTGGCAGCAGGCTTTTTCTTGGCCGCGGTCTTCTTCTTCGGCTTCTCTTCGGTCGTCTCTTCCGCCTCGATTGCAGCTTCGAGTTCCTCGCGCGTTACTTCGCGGTCGGTAATTTCGGCCTTGTCGAAGAGGAAATCGACAACCTTGTCTTCGTACAGCGGTGCGCGCAGCTGGGCAGCGGCCATCGGTTCCTGCTGCACGTACTGAATGAACCGCTCACGGTCTTCGGCGCGATATTGCTGTGCAGCCTGCTGGATGAGCATGTTCATCTCATTGGCATTCACTTCGACACCGTTCTTCTGTCCGATTTCCGACAGCAGCAGTCCAAGGCGAACGCGACGTTCGGCGATCTTGCGATAATCGTCCTTTTCGTCGTCCATTTCCTTGAGCATGGTTTCGGCATCGTCCGAACGCGCTGCTTCCTGCTGGAGCTGGGCCCAGATCTGTTCGAATTCGGCATCGACCATACCCTGCGGCACGGCGAAATCGTGCCCGGCGGCGAGCGTGTCGAGAAGCTGACGCTTCATCTGCGTACGGGTAAGGCCCGATGTTTCCTGTTCAAGCTGTCCGCGCAGGAGTTCCTTCAGCTTGTCGAGGCCTTCGAGGCCGAGGTTCTTCGCGAACTCGTCGTCGATCTTGGTGTCGGTCGGGACCTTGACCTGCTGAACAGTCACGTCGAACTCCGCTTCCTTCCCCTTGAGGTTTTCAGCGGGATAATCTTCGGGGAATGTGACGGTGATCGTCTTCTTGTCGCCCGTCTTCACGCCGGTGAGCTGTTCTTCGAACCCTGGGATGAACTGGCCCGAACCGATCGTAAGCGGAGTGTTTTCCGCTTTGCCGCCCTCGAATTCGGTTCCATCGACCCGGCCCACGAAATCGATGATCAGCTGATCACCATCGGCCGCCTTCTTGGTCTTGGCGGCATCCTTGTAGCTCTTGTTGTTCGACGCAATGCGCTCAACAGCTTCGTCGACCTGCTCGTCGGTCACAGGAACGGTCAGCCGTTCAAGTGCCAGACCGTCTACTTCCGGTGCATCGATTTCCGGCAGGATTTCGAGTTCGACGGACAGTGATGCGTCCTTGCCTTCCTCATATCCCTCATCGAGCTCGACGCTGGGCTGCATTGCAGGGCGCAGCTTGTTGTCGGCCATCACCTTGTCGACCGATTCGCGGATCATGTCGTTAAGGGTCTGCGCATGCAGCTGTTCGCCATGCATCTTGCGGACGAGGTTGGCAGGAACCTTGCCTGGGCGGAAGCCCGGCATCTTCACCTGCGGTGCGATCTTCTTGACTTCGCTGTTGACGCGCTCGTCAATTTCCTTGGCCGGAATGGTGACGGTGTAGGCGCGCTTGAGGCCCTCGTTGGTGGTCTCTTTGATCTGCATGGATGAACTCGTGACTTTCCAAAAGCGATATATGCGATTGGGCCTTACGCCGGGCGAAACTGGTGCGGGCGAAGGGACTCGAACCCCCACATCTTGCGATACTGGTACCTAAAACCAGCGCGTCTACCAGTTCCGCCACGCCCGCAAACCCGAACGAAGCTGCGCGAAAGGCGCTAGTCCTCCGCGTGTAGGCGCGTGCCTCTAGTAGGATGCGATCAAATGCGCAAGCGCGGCGACAGGTGAAGGAACAGCTTCGCGTTGCGAACCGTTCTTTCACCATGCGCGATTATGATGAACCAGCCACTCCGGCCGACACCCCACCCGTCATCGATCCGAAAGCGAAGGCAAAGGACGATACGGAAGGCCAGAACCTCCTTTCTGATGAGGACGACGAAAAAGTCGAACAATCGCTGAGCGCCGCTCAGGACGGCGGCGAACAAGGCGTCGGCGAAGCAGCGCTGGATAAATCCTGATCCAATCAAGAGGAATTCACAACATGGCTACCCAACCAGATATCAATCCCGACACCATCAATCCCGGTTCACCCGATGAAATGCCGCCCGACAGCCTGCCGGACGAAGCGCCGATGCAGGAGCCGCCCGGGTTCGAGCCGCCCCAGCCGGATTATGACGATCCCGATCGCGGGCCCATGGAAACTCCCCCACCGCCTGATTGAACTTGCCCGCGCCCATCCACCGCATTATCGGCGCGCGGCATGAGCGAAGAAACAAAAAGTCAGACCCCGCCCGACCACCTCTCGGTCAACCCGAAGAGCGAGCATTTCCAGATGGAGGTGCTTCAGCGCGGGGTCGGCATCCGTTTCAAGGGGAAGCAGCGTACCGACATCGAAGAGTATTCGATTTCGGAAGGCTGGGTCCGAGTGCAAGCAGGCAAGACCGTGGATCGTCGCGGCAACCCGCTTACGCTCAAGCTGAATGGGCCAGTGGAAGCATGGTTCGAGGACCTTGGCGATAATCCGCCTATCGCCAAGGCTGACTGAGACTATTCCGCAAAATCCGCGAATGCACGCGCGAAGCGCTTCGATGCCTTTGCGCGCTGCGGAGCAACGGCTATTTGCGCCGCTATCTGAGGTGATCCGTCCGCGTAAATGAAACCGTCGATGGGCCAGCGCGTGGTGCCCACCTTGCCCAAGGGGGCATACCAGACCTGCACTTCGCTCCAATCGTTCGACGGCGATGCATCGATAGCGAGCACTTCCCGCTCGACCTGTCCGCGGCGACCATCAACCGGCGACCAATTGGCATGGTCTAACAACACTCGCCGCGAATCGAGCACTCGACTGACGGTGGCTACGTGACCGGATTGCATTCCCCTATGCGGCTGAAAGGCCATGACCGCACCCGGTTTGGGCCGCGAACCGGTCGCATAGCGGCCCTGGGCCTGCTGCCACCATGTGCGCGCTTCCCCGAATAACTGAATACCGGAAACCTGCCGCGCATAAGGCGCACACTGAATGTATGGTGCGAGTTCTTCGTTTCCGGGACGATCAAGGGCTTGGCCACTATCGGCTGCCGCCGGAACGGACGCTGCAAGTATCAGCATGGTGAGTGCTGTCTTCATACGTTCCACGCTAAAAAGAGAGGGTTAATTTTTTACAAACGCGCCTTCCTGCTTACGCGGCAAACCGCATCCGCTTGCAATGCGACGCGCAAAGCGCCACTTGCCGAGCCATCATGCACCCCTCATCTTCCAAACCGACAGTGATCATCATTGGCCGGCCCAATGTCGGTAAGTCGACGCTGTTCAACCGCCTTGTAGGTAAGCGGCTGGCGCTGGTCGACGATCAACCCGGCGTTACGCGCGATCGCCGGTTCGGCGATGCGACGATTGCGGGACTGGATTTCCAGATCGTCGATACGGCCGGGTGGGAAGATGATGATCCCGACACCTTGCCCGGTCGCATGCGCAAGCAAACCGAAGTGAGCCTGGAAGGTGCGGATGCGGCGCTTTTCGTATTCGATTCGCGTGTCGGGCTGACGCCGCTGGACGAAGAAATCGCGCGCTGGTTGCGCGGACAGAGAGTGCCTGTTGTGTTGGTCGCCAACAAGGCTGAAGGCAGCCAAGGCGATGCCGGGATCTATGAGAGCTTCTCCCTCGGTTTTGGTGAACCGGCCGGAATCAGCGCCGAACACGGCGAGGGCATTGCGGACCTATTTGATCGGCTGTGGCCAATCATAGGAGCAAAGTCCGAAGCGAACGAGATTGAGGCCGAGATCAATGAAGAAGACGAAGAGGCTCTGCTCGCCGGTCCGCTGAAGTTGGCGATCGTCGGGCGCCCGAACGCCGGCAAATCGACGCTGATAAATCGCCTGCTTGGCGAGGACCGCCTGCTTACCGGTCCCGAAGCGGGCATTACTCGCGATTCCATTGCGATCGACTGGGACTGGACCGATCCCCGGGACGGTGAGAGCCGCGAGATACGGCTGATCGATACCGCCGGCATGCGCAAGAAGGCGCAAGTCGTCGACAAGCTCGAACGGCTGTCGGTGGCAGATGCCCGTCGCGCCGTGGATTTTGCGGAAGTCGTCGTGCTGCTGTTGGACGCGACGCGCGGGCTTGAAGCACAGGATCTCAAGATTGCCAGTATGGTGCTCGAGGAAGGGCGTGCGCTGATGATCGCCATCAACAAATGGGATGTTGCGGAAGATGCCAGCGCGCTTTTCAACGGCATTCGGGCTGCGTTGAACGAAGGTCTTGCACAGGTCCGCGGGGTGCCGCTGATCGCAGTGAGCGCCAAGACCGGCAAGGGCCTGGACCAGATGATCGGCGCGGCATTCGAGTTGCGGGAGATATGGAGCCGCCGGGTTCCAACAGCAGCGCTCAACCGTTGGTTCGACGACGCGCTTGAAGCCAATCCGCCTCCAGCCCCCAAGGGCAAACGCATCAAACTGCGCTATATTACTCAGGCAAGCATCCGTCCTCCGCGTTTCGTCGTGTTCGGCACGCGGCTCGACATGCTTCCCAAAAGCTACGAGCGGTATCTGGTGAATGGTATTCGTGACAAGCTTGGCTTCGATGCCGTGCCTGTGCGTGTGGTGCTGAAAAGTCCCAAGAATCCGTATCAAAAGGACTGAACGCAGTGCTGCTGGACGTCTTGATTACTCTTCCCGGAAGCGAACTGCTCGAACGGACCAGTTCGAGCCTGCGCGTCCAGCAGGTCGTCCAGCTCAGCTTGGCACCGGCCTTCCTGCTTGCTGGTATCGGCGCCGTCATGAATGTCATGACCAATCGACTGATCTGGGTCGCGAACAAGATCGAACGCATCCTCGATGCAGGCGAGGATGGAGATGTCACCGCAATGCGCAGGGAACTGCCCGCACTGGAAAAACGGCGTGTATTCGCCCAGCGCGCCGTGATGTTCAGCACGGCATCGGCGCTGGCAATCAGCGTCGTCATCGTCTTGCTGTTCATCAGTGCCTTCGTTTATGCGCCGCTCGGTACACTCGTTGCGATGACCTGGATTATTTCAATGGGGTTGCTGGTCGCCGGCCTTGGATCTTTCCTGATGGAGACGCGCACGGCCGCCCGTCGCAACCTTGAGCGTATGCGGGAACGGCGCGATTCCGTCGCGTCCTGACGCTTTTTTCTTGAGGTTGCGACCAACCGAAGCCGATTCTGCGACAATCGGTAGAAAACCGTCTGCCAGTGTTCATATGCGTATGGCATAGCTGCCCTTGGTGGGCAGGAGACAAGATATGACCAAGCTCCGTGTAGCTATCAATGCGAAGACTGATTTCCGTAACGAGGACTTTGCCCTCGAAGCTCCTGATATCGCGACCGCTCTGACGATCGCAGATATCAATGTCGGAAATGGGGACGCCGAAATCTGGGATGGAGAGCAGCGTCTTGCGAAGCTGTCCAAACATGGCGGTGTTTACGCAACCTTCTGGCGCGTGAACTAACCCACCGGGGCTTCCATTCAGCTTTCTTCGCCTTCCCCTGCCGGCTTGCTGTTGAGCTGGACGTAGTTTTCGAGGCCCATCCGCGCAATCATGTCGAACTGGGTTTCCAGGAAGTCGACGTGCTCTTCTTCGCTTTCGAGGATGCGTTCGAAAATTTCGCGCGTCGTAAAATCGCGAACTTCCTCGCAGTGCGCGATGGCATCCTTGAGAAGCGGGATGGCTTCCATTTCGACCGCCAGATCGGCCTTGAGGATTTCCTCGACCGTTTCGCCGACCTTGAGCTTGTGGATCGCTTGAAAGTTGGGAAGGCCGTTAAGAAACAGGATCCGTTCGGCCAGCACATCCGCGTGCTTCATCTCATCGATTGATTCGTGCCGCTCATACTCGGCAAGTTTGCTCACGCCCCAATCTGCCAGGACGCGATAATGGAGCCAATACTGATTGATCGCGGTCAATTCGTTAGTGAGTGCCTTGTTCAGGAACTCGATGACCTTTTCATCGCCCTTCATCGCGGTGGCTCCATTGCATTAACGTGTTGCGGGCCTATGCCCACGCCAACAGCCGATTAGCAAGTGAAAAGCCAAAAAAATGGCAGAATTCTGCCACTTGCGAGCGATTTGCGTTAGCGGAGATTCAGGCTGCTGCCGGCACGTAGCCTAGTTCGCGCTCATCTTCGAGAATGCAGTCCGCCTCATCGAGGCAGCAGCCGCAGCATGGAGACTTTCCCATGGCAGCATAACAGGCTTCGGCGTCGCCGGACACATGACGAGCGGCGCGTCTTAGTTCGCTTTCCCGGATGGCATTGCAGATGCAAATGTACACTAGAAGGCTCCTGCGACTGACTCGCAAACTCACCTCTAGTGAGAGTCGTTCGCATTAGCAAGGGCATTCATCATCTCATCGGAAAAAGCCGCCGATAGGTTAAGCATCGCCATAACCACTCGAGCGGGCCGAACCGATAGCGATCGAGCCACGGCTTCGACCACAAGAGCATCAGCACCCAGCCTGCAAACATGACCAGATAAAGTTCGCTGCGGCCCAGTTTTCCGAACAAACCGCCGGCCCACCCGTGGAACACAAACAGCATCACGATCGAAGTGCCGAGATAGTTGCTAAAGGCGGCGCGCCCGGCAGCCGAAACACGTGTTGCCAGCCAGCCTCCGGCGCTCCGGCCCCAGAGTGCGAGCAAGGCGACCAGGCCCAGTACGCACAGCAGGCGCGGGCCCATGGACCAGCCAACCATAGCCGCCAACGTCCCGTAATACGTCAGACCGGCGCTTTTCGCCCACAACGCTACTGGAAAGGTGAATACAGCGCCGGTCAACAGCAGCCCCCATCCCCATCTCCGTTGCTGTCGACTTGCAATCCGACCATCGAAAAGTCCGTAGCGGTACGCGGCCATACCGATCAGCATCAGCGGCAACGTTTCGAACCAGAACAGAAAGAGGGAAGAAGGTAGCCCGTCGGCGTGGGCAGTCAGATTATGATGCGCCCATTCTGCGTAACGGCCACCTGAGATGAGTTCTGTCTCAAGCCGGCCATCGGCAAGCTCGTCCTGCTTGGATTGTTCGAGTTCATTCGCCAATTGGGCGTACCCTGCTTGAGCGCCCATGTCCGTGTCGGCGACGAGCGGCAGAAACCCCACCGAAGCTGTATACAGTAGCGCGCCGCCGAAATAACCGAGCAGACCGAAGACCAATTGCTTGCGTCGCGAAAGGCCGACAAACAGCAACGCAGCCAGCCCCGCACAGGCGTAGAGGAACAGGATGTCCCCGCGCCATATGAAGAAGAAATGGATCAGCCCGAAAAGGCCGAGCCAGAAAAGCCTTTGTACCTGCAGCCAGATGCCCGCCCCGCGCGCCCAGGCCTTTTCCAGGAACAGATATATGCCCGCCCCGAATAGCAGGGAAAATAGTCCGCGCATCTTCCCGTCGATCAGAACGAACTGCGCCACCCACATCCAGTTTTCCGCCTCGCTGTGCGGAACGGTGAACGCGCCGGGGAACATGTAGGCAGTCATCGGCTGGCCGAAAGCCACGATATTCGCTGCGAGAATTCCCATGACCGCAATGCCGCGAATGAAATCCAGGCTGGCGATCCTGCCCGATCCGACATCTGCCGCCGGCGCCGCGCGCGCACCCCCGCTCATATCCGGCGCCAATTCCTGATTATCCTGCATCACGGCTCCCTGTTCAGGACCGCATTAACAGTGCCAGTTCCGTTGCCAAGCTGCGCGGCTTAGCGCGCAACGAGGCAATCCTGTCCTGCACGCTTGAGAGCGCTACAAGCTGCCTCAGCCTCGCTTCGGGATTGATATCCCCCAGCCGACAGGACCGTAAGTCTGCCGGATTTGACCAGCAGACGGGATCGGCCCTTGATTTCCGCTCGGTTAGAGAGTTTTTCCCACAGTCGCTCTGCATTTCCAGGCACACCGAAGGCACCCAATTGCACCTTCCATGGTCCGTCCTGCGGCTTTACCGAAGCGGACGTAGCCGATGCTCGTGCAGAAGCAGCGGGGGCAGTCGTACTTTCCGATGCTGCCGCTGATTCACGAGGAGGCGCATCTTTGGATGGCCCCGGTACATTTGCAGGCGGCAACGCCGCTACGGTGTAATCCGCGCCTGGCTTTGAGGGTCGGGAGGGTGTGCTCGCTACCGACGGATTGTCGGTTCCCAACGCGAGATCGACCGCCGCCAGTTCGCGGGCCCGGGCAGCTTCAGCCTCCGCCTTCAGGGTGGAGGCAAGCGACTGTGCTTCCTGCCTTTCTTCCAGCGAAATATATTCATCCATCTGTGCAATTGCGGCGCGGGCTTGTGGCAGGCCGGTAGAGTTGGCCAGCGTCAGTAGGGCATAGGCCCGGCGCCAGTCCTTTTCGGCCAGATCGCCGTTGAAATGTGCAATGCCGAGCAGATATTGAGCGCGCGGATCACCCCGCCGCGCCGCTGCCGTCACATATGGCATTGCTTCCTCGCGCGCGCCCCGCTGGAACAGAAGCAGCCCATAATTATCGGCAGCTCTCACGTGTCCTTTCGCCGCCGCCTTTGCGTAGAGTGCCTCTGCCTGCACGACATCCTGATCCACACCGCGCCCCAGCCGATAGGCCTGGGCCATGTTGAACTGTGCGTCGGGATCACCCTGTTCGGCAGGTCCGGCCCATTCGCGTACGGCATTGGCGAAATTGCCATCGGTCCAGGCATCGACGCCCGCTTTGACATCGGCGTTTGCTGCTACGGAAAATCCGAGTGCAGCGGCTGCCACGCCGGCGAACCATATCGTCTTTGCCATATGCACTATGAAGCCTCTCGATAGTCGTCGGCGCGCCGGAGCACACCATATCCGAGGCATCCTATAGTAAATCACCTATTAGCAAAGTGTTGCCAGGCAAACATCTAGTTCCCGGCCGGCATTGATGTCGCCCGGTTAACTTAAAATTAGGGCTGGTCTGCGATTGCCATGCCAAGGCCGCTGCAGATGTTTGCGGCAAAGGTAAATTGGATACAGGCGCAAACCAGGGGGACCAAGTCTTGCGTGTACTGGCATTGGCATCGCAGAAGGGTGGATCGGGGAAGACCACACTCTCGGGACATCTGGCCGTTCAGGCCCAACGCGCCGGAGCAGGGCCGGTCGTTCTGATCGATATCGACCCCCAGGGTTCGCTGGCAGACTGGTGGAACGAGCGTGAGGATGAATATCCCGCTTTCGCCCAGACCACGGTTGCACGGCTTGCCACTGATCTTGCCATCTTGCGGCAGCAGGGCTTCAAACTGGCCGTGCTCGATACGCCGCCAGCCATTACCATGGCTATCCAGTCTGTCATATCCGTTGCCGAACTTATCGTCGTGCCGACCCGCCCCAGCCCGCACGATCTACGCGCCGTCGGCGCCACGGTCGATCTGTGCGAAAGGGCCGGAAAGCCTCTGGTATTCGTCGTCAACGCCGCGACGCCCAAGGCCAAGATCACTTCCGAAGCCGCTGTCGCCTTGTCGCAGCACGGCACGGTCGCGCCAATAACCTTGCACCATCGCACGGATTTCGCCGCCTCGATGATCGACGGCCGTACAGTGATGGAAGTCGATCCGGAAAGCCGTTCGGCGGCCGAAGTTACCGCCCTGTGGAAGTATATCGCCGACCGTCTGGAAAAGAATTTCCGTCGCACGATCTTCGCCGCACCGAACGCACAGAACGTGATGCCCGGTGCCCATCGTCCCGCCGGCGGCTTCGGCCGCCGCGTGGCACAGTAAGACCCTTCAGGCGGAGACTGCCGTATGTCTGACGCCAATTTCGCCTCTCTCTCCTCCACCCTGCTGGCACGCAAGGGCGGCGCGAAGCCTGCCATGCGTCCTCAGTCTGGAATTCCGGGACCGGTCGACGGCAAAGAAGCTGCAGCCAATCTCGAAGATCTGGGCTGGAACGATATGGGCGAGGAAGAACTCGCGGCGCATTCACCTCTTCAGGAAAAGACCACGGCGGCCGCGCCGCTGCAGGACAAGGTAGTGGCCATTGCCCCGCAGCCAAGCGCACGCCGCCCTGTCGGTGAAGACAACGCACCAAATCAGGTGCGCGAATCCTTGGATCGCATCCAGGCACATCTGGAAAAGCCGGAGCGGGCTAGCAAGACCGTCGTACGCAAGTCGGCGAAAATGCAGGGCAAGCGAGCAGCTTTCACGCTCCGGCTCGATCAGGAACGCCATTTGATGCTGCGACTGGCCTGTACGGTGCGCGGTCGCAGTGCGCAGCAGTTGGTGACCGATGCGCTCGACGCGCTGCTCGCCGAAATGCCGGAAATCGCAAGCCTCGCTGCCCAGGTGCAGCACGGTAACAAGTAAATACCGACGTCGTGGGATCACCGTCATGGGGGTAAGAATGAGCATCGAAACGAAAGCCACGAGCAAGCGGTTCGTAAAGCTCGCCGTCACAACGGCGCTGGCGACCACCGCACTGACCGGATGCACGGGGAAGGTAGCGCCAAGCCATGCATATTCGGCGGAACATGCCGAAACGGCACTGTTGAAGGGCAAGGCGTCCAAGGCCGTGGAGTATGCCGAAGCCGCTGTGCTTGCCGCGCCCCGCGATGCCAATACCCGTACTCTCCTGGGCAACGCCTATCTCAAAGACGGACGCTTCGCTTCGGCGGCGACCACTTTTGCAGAGGCGATCGAATTGGGTGACACCGCGCCCCGGACGATTATCAGTTACGCGCTCTCGCAGATTGCTATCGGCGACCAGGCTGGGGCGCTTGGCACGCTTCAGCAATTCGACAGCATGCTCGATCCGGCCGATTTCGGTCTAGCCGTTGCGCTCGCCGG
The DNA here is from genome assembly GCF_044543405.1 of Qipengyuania sp. NPDC077410. Classification (NCBI taxonomy): domain Bacteria; kingdom Pseudomonadati; phylum Pseudomonadota; class Alphaproteobacteria; order Sphingomonadales; family Erythrobacteraceae; genus Qipengyuania; species Qipengyuania sp. NPDC077410. The sequence goes on along the minus strand of NZ_JBITWB010000002.1, from coordinate 122,078 downwards.
TCGTCCTGATCACGGGGTCAACGTGCTGAGCAATGCACTGCGTTCGGGCCAGAATACCCCGAAGGTGCGCCAGAATCTTGCTTATGCCTATGCCTTGCAAGGCAATTGGCGCGCAGCGCGCGTAATGGTTTCGGAAGACGTACCGGCAAACGAGGTGGGCGATCGGATCTCTCAATGGGCCGCGATGATCCAACCCGAAGCTTTCACGACCCGCATCGCGAGCCTGATCGGCGTGCGCCCGCAGGCCGACCCCGGCCAACCGCAGATGCTCGCCCTCGCCAATCATCCGAGCGTGGACATGCTCGCCGCGGCCGAAATGGAAGAACCGGTCGCGAGCGCCGCACAGCGCGATTTTGCGTTTGCCTCCGAGCTCCCGCCAGTAGGCTCAGCCAGTGTCAGTATGGACAGAGCGGATGCAAGTCTTGCAGATGCCGGCCTCGTACCGACCGCGGGGGGTATCCGCTTCGTAAGCAACGAGGTTGTGCAAGCCATGCCGATTGCAGACAGCAAACCGGCAGTGTCCCGCATGAAACAGAGCACCGCCCCTGCCAGCCTCGCTCGCGGTGGCGATTACAACGTACAGCTCGGTTCGTATTTTTCCATGTCCGACGCCAATGAAGCGTGGAAGCAGTTTCGCAAGCGCTACCCCGAACTCGGCGATGCCGAACGTGTGATCACAAAGGCTCGTGTAAATGGTAAGATCTATTATCGCGTGGCGGCGGCCGGCTTTGCCAAGGCTTCCGCTCAGTCCATGTGCAGCAGCGTCAAAGGCAAAGGTGGCGGTTGCATCGCCTACGCGTCGAGCCGTCCGTTGCCGGGCGCAATCGATGTAGTCGGCGGTGACGTGCGGGTCGCAGCTCGCTGATCCGCAACCCTTTCTAACCAGACCCTCGATGGACCCCGCTCGGAGCGATCCGGGCGGGGTCTTTCGTGTCTTAACAATCTATTTCGACACCGCCCTTGTACATGGCGGTTACGCGCCCCTGCGTTGGCTGACCGTCGAAGGGCGTATTGCCTGCCGTGGCTTCCATCCGGGCGCTCTGGATAACCCAGGGTTTATCCGGATCGACCAGAACGATGTCGGCTTCGTACCCTTGCACGATGACGCCGGCATCTACGCCCAGGATACCTGCCGGCGTGGCGGCAATCAGTTCGAAAGCGCGTCCCATGTCGATAACGTCGTCCCGCACCAGCGAGAGGGTCATGGCGAGCAATGTTTCCGCCCCTGCCATGCCCGGTTCTGCATCGGAAAACGGCAGCCGCTTGTCTTCCGGACCGCGCGGATCATGGCCACTGGCAATCACATCGATCGTCCCATCGGCAATCGCCTCGCGCACGGCATGCCGATCATCCTCGCTGCGCAATGGAGGGGATAGCCGTGCGAAAGTTCTAAAGTCGACCGTCGCAAGGTCGGACAACATGAAATGTGCGGGGGTGATACCGCAGGTGACCTTCGCCCCGCGTACCTTTGCTGCGCGCACGATCTCCAGACCATCGCGTGTCGTCACTTGTCGGAAATGAATTCGCGCATTGGCCAGCTCAGCCAGCGCAATATCGCGGGCCAAGGCGATGGACTCCGCTGCTGCTGGGGCGCTTGGCAAACCGCGCCGCGTTGCGATCTCGCCAGCAGTTGCGACAGCGCCGCCAACCAGTGCCGCATCTTCAGCATGCGCGATAACGACCATGTCCAGCATAGCCGCATATTGCAGCAGCCGCAGCATCACGCCCGAATCCGGTATCCACTGGCGTCCAGTCGCAACACCACGCGCTCCGGCATCGCGCATCAGTGCCAGCTCGGCGATCTCTCGCCCTTCCATACCCCTGCTAGCCGCTGCGAGCGGGTGCACCCAAAAATCGGGTTTGCCGCTTTTCGCGATGTAGGAAGTCCGGCTGGGCAGATCCAAGGGCGGCGACTGATCGGGCATCAGAGCGGCCCGCGTGATACCGCCGAAGTGAAACGCCGGCTTGTCGATGGCGAAAACACCAAGATCGACAAGGCCGGGTGCAACGAGCAGCCCTTTCGCATCTACAGTCAGATCGCCATCATACGCCTCACCGCCGATCTCGACGATATTGCCACCCACGAACCGAATAGCGGCGTCGCGCACACCATCGGGCGTGACCAGCTTTCCTCCAGTAATGGTAATCGGGCGCTGCTGTCTCATGCCGCTGCTCCCCATCCATCGACGCAGCGTGAACGGCGGGTCAGCACGTCAAGCGCTGCCATGCGAATGGCGACCCCCATTTCCACCTGCCTGGTGATGATCGAGCGATCGATCATGTCGGCCACTTCGCTGTCGATTTCCACGCTCCGGTTCATCGGTCCCGGATGCATGACCAGGGCATCTTCGGCCGCTTGCGCTAGGCGTTTCTTGGTCAGACCGTAAAGGTGATGATATTCCCGGGCGGAAGGGATGAACTGCCCACTCATGCGCTCGGTCTGAAGTCGAAGCATCATGACCACGTCCGCGCCGTCCAATGCAGCATCGAAATCGTGATAAACCTCGGCGCCCATCGCCTCGATACCCGCAGGCATCAGTGCAGGGGGCGCGCATAGGCGGACGCTCGCTCCCAATGCCTGCAGGCACAGCAGGTTCGAACGCGCCACGCGGCTATGCAAAATGTCACCGCAAATGACGATCTTCAATCCGGTGAAATCTTCGGATGCTTCGCCCCGATCCCGCAGGGCGTGCCGCAAGGCCAGCGCGTCGAGCAAGGCCTGTGTTGGATGTTCGTGTTGACCGTCACCGGCATTGAGGACCGGGCAGTCCACCTTATCGGCGATCAATTGTGTCGCTCCGCTCGATCCATGCCGGATGACGATGGCGTCGGCATGCATGGCGTTCAGCGTTATCGCCGTGTCGATCAGCGTTTCGCCCTTCTTTACGCTCGATTGCGCAGCGTGCATGTTGACCACGTCCGCGCCGAGACGTTTGCCCGCGATTTCAAAGCTTAGCAGGGTGCGGGTCGAGTTTTCGAAGAAGGCGTTGATTACGGTCAGGCCGGACAGAAGATTTTCGTGCTTGGATGCCTGACGGTTCAATCTCACCCACTGCTCCGCCTCGTCGAGCAGGAACAGGATTTCGTGCCGTTCCAGCTGGCCGATACCGATAAGGTCCCGGTGCGGAAATGCGAGCGCGCCCGCTGGATAGCAGGCCGCGTGCGGCGAGTTTGGCGTCGATGTCATTGAGACCACGCCCTTAGTCGAGGCCTATCGCCCGCTCAAGCGCTTTCCAGTGGCAATGCACGGCAGGGTTCCCTAATCCCCCCGACAACAGGAGATTCATGGATGCGATTTGCCGGAAAAGTGTGGCGCCTGCTGGTAGGCATAAAGGACGGGCTCGTGCTCGTGTTCATGCTGTTGTTCTTTTCTGCGCTCTTTGCCGTCCTGACCGCCCGGCCGAGCCCGGCCTCTGTTCGCGACGGGGCACTTCTTCTCGCTCTCGACGGCGCCATCGTGGAAGAACGTACCGAAGTCGATCCGTTCGCCGCCCTCCTTTCCGGACAGGCACCGATGGGCGAATATCAGGCCCGCGACCTGGTCCACGCTCTGGACAAGGCGGCCGAGGATGACCGAATCGATGCTGTAGTGCTTGATCTCGACCGTTTCGTCGGCGGCGGGCAGGTGCATCTGCAGGAAGTCGGCGAAGCGCTCGACCGTGTGCGGGCGGCGCAAAAGCCGGTCCTTACTTATGCAACAGCCTATACGGACGATTCGATGCTGCTGGCGGCCCATGCAAGCGAAGTATGGGTCAATCCATTGGGCGGCGCGGTGGTCGCAGGTCCTGGCGGCGAACGGCTCTATTATGCCGGCCTCCTCGACAAGCTGAAGGTCAATGCGCGGGTCTACAAGGTGGGCGAATACAAGAGCGCAGTCGAACCGTACAACAGCACCGGCATGTCCGAACCGGCCCGCGAAAATGCCCGCGCGCTCTATGCTACGCTATGGGAAGAATACCGTGCCAATATGAAGAAGGCGCGTCCCGGCGCCGACATCGAACGCGTCACGACCCAGCCAGTCGAATGGGTGACTGCAGCTCGCGGCGATCTCGCGACGGCAGCGCTGCAAGCGGGATTGGTGGACAAGCTGGGAAGTCGTGCGGACTTTGAAAAACGCGTCGTCGAACTGGTCGGTGACGACGAATGGGGTGAAGGGCCCAATGCCTATCCCCACACGACGCTTGCGACGTGGCTGTCGGACAACCCCCTGCCGACCAAGGGCAAGCCGATCGGTGTGATCACCGTGGCCGGGGAAATCGTTGATGGCGATGCGGGTCCCGGCGTGGCCGGCGGCGACAGGATCGCAGCCCTTCTGGACGAAGCGCTCGATGACGATCTCGCCGGGCTGGTCGTGCGCGTGGATTCCCCCGGGGGGTCGGTGCTCGCTAGCGAAGTCATACGCGAAGCGATCCTGCGTCAGAAGGCGCGCAAGATCCCAGTGGCGGTGTCCATGGCCAATGTTGCGGCCAGCGGTGGCTACTGGGTATCGACACCTGCCGATCGCATCTTTGCAGAACCCGAAACCATCACCGGCTCGATTGGCATTTTTGCGGTCGTACCCACATTCGAAGAAACCGCTGCCATGATCGGCGTGACGACCGATGGCGTGCGCACCACGCCCCTGTCGGGCCAGCCGGACTTCATCGGCGGGTTCACGCCGGAGGCTGACGCCATGATGCAGGCCTTCATCGAAAACGGATATGAAGACTTCCTCAGCCGCGTCGGCGCCGCACGCGGCATGACGCGCGATCAGGTCGATGCGGTAGGCCAGGGCCGCGTCTGGGACGGCGGTACGGCGCGTCAGTTGCGCCTGGTGGATGAATATGGCGGTATGGAAGAAGCCCTCGCCTGGACCGCCGCTCAGGCCAAGCTCGGTGACGACTGGCACGTGCAATATCTCGGTACGCAGCCTTCAACCTATGACACTCTGCTGCGCCAGATGCTGGTCGGCGGTAGCGAAGATGCCGATATGGGCGGTGATGTATTCGCCCGCATGGCGCGCGGTCAGACGGCAATCGTTTCGCAGATTGCCGCCGACGGGGATCGTCTGCTGGGCGCACGCGGCGCACAGGCCTATTGTCTCGCTTGCCCTCCGAGCAAGGCAACCCAACCCCGGTCGACCATCTCGGAAACCTGGCTTGCGCGGATCCTGGCATCCGTGACCGGCTAAGGGGCGGCTTGCCACACATCGATTCGCACAGTAAAGGCGCGCCCCTGCCCTGCGGCGGCCATTAAAGCCGCTCTTCCGGGCGGGCGCGTAGCTCAGTGGTAGAGCACACCCTTCACACGGGTGGGGTCGCAAGTTCAATCCTTGCCGCGCCCACCATGTTCTCAAAGACTTAAGAGAGATGGCCCCGTATTTCATGAAAAATTTATGAAAACCTTGTCGGAATCCGGCTGCTGAGAGGTATGGCTGTGATTGGCTTAAGGCTCTTCCTAAGTGAGCACGAAGCAAAGGTTGATGACCGACGCAGATAACTGAGGGTTAGGTTACTCCGGCCCCGCCCCCGGCTCACTTCAGCGTTTAACATACGGCACACGCACATCGTTCGGTTAATCAGATGCTGATATTTTGGGCTCAGGATCGATCTTGTGTGTTTGACCTCGTATTCGGGGCGATAATGTCAACTGGAAAGGCCCATGGACATCGAGTTCACTAACAAGGGCTCCAGGAAGTGCCTTCCTGGCCAACCCATTTTTTCGATTGCAGAATGTCAAAAGCTCGACCGGCTAGTTCGGGGCTCCGGCCCCCTAACAACATTGCCTGCGCTCACAAACGATCAACTTCGCGAGTTGCAACTCTCTCTTCGAGCTATTGGCAGCCTCTACGACGCGGATGGCCAGATAAACGTTATTAAAACGTCAATTGATCGGAAAAAGCATTTCAACGATGTTAAAAGAAAAGCTCTCGCACTCTTAAAATGCTTCGATATCGACCGGGATGATAATCTTGATCGAATCAATCTTGCTTTATTTACTGAAAAGCATGTATTTCATGGAATTGAGATCGATGGCCTCGACTTTATTAAATCTTTGAAAATCCTATGCGACGTCTGTGAGCGAATGGACGAAGAAGAGCTTGGCAACCCGGAACCTGGTCGCAAGCCGGACGGAAGATTTCATCTTCTGATCGGACGCTTAGGTTTCGAATATGCGGTTTTTTGGGGACGCGGAGTTACACCGGCAAGCACCAACGACGGGGCGCAAGGCGGTCCTAGTGTTAGATTTATGCATGCCGCCGCAGAGATGATTACGTGCAAAAAAATGACGCAAAAAAAGGTCTTCGATGCCTATAGAGCGGCACAGACTACAGTGCCCGAGTTACTGTCGACGTGGGAACAGACACGTCGAAGAAAGTTCTAATATTTGGCAGTTCGGTCGCTCGTAAGCTTTACATTTTCTCACCTTAGATGGGGTTAATTTTTGAACCCTCAATAATTTCGGATTTCGATAAGCTTGTCTGCGTTCATTGAAACGGAGACAAACCATGATTCAATCAAATAAAGGGGAAGCATCAGATGCTGAACGACTGAACCCCCTCGCAATGACAATCGAAGAAGCGGCACATGTTGCCCGACTCTCGCGCTCGACGATCTATCTGGCCCTTAGGGATGGAAGTCTCACTGCACGCAAGGTCGGGCGTCGGACCATCATCCGCGTCGAAGATCTTAGGCAGTTTCTTGCCGCCTTACCTGCCTTCGAGTCCCAACGCGTTGAGGGGGATGTTTGAGTTGACGAATCTCAAGCGAACTCCGGCTCTTCTGGCAACTCCTATTCCGCAACACAGATAAACGAAGTGATCATGTTTGATCTTTTTGCACAGAAGGTAGAGCACTACGCCAGCTCGAGCGCATTGGATGAAAGCTCTGACGGACCATGGGAATATTATACATCATACCTATTCGAAGATTTGGAGAGTTTACTGAAATTCGCCAACATCAAGACCTTTGGAAAAACGCCCGTCTTTGCGTCCTTTACTGCAAACTCCACGGATGAAAACCTGTGTACGCGTTGATATTGGAGGTTGGAGGACAAATAACCGTAACGCTCTTTAGTAGCTTACAATTGGCGCAGAGCGCGGAGGACGATTTTTGCGCCAGTCATTTTGAGACTGATACTGGCGAGGTGTCGTCAGATATCAGTGCGGTGTCGATCGACGAGAACGACCCCACAAATCAAATTCCTAGAAACGGCTTCGCGTATTATTTTGTTCACGAATGGGAAGGAGGTTTTGAAATTGCACTATATCCAACGCGAGAAGCTAGAGACAAAGCGGAACGCGCTTTTGAAAGCAAAGATGAAGACGGTTTAAGCATATACCTTATCGGCACGGGCGTTTCGCTCATCCCGAGCACCGGTTCTTCGTAATTGTCCCATTTGGCTTATAACCGGCATCGAAACGATTGCAAAACGGTCGAAGCGCAGATCCGTATTGAACCAATATATCATCGATTTTGGCGTCGCAAGCGGACTGTCCGGCTCTAGCAGTTGTCGCAACCAAAGCAGCCTGAGAGCAAAACAACCAAAACATTCTGACAACAAGGGGGCAATAGTTGTCTCTGTTGACCTCTTTGCAAATCGTCAGAAAAAATTCGCAACGATGGGGCTGGAGTATGCTCATCACCCCGGCCCCATAGAAGCGTTTTGCAGTTTCTCTTTCGCCCTAGTTCAAAAGTTAACCCGTGCTCGCAGGCCGTAAGTCCGTGCGTCATTGAGAAAGCGGATGTTCAAAGACGAACCGACAAGAGCCTTCTGCGATATTTCCTCGTTCAGGAAGTTGCTCGCCCATGCCTCCAGCCTGAAGTTGCCGATCGTATAACCGGCGCCGAGATTTAGTGTCACGAAACCGTTCTGGCGGTCGGGAAAGCCCGCGTCCAGCGCACTCTGGCGCGTGCCGTCCAGGAACACGATGTCATCCTCGTTGAACTGGGACAGGAAGAAGGAGGATCGGTAGTTTAGGAGAGCCTGCCAGTCGAAACGGCCCGAGCCGATGTCGAACCACTGGGATAGCCGGGCACTCAGGTTCATCTTGGAGGCCAGCGGGAGCCGGTTGCCGACCAAGCTGACGAGCGGAGATTGCCCACCGGCATCGAAATCCTGGGCGCGGGCATCTGCCACCACGCCTTCGGTGACCTTGGTGTCGAGATAAGCCGCATTGAGATCGAGCGCGTAATGTGCCGGCAGTTTAAGTCGCAGTTCGGCTTCCGCTCCGTAGATGCGCGATGCACCGATGTTCCGGTTGACCAGGGAGTATCCATTGCAGACTGGCGGGGCCTGCGTTTCGTCCAGGTTGATACAAGTCAGATCCTGAAAAACCTGATCGGAATAGTCGTAGTAGAACCCCGTCAGGTTGAAGATTGCCCGGCGACCGAAAGCATCGAAACTGTTCCGGCTGCCGATTTCATAGACAACCAGCTTTTCGGGGCTGAATGCTTCGGGAATTGTCGAACCGTTGAAACTGTCATTGAAGCCGCCGGACTTATGTCCAGTGGACACCTTGGCATACAGCATGCTGTCCGGTCCTATGTCGAATTCCAGGCCGGCTCGCCAGTCGACAAAGTCGAACTTGGCCTGACCGATCTGCTGATCGGGAATGGTCAGTTCGACAAAACTGAACCCCCCACCGAATCCCGCCGGACAATCGACGAAGCCATTGTCGATATCGGGTCGGTCGATACAGGTACCGTTCGGATTGGTGCCATCGGCAATCGCACCGATCTGCTGGATGAGAGTATCACGCAGACCCGGGCTGCGGATTCCCTCGATCAAGAACTGAGCGCGGCCCTGCAGCGTGTCGATGGCACTGACATTGAAGTTCGGGCGATCGAGCAAGTTCGGGCGGAAGCCTTCGGTTCCAAGACGTGTGGCAAAGCAGCAGGCGAAGTCTTCGCCGCCCAGCGTCAGAGCCCAGTTTCCACCGATACCGTAACGGGATTTCTTTTCTTCGGTGTATCGCAGCCCGCCGAATGCGCGCAGGCGATCCGTAATGTCGTAGGTCCCGTCACCGAAGAAGGCGAAGCTCTCGCCATTGACATCGGGCATGGTGAATTCAGTGCCCGAGTAGCAGCAGTATCCGCGGTCGGCGACCGCCATATAGCCTACCGCCTGATCTTCCTTGAAATAGAAGCCGCCCAGGTTCCAGCGGAAGCGCTGATCCTCGTTTGCGGACAGGCGTGCTTCGTAAACCTGGCTCTGCGACCTCGTCTGCCAGAAATTGTTGGAGAAGTTATCGTATTGGAAATTGTCCAGGTCGCGCCCGGGATAATCGATGCCCTCGCTGCTGGCGTTGGCCTGGTAAAAGTCGACCGAACGGTAACTTCCGGTCAATTCGCCCGTGAAGGTGCCGAAGTCGTAGGAAAGCTTGCCCTGAATTCCCCAGAGCTCGTTCTCCATGTCGCCCTGCATGCCGCGATAGACGACATCCTTGAGGTTCAGCTTGTCTGGACGCAGGCCAGTTGCGGTAACGGCGCCGAAAATGTTCGCTCCGGGATAGCCGGTTCCCGTCTCCTTGCCGTAATCGCCAACGACAGAGACGCTCAAACGATCGTCAGGCTCCCACAGCATGGAAAGTCGCCCGGCGTAGTTCTCTTCAAGTCCCGCCGGCTTGAGCTCGCTGGCCTGTTCTCCGGTAGAAACATTGCGAAAACCGTAATCCCGGTTGACGTAGTACCCAGCAGCGCGCACAGCGAGTGTATCGCCTACGGGAATATTGATCGCACCTTCCGCACCGTAAGACGAGCGGTTGGCAATTTCGGCCTGTGCGTAGCCGCTGAGTTCACCAAGCCGTGGCTTTGCAGTGATGATATTGAGGGTGCCCGCAAGCGCGTTGCGCCCATAGAGCGTTCCTTGCGGTCCCTTGTTCACCTCGACCCGTTCGAGGTCGTAGAACATCAGGCCCAAGCCACGCGGCCGCGGAATATAGGTTCCGTTGAGATGAGGTGCTGCACCGGGATCGCCCAGTTCGGTGTTGTTGGATGAACCGACGCCCCGGATGAAGATCTCGACGTTGCCTTCCTGGTTGGCGATGCTCAGACCGGGCACGGCCGCCTGCAGCTGACGAAGTTCGACGATGCCGTCCTGTCGTAGCTGATCGGCATCGAGCGCCTGAACTACGCCAGCCACTTCCTGAAGGTTTTCTTCGCGGCGGTTGGCCGTGACGATGATGACATCTGACCCGTCATCTTCTGTCGCTTCGCTTGGCGCTGCCGTTGCGGGCGCGGATTGGGCGTGAAGCGGCACGGCAGCAACCGAGCAGAACAACATGGTGCCGAATGTCCCGGCGAATTTTAGTCTGGTCATAGTATCCTCCCCTTTGGACCGATCCGATGCGGCCGTATTTACTTGCATGAAAGCTGTTCACCCGTCGGCGACACGATGCGTGCCGACGCGAGCGTGAGATCGAGTTGCCCGTCGGTCACCAGCATGAGCGGTGCATCTACGCCGCTCATGTCGACGCCTGCCTGCACAAAACAGTTCAATGGGAATGACGCGCGGGTCCATCGCCCCGTTTCTGCGGTGGTTGTCAGTAATGCGCGCACGGGAAATCCGCCGCCGCACTCCTCGCCGCAGGTCATCAGCAAATTGACGTCTGCGGTAGGTGCATTGTCGACCTTGAATTCCAGTTCAAGCGCGAGGCCCCCATTAGCCTGACGCGTCAGATCCATCCCGGACTCCTGAGCGATCGCGACGGCAGCTCTTCCTGATCCGGACCACCGCAGTCGAACCGCGTCTTCCTGCGCATTGCGATCGGCACCTTGAGCAGTGATGAGATCGGGCGCAGGGTTTGTTGCAAGCGCGCCAGGTGAACCGATGAGAAGCTGACGGCCCGTGCCTACCCGCCCACCGGAAAATAGCATGTTCTCGTCCGTCGGAGCTGCGCTGGCACGCTCTTCAGGAAGCTGATCTAGAGAGCCATCTTCGGCAGTCGTCAGTCCATAGCCATAAGGAAAGAGCGGATTGTAATCCGCATCACCTAGGTTGACGTTCGTCTGGTCGCTCGATCGTGGCCAGCTGTAGGACAATCTGCCGGTAAATTCCGACTTACCGAACAGACCATCGGCTACGCCGCCGCCTTCGGTTCCGGGTAGCCACGCTGCCACGAACGCATCGGAAGCGTTGAGAAGCGGATTTACCCACATCGCGCGCCCGGAAAGAAAAACCGATACCGTCGGAATTCCCGCAGCGCGGAATGAGCGCAACAGCGCAAGGCTGCGGGCGTCGTCATACCCCACGTCCGGGCGGTCGCCCTGGAATTCGGCGTAAGGATCTTCCCCGAACACGACGATCGCCACATCGGGGCGTTCGCCGTAGCTGCCGTCAGGCGACAGAGTGGCGCTTCCGCCCGCGTCTGTCACTTCAGCTTCGATGCCTTCCCATATGGATTGCGCGTTGGGAAAATCGGTCCGTTTTGTATCTGTTCCCTGCCACGTCAGGGTCCACCCACCGGTTTGTTTGGTCAGATTGTCGGCTCCGTCGCCTGCCACAAGCACCTTGGCTGCTGGATCGAGTGGCAAAATTCCATCCTGGTTTTTGAGCAGCACGAGAGATTTGCGAACGGCCTCGCGCGCAATGGCGCGGTGATCGGCGCTGCCCAGGCGCTCGAACTCACCGGCGTAGGGTCGAGAAGAGGGCTTGCCCGCTTCGAATAAGCCGGCTCGAAATTTCACTCGCAGGATGCGGCGCACCGCGTCGTCGAGTCGGGCCGGAGGCAATGCTCCACTGCGTGCGTTCGCCAGTGTGTTCTCGTACAGACCCTTCCAGCTATCGGGCGCCATATACATATCAAGTCCGGCGATGACTGATTGCGCACAGTTGGTGACGGTACAGCCTTCGACCTGGCCATGCCCGTTCCAATCGCCGACGAGAAAACCGCTGAAGTTCCAGCGATCCTTGACAACACCCGTCAGCAATGAAGCGTTTCCATGCATCTTCGCGCCGTTCCAGCTGGAAAAGCTGACCATGATCGATTGCACGCCCGCATCTATGGCGGGAAGGTACGGCGGGCTGAAGACGTCGCGCAGGCGGCCTTCATCGATCCGCGCGTCACCCTGATCCTTGCCACCCGCGGTTCCGCCATCGCCCAGGAAATGCTTGGCGGTGGCTACGATGTGCGAACCACGCAACCAGTCATCATCACCGAGCTTGCCTTGCAGGCCTTCAATCAGAGGAGCAGCATATGACGTCGCAATATCCGGTGTCTCGCCAAACCCTTCGTAAGTCCGGCCCCAGCGATCGTCTCGCACCACGGCAAGTGTGGGTGCGAAGGTCCAATCGAGGCCAGTGACGCGCATCTCAATTGCGGTTACTTCCCCGATACGCCGCATCAAATCCGGGTCGTTGGCGGCCCCGAGCCCGATATTGTGCGGAAACAGCGTAGCACCTACGATGTTATTGTGACCGTGAACGGCGTCGCTGCCCCAGATTACCGGAATTCGGGGGAGATCGCCCTGCGGTTTCATCGAGGCAGCATAATAGGCATCGGCTGCCTCCAGCCACTTTGAAGCCGGCGCGTTGTACTCGCCTGTAGGCGTCGAATTGCCACCATTGAGGATCGATCCGAGGTGATAGCGGCGAACGTCTTCGGGTGTGGCGCTCGCGATGTCAGCCTGAATGATCTGCCCGACCTTCTGTTCAAGCGACATTCTGGCGATCAGCGCATCGATCTGGTGTTCGATTGCCGGATCAAGCGCGGCAGCAAGACCCTTGGCGGGCCAGCGCTGCGGATCGGCCACGGCACTCGAATTCGCCTGAGCAATTGCGGGCACTGCCGTGTGCGCCGCGCCCAACGCAGCCATAACAGCCACGGACAAAATTGCGGTCTTGCGACGCCTCACTACCTTCTCCCAAATTCATATGACAACGTTTACCGTTGCTCCTGACAACGTTTACTGCGGTGCATCGACACAAGTCAAGAGAGGCGCTAGTCAACTTGCTCAGGGACCCCCGCCGGGTTATCCGATAAGCACATTTTCGGGAGGGGCCGCCATTTCCAAACGCTCGACGATTATCGATGTGGCGAACCTCGCCGGAGTGTCGATCAAGACCGTTTCCCGCGCATTAAACGATGCTCCTCACGTGAGCGCCGAGGCGCGCGAGCGCGTGAAGGCCGCGGCGGCGACCCTCGATTATCATCCGAACATAGCTGCCCAGAGCCTTATTGCCCGGCGTAGCTTTCTCATCGGACTGACATATGAGCGACCGAGCCCCAGCTACGTGGTTGAACTCCAAAACGGTGCGCTCGCTCGGCTCGAGGAATCGCGTTACCGCCTCGTCGTCCTGCCGTTCCGGAATGTGGCCGATCGCCCAGCAGAACTCGGACGGCTGCTCATCCGAGCTGGACTGGACGGTGTCGTCCTTGCACCGCCCGCCTGCGACCAGGACGAACTGCTGGCAATGCTCGACAAGCACAGATTGCCTTATGCTCGCATAACACCTCACAGCGCGATGGACCGGGGCATCGTGCTGGCAATGGACGAAGTTGCAGCAGGCCAAGCTGTCGCAGCGCATCTGCTCGAATTGGGCCACACGCGCATCGGGATCGTTCTGGGAGATCCTTCGCATGCGGCCAGCGCAGCGCGCATGGAGGGATATCGCCGCGCCTTTGCAGAAGCGAAGGTAGTCATCGATGATCGACTGATCGTGACCGGCGATTTCACTTATGACGTGGGCTACAAGGTGGCGGAACATCTTCTGCGCCAGACACCACAGCCGACGGCCATTCTCGCGCAGAACGACGATATGGCCGTGGCTGCGATGGCTGCGGTACGAGACTGCGGATTGTCGGTACCCCACGATATATCGATCGCCGGCTTCGACGATTCGGAAGTCGCTCGCACCGCTTGGCCCCAACTTACGACGGTTCGTCAGCCAGTCATGCAAATGTCATGGGACGCAACAGATCGGCTGATCGGATGGCTGGACGCGGATCGAAAAGATGGAAGCGAAGGCGAAATAGCCTTCGCTCGCCGCGGCAATCACCCCCACGCATTGGTCGTCCGAGCGTCCACTGCCCCGCCGAAAGTCTAAGATATGCAGCAGATTGAACTCATTTCTAGCTGGAGTCTTTGGGTGTGCGCTCCTAATTGTCTCGCTAATCCGAACACGGTATCCCGGCGATGGGTATCGCAGGGGCCAGAGCACCCCTACCCGTTTTCCTCGTTCCACTCGCCGAAAGAAGACGGTCCGGTGTCAGTCTCTTCTCAGACCTTGCAGTAGAGCGAGTGATTGAAGCCCAAAACGGGAAGTGAAGAAACGAAAATGGCACACGTACGTAAGCTGTTCAGACCTGCCGCCGCTGGCCTTGCGCCGCGTGATCGAGAACCTGCTCCGCAATGCGGTAGAGTACGGCGCCGGTGGCACGCTGCATATCCGGCAAAAGCAGGACGCGTTGTTGCTGACCGTGTCCGACACTGGACCGGGCATCGCAGAGCAGGACCGCGAGCGGCTGCTGGCTCCGTTCGAACGCGGGGAGGAATCTCGCAACCGCCAGACCGGGGGTGTGGGTCTTGGCCTCAGCATAGTGCGGGAATTCGCGATGCGGCAGGGCGGGCGGTTCGCACTACATGAATCCGCCGAAGGCGGCGTGCGAGCAGTGTTGCGCCTACCGATCGCCTGACTTTAGATCGCCACTCGCACGCTTCGCTTTCTTAAATCTACAGCCGCAAGAAGAGCCTTTTTTTAGGCGGCGAATTTTTTGGCCGCTCCAAGGATGTTGGGTCGCTGTTGATAAAGGCAGATAGCTGCCTTTGGATCTATTACTCAGCAAGAACAATATGGACCCTGCGGCTAACGCATTAACGAACGGCAGCTATCTAGATCGACCGAGTGAGTCCCGAATGACTGACTTGAGGGCGCAAAGCGGACGCTGCTCAAACCATAATGTTGCTGTTAGGCACCGTACAACGACTATTGGGGAATGTAAAACGTTGAACGCTTATTCTCCGATTGTTACCCTACTTCGCTCAAGGCAACCGTGCCTATTTTAACAGCGAGTCCAGCCACCGGTTCGCTAGATTAACACCATCATGAATATGTTCTGGTACTTCGGATCGCTGAATGATTTGGTCCGCAGCCAATGTAAATGTTCCGGACGTGCCCAGTGGTGGAACAAGGATCGCAGGGTCAGCCTTCGACCCAGAATAAAGACGACAATTCGGAATGTGCAGAATGCCTCGACCTTGCCGGATATATAGGGAAATCTCGGTCAGCCGGAATTCACTGTCGATCCATTCGAAACCAAGATGAACAATGTCATGCTGGCTTGAATGTGCGATCCCTCCAATTTCGAAAATGTCAGTCGCTTCCGACTTATACCCCGCGCTGAATGCGAGCCCTTGCTCGGGAATAATGTCCTTCAGTAGTATTTTTTGAATAGCAACGAGGTGCGCGGTTGCGACCTTGCTCTCGGTTTCTGTGATCATCTGAATATTCCTTATTTTCATCCCCCAAATGGGGACAATTTCACCTCCAATTCCTAATCGTGAAATAGTGATGCCGGGGCGAAGCACCCTTCCCCCCGGCAGTCACTTTCTCGCCATTTAAGCTGCGGCGTCACCATGGTCTTCCCAAAGTCCATGGAGGACAGCTTGACCTTCATCGCACAAGATTTCTCGATCGAACGCGCCGTGCCGAAGGCCAAATCCGTTTAGAAACACCCGCGGGACGATCAGCACATGCGCGTGCAGCGGAAATGCAGCCCCAATCGATCCAGGCGAATGAAGAATAACGATCGATGCAACATTGCGCAGATTGGCCAGTTTCACCGCGTATGAACGTGCGCGTTCCCAGCCAATGTGGATGCGTTCTACATCTCCCAACGGCAATGTTAGATAGGTAAGCAGGCCGGCTTCATTCGGCGACGCGAATTCGTCAACTTGGTGTAACAAAACATCGAGATCGCTGAGCACGTCGTCTGCTTTAGCGGGAAGGATAACCTCGACCTTTTCTGCATTCGGGTTCCAAGCCGATCGGTCCGCGCCAACGAAAGTTGAGCCCAGATGACATTTCCGAAATCCGAATTCGTGGGCGCTATTCGTTCGTCCACGGAATGTTTTCCTCAACACGCCAAACACGAAGCCGTTCGATGCCTTGTCAGGGTTTAGGTAGAGCCAGGTCAGCGGATCTTTCTGACTGGTTTTTTTCGGAGCCGGCTTCTTCGCGAGCACTTTAGATTTGGCAGCGGGCATCAGAAGTTCACACCCTTCAGAAAGCGGGAGATTTCATCTGCCATCCGGTCAAAGCCGTGCTCAAGTTCGTCAGGATCCGCAGGCGCCTTCCAGCGCATCGCCAGACCTTCTTCCGCAACCTGCACACACTTCCCGTTTGACCTCGGCACGAACCACAGGCCTGCACCCAAGCGACATGGAAGCAGGTGAGTGAACAAGATGGGCTCAGCGGGTGAACGTAAAACGATGTCTGCCAGAGCTGGCATCGCGCCCGTGGTAAGACGCATCAGCAATACGTCGCGATCACAATCCGTCGATGTTTTGAGCATCGGCAGATCGAAGCGCTCGGCATCTGCAGTGCTACTTAAGATCAATCGGGGTTCAGGCAGATCGAGGCTGCCTTGCGGCATTCCTGGCAGCAACCATTCCGCGACGCTTGTCGCGCTTAATTCAAGCATCGGCAGCGCGAGGAGGCGCTCGCACGGAGCGAGTGGACGATTATTAAATTCGGTCATTTCTTAGCTTTCGCAGGAGGGTCGCCGTTCGAGGTTCGAACGGGTCAGGCTGCCTTCCAACTTTCATCTTCAGGTCAGCTTCGCCTGGCCAAGCCAATTTACTTTCAACCGCCCTCCCGGCGGCTTTAATTCATATTTTACCGCGCCCTCAGCGGCCTCTTCCTTTGGGAAGCACTCCCAAAATATCAGACTCTTTCTTCGGCCCCCGCGAGCGTATCAGAGCTGGTGGACTTACTTCGGGAGCGGGGCTCGGAGAACTCGCGTGCGCGGGAGCATCCGGTGCGGCGTTCTTCCGACTGCTATCACTTTGGTGTCTACGCTTCGGTGCGTTGTCAGTGTTGCTAACGCTCTCTTTAGTCGGGGGAGCAACTTCAGCGGTGCGTATGGAAACTGCATCCGACTGGCGAGCCTTCTGATTTCCGGTTGGTATAGTGAAAGGATCAGCATATCGGGTGTGCGTCCGCCCTACCCCGGGAGACATTTTCGCCGCATCGCTCGACACAACCTTTTTTTCTTGATGACATTGCCCATCGCTCGCGCGGCGTTTCACAAAGTCTTGATCGACAAGGGCGCCCTCGAGCCCGTTACTTCGAGCAAGCGCGAACGCCCGCTCGCGAAATGCCGAACTACCCGAGACGGTCACCTTTCCGCCAAATTTCTTCGCCGCAAGCTTGAGAGCAGCCAAGATAACTTCATCTTCCCTTGCCATCAGGACATCGATGCGACTGCCTCTATCGATGAAGACAGTCGGCGCCTCGGCTTCGCGCGCATATCGAATTTCCTTGCCTGATCGGAATGGCTTGAAGTCTCCGATCTGCTTTGGCTCGACTGGAACGGAATGAGCGCCCGTAAGGCTTGGAAATAGGTGCTTGCGGTTGCACCATTCGGCCGCTTTTTCGCCATCGCCTCTGGAGTATAGATAACTCTCCAAATTGGGGGGCGGTCTAGAAACGGTCTGTTCGATCTTAGGCTTAGCATCGTAAAGTAGGACTGCCCGGGCTTTTTCGCTCGCACTTTTTGCTTTCGCCTGTCTCTTTCGATCTAGTTCTTTGCTCTTTTTCTTGCGAGCCTCGAAAGCTCGATGCTGCTCGCAGAGGTTGCGATATTCAGAAGCGTGCTTCGCGTTAGGCAAAACATCTTTATCAGCATCGCGTGCCTTGATCTTTACGGATGGGTGGCGTGCAACGAATTCACCAAGTTCCCTCACCCGTCTTGTCAGCGTGATGCGAGTTTGCACGCTCGAAGCAGCCACCGAATTTTCGCCAAGTGTTATTTTGACGCCGTTTGTGCCGACACGATCATAGGTCATGCCTTTGGCAGCCAAACGCTCGTGAAGTTCGGGCCACGATCGCGCGTTTAGGATAACTGGAACCGCTTCTTCTTGAGCGATCCGTTGCAAGGACTTGTATCCAGTCCGCCATTCGAACGCCGATGCTCCGGTCCGGATTGCCTTATTGCCTAACGCCTTTAGCTTCTTGGCCCGCTTTGACAGGACGATGTTCCCATCGACGATCACATAACGCTGCTTCTCTTCCTGCTGCCAGCCAAAGTGGTCCACTATTTTTGCCACTGCTTGATGCGCCGCTTCTTTGTTGAAGCCATGATTGATCTCAAGCATGCGGCCCGTGAGTATGCTGAAGCGGTTGACGGCGATGTGACAATGGAAATTGTCGGTGTCGCCATGAAGCACATAGATCGCCGGTTGCTGATCCAAGCCCAAGTGTTCAAGAAACATTTCAACTGCCTGATCGACCTGACCGGGTGTAGGCTTCTCGTCCTCCTTCCAACTCAAGAGCCAATGGTCGACCGGATTGGCGCTGCGGGTTGCTGCGTTGGCAAGAGCCAACATCTCAGCTCTGCGTGCGTGACTCTCTTCGCTTAGCAAATTGCGATAACCGGCATGTTGCAAACGTTCGCCCGAACTGTCCCCCAGCCCCGCACGCAGCATGTAGTCCACCATGTAGGCTTTTTCCTCGCTCTTCTTTTCCGGCGCGAGGAGATAGTCGATAAGAGATCTCGCGTGAGCGATACGCTCACGCGTAATTTGACGAAGATTACGCCGTGCCTTGATACGCTTCGTGATCATCGAGAAGGTGGATCGACATCATAAGAGAGCTCCAAAATGATCGACCGGACACTTAGAAGAAGACCGTTGATTTCCATCGTCGACACATTTGGCTTGCCAGCCGCCTGGGAAAGCTGGAGCCCAATTTTATGCAGCGCTGCGATCTTGCGATAAACAATTCGCGATCGTTCGCCAGACTCTGGATTTCCGCCAAATAGTTTGGCTCGAACGAAGTCAGAGATCGAACGGTCGCCGATGATTTCCCGCAGCCTACGATCTTCCTCTTCATCTAGCCGGACAACAATTTTTCGGCCCTTGTCTTTTCTCTTGGTTCCTTCCTTTTGCTTCCCATGCCGCTTTGGCGTCGTTCCGTTTCCTTGAGTCATTGAAACTTCCCCTTCCCAAAATGCGACAAGCCCAGCGCGGAGCATTGCTGATTTTATCAGCCGGTGGTGTAATACACCACCCATCCTGCTATCTTTATTTTCCTCTCTTAATTGCGCGGAGGCTGATGCCGGAGCTCTCTTTCGGCGCGGAGGCTGATGCCGGAGCGATGCCCTTTCGGCGCGGAGGCCGCTGCCGGAGCGATGCCCTTTCCGCGCGGAGGCTGC
>NZ_JBITWB010000002.1:0-102628 GCF_044543405.1 Qipengyuania sp. NPDC077410 | reverse complement strand
CCGCTGCCGGAGCGACGCCCTTTCGGCGCGGAGGCTGCTGCCGGAGCGACGCCCTTTCGGCGCGGAGGCTGCTGCCGGAGCGACGCCCTTTCGGCGCGGAGGCTGCTGCCGGAGCGACGCCCTTTCGGCGCGAAAAAAATTCATCGCTGCCGGTGTTTATATACGTCAGCCTTGCGCCCTAATTTCGGCCGTTCCACTTCTTGCCCGAAACGCCCGAAAGCGGACGTCTATTGCGCCCTCGCGCTACGGCAAGTCGCCCCAGGCTTCCGATGATATGGCATTCGCGGATCTTGTCCGCCTGGCAGGATCGTAACATCTGTCAAAGTTCGTTGCGGAGCGCCGAGATGAACGTTCTTGCGATCGATCTCGGCCAATTGCTGTGAGACCAGCTGATCGATGTCCTGGGACGGCTTTGCATCGTGATCGGATAGCGCGAGCAGTTCTCGAACTTGCGCCATGCTGAACCCGAGTTCGCGCGTGCGACGCAAAAAGGTTAGAGTCGCCAAATGCTCGCCGGAGTAATCGCGATAAACAATATCGGTCCGGTCGGCTGCTGGCCGGATGCCCTCGCGCTCGTAATAGCGGATCGTCTCCGCCTTCGTGTCGGTGGACCTTGTCAATTCGCCTCTAAGAATCGCTTGATCCTGTCCGGGTCAGAAGGCTCGGGCGGCGACTTCAGTATGACTCGATTCGGGTCGAAGTGATTTCGGGCGAGGAGATAGAGGGTCTCGCCGATCAAACCAACTCGACTACGCGTTCCGACATCGACCAATGTCGGTGATGAACGTCACTTACCGAAGCATTCGCTAACGAGCTTTTCTCGAAGAGCGAAAGCTTCGGTGTATTGTTTTCCTGCGGCGCCGCGCGGCATGAAATTCCACCTGGCGCACTATAAGCTCCAGATCGTCCTCCCCGATATCGAAAGTTTCTCCCAAATCTCTCAGTGCGGCCTCGATATCGTCGGAATGTGGCGCAGTAGGCTCATGCTGTGGTATAGCCTGCGCTCCGATTGATCGCGCCTGATGAGGATAGTTGTGTCCGGAAATCCTATGATATAGGACACCGACGATCACCAGACATACTGCATTGAAAACAATGGGCAGAAAGACGAAGCTATATCCAAGGGCTTCGATGGTTTCTCCGCCGATGACCGCCGTGAGCGCCGCTGCTCCCCCGGGAGGATGCAGGCTGCGCGTGAGCGACATCGCCAGGATGGCAAGTCCTACAGCGAAACCGGCTGCAACGTGCGGCGAACCAAAAAGATGCGCGCAGAATACGCCCGCAAAGGCAGAAATCGCATTGCCGCCTATAACCGGCCAAGGCTGAGCTAGGGGACTCGCGGGAACGGCGAAGACGAGCACGGCCGACGCTCCCATCGGAGCGACGATGAAAGGTAGGATCGCGCTATCGTTCAGGATCCACGACGTGATGAAGCTTGTAAGAGCGATACCCGTCAGACCACCGGCGCACGCCAGCATGCGATCGCGAAAAGTGGCTCCAGCAAGTATTGGTTCGAAGATGCGTCGCATGGTAGCCTGTTTTGATGTCATCGCCTGGCGCCAATGCGGTACCCAATGCCGGGAAACGAGGCAAAATTCGCAATCATACTGATAGACGCACTATCTACCGGCAGCGTGGCGCACCATCACGGTAACCATTCGCCTTGCAATCACGAGCGCTGTCTCTTTGTTCCCTATTCTCACCGCCAACACTCAAGGCGCGCTTTCTTCGATTCCAGATTGCTCAAATCATGCCCTGAAGCTATTTGCTTCGATCAACGGTAATCCCAAAGGGCTTTTGCACTTTGTAGATTATGAGGCATGGAGCTAAGCTGCTCGGTCCTTCAGTGTCGGCTGTCGCACTTAGACAATCCGCAAGCAGCATTCCTTACCAGAACGATCAGGCCAGTCGATCGCAGCGCCGGCTTGCGTTCCGATGAGACCGACGCCCACGAGGGTAATCGCTACAAATTGTTTGATTGAGAACGTTTAGCCAATCCTCATCAGACAGTTTGCCGATGAGTTCGCCGTGCTTAGTGTGCTGCATGTGGGCCAGGCGGCCATCGACAGCCTTTGTGATGCCATCGTGGCGCTCTACTAGAGTCTGTTTCGCAAGCTCGCCTTGGTCGTGGGGGGATTTTTATTTGCCATGGCAGTATTTAGCCAATGCACGCGCTCAGCAGGCACGCTGTGGAACTGACTAGATGAACATCTGTTCAGGTAATGCTGGTAGGGTTGTCCCAATCGCCTTGCATCATCGACACTAGCGACCCGTTCGATGATGCGCCCTGTCGCATCTGCCTTCATAGAGCGACAGGGCACCAGCACCACGAATTCTAGTTGAAGCGAGCACTCAGCAGGCATGCTGAGGAACATTGTGCAGGAACGGCTGTTCAAAGCGATGCTGGTGAGGCGGTTTCGTGCGCCTTGCGCCATAGAGCCTTTGACCCGTTCAAATGGTGCACCCAGTCTTGTCTACCTCCTAAGAGCGACTGGGCGCCAGTACCCCTCGGAATAGCAACAGTGCCCCCCGCATGAGTCGCTAAGCCTTTCTAGAAACAAGCACTTGCCGATGATAGCCAATTGATGGGCTGGTATGAACTGGCTCTGCGCTTTCAGTTCTTCGATTCAAACTGAAAGTGTAGCCCTGCCGTTTCAAGCTTCCCTTGGCGGCAGGGCATTTTCCCTGAAAGCTTCTGAATGGCTCCGCATTGCCTTCAATTGCGTTTCGAGCCATCACTCCCGACGAAATTGTTCAGAGGGGGAACTCATGATTAGATGCGATGCTTGCGGCACGACTGGCGATGAAACCGCGATGGCCAATCATGTTTGTAGGGTCGAAGTTGACGCTGTGGATGAGCGGCCTGATGGAAAGGGGCTAATGACAGGGAGCGCCTATGCTATGGCGATAGGGTTGTGCATCACGCTCATTGCATCGCTCGCCTATGCCAACGTCGGCAACGACCTATACAGCTTTTCGAGTGAGTATGCTGTGCAACAGGCTGCTAGAAGTGCTGGTTTATACTGGTCTGCTGTAATGCTCGGTAGCGGTTTGTTCTCAGTCGGTCTGCTGCTCTGGTGCACAGGATACATTGCGAAGGCCATCAGCTTTCTGCCATCGAATAGAGTTGGTTGCCTGAGAAGCGATGAGGATCTCTTCTCATTGTTGAGAAGGTCGGACGCTGCGCTTTACAAGGCGAAGGCTGATGGACGCAATGTGGTTCGCTGCGCTGACGGAGACGCGACTCAGTCAGCGCACGGCGTTTTCGCTTCGGCTAGCTGGGGTCGTGAGACGCAGGGCGACAGGAGTGGACATAGGGGTGTAGAAACAAGCTCGAAACTGTCAGCTTTTGGCGTCCACGACCGTATTAGCCTCCCCTCCTAGAACGAAGATCCAGATAACAATGCAGGCGATCCACCCCGCGTTGAATATGATAAGTGCTGTCCACACCGCTGCCGGTGTTGCCCTCCGTTTTCCTGGCCCGCGCACCAATTCACCCGGCCTATTCCCGCGGAACACGCGAGCGACATCGCGCAGGTGTAGCAAGAGCCAAATGCCCGCGCCCAAGCTGACGACTGCAAAAAGCGCGATGAGAGCAGGAAGGAACCACAACGGCATTGAAGAAACTCCTTTCGGACCGAACTCAGACAGCCGAGCTGAAACGACGGACGGACTGCGGACGGTAGGTATCGAACAAGGCAGCGATCACGCGTGCATAGGGCAACCCGCTCGCTGTAATGGATAATTGGTCATTATCGAGGGTTGCAAGCTCGAGCTCGATGAAAGGGCGAAGGGCGTTGAGCACAGGCTCATCCAACACAGGGTCGATCGTCGCGCTGCCACGGCATAGGAGTGCTTCTATTATTTCCCCGCGCACTCGGTCGTCGTCGGTCCGAGCGATGCCCACCGCCGTTGTCAATCGGCTCTGGCTGGCTTGCATCCTGTAGCGACCGCTATTCTTCTCGTTCTGGGCAAGCAGCTTTGGGAAACTGCTTACTGCCGAACTGCCGAGACCAATCAGGACCAGTGACTGATCGTCCGTGAAGCCTTGAAAGTTTCGCCGCAGCTTTCCCGTCGCAGATGCTTGGGCGAGCGGATCGCTGGGTTTGGCAAAGTGGTCGAAACCAATGGAGCGGTAGCCCTGCTCGGTCAGGTAAGCATGCCCGAGTTGAGCCATAGCAAACCTTTCTTCCGGATCTGGAAGGGCGTTGCCGTCGATGACGCGCTGTCGCGCAATCAGATGCGGAACATGAGCGTAACCGAAGAGCGCGATGCGGTCCGGTGCTATGGCGACCGTGCGCTGTAAGCTGTCATGGAGGTCGTCCTGCGATTGGTGCGGGAGACCATACATCAGATCGAAATTCAGGGAGGTAATCCCATTCTGACGAAGAAGGTCTACGCTGCGTTCGATTAGGCCTTCGGGCTGAACCCGGCCGATCGCCTCCTGGCAGTGTGGAGCGAAGGTCTGCACACCGAGGCTTGCACGTTCGATCCCGACACTCCCGATCGCTTGCGCCCATTCCGCCGAAAATGTTCGGGGGTCGAGCTCGATCGAAAATGTGGGATCATCGATCTTGAAGCGTGCGATCAGGCAGTCGACGAGCGATAGGAATTCTGTTGGGCTGATCGCATTTGGGCTGCCGCCGCCGAACGCGATCCGACGCACATGTGCGTCGCTCCGCAACATATCGGAAACGAGATCTATCTCGCAGCCCAGCGCATCAAGATAGGATTCGAGCCGCTGCCGCTTGCCAGACTTGCCCGTGTTGCACCCGCAGTAGAAACAGATTTTCTCGCAGAACGGGATGTGGACGTAGAGCGAAACGGCGCCGCTCGCATTGCCAAGAGCCTCGGCAAAATGGGTGGCTGACAAGGGGCCGAACTCGGCCGCAGTCGGATAGCTGGTATAGCGGGGAACCGGAGTCGCCAGCAGATCGGGGTGATAGGGCCACATGGCGGGCTCGTTGCTCGTATTCGAGATCGTATTCATTGCGCTGGATCAATTCGCTTACGGGAACAGGACGCGTGGCAACCCTCGCTATGACAGGGCGCCGTGGGAGGCGATTCGCGCATCGGGATCGGAATGCTGAGGACACCGCCGCCGCATAGACGTGTTTCGATGGTCTGAGCAGCAACAGGAACCGGTCCGAATGATGCCGGAAGCAAGGCCAGAAAGGCGAACCTCGTCTTCATCGGCACCCTTCCTCATCTTCGTTGGTTGAATTCCGGCCATCATCCTCGTCATCGATAAGAATACGGTTTGCCGCGCCGTCGAGATCCTCGAACTGGCCGTCGCGCATGGCCCAAAAGAACAGGACCAACCCGGCACCGCCCAGAAACAGCGCGACCGGGATGAGGAAGACCAGCACGTTCAAGGTGCGTTTCTCATGCGCGCCAGCCGCAGGGAGTTTCCAACGACAACCAATGAACTGAGCGACATGGCTATGGCGGCGATCAGAGGTGTCACGAGACCCGCGAGCGCGAGCGGCACTGCAACCACGTTGTAGCCGATCGCAAATCCGAAGTTCTGGCGGACGATGCGCATCGTCCGGCGGGCGATGGTGATCGCCAGCGCAACCGGCATTAACCCCTTGCCAAGGAACACCGCGTCTGCGGCTTGTTGGCTCACGTCGCTAGCGGTGCCGGGCGCGATGGAGGCATGGGCCGCTGCCAGCGCAGGGCCATCATTGATACCGTCACCGACCATTAGTGGGCGATGTCCGTCTGCCTTCAAGGCATCGAGCAGGGCCAACTTGGTATTGGGACGCATTTCGCCTTCGCCTTCAATACCAAGCTCGCCTGCGAGTGCGCGGACGGGAGAATGCCGATCGCCTGAGACGATCCTGCTGTCCAAGCCGCTTGCATCCAGTGCGGCGAGCGTCTGGGCGGCATCGGCCCGCACTGGATCCGCATAAACGATGGCAATTTTTTCCTCACCAATGTGCAGGGTCGATGCCACCCCCGTTTGATCCAAAGCACCACGAGCCAATGAGACGGGGATCTCGCCATGCATCCCGCTTATGCCTTGTCCTCCTGTTTCGGTAATCTCAGTGAGCGATGCAGGTGAGACGCCTTCCGCTCCGAGCGCGGACACGATGCCCTTACTCAAGGGGTGTCGGCTAGACTGCGCGAGGGCTAGCGCGATAGCTTTTTGGTCATTCGTGAGATGATCGAGGCTTGGAACAGGCTCGCCCAGCGTCAGCGTTCCGGTCTTGTCGAACAGTGCGGTATCGACTTCGGCCAATCGTTCGAGCGCGCTTCCATCCTTGACCAGCATGCCTCTCCTGGCGAGCGCCCCTGAAGCAACCACTTGAGCAGCTGGAACTGCCAGCCCCATGGCACACGGACAGGTAATGATAAGAACTGCGATCGCAATCACGAGTGACTGGTGCCAGCCGGCCCCGGCAATCATCCATCCAGCAAACGCCAGCAGCGCAAGAGTATGGACGGCTGGCGCATAAAGGCGCGATGCACGGTCAGCGATACGGACGTAATGACTGCGCGACTGCCCCGCCTCATCCATCAGCCGAGCGATCTCGGCAATCGCTGTATCGGACGAGGCGGCGGTAACGCGCACGCGGATGGGATCGCCGAGATTGATCGCTCCGGCATGAACCGTATCGCCAACACCGACAGGTTGAGGGGTGCTTTCGCCGGTGAGCATCGCATTGTCGATCGAACTTCGTCCGTCCTCGATCACACCATCCGCCGCAAGCGCCTCGCCCGCGGCGATAAGCATGAGCATTCCCGGCTCAAGATCGTCCGCTTCGACCGTTCGGCTGGAACCATTTTCCGCCAAGACGCGAGCTGACTTTCCCATACGCGACAGCAGTGCACCGATGCCTGCGCGGGTCTTGTTCCGCATCGTCGCATCGAGCGCGCGGCCGGCAAGTAGGAAGAACAACAGCATGACCGCGCTGTCGAAATAGGCATGCCCGCCGCCGATGATTGTTTCGTAGACGCTGAGCCCGGTAGCGAGCAGGACACCGATCGAGATCGGCACGTCCATGTTTGTCCGACGATGCCGTAGGGCCATGGCCGCGCTCGAGAAGAAAGGGCGTCCGGCATAGGCCACCACGGGCAGTGCGATCAGCGCGGACAGCCAGTGGAACAGTTCGCGGGTTACACCGCCCGCACCCGACCAGACGCTGACCGAGAGCAGCATGATGTTCATCATGCCGAACCCCGCCACGGCAAGCGAGCGCAGGAGCATGCGGGCTTCGGCATCGTCCTGGCCTAGGGGGTTTGCATCGGCGACCTGCGCTTCGAAGCCGATCCTGCCGATGGCTGCAACAAGCTCTTCTGCGTCGAACTCCCGGTCGTGCCGGACGGCGACACGCTTGGCGGAAAAGTTGACGCGCGCAGCCTCGATACCGTCGATCTCTTGTAGACCGCGTTCGATCTTGGCGATGCAACCGGCACAGCGCATGCCGGGCACGGTGAACCTGCTATCGACGAGGCCGGGTCGCTCAAGCGTTTCGATTGCCGTAGGCGCGTTCACGGCAACTGCTCTTCGGTCGACCATGCCTCTCCCTCGGGAGATGCGACTTTCAGGCGCACGATCCAGCGTCCCGTATCGAGTGGTTCGAGCGATACGTGATTCCCGGGCGTCGCTTCGATAAAACTAAGGCTCTTGCTTTCCGGTTGCCCCAGCGGTCGGCGAGCTTCTGCGGTCACGGTCGCGCCATCGGGCACTGATGTGGTGTCGATCAGCAAGTGCCCGTTCTCACTTCGCGTCATCTCGACCGACCAGCCCAGCGCCTCCTGCTCTTCGGCAGCTTCGAGCCAGTCATTGAACTCCTGGCTTGCGACATAGGAGTTTTCGACGATCACACCGCCGAAGCCGCGCACGGCGAGCGTAGCCATGAAAAGGTTGACCGCAATGATGATGGCGAACCCGGTGACGATGATTGCTGCCGCATGCTTACCTGTGAATTCGCGTTTCATTCCTCGCCTCCCGGCGTGTCGAACCGCGTTTCCGTTGTCGCTGTTTCCTGCTGCTCATCGCGCGAAGTCACGCTGAAGCTGAAATCCTGCGTAGAGGTTCCTTCGGGCGCAACCACATAGGCCCGAACCGAGAGAACCTGATCGGCAGGCACTGTTTTGACCTGGGTGCGCGCAGCGTCGTCCCTCCCGATTGTATCCGTCCACATTAGCGCGCCGGGAAGGCCCTCGACAGCAATCTTCATCTCGCGCGGTCGACTTTCCATGTTACGCAGCTTGAGCGTGTAG
Source organism: Qipengyuania sp. NPDC077410 (assembly GCF_044543405.1). NCBI lineage: Bacteria > Pseudomonadati > Pseudomonadota > Alphaproteobacteria > Sphingomonadales > Erythrobacteraceae > Qipengyuania > Qipengyuania sp. NPDC077410. The sequence continues at coordinate 94,396 of NZ_JBITWB010000002.1, read as the reverse complement.
GAGTTGCGCACCGATCCATCGCTCATGAGGATGTAAGGCGGATTGCGATCGGGGGATACCGAAAGGCCCACATGGTTGCGCACGCCCAATGCGAACAGCATGGCGAAACCGATGCTGCCCCAGATCAGGAAATAAGCGAGGGTCCTTGGACGAAGCAGTGCTCTCCAAGGTGAGCGCGTGGGTTCTCCAATCGCTTCTTTCTCGCAATCCTCGAGCGTTGCGTAGTCTATCAGACCACGTGGGCGGCCAACGTCGGCCATTACCTTGTCACAGGCATCAATGCACAATCCACAGGTGATGCAGCCAACCTGCGGACCTTCGCGAATGTCGATACCGGTCGGACAAACGGCAACGCATTGGAGGCAGTCGATACAGTCGCCGAACTTGCCGGGGTTCTTTTCCGCCCTCTTGACACTCCCACGCGGCTCACCGCGCCAGTCCTTGTAGGTCACGAGCAGCGACTTCTCGTCCATCATCGCGGTCTGGATACGTGGCCAGGGACACATGTAGATGCAGACCTGCTCGCGCATGAACCCGCCGAGCGTGAACGTGGTGAGCGTCAGGATTGCCACTGTGATATAAGCGGCTGGTGCCGCATCGCCGACCCAGAAGTCTTGCACCAAGGTCGGCGCGTCGGCGAAGTACATGATCCATGCACCGCCGGTCCAGAAGCTGATGACGAGGTAAATCGTGTATTTGAAGCTCCGCTTTGCGAATTTCTTCGGTCCCATCGGCGCCGCGTCGAGCCTCATGCGAGCATTGCGGTCGCCATCGACGAAGCGATCGACATGCTGGAACAGGTCTGTCCAGACAGTCTGCGGGCAGGCATATCCGCACCAGGCACGTCCGACCGCGCTCGTCACGAGGAAGAGCCCGAGCGCCGCCATGATCAGCAGGCCGGCGACATAGTAGAATTCGTGCGGCCAGATCTCGATGCCAAACATGTAGAAACGGCGATTGGCCAAATCGACCAGCACTGCCTGGTCGGGAGCATAAGGACCGCGATCCCAACGGATCCAGGGCGTGCCGTAATAGATCGCCAGAGTGACGAACATCACGAACCACTTGAACCGGCGGAAGGGTCCGTCGATCCGCTTGTTGTGGACCTTGGTGCGTTTCTCAAACAGCTTAGTCGGCAGCTGGTGACGCGGCGGCTCGTGCGGCTCATGACGCAGCGTCGTCGCTTCCGGCTCGGCTACCGCGCTCGAGACCGGCTCGTTGGTCTTCGCTCGCCCGTCCTCGACAACAACCGACCAGTCACGCTCCTCGCCTTCTCGGCGAGAAGGAGCGCTCGACGCGCGGCCGGGGTCACGGTTCTTCATCGACCTCTACCGTAGAATCTTCGGCGACCTCGACGAATTCCTCGCCGCCACCCAGAGACCAGACATAGGCCGAGAGCATCTTGATCGTGACCGGGTCGAGACGTTCGCTCCAGTGCGGCATGCGGCCCATCTTGGGGGTCAGGATCTGGTCGCGGACCTGTTCGCGAGAGCTGCCGTAGAGCCAGATCGCATCGTTCAGACGCGGTGCTCCTAGTTCACGGTTTCCTTCGCCAGCGGTGCCATGACAGACGCTGCAATTGTCCTGGTAGAGCTGCGCACCCGTCCGACTTGATGCACCTTTGCCGCTAAGCGAAAGCACATGGTTTACCAGTCCGTCGATCTGAGCTGGTTCAAAAACGCCTTCGAATGGCGGCATGACACTCGTGCGGGTATCGTCAACGCCCGGTGCGCGAATGCCGTTCACCAACGTGTATTCGATGGCCTTCAGATCGCCACCCCACAGCCAATCATCATCGTTGAGGTTGGGATAGCCAAGTGTCTGGCTTCCGGCCGCTCCCGAACCATGGCACTGCGAGCAATGGACCTGAAAAGCCGATCTTCCCCCAGCCACCGCTTGCGCGAACAGTTCGCTGTTCTCTGGCAGACGTTCGATAGGAATTCGAGCAAGTTCTTCGCGAACGGTCGCGCGCTCTTGGTCGACGACGCTCATCTCCTCGGCAAGTTCGCCTCGGCTGGACCAGCCAAGCACGCCTTCCGTAGCCTTGTTAACCAATGGCCAAGCCGGATAGAGGATCACGTAGACCACGCCCCAGATGATCGTCAGGTATAGCGTCCACAGCCACCAGCGCGGCATAGGCGTATCGAGTTCCTCGATGCCGTCCCATTCGTGTCCTACAGTCTCCGTTCCGGTCGGCTCGTCGATGCGCTTATTTGCCATCCTGGCGCTCCCCGGTTTTCTCGTCCTTGAATATCGAACGCGCTACTTCTTGGTTTTGTTGCTTTGCCCCGGGCCGGAACACCCAGAGACAAAGGCCGAGAAACAGGATCAGGAGGGCGACAAGTCCGTAGCTGTCCGCGAAGTGACGCAACTGGTCGTAGAGGCTCATCGGCCTTTCTCCTCGGCCAACCGCTCCTGTGCGGCAGCGCTATCGACGTCGACCAAAGTCCCGAGCATCTGCAGGTAGGCAACGAGTGCGTCCATTTCGGTCAGTCTGCTCGGATCACCGTCGAAGTCGCGGACCTGTGCCTTGGGATAGCGCTGCTGGAAGTCTTCAACATCGCCTCCGCTGTCGGGATCGGCCTGAAGGATCATGTCCGCCATCGCCTCGCCGACGTCACGATCCGAATAAGGAACGCCAACACGCCGCAGGGCGACCAGCATAGCAGCGGCATGGTCGGTATTGAGCGGTGTGTCACCAAGGAACGAGTATTTTGGCATGATGCTTTCCGGGACGACACTCTGCGGATCCTCAAGGTGCTGGACGTGCCACTCATCTGAATAGCGCCCACCGACGCGCGCGAGGTCTGGCCCGGTGCGCTTCGAACCCCACTGGAAAGGATGGTCATACATGCTTTCGGCGGCGAGGCTGTAATGCCCGTAGCGCTCTACCTCGTCACGGAACGGTCGGATCATCTGGCTGTGACAGGAATAGCAGCCCTCGCGCACATAGACGTTTCGACCGGCCTGCTCGAGCGGCGTATAGGGACGCATCCCCTCCACTTCCTCGATCGTGTTATTCATCCAGAACAGCGGAGCGATCTCCACGATGCCGCCGATCGCCACCGCGATGAAGGAACCGATCGCAAGCAAGTTGATGTTCTTTTCCAGCTTCTTGTGCTGGGTAGCGAGACCCATGGCGATCTATCCTATTCTGCGGGTTCGGGGGATGCCGAGCCTGCGATGGGCCGGTCCTTGTCGGGGTCGTAAGCGGGCATGGCACCCATCGGCTTTTCCTCTCGCAGCTTGCCACCAATGGTCATCCAGACGTTGTAGCCCATGATAATGGCGCCGCTGAGATACATGACACCGCCCAGCGCTCTGATGATGTAGAGTTCGTGCAGCGCGGCCACCGTTTCGGCGAAGCTGTTCACGAGATAGCCGTCCGGGCCGTATTCACGCCACATCAGGCCCTGGGTAATACCTGCCACCCACATGCTGGCTGCGTAGAAGACGATACCAAGCGTCGCGAGCCAGAAGTGCCAGTTGATCATGCGCAGCGAATACATGCGCTCGCGCTTCCACAGTCGCGGGACAAGGAAATAGACCGCAGCGAAGCTGATCAGCCCGTTCCAGCCGAGAGCGCCCGAATGCACGTGCCCGACGGTCCAGTCGGTATAGTGGGACAGCGAATTGACCGCCTTGATACTGAGCATCGGCCCTTCGAAGGTGGCCATGCCATAGAACGCCATCGCCATGACCATCATTCGGATGATCGGATCGGTGCGGACTTTGTCCCATGCGCCGTTGAGCGTCATCAGTCCGTTGATCATGCCGCCCCAACTGGGCATCCACAGGATCACGGAGAAAACCATACCCAGCGTCTGCGCCCAATCGGGCAATGCGGTGTAATGCAGGTGGTGCGGTCCCGCCCAGATGTAGAGAAAGATCAGCGACCAGAAATGGATGATGGAGAGCCGGTAACTGTAGACCGGTCGTTCGGCCTGTTTGGGCACGAAGTAATACATCATGGCGAGGAACGGCACAGTCAGGAAGAACGCGACCGCATTGTGTCCATACCACCACTGGGTCAAAGCATCCTGGACGCCTGCGAAGGCGGAGAACGAAAGCGATCCGTTCCACGCGACAGGCACCGCCAGGTTGTTGACGATATGCAGCATCGCGATGGTAATGATGAACGAGAGGTAGAACCAGTTCGCGACGTAGATGTGCGGTTCGGTCCGGCGCGCCAGCGTGCCAACGAAGACGATCAGATAGGCCACCCAAACGATGGTTAGCCACAGGTCGACATACCATTCCGGCTCTGCGTATTCGCGGCTCTGCGTGACGCCGAACAGATAGCCCGATGCCGCAAGCACGATGAACAACTGGTATCCCCAGAACACAAACCGGGCGAGAGCGGGAAACGCGAGTTGCGCGCGGCAGGTGCGCTGGACGACGTAGAAGCTGCTCGCGATCAGGATGTTGCCACCAAACGCGAAGATTACTGCGGAGGTGTGCAGCGGACGAACCCTCCCGAAATTGAAGTAGGGCTCGATGTTGAGCTGCGGAAAAGCCAGCTGCGAGGCGATGAACACGCCAGCGAGTAGACCCACGAGAGCCCACATCATGGTGGCCAGGACGCCCCAGCGGATAGGGTCGTCGTCATATCGCGACGGCCCTTCAGGCATTTTGAAGAAGCCCTGCGCTTTTCCTAAAGAATCGAAACCAGCGGCGGTCACCCAGACCATCACGAACGCGATAACTCCGATTATGGTCGCGTGCGCCGCCATCCCGCTATCGGCCGCTGTCGCAACCATCACGATAGATAGGACCATGATCAATAACCAGAGGCCCACCCGCCCCAGTGCAGCTTCAGCTTGCATCAATTACTCCGATCGCTTTTTCACGGCTCTATGCGGCTGGACGCACAACCGCATTGACCTGGATCAAATTTCGAAAAATTTTGCTTCTCAACAAGGAAGCGCAGCCACCTCCCGAATTCGAAGCCGGTCTAATATCGTAACGTCGGATCTGCCGTTGGTATCTATGATGCCAAGTTCCCGCAGCTCGGTGAATTGCCGACTGACTGTTTCGATGGTCAGCCCCAAGCTGTCAGCGATTTCGCGTCGAGATATCGGAAGACTGAGCGATACTCCGTCATCATTTTGTTTTCCAATGCGTTCGGCCATCGATGTTAGGAAAGTCGCAACACGTTCCTGCGCGGTCTTGCGGCCAAGGAGCACCGACATGTCTCGGGATTGATCAAATGCGACGAACATGTGTTCGCAAACCGCCTTCGCTAAATCGGGATCTGCCGCGATGGTTCGAATGAAGGCGTCTGCCGGAAAAGCAAGGAGGCGACAGTCGGTGATGCCGTGTAGCGAGTATGGCACGGCGTCTGACCGCGGAAACACTGTGAGATCGTTCGCCAGCAAGAACGCAACGACCTGTTCTCGATCATTACCAAGATGTCCGACAAACTTCGCAACACCCTCTGCAACGAAGACAATAAATCTGACAGCGGGGTCGTCGAGCTCCGCAACTGCGCCGCATTTGATGTCTACGTCGCCGCCCAACGCGCAAAGGCGTGATGCCATGGACTTTGGCAGGTCCAAATGGAGTAAGGCAGCGAAAAGGCGCTGAAGATCGTTGTCGGACAAGGCCCGGAGCTCCGCAATAGGTTCCGGATCGACATGTGCAGTTGAACTTCCATCAGGTCTTTGAGGCAGATCAAACGGCTAGAATATTTCTAAACGTGACGCATCGGGTTTGGCGACAAGGTATAAGGCGCGATTATGCAGCCAGCATCTCGAGAGCGTCACGCTTACGAATGGTGACGTCCCGACGGCCTCGCATTTCAATGAGGCCTTCCTCACGGAACTTCGTAAACTGGCGGCTGACTGTTTCGATAGTGAGGCCGAGAATATCCGCGATCTGCTGGCGTGACATTGGAAGCTCGAACTCGTCAGGCACTTTCCATCCCGTATTCTCACAGGTCGCCAAGACTGTTCGTGAGGCGATTTCGAGAAGCAGAGTTGCGAGCTTTTCCTCTGCGTTCATCCGCCCTAGAAGCAGCATCCAGCGTCGGGTTCTGTCGAGTTCACCCAGCGTTCGTTCAAGTAACTTGTGCTCCAGCCGCCCATGCTCCTCGGCAAAGCGCTCGAAATCCGATCGCTGAAAAACGCAGACGATCGATTCGCTCAGAGCTTCTACGCTGTAGGGAGAAACCTCGCCAAAGGGACGACCGAGGAAATCGGATGGATAGGCGAGCCCGAGGATCTGTTCCCGGCCATCACTTTTCTGGGTGGAGAGCTTCAGCACACCAGAAACCACGTTGGCGACAAAGACGGCTTCGTCGCCTTCCCATAAAAGGGTTTCTCCAGGCGCCAGACGTCTTCTGCGCCCGATCTTGTTCAACAACGCTATTTCATGATCGTCCAGGTCGGCGCAGATCGCGCGGTTTCGGACGGAGCAAGCCTGACAGAAATTGATTTCATTTGTTGGATCTTCGGCCTGCATGGCCACCGTCTAGCCCTGCATGCTTAGCTTTCCAACCCGTTCGTCCGGACAGTTTTACGAAGATGGCGCGAGCACGTGTGGACGACGAAGGCATAGATCGCCAAGCGCATGACATCGAGCCCGATCCACCAATCGTGCAGCGATGTTGGTCCGACCGCCGCACCTGCGATCTGCGCCATCGTGCGGTCGTCCAATTCCGGCATGATTACGATCCACTGCAGAGCCACTGTCGCGATTGCTACGATTATCAAACGGCGCGATGTTCCTCGTGCCGAAACGAAAAGGGCAAACAGCAGAATGCTCTCGATCGCGACGGACGCCCGGAAGGTCTCTCGCCCCACCGCGAGTAAATGAGACATCGGCACGTCGGCTGCCAGGAATTTTACTGGCGTCGCGATGAACGACAGAGAGAAAAGCGTCGCAAGAACAGCGACAGCAAGCCCTAGGGTTCTCAGGGCTGAACGGTTTGTCATGCCTGACCTGCCTTCGTGTTCTCATCGGATCGCGGCGCACACAGGGTCGGTCCGTATCGGAAAAGAAAGAGGCCGAATGCTCCGAGCCAAGCTGCTCCAGCAACCGCCAGCGCCGCCTGTCCGTCGCCGATGGAGAGAGCTGCCTGAACCCGCAAGACAGCCGCAATCGTGATGAGAATATACGAGGCGACAATCTCCCGACTGGCAAAGAGCGCCCGGCCGGTATGGCCGAGGCTGGCTCTGCTCATGACTGCGAGAATCATCGTTGCCATCGCGCCTGTCGAAAAGGCGTGGATACCCGCTGTCTCCGGAACGATCTCGACTTGGGCACCGGCAAGAAGCAAGAGCCCCACCGGGAGCCAGAGGTATGCCAGATGCAGAATCCACACCAGAGCATTGGCGCTGCACCGCCAGCCATGCAATTTCGACAGGCGAAGAAAGTGGGCAACGGAAGCGCTCGATAGGAGCACCGCGCTCAACAAGCTGAACGGTGCGCTTAGCCACGCCAGCAGTGCGGCGGCGGTCAGGGCGATTATCACTTTGTCCAAGGTGCGAGGCTGCGTGGACAATCGTTCACGAGCGCCGATGGAGCTGAGCCAGTTACGCGTAAAGCTCGGGATAATTCGTCCTCCGATGATCGCGATTAACAAGACGACGAGACTGAGTCCGGCTCGCCATCCCAGCGACGAATCTAACGAACCTGCCATTTCAAGCCGGTCTAGGATACCGGCAGCTCCAAAGAGGAGCACGATCGCGACGACAGGCAGATTGCGGTTTCTGCTCTGGATTATCTCGCGTGCGAGGAGGAATGCCAGAAGGAGATAGAAGCCTCCATCGACGAGAATGAGCATGGGATTATTGTCGGGCGATACGAACGGAAGAAGTCTCCCGGAGAGCCACACTGCGAAAAGGGCGGCTAAGGGACCACCTGCAATGGGCAGCCGCCCCGTCCAGTTCGGAACTGCTGTCAGCACAAATCCTGCGATCGCTGCACCGACAAAGCCGAACAGCATTTCATGACGGTGCCATGCGAGTGGATTGTCGAGCAGGTCGAACGACACGAAACCAAAAAGCACGGTCAGCCATGCCGCTAGGGCGGATATGGCCCAAGCTGCGGCACCGAGGAAGAATGGTCTGAAGCCGCCGCGCAGGATCGGCGGGCTTTTCGCCATTCGTCTGCGGCGCAGCTCCAGTCTTTCAGAATTTGTCGGCATACGAGGCGACCTTGTTCGATTAGGTCACCGATAGCACTACACCCCGCCGGACAACTTGATTTACCTCAAACTTCGCTAAAACGTCGAACCGAATTGCTCGCGATCGCTTCCACCTTCGCTCCTAGAATGCATCGATTGCTAGGACGGTTCAGGTGATGGGAAAGCGCGGGATGACACGCGCAACCGACAATACTGGGGGGCACTAGAGAGTGGGCAAATCGCGTGATGGCCAGCCAGTATTATCATCAGTGTCGAGAAGCCACGAAGGGCGAGAGGTCCGCAAATGATCTTAAGACATCGAAGGTCTGGACCAAGGCGCATTGAATTGCATCGGGACCAGTGATGACGTGACGAGCGCGGATGCCAGTAAAATATCCCCTGCTACCAAGTCGGTGACTTTCGCTAGGTCATCGATATGATGCCTCAACACCGCGATGCGGTCCGTGTGCTTGACCGTCGCCCCTCTTTTTGCACCGTCCGCCGACAACGGTGAATACTCCGACAGGCGTTCGGCGATGCGGCCAGATCCTTTGGTCTCCTACCTCAATTTGCGCTCGCCCCCTTAAGCTTCGTGGCAACGCTGCTGACGGAGGTATCCATGGCTGCACTGGGCCTAGGCGTGGGTGTGCGCAATCTGGGGAATGCCGGTCCCAAAGTGATTACTACGGTGGTTTTGTCATTGATCGTGCTTGCTCGAGTATCGCTGATTGCGATCTGGATCAGCGGAGCATAGATCCACCTCATCCGGCCGCCAGAGCAGGTTCGAGGTTCCCGGTCATATCGAGATCTTCTCATAACGGAAGCCCCGGGAACAACACGAATATCCCGCAATGCTAGGCTGCCCGGTCCGTCCTTTCCGGCTGTCGCACGTCGACGATCCGCAGGCAGCGTTCCTTGCCAGAACGATCGGGCCAGTTGATCGCAGAACCGGCTTGCATTCCAATGAGACCGGCGCCCACGAGGGTCAGCACGGAGAGACGGTTCTGGTCCAGGTTCGCATCGCGCGGCCATACCAGTTGAACCTTGCGCCGGTCACACGATCGCTCGTCGACGAATTCGACCTCGGATTGCATGGTCACAACGTCATGAGGTAGGTCTTCGGCTGCCACGACATTAGCGCGATCCAGTTCCTCGTACAGTTTTCCAGCTACATCCGGACTGCGCTCCTCGATGGACATCGCCAGTTCGTAGAGCGCGTCCGCTTCGGTATCGATAACATGAATGATCGGCTTTTGGCCGTTTTGGGAAGTGGTCATTTTTCGTAACTCGCTAGAGAGCCGCAAGAGAATCTCGGCTGGGCTGAAGATCGTCCGGGAGCCTCGTCCCGGACCGGATCACGGCCGTCGAGACGAGGCGTGCGCCCGTGCGGGCAGCTGACCTGCGTGCGCGAAATGTCGGTCGATGTGTTGCGAAAAGACCATGAGCCACATGTGGGCGCGATCTTCGGTTTAGTCAAATGGCATAAGACCAATCGCCTCATCGACTATTTCGAGACTTTCATGTCCGGAAGGCCTATCTGAAGGAAATGATGAACTTTCCTTCTTTCGGCTCCAGACGCGGACCAGATCTCGCCATCGATCTCGGCACTGCCAACATGCGTATCATGGTGCGAGGCGAAGGCGTGGTCTTCGACGAACCATCCCTGTGCTATTACGAGAAGACGGCCGGTCAGATGAAACTGATTGCAGCTGGCCGGGACGTTCTGGCGATGGTCGATCGGGTTCCCGGAACCCATGTGGTCCGCCGTCCCCTTGCCCGCGGTGTTTTGCAGGATATGGACGCAGCTTCCGCACTGCTTGCTCATGGTCTCTCGTCGGTGGTTGGCAGGAAGCGTAGAGGACGCCCCCCAGCCATGATCGGTATTCCGGCGGACGCCACGAAGGCAGAGGCGAATGCATTGCTCGCTGCCGCGGACGATGCCGGCTTCGGAAGGATCGAACTGGTGCGCGAGCCTTTTGCAGCGGCTATTGGGGCAGACCTGCCCGTCCGCGAAGCCCGCGCGTCCATGGTCGTCGAATGCGGCGCCGGAACGACCGAGGTTGCGGTCTTCTCGATCGACGGACAATGTCGTTCGCGCTCCGTGCGTTTGGGCGGTCTCGGCCTCGACGAGGCGATTACCGAACATCTTCATCTCCGGCATCACTTCCTCATAGGCAAAATCACCGCCGAGACGCTGAAGAAGCATCTCGCGGCAGAAGGTGCCGAGGACGCGGTAGTGGAAATCAGAGGTCGATCACTGCACAATGGTCTTCCAGGAACGTTGACCTTGACGGTTTCCGAGTTTCACCCCGTGCTGCAGCGACACTTCGGTCGTTTTGCAGATGCCGCCAAGCTTGTGGTCGGCGAAATATCTCCCGATCTTGCCGCCGACCTGTTGAGCGAGCGCGTTGTCGCCACGGGCGGTGGGATCTGCGCCAGATTCCTGGCTGAGGCGATCACCGCTGAATGCGGTGTTGCCGTGACCATCGCCAACGATCCCTCCGGTTGCGTCTCGCGCGGCCTGATGCGGTTGATGGAGGAGCGCGCTGCCTAACTCTCGACGGCAGCGTTTCGTCCGGGTCGAACATGCAAAACAAGTCCCGCTTCTTTGCAAGCCTGTGGTCGCGCGCTTACGTGCTCCTTACGTTCACCGCCCTGTTTTGGGCCGGTAATGCAATCGTTGCGCGCGCGGCGTGCGAGCTGGTCCCTCCCGTCGCCTTGGCGTTCTGGAGATGGACGATTGCCCTGGCCATCATCCTGCCATTTGCATGGCGCCACTTGCGGCGGAATGCTCCCGTCATCCGAGGGAACTGGAGGATGCTGCTGGTGCTTGGCGCACTCGGCATCGGCGCCTTCAACACCCTGCTCTACAGCGGATTGCAACAGACCACAGCGCTCAACGCCATGTTGCTGCAGTCGGGCCAACCCGCCCTCATTCTGTTTCTTGGCGCGATTTTCATGGGCGACAGCACGGCACTGCGCCAGATCGTCGGTGCCGCCATCGCGCTGGCTGGTGTGCTCTGGATCATCGCTCGCGGGAACTTTGGTGTTCTCGGCACCCTGAATTTCAACGAAGGCGACCTCATCATCGGCCTCGCCGTGTGTCTGTGGGCGGTCTATGCGGTAATGCTCAGGCGCTGCCCTGCGATCCATCCCCTAAGCCTGTTTGCAGTGACCTTGATCGTCGGCATAATCGTGATCGCGCCGTTCTATGCGCTGGAGCTCAATTCGGGGCGCTATATCGTTTTGCAGGAGGAAAGCCTGCTGGCGATCGGATATGTTTCGGTTTTTCCTTCCATCCTCGCCTACCTCTTCTTCAACAGGGGCGTAGAACTCATCGGGTCTGCAGGAACCGGGATGTATATGAACGTCATGCCAGTTATGGGCGCGGGGCTTGCGATTATCTTTCTAGGCGAACATTTGCGAGGCTTTCATGCGATCGGAATGGCGCTGATAGTTGGCGGCATTCTTCTCGCTGGCCGAGGTAGCAAGCCTCTGGCGGGAGCTGTCGTTTCTTCGAAGACAGACAATATCGAACGACGAAATGAAAGTGAGTGACCGTTTCCCGACACACGCGAAGGATCCCGCATTCGGGCCGACGATCTGGGTCACACGCACGTCGCCGGATAACGAAAAGACTGCGGGCGCCTTGCGGCGGTTAGGGTTCGATGCGCTGGCTGTGCCCGTTCTGCGAGTGGAAGGTCTCCCTGAGAAAGCTTTGGACGAGCCGCCCGATGCGATCGTGTTCACGTCGGTAAATGGCGTGCGCCATCATTCTATCTGCCCGGCACTTCTCGATATTCCAGTGTTCGCGGTGGGCGACAGGACAGCGGCGAGTGCCGCCCACGCTGGATATACCCATGTTGTCTCGGCGGCTGGGGATGTTCTCGATCTGGAGCGCCTGATCGTTCAGTCCCTCCCGCGAGGGAGTCGGCTTCTGCACTTTTCCGCCCACCGGCCGGCTGGAGACCTGACCGGCAACCTTCGCCGCAAGGGTTATCTCGCCACGAGAAAGCCGGTCTATGAGACCCGCGATGTCGCTGTCGCGAAGCTATTGGCATCCCTTCCAGCACCGCACGAGATAAACGGAATTCTGATCCACTCGCCGCGCGCTGGTCATGTGGTGAAGCGCTGCCTGGAACGGACATCCCGGCCTTTCAGAGGCATCGTCTATTGCATCTCCGATGCAGCCGCGGCTCCTTTCGAGGGGAAGCAAGGAATGGATATTCGTGTCGCCGCACGGCCCGACGAAGCCTCGATGCTGGCGCTCATCGCGAACCCTTAACGGAACACAGGAGCAGCCGCATTCTTTAGCGTGACGGATAGATAATAATGGAGATCAACATGAACAAGTTCGCCCGCCTGCTTTTCGGATCCGCTCTCCTCCTCTCCGCCTGCAATGATCAGGAAGACCAGGTCGAAGACCGTATTGAAGAACAAGCCGAGCAGAGCGCGCAGGAGTCCGGCGACACCCCGGTGGCACTCGGTCTGACCGAACGCCAGTTGCTCGATGCTGAAATCCTGGCCGCCGACGGAACCAAATTGGGTGACGTGGAAGCCGTGACGAAAGATGCCGACGGCAATGCGACCGAACTTCTTATAGAAGTCGAGGACAGCGATCCTGATCGTTACGTCGCGATACCGATTGACGGTCTGACCGTGACGACCCGTGGCAATGACACCGATCTTTCGTCGGAGATGACGATGGAAGATATCGGTTCGCTTCCGGATGCGCAGATTCTGTGACGATCGAGCGAAGCAAGCCGGCAAGTCAGCTTCCGACTGCTTCAACGCCCGCCGAAGCCGATGTAATTGAAGAAACAATGTCCAATATGTCCTGCCGCGGCGATGCGGACAGGCCGGTCGAAGTCATCCAGTATCGCCACATCGCCATTTCGAAATCTGAGCGCGGCGAGCGTCGCCGTGTGGGCGCCATCGGTTGGCGAACTTCCGATGATGAGCCTGTCCGACAGATCGACAGAGATCTTTACCAGATCGTCTCGTCGGAGGAGCTGCTCGAGCGGGTAGACTGATCCACGTGACGCGCACGAAGTTCGTTCTCGCGGGTCGCGAGCCTTTCGTATCGGCATAATGGGATATGCTCGTTCGGCTCCTCACGGTATTCCGAGCTTGGATAGACGACTCCGGTTGATCCGCTGACAACGGCTCCATCCGTCAACTTTGCCCGTTCCTGACGATCGGGAGCCATCAAATGGATAACTTCATGACCGCGAACCATGAGATGATCGGCGATGATACGCCTATGGCATCGCCACCAGACCGCCTCGGAACACATCAACGCCACGCGACAATTATCCGCTAGGTTAACGAGGTCCTTGATCGCCGACTGGAAGTCGCCGCTCAACGCATAGTCGGCGTAGTTATGGAAGCTCTGGACGCACCAGTATCCGTTCAGCGCCGGATCCACATCATCTTGTCGTTTCCTTCTGCCGCCGAGTTTATCGAAGTGTCCGTAGGCGATGTCGTGCTCATCGAGCAGATCGGGGAAGGAATCGATGTTGAATGCGGGACTGGCGCGGGAGCGGGGGAAAGCCCGAACATCGGCCAGCATGTCCACTCCTGCTGTTTTCAGCATGGCAATGACAATGTCCGCATCCCGATTGGAATGGCCGATCGTGAAAACGGTTGGCATCAGCTTTTCAGCTTTGTCAGCGCATCTTCCTTGTGGGCTGCCACATGATCGGTCTTGTCGCTTTCGATCTCGTATTGAGGCTCGTCCTTCGAGGCACGCCGCGTATGACCCTTGTAGTCGAAATCCGATTCGTGAACCTTGGAGATTGTTCCGCTGACTCTTCCTGCCTCGGAATTCCAGCTGACATGATCTCCGACTGCGTATTTCGCCATGATGCGCTCCTGCGTTGGGACGATGTCGTTCTTCCTATCAAACGGGGCATAGACAGGAACGTTTCGCAAGGGGCTGCAATGGCTTGTTAGCTGGCAGGATCTGGCGACGGGGTATGAGCCCGGAACGAAGGGATTCTCGCTTCGGGCCCTTCCACATATCAACTACCCAGATAACCGATACCGCCGATGATGGCGCACATCGCCGACCAGAACAGCAGCATGAAGACGATATCGGGCATCGCGAACCGATCGAGTTCGTCGCGCTTCAACAATGCATATTGCTGCGACACCTCGTCATCCATCGAAATCAATCCGGCATCGAGCGCGCTTGCCTCCTTGCGGGACCATCGCAGAAGATCGTCGAGCTGATCAATCGGCAGGTCGGGGTATCGGGCCGACAAGGCCTTGGCGTATGCACGCCGTTCGTCGCGGATCGCACCGCGTTGCATTTCGGTTTCCATTGAATGTCCTGACTGTTGGATGCGGACGAAAGTCCGCTAAAAAGGTCCAGAGTGTCAGGAAAATGGAGGGCCGGTCGGAGGGGGAAGCGACCATTGCGCAGGTGCGTCGGCCATCCGGTGGTAGGATTGCCGGACCTCCTCATTGCGTTCCCATGCGTGCGCCTGACGAACCAAGGCCAGCACTCCGCGCGGTCCGGCGGGTCCATCGGCCGAAGCGCCCAGTTCGGTATCTGCCGAGAGTTCGGCACCACGCCCAGGACCGGTATCGTAACAGGCGGTAGCTTGCGATATGGTCCATGCGGTCGAATCCCGCGCGGTGCCACCTTGATCCGCTGCGGCACCCTGTGAGTGAAGAAGGGCTGCAAGAACAGCCGTCAGGAAATGGAAAATCAGTTTCAGGCTACCAGCTCGAACCGGTCGGCGCGTGCGAGTTTCCAGGCGGCGCTGTAGAAATCCCGGTCATGCGTTCCTGAAAGCAGCTCGCCGTCCTCGAGGAAAATGTGAAGCTGGGAGAAGAGCCGGATTTCGGTCAGAGAGACACGTCTTACTAGATGGTGCGGTCCAAGCTCGGATGGGTGCGAGAGACCGGCAGCAGCAGTCATTTCCGCGAGCGCTCGCAACGTATTGCGATGAAAGCGCCGGACCCGCTCTGCCTTGTCAGGCACGACCAGGGCCCGCTGGCGCAAGGGGTCCTGCGTGGCAACGCCGACCGGACAGCGGTTCGTATGGCAGGAAAGCGATTGGATGCATCCGAGCGCGAACATGAAGCCGCGCCCCGCATTGGTCCAGTCGGCACCCAGCCCTAGGACCGCAGCGATGTCGAACGCACTGACGATTTTGCCGGCCGCGCCGATTTTTATCCGGTCACGAACCCCGGCACCTACGAGTGTATTGTGGACGAACAGGAGGCTCTCGCGCATCGGCATGCCGAGGTTGTCGGCGAACTCGACCGGGGCCGCCCCGGTTCCGCCTTCTGCGCCATCGACGACGATGAAGTCGGGAAAGATCCCCGTTTCGCGCATCGCCTTGACCATTCCCATGAACTCCCATGGGTGTCCGACGCACAGCTTGAAACCGACTGGCTTGCCTTTCGATAAGGTTCGGAGCTGAGCGAGAAAGTGCATCATCTCAAGCGGTGTGGAAAATGCCGAGTGCTCGGCAGGGGAAATGCAATCGACGCCTACCGGAATACCGCGTGTAGCAGCGATCTCGGGGCTGACTTTCTCGCCGGGAAGGATGCCGCCGTGACCGGGCTTGGCACCCTGGCTCAGCTTCAGTTCGATCATCTTGACCTGCGGGTCGGCAGCATTGTCAGCGAAGCGCACCGGGTCAAAGCGTCCCTTTTCGGTTCGACAACCGAAATAGCCGCTGCCAATTTCCCAGATAAGGTCGCCGCCATTCTCACGGTGGTAGGGGCTGATCCCTCCCTCGCCAGTGTCATGCGCAAAATCGCCGAGTTTGGCTCCCTCGTTTAACGCCCGGATAGCGTTGGCGCTCAGGGAGCCGAAGCTCATCGCGGAGATGTTGAAGATCGAGGCCATGTAGGGATCGCGCGCGTCGCTTCCCCCGATCGGCACTCTGAAGCTGTCGGGATCTGCCAACGGCTTGGGCTTTGTGGAATGCGAAATGAATTCGTAGCCGTTCTTGTAGACGTCAGAGAGCGTTCCGAACGGACGGTCGCTAACCTCGTCCTTTGCGCGAGCATAGACCAAGGAGCGCTGCGCCCTCGAGAAGGGCGTCTGATCGTCATCGCCTTCGATCAGGTATTGACGAATTTCTGGTCTTATCTTCTCGAAAGCCCATCGCAGGCGTCCGATGATCGGATAGTTCCGGCGCACCGCATGCCGCGTTTGGATAAGGTCGATGACGCCCAAGAGACATAGACACGAGAAAATTGCGAGAACTGGCAATGCCCATGCGTCGCTAAGCCTCGTGAGAGCAAACAGGAGGCCAGCCAGACAGAGGCCGAGCACGGTAAAGCGGGAGAAGAACACTGTTGGCTCCGGTCTCGCAAATGAAGCGAGCATGCCTCGGGCTCGTCATCGCCTTGGGCTTGGAAAACATCGATGCTGGAAGTTGCAGCGTGGCGCACATCCCTAGAACGCCCGAAGCGCTCTAGGGATACAGGCGCGCGGTGCTGCTGCCTGCTGGAACCATCACCCCGAGACCATGATCGACCAGTGTCATAAAAAGGTAGTGCGATTTCGACATGGTAATTTCAAGTGGCGCGACTTCGGAATTTCTTCAACATCGGATAATCCTTAGTTGAGGACTGCGACAAGGCGCTGGCCATTGCCGGAGAGGACGAGAAAACCCCCAGCTTCGAGCGATGCGTTCTCGATCAGAGAAAGGGCATCGAGGAAACGGCGCTCTTGCTGCATCAATCCGGCTTCACAGGCGCGCTTCGTCGCAGCGACATTGCCAACCTCGAGCGAGTTGCCATCGAGGCCATATGAACTGCTGCAGCGGTTGCAGCTGGTGGAACCATACAAGCGACCATCGGCCGTGAAGGTCATCGTAGGAGCGGAGATCTGCGCCACGACATCGCCGCCGATCTGGGTTACACGCCATTCGCCGTCCTGCAGGTCAGGAATACCGGCAAGGCCGGGATCGTCTGGCAATGTCATCGATACCCTTATGTCGCCGATATCGACGGTGTCGCTGCGAAGATCGAGCAGGAAAGGTTCACTGGTGCGGAACAGGATTGTGCCATCGGGCTCGCGGATGAAGGCTCGCAGGCCGTAGAGCGGGCCGTCGCTCAAATTCAGCTTCGACACGTCAATCGAGAACGGGATCGGCGGCGATGCCTGTCCGATCGTGTTCATCGTGCGCGAGAGGATGAGCTCCTGGTTGCGACCGAGGGTGATGTCGGAAACAACGATTTCCACCTGCGCTTCGGGGGGCGGCGCGATGCGCTCGCGATAGGACAGTGCGCCGGTAATTCTTTCTACCATGACGACCTCACTGCTTTCTGCAGCGGGCTGAATGGTGGCACAGGCACTCAGGCTCATGGCGAGGGCAGCCGATGCTAACAGCAAGTTACATTTCACCGCCATTCTCCCTGTTACCCTCCTGATTTGGGCGGGCGGTTGAGATCGGCGCCGAGCGGCCGTTGGCCGAGCCGTAAGCGTCGATGTGAAGCGTGCGAGTGGGGAAGGCGATTTCCACGTCGAGTTCTTTCAGTTTCCGCATCAGCGCGAGGAGCAGAACCTCCTGCATCTCGAGTGACTCCGCGAACGATGCAGTCCGAAAATATGCGAAGATCTCGATGTTGAGTGCGCTTTCGCCGAAACCTATGAAGCGTGCGCGAGCATCTTCTTCGAGGACATGATCGTTTTCCGCCAGGATTGTCCGGAACGCGGCCAGAACCTCGCTCATCTTCTCGGCATCCGTGTCGTAGCTGACCCCGATCACGTGCTTGAAGAGGAACTGGTCGCGAGCGGAAAAATTCTCGATCTTCTCGCCGGCAAGAAATCCGTTGGGGATCGTTACCAGCGTCCGGTTGATCGTGCGCACACGGGTCGAGCGCATGCCGACATCCTCGACCGTGCCGAACGTATCGCCGATCTGGGCAGCGTCGCCTACCTGCACCGGATGATCTCCGATGATCGTGACAGACCCGACCAGGTTCTCGATCGTTTTCTGCGCGCCGAGCGCCAAGGCGAGCCCGCCGATGCCGAGAGCAGCGATACCGGTGGTTACGTCGACACCGAACGTGTCGAGCACGCCAATGAAGATCATGACCAGCAATGTGAGCTTGGCGATCCGCCGCAACAGCGTGATGACCGATGCGGCCTGGCGCCGCTCCGCGCGGTTCATCCGTTCGCTCGCCATCCGCGCGACAGCATCGATCAGCCTGAACAAAAACCAGCCAAGGGAAAGCCAGGCCGCGATACCTGCGCCGCGCAGCAGCTGCTGGCGAGCGATGATCGAGGCCTCCATGGTGCCTGCAACATAGAAGAAGGCGATTGTCGCCACGTAGAGCGCGAGCGGTGGGAGAGCGGCGTGGATCAAACGAAAGACGGTGCTGCTGCTGTGTTCGGGAATGAGTCGCCGCAGGACCGAGATAATTGCAGCAGCGAGCAGGCGTAGCGCTGCGAAAAGCGCGACCGCTACGCCGATCAACAAAAGCCAGTCGAGGACTGGCGCGCCGGCGACTTCGATCGCCTTTTCCTCGTTTTGTTCCGCGACCTCAGGCGAAGGTGTCCAATCTTCGAGAGCCGACACTGTTTCCGGCGAAATTCGCCATTGCAGTAAGTCCCGTTCCCCTACGGCGACGCGCTGGAGGATAATGGGCTGGTCGGAATCTTCGAGCTGGAACGTGCCGACTTGCTCCAGGAGAGGATCGAGTCCGTCTTCCAAGTCGCCATCGGGAGCGTTGGAAAGCACGGCAAAGGGTCGAAGCATCCCCCCGCTGTCGAGCGCGAGTTTCAATTTTCGAGCGAGATCTGCACCTTGAGCCAGTCCTTCCGACGCGTCGGTCGCTTGCGAGCCTTCATTGTCTAGGGGCAGCGTGGCCGGATCGGGAGTGCCGGCGAAGTAGCGCGCGGCCCGTTCGTAGTCCTCGGCGGCAAGCGCATTCAGCAGCGCTGTTACGCTGGAGCGCGGAGTTTGCCTTTCGAATGTGTCTACGGGAGCTTCGGTTTGCGCTGTTTCGGAAGGCTCAGGCGTCGGAAGCTGGGCTTGCGCAACTGTCGCCCCGACAAGAAGAGCCATGACCGCGACTGCGTGACTAAGGAAACGCCGCAAGATCGAACAAATTGGGGTGGATTTCATGGTCGTCTCTTGTGGGATTGCGCCAAAACCCATGGCTGGTTGCCGTCCTGCAACACGAAGGCACCGGTCGGGTCGAAGCGGTAGCTATCGATCGACTCAATGGTTCCTAGGAAGACCCGTTCCTGATACATCAGCGCTTCAGGACAGACTTTACGCGTCGTCATTGCGATGTCGATCGTCATGGCCGAGCCATCGACGCGGTATCGGCCGAGAAGGAGATTGCATCCTGTCGAGCCAGAAAGCTGCTCGTCATATTCCAGGACCAGTTCGATACGCGAATAATCGATGATCCCGCGCCCGGCGATGTCTTCGACGATCAAGGCTCCGACGAGCGGTTCCGTTGACCTCGGGAGGCCCGCGCACCCGGAGATATAAAACATCGCTGTGATGCCGACCATTCTCACAGACGAGATCATGGCGAGGTTTCCGTCATGGGCCGATCGGCCAATCGAACAGACGTCCTGACCGGTCTGCGCATAAGAAGCCTGTCCACCAGCCGTGGCAATGAAGCGATGATCACGCCGGCCAAGATAACGAGCGCACCGACCACGTCGGACAGGCCGAAGATTTCGCCCGCCGCATAGCCAAACAACCCACCGAAGACTGGTTCGAGCGCGTAGATAATTGCGGCACGCGAGGAATCGACCCGGGCCTGGGCCCAGCTCATCGCGAACTGGATGTAGGCGGTAGCGATACCATAGCCCACGACCACCCAGAACAGTGTCGGCGAAGCAACCGGCATTGGCTCCCCTGTGGCGAGCGCGAAGGCAGCACACAGCAGCGTGGTGGTGACCATCATCACGAACGCGATCCGCACAGGATCGGCCCGGCGCACGTAATATCCAAGGATGACAACCTCTACCGCGATTGCAACGGCGCCAACGATCGAAAGTGTATCGCCGTAGCTAAGGGTGATGTCGGCTGGCGACAGGCCCGACATGATGGCTACACCGAGACAGGCAAGGACAACTCCGATCCAGATCCCGGCAGCTGCGCGTTGGCGAAAAAACAGCAGCTGAAGCACAGGAACAAGTGGCACGTAGAGTGCGGAAAGAAATGCTACGCGCCCAGTGTCCGTGGTTTGCAGCGCATAGGCCTGTGCGCCATATGCGATGCACGCAGTGGCAGCGACGACGATACCGGCAACCATTTCGGTGGCACCAATTTCGCGGGTCGCACGCGGCAGGACCAGCGCAAAGGCAACGGTTGCCATCAGATAGCGTAGGGCGACAAAGCCGAGCGGCCCTGTAAATTCCATGCCGATCTTGGTCGCGAGAAAGCTCGCGCCCCAAAGCACCGATGCAGCAAGCAGAGCGAGCTCGGGAACGATACGACGGGGGATGTGCAGTCGCTGCATGCCGACTTCCTGTCTCGCTAGCCAAAAAAAACGAGCGCCGCAGATCTTGCGGCGCTTCGACTGCAAATATAGAGGCTGGAAAACCGTATTTCCCTTCAAAGTTTTTCCCCTGCACAATAGAATCTGCGGAAAGGAGACGAGCGTGCCGCAGAAACCCTCGCTTGACCGAATCGACCGCAAAATCCTCGATATCCTTCAGCGCGATGGCCGGATTTCCAATCAGCGTCTTTCCGAGGCGGTGGCTCTTTCACCGAGTGCTTGTCTCGCGCGCCTGCGCAGGCTGGAGAAAGAAGAGGTCATCACGGGCTACAAGGCCCAGGTCGATGCAGCCAAGCTGGGTCCTAATCTTACCGTGTTCGCAGAGATTGTTGCTTCGGCACACGATCCTGCAAGCACGCGAAGGATCGAACAGGCGCTTGCCGACATCCCCGAAGCAATCGAGGCTTATCAGGTGAGCGGGAGCTACGATTTTCTGGTTCGTTTCCTGGTTCCGGACATGGAGTTCTGGACCAATCTAGCAGACGAGTTGGCCGATGGAGAACTCAAGATCGAGACCGTAAGAACCGTGGCCGTAATGCGCCGGATAAAAGGATGGGTGGGCGTTCCTCTAGGAGCGACCTGACCCTCGCGTCTAAGACAAGTGCAGGCTCCGAGATGAATGGCACCGCCGGTTCAACCATGTTCCGTTGGCCCCGGAGCCCGAGAGGCACGCCCTGGGGCTTAGAACATAATTCCTTGCGTATGATCGTGGCGCGGAACCTCCTCGCTGATTTTAATTAAGTTCCTAAAATGCTGCGGAGTTTGGGATGTTTGAACAGTTTCTGGGGCCTGACCATTTCGACATCATGCCTCACCTGGTCGCGATTGGCCTGGCCTATCTTCTGGCGTTCCCGATCGGCTGGAACAGGGAAAAATCGGAAAGGAGTGCGGGGCTTCGGACCTTCCCGCTCGTCGCTGTTGCCAGTTGCGGGTTTATCCAGGCAGCGGAATCGATGACTGCAGATACTCCGGAGGCGATGGCCCGCATTGTCGAAGGTCTGATAACCGGCATGGGGTTTATCGGTGGCGGGGCCATTCTGCGCCTCAAGGATTCGGTCAAGGGCACCGCCACGGCCGCCAGCCTCTGGATTACCGGTGCTATCGGCGCGGCAGTTGGTCTTGGCAGCCTTGATGTTGCGATCATGCTTTCTGTCATAACCGTCGCGACGCTGTGGATCATGGCGCCGCTGAAGCATTTCGGTCATCTTGAACAGGAGGATGGCAGCGACGAAGTTCGCAAGGAGAAGTAACAGCAGGCAGTGGTTTTTTGCGATACGTCGGCTGATATTCCTACATTACGACCGCACTAATGACGCTGATACCTATCCCGAAAAAGGCGACGGCTGCCGGAACTATGAGCACCTGGCCATAAACTTCCTTGCGCGCCAGCGGTCCGTAGGCAGTTTGCAGGACAGTGCCCGGACGATCGAGAACGCTGCGCGGTTGCGACGATGCTTGCCGTAGCATCACACGGGCGGTTCCGAAGAACATGGTGACGTAGATCGCCGAGATTGCGATCGCGAACGCGGCGTGAGCGCCGCCGGTCGCACCAAGCTGGGCAATCAGGAAGATCGCGTAGCAGGCAATCATCGCCCGCCATACCGATGCGGGCAGTTCGAACATTCGGGATTCGGGCTGCTGTGCTTGCCTCGGCGCTTCGTTGTCGTTGGCCTCGAGCGCGGGAATCGGAACCAGCACATCGGGCAGTGCATCGAGAGACTCCGGCAGTGGCGCCGCGGATTGCGTGCGAAGAACGGTATCAGGCATGGGGTAGGTCCTTTCCTGCGCGCCCTCCGGCAAGTCCGTTTCGGCGCATTTCTATGGCAGTCAGCAAGCTGTCGGCGATCATCCTCGCCCGTGCGCCGACGAGATCGGTCGCGGCAGGATTCCCTTCTGCTTCCCGAAGCGTTTCGTAGAAGAGCTCGAGCCAGCGCGAGAAATGCCGGAGTTCGAGGCCCGGAATAGCAAGGTGCTTGAGCATGGGATTGCCCGAGAACTCGCCGCTATTGTGGAGAACCGAGCGCCAGAAACCCTTCATTCTGGCTAGGTGCGGCGACCAATCCGCAATGCGTTCGGCGAAGATCGGGCCGAGAAGGTCATCCTCACGGATTTTAGCGTAGAATGCTTCGACCAGGCGATCGATAAACGCCGCGTCAATCCCGATTTCCTCGGCCGCTGCGCGCTTTTCAGCGCGTTTTTGCTGCGCGAAGGAACGGGTGTCGGGATCGGCCGGATGCGAAGGGATGTTAGCGCTGGTCATGAGCGCCTCCCTCGTCTTTGTCGGCGAAAGGTGTTGCGTCTGCAACGCGCAGGAACTGCACATGAAACCGCACCGCTCCGACCGGCTCGACACGGTGAAGGATTGTCGGTTCGACTACGCCGGGTTCGCATTCGGGCGTGAGCAGTAATTCGGTCGAGGCGCGGCGCGGATCGGTGACGACGTATCTCAACTTGCCTTCCTCGATTTGGATGAGACCCCAGACGCCGTCCTTGGTGGAATGCTCAGCCAGCAGACCTGCCGGCACAGTGTCTTCGCTGAAAGTTGCCGTGCGCTTGTATGGCTTGATGCCGTCGGGAAGATGGGTGGTCACGTCAGGCCGCCTTTCGTGTTTCGAAGATGGCGTGGATCGCACTGCTCAACTCGTCGCCCAGAAGCGGCTTTTCGATCAGCTCTGCGTTTGCGGCGGCGACACGGGCTCGCAGCTTAACAGTAGGATTGGTCGCAAGGATTATCGCTGGCGCGCAGCAGCCCTGTCTCTTCAACCCATCGAGAGCATTAAGACCGTCGCCAGCGTAGCGTTCGTCGATGACCAGCGCGGCCGCCGTGGAAAGGTCGCCCTCCTTCGCAATCCCCTTGGCGATTTCGAACCCTTCGACCGAGAGCGAGAAACGCAGCGCGGAAAAGACGGAGATATCTTCGACCAGCAACAGGATCTTGGCTTGATCGACCATCTTCCGTCCTCCTCGCCAGCAGCCTGGATCAGGCGGCCTTCTTCCAGTTGGGTTCAAGCGTCACGTGCGGCGGGCATTCGGCGACTTGGCCGACCGGTAGACCCGCAAGCTCGTTGGCGAAACCGTGGTTGACGTCGCGATGGTGGGCCTCGTCGGCGCGTACCACCAGCACGACGTCGCGCAGCGTGGCATCCTCAGGGAGACCCCAGTAGCGCTTGGCGATCTCCGGCGCGGGCACGTTCGGGCTGCGACCCTCATCGATCTCGGCGAGATAGTGCGTGTAGCTGATCACCGCCTCTTCCTCGAAGTAGCCCACGACACGGTGCGCGGTCTTCGAGCTGATCAGATAGAGCGCGAAGAAGAACAGGTAGAACACCCATTGCACGCCAATGATCACCGCTCGCTCGAACCGTGTGGGCTGCGAGACCTCGATGAAGGTCATGAGGTGCATGCGCTCGTTTTCGGCTTCGTCCATGAGCGTCTTGATCCAGCCCTTGTCGTCGCACATGCGGCGCAGGCAGGCGAGATGGTTGATCGTCGCCCCGACCATGCCCGGCACGGCCGCAACCGTTTCGAGCACAACGGCACGGTGGCCGTAACGCTCGGCAAAGAAAGTATCGGCGCACCAGCGCAGCGCCTTGGTGAAGCCGAAGGCAATCCGATCCGACATGCCGCGGGGGTTGTGGTGGACACCGAGATCGATGAAGGGTGCAGTCATTGAAACTTCTCCGCTTGCGGCAAATGTTGTTGGAGCGCCGCTGATGCCCTCCTTCTATGCCGATGCACGGGACCACGAAATTTGGATGATCACCCTACGCCAAGCACCCTAAGGGCCTTACCGGAGGTAGGGCGCACCAGCTTTGTCAGCCGCTTCCTGCCGCGCCTGTCGTTTTCGACCGCGCTGTTACTGGCACTGCTCGCTATAGCGGCGGGCGTGGCGGTCCGCCTGCTGGCGGCCGACGAACTCGGTCAGCGCGCGACGTTCATTTTCTTCGTTCCCGGCGTGGTTGTCGCGAGCGCACTTTCCGGGATTCGAGCCGGAAGTCTTGCGGCTGTGGTCGGCGCTGCCGCGGGTCTATGGTGCGACGCGCTGAGCGGACCGATCGAGGGCGGAAGCCTGATTGCCGCCGCAGCCTTCGTGCTTATCGGCTTGGCCGTGGCCATCGGCGGCGAATGGTTTCAACGCGCGCGGATCGAAACTGAAACCGCCGCCGTCGCTCTCGCGCGGCGTGAAGCCCATCTGCAATCGATCCTCGACACCGTGCCAGATGCGATGATCGTCATCGACGAATCCGGATTGATCCGCGATTTCAGTCCTGCGGCCGAACGGATGTTCGGATGGCATGCGGCAGAGGTGGCCGGAGAGAACGTCAAGGTGTTGATGCCCGATCCCTACCGCAGCGCGCATGACGGCTATCTGGAGCGCTACTATCGCACCGGCGAGAGGAGGATCATTGGCAAGGGTCGCGTGGTCGTCGGCGAGCGCAAGGACGGTTCGACCTTCCCGCTCGAACTCGCGGTGGGCGAGATGCAGGCGGAAGGGCAGCGCTTCTTCACCGGGTTCATCCGGGACCTGACCGAGCGCCAGCAGGCCGAGGCAAGATTGCAGGAATTACAAAGCGAGCTGGTGCACGTCTCGCGGCTTACCGCTTTGGGTGAAATGGCGTCTGCGCTCGCGCACGAGATCAACCAGCCGCTCTCGGCGATCGCCAATTACCTCAAGGGTAGCCGGTTGCTGCTCATGCGAGAGGAGGTCCAGCACGAGCGCGTAGCGGAAGCCGTTGAGCGGGCCGCCGCGGAAGCGCTCAGGGCGGGCGACATCATCCGCCGGCTGCGGGATTTCGTAGCCCGCGGCGAAACCGAACGCACGATCGAGAGCCTGCCGAAGCTCGTCGAGGAGGCCAGCGCTCTCGCGCTCGTGGGTGCCAAGGAGCATGGCATCCGGGTGCAGTATGAGTTCAGCCCTGCAATCGATCTGGTGCTGGTCGACAAGGTGCAGATTCAGCAAGTCGTGCTCAACCTTGTGCGAAATGCCGTCGACGCGCTGGCAGACTCAGGCTCTTCGCCGCGTAGGCTGACGATCATGGTCGAACCGGCGGACGACGATATGGCGCAGGTATCGGTGACCGACTCCGGTCCCGGCATCGATCCCGAAGTCGCCGACCGACTTTTTCAGCCCTTCATCTCTACCAAGCGCACCGGTATGGGCGTGGGGCTGTCGATTTCGCGCACGATCGTCGAGGCGCATGGCGGGCGTATCTGGGGCCGGCCAGCTCCCGATGGCGGGGCGGAGTTCGGCTTTACGGTCCAGCGTGTTGCAAGCGAGGAACTATATGATGGCGAATAGTAGTGCCAGTGATCCGATCGTCTATGTCGTCGACGACGACGAGAGTGTGCGGCACTCGCTGGAGTTTCTTCTCGACGTCGCCGAAATCCGTGTTCGCTCGTTCGCCTCGGCTGATGCTTTCCTGAAATCCGCACCTCCGCTTTCCGGCGCCTGCGTGGTGACCGACGTGCGCATGCCCGGCACAAACGGTGTCGAACTGGCCAAGAAGCTGAAGGAGCGCGATGCGGCGGTGCCGGTGATTGTCATCACCGGTCACGCCGACGTGCCCCTGGCCATTCAAGCGATGAAGGCTGGCGCTGCGGACTTTATCGAGAAGCCGTTCGACGACGAGGCCATACTAGCGGCAATCCGCAAGGCGCTGAACGAGAGCACCGAAGATGAGCAGAAACAAAACGAACGCCGCGAAGTGCTCGACCGTCTCGCTCTGCTCTCTACGCGGGAGCGCGAGGTGGTCGATGGCCTTGTGGAAGGGAAGGCCAACAAGATGATCGCCTTCGATCACGACATCAGCCCACGAACTGTCGAAGTCTACCGCGCCAATGCGATGATGAAGATGCAAGCGAAGACCCTCTCCGATCTCGTGCGCATGGTTACGATTGCCCGGCTGGGCTAGCTGGTTCGTCTGCTTTCACCGGATTTCGGACGGAAGCGGACGGTCCGTAAACGGCCCAATTTCGGCGACCGATTAGGACCGATTAGGAAGCATGCATTTTAGGCTGACGCCTGCATGGCTTTCTGAAGGTTGGCTTGAATTTCAACTTGCAGGATCACATCTGTACGACCGGAATAGGCAACCTCAAGTCCGCGGAAAAATCTTACGCTACTGCAGCGAAAATCGGCGGAGCAGATAGGAATTCTCAGTGGTGATGGAGGCCGGCGGCGGCCTCGGCATCGCGTTTGCTCCGGACTCTAGCCGATTGAGAAGTAAGCGCATCGAGCACTGCCGGCCCCGTGTCGTCATGATAACGAAAGCGTAACGCGGAGAGCTGTCGTTTCATTTCGTCAATTTGATTCTGCATTGCCGGATCATCAATCCTGTTGCGCATCTCGTCTGGATCTCTCGAAAGATCGTAGAACTCCCACGCGTTCACGTGGCCGTAGAAGCGGATCAACTTGTAGCGTTCTGACTTGATCCCGTAGTGCGCGCTTACCGCGTGATTCCCAGGCCCTCGGACATATTCATAGTAATGATAATAGACCCCATCGCGCCAGTCGGCAGGGGGCGAACCTGCAGCCACTGCACGCAACGAGCGACCCTGGATTTCCGCGCGCGGCGGGAGTCCGGCATAGTCGAGGAACGTTGCGGCGTAGTCGATATTTTGTATCGGTGCCTCCACTCGGGTGCCGGCGGGAATATGACCGGGATATTGCATTAGGAACGGCGTGCGTAGTGACTGCTCGTACATGAAGCGCTTGTCGAACCAGCCGTGTTCGCCAAGGTAAAAGCCCTGGTCCGACGTGTAGACGACGATCGTGTTGTCCATCTCGCCTGATCTTTCCAGCCAGTCGAGCAGACGTCCAACACTCTCGTCAACCGCGGCCACGGTGCCGAGGTATTCATCCATGTAGCGCTGATATTTCCAGATCGCCATCTCACGCGCGCTCATGTCGGCGCTGTTCATCGCATCATTGCCGGGCTGGAGTGCGCCAAAATAAGCTTTCCGCTGCGCCGGGGTCATGCGGTCGAAGTCATTAGTCCAAGGATTGAACCGGAGTTCGCCCGAGCCCTCTTTCGTCGTCATCTTCAGGTCGTGGCCCTCATACATGTCCTGCGCGATGGTCATTTCCTGCGATGCTGCGGCGGGCCGACCATCGTAATGGTCGAAGTAATTCGTGGGAGTTGGAAACTCGGTGCCGATGTATTTCTGGATATGGCGGATCGCAGGCATGAAATTTCGGTGCGGCGCCTTGTGATGCATCATAAGCACGAAAGGCTGATCTGTCTTGCGTTGATGGGTAAGCCAGTCGATCGTCAGATCGGTGGTGATGTCGGTGGCGTAGCCCTCGATCACCTGCCTACCTTTCGGCGTTATAATGTCGGGATTGTAATATTTACCCTGATCGTCAAGCACGGCCCATGTCTGGATGCCTGAACCTTCGGGAGAGTAGTTGAGGTGCCATTTGCCAAACAGCGCTGTCTGATAGCCCGAGTTCCCGAGCTCGCGGACCCAATTCCACGAGGCGTTGTCGAGCGCCTGTCCGTTCTTTGTGAAGCCATGCATGTGGCTGAACATGCCGGTAAGCATCGTGGCGCGACTTGGCCCGCACAGCGAGTTAGTGACATAACTGTTCTCGAACAGGGCCCCATTTCGAGCGATACGGTCGATATTGGGGGTCGGCGCGATTCTGCCGATGTCGGTTCCATACGCCGAGATCGCGGTCTGCGCATGATCGTCGGACATGATGAAGATGATGTTTGGTCGTTTATCGTCGAGCGTCGCAGCAGGTAAGGCAAGCCGCTTCTGGTCGGACGGCAGGGATGCACATCCTGTGAGTGCTAGCGCGATAAAAAATGCGAGCCGTTTCATCTTCCAATCCCATTTGCGTGAACCCCTGAGTTTCACCAGTTAAGCATGAAACCGGTTACAGCGCCATAGGAGCATCGCGGTTCGCAGTGGGCTCAGCTCAGCCCTCTTTGGATGAGCTCGAACCTCTAAGTCTAACACAAGGGTTGCAAATGCGAATGACTCGCATTAGCCGCCGCTCTACAATTTCGGATCCGGGGGCTCCATTGAATTACCGTAACTCTTTCGCTGCCATCCTCCTCGCAGGCGTGGCTGCATTTCCATCGATGACTTGCGCACAGGCCGCTTCTTCACCAAGCGGCGCGGAAGAGCGATCTCGCCCCGCCGACAATACCATCGTCGTAACCGCGACGGGGCTTTCCACCGCACTTTCGACCACGAAAACTGATGCGCCCATCATCGAATCACCCCAGACGATCTCAATCGTCAATCGCGACGAGATCGAACTTCGGGCAGCAAGCACGATCGCCGATGCCTTGTCATATACGGCGGGTGTCCAAGCCGAACCCTTCGGCATTGATAGCCGAACCGACGAGGTGGCCGTGCGCGGCTTTTCGGCAGGCGGGTTCTCGGCGAACAACAATTTCGTCGATGGGCTGCGACTGCCGATAGGGGGTCAGTTCTCCCGCTTTGGCTTCGATACTTTCGGGATTGAACAGATCGAAGTGCTGAAGGGGCCATCGAGCGTTCTATATGGCCAGACCGCTCCAGGCGGTATCGTCAACCTCGTGACGAAGCGTCCGACTTCCTCGTTCCAGGCAAATGCCATTGCGCAGTTGCAAGGATACACGGACTTCAAGAATTTCTCGGGCCGAATAGGCGCGGATATTTCCGGGCCGCTTTCGTCCGAACTAAGCGGCCGGATCGTGGGTCTGGCACATTACGGCGGCACGCAGATCGATGATGTCGTGAATGAGCGTTATTACGTTTCACCGAGCGTGACGTGGGAACCCAGTTCCAATCTCAGCTGGACGTTGCTTGGGCAGTATCAGCATGATGGCGGCGATGCGACCTACCAGTTCCTGCCTGCAACCGGCACCTATTTCGAGACTAATGGCGGCTATATCGACGTCAGCGCCAATCTGGGCGAAAACGACTGGAACACGTTCGAACGCGATCAGCTGCTCGCGGCCTCCTTCCTCGAATGGGATATTTCGCCTTCGCTGACATTTCGTAACAATGCTCGTTATACGCACATCGAAACCTTCTACGAGGTCACGGTGCTTGCTGGCGATACGGTAACCGATTGTACCGATGCCACCAATCCGATTGCGGTCGCGGCGGGAGCCGGCTGCATCTCTGGTCAGACAATCGGGCGCCGGGCCATTCGCGCAGACGGCTTCAGCGATGGGTTTGCGGTCGATAACCAGTTGCAGCTGGATATTGCGACCGGACCGGTCGAGCACACCCTCCTCGGCGGCCTCGACTATTTCCATACGGATTACGAACACTATCGCGACGTGGTGATCCTGCCCCGGCTCGGTGATGCCTTGCGCGGACAGGTCGACCCGCTGCTCGACATCTTCAATCCGGTGCCGCGAGGAAGTGACGATTATGAAGCGAACCTCAGTCCGCAAATTTACACCGGTGCGATCAGTGAACAGACCGGCGCCTATCTGCAGGACCAGATGTCTATCGGCAAACTCAGGGTGTCGATCGGCGGTCGGTACGACTGGGCCAGTGATGACACGACAAATCTGATCACGAACACGCCGAACGCATATAGTGCAGATGCGTTCACTTGGCGCGCAGGCGGCGTTTATCTTTTCGACAATGGCCTCGCGCCCTATTTCAGTTATTCGGAAAGCTTCCTGCCACAGCTTGTCGATCCATCGGGAACTTTGGGCGGAGTGCTGTTCGAACCGACAACGGGTGAGCAATATGAGGCCGGTCTTCGGTACCAGGCTGGAAATGGCATCTATCTGACCGCTGGCGCTTTCGAGATTACTCAACAGAACGTGCCTGTCCGCGATCCGAATGGCACGTTGTGTGGGCGGCTTGTCTGCCAGATCCAAGCTGGCGAGGCTCGCGTGCGCGGGCTTGAGTTCGAAGGTCGAGCGTCTTTGACGCAGGGAACGACGCTGATTGCTTCGGCCTCGCACTTGGATGCCGAGATTACCGAGGACACTAATGGCTCGATTGTCGGCAACAATGTGCCACAGGTGCCCGAATATCTGGCGTCGATTTTCTTAAATCACCGTATCCAAACCGGAGGCCTCGAAGGTCTCGGTTTCGGTGGCGGCGCTCGCTATACCGGGGGCAGCTTCGGCGATACGAACAACACGTTCGACATCGATGACTACCTGCTGTTTGATCTGTTCCTGCGTTATGACGTCCCCCGCGGTCCGATGGAGGGTATTGCCTTCTCCCTCAACGCACGAAACCTCGCGAACGAACGTTACGTCGTAACCTGCACGTCTGCCGCATCATGCTACTATGGTCAGGGCCGGGTCGTTACGGCGCGGGTGTCCTTCGAGTGGTAAGATGGCTGGCTGCTATGGTGGCCTTGGCGGTCGCGGCCACACCTTTATCGGCGCTCGCCGAGCCTTACGTCATGGACAGGACCGATGTTCGCGACATGATATCGGAAGACCACGCGCATTATCGCATCTTCATTCATCGTCCAAAAGAACCCGCACCGGAAACCGGCTATCCCGTCCTCTATTTGCTTGATGGTGAGGACAGCTTTCCGGTCGCTGCCCAAACGTCCGAACGCATGGCGCGCTTCGGCGGCGATGAAGGATATCGGGGAGTTCTCGTGGTCGCCATCGGATATCCTCCGGGTGATTCCACTTTGCGCCGCGCCTTCGACTATACGCCTGTCGGCTCGGCTGAATTCGATCCGCGCGGGAGGCGGACCGGTGGTGCAGATGCATTTCGCAGTTTTCTGGCAAACACACTCAAGCCGGCGATCGGTTTGGAGTTCTGCGTTGATCAAGACCGTAAAACTATCTGGGGCCACAGCTATGGCGGCCTGTTCGTAATCGACACCCTGCTTCAGCATCCGGACCTGTTCGATAGTTACGCCGCCTCCAGTCCGGCCATTTGGCTGGCAGACGAGGCGATAGAAGCTGGCTTCGAAGGCCTCGCAGACCGGCTTGAAGTTTCAGGGCCGCGTGTAGTCGCTCTTTCAGTGGGGGCGCGTGAGCAGGAGGTACCTGAGGCCAATGACATGGGGCCTGCGGCTCTAGGGCAGAACGAACGCATTAAATCCAAACGGATGGTTGATCGAACCCGTGAGCTGGCTCAGCGGTTGGGCGCGTTTGGCGATTTGACCGTGCAGCAGCGTGTGTCGACCGGCGAAGATCATGCAGCGACTGCGCTTTCGGGCATCGGCATGGCCGTCCAGTTAGCCGCCGGGAAAACCGTGCCATGAACATGATGGGTATTTCAGGCATGGCGATCGCAATGCTCTCGGGCATCGTCCTTTACCTCGCATCTCCGAACCAGTTGCTATGGGACCGGCAATTGCCATCTCGACTTCTGGCATTGAGCGGAACGATATTCGCTTCTGCCAGCCTGGTCTTGCTCCTGCAGTGGGCAGGTGCAGCGACCGCCATCTTTATCCTCGTTACTCTCGTCATGCTCGTCTGGACCTTTGTGCCGCTGGCCGCAGCATGGAGGCAGGGCGATCGCAAGATAGCGAAGAAGGGACGGTCCAGATGAAAGCTCGACTGACGAGCAGGGACTGGTTCGGTAAGGCCAGCGCGGGGCTGGTCCTGGGCCTAGCCATTGCCCTTGGAATATCTGGCCTGCTTGCTGAAGCAATGGGACTCAAGGACACTTATTTCTCGCTTCAAGGTCAACTGACCATGTGGCTGATGGCGCCTGTATGGGCAATGATCCTGAGTTTCTGTTTCCTGTTCCGCTCGGGTCAGCGAGCCTGGGCAGTGCTTGGCGCTCTGACCGCGGTTTTCTGGATCGCCCTATACCTATTAGCAAGCCTGTGATGAAGGTCCGGACCGACATCGTGAGGATGTACAAGGAAATCCATGGCTGGGTTGGCATCGTTTCTGGCCTGGCCTTGTTCATTGCCTTTTACGCCGGTGCTATCACCATGTTCGAAGAGCCTCTACAGCGATGGGCATCACCGCAGAGCCAACTGTCCGAACCGGTCCCGCTCGAACGAACGCCTCAGCTTGTCAAAGCAGTCCTTGCCGAATATCCAGAAGCTGCACGATCATACGATATTCACCTCGCCACAGGTCCCGAAAACCCGGCGCGCATGAGTTGGACGGTGCGCGGTGGCGACCATGCCGAGCCTGAGATTTTCTATGCCGCTCTGGCACCTGACGGTTCGGTTGAGATCGAGCAGAAAGGCCCTTCGCCCGTCGCGCAATTTGTGGACGTTCTTCATCAACAGGTCGGCCTGCCGTTCGAGCATGAAATCGCGATGCCGATTATGGGAGCGATCTCGCTGCTGTATTTCATCGCCCTTGTCTCCGGCATTATCGTGTTGCTGCCCAGCCTTGTTTCCGATTTCTTCGCGCTGCGCATTGGCAAGAATGTGAAGCGAATGTGGCTCGACGTTCACAATGTGCTCGGTATTCTTAGTGTGCCGTTTCATATCGTTATGGCCCTCACTGCGGTCGTCTTCGCATTCCATGACCAGTTCTACGATCTGCAAGGCGCAACCTATATGGAGCGGAGCCCTCCGATCGAAGCAACTGCTCCGCCTCCAGAGGTCGGGGTTCAGCCACTCTCGCCTGCCGAACTGGCGCGCCGCGCTCAAATTCAAGCGCCGGGCTTCGCGGTGAGATCGATCAATTTTCATCGCGAGGAAGATGGAAGTACACATGCGCGCGTATCCGGCACCGATCCGCGCTACGGCCACCGCGCACCGACTTACGGGATGGTCGAACTCGACGCCTACACCGGTGAGTTCACCGAAGTGGATTACATGCCTGGAAAGCAAGATGCCTGGGGCGCAACGATAACCAGCTTCTTCGCGCTTCATTTCGGCAACTTCGGCGGAACTGGAGTTCGCTGGGCCTATTTCCTGCTCGGCCTGGCCGGTGCCTTTCTGTTTTATACCGGCAACCTCCTATGGATAGAATCCCGCCGCAAGCGCGAGCGTAAGAACGGTCAGGTAACGCAGACCCGTGCTACACGCGTTTTAGCCGCATTGACGGTGGGCGTCCCGTTGGGCTGCGTGGCTGGCATTTCGGCGACAATTGCTGCCGCTAAGCCGCTCGGTCTTGCCGCGGAACCGCACATCCACAGTATGATCTACTATGCCGTTT
The DNA here is from genome assembly GCF_044543405.1 of Qipengyuania sp. NPDC077410. Lineage (NCBI taxonomy): Bacteria > Pseudomonadati > Pseudomonadota > Alphaproteobacteria > Sphingomonadales > Erythrobacteraceae > Qipengyuania > Qipengyuania sp. NPDC077410. The sequence goes on along the minus strand of NZ_JBITWB010000002.1, from coordinate 60,703 downwards.
TCTTCACGTTCAGTGGTTGGGCACTGTTCCGCGGGGGAGCACGCGCTGCCATCGAACTCCTTCCTGTTACGGCCCTGTCTTTCCTCACGGTGCCTGCCGCCTCGATGCTGTTCGCTGCAGGCTTTTCCAACTCAGTCTGGCTCGTCGATATGCTTGCAGTGATTGGAGTTCTAGGCACTTGTGTAATGTGGGTGTCCGCACGCAAGCGCGCTGGCGCCCTGCCGAGAGACAGCGTTTGGTTCCTCAATGGTGCAGACGGTGGATCGCCACAATTAGCAAACAGCGAAGTCCGCTGACTGACTTTTGAGTTATGACGCTAACTCTCGCAGAATTTGGGCCGGAAGATTCAGTTCGTGGGCCGATGCGTCGCGAGAGGCAGTTCTTAGCGATTTGATCTGCAAAGCCGACAGTCCGCTCTCGGCCCCAAATCAGTCATTGAACCGACGACCTCAAAATTCTTGCGGGCTTGATTGCGGCCCCCGGCCTCCGACGGAGCCAGTTTTCTAATTGCGCTGAAAAAAGTTGCGCGGTGGCAATAATCTAACTTTGGCATCGTCGATGCACGTCCGCAAAAACGGTCAGCGAACCAACTCCACAAAGCCATCTGATCACGTTTTTATCCCGCAAATACACATTTCCGTGAATTGCGGGATAAGTCTTCACTGAAACCTCTACTGGGCCACCGTAACCTCGTCACGGACTTCCGGACTGATAGGACGCTCGACCGCCTGTTCGGCTTCCTGGAGCAGTTCCGCTGTCAGATCGGTTGTTCGCGCGGGGAGCGGCGTTCCGTCGCCCATCTCACCATTCCTCCCGATGTCTTCGATCAGCATCTTCATCTCGGCGATTTCCTTGACCTGAGCCTCAATGATCGAGTCAGCCAGCTTGCGAACGCGCGGATCGGTGATCTCGGCTCGCGAACTCGTCAGAACGGCGATCGAATGGTGAGGTATCATCGCTGACATGTACTCTTCGTCGTTGACAGTCAACTGGCTGCGGACCAGCCAGAGCGCCACCGCGAATACCAGCGCTCCGACGCCCAGGATGATGAAGTTCTTGGTCTTATCCTTGTACATGCCCCACATAAAGAGAAGCATGACGATCATCATCATGCCGCCCATGACGAAGGTCATCCAGAAACGCGTTTCGCTCCACATCGCGTGATTGAGTTCATAGGTGTTGAGGTACATCAGGCCGAACATGATCGCGGTCGATGTCGCTACCATCGCCATAAAGCGCCAGTAATTGCCCCCACCACCGTGGTGCTGCTGGTGATCCCCATTGTGGGTGTCGGCCATTCAATCCTCCTGTTGGCTCATCGTTTTGTAAACATACTGGGCGGTGCAACTGATCAGGATGAAACCTGTCAGCGACGCGATGCCCGCAATCACCCTCAGGTGGTCGGTCGGATAGATGTCGCCCAAGCCCACCGTCGTGACCGTGATCAAAGCGAAGTAGTAATAATCCATGGCCGACATGGCGGGTTCCTTGGCGAACCCGCCGAGACCCAGCGACGCGGCCCAGGCGAACCCGACCGCGAACACCACAGCTACCAGCATGTGGCTGACGAGAACGAGCAGCGATCCGCCTGTCAGCCGTAGAGCGGCCGGCGCGACACCGGGTGGCGACACCTTTTTTGCGAGCCGCAGCATAGCGAGATGCAGGGTCAATGACGCAAGGAAGAGGGAAATGCCGATTGCCGTTGCCGCTATCATGCTCAACCCATTTCCAATGTTGGAAGCTTTAGCCCGCGCAGCCGTAGGGCATTGGCAATGACCGATACCGATGAAAGGCTCATCGCCGCTGCCGCAACCATCGGATTGAGAAGGAGGCCAAAGGCGGGAAACAGCACGCCGGCTGCAACCGGGATGCCGAGCGCATTGTAACCGAACGCGAACACAAGGTTCTGGCGGATGTTGCGCATGGTGGCGCGCGACAGCACGATGGCCTGGAGCACACCCGTCAGGTCGCCGCGGACCAGAGTGACACCGGCACTTTCAATCGCGACATCGGTACCGGTCCCCATTGCAATTCCAACGTCCGCTGCCGCCAGCGCGGGCGCGTCGTTGATGCCATCCCCGGCCATCGCAACGCGCTTGCCAGAAGCCTTCAGAGCTTCGATTTTGCGATGCTTGTCTTCCGGCGAGACATTGGCTTCGACCTCGTCGATACCGATCTGGCGTGCGACAGCTTCGGCAGTCGCGCGGCTATCCCCTGTGAGCATCACCACTTCGATCCCGCGCTCGTGCAGCGCCCGGATGGCCGCCGTGCTGGTCGGCTTGATCGGGTCGGCGACCGCGATAAGTCCGGCCGGTGCGCCATCGATGGCGACGAACATCACAGTCTGGCCTTGGGAGCGTCCGGCTTCTGCGGAGGCGAGCCACTCCGCATCATCGATACCGAGCCGCCGCATTAGCTTCTCGTTGCCAATAGCGACCTTCTGCGGTCCCACGCGCGCCTCAACACCCTCGCCGGTAGTCGACGAGAGATCCAAAGCAACGTCAAATGCCACACCGCGCGCCTTGGCCCCTTCGACGATGGCATGTGCGAGCGGGTGCTCGCTTCCTGCTTCGACCGCGGCGACGGCAGAAAGGAAATCCGCTTCATCGAGGCCATCGCGAGGGGTCACGGCTACGATGTCAGGCTTGCCCATGGTGAGCGTGCCGGTCTTGTCGACCACCAACGTGTCGATCTTTTCGAGTGTCTCAAGAGCCTCGGCGTTACGGATGAGGATGCCGTGCTGCGCGCCCTTGCCGGTGCCGGTCATGATCGACATCGGCGTTGCGAGGCCGAGCGCACAGGGGCAGGCGATGATGAGAACCGCAATCGCGTTGACCAGAGCGTAGGCCAGCGCCGGGAAAGGCCCCCAGATGGCCCAGACGATAAACGTAGCGACCGCGATCACGACCACCGAAGGCACGAACCAGGCCGCGACCTGATCGGCCAGACGCTGGATCGGTGCCCGGCTGCGCTGAGCCTCGGCGACCATCTGCACAATCTTGGACAGCATCGTGTCCTTGCCGACCGCGCCCGCGCGCATAACGAAGCCGCCCGTCTGGTTGACCGTTCCGCCGATAACCTGGTCGCCGACTTTCTTCGAGACCGGCAACGGTTCACCGCTGATCATGGACTCGTCGATCGTGCTCGCCCCCTCGGTCACTTCGCCATCGACCGGCACCTTGTCACCCGGGCGGACGCGGAGCAGGTCACCGCTTGCCAATTGGTCGAGGGAGACTTCGCGCTCGTCGCCACTTCCGAAGATCTTGAGCGCGGTCGGCGGGGCGAGTTCGAGCAACGCGCGCAAGGCGCTCGAGGTTGAGCCCCGCGCCCTGAGTTCAAGCATCTGACCCAGCAGAACCAACGTCGTGATGACAGCCGCCGCCTCGTAATAGACGCCGACGTGCCCCGAGTGATCGCGGAAGGCTGGCGGGAATATGTCGGGCAGGAGCGTCGCGACGAGACTGAAAAGGAACGCGATCGCCACACCGAAACCGATCAGCGTAAACATGTTGAGGTTGCGGGTCTTCAGCGACTGCCACGCCCGCACGAAGAACGGCCATCCGCCCCACAGCACCACGGGCGTTGCGAGCAACAGCTGCGCCCATTGCGCGCGCGCTGGTTCGATCAGCCGATCGAAGCTGATCCCGGGCACCATGTCGCTCATCGCGTAGACGAACAACGGCAGGGTGAAGAGCGCGCTGACCCAGAACCGGCGGTTCATGTCGACGAGTTCGGGATCGGGTCCATCCTCTAGGCTTACCGTCTCGGGCTCCAGCGCCATTCCGCAGATGGGGCAGCTTCCCGGTCCTACCTGCCGGATTTCGGGATGCATGGGACAGGTGTAGATCGTCCCTTCGGGAACGTCATCGACCTGCTTGAGATGCGCGCCCGAAAGATAGTGCTCCGGGTCGGCAACGAACTTGTCCTGGCACCGCGCCGAACAAAAGTAATGGTTCGCGCCAACGTGCCCGGCGGTATACATAGCGCCTTCGATCGTCACGCTCACGCCGCAGACGGGGTCGATGGCAATAGCGTCACCTTTCGCGTGATTTGCGTGGTGCGTGTCGCAACAGCTCATGGAGTGCCTCCTCTGCTTCGCAGCTGCGTATGATTGAAATCAGGGATAGGACGCGAAAACCTCGCGGCGGCCGTTGCCGAACGCGATGACCTGATAGGGTTGGACTTTGCCCCCCGCTTCCATGCCGGGCGATCCGAGCGGCATACCAGCGACCGCGAGCCCTCCGACCCAGTCGGGCCTTTCCGCGAGCAGTCGTTCGACGTCGGCGGAAGGTACGTGGCCCTCGATGACGTACCCATCCGCGATCATGGTATGACACGAACGAAGGTCATCGGGGATGCCGTTCTGCGTCTTTACCGACGCCATGTCGGGGTGATCGACCGTAATGATGTCATGTCGGTCGCCCTGCCGCATGTGCGCAGCCCAAGCTTCGCAGCATCCGCAGCTGGGATCGCGATACATCGTGAAACTGGCCGCCTGCGCCGCGCCAGTACAGGCCGCGAGCAATATCGTGCCAAGTATGGGGAGAAGCGGGCGACGGGTCGGATTTCTGTCGAAGCTCATCAGTTGTGTCCCATTGCTTTCATGTCTTCGTCGGACATGGTCGACATGTCGTAGCCGGCATGCGGATCAGGGGCGGGCGTTTCGGCGCCCGTCGGCGTCGGGGTTGCGACAGGTGCCGGCGCACCCTTGCGAGCGGAAGGCGCGGGCGCGCTGGTGGTTGCAGGCTGCGGACTCGACGCGGCGACTGACGCATCAGATGTCCGCTCGGAGACTGGTTCGGTGACCGCCTCGGAAGCATCCGGAGCCGGGGTGGCGATAGCCGCCTCGGTTGCCTGAGTTTCCTCATCCTCTGGAGCGGCGGCATCGCCGCAAGCTGCCAGCGGAAGCAAGAGCGCTGACGCAAGCAACGACTTTCCGGCGAATGCGAAAGAATTGAAACGCATGGCAAGCTCCTTCAGAGTTTGAGGTGATTGAGGCCGTGAGCGAGTTCGCCGCCCATGTAACCCTGAGCGATCAGCAGTGCTGCAATCGGGAAAAGCGTGAGGCGAAGAGCACCGCGCGATTGAGGATTTCGAAACGCGATCCATGCTGCCACCATGCCAAGGGCTGCGATCAACATCCCGTTCCATCGGTGAAGCTGCATGACGGTATCGCCGCCGAACCACGGTCCGGTATGTATCCACCCGAACAGCGCTGAGACTACGGCTCCCGCAGCCCCGCCATAAATCATGATTTTCACGGCCGCTTCGTGTTCGGGAGTGCGGCGCACCATCACGAACAGTTCGGTGAGCGCGGCCATCAGCAAGAGCGCTATCGGGAAGTGGACCGTTGCCGGATGCAGGCTCTTGAGGGCGCCAACGATACCATTACTGTCAACTTGCTCGTCATCATGGCTTTGCGTGGTTTCGTTGGAAACTGCGGCGCTGCCCATCGCTTCCATATCGGCACCGGGCTGAGCAGGGACCGCAGCGGTTACAGCAGGACGCGTCGCCTCATCCTCATGCTTCTCGTCACCGTGCGCGGAAGCAGCCGTTGCCGAGAGGAGGAGTGCCAGGCTGGCGAAAAGGCGGAGAACGGACTTCACCGCTTTGCCTTCTCGAACAGGTCGACCAGTTCGCCGAACTTCTGCTTCTGCTCGTCGGCGTCACCGCTGGCGATCGCCTCTGCCACGCAGCACGCGGCATGGCGCTTGAGTATTTCGCTCTCGGCGCGGCCAAGAGCAGCCTTGATCGCCTGGACCTGGTTCAGGACGTCGATGCAGTAACGATCGTCCTCGATCATCTGCGCCACGCCCCGCACCTGTCCTTCGATCCTGCGAAGGCGATTGACGATGCGGGAACCATCAGTTGCTGCCACGTTAAGCACTCCATCTGCAACGATACCCTCCGGGGTATCTTGCAATACTCCTGGGGGGTATATATGACAGGGACTGAAGGAGTTGCAAGACCCATGACCGAATTGCTGGTTTCACGTCGTCGACTTTTAGGAGCCGGAGCGTTCGGCGCGGGCGCGCTGGCCCTGCCGGCGTGGGCTCGCGGCTCGGATCTCCACGGTGGCGGCTCGATCCTCACCGGTTTCGACGAAGTCTCGGGTCGTGACATCGCCCTGACCATCGGCGAAGGCCCGCGCGTAGTTCAGGGCCGCCGCGGACACGCGGTCGCCGTGAACGGTAGCGTGCCGGGTCCGCTGGTGCGCCTGCGTGAAGGCGACCCGGTCCGCATTGCCGTCACCAATGCGCTTGACGAGGACAGCTCGATCCACTGGCATGGCCTGCTGCTGCCGTTCCAGTATGACGGTGTTCCCGGCGTCAGCTTCCCCGGGATTAAGCCGGGCGAGACCTTCGTCTACGACATTCCTGCGCTTCGCCAGCACGGCACCTACTGGTGGCACAGCCATTCGGGACTGCAGGAACAGGCCGGACATTACGGCCCGATCGTGGTCGAACCTTCCGGCGCGGATGCCGTGCAGGCGGACCGCGATTACGTGCTGCTCCTGAGCGAATTCACCCCCCTCCACCCGCACGCGATCATGGACAAGCTGAAGAAGGGCGAAGGCTACTTCAATTACCAGCAGAACACCTGGACCGACGACTATCCGCTGTCGGGCGAAGACCGCCGGATGTGGGCGCGCATGCGCATGATGGCGACCGACATTCTGGACGTTACCGGTTCGACTTACACCTATCTCGCCAATGGTCGCGGCCCGGAAGAAGGCCTCGAATTCCTTTTCAATCCCGGCGAGCGAGTGCGGCTGCGCGTCATCAACGGCAGCGCCATGACCTTCTTCAACGTCCGCATTCCTGGCGTGAAGTTCTGGGTGGTCGGTGCCGACGGCCAGAACGTGCGCCCGGTCGAGGTCGAGGAGTTCCAGATCGGCACGGCGGAGACCTACGATATCGTCGTCGAGCCGACCGGCGAAGCCCGCACGATCGTAGCCGAAAGCATGGACCGGTCAGGCATGGCGGTGGCGACCCTCGCCTCGCGCCCCGGCGCACGCGCCGCAGTCCCCGCGCTGCGCGATCCGCCACTGCTGACGATGGCGGACATGGGCATGAACCACGGCTCGGGCGGAATGGACCATGGCGGCGGCGACATGGCCGGGATGGACCATTCGGCCATGGGCCATGACACGCCAACGCAAAGCGCGACTGCCGATCCGATGGCCGGAATGGATATGAGCGGCATGAACATGCGCGACACGTCCCTGCTGCCGAACAGCGTAAAGGTCGGCCCCGGTATCGATATGGTGTCGATGAACCCGGTCGATCGCATGGGCGATCCCGGCCTTGGCTTGGACAACGTTCCCCACAAGGTCCTAAACTACAAGGACCTCGTGGCACTTGAACCGAATGACGATTTGCGCCGCCCGTCACGGCAGATGGAAATCCACCTGACCGGCAACATGGAGCGCTACATGTGGTCGTTCGACGGCAAGAAGTTTACTGCCGTTAGCGACGACCCCATTCGCTTCGCCTATAACGAACGTGTCCGTGTGAAACTCGTCAACGATACGATGATGGCGCACCCGATCCATCTGCACGGCCATTTCTTCGAACTGGTCAACGGCGCGCCTGCGGACCGGCAACCACAGAAGCATACGGTGATCGTGCAGCCAGGAGGCAGCGCTACCTTCGACCTTACCGCCGACGAGGAGGGCGACTGGGCCTTCCACTGCCACCTGCTCTATCACATGCATTCGGGCATGTTCCAGATTGTGACCGTCGCGCCGCGGGGCAGCCAGCCCGATGTAAAGCGGGTGGGAGAAGACTGATGCGCCTGCTCGTCGCCATGCTCCTCGCGAGCGCCACAACCCCCGCCATCGCACAGGACCATTCAGGTCATGCGATGCCTGGCGCGCAATCACCTGCCCAGACCGAATGCGAAATGGAGGCTGCACACCACCGCGCCATGGGCCATCCGGTGCCTGATGGAGCGTGTGCGCCCACCAGGCAACCGGGCGTTCCAGTCTCCGCCGATCGGCACGAGGCCCATTCGGGCATGGATCATTCCCAAACGGACGATGGCCAGATGGAGGGAATGGACGATTCCACGATGGATCATTCGACAATGGATCGTAGCCAGATGCCGGCGTTGGACCATTCCACCATGGACCATTCGGCGATGGACCATTCGAAGATGGAAAGCATGGACTACGCAGCGATGGGCCATGAAGGGATGCAATCGTCTGACCAAGCGGCGACGGACCATCAGGCGATGGACCACGGAGCCATGGACCATGGCACGATGGAACATGGCACGATGAACCATGGAACCATCGACATGACCCCTATTCCGCAAGGACCGCCTCCGGCTTCGGCGGGATCGGGACCGCCACGAGCCGCAGATGCGATCTGGGGTGCGGACGCAATGCGTGCCTCGCGGGATGCGCTGCGCACCGAAAATGGCGGAATGAAGGTGTTCTGGTTCCAAGGCGACCGCGCCGAATATCGCGCGCGGCAAGGCGGCGATGGCTACCTGTGGGACGTGCAAGGCTACTACGGCGGTGACCTCGACAGGTTCTGGTTCAAAAGCGAGGGCGAAGGCACATTCGGCGAAAGCCCCGAGTCCGCTGAAATCCAGGGACTGTGGAGCCATGCGATCGGCCCATGGTGGGACTTGCAGGCTGGTGTCCGGCAGGATCTGACCGGTTCCGAACGCACCCACGCCGTCATCGGCGTGCAGGGTCTTGCGCCCTATATGTTCGAGGTCGACGCGGCCGCTTTTCTTTCGACCAAAGGCGATCTGACTGCGCGAGTGGAAGCCGAATTGGACCAGCGCATTACCCAGCGTCTCATTGTCCAACCGCGCGCCGAGGTGAACCTGTCAGCTCAAGATATTCCCGAACTGGGTATCGGAGCCGGTCTCTACTCGGTCGAGCTGGGAGTGCGGCTGCGCTACGAATTCGCTCGTGAGTTCGCACCATACATCGGGGTGGAGCAGGAATGGCAAGTCGGTCAGAGCGCGGACTACGCGCGCCTTGCGGGTGAAGACCCGAGCGTCACAAATTACGTAGTGGGCGTCCGGTTCTGGTTTTGACCGTTCTCAAATAGGGGCGCGAACGAGGGCCTTCATTCTCTGAGTGTGTAATTTATCATCCAGAAACTAGCTTCTTACTTGGATGGTCACGTAGCTTTTTCGGGACTGGAGAATGCATTTTTCGCCCGGGAAACCAGACAAGATTGATGTCCGCTAAGCGCCCCAATCCCGGTCAGTGCAGCTCGCTAAGCGATCGCCGGAAAGCGGACAAGCTCACCAGGTTGGCCGAACGGCCGCGTTTGGGACATTCCTGCCGTTCCCGGAAAACTACAAAAGGTCAGCTTTCCTGCCAAGACCTGCCATTTGCAGTTGGCGGGTACGCGACTGCAACGTCTCAAAAGCGCTTGCATTAGCGATCACAATAAAGATGGCGATTAGTGGGCGTGATGCGCTGTTTCTAACAAGACTCATATCTGCTGGCGTACCGGAACCAGTATCGACTAGTGCTGTCGAATGACACAGCAACGCCAGGACAAGGAATTCGTAGATGGTCTCGCCAGGGGGCTGAAGGTCATCGAAGCATTTGACGTCGATCATGCGGAAATGACCCTTGCCGATGTCGCACGCCGGACCGCGCTCACTCCGGCCACCGCGCGCCGCAGCCTGCATACGCTGGAACAGCTCGGCTATGTGCGTTGCGTTAACAAACGCTATCTTCTCGCGCCCAAGATCCTGTCGCTCGGGTCCGCGTATATGCGCGTCGCCCATGTGGAGGATTCGCTGCTGCCGGAACTGCGCAGCATCATCGAGAAATTTGGCGATGCCGCATCGGTCGCAGTGTTGACCGGCCCGGACATCCTTTATGTCGCGCACTGGTCTGAGCAGGGCGGATTGCGCCCCATGGCCGGAACCGGCGTCACCTATCCGGCATATGCTACCTCCATGGGCCGGGTGTTGCTTTCGGGCCTGTCATCCGCGCAGCTCGACCGGTACCTGGCGGACGTTCCGCTGCGCAAGCTGACCGACGTGACGGAGACCGATCCTGACAGGCTCCGCGCAGTGATCCAGGATATTCGCAAATCGGGTCATGCCATCGTTGTGGATCAGCTGGCCTATGGCGTCACGTCGCTGGCGGTGCCGATCCTGCTGAACGGCAGGCGGCCCGTCGCAGCCGTCAATACCTCGGGCTATTCCGGGCGGGTGACGCCCGAACAGCTGGTCGAAGAACGCCTGCCCGCGTTGCGGGCCTGTGCGACACGTCTGGCTGAGGCGTTGTTACGATATCCAGCACTGCGCCATTCGCTGGAATTCGACTTACAAGAATTTGGCCCGGCTGATCCGCAGGGCTGACCAACCTTCCGTTCATAGATCCGGCCTTCCGGCTCCTACTTCCATCGGCCTGACGGCCTCACGGCGTCGACCGCACATGTCATGCCATTTTTGCGCTTGACAGACCATGTCCAATTTCAGCATTATGCGCTTAACGAAATAAAGTTCGCTAAGCGAAATGTGGAGATGATGGAATGAGGATCGGATCGGCTGCCGAGGCTAAGAGCGGGATATCCGCGTCAAACCCCGATATGATCGTGGTGCGCGGTCATGACCTGTCGAAAGGTCTGATTGGACACATCAGCTTCACAGATCATGTCTGGCTGCTAATTACCGGCTTGGCTCCTGACGAGAGCCAGCGTCGCGTGCTGGATGCTACGCTGGTTGCTATCGCCGAACACGGCCTCGTGCCCAGTGTCGTCGCGGCGCGCATGACGCTGGCAGCCGCGCCGGAAGCGTTGCAGGGCGCCGTCGCTGCGGGCATTCTGGGATGCGGTTCCGTGATCCTGGGCAGTTCGCAGGCCGCGGGCGATTTCTTCCACGAGATTGCGGAGGCGGCGAAAGCCAGCGGCGATATGGACGGCACGATCCGCGAGACCGTCACACGCTATCGCGCTGCGAAAAGGGCTATCCCCGGCTACGGGCATCCGCTGCACAAAGGCGGTGATGCCCGCGCTGCCCGCCTGTTCGAAGTCGCCGCGGAAGCCGGCCTGTCGGGGGAGCACATTAAGGTTGCCCGCGCCGTCGAAGCACTGCTGCCTGAACTTATCGGCAAGGCGCTGGCGCTCAACGTTTCCGCCGCCATCCCTGCCGTGCTGCTGGATGCCGGTTTCCCGGTCAAGGCCCTCAAGGGCATCCCCATCCTCGCCCGCACGGCCAGCCTTGTCGGCCATCTGCTGGAAGAGCAGCTGCGGCCGATCGGCTTCATCATGGCGCATGAGGCGTCGTCGGCTATCACCTATGACGGAACCTCGCCCGAGGGCTTCGTTGCGAACGAGGGTTGAGTTGGACCGATGGCAGATATTCTCAAAGGCATTCGCGTCGTCGAACAGGGTACGTTCATCACCGGTCCCTGCGCCGGCATGATGTTGGCGGACATGGGCGCCGACGTCATCAAGCTGGAGACCCCGGGCAAGGGCGACCCCTATCGCTCTTTCCGCAACGGCTTCTACAGCGCCCATTTCCAGGCATATAACCGCAACAAGCGCAGCCTAACCCTGAACCTGAAGGACGATGAGGACCGCAGCGTCTTCCGCGACCTGATCGCGCAGGCCGACGTCTACATCCAGAATTTCCGGCCCGGCGCCGCCGCACGCATGAGTGCGGACTGGGAAACGCTGTGCGCCATCAACCCCCGCCTGATCTATTGCTCGATCAGCGGTTTCGGCCAGACCGGCCCCTATGTCGCTCGGCCCAGCTATGACAGCGTGACACAGGCGCTCTCCGGCTTTCTGGGCGTTGCCACCGATCCGGCCAATCCCCGGCTGCTCGGCCCGGCAATGGCGGATTCCATTACCGGACTCTATGCCGCCATGGGCATCTTAGGCGCGCTAGTAGAACGGGGCCGCACCGGACAGGGCCGCCATGTCGAGGTTTCGATGCTGGAGGCCATGATGCACTTTGCGGTCGAGCCGTTCACCGGCTATTTCGCGCTGGGCGAAGTGCCGACCGCGCTGGATCGCCCGCGCCTGGCGCAGGCTTTCATCCTGCGGACGGCCGATGATCGCCTGATCGGCATTCACCTTTCTTCGATCGAGAAATTCTGGGACAATCTCGTCACCGCGATCGACGGGCAGGCGCTGGCCGCCGATCCGCGCTTTGTGCAGCGCCAAGGACGGATCGACCATTATCCGGCGCTGCTCGATGCCCTCAACGAGATTTTCGCCACGCGCCCTCGCGCGGAATGGCTTGCCCGTCTGGCCGAGCATGATCTGCCCTTTGCCCCGGTCAATAACATCCCCGAAGCCGCCGCCGATCCGCAAGCCGAGCATTTGCAGATCGTCGTCCCCGTGACGGACGGAAGCGAAGGCGCAGAGCAGGCGATCCGCCCCGCCTTCACGGTCGATGGCAACCGTGCGACAAGCGTGCGCGCGGCGCCGCTGATCGGGGAGCATGACGAACCGATCCGGGCATCGCTCAAGGGTACGCCGGGCCAGTGGCCGGAACGGGCTGCCACCGCCCCGCTCTATGCGGAAGCGGAATAGCGAGCGCCCCATGGCACCCCCGCCCCTCCCCCATTTGGTGCTGCTGCCGGGCATGGCCTGCGACCGGGCCAGTTGGGCGGGGCAAGTCGCAGCACTGTCGGATATCGCGACCTGCATGGTCGCCGACCATGGCCTCCATCGCAGCATGACGGCGATGGCAGAGGCCGCGCTGGAACAGGCGCCGCCCCGCTTCGCAGTGGCCGGTCACTCCATGGGTGGTCGGGTCGCGCTGGAGATGGTGCGCCTCGCGCCCGAGAGGATCGAACGCCTCTGCCTTATCGGCACCGAGCACCTACCCCGGCCAAAGGGCGAGGCAGGCGAACGCGAAACCGCCGGGCGCCGGTCCCTGCTGGAGATCGCACGCAACGACGGGATGGCCGCCATGGCTTGCCGCTGGTTACCCAGCCTGATCGCCCCTGATCGTCGGCAGGACATGGCGCTAATCGAAGCGATCATCGCCATGGTCGCGCGGCACAGTCCCGACCAGTTGGAAGCCCAGATTACGGCGGGCCATCGTCGCCCGGATCATCGGTCGCTGCTGCCCGGCATCGCCTGCCCCACCCTGCTGATCGCAGGTGGCGCGGACGTCATGCGTCCAGCCGCCATCCTGGAGGACATGGCTGGAGCCATCCCCGGCTCTCGGCTCTGCGTGATCCCCGGCAGCGGTCACATGCCAATGATGGAGCACCCCGAAATCGTTTCCGCCGCCATGCGGGATTGGTTGCGGGCGGAAGGCACAAGTCTGACCGCCTGATCGAGACAAGGCGCCAAAGGCGTCAAATAAGGAGAGTATCGATGATTGCGAAGAAGGACGTTCGAACCGACCGTATAACCCCCGAACAGATCATGGCCCGGCGCGCGCGCAACCGCGTGGGCATGCTGCACCATCATGCCTTCATGGCGCGGGACATGGAGGCGACCCGGCATTTCTACGAGGATATCCTCGAAATGCCGCTGATCGGCACCTGGGTCGAGCGGATCAATCCTGTCACCGGCCAACCGGACAATTATGTCCATACCTTCTTCGAGATGAACGATGGCAGTTGCCTCGCCTTCTTCCAGTTCAAATCACCTAAAGCCAGCTCGGACGCATCCGTCAACAAGTTCACCGACGTCAACCCCTTCGCCCACCACATTGCCCTGACGGTGGAGGGCAAGGACAGCGTGCTGCATTTCAAGCAGAAGCTGGCCGATCATGGCGTGCCCGCCTTCGAGACGGACCATGGCTATTGCTACTCCATCTACTTCCACGATCCCAATGGCATGCAGGTGGAACTGACCACCCATGTGCCGGAAACCGATGAGATGATGGGGACGGCGGCCCTTTCCGCCCGCGAAACGCTCGACCTGTGGCTGGCCGAGGATGACGTCGCGACCAACAACACCCATCGCGGAGCTGGCTGGATCAAGGGCGACTGATGCGCCCGCACGAGGCGCAGAATTCACAGGAGAGGCAGATATGAGCAAGGTTCAAAACGAGGTTCTGATCGTGGGCGGCGGCCCTTCCGGCCTTATCATGGCGCACGAGTTGCTGCGCCGCCGCGTGCCGGTGCGCGTCATCGAAAAGCGGCAGGGGCCCTCGCACACCACCCGCGCGATGACCATCCACGCCCGCTCGATGGAGATGTTCGAACATATCGGTCTGGCCCACCGGCTGGAGGAAGTGTGCCTGGAGTGCCCCGGCAACATCTATCATTTCCCCCATCTGCCAGAGGAGGAGCAGCCGCGCACCGACTATCGCGTCCTGCCCACGCGCTTCCCCTTCTACTATAAGATCAACCAGAATGATTTCGAGCAGGTGCTGCGCGAGCATCTCTTTGCGCAGTACAGCCTGCGTCCGGAATATCAGACCGAACTGACCGGCCTGGTCGACCGGGGCAATGTGGTCGAGGCGACCATCCAGTTGCCGGACGGCTCAAGCGAACAGATCGCCTATCCCTGGGTTGTGGGTTGCGACGGCGTGCGCAGCTTCGTGCGCGACGCGGCGGGCATCGCCTTCGTCGGCGAGGAAGTGGCCGTCATGTCCATGATGGACGTGCCGCTGACCAACGTCACCTTCGACGACACATGGATGAACTATTTCTTCGACAAAGACCTGTTCATGAACTGCACCAAGCTGCCCGGCAAATACTGGCGCATTTACATGAGCGAACCGAGTGGCGAATATGTCTTTGCCAAGGACCAGCGGCAGGCCTTTCAGGATGTCGCGGACAAGCTGGGCATCGGCTTTACCGTGGGCGAGCCGGAATGGGTTACGGCATGGCAGATCCGCAACAATATCGCAGAGCGTTATCGCACCGGACGCATGCTCATCTGCGGCGATGCCAGTCATGTGCATTCGCCCTCCGGTGGTCAGGGCATGAACGGCTGCATGCAGGACGCTTTCAATCTGGGCTGGAAGCTGGCGGCGATCTGGAACGGCGCAGCGCAGGAAAGCATCCTCGACAGTTATGAGCGCGAACGCAAGCCGATCGGCGAGCAGATCAGCGAAGGCGCCATGGCCACGCATGAGATCGTCATGGGCTTCGGCATCGAACCGCAGGATCGGCTGCACTATACCCGCGAACCGGGCTGGGAAGCCAGGACGATCAACCTCGTTTCGGGCCTCTCCCACAATTATATCGCCGTCACCCAGAACCCGGAGGGCACCACCGCCGTCGCCGGCCCCACCCCCGGCGAACGCGCGCCCGACGCCCTTCTGGTACGGGAACCGAAGAAGCGCATCTATGACGTGCTGCGCCACCCGCAGTTCACCCTGCTGGTGATCCCCGGCAAGGATGAGGCGCGCCATGTCGCGCTGGGCCGCGCGCTGCGCGACGAGCTTGACCGGCGCTTCCCCGGTCTGATCGCCGGCTTCCTGATCTCCGACCGGAGCGATGCCGGTTTCGACTTCGACCATCTCGTCCCCGACGAGACGGGGGAAGTGCGCGAACGCTATCAGATCGGTGACGAGGGCCGCATCCTGCTGGTCCGCCCGGACCTCTATCTTGGCGCGGCCTGCCTGCCGGAGGAAGGGGAAGCCATCTCCGAATATCTGGAGCAATGGTTCACCCCGCATGCGGAGGCGGCCCCCATCGTCTGCGCCCCGGCGCTGGCGGTCTGAGCGGCGGGCGGCGGATCATGACCATCCTCAACATTCTGGTCCGCCGCCATGTCCCGATTGCGGCTTTCGACGAGGCCGTTCGCTTTTACGAGACCTTGCTGGGCGAGACGGCCCGCCTGCGTCTCGACCCGGTGCCGGGGGCGCACCGCATTGCGCAGGTGAGCGCGATGCTGATCGTCGGGGCGACGCCGGACAGGCTTGATGCAATCGCTGATATTCAGGCGGCGTATCTGGTCGACGACCTCGACGCGATGGCTGACACCCTGCGGACGATCGGAGCCTCCATCATAGAGCCGACGACCCCCATTCCGACCGGGCGTTTCCTGCTGGCCTGCCATCCCGACGGCTTGGTCGCCGAATATGTCGAGCACCGCGACAAGCATCCGCTGGACCGCCTGATCCGCAACGGCTGAAGCCCGAATTTCACGAGACATGCCTGCTTTCGGGACAGTCGATCGCCTGTCCCGATCGGGTTCGGCAGTGCCGGGGAAAATCAAAAGAGAGGGAGAGTGACATGAACGACAGGATGATGAAGGCTGGAATATTGTCAGGCGCGATGACCGCGCTGCTGCTGACGGCGGCTCCGGCGCGCGCGACGGAAGGGGGTGGTTCCGCCTATCCGCACGGCGCGGAAGGGTGGATGACCGGCATGCTGCCGCCCGAGGGGACCTACCTGCTAAACTACAGCACCTATAACAGCGCCGATCGCCTGAACGACGGCGATGGGGAACAGGTGCCCGTCGATTTTCAGGTGGAGGCCTTCGCCAATACGGTCCGCTTCGTCCATGTCACCGACAAGAAGATATTGGGCGGAACCTATGCCTTTCAGGTGCTGGTGCCGCTGGTAGACGTAAGCGTGGACATGCGCGAGCGGCGCGATCATCGCGCGGGTCTGGGCGACATCGTGGTCGATCCCTTCATCCTGGGCTGGCATTTCGACAAGCTGCACATTGCGGCGGGCGTCGACATCATCCTGCCGACCGGGCGTTACAACAAGGACGCGCTCGCCAATATCGGGCGCAACTATGTGACTTTCGAGCCTGCTGTGGCCATCACCTATCATGACCCCAAGGGGCCGGAACTATCCGCCAAGCTGATGTACGACATGAGCACCCGCAACAAGGCGACGGACTATCAGTCAGGCAACGAGTTCCATGTCGATTTCGCGGCGGGCTGGAACTTCCCCAAATCGAGCCTCGGCGTCGCGGGCTATTACAATCGGCAGACCACCGATGACAGGCAGGGCGGCATGGTGGTGGGCGACGGCAATCGCGGCACCGCCTTCGCCATCGGCCCGACGGTCAAGGTGCAGGCAGGCAAAGTGCCGATCATGCTGACGTGGCAGCATGAGGTCGTCGCGCGCAACCGGTCGCAGGGCGACAAGCTGTGGATCAAGGCGATCTTCTCGCTGGGTGGCGGTCAGTGAATGACCAGCCCCGCAATATCGTCCAGAAAATCTGGGACAGCCATGTCGTGGCCGATCTGGGCGATGGCGCGGTGCTGCTCTACATCGACCGGCACCTGCTGAACGAAGTGACCAGTCCGCAGGCCTTCGATGGCCTGCGGCTGGCGGGGCGGGGCGTTCGGCGACCGGATCGCACCATCGCGGTCGCCGACCATAATATCCCGACCGAGGGACGTGGGCGGCCGATCGCCGACGAGGAAAGCCGCATTCAGGTCAACTGTCTGGAAAATAACACGGCCCAGTTCGGCATTCCCTATATACCGCTGTCCGCCACCGCCCATGGCATCGTCCATGTGATGGGACCGGAAATGGGCCTGACCCAGCCGGGCATGACGATCGTGTGCGGCGACAGCCACACCTCCACCCATGGCGCATTCGGGACGCTGGCTTTCGGCATCGGCACGTCGGAGGTGGAGCATGTGCTGGCGACCCAGACTATCGTGCAGTCGCGCCCGCGCGTGATGCTGGTGCGGATGACGGGGCAGCCATCGCCGGGCGTGACGGCCAAGGATATGATCCTGGCGGTGATTGGTCGGATCGGCGCGAGCGGCGCGACCGGCCATGTCATCGAATATGCCGGGGAAGCGATCGGGGCGTTGTCGATGGAAGGACGCATGACGATATGCAACATGTCTATCGAGGCGGGCGCGCGCGCTGGCCTGATCGCGCCTGACGACACAACCTTTGCCTGGCTGGCGGGGCGTCCCCACGCACCCGGGCCAGCCGATTTCGCAGCCGCCGCCGCCCGATGGCAGGCTTTGCGATCCGATCCCGGCGCGTCCTATGATCGGGTGGTCGAGGTCGATGCAGGCGCCGTCGCGCCGATGGTGACATGGGGCACCAGCCCGGAAGCGGTGCTGCCCGTCGACGGACGCGTGCCCGATCCGGCAAGGGAGACAGACCCGGCTCGCGCTGCGCAGATCAGGGATATGCTGGCCTATATGGACATCGCGCCGGACACACCGCTGGTCGGCCTGCCAGTCGATACGGTGTTCATCGGCAGTTGTACAAATGGCAGGGTCGAGGATCTGCGCGATGCGGCCGCCATGCTGAACGGGAGAAAAGTGGCGGATCATGTCCGGGCGCTCGTCGTCCCCGGCTCGCAGACCGTAAAGCAGCAGGCGGAGGCGGAGGGGCTCGATCGCCTGTTCATGGCTGCAGGTTTCGAGTGGCGGGAGGCCGGATGCTCCATGTGTCTGGGCATGAATGCCGACCGGCTGAAACCGGGAGAACGCTGCGCCTCCACCTCCAACCGGAATTTTGAGGGGCGACAGGGGCCGGGCGGACGCACGCACCTCATGTCCCCCGCGATGGCGGCCGCCGCCGCCATCCATGGCGCGATCACCGACATAAGGACCATCGTCTGATGCAGCCCTTCACGACCCTGAACACCGTCGCCGCACCGATGCCGTTGGCCAATGTCGATACGGACAAAATATTTCCTGGACGTTTCCTGAAAACCATCCGGCGACAGGGGCTTGGCATCCATCTGTTCCATGACCTGCGCTACAGCGTGGCCGGGGACGAACGGCCGGACTTCATCCTGAACCAGTCCCCGTGGAGACAGGCAGGCATATTGGTCGCGCTGGAGAATTTCGGCTGCGGATCGAGCCGCGAGCATGCCGTCTGGGCGCTGGCCAACTTCGGAATAAGGTGCCTCATCGCACCTGACTTTGCCGATATATTCCAGGCCAATTGCTTCAAGAACGGCCTGTTGCCGATCAGCCTGCCGAAGGACAAGGTCGAATATTTGCTGAAGCTGGCTGCGTGCGAGCCGCATTGCCGTATCACTGTCGATCTGGAACAGCAGACGCTACTTCTTTCCGATCAGCAAAGGTGGCACTACCGCATTCCACCTGACAAACGTCGCGCCCTGCTCATTGGAGAAGACGAAATTGCCAGAACGATGACGCATCAATTGCAAATTGAAGAGTGGGAAAACACTTCATCGGAAAAGGCATGAGCGGCATGTGACCGATATCGGAATTTATAGCCGATCCGTTTAATGATCAAAAATTGCTCTGCTCCGGTTGATTTGGACCGCCTTATGGTCATGTCAGGTTCTGATACAAGCTGTCGTTCAGTTTCTTTGGATAAACGCCTTGTATTGGTCGAGAACCGCCCTTTCTGAGGCGCTGATCGAACGGCTGCTTTCCGCCTCAGAACCCGACATTCAGCAACCGGCCAGTTGCAGAAGGCCAGGGAGGCGCCCTAATTTCGGTCATTCCCGGAGCCCGTCGCTGATCCTGAATGCAGACGTTCATCCAGATTGGGTCGTTGGAAAGTGAGCGATCCAACCGCTTACGGGCGCTCATGTCACGGTAGCGAAAGCCTGTTCATATAGCTGCGCAGTGGCAGCTATTCTTCAAGGACACAGTCGCCAGAGCTCGCCGGCGTTGCCGGCTTTACATTCGCCGACCAGGTGGAGACGCGCTAATGGGCCGCGCTGTTAGTTAGCTTAGACTCGACTGGCTTGGCTGATTGGCGGATGGTCCGCGTCGCGCTCGAGCAGCGCCAATCAGCGCCCCTCCTATTTCCATACCCCGATCCGCTCGCCCAATGCCGCCTGCAAAAGGCAGCCTTGAATCGAAGGACAGGCCCATCGTCAAGCTTTGTCCACGTGGCCTAGTTGCATCTCCGCCAACGCTACAACCATATCGGCGATGACGGATCGCAGCGATTCCAGCTCGTCGATATTCTGCCCGCGGGTCATGGTCTCGGGAACAGTAAGAGCTTTCGCTCTTAATGCGCGACCTCGATGGCTAAGTGAGACCAGCACGCGCCGCTCGTCCTGGGCATCGCGGGTCCGCGAGAGCAATCCGAGCGCCTCCATCCGTTTCAGGAGCGGCGTCACCGTGCCGCTATCGAGGTGGAGCCGCTTCCCAAGCGCTCCTACCGAGACACCCTCGGTTTCTCAAAGCACCTGCATGACCAGATATTGCGGGTAAGTGAGGCCGAGTTCCGCGAGGACGGGTCAGTAGAGCCGCGTGATGAGATTGCTTGCGGCATAGAACTGAAAACACAGCTGGCGGTCGAGCGAGAGCGGATCGCCCTTCTCGACCGCAAATGGTGTCTCGGCGCGATCATCGTCCATCTCCATCCATTAGCGCATCGTGCACGACTTTGCACTTCATATCTTGTCCACAATCTAATTGCAGGCAAGGAACCAATAAACGGCTAGAGCTTTGATTGGGAAAGATACGCGGTGGCAGCACCTTTCTGAAATGCAACGCCGATCTCTCGAAAGACATACCGACGGATGCTGCAACTTGCCGACACGTTCTGGAACTTCCGCGGCTCATTCAAGATCGGGGGATTGCTGGACGTCGGCACGCAGATGTCCCTGATACGCCGCGCGAACGGGCGTTTTCTCCTCCTCGACAGCTATGACGTGGAAGATGACGACCGCAAGAAGCTGCTGAGGGTGACCGATCGAGGGCGCGCCATCGATGCGATCATCAATGTTCACCCGTTTCATACCCTTCATTGCAAGGCGATGCACGAGCTCGCCCCGCAAGCGCGATTGATTGGCACGCGCCGGCATCGCGAACACCAGCCAGACCTGCCGTGGGACGGCGGCATGATCGAGGACGCGCAAACGCAGAATGAGTTTTCCGACGATCTGGAATTCTCAGGCCCCAACGGCATCGACTTGGTTACCGACGACAGCAGCGTCCATGCAGGTTCCGTGCTGGCGCGCCATAAATCCAGCGGGATCGTGCATGTCGATGACACCCTGAACGTGCTGGCCGCACCGGGCATTCTCAAGCGTTATCTCCCGCAATCGCAGCTCAAGTTTCATCCTGCTCTGTCCAAAGCCTTGCAAAAGCGCCGTGGAGCTGCGGATGATTTCGCCGCCTGGGCGCGCGACCTGAGCTCCCATTGGGCGGACACGCGCATCGTGTGCCGCGCGCGAGTGGAGGGGCGCAACGAAGGCACCCTCACGCTCTACGCTGCCGCGCCCGACGGGCGGCTGATTGGCGCCGACCTGATTGCGCCCGCTGGCGAACACCTCGCCCATATTCTTGCCGGGGCCATCCAGACCGGCACGACGGCGAGCGAACTGCTCGAGATGCCGTTCTATCACCCGACCATCGAGGAAGGCCTCAAATCCGCGTTGCGCACGATCTGCGCGGCGACACCCATCCCCTTGCCGCAAGACCAAGACACCGGCTCTCCGACAGGAGCCTGAACTTCATAGGAAATCACATGACCGACACGTCTCCCCTTTTTCGCCCGCTCGCCATGGGTGCGCTCGAACTGCCGAACCGGGTGCTGATGGCGCCGCTCACGCGCAATCGCGCCCATGCCGACGGCACGCCCAAGGACATCGCTGCTACCTATTACCGGCAACGTGCTTCGGCCGGGCTGATCGTAAGCGAAGCCACGCAGGTATCCGCCATGGGCAAGGGCTATATCGATACGCCAGGCATCTACACCGACGCTCACGTGGAAGGCTGGAAGCCCATCGTCGAGGCGGTTCACGCGGCGGGCGGGCGGATCTTCTGCCAGCTCTGGCATGTCGGCCGGATCAGCCATGTCTCGCTCCTGCCCGACGGCAGGCGACCCGTCTCTTCGAGCGCGGTACGTGCCGATACCCAGACCTTCACCGCCAACGGTTTCGAGGACGTGTCCGAGCCGGTCGCGCTCGATGCCGACGGGATCGCTCGGACATTGGACGATTTCGCGACCGGTGCGCGCTGCGCGAAGGAGGCGGGGTTCGACGGGGTGGAAGTGCACTCGGCCAACGGTTACCTGCTCGACCAATTCCTACAGGATGGGGTCAACAAGCGCGAGGACGAGTATGGCGGATCGGTCGAGAACCGGTTGCGCCTGCTCGGCGAAGTTCTCGACCGCGTCTGCAATGTTTGGCCTAAGGATCGCGTTGGCATCCGCCTGTCGCCATTGGGGCAGGCCAACGCCATCTCCGACAACGATCCCGAAGCCATCTTCGGCCCGGCCTATCGCATGCTGAACGATCGTAAGCTCGCCTATCTCCACGTCGTCGAGCAATTTTTCGGCTCCGACAGCAGCGAAGACGACCGGCAGCTGCTAAAGCGCCTGCGCGCGCTCTATGACGGCGTCTATATCGGCAATGGCGATTACGATGCCGAGCGCGCCGTGGAGGCCATCGGCGAAAGCCGCGCCGATGCGATCACCTTCGGACGGCCCTTCATCGCCAATCCCGATCTGCCCGAACGCTATCGGATCGGCGCCGACCTTAACGAGGCCGATCAGGACACCTTCTACGGCGGAGGCGAGGAAGGATACACCGACTATCCGTTCTTGGATCCGCAGCACTGATCTTGTCCGAACGCTATCGGCTGAACCGGTCAGTCGCCGATCGGCCCCAAATCAGTCATTGAACCGACGACCTCAAAATTCTTGCGGCCCCCGGCCCCCGGCCCCCGGCCTCCGACGGAGCCAGTTTTCTAATTGCGCTGCAAAAAGTTGCGCGGTCATCGACGTAGCTTTTTCAGGACTCGGAATTGTCACAGCGGCTTCGAATGGCAAGGAAGTTCAATGTCTCCTTTGCGCCCCCAAATTCGGTCGTTCGGCGTTGTCGCCGACGATCCCGAAAGCCGCCTTTCGTTTTGCCAACGCTCAACTGGTTCAGGCCCGACATTGCGCTCACGGCCCAACAGGCGTGGCCACAATTATGTTCGGAGTGCAGCAATCAGGGCGTCCCGAGCCATGGCCACGCGCGGGTGTCGCAGCGATGAGCGTGCCCAGACGAGGTAGTAAGCGTTGAGCGGCACCGTGATCGGCGCGGGTATTTCGATCAGCGTGCGGGCCGCGCGTTCGCTGCGGGTGAGATAGCCGGGCAGCACCGTCCAGCCCAGACCCGCGCACAATCCTGACCGTAGCACTCTCAAATCGGGCGCGGTCAGGGCGGGCTGATTCGTCAACTCGATCCGGTTGGCCTCGAGCCAGGTCCGCAGCAGCGGCCGGTCGAGATCGTAGGCAAGGTGGGCGGTTTGAGTGAGCCCTTCGGCCAGCGGCACCGCGGCAATCCGCCCCGCCACGGCGGGAGAGGCGACGGCGCGCAGGTGTTCCTCGCCCAGCGCATGGAAGGCCAACCGCGGATCTTCGGGTTGCGAGGCGGTGACAGCCAGATGCACCTTGTCTTCGAGGAGCATGGCATAAAGCGCCTCGCGCCCGCCGATATGCAGCCGCAGGTCCAGCCCTGCTTCCAGCAGCGGAGCCAGCCGGGGCGTGATCATCTCTCCCAGCAGGTCCGACGGCGCGGCGATGTGGACCGTGCCCGAGATGCGCGACGATCGGGCCCGCGCGCTGGCCAGTGCCGATTCCGCCGTATCGAGGCTGCTTCCGATCGAAGCCGCCAGATCGTCGGCAATCGCTGTTGGTCGGACGCCGCGCGAATGGCGATCGAACAAGGGACGGCCCAATTGCGCCTCGAGCGATGCGATGTGCTGCGACGCCGCCGGTTGGGTGATGCCGATTGCCCGAGCCGCCTCGCTCAGTGAACGACGGCGGTAGACTTCGACGAAGGTGCGCAACTGCAGGAGGGACATTGCGGTTCCATAAGCGAATTTATGGCCGTCCACCATTCCCGCTGGGTTTCATGATGCCGTTCCCTGCGTATCTAAGCTATCGAAAGGAACGATCGAAGGCAAAATCGCCGCCAAATGCTGATGGCTCTCACCGCTTTCTTTGTGGCGGGTGCGGCTGCGCCGGTTGCGTTTGCTCGTGCCCCCGACATCAATGGAAAAGGACAATTGACGATGACCCGCATTCTCATGGTGGCCACCTCCGCCGACCGCATGACTCCCGGCACCGAACCGACGGGTGTCTGGCTCGAGGAACTTACCACCCCGTATTATGCCTTCCGCGATGCGGGCGCCGAGGTGACGCTGGCCTCGATCAAGGGCGGCGCCATCCCCGTCGACCAACGCAGCGTCAACGCCGACGGCGAGAACGACGCTTCGGTCGAGCGCTATCTGAAGGACGAGGCCCTGAAGGCCGAGGTTGCCAGCACCCCTGTATTCACAAGCATCGATCCCGCCGGCTACGACGCGCTGTTTCTGCCGGGCGGCCACGGCACCATGTTCGATTACCCCGGCAGCGACGAACTGGCCCGCCTGGTCGAGCGCTTCGACCGCGAAGGCAAGATCGTCGCCGCCGTCTGCCATGGACCGGCGGGGCTGGTCTCGGCGAAGAAGACCGATGGCACGCCCTTCGTCGCCGGTCGCCGTGTCGCGGGCTTCACCGACAGCGAGGAACGCGCGGTCGGCCTCGATCACGCGGTGCCGTTCCTGCTCGAAACGCGGCTCAAGGAACTTGGGGGCAAGCACGAGGGCGGCCCCGATTTTGCCCCGTTCGCCCTGCGCGACGGCAATCTGGTGACCGGCCAGAACCCCGCCAGCGCTACCCGCACCGCGGAGCTGGTGATGGAAGCCCTTCAGGACAAGGTCGCCTGATCATGCGGTATCTCCACACCATGCTGCGCGTCGCCGACCCCGAGGCGGCGATCCGTTTCTTCACGCTGCTGGGTCTCAAGGAGACCCGGCGCATGGAGAACCAGGCCGGGCGTTACACGCTGATCTACCTTGCCGCCGACGAGGATTTCCGCGGCGACGGCGAGCAGGGCGAAGCCGAGGTCGAGCTGACGTACAACTGGCCGCCCGAGGACGGCAGCCCTGCCGAGACTTATACCGGGGGCCGCAATTTCGGCCACCTCGCCTACGGGGTCGACGACATCTACGAAACGTGCGCGCGGCTGCAGGCGGGCGGCGTGACGGTCAATCGGCCCCCGCGCGACGGACACATGGCGTTCGTGCGCTCGCCGGACGGGATCTCGATCGAACTGCTGCAGAAGGGCGAACACAAGGCTCCGGCCGAACCCTGGGCCTCCATGCCCAACACGGGCGAATGGTGATGGTGAAGTTGTTCGAACCGATTGAAGTTGGCGGGCTGCGGCTCGCCAACCGCATCGTCATCGCGCCGATGTGCCAGTATTCGGCAGTCGACGGCGCGATGACCGACTGGCACCAGATGCATCTCGGCCAGTTGGCGCTCTCGGGCGCGGGCGCGCTGACGATAGAGGCGACCGCGGTCAGCCCGGAAGGGCGCATCACCCACGGTGACATCGGCCTGTACGATGACCGTACCGAAGCGGCGATGCGAAGCGTGCTCGAAAGTGTGCGCCGTTGGTCGGACATGCCGCTGATCATCCAGCTGGCCCATGCCGGCCGCAAGGCGAGCAGCGCCAAGCCGTGGCACGGCGGAGCGCAGCTTCCCCCCGATACGGAGAATGGCTGGCAGACCGTGGCACCCAGCGCCGTTCCCTTTGCTCCGGACGACCATCCCCCTGTCGAACTGGACGAGGCAGGGCTTGCTCGCATCCGGGAGGCGTTCGCGGATGCCGCCCGGCGCGCCGGCAGGCTCGGCATCGAAGCCGTCCAGATCCACGCCGCGCATGGCTATCTGCTCCACGAGTTTCTTTCGCCGATTTCCAACCGGCGCGGCGATGCATACGGGGGCAGCCTCGACAACCGGATGCGGTTCCCGCTCGAAGTGTTCGGTGCCGTGCGCGAAGCGTTTCCCTCCGACCGCCCGGTGACCGTCCGCGTTTCGGGGACCGACTGGGTCGAAGGCGGCTGGACGGCGGAGGAAACCGCGCGGTTTGCGCAGGAGCTGGAGCGGCGCGGTTGTTCGGCAATCCACGTCTCCGGCGGCGGCCTCGACCCGCGCCAGCAGATCCCTGTCGGCCCCGGCTATCAGGTGCCGCTGGCGCGGACGGTCAAGGACGCGGTCGTTATGCCTGTCGTGGCGGTCGGAATGATCACCGATCCGCACCAGGCGGAGCGCATCCTCGAAGACGGGCATGCCGACGCCATAGCGATAGCCCGCGCTGCGCTGTGGGATCCGCGCTGGCCCTGGCACGCCGCCACCGCGCTTGGCGCATCGGTAAAGGCGCCCCCGCAATATCTCCGGTCCGAGCCCCACGAAGCGGGCCGCATCCTCAAGGAAATGATCCCATGAAAATCTCCGTCAAACTGCTTCTGGCCGCTGGCGCTGCCCTCTCGCTTGCCGCCTGCGCGACGACCCGCGAGGGTGCATCCGCGCCCCAGATTGAACAGGTCGCGACCTTCGATGGCGCGATGCCGACTGGCGTGACCGTCGCCCCCAACGGGCGCATCTTCGTCAACTTCCCGCAATGGGGCGACAACGCGCCGTTCACGGTTGCCGAGTTGGTCGACGGCAAGACGGTGCCTTATCCCGATGCCGCGACCAACCGGCCCGATCCGGCCGACCCGGCGGGGCATTTCATCTCGGTGCAGAGCGTGGTGGCAGACGGCGCCAATCGCCTGTGGGTGCTCGACACGGCGGCGCCCAAATTCTCTCAACCGCAGGCCGGCGGTGCAAAGCTGGTGGCAATCGACCTTGCGACCGACCGGGTGGTGAAGACGATCGTCCTGCCGCCCAGCGTGGTGCTGCCCACGACCTACCTCAACGATGTGCGCTTCGATCTGCGTCAGGGCGCCGAGGGCGTCGCCTACATCACCGACAGCAGCAACGAGGGGGTCGGCGGCATTATCGTCGTCGATATCGCCAGCGGGCGTGCGATCCGGCGCCTGTCGAACCATGCGACGACCAACCCCGAGCCCGGCTTCACCCCGGTTGTCGACGGCGCGGTGCTCATGAACCGTCCCGCCGATGGATCCGCGACGCCGGTAACAATCGCGAGCGACGCAATCGGGCTTAGCGCCGACGGCAGCCTGCTGTATTACGGTCCACTGTCGGGCCGCACGCTGCACGCGGTCCCCACGGCCATGCTGCGTGACCCCGCGGTGTCCGAGGAGGAACTGGCCCGCGCGGTACGCAGCCTGGGGCGCAAAGGCGCCTCGGACGGGATTGCCGAAGACGACCGGGGCCGCGTGTTCGCCGGCGATTACGAGAACAACGCGATCCGCGTGCTCGACCAGGGCCGCTGGACGACGGTAGTCAGCGACCCCCGCATCAGCTAGCCCGACACACTGTCGATCGGCACCGACGGCTATCTCTACTTCACTGCCAACCAGCTCCACCGCCAGCCCGGCTTTCACGGCGGACAGGATTTACGCCGCAAGCCTTACGAGCTGCTCCGCATCCGGGTGGGCGCCGGGCCCGTCCTCTTGCGCTCACAGTGATCCCATCAGGCCGGGCAGGCTCGCGCGGGGCCGCGATCCGGCAAAAAATCAACAACTGACTTGAAGGAATACAATTATGACAAAGGGTATCGAAGGCAAGGTCGTTCTCATTACCGGCGGCAGCAGCGGCATCGGCGCGGAATCTGCGCGTCTTCTCGCGGAACGCGGCGCGAAGGTGGCGATCGCCGCGCGTCGCAAGGACAGGCTCGACGAGGTCGTCGCTGACATCGCCGCAAACGGTGGCACGGCACGTAGCTACGCGCTGGACGTGACCGACAAATCGGCGGTCCGGTCCGTCGTCGCCGCAATCATTGCCGACTTCGGCCGCCTCGACGTGCTGATCAACAATGCCGGGCTTATGCCGATCCGTCCGATGGCCGAGGTCAACACCGACGAGTGGGACCAGATGATCGACGTCAATCTGAAGGGTACGCTCTACGGCATCGCGGCGGCCCTTCCCGGTTTTCTCGAGCAGGGCAGCGGTCACATCATCAACCTGAGCTCGGTTGCGGGTATCAAGGTCTTCGCACCGGGCGGCACGGTCTACTCCGGCACCAAGTTTGCCGTCAGCGCGATCAGCGAAGGCTTGCGCCACGAAGTGGGGGAAAAAGTCCGGGTCACGTCAATCGAGCCTGGAGCTGTCGAAAGCGATTTGAAGTTCACGACATCAGGCACGGCTGCCGAAACAGTGCTCGACTTCTACAAGCAGGCCATCCCGACGGCATCGGTGGCGCGTGCTATCGCGTTCGCTGTCGAACAACCGGATGACGTCGACATCAACGCGATCGTCATCCGGCCGACCGCACAGGAGTTCTGATTTCGACGAGGAGGCGGGGCCGGGTGTGCTCCGCCTCTTAGGGAACGTGCCGGCCCGCTCGTCCGTTAGTTTGCCGAACAATATCTGTCCGTTTCACTTGAGGAGTCTTTTATGCCCAAACTTGCCCTGTATGTACCGCTGAAGGCCAAGCCCGGAAAAGAGCGCGATGTCGCCGATTTCCTGACCTCGGCATTGCCGCTCGTTCAAGCTGAGCCGGGCACTCAGACCTGGTACGCGATCGAGGAAGGTCCCGGTGCGTACGCGATCTTCGATACGTTCGAGACAGAGGAGGATCGCCAGGCCCATCTCGACGGCAAGGTTGCCGCCGCACTGATGGAAAAGGCAGACGAACTGTTTTCCGAACCGCCGCAGATTCACAAGTTCACCCTGCTGGCCGCGAAATAGCGGAGCGGTCGGCACCCTAGCACGTCGCTCTCGCCCGCGGGGGGGACCCGCGCGCGGCGGCGTGCACTGAACAGCTTTCCCCGAACTGGCCAAGGAGACACGCCATGCGCACCATCCAGACACTCGAGCTGAACGACACGCGGACGATCATCGATGCGGGAATCGCGGAGGCCGAGCGGATCGGCAGCCCGTCGAACATCGCGGTGGTGGACGCGGGCGGCTGCCTCCTGGCGTTCGCGCGGATGGATGATGCGTGGCGCGGCAGCGTCGACATCGCGATAAGCAAGGCGTGGACGGCGCGCGCGTTCGACGTCGAGACCAAGGCGCTGGCGAAGCTCGCCCAGCCGGGCGCCGACTTCTACGGCATCCATGCCTCCAACGACGGCAAGGTGATGATCTTCGCCGGGGGCGTGCCGATCAAGAAGGGCGAGACGGTGATCGGCGCGGTGGGCGTGTCGGGCGGCACCGGCAAGCAGGACCAAGGCGTGGCCGAGGCGGCGGCGCAGGCGTTCGCGCACGGCTGAGCCTGGGAACGCGGCGGCACCGGCTCAGTCGACGGCGGCGGGCTCGGGCGCCTTCAAGCATTTCGACGAGCACGATGCTGGTTGGACGAAGGTCGTGCTCAAGCCGGGCACCTGACCTTAATCTTGAACAGAATAGGAGATAAATTATGACTTTAGAAGGCAAATCGGTCGCGATTCTGATCGCACCCCGCGGGACGGAAGAACCAGAATTCTCGAAGCCCAAGCAAGCTGTCGAGGACGCTGGGGGCAAAGTGACCGTGGTCAGTTTTGAACCGGGCAAGGCTCGCACAGTCAATGGCGATCTTGACGAGGGCGGCAGCTATACTATCAACAAGACGTTTTCCGAGGTGAAAGCCGACGATTTCGACGGACTTGTTGTGCCCGGAGGGACTGTCGGTGCCGACAAGCTGCGCGGCAGCGTCGAGGCAATCGGTTTCATCCGGGCTTTCTTTGATCAGAAAAAACCTGTTGCGGCCATATGCCACGCACCCTGGACATTGATCGAGGCGGGCGTGCTTGAGGGTCGCACCTTGACGTCCTACCCGACGCTGAAGGTCGATATCGAGAACGCCGGCGGTGCATGGACCAATGAGGAAGTCGTGGTCGACAACGGCCTTGTTACCAGCCGCGATCCCAATGATTTGCCCGCCTTTTGTGCCAAACTCGTTGAGAAAATCGCAGAAGGTGTCGGCGCAGCGCCCGCAGCAGGGAATTAAGGCGGGGCGTTTCGACGAAACGATGTGAGGGCCCTCTCCCTGGGGAAGGTCCGCACAAAGCGAGCGTGGCGGATGGCCGGCGATTGGCCGTCCGCCACGCCGCGTATCACACGAACACGGCGCACCTGACGGGCACTCAAACCCTAATCCACGTCAACCGCGGTGACACATCGCCGGCTCCCGCTTCCAGATTCGACCCATTCCAACGTGTGGTCGAGATGCACCTGATCGAACGTGCGTTCGGCCAGATTTACGACCTACAGCGCCGCCTTGAGATAGCGGGCGGTGAGACTGCCTTCCGCTTCCGCAACGACGCCAGGGACGCCGCTGGCAACGATACGGCCCCCATCTTCCCCGGCCCCCGGTCCTAGGTCGATGATCCAGTCCGCCTGTGTGATGGCGCGCATGTCATGTTCGACGACTACGACCGTATTGCCGGCGTCTACCAGGCCCTGCAGGTGTTGCATCAGCCGGTCCGCATCGGAGGGGTGAAGCCCCGAAGTTGGCTCGTCGAGGATGTAGATCGTGTTGCCGCGCTGGGCGCGTTGCAGTTCAGTCGCCAGCTTGATGCGCTGCGCCTCCCCGCCAGACAGCTCGGTCGCCGGCTGACCGAGCCTCAGATAGCCAAGACCGATCTCCCGCAACACGTCGAGGGAGCGCATCACCGATGCCTCGCCAGCGAAGAAATCGCACGCATCGTCGACCGTCAGTTCGAGCACCTGGGCGATATTGCGCCCGTTCCATTCGACTTCGAGCGTTTGCGGGTTGTAGCGAGAGCCATGACAGGTCGAGCACGGGGCAAAAACGCTCGGCAGGAACAGCAGCTCCACCATGACGTATCCCTCGCCCTCGCACACAGGGCAGCGGCCTTGCGGGACGTTGAACGAGAACCTGCCCGGGCTGTAATGCCGCCGGCGGGCGAGCGGCGTATCAGCGAAGATCCGTCGCACATGGTCGAACATGCCGCTGTAGGTGGCTAGGTTCGAACGCGGCGTGCGACCGATCGGTTTCTGATCGACCCGCACCAGCCTGCGAACATGCTCCATGCCTGCGACAATGCGTCCTTCAGTGTCGTTCTGCGCAACATCGAGCAGCGGATCGATATCCTTCTCCTCGGCCACGGGTGAGCCGCCGAGGTGTTCCGTGACGAGCTCGGGCAGCGCCTGACTGACAAGGCTGGATTTGCCCGATCCCGAAACGCCGGTGACAGCGGTGAAACAGCCGATGGGAAACTCGACGTCGAGACCATGGAGATTGTTCCGCCTGATCCCTTCCAGGCGTAGCCATGCCTTGGGGTCGCGCGGGGTGTGCTCACTGCGGAGCGGCTCTGCGAACAGGTAGCGGCGGGTGATCGAAGTCTCGACGTCGGCAAGCCCCTCTATCGGCCCGCTGTAGAGGACTTCACCGCCCTTTTCCCCGGCTCCCGGCCCGACATCGACGAGCCATTCCGCGCGGCGGATCACGTCGAGATCATGTTCGACGACGAACAGGGAGTTGCCCGCCGCCTTGAGACGCTCGAGGATGGTGAGCAAGGCTTCGCCATCTGCCGGGTGCAACCCCGCCGAAGGCTCGTCGAGCACATAGACCACGCCGAAAAGCTGTGACGACAATTGCGTGGCGAGCCGCAAGCGTTGCAGCTCTCCGGAGGAGAGCGTCGGCGTGCTGCGGTCGAGCGAAATGTAGCCAAGGCCAAGATCGATCAGCGGCTCTAGCCGCTCGATCAATTCGCAGGCGAGACGCTGTGCGGCGACCCGCTTTTCATCGGAAAGGTTGGGCGTGCGGCGCACGTCGGGCGCAGCCTTGTGCGCCGAACCTCCTGCCGCGACTCGCCGTTCGACCGCCGCATCGCGCGCCGCCTTGCCGAGGACATGGCCCTTCGGGACCGCCGCGGCGCCCCCGTATTCGCCATGCGCGACGGGCGTGAGCAAGTCCCGGAGTTTCAACACCGTCAGGTCGCCGAACTCGGCGATGTCAAGGCCCGCGAACTTCACGGACAGGGCTTCGCGCTTCAGGCGCTTGCCGTCGCAGGTCGGGCAATCGCGTCCGATGATATATTGCGAGACGCGCTTCTTCATCAGCGCGCTTTTCGTGTTGGCGAAGGTTTCCAGCACATAGCGGCGCGCGCCGGTGAAGGTGCCCTGGTAGCTCGGCTCCATGCCGCGCTTGAGCGCCGTCCGGGTCTGTTCGGGCGTCAGGCCCGCATAGACCGGCACCGTCGGCGCCTCTTCAGTGAAGAGGATCCAGTCGCGATCCTTTTTCGGCAGGTCGCGCCACGGCGTATCGACGTCATAGCCGAGCGAAACGAGGATATCGCGCAGGTTCTGGCCATGCCAGGCGGTCGGCCAGGCGGCGATCGCCCGGTCGCGAATGGTGAGGCTGTCGTCAGGAACCATCGTTTCTTCGGTCGCGTCATAGACGCGCCCGATGCCGTGACAGGTCGGGCAGGCGCCGGCGACCGTGTTGGGGGAGAAATCCTCCGCAAAGAGCATGGGTTGATGGCGCGGATACTCGCCGACGCGCGAATAGAGCATCCGCACCAGGCTGGAGAGCGTCGTCACGCTGCCGACCGAGGATCGCGCGTTGGCCGAGCCGCGCTGCTGCTGCAACGCGACCGCAGGCGGCAATCCGTCGATCGTGTCGACCTCCGGCACGCCGGCCTGGTCGATCAGGCGACGGGCATAGGGCGCAACCGATTCCAGATAACGCCGCTGGGCTTCGGCATAAAGGGTGCCGAACGCGAGCGATGACTTGCCCGAACCCGATATGCCGGTGAACACCACGAAGGCGTCGCGCGGTACATCGACGTCAATATTCTTGAGGTTATTCTGGCGCGCGCCGCGAACCTGCACGCAAGAGGGCGGCCCCGTATGCCCATGATCGGTGGCCGGCGTCGTCGCGTGAATATCCTTGCTCTTCATTTCAGTCTTCCTGCCCTATACGCCCGTGCGGCCCGTGTTTCATCACAGTCGGGTAGCAGATGAATGCATCGCGACGCGTTGCCCATTTGCGAGAGCGCGCGTCATCATGGCCTGGGTCGGGCCATGATGACGGACGAATTGTCGATCCGGGCGCCTCGCGCCGCTTCGTAACGATAGGTCAGTAGTGAATGACCGAGCGGATCGACTTGCCTTCGTGCATCAATTGGAAGGCCTCGTTGATCTCCTCCAAACCCATCGTGTGGGTTACGAACGGGGCCAGATCGATATCGCCTCTCATCGCGTCCTCGACCATGCCGGGGAGCTCTGTCCGTCCCTTGACGCCGCCGAAAGCTGACCCCTTCCATACGCGGCCCGTGACGAGCTGGAATGGGCGGGTGGAGATTTCCTCGCCCGCGCCGGCAACGCCGATCACGATCGACTGACCCCAGCCACGGTGCGCTGATTCAAGCGCGGCGCGCATGACGTGGACGTTGCCGATGCACTCGAAGGTATGATCCATGCCCCAGCCCGTCATCTCGATCAGCACTTGCTGGATGGGCTTGTCATGGTCCTTGGGGTTGATGCACTCGGTCGCACCGAACTGGCGTGCCAGCTCGAACTTGGACGGATTGGTGTCGATGGCGATGATGCGACCCGCCTTCGCCTGGCGCGCACCCTGAATCGCCGCGAGGCCGATGCCGCCGAGTCCGAACACGGCGACCGAGTCTCCGGGCTGGACCTTGGCGGTATTATGGACTGCGCCGATGCCGGTCGTGACGCCGCAGCCGAGCAGGCAGACGTGTTCGGGGTTTGCCTCGGGATTGATCTTGGCGAGCGAGACTTCGGCGACGACAGTATATTCACTGAAGGTCGAACAGCCCATGTAATGATAAAGGGGCTGGCCGTTGTACGAAAAGCGGGTGGTGCCATCGGGCATCAAGCCCTTCCCCTGCGTTTCGCGGACAGCGACGCACAGGTTGGTCTTGCCCGACAGGCAGAAGTCGCACTTGCCGCACTCGGCGGTGTAAAGTGGAATCACGTGATCGCCCGGCTCGACGCTGGTGACGCCTTCACCGACCTCGACAACGATACCCGCGCCCTCGTGGCCCAGAACCACCGGGAAAACACCCTCCGGATCACTCCCCTCCAGCGTGTACGCGTCGGTGTGGCACACACCGGTGTGCGTCACCCGGATGAGCACTTCACCTTTCCGGGGTGGGGCGACATCGATTTCGACGATTTCGAGTGGCTTGCCCGCCTCGAAGGCTACAGCGGCGCGAGATTTCATGTTCGGATACCCTCGTTAAGTTAAACTGATTGCTGGTGCGAGGCCGTTGCGTCAGCGCAAATTCATGGGCGCCGAGGGTCCGATCCTCTTTCGGAGAAGGGGGGGAGCGATCGCTCACTCCCCGGTATGCCGGTCAGACCGTAACGACGACCTTGCCGATCTGCTCGTTCGATTCGAGGAAGCGGTGCGCGTCCTGGATGGCGTCGAGCGGGAAAGTGCGCGCGATTCGCGGCTTGAGCGCGCCCGATTCCAGACCCGCCACGATAAACGCCTTGGCGCGATCGAGGGCGGCGTCGTCCGAGACGATCTCGCTGTAGACATAACCCTTGAGCGTGAGGCTCTTGCCCAACACGGAGAACAACGGGAACGGCGTCGGCTCGTCGCTAAGCGCGCCATATTGGAGCAGGATGCCGCCGCGCGCCATGCTCTCGGTCAGCGGCTCGAACGACGGGCCTCCGACCGGATCGAGCACCACGCGCGCACCTTGACTATCGGTTATCTCCATCACCCTCGCTACCAGATCCTCTTCCCCGGTCGCGACGACATGATGTGCGCCGGCATCGATCAGGGCCTGGCGCTTGGCGCCGGTACGCGTCGTCGCGATTACCGTCGCGCCGACCATCCGCGCAATCTGGAAGGCAGCAAGGCCGACGCTGCTGGATGCAGCAGTGACGATGACGAAATCGCCCTCGCCGAGTTTCGCCTGCTCCACCAGCGCACCCCAGGCGGTGACATACTGCATCCACACGGCCGCCGCTTCCTCGAACGACAGCGCCGCCGGATGCTTGACGACGAGGCGGGCGGGCACGTTGGCGACCTCGCCATAAGTGCCCCAGCGCGCGATATCGAGCGGAGGGATGACGCTGACGGCTTCGCCTTCCGCAAACCCGGTCACGTCCGCGCCGACCGCAGCTACAGTGCCGGCAGCCTCATAGCCGAGGCGGCTCGGGAACTCGGCTTCCTGAAGGTAGGCATGGTTGCGGAACATCACCTCGGCGCGGTTTATGCCAATCGCCTTCACCGCGATCTGCACTTCGTCCTCCGCGGGCGCGGGGACTGCCACATCCTCAATCCTGAGGACGCTGGCGTCGCCATATTCGTGGATACGGACAATGCGGCTCATTGCAGACTCCTTGATTATTGAATGATCGTTCTGTAAGGGGGTGGACCACCGGTTTCAAGATATTATTTATCGATCGTTCCATATCGTGCACCAGAGATGACAGAGACGAAAGCCCGTCGCCGCGCAGGTCGCCCTCGTGTGTTCGACACTGAGGCTGCGCTCGACAAGGCGGTGCGGCTGTTCTGGCAGCGCGGCTACGAGGCGACATCGATGGCCGATCTGGTGGCGGAGACTGGCGTCGCCGCCGCAAGCCTCTATGCTGCGTTTGGCAACAAGGCGGGGCTGTTTGCAGCGGTGATCGAGCGCTACGCCGCAACGTTCAGCGTCCACCTCTATGCACCCATCAACGATCCGGCGCTGTCCACCTACGAGGCCGTCAAAGGCCTGCTGGAACGAGCGGCGTCATCATTCTCGGAACCTGGAACGCCGGCCGGCTGCTTCATGTATTCGGCAGCGGCAGCCGTTTCGCCGGCGTCCGCCGCCATCGAATGCCTGCTGCGCGACAAGCGTATCGCGGCGGAGGCCCTCCTGATCGAGCGTCTGCAACGCGGTGCCGCGCAGGGCGAGCTTGCGGCCAACAGCGATCCGGCCGTGCTAGGCAAATTCATCAACACGGTCATGCAAGGCATGTCCGTTCAGGCGCGCGACGGCGCTACGCTCAACGAACTGCTCTCCATCGCCAAAATGGCGCTCGATCGATGGCCGGCCGCGATATGATCGTTAACTTGGTGGTCATCTGCCAATCCCCCTCCCGCGGGCCGGACAGTCGAACTCATCTCATAGGACGAAAGCACATGAAACACGTGACATTGCCGGGAGGGGAAGTGGTTCCTTCACTGGGTCAAGGCACCTGGAAGATGGGCGAACGTGCCGAGCGCCGATCCGATGAGATCGCCGCGCTGCGCGCCGGTGTCGAACTGGGCATGACGCTCATCGATACCGCCGAAATGTACGGCGATGGTGCGGCGGAAACGCTGATATCCGAGGCGCTGGGCGGCGTTCGCGACCAGTTGTTCCTCGTCAGCAAGGCATATCCGCAGAACGCATCGCGCTCCCGCCTTGCCGGTGCGTGCGAGGCGAGCCTGAAGCGGCTCGGCACCGACCGGCTGGACCTTTACCTGCTCCATTGGCGGGGATCGGTGCCGCTCGCTGAGACTGTGGAGGCATTGGAGGCGCTCAAATCGGCAGGAAAGATCCGACACTGGGGTGTCAGCAATCTCGATACCGACGATATGGAAGAGCTTGTCGCTGCCGGCGGGAATGGCTGCGTGACCGACCAGATCCTCTACAATTTAGTCCGGCGAGGCCCCGAATTGGACCTGCTGCCGTGGCTCGCCGAGCATAACATACCGGTTATGGCGTATAGTCCGGTCGAGCAGGGACGACTTTCTGCCCACCCCGCTCTCGACAAAATTGCAGCCGAGGTTGGCGCAACCCCTGTGCAGGTCGCACTTTCGTGGACGTTGCGGCAAGATGGTCTTATCGCCATCCCGAAAGCGAGTTCAGTCGCACATGTGCGGGAGAACCGCGCCGCCGCCGATATCGTTCTTTCCGACGCTCAGCTTGCGACACTCGACGCGGCATTTCCCAGGCCACGCCACCGCCGTCCACTCGAGATGCTTTAGCGTCAGATGACGATATTATCGCTCGAAGGAACAGAGCGTAAGAAGGATCGGCGGTAGAAGCCGAATTTAAACTTGTTGAGCCTGCCACTGGCGCGTGAAGTATCACTTCGCAAGCCTTCGCGCAGCAAGGTGAACCACTAGGAGTCTTCTTATGGATCGGATGCCCGCACTCTTTATCGGCCACGGAAGCCCGATGAACACGCTCGAGAGCAATGGCTACACCTCGGCCTGGCGGGCATTCGGGCCTGAGTTGCCCCGCCCCAAGGCGATCCTCGTGGTTTCTGCACATTGGTATTTCGGTGCTACGGCGGTGACGGCCATGGCACGCCCTCGCACAATCCACGATTTCTACGGATTCCCACAGGAGCTGTTCGACTTTGAATATCCGGCCCAGGGCGATCCGGACCTCGCGAAAGAGATCGTTGAGCTGGTTAAGCCCGAGTGGGTGGGTCTCGACCAGGATCAGTGGGGTCTCGATCACGGAACGTGGTCGGTGCTCGCGCACCTGTACCCTGAGGCGGACATCCCGGTGGTGCAGCTCTCGATCAACGCGCTCAAGCCGCTGAGCTATCATCTTGACCTTGGCGCAAGACTGGCAGCCTTGCAGGACCGCGACGTCCTGGTGGTCGCTAGCGGAAATGTCGTTCACAACCTCCGAGCCGTGCGCTGGAACCAGCCCGATTTTGCGTTCGACTGGGCAGAGCGTTTCGATGAAGCAGCGGTTCGCCAACTGGCAGAAAACCCGGGCGATCTGCTGCGCCTTGTGGAGCATCCCGATTATGCCGCGGCGGTTCCCACGCCCGACCATTTCGTTCCGCTGATTTATCTTGCCGGAATGGCGGCTGCCCGCAACGAAACCCTTGATCCGCTGGTGCGCGGCTATTCGATGGGTTCAGTGTCCATGACCTGTTACGGTCTTGGCACTGAAGGTTTGGCATGCTCCGAAAAAACGGGCGCGGCCAACTTGCCGAGTGATGTGCCGGCCGACCAGACGAATACATAATCCCTCGGTACACGGCGGACAGGCATGATGAAGTCAGGACGGAAGATGCGAAACGTCGGAGTTCGTCTTGATCCTTGAACACGAGAACATGTCGGAATCCTGGCTCTGCCCTCCCGGCTCGCGAAGTCGCGCCTAATGATCTTGCCTTCCTAGAGGACGTGTTCGACCGAACTGACGAGGATCATGCCGCGGATTTTCTCGACCATCAACTGTGGGCGCTGCGCACAAGCCTCGACCAAGACGCAATAATCGTCGCCCTCTTTGTCGATGACGGCGCGATAGACAGTTGCACCCTATAGGGACATGAGGTCGAGCACACGCAAAGGCATGTCGAGCGAGCCGACCCCGCGAATAAGAAATCGGTCCACGGTCACGCAGCGACAGCGAGTTCGTCAGGCGCGTCCAGCGAGGCGTTGGCGATCCGCTGCCGAGCCAATTGATCGGCAGCGGTGTGTGGCGCGACTCCGTGCGTTTCTGCGTGGGTGAACACGTCTGCCAGACGATCTGCAGTCGCTTCCACCCGTGCGTTCGAATCTGCTTGGGGCCAGCCCAGATATTCCGCGGCGACGTTGATGATTCCTCCTGCGTTCACGACGTAGTCAGGCGCGTAAAGAATATCGCACTCGGCAAGACGGTCGCCGTCCGCCGTAGTGGCCAGCTGATTGTTGGCTCCTCCGCAGACGACCTTCGCCCGCAATTTGCCCGCCGCCACTTGGTCGATCACGCCGCCCAGCGCACAGGGAGCGAATATGTCCGCCTTGGCCGAGAGAATGTCGGCGGCACCAACGATGGTGCCGCCGGTTGCGATGGCCAACCGCGCTGCCGCGGCGGCGTTGACATCGGACACCAGCAATTGCGCCCCTGCCTGGTGCGGCATCTGCGCGAGTGCGACGCCAACGTGACCGACGCCTCGAATGGCGATCGTGCAGTCGGACAGTGGCCGATGCAGCCTTTGGTGGGCGGCAAGCTCCATCGACGGAAAGACCCCCCGTGCGGTCCATGGCGATGGATCGCCGCCGACGCTATCAGCTTCCAGCGGTAACCCGGCGACATGGGCCGTATGTGTTCGCACCAGCGCCATGTCTTGGGGGGTCGTACCGACGTCCTCTGCCGTGACGTACTGCCCATTCGCCGCCGCTGCCTGGTACCCGTTTCATCCTTTTACGATGCCGAAGCACCAAAGGACGCTAAAGGCCGTATCTGGTTCGACCACCCCGAGGGCGACAAGCTCGTATGCGCCGGTATCTAGCGCGACAGCGACGAATGAGGCGTAGCTATTCGATGACCATCACCGACGCTTCGAAAGAGGCCTTGCGCTTCTACAACCAGAAGCCGGTCATCCTCATCTCCGCCGATCGCTGGCTCGATCACAACCGCACCGACCCCGCGGCGGCCCGCCGACCTTATTGAGACGAACTCACGATCGATCAGACGTCCGATCCTTGGCGCGAGGGTTAGCTCATTCAGTTTCAGATAACCGGTACCTGAATCATAGCTCCTCCGGTTTCATCACGCATTTGATGCAGCCATCGTCCTTGTCGCGGAAGGTCTTGTAGAAATCGGGCCCGTCCTTGAGGTCGCCCCGATGCGTGATGATGCCCGAAAGGTCGATCTCACCGGCTTCCACCCGCTTAAGCAGCGGCGCGAGATAGCGCTGCATGTGTGTCTGTCCCGATTTCATGGTGAGCCCCTTGTTCATGAAGGGCCCGATCGGGAACGTCACCTTATCGGCATAGACGCCGGGGACGGACAGCGCCCCGCCCTTGCGCACCGACATGACCATTTCCTGCAGCGCAAACGGCTGGTCGGACATGCCGGTGGTGTGCAGCTCGACCTTGTCCTTGATATCGCCCAGCACGCCGTGCCCGTGGGCCTCAGCGCCGACCGCGTCGATGCCTGCATCCGGTCCCCGGCCACCCGTCATCTCGTCTAGCGCCTCCTTGACGTCGGTCTGGCTGTAATCGATGGTTTCGGCTTTGCCGTAGCTCGCGGCGAGTGCCAGCCTTTCAGGCACCCGGTCGATCACGATGACCCGTTCCGCTCCCATCATCCACGCGCTGCGCACTGCGAACTGGCCGACCGGTCCTGCTCCCCACACCGCAACGGTTTTGCCCTTTTCATCGCCGATGGCGTTTTCCGCCGCCATCCAGCCAGTCGGAAAGATGTCGGACAGGAACAGCACCTTGTCGTCCGGCAGGTCGTTTTCCAGCTTGATCGGACCGACATCGGCGTGGGGCACCCTGACATATTCTGCCTGACCGCCGGAATAGCCACCGGTCAGATGGGAATAACCGAAAAGTCCGGCAGGAGCGTGGCCCATGGCCGCGCGCGCGTTTTCCGCGGTGCGATTGGTCGTATCGCACAGAGAATACATTTCGCGCTGGCAGAACCAGCATTCGCCGCAGGATATGGTGAAGGGCACCACCACCCGGTCGCCGACCTTCAACCTTTTAACATCCGCACCGACCTCGACGACTTCGCCCATGAATTCGTGGCCCAGGATATCGCCCTGTTTCATCTTGGGAACGA
This sequence comes from Qipengyuania sp. NPDC077410, assembly GCF_044543405.1. NCBI lineage: Bacteria > Pseudomonadati > Pseudomonadota > Alphaproteobacteria > Sphingomonadales > Erythrobacteraceae > Qipengyuania > Qipengyuania sp. NPDC077410. Next base: position 20,503 of record NZ_JBITWB010000002.1, on the reverse strand, counting down.
CACCATCCATCAGATGCAGGTCGGAGCCGCAGATCGCGGTCGAACTGACCTTGAGAATGCAGTCCCGGGGATCCTCGATGCGAGGATCGTCGACCGTTTCGCAGCGGATGTCGTTCGTTCCGTTCCAGACTAATGCGCGCATATTTGGGCCCTTTTCGATGAATTCGGTTATTCCTTCTACCCTTTCAAACCTCAGAAGTTCCTAGTCTGGCAGATGTTAGACGGCCATTGGGTTGGGATCGACCGAGGCGTTTTTTACGCTTTGCTTGATGCCATCGATCGAGTTGCCGAAATGGGACTGACAGCACCATCACAATTGACTGTCCTCTCAACCTGCAATGACACCAGTAGTTTGTCATCGCTTGCAAGTGCTTATGCCGGTGCCAGGCTTCCTCAATGGTAGCGTGCTTGACACACCTCGTGGCATCGGAAGCGATGACTGAAGGACGGAGATCGAGATTATCCGGCGAATGTCAGTGCTCTACGATACTGCTGCCAGGACCAGAGATCCTCTCCCGACCCAAAATAGATGGCGTGAGCGCGGAGGCGAGCTCTGCTGTGCGCTTTTTCGAATACTAACCAGCTTACCGGAGCATCATTCAGAGTCCTAGCGATCCGTGGCATCGAGAATGACGCGGATCGCTTAATCTGGCCGATCCCACATAGGGAAGTGTCCGCTGCGCTCGAACCAGTGCATTGTCGCTTCCGGGTAGGCAGCTTTCGCGCGGCTGGCCTGCTGCGGCAGACACAGGCGATCCTTGTGACCCCGGCCGATGACCACCCGGGTCGACCGGGTCGACCGGGTCGCGGAGCCTTCCTGCATCGGGCCAGTGGCAAGGTCCTTTACCAACGAGTCGAACGTAAGCGTATCGGCAAACGACTGCAGTTCATTCAAGACGAAACCGGGATCGAGCGTTCAGGATCTTGCGGAAAGCTGCAGCATGAATGCAGTCCGGCCGGTGGCATTTCGCGGAAGGGCGGGAAGTGCCGGTCGCAAAGTCCGTACCAGTGCAATCGATGCCGTTATGGTGGTCCGGAAGTACGTCCGCTCCCACCCTTGCCAGAAGCCGCCCGGGTCCAGGGCGACGACTGAGCCGACGCGACCGCGCCGCGCCATCACGAGCACAAGCTCGGCGCCCAAGGAGCTGCCGACCATGTCGATCCCTGTAAGGTTCTCTTTGACGAGCCAATCGTCCAGGCTCCGCGCCAGCCCTTCGAACGTACCGCTGTCGACCTGTGCGGGAGCCTGCCCGTGGCTAGGCAGTTCCAGGATAATCACCTCTCTCGCTTGGGCGAGGGCAGGCGAGATCGTATCCTAGAACCGACGGCTCCCCCCAAGCCGTGGACGAGCAGATGGGTTTTCTGCGGCCTAGTCGCGCGTGAAGTATGCTCATGCAAAGGTAACGCGTCACAAGGACTTAGGTCCCCCCCGCCCCGAATGTCGACATAGTCAATAAAGTCGATAAGAACGGACAGTCCGCTCTGGGGACGGTAGCCGAGCGGCTGCTTTTCCGAATTTCGACCCTATCAGCAGACAGTTTGGAATCGGCCCCTTTCCAGTCATTCGGCAATACTAGCCCGCAAGGCAGCATGGGGCCGACAGCGAAAGGTCCGCTATTGCCCTTTGTGTCGAAAAGCTGCCCGTCGGCTAACGGCCCCCCGTCGATCGGTGGGGAATGCGCCCTGATTTTAGGCGGAGCACCCTACTCAGAGCTGTCCTGAAGCCATGAAACCATCGGTGCCGATCTTCCTGCCCAAGAATCCCGCATTCGGTTCAGCCAATCGTTGGCGAGGCGCCTCCTATTTTAGCAGATGTTTTTTGGATATCTTTGGTCGCCCAGCGGTTCTTAGGGGAAAGGAGGCGCGCTTGACCGACACGATCACCGTAAATGGAACCGCTCACCCCATGCCGGACGACCCGCGGGTCAGTCTTCTCGATTTTCTGCGGCAACACATTGGCCTGACCGGCACGAAGAAGGGTTGTGACCACGGCCAGTGTGGTGCTTGCACAGTGATCGTGAACGGCATCCGGATCAACAGCTGCCTGACGCTGGCGGCAATGCACGATGGCGACAGCGTGACGACCATCGAAGGAATCGGCACGCCCGACGAGCCGTCAGCCCTCCAGCGCGCTTTTCTCGAGCATGACGGCTTCCAGTGCGGCTATTGCACGCCGGGTCAGATCTGTTCGGCCACTGCCATGCTGGAAGAATTGGCCGCCAACTGGCCGAGTGACGCCAGCGGAAGCCTCGAAGGACGCATGTCCATCTCCGGCGAGGAAATACGCGAGCGCATGAGCGGCAATCTGTGCCGCTGCGGCGCCTACGCGAATATCGTCGCCGCGATCGAGGAAGTCGCGGCGGGAGGCAAGTCATGAGGCCGTTCCAATACACCCGCGCGCCTTCGCTCGCCGAAGCGTCAAACATGACCGCAGGCGAAGATACGCTTGCGATTGCAGGCGGGACCAACCTGCTCGACCTGATGAAGCTGCAGGTGGAGAAGCCCGGTCAGCTTGCGGACATCAACCGGCTGGGCTTTGCGGATATCGAGGACACGGACGACGGCGGCCTGCGGCTCGGCGCGCTCGCCACGAATACAGAGACCGCTGTTCATCCGCGCGTGCGTTCCGACTATCCGGTACTCTCACGCGCGATCCTGGCCGGAGCGACGCAGCAGCTGCGCAACAAGGCCACCAATGGCGGCAATCTGTGCCAGCGAACGCGGTGCTTCTATTTCACCAATATCGACCAGCCCTGCAACAAGCGTGAACCAGGCAGCGGCTGCGGGGCGATTGGCGGCATCGCGAAACTCCACGCGATCCTGGGCACGAGCGAGCAATGCATCGCAACCTATCCGGGCGACATGGCCGTGGCGCTGAGCGCGCTCGATGCCACGGTCGACATCGCTGGAGGAAAGGGCGAGCGCAGCGTGCCGGTGCGCGACTTCCACTTGCTCCCGGGCGATACCCCGTGGATCGAGAATGTCCTCGAACCGGGCGAGGTCATCACCGGCATCGTTCTCAAAGCGCCAGTCGGCGGGACGCAAATCTATCGCAAGGTGCGCGAGCGTTCGTCTTACGCCTTCGCGCTCGTTTCCGTCGCCGCTATAATCGAGCTGACCGAAGGCAAGTTTTCCCGCGCGGATCTCTCCTTTGGCGGTCTCGCGCACAAGCCGTGGTTCGATCCGCGCGTCGGCGAAGCGCTGATCGGCCAGACTCCGTCGGAAGCGCTGTTCGACAAGGCCGCCGATCTCTTGCTCGAAGACGCACGCGGCTATGGCGAGAACGATTTCAAGATACCGCTTACGCGTCGGACGCTCCGCGCCGTTCTGACACAAGCGACGGAGAACGCAGCATGACGATCTATTTCAAGCAGGACGAGCCTGACACTTCCAACCGCCTCGACGGCATGAAGCAAGGCGTGCTGGGCAAGTCCCTACCGCGCGTGGAGGGACTGGCCAAAGTCACCGGCACCGCGCCCTATGCCGCCGAATACCACATCGACGGTTGTGCCGAGGGTGTGCTGGTCACTTCGACCATCACCCGCGGCGAGGTTGCCGGCATCGATCGGACGAGCGTGCTGTCCATGCCCGGCGTGATTGCGGTGGTCGATGACGAAAAGATGTCCACCCGTGCCGCGCAGGGAACGGCCAATGAAGCGCCCATGCAGGGGCCGCGGCAGATCTGCTACTGGGGCCAGCCGATCGCAGTGGTGCTGGCAGAAACCTTCGAACAGGCGCGCGACGCCGCCAAACATCTGAAGGTGGAATATCGCGAAGACGCAGCGGCCCCGCTCGACCCGAACGCGGTCGAGCCGGAAGAGCAGGAGGACGAGACGGTGCACCAGGGCGATCTGGCGCATGCCATGGCCGAAGCGCCGCACAGCGTCGACGTAACCATTACCACCAAGGGCCATGCCTCCGCCGCGATGGAACCGCATGCCGCCATCGCCGAGTGGGATGGGGAGAAGCTGACCGTCCACGCTTCGCTCCAGATGCTCAATTACAACATCACTGAACTGGCGGACGCGCTGGATATGGAGGAGGACAATATCCGCCTCATTTCCCGCTTTGTCGGGGGCGGCTTCGGGTCAAAGCTAGGGCTCAGCGAAGAGGTGGTCGCCGCCGCGCTGGCGGCGAAACAGATCGGGCGGCCAGTCCGCGTCGTGCAGTCGCGCCAGCAGGTGTTCCAGACGGTCATGCGCCGCAGCGAAACCACTCAGCGCCTGCGTTTTGCTGCCGACGGCGAAGGCAGGCTCACCGGCTTCGGTCACGAGGCGCTGGTTTCAAATCTTCCCGGAGAGACCTTTGCCGAGCCTGTGCTGCAATCGTCGCATTTCATCTACGGCGGCGAAAATCGGGAACTGATGCTCAAGGTTGCCCGCATCCATCTCATGACGGCCGGATCGGTGCGCGCACCGGGAGAAGCGGTGGGAATGCCGGCGCTTGAAAGCGCGATGGATGTGCTTGCCGAAAAGGTTGGCATCGACCCGGTCGAACTGCGCTTGCGCAACATACCGGAACGGGATCCGGAGAAGGATCTGCCGTTTTCCTCGCATAAGCTTGCCGAATGCCTGAAACAGGGGGCTGAGGCCTTTGGTTGGGAAAAGGGCGTCCGCAAGCCGCGTCAGCGACGAGAGGGCGAGTGGTGGATCGGCACCGGCATGGCCAGCGCTTCGAGATCTCACAGCATTGCCGAGGCAAAGGCCCGGGTCACGCTGAAAGCCGATGGCACGGCATTGGTCGAAACCGACATGACCGATATCGGCACCGGGACGTACACCATCCTCGCGCAGATCGCCGGGGAGATGCTAGGGTTGATGCCGGACCAGGTCCTGGTCGAACTGGGCGACACGCGCCATCCGCGCGGCCCGGGCTCGGGCGGAAGCTGGGGCGCGGCATCGATCGGTTCAGCCGTGTACATCGCCTGCAAGGCGATCCGCGAGGAACTGGCCGCAAAGCTCGACACGAGTGAGCAGGAACTCGAACTGCGCGAAGGCAAGAGCGCTGGCGGCGAGGCGCTGACGGACCTTCTCGGCGGCAAGGACCTTGCCCGCGAAGGCCATTACGAGCCGGGCGATATCGAAGACGATTACACTGCGGCCGGCTTCGGAGCCTTCTTCGCCGAGGTGCGCGTCAACCACTACACCGGCGAAACCCGTGTCGACCGCATGCTCGGCGCCTTCGGCTTCGGGCGTGTGCTCAACGCAAAGACCGCCCGTTCGCAATGCATCGGCGGTATCACCTGGAGCATCGGTTTGGCGCTGACCGAGGCCCTCGAGTTCGATCCGCGCGACGGACATCTCGTCAATTGCGACCTTGCGGAATATCACGTGCCTGTTCATCGCGACGTTCCCGATTTGGAAGTCGTGCTGGTGGAAGAACGCGATGGCGTGGCCAGCCCCATCCAGGCCAAAGGCATCGGCGAGCTTGGCATGTGCGGAGGCGCGGCGGCCATCGCCAACGCGATCTACAACGCCTGCGGTGCGCGGCTGTACGATTATCCGATGACGCCGGACCGCGTTCTGGCTGCGATGCCCGACTGATGCTGGCCGACTATGCGATTCAGACGGTGCGCGACGAGGATCACCTCGCGCTCGCCGCTGCGTGCCAACCGGGTGTCGGGCTTTGCACGATCGTCGGGATCGACGGCAGCTTCTCGCGGCGCCTGGGTGCGCAATTGGCGGTATTGCCGGACGGAACCACCGTTGGGGATCTTGCCGATGGCTGTCTGGAAATCCAGCTGGCAAGCGACATGACCCAATACACACAGCCACGTGTCGTGCGCTATGGACGCGGGTCCTCCCGGATCGATTTCCGCCTGCCGTGTGGTGGGGGACTCGATATCCTGCTCGAACCGAAACCGGATCGCGGGGCCTGTCGATCCGCCCTCGAAGCGCTGCAAGCGCGTCGCCCGGCCCAGCTGGCGCTTGAAGGAACAGGCCCTTTGCTGAACCGTACCTATCTGCCAGCGCTGAAACTTGTCGTCCTGGGTGAGGGGCCGGAACTCGCGGCTGTCGCTGCCCTGGGCTCGGCCATGACAATCGATGTCGAAGTGTTATCGCGGGATAAACTCGCTCTCGGCCAAGCGACAAAGAAAGTGCGCTACGATCCCTGGACGGCCTGCCTGCTTCTCTTCCACGATCACGAATGGGAGTTGGCTTTGCTCGAACAGGCGTTGGTAAGTGACGCATTCTATATTGGAGCGCAGGGCGGGGAGCGGGCGCGTTCCAATCGGACATTGGCGCTCGCCGCGCGCGGTGTTCCGGAAGAGCGAATCACCCGTCTGACAAGTCCGATCGGACTGCTGCACTCCTGCAAGTCTCCGCGAAACCTTGCGCTGTCGGCGCTATCCGAAATCGTCGGTCGCTACGAGCAAATGCCTGCCCCCGCCTGAACCAAGGACGGGCGTGGTTCTGCTCGCCGCGGGCCAGGCGAAGCGGTTCGGCGGCGGTAAGCTCATGGCCGAATTTCACGGACGACCCTTGTGGGAACGGGCTGCGGAAACCGCAGAAGCCATCGATTTCAGCGAGCGCCTTCTCGTGATTGGCCCCAACAGCCCGATCCGAGCCCGCCCGGACTGGAGGCTGGTCGACAACCCGGTGGCGGGACAGGGCATCGGCACCTCGATTGCTGCAGGAGTGCGCTCGCTGACCGATTGCGATCGCGTGATAATTATGCTCGCCGACATGCCGCTGGTTTGGCGCACGCATCTTGGTCGGCTTTTCCTAAAGCAGGGCGTGGCCTTCACACGCTTCCCCATGGCAGCGCGGGCTGTCGGGCGATTTTCCCGCGTTCGGTCTTCCCCCTCCTCGATACCCTCAATGGGGACCGGGGAGAGCGAAGCCTAAATTTGGGAGATGCCGAGCTTATCGCGCCTCCTCACGAAGGACAACTTGCCGATGTCGATGAGGTTTGCGACCTTCAGCAACTAAGTTCTGCCGATTGAGGATCGGTGAGGCATTTCGGCCATTGAAGAGAAGAAGTGGCTGCTTTTCGCTGGATTTCACCGAAACCAGTCAGTCTGCTTACGGCCCCATAGCCGTCAGCCTGCTCTTGGTGAAAACTGCCGGACGCCAATGCGCCCCAATCTCGGCCATACAAAGTCGCTAGGGCGTTACCCGCAAGCTGCCGTTGCGCTTGTTAGAGGGCTTAAGGCGAAATGACTTTCAACTGCCTGATCGAGGTAGCGTTTGATGAACGCAGCATCGGCGGGTCGGACGGGTGAGTATCTTGTTGGAACAAAACATTTCGAGTCCTGGCCCTTGTAAGTGGTCACCGGCACGAATTCTCTGCGTCTTTCCAACCTGGCCGCTGCAGCTAGTCGCTCGATCAATCTCTCCGGCCGGGTAACAAGCTCGGAATGCGATACCAGTGCATGCCCGGTCGCACGTGATGCCACGTCTGACCAGTTGCGCATTTTGGCGGTGCGCATGGCGATGGCATTGGGAAACGGCGATCCGGTTTGCGGGCAAAGCTCTTCCTCGATCGGCTGTCCGAACTTCGGGTGTTGTTTGTCGATACCCCAGAAATCCTCGTCCCACACACTGCGCCATTCGGCCCTGATAAACTCGCCGAAGTCCATCTGCTTGAGTTCCGGATGCGCGTGCCACGGCTTGGCGTGCAGGCTGCGCAGCCACTAGTCGACCGGCCGCGCGATTACGACGACAAAGAGATCGCCGGGAATCTGGAGCTCTTCGTGGAGGAGCCAGTGCTTGAAGCCGAAGTCTTCGGTAAACTCCCGCTCTTCCAGATTCCGTTCGAGTAATTTGATCAGGGCGTTGGCGCCGCTGCACCGCTGGCCATAGACCTGAAAGCGCCTGAATTTCGCGATAGCCAATACATGTCTCCAAGTGAGAAGCGTGGCCCTTACCGTGCTACGCACGGGCTTCCGCTTGATCGATGTTAAATTGCAGCAACGCTTTCCCTGCCCGAACGTTTGTACGATCATGATCGGAAAGATCGACATCGACAACGGCGCTGATGCGGCCGACGGCGAGGCTTCGCTGGCCGATGTCCTGCGCGCGCATATTGGCGAGGACGGCTTCCCGTGTGTCGGCGCGAAATCGGCTCTGGCGACCGGCAGGCTCAAGGTGCTCTCCGCCCGTTCGTTAACCAGCGCATGGAACGATCTCGAAATCCATGACGCCTTGCTCGACTGGAGCGAAGATTACGCCAGCAACCCAGACGGTCTGCGCAGCCTCGCCGTCGTGTTTTCCGGACCCGACGATCTGGATGAGGCGGCGTTCGAGAAAGCGATGTGGGAGCGGCTCAATTCGCTTGCTGCCAAGGACGATTGGCGCGGGTTGGACTACGACCCAGACGTCAGTAGCGATCCGAGCGATCCGCATTTCTCTCTGAGCTTCGGCGGCGAGGCCTATTTCGTGGTCGGCATGCATCCCAACGCGTCGCGTGCCGCACGGCGAATGCCGCATCCGACCCTTGTTTTCAATCTGCACGACCAGTTCGAGGCCTTGCGCGCTTCGCAAAGATACGAGCGCATGCGCGAGACGATCCTGAAGCGCGATATGGCGCTGGACGGATCCATCAACCCCATGCTTTCGCGGCACGGCACGACGAGCGAGGCGCGGCAGTACAGCGGGCGCGTCGTCGGCGATGACTGGCGCTGCCCCTTTTCCGACCCGAGGAGCGGCAAATGACCCGCATCGAACCCCGCACCGGAACCGCTTTCGAATTGTCGAAAGGGCAGGTGCTGACCGTGACCGATCCCGAGGGCGGGCAAGTTAGCGACCTGTTGGCCGTGTCGCGGGCCGATCCGGCGGAGATCCTCTCCAACGGGAGGACGTTCGACTACGAAGAACGGATCATGCTGACCACCGGCGCGCGGCTTTGGTCGAACCGGTCGAAACCCATGCTCACCATTCTGGAAGATACCGCGCCCGCGCACGATTTCCTCCTTACGCCCTGTTCGAAGGATACGTTCCGCCACTTTTACCCGGACAAGCCGGTACATCGCGGCTGTTTCGGAAATCTGGCCGAAGCGCTGGAACCATATGGCATCGGTCCCGACGACATACCCACCGCCTTCAACGTATTCATGAACGTACCGGTCGCCGGCGACGGCGGGCTTTCGGTCGATCCGCCGCAGTCTCCGCCGGGCACCTTCACCCGATTCCCGGCCGAGATGGACCTCGTGATCGGGCTCACCGCGTGCGCGGCTTATGTTTCGAACGGCGGCACGTTCAAACCGATCGATTACGATGTGAGCGGCTGAAGTGGTGTTGGATTTCCTCGAGTGGTACGGCGCCATTGCTGCCGTGGTTGCAGCGCTCGTCGTGGCGACGAATGTCAGCACGCGGGTGACGGGATGGGCTTTCTTGCTCTTCGTCACGTCTTCGTTGGCACTGACGGCCTGGGGCTTCCTCAGCGACGATGCCGAAGGGATCGGCTGGCAGAATATCGCCCTGCTGCTGATCAATCTGTGGGGCGTGTATCGCTATCTCGGTCCGCAAAAAGGCGAACGCAAGCAGCCCGCAAACGAGGCTGGAGACGCGGCATGAAACACACCGCGTTGACCATCAGTTCGGTTGGCATGATCCTGCTTGTCGGGCTGGCCGGACACTTCGCTTCGGGTACGATTTATTCCTCGCTCGAAGCGCGGGACATGATTTCGGCACTATCCAGCCCGGCACTTTATCTCGGCAGTGCCATTGCCGGAAGCGCGGCCACGACGCTGGCCCTGATGCTGACCTTGCTCGGCCTGGTGAGGCGCGCCGATGCGGAATTCGACGTCCGGATGTACAGGCAGATTTATCGCATTGCGATGATGTCGACCGTCCTCCTGGGCGGTGCCGTTGTCATGCTGCTCCTGATGACGATGCCGATCGGCGAATTCGACGACGTGCCAGAAAACTGGTTTCCGATGCTCTTCAAGGTTCTGTACTGGATCGTGGTGGTCCTCAGTGCCGGACTTGTCGCCATGGTCACCATGCTGTTCGGCACCGTCCGGTCGCTGATCGCCAAGCTCACGCCACACGACGATGTGTGAAAGCGACCCTCCTTCACGCAGACGGAACCCCTGACATGTTCACCCAGCTGAACCCCCCGCTTCCCGTGCATGTCATTGATCGCGGCGCCGGGCTCGCCTTTGCCGTCATCGACTACGGGTTTGAGCACAATCTTATCTGGGTCACCGCAATCGATGCGACCGGTGAAATCTGGTGTGCCCCCAATCCCAAGGTTCGGCTCAGCGAAAACTGGACTGCCGGCCGTATCGTCAATCCAGCGCGGGATAGTGGCCGGCAGGTGGAAACGAAGGAACAAGAATGAACAAGCGCCCACTGGCCTTTTTCGCGCACCATCAGGGCCGCGGCCATGCCAACCGGATCATGGCTATCCTCGAACACATCCCGGAAGAACGGCCGGTTACGATCATGACGGCAGCGCCCTCGCAGTTCGACGAGCGGCCGCGCGATGCGACCATGGTCGAGCTGCCGAATATGATCGGTGCGCCCTCGCGCAGCCCGGCGCTGCACGACCAGCCGACGCCGGAGGTGATGCACTGCGTCCCGCTCGGCGTGGAGGAAATGCGCCAGCACATGGGGTCGATTGCAGAAACGCTGCGCGAAGCGGACCCGGCACTGTTCGTCATCGACGTTTCGGCGGAGATCGCCCTGTTGTCGCGCATCATGAGCGTGCCGGCCGTGACTATCAGGATGCATGGTGACCGTGAGGATGTCGGTCATGTCGCGGGCTACGAAGCCTGTGTCGCCATGCTGGCCCCGTTCGACGAGCGGATGGAGCAGGCGAGCTACCCGCCGCGTCTTCGCGAGCGCACATTCTACACGGGCGGTCTGTGCACGACCCGCGCGCCACTGCTCGAAAAAGGGGAGGCGCGCGCCAAGCTCGGCTTGCCCGAAGACAGGACCATGACGCTGGTAATCGCCGGTGGCGGAGGATCGGGTACGCCTTACGCCCCGCTCACGGTCGCCGCGCGCGCGGAGCCGGAAACGCAATGGCTGGTCGCCGGACCGGTACACCGCGAAGGGCACGAAACCGATTTCGGCAACCTGCACGAGCTGGGCTGGATCGACAATCTGACCGATTATTTGTGCGCCGCCGACCGCGTGATTGCTTCGGCCGGCGACAATACGGTCCACGAAATCGCCCGCGCGGCCAAGCCGTTCCTGTGCATCCCCGAATGGCGGTATTTCGACGAGCAGCAGGCCAAGGCGAGAGAGCTGGAGCGCCTGGGCGCGGCGACTTACCGGGAGACCTGGCCCGCCTCGATCCCCGAATGGCAGCGCGTGCTTTCGGAGACCGACGCGCTGGATGCCGGCGTTCTTGCATCGCTGCATGACGATGATGCCGCGCGGAAGGCCGCGCACTGGCTGGAGGAACAGGCTACCCGCCTGTGGGCGGTCAGCTGAATAACACGTCGGCACCCTGCCGGGTATCCGCAATCTCGCTTTTTGTGGGCTGACGCACCACCTCGAGGCGTGTTTCGGACCGCTTCACCAGCCCGCGCCGCTCGAAATCGTCCAGCCAGTACTGCATGCACCACTCCCCCCACCGGCTGCGATAGAGCCGGGCGTTGCGGATGATGGTATCGAAATGCTGCAAGGGCGGCTTATGGACGTGATGGTGCTGGTGGAAGCAGATCGTCCCGCCCACCCAGTACATGCGCGCGCCTGCACGCTTCAGCCGCTGGCCGAGGTCCGTCTCTTCGGCACCGTAGCCGATGTAATCCTCGTCCATTCCGCCAGCCGCAGCCCAGGTCTCCGAGGACATGATGAAAGCCAGCCCCCACAATTCACCGAAATCCGCGATCGGATCGACGGAGGTTTCATTGAGGGGGCGCTTGCTGGGATGGCGCACGCCAGTGCTGGCCAGCAGGTCGTAATCCGGTGCCCCGTCGGAGGTGAGCCAGCCGTCGCCGCGCCCGGGCAAGTACCGCACTTCAGGCAGGAACACGCCTTCGCCGTCGTACACATGTGCTTCCGCCGCGCGGCGCACGAATTCCGGATCGGGAATGCAATCGACGTCGAGGAAGGTCAGAACATCGCCCTCCGCCAGTTCCGCAGCACGGTTTCGCGCGGCGGCGAGCGGCATGGGTTCTCCCGGTACCTGCACGCAGCGGACGAGGAAGCGTCCGTCGGTTTCGATTCGCGGCGGTTCGTCCTGCATGTAGGCGACAACGAGTTCGTCTGGCGGGAAGGTCTGGGCCTCGAGGCCTGCAATCAGGTGATCGAGATGCTGCTGGCGGCCCCGCACCAGTGTGAGCACCGAAACGGATCGATAGGTACTCACCAGCTGCCTTGCGCCTGGTAATGCCGGACGCCTTCCAGCACGCCGGCAGCGTAGCACCCTTTCGCCCAATAGGCGTGGGACAGGGAAGGATCCTGCGCCAACCCGTCGCTAGCATTGCCGACCACGATCGGGAATGGACAGGCGCGCAGCATGGTCAGGTCGTTCCCGCTGTCCCCCGCGACTACGACACGCGACTGGGTCAGGAATAGCGTATCCGCCACATGGACGACCGCCGGCCCCTTCCCGGCACCTTCGGACAGGACATCCAGATAGCGACCATGGCTGGCCACGATCTCCACGTGCAGGCCGGCTTTCCGGAACGCGCAATGGATGTCATCGGGATCATGCCGGTCGAGGAAGAAGCTGGCTTTGCCACTGTGCTGTTCCAGCAAAGCCTGCTGCCGCAGCCCTAGTGTATCCGTAGTCTCGCGAACCGTATCCTCCTGCCATGCGCTTTCCACCCGGCGTCGCCAGCCTTCGTCTTCCAAGAAACAGCGTTCATCCCGGTCGTACCAGTGAATGCGAGTGCCCACGCTGCTGATGATGACATCGGGTGTCGGTACGCCCTCCGCCGCAAGGATTGCTTGCGCGCTGTGGAAACTGCGCCCGGTCGCGATGCCGAGAGCGATGTGGCCCGAATGCTCTGCCTGCCAGGCGAGGAATTCACGCAAGGCTTCCCGATCGCCCAGCAGTGTGTTGTCGATATCGCAAATCAGGATCCGGTCCCATTGCGGGGCTGGCTCCAGCGGGCCAGTCAATTCATGCAGAAGGCGATGATACTGGTCGCGGTGAGCCGTCCAGTCGTAGGCTGCAACCGCTTCCACACCCGCAGTGGCGTAGCGTACCCACTTGCGCCTGTCCGTCACGATTTCCCGGCAAGCGGTGGCAATCGCCTGCGGATCGCGCGGGCAAACGAGTTCGCCGTTGCTGCACCGTTCCACGATATCGTTCGGCCCGCCGCTGTCTGTGGCGACCACCGGCAAGCGCGACGCGGCCGCTTCCAGCAGCGTCAGGCCGAAGGGCTCGTTAAAGGCGGGGTTCACGAATACGCCACCGCTCTCGCGCGCCATGGCATAATAGGCCGGGATGTCGGCGGGGTCGTGATGCTTGGGATAGGCAAACTTGCCGTATAGATCGTGCCGATCGACCGCCTCGATCAGCTCCTGCATGACCTCTCGGCATTCCGTTTCCAGATCGCCGAGCAGGGAGCGGCAGCCTGCGACGATCACCAAATTGGCGGCGTCCTGCAATTCCGAGTCCCCGGCGTAGGCCTCTACCAGGCCCAGCAGGTTTTTCTTGCGAACGGGCCGAGCGATGGCGAGTAGCATGGGCTTGGCCGGATCGCGCAGGAACTGCGCCAAATCCGCGCGCACCTTGTCGGTGGGTTGCGCGCTTTCGAACCGGGTCAGGTCGCATCCCGGCGGGATCACGCGGATGCGACCCGCTTCGATGGAGGCGTAGTGCGCGTATTGCGCCTCTGCCTCGTCGCGCGAGCTTGCAATCACTGCATCGGCAAGAGCCAGTGCCCGCTCTTCGACAGCTATCCGGGTTTGCAGGCTGGCGTCGGCGCAGCCGTTGACTTCGCGCTTGACCGCGCCAAGCGAGTGGCCGGTAAAGATGTAGGGGATCCCGAGAGCTTCCTTCGCCTTGCGGGCCAAGATCCCCGCATCGGCATAATGGGCGTGGATGATGGCCGGCTTGCGATCGAGATCGTTCAGGTAGGCGAGAAACGCCTCGCACAGCTCTTCGTGTCGCTCGTGCAGGGCCTCTTTGGGTAGGTACGACGGGTCGCCATCATCCAGCCGGACGAGCCGAATCTTGCCTTGTGCCTCTGCACATTGCGCATCGAATCGCATGCCCAGCTTCGCGTCGGCAAAACCGCGGGTAATGATGTCGATACGGTCGATGGCCGGATCGCGCGCACTCGCGCAGGCCAGTTCGAGCAGATAGGTGATGTGGCCACCGGTGTCCGCGTTGATGCCATAAGGGACATCGGACAGTGTGAGACAGCCCTGAAGGGCTACATGACAAACAAACATCGACGGGCTCCGGATCTGCAAGTACCGATGTTCGTGCCGGTTCCAAGTTCCTGACAATCAAGGTGATAAATGTTGCTTTCATGCGTATAGCCCACGTCGCGCCCGTCATTCATCCGGTCCCGCCCGTCACTTACGGCGGCACCGAGCGGGTAATCGCGAACCTTGTCGCGGCGCAGGTCGATGACGGTCACGAGGTCACCTTGTTCGGGCCAGCCGATTGCACGCTTCCGGGTGTGCGGCATGTGAGTGACTACCGTTCGCTATCCTGGCACGAGCAGCAAGGCGGCTCCGCTCCACCGGGCCTGCCTGCGGTGCTGGAGGCGCAGTTGCTGCGCGACGTGCTGACCCATGGCGGAGCGCACGATGTCGTTCATCTGCACGGCTCAGCCCATGCGAGCGCTGCCGCCAGCGCGCTCGGCATCCCGGCGTTCCGCACGATCCACTGGCGCGCCGACGAGCCGGATCACGTCGAGCATTTTCGCGCATTCCCGCATGAGCGGATCATCGCGATCTCGAATGCGCAGGCAGGGGCAGTGCCAGCTGGCAGCTTGGCAGGCGTGGTGCATCACGGGATGCCTACGGAGCGATATCGGGCGGGCGATGGATCGGGGGGCTACCTCGCATTCCTCGGTCGGATGACAGACCAGAAGCGGCCGGATCGCGCGATAGAACTCGCGCGCGCAACCGGCCGGGACTTGCGCCTCGCCGGTCCCGTCGATCCGGGCAACCCCGGGTATTTCGACGAGGTCGTCCTGCCCGCACTGGACAATCGGATCAGGCATGTCGGGAGTGTCGACGATGCACAGAAGCAGGGCTTTCTGGGCAAGGCAGCCGCGCTGGTATTTCCCATCGACTGGCCCGAACCTTTCGGCTTGGTGATGATCGAGGCGATGGCATGCGGGACGCCGGTCATAGCGTGGCGGCAGGGCAGCGTACCCGAAGTGATCGAGGACGGGGTGACAGGTATCGTCGTCGATAGCGTTGCCGAAGCAATCGATAGGATTGACGAGGTGCTACAGCTGGACCGCTCGGCTATTCGGCGCCGGTTCGAAGAACGGTTCTCCGCGCAGCGAATGGCGCGCGAGACGCTGGCGCTTTACCGCGAAGCCTGCTCGTCCCGGTCCTCGAAAGAGTCCAGTGCCAGCATGCCTTCGCCATAGAGATAGTCGCCGCAAAACTCGCCGAGCCGTTTCAGTTCGGCCTCGTCCAGGATCTCGATCCGTCCTTCGCCATGCGGTTCCAGCACGCCGCGTTCCTTCAGGATACGAAAGCTGCGATTGGCATGGACCGGTGTGATACCGCATGCCTCCGCATAGTCGCGCTGCAGCAATGGTACCGGAAAATTGCGACCGTCATACAGGTCGACGAACTTGAGCCGTTCGATGATCTCGCAAACGAGGTGCGCGATCCGCCCTTCTGCATTGAGCCGTCCAAGCCGGAAGATCCATTCGCGGTGCATGGCCGCATCCAGCAAGGTGGAGAACCACAGCGCGCGAGCGAGATGAGTTGAGCGCTCGAGCAGCTTGGCAATGGCCGAATGCGGCACCTCGGCAAGGTGACCGCGCCCTAGTGCCGTCGTATTATGATCCAGCCGCTTCATCGGGAAGCCGTGCAAATCGACGAAGTCGCCGGGAATATTCAACCCGACCAGTTGCCGCTCACCCTTCCGGTCGTCGCGGTGGCGAAGCACGGTCCCTTCGATGATATAATAGGAATGCTCGATCCGCTCTCCACGTTCGACCAGAGTTTGCCGCGGTTCGAGCCGGACAGTGCGACTGACAGCCTCTTCGAGCCAGGCCTTTTCTTGTGCGGCAAGTTCGTGCCGCAGACGGCCTTTCAGGAAAAGTTCGGTGTGCAATGCAGTTTCCAGATTTTTCGCTGGATCTTGCAGCTAACTAAAACGCGACGTCCGTTCAAGCGTGGTTTGGACGCAGCCCAAAGACAAGTGTGGTCTTATGCCACCCGACCATACGACGTAGATACGCGTCTGTGCTGGACTCAATGTGGCATATGCATGCCCACCCGAAAGCGGCGGCCGCCTTGGTGTGAATTAAATTTCGGAGCGGACGGTCCGCAATCGGCCCCATTTCTGCCATGCAATGTATGGGCGAGTATGTACCTGCAGCTAAGATTGAATGATTTTCTGCTGGGCAATTTGCAGACTGATGTAGGAAGCTGTCATGCTGCTTCGGCAAACTTCCCTACTTTTATCTCGTCCTCATGCGCCCGCGCTTGTGCGAGCTCATAGGCTGTCTGCATACGCAGCAAGGTATCGGCCTTCATCCCGAAGGCCTTCTCGAAGCGGATCGCCATATCGGCAGAGAGACTGGCATTGCCGTTGAGCAGCGTGCTCAGTGCTTGCCGCGAAACACCGAAGTGTGCAGCGAGATCGGTTACGCTGACACCGGCAGGCTCGACAATCTCGCTCTTCAGCCACTCGCCGACATGGACAGAAAGCGATGGGTGCATCTTAAGCGCCATGATAATCCTCCAGATCCATATCAATCAATGCGCCTTCTTCATTCACTTTGAAGGTCAGACGCCAGTTGCGTGTCACGGTCATCGACCAGGTACCTTTTCGGTCTCCAGTGAGTTCGTGGAGGCCGAAGTTTGGCGGAACGAACAGTTCGCCCATGCCTTCCGCTGCATCAATAAAGGCAAGCATCTTGCGCAGCCTACCCACCTCCCCCACCAAACCCTTGGCATTGCCGATTTCGAAGAAGCGGCGCAGGCCCTTGTGCCTGATGGACTCGATTTCCATGAAATCTCCCTAGTCGCCACGCACAAATCTGTCAAGTGTCGCGTGACGCAAGACGAAAATCACTCAGGTCGGAAGCGACGCGGCCGGCCTTTCAGAAAGGCCCCCGAATAAAGCATTTGCGGGCCTCGGAATATGGTTTTGTCAGAAGCCCGCGAAAAGGCCCGCAAAAATCTGAGGCTGGGATTATCAGGGACGAGTCGAGATTCAGTCGATCAACGCCGCAAACTGCTGAAAGAGTACGCAAAAGACGAGCCGAGACAAAAACTTGGAGAACCAATGTGAGCCCTCCAAATCTCCCCTTTTTTCCTATACATTTCAATGCTTTATGCTACTGGTGCCCAGAAGAGGCATCACATTTGGCCTCTTTTTTCACGTATTTTCAGATATTTAGGTAATTCGGTTTATGCAAAGAGCCCGCAAAAGGCCCGCAAAAGCCGTCTAATGCATTGGTTCGATGCCTTTTTAGGGATTCGGAAATGCATTTTTCCACCCGGGAAACTAGCCATCATTTATGTCCGCTAAGCGCCCCCATAACGGTCATTCGAGAGATTGTTGTAGCAACCCAAAAACGGACGTTCGCTTAACAATGAAAGGTTGCCTAGCGCGCCGAGTGCTATCAGTCGATAAGCAGAAAATTGTTAGTCGCGTTCAGGCCGCAAGTGACGTGTGCGATGTAAGCATTTCCCTCATTTCTTCTGGGCTGGTCGGTCTTCCAATGAAATAGCCCTGAGCAAGATCGCAGCCAGCTTCGCGGAGGAAGGTGAGACAACGTCGATCCTCCACTCCTTCTGCAACAACTCGCAGACCCAGCCGATGCGCAAGGTCGATGGTCGATTGCACGAGAAGCGCATCGTTTGCATCCTCATGGGCATGCTGGACGAAGCTTCGGTCAATCTTCAGTTCGGACAACGGAAGCTGCTTGATATAAGTCAATGTCGACTGGCCTGTGCCGTAATCGTCCATCGAGATTGCGATGCCCAGATCGCGAAAGTGCTGAAGCGCGGCGACAGCGGCGCTGGGATCATCGATTGTTGCTGATTCAGTCACTTCGAAGATCAAACGATTCCGCGGAATTCCTGTCTCCGCTAGGATCCGCTTCGCCTTGTCGATGAATTCGGTTGAATAGACCAGCTTTGCGGAAATATTGACCGCAGCGCTGACGACAAGGCCATGTTGGCACCAGGCGGCTAAATCGTCGATGGTCCTTTGCAGAACATACAAGGTCAGGTCGCATATCCGGTTCGCATCTTCGGCCATCGGAATAAACAGGTCGGGTCGTAACGGACCGCGCTGCGGATGATTCCAACGTACGAGCGCTTCGACGCTGGTGATGCGATCAGTCTTTAAATCAAGCTTCGGCTGATAAACGACCTCAAGCTCACCCAAATCGATTGCCACATCAAGCTCTCCCATAAGGGAGATCTGCCGTTCCACCTCGGTTTGCTCATCAGCTAGATGAATGTGCCAAGGTTCCGCATTTCTCAGAGCCGTTGCAGCGGACAAAGCCGCCTCTGCTAGGGCTTGAGGTGCGGCAACGCCAAATGCGATGTGGACATCAACGCTTCGCCCTCCGACCTCGATGGGACGTCGCATCAGTGCATGCAATGCCTTAAGCATTGCCTCCATCTCTCCGGCTTCAAGAGAAGAATGCCAGGCGAGCGTGCGGTCCTCTATTCTATAAACTGTGCTGCCGAAGTTCCCCACGAGGAGCCGCTCGGCAACGCGTTTGAGGAGTTCTTTCGCATTGTGATCGCCCAGAACGCTCGAGAGCGCCGCGAAATTACCAATGATTGCCGTAATGCATGCGGCCGACGCCGGATCAATCTCTCGTTCCATCGACAGTCGGTTCGGAAGCCCTGTGTCGGAGTCATGGACGCGCCTATGGTCCAAATCCTTTTTAAGAATTGCCAGCAACTGCGCAGCGCCTGCAAACAATACCGCGACTGCGGCGGGTGCGGCTTCGAGCATCGTGTAAAATGCGAACCAAGACGCGCCGTAGGCACTCACAACTGTGCCCAGCGCTACGGCGCTGCGTGTTGCGGCCTGGCGCATTGTTGTCGCCCGTAGCAACCAGGCGAAGCCTGAGCAGGCTATTGCCATAAGAACAAACGGGCCTGCGCTGGCAGGCAAAGCCGCAAAGAGAGTTTCAGCTGCGATCGCTTGAACAATGACGCCGGGAATTACGCCATGTTGAGGAACAGCGTACCTGTCGCCCATTTCTATTGCCGTGGCACCGACCAACACATCTTTTCCACGAAGATCGGCTTCGGCAAACCGACCATGCTCGATATCAGAGAAGCTGTGGCGGGGTATAGTCAGAGGGTCGATCGACAGATCTAATGGAAAAGGCTGATCGACCGTCCCGGGGCGGCCCGCAATCTGCGCGGACAATGATGGCCGGGGAATGCCCTGCGTAAGAGTGCCTAATGGCATTCGCCGCACGAATCCGTCGCCGTCTGCTGCGATGGAAACCGAACCCAGGATTGCATAATCCCTCAAGGCCGGGATCGGCAGGGCGTCTAGCATCCTTGTGTCGTGCCGAGATGCTCTTTGCGCAAATGTCGGCAGGACGATCGTTGGCTTGGCCTCGGCCAGCGCCGCGGCGAAAGCGAGATCCTGCTCTGTTTCAGATGGAGTGGAAAAATCGACGTCGAAGGTAATGCTCCGCACGCCCGCATCCGACAGCCGGCTGACAAGTGAACCATAGTGGCGCCGGTCCCAGGGCCACCGGTCTATCTCTGCCAGGCTTGCCGCATCCATCTCGACGACGTGAAGCTGGCCGCTGGCTTCGCGGGAATGGATGCTGAACAGGGAATTGCGCAAAGCATCTTCAGCGCCCTGCAAAAACCCCGAGCCCCACAGTAACATCGCAGCTGCCAGCGATAGTACGCAGATCAGCAGTCGGCCGATAGTGGCGCTCATACCCATCGACCGCACATTGCGAGATGTCGAAAGGCATCGAAGGCGTTAACGATTAGCACGACTAGTCACCCTTGCCGGGGCCGCCGTCCTTGCCCGGACCGCCAGGCTTGTCATCCTTGCCAGGCTTGTCATCCTTGCCGGGCTTGTCGTCCTTGCCAGGCTTGTCGTCCTTACCGGGTTTGTCATCCTTGCCAGGCTTGTCATCCTTGCCAGGCTTGTCGTCCTTGCCGGGCTTGTCGTCCTTGCCAGGCTTGTCGTCCTTGCCGGGCTTGTCGTCCTTGCCGGGCTTGTCGTCCTTGCCAGGCTTGTCGTCCTTACCGGGTTTGTCATCCTTGCCAGGCTTGTCATCCTTGCCAGGCTTGTCGTCCTTGCCGGGCTTGTCGTCCTTGCCAGGCTTGTCGTCCTTACCGGGCTTGTCGTCCTTGCCGGGCTTGTCGTCCTTGCCAGGCTTGTCGTCCTTACCGGGTTTGTCATCCTTGCCAGGCTTGTCATCCTTGCCAGGCTTGTCGTCCTT